>CANMPL010000001.1:0-592500 GCA_947499715.1 uncultured Paracoccaceae bacterium
ATGACTGCTTCTGACAAATGCACAAATCAGATCAAAAATGTCTTGCTATGCAGGAGCCATCCACACATGCCGTTCGCCGCGGGTGCGCCAATGACAGCTTAGGCGATTTGGTGAAACGTGGTAGTGTCGCGCTTCACCAGTTGGAAAAGTTGACTGTCATGAAGAACGATAAGAGGATTTCCACCCACTATCTCCATGGAAACCTGCTCTCTGCGATTCGAGCGGGCCTTGAAAAACAGGGTATTCAGCCTGAAAACACCAGCGTAGAGGATCTTGGCCCTGTAGATGAATTCCACATCGGCGGAAGAGCAGCGAGCATTCATTTTCTAGACCAGCTAAAGATATCGGCGTCCCAATCCATACTTGATATTGGCTGCGGTTTGGGGGGGGCGGCGCGTTTCGCTGCGAAGACTTACGGAGCAAAGATTACTGGGATCGATTTAACATCTGAGTATGTGGAGGTTGGGCAGCGGCTTTGCGAATGGGTCGGTTTGGCAGACAGCATAACGCTCCAGCAAGGTAGTGCACTTTCACTTCCTTTTGAGGATGCGAGTTTTGACGGCGCATTCATGATGCATGTCGGTATGAACATCGAAGACAAGCATGTTCTGTTTTCTGAGGTGTCCCGTGTTCTGAAATCCGGCGCAAAGTTTGGTATCTACGATATCATGAAGGCTAACGACGAAGAGCTAATCTACCCTGTTCCTTGGGCAACAACACATGAAACAAGCTGGGTTGCAGAGCCCAAAGACTATCGAGTGGAACTCGAAGCTAATGGGTTCGTCGTCGCGGGGGAAAACAATCGTCACGACTTTGCAATGGATTTCTTCAAGAGAATGATGGCCGCAACCGAAGCCGCTGGAGGACCACCCCCTTTGGGTTTACATGTGCTCATGCAGCAGACCACCGCAGAAAAAATCCGAAATATGGTAGCAAATTTGGCTGCCGGGCGCATTTCACCTATCGAAATGATCGCGATTAAAGACGCCTAGACCTTTCGGCTCTAGCGTTGTGATGAAGCCGGTGGGATCGACATTGACGGCTAGAATAACAGGCATCCGTGCAGCACGCAGCATTGGCCATTTTGGGCTCAAACCCGCCCCCGGCGGCGGTGACCTTCTGGATCAATACACGTCATCCTCTGTTCCGCGCACGTCAATGCCAAGTGCATCGAGGGCTGTTTCGAGGTGGTCGGCGAGGTGGGGGGTGCCTTTGAGGTAGTCTTGGGTCGGGGCCGTAGCTTCTTGCCTTGCGGTTTGGATCGCATCGGTGATCTCGGCGGCGTCAAAGGTGCCGCGGCCGATCCACATCAGGGCCACGAGGCTGGCCTGTTCATCGACGTTCAGCCGGGCGACGAAGCTGTCGAATTCAGGTTCTGCCCGGTCCATTTCGCGAGCGAGGATGATGACTTCGGCGACTTTGTTCGGGGCGATATCGAGCATGGGACCCTCCTGTTTTGCGCTTACAGGTTAGGGTCTCGCGGATGGGCCAGCTTTGATCTGGCGCAAGGTGGGCGGAGGTTAATCGGTGCCGAAGATGCGGTAATACATCCAGTCAGGCATGAACTGCGACCCCCGGAAGAGCCAGGAAAACAGCATCGGGAACGACTTCTTGAAGGCGTCGTCGTTCATATGGTCAAAGAATTCGTTTGCGGCGTCTTCGGGTGACATGATGAAGGGCATTTTGAAGTCATTCATGTCGGTAAGCCGGGTCTTGATATAGCCGGGGTTGATCAGCTGGACCTTGATCGGGCTGGTGCGCAGGTCGTATTGCATCGATTCCGCGAGCGACATGAGGCCCGCCTTGGACGCGGAATAGCCGATAGCACCGGGCAGGCCGCGAAAGCCAGAGAGCGACCCAGTCAAGACGATGTGGCCCGCGTTTCGGGCGACCATTTGAGGCATCACCTCACCCACCACGCGGGACGCGCCGAGGTAGTTGACCTGCGCCATCATGTCGGCTTTTTCATTGTCCCACTCTTGCGCCTTCATGGGCCAGTAGACCCCCGCAAGGTAGACCATGCCGTCGATGTCGCCGACCTGAGCTGCGGCCTTTTGCACGCTGGCCATGTTGGTCACGTCAACGGTGACGTAGGACGCGGTGCCGGGGAGTTCGTCGACGAGTGTTTTCAGGCGGTCCTCGCTCCGGGCTGAGACGATGACCTCTGCGCCTGCGCGTGACAGGGTGTGGGCCACGGCGCGGCCAAGGCCTTCGCTCGCACCCACAAGCCAGTAGCGTTTGCCTTGCCAGTCTTGCATCTATTCGCCGGGCATCGCGCTGCGGGCGTGGGCCGGGCGCATCGTGGCGACCAGTTCCGCGACCTGAATGCCGAATTTGCGGAATTGGCTGCGATTCATCACGGTGCCGTTCTGCATCAGATACATCCAATCGGTGGTATCAAGGATATGACCGCCCGCCTCTTCCGAAAGTTTGATCCGGTAGTTCAGCAGCACGGCAGAGCCGGTTTGCTGGCCAGAGCCTGCGCCGATCACATCGGGTGCCTCGGCCTTGATGCGGCCATCGTTACCAAGGGTCAGGGTCCATTCACGGTTTTGCACGTTGCCGCTGTCGTAGTGGAACACCTCTTTCATGGTGCAGACGTTGCCTTCCCATTGGGCATCAAAATGCGCCACGAAACGAGAGGTCACACGGCCAAGGGGCCCATAGATGACGCCTTCGCATTCAATCGGACCCTGAAAGGTGTCGCGAATATTGAAGGTTGGGCCATCGACATAGTCGTCCGGCTTCTGCGCCCAGAAGGACACGTAGCGAGACTTGGCGATCAGGCCGATCAGGACCAGTGCGGCCCCGATCAGAAATGCAGCGAGTGACATCATGTGTCCTCTAGTTGGGTGGCGACCAGCAGGCCGATTGCCACGAGTTTCAGTACGCATGGCACCCCGGCGTAAAGGAGTGTCAGCATTGTCAGGGCCGTATCGGGGTTTGTCGCAGCCCCGGCGGTAAATCCGGCCTGTTCCAGCAGCGGTAAAAGCACCACCGCCGCAAAGGCCAGCGTCATTTTGTTCACCAGCGACCAAAGCCCAAAGCCCTGTCCGCCGTTAGGAGAAACCTGTGCCATGCGTTTTGCGAACATGGCGGGGAGGAGGGTCAGGTCTGCTCCGATCGTTGCACCACTTAATACGCAGACAATGGCGAATTGGATCTCATCGCCGGTGCCCAAAGTCAGCGTGTAGCCGAATGAAAGGACGGCGAGGACCATCGCGGTGAGCAGCGTGGGCTTGGCCCCAAAGCGGGCCGCGAGCCGTGACCACAGCGGTGCAGAGATAGCGGCGGCGAGGAAAAACAGCACTAATAGTGGGCCTTCCCAACCGATTGCGCCTAAGCGGTCGTCGACGAAGAACAGGAAAAGCGTGGAACTGACGGCGAGCGGGGTGGCGTTAAAGAGCGCGAGGATCAGGAGGCGTTTGGCGAGCCGGTCGGACAAAATGTCGCGGATCCCCATCGGGCTATTTTCGATCCGGCCTTTCCATTCGGGCCACATGTAAAGGGTGGCCAGTGCCGTGAGGGCGGCAAAGCCATAGGCGAAAGTGGCAAAGGGGTTGTCGGTCATCCCCATCAGAACCGTGGGCACGATGGCCGCGATACAGACGCCCAGAAGCGCCCCCGTCTCACGCCAGGCCGCAAGGCGAACGTGGCCAGAGGGGGCCGGGCCAGCCTTGGTGATGCCTTGGGCATAGAAATTGATGGTCAGAAAGCTGAACGCCGAAAATAGGCCGGTGACGGTGATGGCGAACCACCACAGCGGGTCAATCGGCGGGGCCACGGCAAAAAGGCCGATCATCGAGATCGCCAGAAGTGCTGCACCTGCACTGACGGCCAGCGCTTTGCCGCGTGTCAGCCGCTCGCTGACCCAACCAAGGGCGGGGTCCTGCACAACGTCGATCAGGCGCAGGACAAAGAGGACACCACCAAGTGCTGTGAGGCTGACACCGTAGGTTTCGGCGTAATAGGCCGGGGCGTAGATGTAGATCGGCAGCCCTGCGGCGCTGATGATGGCGGCGAAAAGGGAATAGGCTGGCAGGCGGTCGCGCAGGGCGCTCACCGGGTGACCTCTTTGCTTGGCGGGGCGGGTTGGCTGCGGAAAGTGGCCCCTTTCCACCACAGCTTAATCGCTTGCCAATGGATCAGCGTCAGAACCCGGCGAGAGCCGAACGGGCGGCGCAGGGCGGCCCAGAGGATAGAGGCGTTCGTGAGTGGTGCGCGCGGACCTTTGAGCGTGGCGATCACCCCGCCGTTGCCGCGACTATAATCGATGACGATGTGAATATCCGCTGGAGAAATATCAAAACGGAACACATATCCGCCTTCAATTGGCTGAAATGGCGAAACATGCATAATTTTCTGCGCAGCGAGCGTTTCGTCTTTTGTGATCTCGCGCAGGTCATCATGGGCGCAAAGATAGCTGTGACGGTCGCCAAAGGTATTGGTCACCTCTGCGATGACGCAGCGCAGCACGCCTGTATCATCATGGCAAAGCCAAAAGGCGACGGGGTTGAAGACATGCCCCAAAAGGCGCGGTTGCGCCAGAAGATCGATGCGGCCTTTGAGCGGGATTTGATGCGCCTGCAAGATGTCGCGGACCCATGCCGCCCCCCTGCCCTGTTTTGGCACCCCGCCATGGTCGCTGTCTTGCACAGACATCAGACCGGCGCGGTTGCGGGCAAAGAAACCGGGGTATGTCAGGTCCGCTTCGGCGTCAAGCAGCACATAGTCGATAGAGTAGCGAAAGGCGTTTTTCACCGCCCCGCGCCGACCGTGGTAGGTCTCTCCTGATATGTGCTGAACCGCGCTCACTCTGCTGCCATCTCAAGCCGTTCCACCGCGTTGAGGGCATGGACAACATCATAGGCCGACGCGATGCCGTCTTCGTGGAAGCCATTCTTCATCCATGCACCACAGAACCATGTGCGGTTTGATCCGTTCAAGGCCGCCGCAGTTTTCTGCGCCTCAAGGGCCGCCATATCATATACCGGGTGGCGCAGGGTGGCGGTGTCCCAGATCAGATCGTCACGGATGGGCCGGGTGGAGTTGAGCGTGACCATAAAGTCGCCGCCTGAGATCGACGGTTGAAGCGAGTTCATCCAATAGGTCAGGTCAATCTGGTCGGATTGCTTGCCGCGATCCTCTGTATAGATCCAGGAGGCCCAGACCGATTTGCGCTTTGGCATGACAGAGGTATCAGAGTGCAGCACAATGTCGTTGGGCTGATACCGGATCGCGCCAAGCGTCAGGCGTTCGGATGGCGTGGGATCCGACAATAGGGCCAGGGTATCGTCGGAATGTGTGGCAAAGATGATCTCATCAAAGCTTTCCCATGCGCCACCTGCTTTGACCTCGACCCCGAGCGGGGTGCGGCGGACGGTTTGAATGGGGGTACCAAGGCGCAGGTCGACGCCGCGCCGTTCCATATCGGCCCCCAGACGGCTTACATATTCAATGCTGCCACCTTTGACGGTGTACCATTGATGTTGGCCGGTCACGCCCAACAGCGCGTGATTGTCGAAGAATCGCAACAGTGCGTAGGCTGGGAAATCCATGATCTGTTCCTTGGGTGTGGACCAGATCGCACCGGAAAACGGCAAGAGATAGTGATCGCGGAAGAAGACCGAAAGACCGAGTTTTTCCAGCAGGCCGCCGACAGTCAGGCTTTCATCCGCAGCGGCAGCCAGCCCGTGTTTGTTGAAGTGCAGGATGTCACGGACCATGCGCAGAAACTTCGGGTTCGCGGCGTTCATCCGCTGGGCAAAGAGCGCATCCATCGAGGTCAGCGCGTATTCAAGGCGACCACCGTCAAAGCTGGCCCCAAAGCTCATCGTGCTTTTTTCAACGGGGACGTCGAGGTGGTCAAAAAGGGCGGTGAGATGCGGGTAATTGGCGTAATTGAAGACGATAAAGCCGGTGTCGACCGCCACGTCGCGGTTTGGGCCTGCCATGCGGGTGCGAGCATGTCCGCCAAGGCGGGCCTCGGCCTCGAACAGCACCACGCGGTGGTCTTTGGCCAGCATATGCGCGGCCCCCATGCCCGATATACCGGCCCCGATGACGGCCACCTTACGGGGCGCCGCTGCTACGTTTTCAAATGGCATGGAAGGTCCTTATCGCTTTCGTCTTTTGATCTTTTACGGCGCAGGCCATGCGTCGGATGCATTTGATGAAAAAAACATGAAGTGGTGTGATCCGAAAGAGCTGTTGTCGCGTAGATAGGATATGTTGACGCTAGCAAAAGACAGCACAAAACCGGATGCGGCTGTGGCAATGGGGCTATACAGTCCCGAAAAGCCACGACTTTCCGGCGTTGCGAGGACGAAACGGTTGAATCAGACGGATACCGCCAAACGCATGATGTGGGTCGCCCATGTCACAGCGATACGCGACAACGAAGACCGAGAGGCCTTTGCGGAGCTGTTCGCGCATTTCGCGCCGCGGGTGAAGTCGTTCCTGATGAAGTCAGGTACGAGCCCCGATATGGCCGAGGAATGCGCGCAGGATGTAATGGCAACGCTGTGGCGCAAGGCCGCGATGTTTGACCCCGCCAAGGCCAGCGTCAGCACTTGGATTTTTACCATCGCGCGGAACCGTCGGATCGACATTCTGCGCAAGGAACGCCGCCCCGAACCGGAAGAATTACCGTGGGGGCCAGAGGCAGAGCCAAACCAGGAAGACGCGCTGGCGCTGCAACAAGAGACAAGCAAACTGGGCGCGGCCTTGGCCGAATTGCCCGAAAAACAGCGGATGCTGATCGAAAAGGCCTACTTCGGAGACCTTTCGCACAGTGAAATTGCTGAACAGACAGGGTTGCCACTTGGCACGATCAAATCCCGTATTCGCCTGGCGTTGGAACGCCTGCGCCACGTTATGAAGTGAACATGCAGATGACAGATATCAAACACCACCTGACCGACGCCCTGCTGATGGGCTATGCCGCTGGCACCCTGCCCGAGGCGTTTAACCTTGTTGTCGCCACCCATATTAGCATGTGCGACGACTGCCGCGCAGCGCTTGCCGAATTCGATGCCGTGGGCGGCGAAGTGATGATGGGTGCGGACAGCGCAGAGATGGCCGAAGACAGCCTGACCGCGACGTTGAACAAGATCGCCAATGCGCCTGCCGCCACCAAGGTGCGTGCGCAATCAAGCGGGCTGTTCCCGACCCCGTTGCAAGACTACGTGCAGGGCGATGTAGATGCGGTGAAATGGCGCAAGATTGGCGGCGGCGTGAGCCAGGCCATACTGCCGACCTCCAAGGGCGCAACAGTGCGTCTGCTGCACATCCCCGCAGGCACGGCGGTGCCCGATCACGGACACCGCGGCACAGAGCTGACCCTCGTGCTGCAAGGCGCATTTGTGGATGAAACCGACCGGTTTGGCGCAGGCGATGTTGAAGTGGCCAACGAGGACCTTAACCACACACCTGTGGCAGAGGCCGGGATGGATTGCATCTGTCTGGCCGCTACGGATGCACCGCTAAAGTTCAACGGGTTTTTGCCCCGAATGGTCCAGCGTTTCGTCGGGATCTAGATCCCCATCACACACAGGCGAGACGCAAAAAGCCCCGGGTATGCAACCGGGGCTTTTTATTTTGTGCCTTAGGCGTGGGCCAGTTGCCGTGCGGCCTTGAACGACACAAGCCGCCGGTTGGCGCTGTCCCAAAGATCAAGGTTGGCGCATTTGAAGCTTTCCAGCAGGGTCATACGGCTGCATTCCACCAATTCTTCGTGGTCGCGCAGCACTTCGTTCAGGCGATAGAACGGGATCCGGCTGTAAAGGTGGTGGACGTGGTGGATGCCGATATTGGCCGAGAACCAGCGCAAGACCACAGGCAAGTCATAGTGGGAACTGCCGTGCAAAGCCGCCTCGTGCAGCTGCCAATCTGCGTGTTCGTCCCATTGGGTCTGTTCAAACTGGTGTTGGACATAGAACAGCCAGACCCCGACAGAAGCCGCAACCAGTGAAGATGGCAACATGACCAGAAACAGCGCAGCCCAGCCGCCAAAATAGACAATCACAGACATGATCGCGAGGATCGCTGCATTCGTGCCCATGGCAGAGATCCAGTAGGTCTTATTATGCTTCATAAAGCCGTAGGGCACACGGTTCTGCAAAAGGAACATATAGCCGGGCCCAAGGCCAAACATCACCAAAGGATGGCGGTAGGTGCGATACCGCAGGCGGCCAAAGCGGCTGCGCTGCTGGTATTCTTCGACGGTCAGGGTTTTGATATCGCCCATGCCACGGTGATCGAGATCGCCCGCGTGGCTATGGTGGATCGCATGCGCGCGACGCCAGACATCATAGGGGGTCAGGGTCAGCACGCCAAGCGACCGGCCGACCCAATCGCTAAGGTAGCGGTTGCCAAAGAATGACCCATGGCCACAATCATGCTGAATGCAGAAAAGCCGCAGCAAGAAGCCACCATTGACCACAGAAATCAGGAAAGCGCCCAAGTAACTGTATTGCGCGGTCCAGCAAGCCAGCACCCAAAGCACAACAAAGGGAACAAGGCTGATCGCCAGTTCGAAACTGCTACGCAATGCGTTGGGTTCACGATATTTGGCGAGAACACGGACCCAATCACGGGCGGTGTCGATGGCGGGCGTTTTTGTTATTGTCATGACTGCCGAATTATTGCTGCTAACCTGCGATACAGCAAACTTGACATAGTGCAACTGAACAATTCATTACCGACGACTTTTGATCGCGATTGCGCGGCTATTGCGTCTTTGTTTCCAGCCCCTGCCCCTGATCGGTAATCCGCGTCACGGCCCAGTTCGAGATCGCACTTTCGTCATCCCAAGCTAGCGGCAAAAATTCACCGTTCTTCTTGAGCCAACCGTCGCCGCCGGGCGACAGATAGAAGGTGCGGCCACGCGAAGCACCTGAAATCACAACGAAATCATCCGTGACATTGACAGAGGCCACCCGACCACGGGTCGACCCGACACAGACCGCCTGGCCGCCCCGACAAGGCGCAAAGGTATAGGTGTGAATTTCGCCGTGTTCTTGGGTAATGACGCTGACGGGACCGGTGTCAAAGGGTTGATCCGAAAAGGTCGCTGCCCAAGCGCGCTGCACCTGTGGCGGGTTTTGTTCAAATGTAAACGGCTCGCCCGGCGCACAGGCGGCAAGGGTCAAAAGCGGCAGGGTCAGAACAAGGCGCATGGCGGTCTCCGGGATTGGGTTGCGGTGATCCTGCCCTTAGGTGCCGGGGGGCGCAAGGGGGACGACCTTTTCATCCTCGGCGGAAAGTTCCTCAAAATCGAAATTGCCAAGGCGATGCGCTCGCTTGCCCGCTTTGCCAGCAGAGATTTTGATGTCCTCAACATCTTTGGAGGCCTGTTCAAAGTGCCGGTCCAGATTGCCGACGCGGGTCACCAAACGGTCAACGTCACCGCCCAAAAGCGCCAGTTCCTTGCGGATCGCACCGGTCTGTTCACGCATCCGCGCGTCCTTGAGGATCGCGCGCATCGTATTCAGCGTGGCCATGCAAGTCGTCGGTGAGACGATCCAGACGCGGGCATCAAACCCCTCGCGCACCACGGCAGGCAGGCGCGCGTGAAGTTCGGCATAGACGGCTTCGGACGGCAGGAACATGATCGCGCCATCGGCGGTTTCGCCTTCGATGATGTATTTTTCTGAAATCGCCTTGATGTGGACGCGCACGGCATTGCCAAGGTCACGCAGGGCGATTTTCTGCATCTCTGGCGTGTCAGCAGAGGCCAGCGCCTCATAAGCCTCAAACGGGAATTTCGCGTCGATGACGATGGGACCGGGCGGATTGGGCAGATGGATCAGGCAATCGGCGCGCTTGCCGTTGGAAAGCGTGGCCTGCAAAGCGTAGGCATCCGTGGGCAGCGCCTTGGACACGATATCGGTCAGTTGGATTTCGCCAAACATGCCGCGCCGCTGTTTGTTGGACAGGATGTCTTGCAGCGTCAGCACGTCGCCGGACAGCTTTTCGATATTGGACTGCGCCTTGTCGATGGTGGCCAAGCGTTCCTGGAGTTCGGTCAACTGCTTGGTGGATTTCTCGGACGACCCGGTGAGGGTCTCTTTCATCTTTTCCTGCATGTCCGACATCGACCGCGCGGATTTGAGCGCATTGTCAGCGAGGCGTTCGGCGACCTGGGCGTTCACCTCTGCCAGCCGCGCCTCCATCGTTTGGATCACGCGGACCTGCGCGGTGGCCTGTGCGTCGCTGACGGTCTGGATGTTGCCGGCAAGCTGGCTTTGGTTGGCGTTCAGGACCTGCACGTCTTGGCCGAGCTGGCCGACCTGAGTGGCAACAAAGTTGACGGCTTGGGCGGATTGCCCGGCGCGTTTCACTGCAAGGATCAGCAGGATCACAATCAGTATCGTGACCGCGATGCCGATGATCGCGGCGATGACGGCGGGGTCATTGAGGTTAAACGTCTGCTCGCCGATCTGGATCATGTGCGTCCGAACAGCCGTTCGATATCGGTCATCTTGAGTTCCACATAGGTGGGCCGCCCGTGGTTGCATTGGCCGGAGTTTGGCGTCGCCTCCATCTCGCGCAGGAGCGCGTTCATCTCGGGCGCGGACATACGGCGACCGGTGCGGACAGAGCCATGGCAGGCAACGCGCGACAGGATGGCGTTCAACTTCGCCTCGAGCAGTTTGCTGTCGCCTTGGTCGGTGAGTTCATCAAGGATGTCGCGGATCAGGGCGGTGGCGTTGACCTCGCCCAGCAAAGCGGGCGTTTCGCGCACGGCGATGGCACCGCCGCCAAAGGGCTCAATCGTCAGGCCAAGGCGGGCAAGGTCGGGGGCGATGGCGATCAGGTGGGCGGCTTCGGCCTCGGTCAGGTCGATAATCTCGGGGATCAAAAGGGCCTGGGCCGCGACGCCATTGGTGGCCATTTGGGTCTTGAGTTTCTCATAAACCAGCCGTTCGTGCGCGGCGTGAGCATCAACGAGGATCATGCCGGTGGTGGTTTGCGCGAGGATGTAATTTTCGTGCAATTGCGCGCGGGCGGCCCCAAGGGGGAGCGCCTCATCCGGGGTTGTATCCTCGGGCGTTGGTTCGACACGGGCGGAGCGGTGTTCGGCAAAGCCGGACTGGAAGGTCATGGATTGGGCGGTGAACTTGGGCCGGTCCATTTGGTAGACGCGGGGTTCGGTCGGTTGCGGCTGCATCGCGCCAAGGGTGGCATTGGCGACGGTGCTGGATGCGCGATGCCCGGCAACGGCCAGCATGTGGCGCAGGCCAGAGACGATCAACCCACGCACGGTTCCGGGGTCGCGAAAGCGGACCTCTGATTTCGCGGGGTGGACGTTGACATCGACCAGCGTCGGATCACAGTCGATGAACAGCGCAGCGACAGGGTGACGGTCGCGCGAAAGCACATCCATGTAGCCTGCACGCAGCGCGCCCAACAGCATCTTGTCACGCACCGGGCGGCCATTGACGAAGAGGAATTGCGCGATGGCAGCACCGCGCGAATAGGTCGGCAAGGCGGCGTAGCCAGTCAGGTGTAAGCCGTCACGTTCGGCATCCAGCGCCACGGCGTTATCGGCAAATTCGCGGCCCAACACAGCGCGCAAGCGACCGTGCAGCGCGTCAAAGAGGTCACCCGTCTGGGCGTCGGCGCGGAAGGTGGTGCGCTGGTCGCCGCCGGATGTGTCGCGCAGGATGAAGGTCACAAATGGCTCTGCCATCGCGAGCCGCTTGATCACATCCGTGATCGCCTGATTTTCGGCGCGGTCAGAGCGGAGGAACTTGAGCCGCGCGGGAGTGGCATAAAAAAGGTCACGCAGTTCAACCACGGTGCCGCTGTTCAGCGCGGCGGGTTTAACAGCGTTGGGTTGACCGCCAGCGACGGTGATGGTCGCGGCCTCTTCCCCGGCCCGGCTGGTGATGGTCAGACGGCCCACGGCACCGAGAGAGGGCAGCGCCTCTCCGCGAAATCCAAAAGAGTGGATGTTGAGCAGGTCAGAGCCGTCAATTTTGCTGGTGGCATGGCGCGACAGCGCCAGCGGCAGATCAGCGGGCGCAATGCCGCAGCCGTCATCTGTGACACGGATCAAGGTCTTGCCGCCGTCGGCAATCGCGACCTCAATCCGGGTGGCACCGGCGTCAATACTGTTTTCCACCAGTTCCTTTACGGCCGAGGCGGGGCGTTCCACGACCTCACCAGCCGCAATCCGGTTGATTGCGGCGTCGTCCAGCTGCCGGATCACCGGTGCGGGCTTTATCTGGGGGTCAGCGACGGTCATGGCACTATTTCTAGCATGACCGGCGGCGATTCTACGAGGGGAAAACCGCCTTGCTACGGTGGCAATTAGCGGGATCTGAGGGCGACAAGACAGTATTGGCCGCCGCTGCCACCACACCGCACCAATCGCGATTGAGAGGTCGTAAGACGCCGGACCAACCGGGCGGAGGCCGTGCCGGGTTGCATTAGGTCGAGACTTTGGATGCCCAGCGCCGAGGGTGTGATCTGGGGACGTGTCACGTTGATATCTGGTTTGGGATCAGTCGAGAATGCTTGCAGCAATGAAGACAAGACCGACATCATCCCGCCACGGTGGGCCCGCTCTTGCGTGCTGGAGGGACCATAGGTCAATTCAGCCGCCACAGCACGGGGACCAAAGGATAGCCAGAAGACAACAACCAAACCACTTAGAACAAACCAACCAAGATCACGCATCGCACGCTCCTTGTTTGCCCCCCGGCCAAGAAGGAGCGTGGCAGCGCGATGGTGAACGAAAGGTTAATTCCAGCGCGTGTTACAGAGGCGCCGGGCATTCGTGATTTTGTTTAACCCTAACAAAGCGTTAATTAGGGAAACCTTAAATTAGGTTAATCCGAGGTGAGGTGGGAAGATTGCACGCCCTACAGGCCCTCTGGTTGACCAACGATGACAAAATGCAGGTTGTCGGGTTGCAACAGATAAGCGGCAACACGGTTCACATCTTCGAGCGTCACGGCGTTCAGAATATCATTGCGATTGATCACGTAGTCAGGCGGCAGCCCGGTCAACTGCATCCCAACCAGAATACTTGCGATTTCGCCGTTGCCATCAAACCGCAGGGGATAGGCACCGGTCAGGTAGGTCTTGATCTCGTCCAGCTCTTCTTGCGTGACACCGTTTTCGGCAAAGCCGCGCCAGACATCCGTCGCAACCTCGATCGCTTGGGCGATGGTGTCATTGGAAGAGGCGACCTGCCCGATCACCATTTCCGCATGGAACTTCGGCACCAGATAGCTGCGGATGCCATAGGTCAGGCCGCGCTTTTCGCGCACTTCTGTCATCAGGCGGGAATCAAAGCCAGATCCGCCAAGGATTTCATTGATGATATAAGCCGCCATGTAGTCGGGGTCGTCACGTTCGATCCCCGTGTGGCCAAAGAGGGCCACGGACTGCGGGGTTTCAAAGTCAATCACGGTTGTGCCACCGGCAAGGCCAAAGTCGACGTCTGGTGGCAGGGGTGGACCTTCGGCAGGCAGATCACCCAGCAAAGCATCCAAGAGCGGGCCCAATTCATCAGCCGTGATGTCGCCAACGGCGCCGACATAGATGCGGTCACGAGTCAGGGCGTTGCGGTGGGCGGTAATGATGTCGTCGCGGGTCAGGGCGGTGACGCTGTCCACGGTGCCGTCCATTACCGTGCCATAGGGGTGGCCGGGGAAAGCGGCGGCGTTGAACGCGTCAGAGGCGATCGTGTTGGGGTCTTTGGCATCAGAGGCCAGCCCGGACAGCACCTGCCCGCGCACCCGGTCAATGGCATCTTGGTCAAAGCGTGGGTTTATCAGCGCCTCGCGCAGAAGGGCCAGCGCCTCGTCCCGGTTCTCGGTCAGGAATTCGGCAGAGATCGAGGTGAGGTCATCGCCCGCACGGAACCTAAAAGAGGCCGCGAGTTCTTCGCGGCGGGTCTGGAAGGCTTGGGCGTCCATGTCGCCCGCGCCCTCTTCGATCAGGGCCATCATCAGGTTGGTGGCACCACGTTTGCCCGGTTCATCAAGCGAGGCCCCGCCACGGATGCGGATTTCAAGTGCGGTAAAGGGGATGGAGGGTTCTTCGACCAGCCAAGCCTCGATCCCACCGGGAGATGTGATTTCCTTGATCTCAACAGCGGCGATGGCGGCGGAGGCGGTGAAGGCAACCCAAAGGGTCAGGGCAAAGCGGATCATTTCGCATCCTCCTGTGATGCGACAACCCAGCCAGTGACGGCCTGATCGCGGTTCAAGACCTTGGTGGCCACGGCTTTGATGTCGTCTTCGGTGACGGCTTGCAGGATATCGGGCCAGGCCTGCACATCGGCAATCGTCAGCCCCTGCGTCAGGGCTGCACCATAGCGCCGCGCGAGACCTTGCACGTTATCCTTGGCGTAGATTTCTGAGGCCCGCAGTTGGCTGCGGATCCGGTCCATGTCGGCGGGGTCAATCGGGTTGGCCATAAAGTCGGCGATGACCTGATCCATTGCGGCCTCAGCCTCTGACAGGGTCACACCGGGCACGGGCACGATGGTGACGCCAAAGCTGGTGTCATCAAGCGCGTTGCCAGAATAACCGGCGTTGGAATAGACGGCCGTTTGGCTTTCGAACTGCAAAGCCTTGCCAAAGGCAGAGGTAAAGGACGACCCACCCAGCAATTCCGAAAGATAGACCAAGGCTGCGGCCTCTTCCTGCGCGCCGCTGTCGCGCTCGGGGGCAAGGTAGCTGCGGGTCAGATAGGGCTGGCTGACGCGCGGATCGACGTAGGTGATACGCCGTTCGGCCCGCTGTGGCGGTTCTTCGGGGCGGATGCGTTCGGGCAGGTCGGGTTCAGCCGGGATCACGCCGTAATATTCTTCGGCCAATGCTTTGACCTCTTGGGGTTCCACATCACCCGCAACCACAAGGATGGCGTTGTTGGGGCTGTAATAGAGGTCATAAAAATCAAGCGCGTCTTGCAGCGAGAGTTCTTCCATCTCGTGCTTCCAGCCGATGATCGGCACGCCGTAGCGGTGGTTTTGGTAAAGGGCGGCGCGGAATTGTTCCTGCGCCAAGGCGCCGGGGCTGTTTTCGGTCCGCTGGTTGCGTTCTTCAAGCACGACCATACGCTCTGTTTCGATGTCCTCTGCGCCGATGCGCAGGTTATTCATACGGTCGGCTTCCATCTGCATCATCAGGGGCAGACGATCAGCGGCGACACGTTGGAAATAGGCGGTGTAGTCGTAGCTGGTAAAGGCATTATCGGACCCGCCATTGGCCGCAACGGTGGCGGAAAACTCGCCCGGGGCCAGCGTGTCGGTGCCTTTGAACAGCAGGTGTTCAAGGTAATGCGCCACGCCCGATGCACCTACCGGTTCATCGGCGGATCCAACCTTGTACCAGACCATATGCACCACAACCGGCGCACGGTGATCTTCGATCACAACGACATCCATGCCGTTATCTAAGGTGTAGGTCGTGACCTCTTCCGCGTGGGAAGCTGTTGCGAACAAGGCAAAGGCGAATGCGATCAAGCGCGTCATGAGAGATCCTGTGCTGCGGCGTGTGACTGACAACTTAGAGCGCCGCGCGACATGCGCAATGGATCATACGCGGATGTGAGCGGTCTTGACCGCGCAGCCGCCGCGCTTTCAAAACACGCTATTGAGGTGGCGCCGATGGTGTTGCAACGCCCCGCTGGCGGAATTGTTCCTGAGCGGCATAGGCATCCAGCGCTTGGTTGGCATAGGCGCGGAAGTACCGATCGCCACCGAACAAGCCACCAAAGCGCCCAGCGGACCTGCGGATTGACGCATCCTCGGTCGCGAGCAAGGCCCGGATGTTCCCGGTTTGCCCGTTGCGCCCGGCATGAGACACAAGCGCCGCATCGGATGACGGGATCCCCCCGGCCGACGCTGCCGATGGGCGGCCACCGAGGGCTGCAATGGCCTCTGCCTTAGGGTTGGCGTCAACCGGGTTGGTCCCCCCCGGTGTTGGTTGCGGCAGCACCGACAGGTTTTCGGGAATGGTCAAAGGGGCGCTTGGCAGCACGCTGAATTCATCCGGTCCATTGGAGACCGTGCTGAGGTCACGCAGACCCCCATTGCCACAGGCTGACAGGCTTAGAACAGCCGCACTGGCCAATACAAACGCTCTCATTCTCGTCCCTTTGGTCGTTTGATCGCATGGATAACCGATTGCGACGGCGGCGTCACGTCTTGAAAGCACAAGGTGTTATCCCGATTGAACGCCATGCTGATAGGCGCAAATATCATGGTATTGCAGCGTGATTGCACCGTTGTCCAAAGCAATGACACCAAGTGCAGGATTTTCGGCGGCAGGCACAAAACTGGACCAATCCCAAGCAGGTAGTGGCGGCGGGGCCTGATAAAGCACGGACCGCATGGTCGCAAAGGGAATGCCCTGAACCACGCCGGTGATCGGGCGGTGCACATGGCCGATCAAAAGCTGAACGACGTTTGGATATCCCGCCAACAAATCCAAAAACGCCGCCCCGTCCGCCAATCGATCCTGATCCTGCATCGGCAGGCCCATGTCGCAGGGCGGATGATGCATGAAAATGAACGTCGGCAATCCGCGCGCCAGCATATCGCGCAACCAATCGGCGCGGAGATCGCAGAACGCGCCGCTGTCTTGTCCGGGATCAAGCGTATCAAGGCATAAGATCAGGCCATCCGGTGTCTCAATCGCGTATTGCAAGAACCCATCAAGGCCGGGTGGAGCGGCCAAGAAACGTGCAAACAACACGCGGTCATCGTGGTTGCCGACCATGGGCAGGACAGGCACGGTCAGTTGACCAAGATGTGCCGCGACCGCAGCATAGTCACCATCAGTTCCACGGTTCACCATGTCGCCCGAAATGATGCAGTAATCAGCGTCGGCGTGGTGGTCGTTGATCAGCGCGATCGCCGCTTCCAACCGCACGCGGGGGTCATGGCCCAGCACGTCACCCGACGCGGTATAGTGTAAATCGGAGAGCCAGATCAGCTTGGTCGGCATGGATTAGGCCTTTTTCTTGGCCGATTACTTTGCAGATGGCTTTTTCTTTTGCCTCTCTGGCAGGATCGCAAGGCCAATCGCACCAACGAAAATCGCGACATCGGCGACGTTGAAGGCGTAAGGGTTGGTAAAGCCGCAGCAGGACATATTCAGAAAATCCGCAACCGCGCCATAGATCAACCGGTCAAGCACATTGCCAAGGGCACCGCCGACAAGAACACCACCGGCGATATAGCCCCATTTCGTCGAACCCGATCGCCAAAGCCAGACCACAACGGCGGCAGAGATCACCAACGCCACAACAATCAGGACCCAGCGCATATCAAGCCCGGCACCAATGCCGAAATTCACGCCCCGGTTCCACGCCATACGCAACACGAGGAAAGGGGGGAAGACCTCAATCTCTTGGCGGCGCAGCAGGTCAAGCCATTGGACCACGATGTATTTTGTGGCCTGATCAAGGGCAAAGACCCAGGTGGCGGTCCAGAAAAGAAGGCGCATTTTGGTCGGATCCACAAGTTAGGCAGGGCGGCATCGGCCCATGGGTCGAGGCAGCCCGGTGCGACCGGGCCAAAGCAACGCGGCCTTTATCGCAAAGTCTCAGCCCGGCTGCTAGTGCTTGAAATGGCGCATGCCGGTCAAGACCATGGCGATGCCTGCCTCATCGGCGGCGGCGATCACCTCATCGTCCCGCATCGAGCCCCCGGGCTGGATCACGCAGGTCGCCCCGGCGGCGGCGGCTTCCATCAGGCCATCGGCAAAGGGGAAGAACGCATCGGATGCCACAGCAGACCCTTGGGTCAATGGCGCAGGCAGGCCCAGCGCCTCGGCCATACGCTCGGCCTTTTTGGCGGCGATCAGGGCCGAATCCAGGCGGCTCATCTGGCCTGCACCAACGCCAACGGTCGCGCCATCCTTAACGTAGACAATTGCGTTTGATTTGACGTGTTTGCCGACTTTCCACGCGAATTTCAGATCAGCCATTTGCGCGTCCGTTGGTTTCACTTTGGTCACCACGCGCAGATCGTCGTCGGCCACGTGGCCGGTGTCCTTGTCTTGCACCAGCATTCCGCCTGCGACCTGCCGGTAGGTCAGCATCGGAGCGCGTGGATCGGGCAGCGCATCAGTTGTCAAAAGCCGCAGGTTTTTCTTGGCCGCAAACACGGCCTTGGCCGCGTCAGAGGCACCGGGGGCGATGACGACCTCGGTGAAGATTTCCACGATGGCCTTGGCGGTGTCTTCATCCAGCGGCTGGTTCAGCGCGACGATCCCGCCAAAAGCGCTGGTGCGGTCGCAGTCGAACGCCTTTTGATAGGCCTCAAGCAGCGTCGCCCCCTGCGCCACGCCACAGGGGTTGGCGTGTTTGATGATCGCCACGGCTGGGCCGTCCTGGAACTCAGCGACCAGCTCGAACGCGGCGTCGGTGTCGTTGATATTATTGTAGGACAGCTCTTTGCCCTGATGCTGCTGGGCGGTGGCGACACCGGGACGGCCCGTGCCGTCGGTGTAAAACGCGGCCTGCTGATGGGGATTTTCACCATAGCGCATGGTCTGGCGGTGTTCGCCTGCAAAGGACCGGCGGCGCGGCTCTGCCAGATCGGTTGCCCCTGCCATCCAGGTCGAGACAGCGGTGTCATAAGCGGCGGTGCGACCATAGGCGGTTTGCGCAAGCCGTTGACGGAAAGAAAGCGTGGTCTGGCCGCCATTCGCGTCCAGCTCTGCCAGCAATTCGGCATAATCCGCCACGTCGGTGACGACATTCACAAAGGCATGGTTCTTGGCGGCAGAGCGGATCATCGCAGGACCACCGATGTCGATATTCTCGATACAGGTGGCGAAATCGGCACCCTTGGCGACGGTTTCTTCAAATGGGTAAAGGTTCACAATCAGCAGATCGATGCCCGTGATGCCATGTTCATCCATCGCCGCCACATGGCCCGCATTGTCACGCACCGCCAAAAGACCGCCATGGACCACCGGATGCAGCGTTTTGACACGGCCATCCATCATCTCTGGGAAGCCTGTCACCTCTGCCACATCTTTGACGTCCAGCCCTTCATCGCGCATCTGCTGGGCTGATCCACCGGTCGACAGCAATTCGACCCCATGGCCCGCAAGCGCATGCGCCAGTTCAATCATACCTGTCTTATCGGATACGGAAATCAACGCGCGGCGCACGGGATAAAGGTCAGTCATCAAGGGTCCCCAAGGTTTAGTCGTCCAAGCCGCCGGCAGCGGGCGCAAGATCGCGGACAACATCGGGTGTGTCCTGCGCCTTGCTTAACGTCCAGCGCACGCGGGTCGCATAGGCCATTGCGGCCCCGGATAAAACCACCTGTTGCGCATGTCGGGGCTTAATTCGTCCGTTTTCAAGATAAACCGAAGGTTCCAGCGACAAATCCGCCATGCCATCATGGCGGAAGACCCAGATTTCACCTGATTTGAGCGCAAGCGACACCGCCGCACCACCCAAATCAAGCGATGCTTCGACATCGGGATGCAGATGGAAGCGGATCGCATACGGGACGCCCTGCAGGGCGGTCATATCCAGTGCGCGGTCGAACCGGGCCTTGTCGCTGTCATCAAGGGTGGTGATCAGATCCTCGCCCACAAGGCCCCGGCCATGGGTCGCCATATCCAGAATGCGGGCATGGGTCAGCCCGTGGGTTGGTTGAAATCCGTTGTGCGACAATTCCAGCCGCCTGCCGTCATCCAGCTGCGAAACCTCGCATTGCACCAGTTCGGGGGCATCAATCAGCATTTCCTGCTGCCCCTGCCCCAACCGTCCCGGTGCCCCAAGTCGCGAAGAGGAATAGCCTGCAAGCCCCAGTGTCGAATGGCTTGGCGTCGCGCGCCCGGCCCGCCGCCAGTCCGGACCAAAGCTCGCACCAGAGCCGCAGTTCACGATCAGCGGACGGCGGCCAGAGGTCAGTTCAAACGCAAGGGTCGAGGCATGGGCATTCACCGACGGTGGCCCCACAGGTGGTTGGCTTGCATCAACGATCAACGATGTGCGGCCCGCGCTGATCCGCACAAACCCCATGTGCAGCCCTTCGCCGGGTAAGGTGCGTACCGCACAGGTCGCAAGCGCCGTGTCCAGCCGCCCGTCAATGCCGCGCCCGCCCCCATGAAACCGCGCAAGGCCACCATCGGCATGGCGCAACGCGCGCAGCGTCGGGGCGATGCGGGCGATCGCATCAGTCAGGGGCGCGGGCGGTGTCTTGCCGGATGAGCCTATGGCCTGAACCGCCCAGTTGAGCAGCGTAAACACCTCCAGCAATTCTTCGGGGTTGCGCGTCGGGATCCCGCCTTGCGCGTTGATCTGGCGGTCGCAGTCTTCAGCCAGCGCTGTGATCGCGGGGCCAACGTGCTTTTCCATGCCCTCGAGCGAAAGGCCTGCGTAGATCATCCCGGTCAGCGCCTCGAACCGGGGCAACCCGGCCCGCGCCGTGCGCCAGCGCTTCGACAAAAACAGGGTCTGCTGGCCCAAGGACCGAAAGAACCGCTGGCTTGGCACCTTCTCGATCCCTCGCAATAGAAACAAGCCGTGATTGATCCAGCGGATCAGACGGCGGCCGGTCAGGTCAGGCGTCCAGCCAGGGCCCGTCCCGTTGCCGTAGCGTGTAATCCAGTCCTGCACCCACCGTTGCGCCTTTTCGCGCGCGCGGGCATCACCGACGGCCGCCAGATCATCCAGCCATGCGCAGCCCTGCGTTTCCGACACGACCAAGTCGTCACCGATGACGTCCCAGACCGACCCATCCTTGGTTTCCGTCAGCGTGCCCGCAAACAGCAGATTACCGGCAACAAGTTGCCGACCGCGGGCAAAATGACCAATGGTGCGGGGCTCAGGTGCCGTCACAAATGCCGTCGCAGGCTTTGCACGCGCGGCACGGCGCGCGGCAACGCGATGCATGAAAGCCGTGCGTCTTGCACGCCATGTCTGCGGATCGGCCAAATTCTGCTGCCTCGGTCTGCGGCATTACGCCGTCTTCTTTGGCAAAGGTTAACGCAGCGCAAGATTCGTGTCACGCAGGTTTGACGAGAACCGCCATATAAAATCCGTCCATGCCGCCATGTTCGGCCCAGTAATCGGGCCGCAGCCGCAATCCACCCTCTTGCGTGATCCATGCAGAATCAATCCACGATAGCGCCAGCGCGTCACGGTCCACGGTCAGGGCGTGGCGTGCAATCGCCTCTTCCACCTGAACCTCACCTTCGTCGGGCAGCAAAGAGCAGGTGCAGAACACCAAGCGCCCGCCCGGCTTGAGAAGGGTCAATGCGTGGTCAATCATCGCCGATTGCTGCGCGATCAGCCCGGCAAATTCAGCGCCGTCTTTCGCATAAGGCAAATCGGGGTGTCGCCGGATCGTGCCAGTGGCCGAACAGGGCGCATCCAGCAACACGGCGTCCCATTGGCCGGTTACATCAAATGCATCCATGATCAGCGTCTCGGCCGTCAGTTGGGTCCGATTGAGGTTTTCAACAACACGGGCCATGCGATTGGCAGAGGCATCGACCGCCGTAACCGTGGCACCGCCAGCGGCCAGTTGCAGTGACTTGCCACCCGGGGCCGCGCAAAGATCTAGCACCGCAAGCCCCGATACATCACCCAAAAGCGCAACAGGCATCGCAGCCGCGGCATCCTGCACCCACCAATCACCGGCGTCATAACCGGGCAATGCAGAAACCTGCCCTTGATCCGCCAAACGGACAGTTCCATTTGGCAGCACAACCCCGCCTGTGGCCGCCGCAACTGCTGCTGGATCCTTGGCTGACAAATCCAGCGGCGCACCGGCAAAATGCGCCTTTTCGATCGCGGCCATCGCCTTGCGGCCCCATGCGGACACAAGCGGTTGCCGCAGCCACGGCGGCATAATTGGCGTCTGGGCCTTGGCCCAGTCCTCAATCGAAACTTTGCGCAACACGGCATTCACCAGCCCCTTCAGGCTACCGGTGCGTTTGTTGCGGGCCACGATTTCCACATAGGCGTTGACGACACCATGCGGCGCCTCGCCCGCGCCCAGTTCCGCCACCCCGAGCCGCAATGCATTGCGCACAAAGATCGGTGGGTTCTTTTTCAGGTGCGGCTTTAGCAGCCGGTCGGCCCGGTCCAAACCGCGCAGGGCATCGGTCGCCAAACGCTGCGCACGGGCGCGGTCGGGTGCGGCCAGCCGGTCCAACGCGCCGCTGCCGATCAACTCGGACATCAGACGCCCTTCGGTCGTGACCTGTTGCAGCAGGTGGTGGGCGGCGCGGCGCGGCGCGAGACCGGATGTGTCGGGCTTGTCTGTCATGGCATGCGGCGTATATCACTGCATCATGACCGACAAGCCATCAGACCTGCCGCCTGCTGCCAAACGTGCACTGGCCGAAGCCGAAGAGCGCCGCCGCAAGGCGCAAAGTGATGATGTGCGCCCCAAGGAATATGGTGGGCGGGACGGGCCAGAGCCTGTGCGCTATGGCGATTGGGAAAAGAAAGGAATAGCTGTCGATTTCTGAACAAAGGTAGGAAGGTCGCCCAGCCTAGCGCAGACGAAATGACGCGCTATCGCCCGCACCCTGATCGGTGGTGAACCGCATCTGGTTGCCCGCCACCTCAACCAATTGGCAATTATAGGGGATCGGGTCACCGCCCCAGGCCATCTCTCGGCAGAAGTATCCGTTTTGCCATGACCACGATCCCGTCACAGCCCAGCCCATCGCAGAGCCTTGGATTTGACCGGTGGGGGCGACGGCCAGATTGAGGTTATAAAGCCGATTGGTCAGGTTCCGTTCACCGATAAGGGCCAGAAATTCTGATTGATCGGTCACAGGGCGAAAGTCCTGCGCCTTGGCCGGCAGGGCAAAACCAATCGCAATTGCGCAGATGGTCAATCCAATTTTCATAACGATCCTCCCGAAAGACGTCCTTTCAAGGGATACGTAGCGAGAGGCGGTGTGGTTCTAAATTTTCTGGCTCATGCGGCGAAAACCGGCCTAGAGGCCCAGAACATCCATCATATCATAGTGCCCCGGCTTCTTGTCCTGCCCCCAAAGCGCGGCCCGGATGGCCCCACGCGCAAAGAGCGCCCGGTCGGTTGCCATGTGGCGCAAAACGATCCGCTCACCCGCGGCGGCGAACAGCACATCGTGCTCGCCAATAATGTCGCCGCCCCGAATGGCGGTAAAGCCGATGTCGCCCTTTTTACGCGCACCGGTGATGCCATCGCGCCCGCTGTCGCGCACATCGTTCAGGTCAACGCCACGACCTTGGGCCGCAGCCTCGCCCAGCATCAACGCCGTGCCAGAGGGCGCGTCGACTTTGTGGTGGTGATGCGCCTCAATCACTTCGATATCAAAGTCATCGTCCAATGCGGCGGCAACCATTTTTGTCAGCTTTGTCAAAAGGTTCACGCCAAGCGACATATTGCCTGCACGGACGATAACCGCATGGTGGGCAGCATGACCAATGGCCTTGATATCGTCATCTGTAAGGCCCGTTGTCCCAATGACATGCACCGCGCGCGCCTGTGCCGCGAGTTCCGAAAACGCGACCGTTGCGGCGGGTGAGGTAAAGTCGATCACCGCCTGCGCTTGGGCAAATGCGGGCAGCGGGTCGTCGGTGACAGCCACACCAATCGCAGCCCCGCCCATCGCGACGCCAACGTCCTGCCCGACCCAATCGTGACCAGGCCGTTCCAATGCGCCCACCAACCGGGCCTTATCGCCTTCGCCGATCAGCTTGATCAACGTCTGGCCCATGCGGCCAGAAGCCCCTGTCACCACGATCCCCGGTCGTTCTGTCATTGTCGCGTTCCTTTTGGTTGCAGCTTCTTAGCCCGGTGCGCCGGGGCTGGAAAGGGATTGGTCCGCACCATGCACCACGACGTTGAACCCCTCGCCGGGCGTGGGAGGCACAAAATGGCGTGCGAACTGGTCAAATTGCGCCTCGGTCGCCGCAAAGGGGTGATCGCCCTGTGCATTGCGCGCGCGCAGCCGTGCCCGGCAAAGATCATCGGGCAGATCAAGCAGGTGCATCTGGTGCGCGACATGCGCCAGATCAAGGATGTCGCGCATCCACTGACGCTGTTCAGCCGTGTTTGCCGGAAAGTCGAGCACCACGCTTTGCCCTGCGTTCAGGAGCGCGACAACATGCGGCGCCATCACGCCGCGCAGCCGCTTTGCCACACGCACGTAATCAGCAATTCCATTGATCTCACCCGGATAAAGCGCCGCGAGCCAGTCGTCTTCAACGATCAATACCGCACCGTCCCTGTCCGCCAATTGCCGGGCAAGTGTGGATTTACCAGCGGCGATCTTGCCGCAAAACATATGCAAAGTTGGTGTCAAAGAGGTCATGAAAACCATCCGTCGTTTTGGGCGCAGGCCGCGCCGCTGTTGTTCCAGAAAAATACGCCATCCGGCCCGGTCAATCAGGCCGGGAGGATAATTCGCATCCGCGCCACGCGGGCAGGTTTCAGAACACAGGTTTTCATCAGGACGATTTGCCCCGAATTGCCAAAGACGTCCAGATCCCCACAAAACCGCGCGCGACACAGTCGCACCTTGGCAACAGGCCGCCAAACCCTTAGGTGGGCGGCATGGCAAAGAACCGATCATCCGAAGGGCGCGGCCCCTCTCAGCGGCAGTTGCGTGTGGGCGAATTGATCCGCCGCCGCTTGTCAGAATTGTTGCAGCGGGGCGAAATCCACGACCCCGATCTGGAACGCATGTCCATCACCGTGGGCGAGGTGCGCTGTTCCCCCGATCTGGGCGTTGCCACCGCTTACCTTTTGCCGCTGGGCGGTGAAGGCAAGGAAGAGATGCTGGCACTTCTTCGCAAGAACCGCCACGAGATCCGGCGCGAAGTTGGCAAGGCCCTGTCAATCAAGTTCACGCCAGAGATCCGGTTCCAGATCGACGACACCTTTGACCGCATGGACGCGACGCGGAAACTGTTCGAGGACGGCCACGTCCGGCAGGATCTGGACGACTGATGCGCGCGCATTGGGTGATTGCCGCACTGTGGGCCACTCCTGCGGCGGCTGTGACCTGCGAAGATCTGACATTTGAGGGCCACAGCCTGACAGCCTGCACCGTTGCGGCATCGGAAGACCTGCGCCTGTTCCACCGCGATGACGCAGGCGGCATTCTGGGCGGATTTTCTGCGGTCGAAGATCACGCGGGCGGCACGCTGGCCTTTGCGATGAATGCGGGCATGTATCACGATGACCGCGCCCCGGTCGGGCTTTACCGAGAAGACGGGAAGGAAACGCAGCGCCTGATCACCTCTGACGGGCCGGGCAACTTTGGTCTGTTGCCTAATGGCGTGTTTTGTTTTGGCGATGGCAGCTTGCGCGTCATGGAAAGCCTAAAATTTCAGTCCGCGGATCCGACCTGCCCGTTTGCCACACAATCCGGGCCGATGCTGGTGATTGACGGTGCGCTTCATCCGCGGTTCATCCCCGGCGGCAGTTCCAAGTTCACGCGCAACGGCGTCGGCACCACGACGGATGGGCAAACGGCGGTATTCGTGATCGCCAATGACCCGGTGAACTTTCACACCTTCGGTCGTGTTTTCCGCGACGTGCTGGGCCTATCGCAGGCTTTATACTTTGACGGCAAAGTCAGCAGGCTTTATGCGCCCGATCTTGGACGGGCGGACATCGGGTTCCAGCTTGGTCCGATTGTCGGAGTGGTGGAGTAGCAGCAAATGGCACGCAGGAAAAAGGGCCGGGATATCTCGGGCTGGCTGGTGGTGGACAAACCCGCCGGGATCACCTCAACGTCGGTGGTCAACAAAGTGCGCTGGGCGCTGGAGGCCAAAAAGGCCGGGCACGCAGGCACGCTTGATCCCGATGCCACCGGCGTGCTGGCCGTGGCCTTGGGCGAGGCCACCAAGACAGTGCCCTTTATCACCGACGCGCTGAAGGCCTATCAGTTCACCGTGCGGCTGGGGCAGTCCACCAATACCGATGATGCCGAGGGTGAGGTGATCGCTGAATGCGAAGAACGTCCCACCGACGATCAGATCAAGGACGCGCTTGGCCAATTCGTCGGCGACATCATGCAGGTGCCGCCGCAGTTTTCAGCCGTCAAAATTGATGGAGAGCGTGCTTACAAGCGCGCGCGCGACGGCGAGGCGATGGAGATTGCCGCGCGGCCATTATGGGTCGAGGAATTGTTGCTGATTGACCGCCCCGACCCAGATCACGTGACGCTGGAAATGACCTGCGGCAAGGGTGGTTACGTGCGGTCCATCGCCCGCGATCTGGGTGCCGCATTGGGCTGTCATGGCCATGTGCGCGAATTGCGTCGGATCTGGTCGGGGCCGTTTGATGCCGCCGATGGCGTCACGCTTGATCAGGTCGACGCAGAGGCGCGGACGCCCGCGCTGGATGCCCGGTTGCTCCCTTTGGAGGTTGGATTGAGCGATCTGCCAGAGGTCCGTTGCCTGGCCGAAAGCGTTTCCAAGCTGCGCAATGGCAACCCTGCCGAGGTGATCACAAGCGACGCAAATTACGGCGATGAGGTCTGGGCCTCATATGGGGGCAAAGCGGTCGCTGTCGGGCAATACCTTGGCGGCAAGATCCAGCCCAGCCGCGTGTTCGCGGCTGAATGATCACGCGACAGCATCAGACCGACGCAGCGACCTCTACAGCGATCTATTCGGATTGCGAAACCTACCGCTACGCCTTGACCCGCCAATGGGGGGACGGGCCAAATCTGCTTTACGTGATGCTGAACCCCTCCAAAGCGACCGAGCTGGCGAATGATCCCACGGTAGAGCGGTGCGAGCGACGCGCGCGCGCCTTGGGCTACGGCGCATTTCGGGTGACCAACATTTTTGGTCTCCGCGAAACAGACCCCTACGCGATGCGCAGGCACGCGGCCCCAGATGGGCCTGAAAACGACACCGTCCTACGCCAAGCGGCGATGTGGGCCGATGACATTCTGGCGGCTTGGGGCACCCATGGCGCACACCGGGCGCGCGGGCCAGATGTCGCTCAGATTTTGCGTGACACGGGCCAGCCGCTTTACCATCTTGGGCTGACCAAAGACGGGCATCCGCGCCATCCGCTATATGTGGCCTATGCCCAACCTCTGATCCGGTGGACGCAATGATTGAAGGCTTTTCTCAGACCTATGTGCCTTGCGGCGATGTTACTTTGTCGGTGCATCGGGGCGGAACGGGTGCACCGTTGATCCTGCTGCACGGATATCCGCAAAACCACCACTGCTGGGAAAAGGTGGCGCCAACGCTGGCCGCCCATTTTGACGTGATTATCCCCGACCTGCGTGGCTATGGCGACAGCGATGCGCCACCCGACAACGCCGACCACAGCGCCTATTCCAAACGCCAGATGGCCGCCGACATTCTGGCCATGATGGTCGCGCTGGACCTGCCCCGTGCCCACATCCTTGGACACGACCGTGGCGGGCGCGTGGCCTACCGTTTTGCGCTGGATCATCCTGAACGCCTCGACCGCTTGGGCATCATTGAAATCGTGCCAACGGGCGACTTTTGGGATCAATGGAACGCGGAACTGGCAATGAAGGCCTATCACTGGACGTTTTTGGCCCAGCCTGCCCCGCTGCCGGAACGGATGATCGGCGCTGATCCTGCGGGCTATATCGAGTGGACGCTGAGCGCCTGGAACAACACCCAGTCGCTTGCCCCCTTCAGCCCTGCGGCGCTGAAAAGTTATACCAAACAGGCGCTTGATCCCGCCCACCTTCATGCGATGTGCGCCGATTATCGCGCCGGGGCCACGTTTGACCGGGCGTTGGATACGGCTGATGCGGGCCGACAAATTACGGCACCGCTGCACTTTTTGTGGTCCGAGGATGGTTTTCCAGCCCAAACCGGCGACCCTATGGCGCTTTGGCGTAAATGGGCCACTCAGGTGACGGGCCAATCCTGCGTCGCCGGTCATTTTGTGATGGAAGAAAATCCCAACGCGGTGCTTGACGCCTTCTTGCCGTTCTTCACCGGGTCTTAACCAAAACATCAGAATCTTGGCCCATGCCGCCGCAAGATGTGTTATCCCTCGCGGTGGTCGGGGGCGATCTTTTGAGAGTGTCGACATGTTTGCAATTCTGGGCCTGATTGGCGTCGCTATGTCGGCCGCCGTCTTTGTTGATTTCGGGGCAGAGGCTGAAGATGCCGACGATGAAACCCCGCAAGACGGTGACGAGCAGGTCAAGATCGTTTCGGTCAGCAGCCTGTTATCCGATGGTGGCGAGGCGATGCCCGGCACCGAAAACCTGACCCCGGGCGAAGACGGTGCCGAGGACCAGACCCAAGCGCCACAAATCATCTATGCAGGCGATGAAGACAGCACGCTCGCCTCTGCCGCGGGCGACGATTTCTTGTATGGCGGCGAAGGTGCTGATGACATTCGCGGCGGCGCAGGCCAGGACGAATTGCACGGCGAACGGGGCGATGACGTCATTTATGGCGAAGACGGCAATGATGACATCTTTGGCCATGTGGGCGACGACACGCTCTATGGTGGTGCAGGCGACGACACACTGACCGGCGGCGACGGCCATGACCATATCGAAGGTGGCGATGGCGACGACACGCTGACGGGATACCACGGCGATGACGTGCTGATCGGTGGCAAAGGCGCGGATATGCTCAACGGTGGCGAAGGCAGTGACATCATCGACGGGCGCGACGATGACGCAAAGGACTTCCTGAACGGCGGTGCAGGGGATGACCGGATCATCGCCGGGATCGACGATCATCTGAACGGCGGAACAGGGGCGGATACCTTCGCTGTTCTGAAGGGTACGGGTGCTTTTGTGGACGACTTTGATCCTGCCGAAGACATCCTGGAAATCGCCTATGACACAGTGCCACCCATCCTGACGACGGCCTTGGGTGACGGCGGATTGACCGTATTGGCCGACGGAGAGGCTGTTGCGACCTTGGGCGGCATCACCGCTTTGGATCTGACGACGGTAAAGCTTGTGGCCCTCTGACTTCTGTTTTTGGGTCAGCGCGCACAAAACACTTTCCATCAGCGCAATTTTTGCCTAAACGCACGCATCTGCGCAGGGAATCCCCTTGCACGGACCCTCCAAGGGCCTTTCTGGACGACATCCCGGATCGCGCCATCACCCTTAATCAAGGAGACCCCGATGTCGATTACTGCTGAAGACAAAGCACGGATCATGAAAGAATTCGCCACCAAAGAAGGCGATACAGGATCCCCCGAAGTGCAGGTTGCCATCCTTTCCAGCCGGATCGCGACGCTGACCGAACACTTCAAGACTCACAAAAAAGACAACCATGGCCGTCGCGGTCTGCTGAAAATGGTTGCCTTGCGTCGTAAGCTTTTGGACTACACCAAAGGCAAGGACGAGGCCCGTTATCAGGACCTGATCAAGCGTCTTGGCCTGCGTCGCTAAGTCGACACATCCGATTTACGAACCAAAAGCGCTCGCATCTCGCGGGCGTTTTTGCATTAGACGACCCACCTGCGAACGACCACCAGGCCGAAGAAGCCCGTCAGCAATAACGCCATGCCGCCAGGCAAGGGCACTGCGGTCGGGGCAAGTTCCGTAAGCCGATAGAATGTCCCCGTGCCTTCTAGCAGAACCCCGGCTGATCCATCGGCAAAGTTGAAGAAACGCGGATCTGCCCGGCTGCCGCCTGCCAGAGACAGCAGCGACGTTGCCGCCCCTGTGCCATCGACAAGGCTAACCGCATAGACGCTGTTCAATGTGCCGCCAAAGCCAGAGGTCGTTGCAAAAAGCCCGCCCTGCGACAGGTCGCTAAACAAAAGGTCAATGATGTCAAAGGAAACCTCGGACGCGACCGGGCCCGTCACCGCGATAAAGGTCTGTCCGTCAGGCCGCCCGAATTGGGCATAGGGCTGGATGAAACCAGCCTCTGGCATTGGGGCCGCACCAATGGCGGTTGCTGTTGTGCCGGGCGAAGACGTCGCACCATCGTTGATGTAGAATGTGCCCTCCCGGGCTTGGCCGTCGATGTTGCGGCCCCATCCAAAATTTTCGACCTCGCTAAGGTCTGTGATGTCGGCCACGTCAATGACGTTGATTTCTTCGGCGGTGGAGGCGCCGATGTCGCCAAAGGCGATCTGGGTCTTGCTGGCATCAGTATAGGTGATCTGTTGGACGTTACGCACGCCCTTGGCAGCAACCGTCACAGCACCCGAGGTGCCATCAACAATCAGCAATTTCGAGACATGTTCCCCATCCAATTGCGGGGCCGCCAACCCATCACGGTCAAAGGCAAGGTTATCACCGGTCGCCAACAAAAGGTTTCCATCTGGCAGCACCAGCATCCCGCCACCAGAATGTCCGCGCGAAGCTGTTTCAAACGCGGCAAGTTCAACGGGATCTGACAGGGTGCCATCGACACCGCGCTGATATTTATAGACCACTTGATAAACGGTCGGAGAAGCATCGTAGAGCGGATCGCTTGGCAGTTGCGAAGCGGTCATGCCAGTGGGCAAGGTGCTGGATGTGAAGGTCACAAAGACGTCCGCGCCATTGCCGTCGGCGATGTTCAGCACCGCCTCTTTGCCATCAAGTGTGATCCCGGTTGGCGCGTTGGAGGCGTCCAGCACAGTGACAAAGCCAGTTGGTGTTTGCTGTTGAACTGATCCGCGTTGGTCCACGATCAGCAAATCCCCATCTACGCTGACGGGCGAGGCAAAGTTGTTGGCGGCATCATTGGTGCCAAATTGGCCAACCTCTTCGATTTGCAAGGTCAGGCTTGAGGGCAGCACCGCGTCGGGCTTCAACGTGGCGGCCTGCGCGCCCACCGCGGTCAAGCAAAGACCAACTGCCACCAAAACCGTCTTCATATCAAAGCCCCAGATAAGAACCCTGTAATACTAGCCAGAAATCGGTTCGGAGTCTTCGCTTTTTTCAGCCGCGCTGGACCTTTGGGCCCTTTCGCAGCTGCCCACCATCAAGCAAAAACAGCACCAGACCGGCCATCAGCGCCAGCACACAGCCGATCCACGCCACACCTGCGTAGTCGGTAAACGTTGAAGAGGCCGCAAAGACGCCCGCCGCAAACATGGTGCCGCCAAAGTGCGACACCGACACCAACGCAGACCCCGCGCCGGGGCGCTTGGCCATCAAATCCTGAACGTAACCCACGGTGACAGACAGCAAGATCCCAGCACCGATCCCGCCGGGGATAATCATGATCCACGCGTTCGCGATGCCGGGAAGCGACGCCAAGATCGCAATGAAGCTTGCGTAGATAATGACGCCGACAAAGATCATCCCTGACCGTGTCACCTTGCGCAGCATCGCGGCCGCCAACAACATCACCGGCGCCTCGACCAGCGCTACGCCGCCTGCAAACCAACCCACATCGGATTCAGATCCACCAAGGTTGTTCAGGATCAACAGGCCCAACAAGATATTATAAAGCGCGTTCACCCCGATGATGATTGCCACCAACGCCAGCCGGATCATGACGGCAGGGTCCGAGACCTCTTTCAATGAGGCAAAGAACCCCAGACCCGATTGCTTGTTCAACGCGGATTGGTCACGCGGCCAAGAACGCGCCACCAAAAGCAAGACAAACACATTGATGCAGGCGACAAAGCCGTAGACCGACAGCAGATCCATCCCGCCAGCCACAGCAATCGCCAGCACCGGCGGCGTCAGGCCAAAGGCCCCTGCAAAGGCCGCACGGACCAGTGACAGGCTGACGTCTTTATCAAGCTTTGGGTTATCGGCCGCAGAAAGGCTCGCCATGGCGAAATATTGCGTGAATGTCGTCGACGCGATGGGGAATAGCACCATATGCGCCAATACAAAGGTGGCCTTCGCAGGCAGAAAGAAGACGCAGGATGCCGCGACAATACCGACAGCGGTGCATCCCATCAAAAACTCGCGGTAGCGCCCGGTTTGGTCGGTGTAGATGCCCACAGCGACAGAGGCGAGCATGCTGAACAATGCCCCGACAGTCGTGACAAGCGCATAGGCGGCATTTGAAAAGCCCAACCGCTCGATCCCGATGACCGACTGAAACGGGTTTATTGCCGCAACGGCGATCCCCATCAGCATGATGCAAAGAAAGGCAAGCCGCAGCAGGCGGTCGTTCCACGAATTGACGATGATTTGCAGCATGGGGCCGGTCCTTCCCGTCCTTCTTACGGGGCTGACATTCAATTAGCGAGTGCAAGGTGACGCGCACCCGGTGCTGCGTGCACACACAACGCTTCCCATCAAGCAAAAACTCATGTATGGCCCCCGCATCTGAGACGTGGCGCCTCGACCCCGGCGCCATACAAAGGATAGGGGTCGGCGGCATGGGGCCGCCAATTCATAGGGCACTCGGACCGCCGAGATTGGCCCAATCAGAAAGACGATAGATGTTCAACGAAGTGAAAAAATCCATCCAGTGGGGTCCTGAGACCTTAACACTGGAAACAGGCAAGGTTGCCCGTCAAGCCGACGGTTCAGTCATTGCCACGCTGGGCGAAACCAGCGTTATGGCCAACGTGACGTTTGCCAAAAAGCCAAAGCCGGGTCAGGACTTCTTCCCGCTGACCGTGCACTACCAGGAAAAATACTATGCAGCCGGTAAAGTCCCCGGTGGCTTCTTCAAGCGCGAAGCGCGTCCCACTGAAAAAGAGACGCTGACAGCCCGCTTGATCGACCGTCCAATCCGCCCGCTGTTCGTCCCCGGCTTCAAGCATGAAGTTCTGGTGATGTGCACCGTGCTGAGCCACGATCTGGTCAACGACCCCGATATGGTCGCGATGATCGCCGCCTCTGCTGCGCTGACAATTTCCGGCGCGCCATTCATGGGCCCAATCGCCGCTTGCCGCGTGGGTTATGAAGATGGTGATTACATCCTGAACCCTGAAATGGACGACATGCACAACCTGCGCATGAACCCAGAGCAGCGTTTGGACCTTGTTGTTGCGGGCACCAAAGACGCCGTGATGATGGTGGAATCAGAAGCCTACGAGCTGACCGAAGACGAAATGCTGGGCGCCGTGACTTTCGCACACGAGCAAATCCAGCCCGTCATCGACCTGATCATTGATCTGGCCGAAGATGCCGCGAAAGAGCCGTTTGACTTCCAGCCGCCAGATTACTCTGATCTGTCCGCAGCCGTGAAGGCCGCTGGCGAAGACAAGATGCGTGCCGCTTATGCCATTCTGGACAAGCAAGAGCGCACCGGTGCAGTGGCGCAAGCCAAGGCCGACATTGTTGAGGCCCTGACCGAAGAACAGCAGGCCGATGCAAACCTTGGTTCCGCCCTCAAAGGTCTGGAATCATCCATCCTGCGCGGCGCTGTCGTGAAGGAAGGCAAGCGGATCGATGGTCGTAAGCTCGACGAAATCCGCGATATCGTGTCCGAGACCGGCATCCTGCCACGGACCCACGGTTCGGCGCTGTTCACACGCGGCGAAACCCAAGGTCTGGTTGTGACCACACTGGGTACTGGCGACGACGAACAGATGATCGACGCACTGTCGGGCATGTATAAGTCGAACTTCATGCTGCACTACAACTTCCCTCCCTATTCGGTTGGTGAAGCTGGCCGCGTGGGCCCTCCCGGACGTCGTGAAATCGGCCATGGTAAGCTTGCTTGGCGCGCGCTTCAGGCGGTTCTGCCTGCGGCAACCGACTTCCCCTATACCATCCGTCTGGTGTCAGAGATCACTGAATCCAACGGCTCATCCTCGATGGCCTCCGTTTGCGGTGGTTCCTTGTCGATGATGGACGCAGGTGTGCCGCTGAAGAACGCGGTTGCCGGTGTGGCAATGGGTCTGGTCATGGAAGACGATGGCGAATACGCGATCCTGTCCGACATTCTGGGTGACGAAGACCACCTTGGCGACATGGACTTTAAGGTTGCTGGTACCGAAAACGGCATCACGTCCTTGCAGATGGACATCAAGATCGCAGGCATCACGCCAGAGATCATGTCCAAAGCACTGGAACAGGCGAAAGCAGGCCGGATGCACATCCTTGGCGAGATGGGCAAAGCCCTGACAGGCGCCAAAGATCTGGGCGTGCACGCACCCAAGATCGAAACGATGCAGATCAACACAGACAAGATCCGTGAAGTTATCGGCTCTGGCGGTAAGGTCATCCGCGAAATCGTGGAAGTCTCCGGTGCAAAGGTCGATATCAACGACGACGGTATCATCAAGATCGCATCCAACGACGCCGACGCCATCAAAAAGGCCCACGACATGATCTGGTCCATTGTTGCCGAGCCCGAAGAGGGCAAGGTCTACAAAGGCACGGTCGTGAAACTGGTCGATTTTGGTGCTTTCGTGAACTTCTTTGGCAAGCGCGACGGCCTTGTGCACGTCAGCCAGATCGAAAACCGCCGCTTGAACCACCCTTCCGACGTCCTCAAAGAGGGTCAGGAAGTCTGGGTCAAACTGCTGGGCTTTGATGATCGCGGCAAGGTCCGCCTGTCGATGAAAGTCGTCGATCAGGAAACCGGCGAAGAAGCCAAAAAAGAAGAAGCAGAGGGCTAAGTCCGCTTCATTGCTTAATCGAGGGCCCCGGTGGAAACACCGGGGCTTTTGTCGTTTTGGCACGCACTTCCAAAGAAGCGATGACGCGGTGTGCGATTGGTCCATGCCACACCGGACAGGGCATCATCACCTGATGCGTAATTTTCTTGTTCTCAGCCCCGCCTGAATCGTTAGGTTGTTACCAAGAGGAAGGCATGGAATCACTTACACTTAGTTACGAAATGATGGCGGTGCTCGCGCTGCTGGCGTTGACCGTGTTCCTGTTTGTCTCTGAAATCATCCGCATTGATCTGGCCGCGGTCCTCGTCATGGTTCTGCTTGGCGGGTTGAGTTATATGCCCGGGTTGGGAAACCTTGCCGAAGTCTCGTCCCTGTTTTCCGGTTTCTCCTCGAACGCGGTGATGTCGATTATCGCGGTGATGATCATCGGTGCAGGCCTCGACAAAACCGGGCTGATGTCCAAAGTCGCGGCCCTGATCATCAAGCGGGGCGGCACGACCGAAGCGCGGATTATTCCCATCGTGTCCGGTGTTGTCGGCGTCATCAGTTCGTTCATGCAGAATGTCGGCGCCGCCGCACTTTTCCTTCCGGTCATGAGCCGGATTTCTGCCCGCACCGAAATCCCGATGAGCCGCCTGCTGATGCCCATGGGCTTTTGCGCGATCCTGGGCGGGACGATCACCATGGTCGGCTCTTCCCCTTTGATCTTGCTGAACGACCTGCTCATTGCCTCGAATGAAACACTGCCTGCCGACCAGCAAATGGAAACCTTTGGTCTGTTTTCTGTCACACCGGTCGGGTTGATGCTGGTCACGACCGGTGTTCTGTATTTCGTGCTGTTTGGGCGATGGGTTCTGCCGTCGCAGCGGGATCGCGGGGCCGACGCGGGCTCTGCCAGATCAATGCAGGCCTATGTTGAAAACACCTACGGTCTGCGCGCTGATATGTTCGAGATACGCGTGCCCGAAGGGTCCATCCTGATCGGGCACACCCTGTCTGACCTGATGGTCGCACATCACATGTATATCCTTGGCACGTCCTACCGGGGTCACAAGGTGATCGCACCGATGGCAGATACCACGATTGAGGCCCCTGCCCGGTTGGCGGTGCTGGGCCTGCGCCGCGTGGTGATGGAGGAATTCGCGGAACCCTACGGTCTTGAAATCATGCCGCAACTGGACGTCTTCGCAGATGATTTCGCATCGACCCAATCGGGCGTGGCAGAGGTTGTGATCCCCCCCGGTTCCGCTGTGATCGGCAAGGCGCCGATTGATCTGCGCTTGCGCCAATCCCACGGGCTATCTTTGCTGGCAATTCACCGCGGCGAAGAAACCATGAGCCATGTGGAAACCGAAAACCACGTCGCCACTCATATCGGCAAGGTGCCATTTCAGGCCGGCGATACAGCCGTTGTGCACGTGCAGTGGGACAGGCTGACCCGGCTCAAATCAGATCGCAACTTTGTGGTTGTGACCTCTGACTTTCCGCAGGAAGAGTTGCGCCCGCACAAAGTGGGCTGGGCGCTGGTGTTCTTCTTGCTGGCACTTGGGTTGATCCTGTTTTCGAACGTGCAGCTTTCGCTTTGCCTGCTGACCGGGGCAGTGGGCATGATCATCAGTCGTGTGCTGTCGATCGACGAGGCCTACGCCGCCGTCAGTTGGAGCACGGTCTTCCTGCTTGCCTCGCTCATCCCGCTTGGGCAGGCGGTGCAAAACACTGGCACCGCAAACTGGATCGCGGCCTATGTCCTGATCCTGTTGGATGGCTGGCCCCTATGGGCGCTTCAAGCGGGGCTCGCGGTTTTGGCCACGATCTTTACGCTTGTGATGTCGAACGTCGGGGCCACGGTCTTGCTTGTGCCGCTGGCCGTTTCGATTGCCATTTCCGCGGGCGGGGACCCTGCCGTCTTTGCCCTGACGGTCGCGATATCTACGTCCAATTCGTTCCTGATCCCGACCCATCAGGTGAACGCCTTGATCATGGGTCCCGCTGGCTACCGCGTGATTGATTTTGTCCGCTCAGGTGGGATCATGACGATCCTGTTCCTGATCGTTTCCATGACCGGGCTGACATTGTTCTTTTAGACCTGTCGCTGGCAGGCCAGTGTGCCCAACTTCCCACACTGCGCAGCTGCGGCGAAAATCTCCCTATCGGTGGATCCGGGCAGCGATGCTATTGCAAAGCACATAAAAAGCCCGAAACGGGCAAGGACGAGCAGGTCTTATGATGTTGACACGACGACGCTTTACCGCCGCGGCTGCGGCCTCTTTTCTTGCGGCCCCTTCGGTTGCGAACGCGGCTTGGTTGCCGTGGAAGTTTCGCCCGAAAGAGGTTGATGTAAACGACGATTTGCCAGCGGGTGAGATCCACGTCGTTAAGGATGATTTCTTTCTTTACTGGACTTTGGGCAATGGCCGCGCGCGGCGCTACGGCATCGCTATCGGCGATGAGGGTCGCAATCCCACAGGTGTACTGACGATCCGCAGAAAGGCCGAATGGCCAAGCTGGGTGCCGACCCGGAACATGGTCCGGCTGGAGCCAGAGATTTACGGTCCCTACAGAGATGGATTGCCCGGCGGCCACCCCAAGAACCCAATGGGAAGCCGTGCGTTATATCTGCATGACAACATAGGCAGAGACACATTCTTTCGCATTCATGGCACGCCGCAGCCTGAAACGATTGGCAAAAGCTTCTCCTCGGGCTGCGTGCGCCTGACGAACGAACATGTGGCAGAGCTATATGACTTGGTTCCCGTGAATACCCACGTCTTCCTGTTCTAAATCAGGACCGAAACTAACAATATCTCAATACTCGCGATCTAGGTTCCGCGCAGGGAATGCTTTGCGAGCTTGGACGTTTTGGGTCTTTCACCACTTTCATTACTGGATTTAATCGCGCGGGTCGGTCTTTCCGACCTGCGGCCAGAGCAATTCCCCCATGACGCGGCCAAACGCCTGCGAAGCAACCAGTTGCGCGGCACAATGGAACAGATGCGCGTCATGTTGCCTTGCAACACGTTCTTTGCCCCTGCGTTGTCGTATCAAGCATGGAATGCCGGGATAAACGGCATCGTTGTCCTGTGGACCGGCGTGATGGTCGCGTTTTCATGGTGGCTGTTCCTGTCGTGGCGTACGACCTATGAAACGGATGGTTCCGCCAATGATATGCGGCGATTTGTGCGCCAAACTTATGTGAATTCCGGGCTATGGACGATCGGCATGATGATCGTCTACCCCGTTGTTTCCGGCGATCAAAAGGCGATCGTTACAGCCATCATGGCAGGCACTTTGGCGATTGGGACCCTTGGGTTCTCGCGCACACCAGCGGCGGCTTTGGCCTATCTGATCATTCAGACCATCGGCATGACCGGGATTGCACTGCTGACCGGCATCGCGAATGGATCCAATACCGATTTCATCATTGCATTCTTGTCTTTCACCGCCGGTCTCAGCGTCTTCAACGCGACACTTGAACGCGGCAAGGCGATGATCGCGGCCTTTCGGAACCACGAAATGGTCAGCGAAAAAAGCGAATTGATTGACCTGCTTTTGAAAGATTACGAAGAACAGGCCACACAATGGCTTTGGCAGACGAATGCAGAAGGCAAGATCGTCAGCGCACCCGTGCAAGTTCTTCATATCTTGGGTGTTCCCCCCGACAATCAGGCCGAAACGTTGTTGTTCGACGCAATTGCCAACACGGTGTCCCCCGACGTTGGTGATGACCTGTCAAAGCTGCACAAGGCGATTGCCGCAAAGGTTGATTTCCATGACATCACGTTGTCATTCAAAGATCCCGAAACGGGCGATCAACGCTGGATTGTCATCAAGGGACGGCCGCAATTTGCAGGCTCGCAATTCAACGGATTTCGCGGCATCTTTGCGGATGCAACCGCCGCTGTCGAAGCCAAGCGTCAGGTGCAGTATCTTGCAACCCACGACAGCCTGACCGGACTAAGAAATCGCAACGCGGTGCAAAAACAACTGGACGCACTGAATTTGTCGGACGCCCATGCTGCCGCCATCCTGATCGACCTTGATGGCTTCAAACAGGTCAATGACAGCTACGGTCATCACATCGGCGACCAGCTGCTCAAGGTTGTCGCCGACCGCCTGCGTCAAAGCGGGCCCGACGATGCCTGCATCGCACGTTTGGGCGGCGACGAATTCTTTCTACTTTGCACAAGCGACGCCCCGATTGACCCAAAGGCGCTTGCCGCTGTCGCGGACGAACTGGTTGAGCAACTGAATAAGACTTATGAAGTGGACGGGTATCGGCTTCAGCTTTCAGCGTCGATTGGCATCGCGCAATTTCCCGCAAACACCTCCGTCGGCATTGAACTGCTGCTGATGGCCGATCTTGCCCTTTATGAGGCCAAGAATAATGGCCGCAACCGTTCCGAATTCTTTGACGTTGGCATGCAGGACGCGATGAATTCCCGGCTTGAAGTGACAGAGCGGCTTAGGCTGGCAGTCCGAACCGGAAAGATCCATCCCTACTACCAATCGCAACACGCGCTTTCAGATGGCCGATTGATCGGATTTGAAGCCCTCGCGCGGTGGTGTGATGACAAGATTGGCGTCGTCGGTCCCGACATCTTTATCCCAATTGCCGAACAAACCGGATTGATTGTGGAACTGGGCGAACTCATCCTGCGCCAGGCCTGTCAGGACGCCGTGCAATGGATCCCGCATTTACCGGCAACCGGGTCAATCGTTTCGGTCAATTTCTCGCCAATACAATTTGCGCGCACTGACGTCACGGCGATGGTGCGTACTGTGCTCGCTGATACCGGGCTGCCGCCAGAGCGGTTGGAAGTAGAAGTAACCGAAGGGGTCATGATCCTCGACAAAGAGAAAATCGCCAACTCCCTGTCAGAACTGTCAGAACTTGGCATCTCTATCGCGCTGGATGATTTTGGCACCGGCTATTCATCGCTAAGTTATCTCAAGGCCCTGCCGCTGAACCGATTGAAAGTTGACCGCTCTTTCGTAACCGACTTAGGGGAAAGCACCGTCAACCCGATCGTCCACACGGTCATCCAGCTTGGCAAAAGCCTTGGGTTGAACGTCATCGCAGAAGGGGTAGAAAACGCAGAACAAGAACGCACCTTGTCCGCCCTGGGATGCCATGATGGTCAGGGGTTCTACTATGGTCGCCCGATGCCCTTTGATAGCGCGCACGCGATGGTCACCGCGCAATCGGCGACGAAACGCGCCTCGACCGGATAGACGCAAAAAAGGGGCCCGTGAATCCACGCGCCCCTGCATAGCCGTAATTGCGGCGCTTATTTCAGCTTTGTCATCCGCAGATAAGGCAAGACGGTCCTGAAATCGCCGAACTTCTCTTTCGCGGCTTCGTCGGACACGGCAACCGGGATCACAACATCGTCGCCGACGTTCCAGTTGGCGGGCGTTGCTACGCCCTGGCCCGCCGCCGTCTGAAGCCCATCCAATGCACGCAGCACCTCGGCAAAGTTGCGACCCACATTCATTGGGTAGGTCATCGACAGTTTCAACTGCTTGTCGGGACCGACAATAAAGACAGACCGCACAGTCGCGGTATCATTCGGCGTCCGGCCATCGGGCAAATAAGCCTCGGCGGGCAACATATCAAAGGCCTTCGACAGCTCTAACCCCGTATCCGCAACAATCGGAAAGGTGGGATCGGCACCACCGGCGGTCTTGATATCACCTTTCCACTTTTTGTGGTCCTCAACCCCATCGACGGACACACCGAGCACCTTTGTGCCGCGCTTGGCCCATTCATCCGCCAATTGTGCCACGGCACCGAATTCGGTCGTGCAAACAGGCGTAAAATCCTTGGGATGGCTGAAAATAACGGCCCAACTATCGCCGACAAAATCATGTAGACTGACAGTGCCGTGATCAGTTTCGACGGTCAGGTTCGGGATGGTGTCGTTAATACGCAAGCTCATGGCGTTTCTCCTTTAGGCAGCGTGGCGGTTAACACATACATAGGCTGGGCGGCGCACGCTTGAAAGGCCCCTCACTGTGCACCACCTTATGCAAACCACGGGCGGAGACTTCGCGATGACCAAACATACCGACTTCTACATCAACGGCGCATGGGTGTCCCCGTCTTCACCGCGCCCATGTGACGTCATCAACCCCGCCACCGAAGAAGCCTGCGCAACAATCTCACTTGGGGATCAGGCCGACACGGATGCCGCCGTCAAAGCCGCCAGCGATGCATTCCCGGCATGGGCGGCAACACCCCCCGCAGAACGCGCCGCTTACGTTGCCAAAATCCTAGAGCAATACAACAAGCGTGAAGACGAAATGGCCCAAGCCATTTGCATCGAAATGGGCGCGCCCATTGATCTTGCCCTCAAAAGTCAGGCGACCTGCCTGCCTTGGCATCTCGAGAATTTCCTAGACGCCGTGGATGAGGTCCACTGGGACCGGCCCTTGCGGGACGATACGCCAAATGATCGCATCATCATGGAACCCATTGGCGTCGTCGGTCTGATCACGCCGTGGAACTGGCCAATGAATCAGGTCACGCTCAAAGTGATTCCGGCACTTCTTGCGGGCTGCACGATCGTGCTGAAACCCTCTGAAGAGGCACCGTTGTCCTCGCTTCTGTTTGCTGAATTTGTCCACGACGCAGGCGTGCCTGCGGGCGTCTTCAACCTTGTGAACGGTGACGGCCAAGGTGTGGGGACCCAGCTTTCCACCCATCAGGACGTGGCGATGATTTCTTTCACCGGCTCCACCCGCGCGGGCAAGGCGATCTCTCGCGCGGCGGCAGAGACGTTGAAACGGGTCACGCTGGAACTGGGCGGCAAAGGCGCCAATGTGATCTTTGCCGACGCCGATCCCAAGGCAGTCAAACGCGGCGTTTTGCATTGCATGCAGAATACCGGCCAATCCTGCAACGCGCCGACGCGGATGCTGGTTGAACAATCCATCTACGACAGGGTGGTCGATGAAGCTGCCGAGGTCGCCAACAAAATGAAAGTCGGCCCCACAAGCGAAAGCGGCCGCCACCTTGGGCCAGTTGTGAACAAGACCCAATGGGACAAGATTCAGGCGATGATCCAGGTTGGCATCGACGAAGGTGCGCGACTGGTGGCGGGTGGTCCCGGGCTGCCCGAAGGTGTGAACCGTGGCTATTACATCCGCCCCACGGTTTTTGCTGATGTGACCAACGATATGGATATCGCCCAGCAAGAGATTTTCGGCCCCGTCTTGTCGATCATCCCATTTACTGACGAAGCAGAGGCGATCAGCATTGCCAATGATACCGCTTATGGCCTGACCAATTACGTTCAGACCGCCGACGGCGCACGCCGCAACCGCATGGCGCGTGCGTTGAAATCCGGCATGGTCGAAATGAACGGGGTAGACCGTGCAGCAGGGTCGCCCTTTGGCGGCATGAAAATGTCTGGCCGTGCACGCGAAGGCGGCCTGTGGGGCATCGAAGAGTTTCTGGAAGTCAAAGCCGTATCAGGCTGGGACATCGCCGCCGAATAACAGCCCTCGGCGCGAGCGCATTTCTAAAACGGTGCTTTTGCCGAAGTCTTCATTCCAGCCCCGCCATCAGGGTGCCGGAACTGGAGCGATTCTGAATGCAGCATCAGCCGCGGAAAATCCCGCGCCTGTCCTGTGGCATAAAACGGATCGCCCAGGATGGGATGTCCAATCGCCAGCATATGCACCCGTAACTGATGCGAACGCCCGGTCTTTGGCATCAGTCGCACCCGGCTCTCGCCATCCTTCGCCCGGATAACGCGCCAGTCGGTCTGGGCCGGTTTGCCGTTCTCATGGTCCACATGCTGCTTGGGTCGGTTTGGCCAATCCACACAAAGGGGCAGATCCACCGTGCCCGTCTTCTCGGCGATCTCACCCCAGACCCGCGCGACATAGACCTTTTTCGTGACACGCTTTTCAAACTGCAGCCCCAAATGCCGCTGCGCATGGGGCGTCAATGCAAAGATCATGACGCCAGAGGTATCGCGATCAAGCCGATGCACCAGCAATGCGGTCGGAAACACGGCCTGCACCCGCGTGATCAGGCAATCCGACAAATGTTCACCCTTGCCCGGCACCGACAACAGGCCGCTGGGCTTATTAACCAGCACCACTTCGTGATCGTCGTGCAGAATGACCAATGGATCCTGCGGCGGATTGTAGTCGTCGCTCACCCGTAATCCCTTGCGCCAAAGATTGCAGACCCGACCCGAACATGTGTCGCGCCCAATGCAATGGCGCTTTCGAAATCGGCGCTCATGCCCATGGACAAGCCCGCCAACCCATTGCGCGCAGCAATCTTGGCCAACAGGGCAAAATGCAATGATGGTTCTTCATCAACCGGCGGGATGCACATCAAGCCCTTCACCGGCAGATCAAGCGCAAGGCTATCGGCGATAAAGCGGTCTGCATCACCGGGCAACACGCCCGCCTTCTGATCCTCTTCGCCGGTGTTCACCTGCACAAACAAATCCGGGCAGCGCCCTTCTTCTTGTGCAATTCGCGCCATGGTATTGGCCAGCTTGGGGCGATCAAGCGTATGGATCACGTCCGCCAACTGCATCGCCTGTCGTGCCTTGTTGGTCTGCAAGGGGCCAATCAGGTGCAGGGTGATTCCATCAAACTGACTGCGAAAACCCGGCCATTTACCAGCGGCCTCCTGCACTTTGTTCTCGCCAAAGCTTCTGTGACCTGATTCCAGCACTTTTTGCACCCGCGCATCGGGCTGCACTTTCGACACTGCGATCAAGTCGACCGATGCGGGATCGCGCCCCGCCCGGACGGCTGCGTCGTTCACGCGTGTCATTATCTCTGACAAGGACATGCCATGCTCCTGAATCCATTGAATGTTTCGCAATTAACCCTTCAATAGGGCGCAGCCGCGCCAAAGTCATGCCAGATTCGTGCGAAAAGTGTGTGTGACACAGATGCACCATTTTTCAGGGACCCTGCCCTTTGGCCCCCAAATAACTTGAGTGTGCAGCCGGATAGGCGCAATTACATCCCCAATGCCGGACGTTCTGGCATCTACTGGAATGCAAACACGAGGGTTAATCCATGAAAAGCATCCTTCTAACCTCGACTGCTCTGGTTGCCTTTGCTGGCGCCGCTGCAGCCGAAGGCCACACAGGCGTTAATTTCGGCGGCGACGCAGAACTGGGCTACAACGATGATTTCGACAACGGTGTTTTCTGGTCTTTCGGCCTCTCCGTTAGCGGCGTTATGGAACTGGACAACGGTCTGAAAGCAACGATCTCTGGTGACGTTGAGCTGATCAACGACGCTGAAATCGACGATCAGGGCACAGAAGATCCGACTGATGACGTGATCATCAACGCAACAAGCAGCTCTTCATTCGACGGCAACGACGTTCAGATCGACGATCTGGTCATCGGCCTCGAAGGTCCAAACTCTTCTTTGAAGTTTGGTGACACAGCTCCTGCTGCTGACTCGCTCTATTCATCTGCTGTGACGAACGTCGACGCAGACGGCTTCAACGACGAAGACGATCTTGACGGCGAAGACGGCATCCTGATCGGTACAGCAACATTCGGCGCGACTACAATCGGCGCGTCTTACGGTGTTGTTACTTCTAACGAAGCTCCTGATGATGACCTGGTTGGTCTGCAGATTGGTGCAAACACAACACTTGGCAACATCGGCCTGAGCTTCGGCTACCAGGAAGGTGTTGATGGCCAGGGCGGTCAGGTTGGCGAAGCCGACACTGATGAAGCACCTGAGATCTTCGCTCTGAGCGCGACAACAACATTTGGCGGCCTGGACGTTGGTCTGGCATATGCTAAGGCGAGCGGCACAAACGAAGCCACTGGCCTGGGTGTTGACCTGACTTCGATCGGTGTTCAAGCTTCCTACACAATGAACGCAATCACAGCGACTGTGTTCTACGTATCTCAGGATCTGGGCGGCAGCACTGGCGGCGTTGAGTGGGACGACAACTACGGTATCGCAGTTGCTTACGCTAGCGGCCCTCTGACAGTCGACGCTCTGTACCACGATGGTCAGGACGAAGACATGCAGATCAACGTTGGCTACGATCTGGGCAACGGTCTGACCGTGTTCGGTGGCTACCGTGACGAAGGTTCTGCTGACGACGACACATACTTCTATGTCGGCGGTGACTACGACCTTGGTGGCGGTGCAAACCTCCGCATGTCGTATGCAGACCAAGACGCTGGTTCTACAACAGCATCTGACGAACTCGGCAAATCCGAGGACGTAAAAGTCGGCACAACAATCGCAGTATCTTTCACTTTCTAATCGAAAGCGAAAAACGATTACGGAAAGAGCGGCCCTTGGGTCGCTCTTTTCTTTTGGGCAACACCCAACTGCCCAATTCCAAATGCTCTCGCTGCGCAGGGCTTGTTCGCCCCCGCTTGCCCAGATACACATTTGGTCAAGTTTAGCGTTCGATAGGAATACCCCGTGATAAACCCCGCCCGCCGCACCTTACGTATGACTGCAACTGTCACGCTGATACTTACGTTGGCGGCGTGTAGTGGTGGCGGCATCTTCGGCGGTCTTTTTGGTGGCGGCGGAAATCAACAAGCCAATGCAGTCCGTCAGGCTGCCCGCACCACCGGCGCAGAAAGCGTTGCGGTCAACCGCTACCTTTGGGCCGCCAGCCTTGATGTCCTGAATTTCCTGCCGATGCAGTCCGTCGATCCATTCACCGGCGTCATCGTGACTGGTTTCGGCACCCCGCCGGGCGGCAGCCGCGCCTATAAGGCCACAATCTACATCACTGACCCTGCGCTTGATGCCCGTTCCCTGAACGTCGCGCTGCAAACGCGGTCCGGCGCTGTCTCGGTCGAAACCCAACGCGCTGTCGAAGACGCGATCCTAAGCCGCGCGCGCCAGCTACGCATTGCCGACGGCCGCCTATAGCCCGCCGCCCCCATTTGGCCTATATCCACGCCGGGCCAACAGCCCGGCGTTTTCTTTTGAAAGTCTGATCCGATGACCACCTACGCACCCGCTCAAATCGAACCCAAATGGCAAACCGCCTGGGATGACGCCGAGGCCTTCAAAGCCACGCGCACTGACGACAAGCCCAAGTATTACGTGCTTGAGATGTTCCCCTACCCCTCTGGCCGGATCCACATGGGGCACGTGCGCAACTACACGATGGGCGACGTAATCGCCCGCTACAAGATCGCCACCGGCCACAACGTACTGCACCCGATGGGCTGGGACGCCTTTGGCATGCCTGCCGAAAACGCCGCGATGGCAATTGGCGGCCACCCCAAGGATTGGACCTACCAGAATATCGCCGACATGAAGGCGCAGATGAAGCCGATGGGCTGGTCACTGGACTGGTCGCGCGAATTGGCGACCTGTGATCCCGAATACTATGGCCAACAACAGGCCATGTTCATCGACTTTCTGTCCAAGGGCCTGATTTACCGCAAGAAAGCCACCGTCAACTGGGACCCGGTTGATATGACCGTGCTGGCCAACGAACAGGTGATCGATGGCAAGGGCTGGCGCTCTGGCGCGGATGTCGAACGCCGCGAGCTGACCCAATGGTTTTTCAAGATCAGCGATTATTCAGAAGAATTGCTCGACGCGATTGATCGGCTGGATAACTGGCCCGCCAAGGTCAAGCTGATGCAGGCCAACTGGATCGGCAAATCCCGCGGACTTGAGTTTGCGTTCAAGCGCACCGATGGCGGTGAGCCGATCACGGTCTATACGACCCGCCCCGACACCCTGAATGGCGCGTCCTTTGTGGGCATCTCGCCGGATCACCCGCTGGCTAAGGAACTCGCGGCTAAGGATCCTCGCGTCGAAGCCTTCCGCCTGGAATGTGCCAAGGGTGGCACCACGGAAGAGGCTTTGGAAAAAGGCGAAAAGCTCGGGTTCGACACCGGCTTGACCGTGCAGCACCCGCTGAACCCAGACTGGCATCTGCCCGTCTGGATCGCGAACTTCATCCTCATGGACTACGGCACCGGCGCCATCTTTGCCTGCCCCGCGCACGACCAGCGCGACCTTGATTTCTGCCGCAAATACGATCTGCCGGTCATCGACACCTTCTTTGCGATGGATGACGACACACCCGTTGCTGATACTGCCTTTGTGCCGCCCAAAACCGAAAAGGTGCGCTGGGTAAATCACTTCGCCGGCTTGACCGAAGCGACGGGCCAAGACGCCGTCGACACCACGATCGCCTTTGCTGAAAAGAACGGCTGGGGCACCGGCAAAACCCAATTCCGCCTGCGTGACTGGGGCCTCTCGCGCCAACGCTATTGGGGCTGCCCGATCCCAGTCGTCCATTGCGACGACTGCGGCGTCGTGCCCGAGAAAAAGGAAAACCTGCCGATTGAGTTGCCCTACGACGTCTCTTTCGACATCCCCGGCAACCCGCTTGATCGCCACCCCACTTGGCGCGATTGCGCCTGCCCGTCCTGTGGCAAGCCCGCACAACGCGAAACCGACACGATGGATACCTTCGTGGATTCGTCATGGTATTTTGCCCGCTTCACCGCGCCGCGAGCGGACACGCCAACAGTCGCCGAAGACGCCGCCTATTGGATGAACGTCGACCAATATATCGGCGGCATTGAACACGCGATTTTGCACCTGTTGTATTCCCGCTTCTTCGCCCGCGCGATGAACATGACCGGCCACCTGCCGCAAGGCACGGAAGAGCCGTTTGACGCGCTCTTCACCCAAGGCATGGTGACGCACGCGATCTATCAGACGCCATCGACCACAGGCGGCAAACCGACCTATCACTACCCCGAAGCGGTAGAGGAACGTGACGGCAAGGCCTTCCTGATCGACGGCGGACAAGAGGTGCAGGTTGTCCCCTCCGCCAAGATGTCCAAGTCCAAGAACAACGTGGTCGACCCAGACCGCATCGTTGCAGAATATGGCGCTGACACCGCGCGCTGGTTCGTTCTGTCCGACAGCCCGCCAGAACGCGACGTGGAATGGACGGCCTCTGGCGCCGAAGCCGCGGCCAAGCACCTCGCGCGGGTCTGGCGCATTGCCTCTGACGCCGCTACCTCCAAAGAGGGCGCGTCAGCAACCGATGAGGACCTCAAAAAGGCCACACATAAAGCCATCGCCGATGTCACCTCTGGCATCGAAACCTTCGGGTTTAATGCGGCCATTGCAAAGCTTTACGGCTTTACCAACACGCTGGCGAAATCCAAGGCAGGCGGTGACACCAAACGCTGGGCCGCCAAGACACTGGCGCAACTCATGGCCCCAATGACCCCGCACCTGTCCGAAGAGATCTGGGCGCTTTTGGGCGGCGAAGGCCTGATCGTCAACGCGGCATGGCCCGTGGCGGACCCCGCGATGCTGGTTGAAGACACGGTGACATTACCGATCCAGATCAACGGCAAGCGCAAGGCAGAGGTGCAAGTGGCCGCCGACGCCGCCAAAGCCGACGTTGAGGCGCTTGCGCTTGAAACCGTCGCGCGGCAACTTGATGGGGCTACCCCGAAAAAGATCATCGTTGTCCCCGGCCGGATTGTGAACATTGTCATCTAACCCCGCCTTGCCTGCCCGCCGCACCGCCCTCTTGGGACTTTTGGTGCTGGCGGGCTGTGGCTTTGCCCCGGCCTTTGGCACCGGCGGTGCGGCCGCGACGCTGCGCAACGCCGTTATGGTAGACGCCCCAGACACCGTGCCAGGCTTTCATCTCCGAACACGGATCACCGAACGGCTGGGGGCTGCGACCGCTCCGCGTTTCACATTGGCGGTGACACTGCGCCAGGAACAAAAAGCCGCCGCCATCACCACCGAGGGCGACACAACCCGTGTGAACCTGCTGGGCTTTGTCGATTGGGCCGTGACCGACGCCGCCGGGTCGATCGTGGCACAGGGCAAATCCCAAACCTTCACCAGTTACTCTGCCACCGGATCCACCGTCGCAACCCAGACCGCCGCCAGCGATGCTGAAAAACGTCTGGTGACAGCGCTTGCCGACATGATCGTCGCTGACCTGACGGCGACTGCCGGGGATTGGGCGCGATGAAACTGACAGGGCGTGACGCCGCCGCCTATCTCAAAAAACCCGACCCATCCCATGCGGGCCTGTTGCTCTTTGGCGCAGACGCGATGCGGGTTGCGGACAAGCGGCAGGGCGCAATTGCAGCCATCACCGGCCCCAACGCCGAAGAAGAAATGCGCCTCGCGCGCATCGCCGCTGCTGATCTGCGCAAGGATCCAGCGATGCTGAACGACGCGCTGAAAGCGCAAGGGTTCTTTCCTGGTCCGCGCGTCGCCTTTGTCGAAGGCGCGACCGATGGGCTGGCCAAGGTCTTTGACGCGGCCCTTGCCGATTGGCAGCCCGGCGATGCACAGATCGTCGCTGCGGCTGGTCAACTGACGGCCAAGTCCGCTTTGCGTAAGGTCTTCGAAGGCCACCAAGCCGCCGTTGCGATTGGCATCTACGATGACCCACCCAGCCGCGCCGACATTGAAGAGGCGCTGGCAAAGGCAGGATTGCAGGATGTCCCGCGTGACGTCATGGAAGCCGTCACCGCGTTGTCGCAGACCCTGCAACCGGGGGACTTTCGCCAAACGCTGGAAAAGCTCGGTCTTTACAAGCGCGGCGATTCAACCCCGCTGACCGTCACAGACCTGCAAGCCAACGCGCCCCAATCGGCAGAGGTTGACGTCGACGACATCATCAACGTCGTGGCCACTGGCGATGCGCAGGCCATCGGTCCCACGCTACAGGAACTCTATTCCCAAGGTGTCGCGCCCGTCACCCTTTGCATCGGGGCGATGCGCCACTTTCGACGTTTGCATCAGGTGGCATCAGACCCCGGCGGCCCCGGTCAAGGTGTCGGCAAACTGCGCCCGCCGGTCTTTGGCCCGCGCCGCGATCAGATGACGCGGCAAGCCGGACAATGGGGCCGCGACCGGTTGGAACGCGCGCTGACCGCGCTGACCGACACCGATCTGCAAATGCGCAGCGCCTCAACCGCGCCGACACATGCGCTGATGGAACGCACGCTCATCCGCCTCGCGATGATGGCGCGACGCTAGAAACGCAAAAGGGCGCGCCGCTTTGGCACGCCCTTTTGACCGAATTCGCATGATTTCAGGTCTTAGAAAGAACCCGAAGCGGCAACCAGTGCGGCCAGCAGGCCCAGCACAACGTAGCCAGAGTTGATGGTGCCAGCAGGTGCCGGAGTGTCGACCACGACGACCGGGGCTTCCATGACTTCAGGGGCCAGGCCACCAGCGGTGGCAGCAGAACCAGCAACTGCGATGGCAGCGGCGGCAGCAAGTGTAGTTGTAATACGCATTGTCAAATCTCCATAGTTTAGATGTGCGAAAGGCTGGCACAGGGCCAGCCTTCCATATTCAAGCTTCTAATCAGGTGATTAGAAAGAGCCAGAAGCAGCAACCAGAGCTGCCAGCAGGCCGAGAACAACGTAACCGCTGTTGATCGAGCCACCTGCAACAGGTGCGTCAACGACGACAACTGGTGCTTCCATGACTTCAGGGGCCAGGCCACCAGCGTTGGCAGCGGCACCAGTTACAGCGATAGCAGCTGCGGCGGCGAGAGTAGTGGTAAGGCGCATGTCGGTACTCCAATTAGATGCACTTTGATTGACGATCACGAATTGTCTACCGACGTTTTCACGTCAAAACAAGCCACTAATTCAAAACCAACCCAGCGCAGGCCACATTATGGTCGTTCAAGAACCAAGAATCCGGTCGCAGGTGCCACGGCTTGGCTGCTTTTTATGATAGCGCCACCAGTCGCAACCCAATAAGTGTTTGAAAACGCTGTTCTTTCGCCCCTACAGGACTCCTCAAAGCGCCGTGTCGGCGTGGTCTTGCCCAAAATTTCAATAGATTCAGACCCTGTTAATGCGATGCTGCACTGCAACACCTCTTGTGAAATTTGGTCAAGGTCCGTGATTGTTTCATGGATTCGCTGCGCGTTTCCGCCGCCCGCGGCGATCGCCGCTCGCACGCCGCGCGCGTCAACCGCAATCAGGTCGCGCGGGAATCCTCGTGTCGCGACAATGATTCCATTTTCCAAAGTGACCGCCACATTATCAGCGCTCAGCCATGTGACCCGGTTTCCGTTCGTGGACGCGACCACAAGCGACGCCACCGAATTTCCGCCATACGCGGTGACCAGAAGAAAGGCACCGGGATTGGCGTCAACCTGCGCGCGGGTCAGGACCGGGGCAGCTGGTGCTGCCGCGCCGCCGCCACCAGTCAGGCCTGCAACCCGTTGCTGCACAACCGCCAGAAATCCTTTGGCGGCTGAATTTTCATACATCGGTCCGCAGGCCGTCAGTAACGCAAGTGCCGCCGCAAAGACTGTTGTTCTTTTCATCGCCAAAAGCGTCCCCAAGTGTCGTCCAATTCGGAACGCTGCCCACCGCGCACAGCCTCATATAGCCGCCCCTGCACCTGAACGCGTGCTCCACCATCCCGTGAAAGCGATTGCAAGGTCGTGCTCGTGGTGCGCCGCGATGGTGTACCGATAAAGTAATCGTAGGGGATGGTGATCCGGATCCCCTTGTCAAATGACCCTTCACCGAACTGATCAAACGGCATGTCGGTCAGAGTGAAATAGCCGCCGATCTTCCAGCCGTTTTCGAACTCGCGATCCAGCGCAAAGGTCGCTCCCCAGTCGCCTGCCAGATATCGTCCAGCGTCAACACGAGCCTCAAAGCCCTTGCCAATGTCAAAATAGGCGGACACATGGCCTGAGACGACCGTATAGTCGCCGTCCTCAACCCGGTTGCGGAACCCCGTGACAGGGTCACGTTCTGTCCGGTACTGGGCAAAGCCAAGACCCATATCCTGATCTCGCATTGCGAGGTAATTCACTTCAGCGCCCAGCGCAAAACGACTGCCGACAGGCGCATAAAGCACCTCGGTCGAGATCCCGCCATACATCTGTTCCAGATAACCCGCTGTCACTCGACCATAGACCTCGGGGGTAAGCCGCGAATAATATGCTGCAGTCAGGTGTCGCAGGTTCAAATCGCCGTCACGACCAAAAAAGGCCTGATCGGTCCGGACGTTGGCGTAGTCATTGGGGTTGTCAAAAAACCGCAGCGCTTCTTGCGCGCCCAATGCCGATTGTCGGACCCTGCCCGATATCACGAAGTTGCGGCTAACATGATATTCCGCATCCGCTTGAATACCGACATCTGCCTCCAAAGCACTCGTCCCGCTGAAAATCGTCAGGTTTAGGTAAGGCCCGATGCCCCAACGGAATCGGGGGCCTGGGGCGGGGTTCATTACTAGCCCGTCAACCGCACCGGCCTGTCCAAAACTGGCCGCATCATAGATTGCTGCCGTGCCACCAACCCGGTTTTCAAGTTGCTCAATCTGGCGTCGTGGCAGCGTTACGGACGAAAGCGGCAAACCCGCTTGCATAGGCTCAAGAACAAAAGTCTGCACCGATGGCGGAATGATCTGCGTCATCATCCGGGCCGCGCGGCCCATCGCCTGCGCCTCAGAACGGTAGCGCGTATTTTCATACCGCAGACGCGCCGTGCGGTCGGTGATCTCAAGCCCGACCAGCTCTATTCCTTCTACTTGCAGCAACTGGGTCAAACCGGCCCGTACCGCAGGCTCTGGCTGCTTGACCTGATCCCAGGTTTGCGCAGCCCGCTGATCAGCTGTCCGCACACGAACAGGCGCTGGCGCTGGATCAAGCCCGCTGGCCGTCGATCGCTTCGCGGGATTTATCAGGAACGTTGCACTCGCCGACAGGTCCTCGCCATTCAGGTAAGCAGCATTCAGCTCAACTCCCGGGCGTGGACGATATGACAAGCCAAAGTTCAAGGGTGAACTGACGTTCACAGCCGGTGTAAACGTTTCTTTCAGATATGCGTTAGAGGAATATTCTGCCTTGATGCCTAGCGCCGGGCTTAACTGATACTCAAATCCACCAAAGAACGCAGCATCACCTCGGAAGAACTGATTGACTGAAATCGTACCGCCGTTGCCTGCGTCATCCTCATTTCCTTGCACACGATCCACGTAGACAGGTCGTGTGTCAAAGCCGGAATCAATCACACCAAATGGGTTGCTGAAACCATTGCGGCTGCCCAATCGCCCCCAACCCAAACCGCCCGTGACGATCAGATTGGACCCGACAGATTTCGACCCCACAATATATTCGGATCCAAATCGTCCGGTCCCAAGAAAGTCGCGCAGACCAACCGCGATGGCAGGCAAATACTGACTTTCATCGGTCAATCGGTACTGCAGGTCAAAACTGCGGTCGAATGTCCTTTTAGTCCGTGCCGCATCGGGGTTTGCGGGGTCAACAATCTGCCAGTTGTCAAATGTCGAATAGCGAAATGCACCCGATAGACGATCAGTTAGCTGGTAGTTGAAAGAGGTCTTATAGCCCCCCGATCCAGCATAGCTAATCGTTGCCGCGATATCACCCTGACCGGCACTTTCAGCCGTCGGCATCTCCAACAAGCCCGGTGTCCCAAAAACCGTATAAGACGGCCCATTATCCTGCGCCTGCGTGCCATGCCCAAGGGCCAGCAGCAATGCCGCATATCCAACTGTCCGCACATAGCTGCTCCGCATGTCGCAACCCCCGCCTGTTTTGCTTAGTTTCGTGTCTACCCCGGCAGGGTTCAGATTGGAATCGTCTTTTTAGGCGGCGGGCGAGGTGTTGCCCGCCCAATTCAGCGCCCCAAGGGCCGCGTATCGCCCGGTCGCCAGACAGGCCGTGATCAGGTAGCCGCCCGTCGGGGCCTCCCAATCCAGCATCTCGCCGGCTGCAAAAACGCCCGGCCTGTCGCGCACCATCAGATCGCCGCCCAGCGCATCAAACCGCAGTCCTCCGGCGGTCGAAATCGCCTCATCCATAGGTCGCGGCCCTTGATGCAAGATCCGCAAGCCCTTGATCGTGCTTGCTAAATCATCACCAAACGGACGCCCGAACTCATTCAGCAAACCAATGCGCACGGGATCAAGCCGCAGCACCTTGCGCAAATGATTGGACAGGCTGACCTTGCCGCGCGGCCTATCCAATGCCGCGCGCACCTGCGCCAGCGACCGGTCCGGCAGCAGATCCACCACAAGCGGCGCCCCATCGCGCATCGCAGCAGAGACTTCGTAAATCCCGCCGCCCTCGATCCCGCGGGCCGAGATCACAAATTCGCCACGTGATGCCAGATTGCCAGCCGTCAGCGCCACACCTTTGACCGGCTTGCCCAAATGGGCCGCCATATGGCCCGACCACTTCACCACAAATCCGCAATTCGCCGGACGCAGCGGCGTCACATCCGCAAAACGGTCAACCCATTGCCCGTCCGATCCCAGTCGCGCCCAGCTGCCCCCACCGCAAGCGCAAATGGTCAGGTCGGCGGCAATGGAAGGGTGCCCCGCGAACAAGGTCTCACCGCCGTCCCAGCCCACCCAGCGGTGCCGCGTCAGCAATGTCACGCCTTGGCTGTTCAACCGCCCCATCCACGCGCGCAACAAGGGCGATGCCTTCATCGCCTTGGGAAACACCCGCCCGGTTGATCCGGTAAACAATGGCTGGCCCAAACCTTCGGCCCAGGCCATGACCTCATCAGGTCCAAATGCTGCCAAAGCCGCAGCAAGCACGGGTGGCATCACCCCATAAGCGGCGTCAAAGTCATCAGTGACCTTTGTCAGATTTAGCCCCGACTTACCTGCCATCAGAAATTTGCGCCCGACGCTTGGCATCTGATCAACAAGCGTTACCGAAACCCCCGCGCCAGACAGGACCTCGGCCGCCATCAGGCCCGCCGGGCCGGCACCAATCACAAGGGCCGTGGTCACGCGCTTTCAGGCGTCGGAAACCCGCCCTTAATCTCGACCACGCGCTGTGGGAACGGTATCTCGATACCTTCGGCCTTCAGCGCATTCCAGATCAGGAACAGCACATCGCTGGTATATTTGTTCTTGCCATCGTCAATGCCTTCGACCCAGAACTCCACCGCGAAATTGATCCCGCTATCACCAAAGCCGCGCAGCTCAACATCCGGCAATTCAGGCTCTGACAAGACGCCGGGATGCGTCAGCACGGCCTTTTGCACGATATCGGGGATCAGATTGATGTCGGTGTCGTAGCTGACCGAAAACTCCGCCTCGAGCCGATTGGCGGACCCGCTATCGGAATAATTCACCACCCGTGTGGTGATGAAATCCTCGTTTGGCACCACGATCCAGCGCCCATCATAGGTTTCCAAAATCGTGGCCCGTGCCGTCATCTTGATGATCGTGCCCGCCTCACCGCCATCAAGCTCGACATAATCGCCGACGGTCGCCTGACCCTCCAGCAGCAGGATCACGCCCGAGATAAAGTTCGATGCAATCTTTTGCAGACCAAAACCAAGGCCAACACCGACCGCACCACCGATAATGGCGAGTGATGACAGGTTGATCCCCATGATGTTCATCAACAAAAGGAAAGCGAAGCCAAAGATCGCAAATTCCGCTGTCTTGACCAAAAGCTGCCGGATAGCCGGGCGCATAGGCTGCTTTTCGATATAGGTCGCCGTCTGGCTGTTGGACCATGTGCCCAACCAGAACAGGATGCTGCCAGCAATGATGCCGCGCACAATCGCCATGATCGAGAATTTGATATTCCCCACACCCACTGTGGTTTCTGTCAGGAACAGTGAAACGTCGTCAAAAATGCCCAGCGCATAAAGGGCTGCAATCGGCACCACGACGTATTTTGCCAAGGCCTTCAGGAACGGTTCTTTGATGATATTTTCCGCCAACGCTCTGGCGGCAAGGAAGATAAACACCCTTTTGCCAAAGGCGATCACCGCGCCAGAGCCAAAGATCGACCGGGTGACCTGCTCGCCGATGGCGGTCAAACCATAAGCCAGCAACGGCAGCAAAAGTGGCAGGAACATCAGCAGATATAGCCGCCCCTTGGACAGGATCGACGTGGATCCCTCTGGCGGGGTCAGCAGCGTCGTGATCCGCCGCGACATGATCCGGTTGATCAGGCGCGCCAAAAGATAGGCGGCGATCAGCAAACCAAACTGCGACCAGGCCGCAGGCGACAATAACCAGTCTTGCGCGATCACAAGGCCCTGATCCAGATACCCGCGTGCGGTTTCGATGAGTTCACTGTCCATCTTGTCGTCCTATTCACAACTTGCCGACTGTCTTGACGCGATGCGCCCTGCGACACAAGTGGCTTGACCTCTCAGGGTGGGCAATTCGCCTGCCTTCGCCTATCTTCGCACCATGACGCATCCGCTTGATGACCTGATAAATCAGATGATGGCCGCCTCTGCTGCGAAAGGCGACTTTGACGACCTGCCCGGTGCGGGCAAACCGCTCAAGCTGGACGGCAACCCCAAAGACGCCCTTCTCAACCGTATGATGACCGAAGCCCACGCCAAGCGGCCTGCTGTCACGCTCAAGGAACAGATCAGCGCGGCCCAGGCCGCGCTTGCCAAGCTGACCGACCCCGCCGCCCGCAAAGCCCAGATGAAGGTCATCGCTGATCTGCAAACCCGCCTCGCGATTGAGATCGAAGCCATGGGCAAATACGGTTAGCCCCCGAATGAAAGGCGCAGATGCGCAAGCTCGGCCCTGACATTCTCACCCTCTTGATTGGGCAGATCCCGGCAGATTTCGCCGATTGGATGGATTTTGTCGCCATCGGCGCGCTGCTCGCCTTTGTCTGGCAGGTGGACACCATTGTCTTTGCCCTGCTCGCCGTGTGCATGGGGCTGCCCTATCTGATCTTTGGTCCGCTCGCCGGGGCCTTGGTGGACCGCAGCAACACCCGCACCATCCTGATCGCCAGCAACATTGGCCGCGCGCTGGCCACCGCTTCTTTCTTCTTTGCGCCAAGCTGGCCGGTCTTGCTGGCCCTGATCGCCCTGCGCAGCACCGTTGATACCTTTTACACCCCAGCCAATCAGGCGGCCATTCGCAAGCTGACCGACACCGCCCTGCGCCCGCAGACCAACGCCATCAGCTATGGCATCAATCAAGCCTCCAAGATCGTGGCCCCCTCCTTGGGCGGCATGGTGCTGATCTGGATGACCCCGCATTTTGTCTTTGCGATGAACGCCGCCGTGTCCCTATTGGCCGCGGCGCTCTTGATGCGCCTGCCGCAGATGGCGCGCGCAGCAACACAGGACCAAACCAAGGACAGCATCCTTACGACCTTACGCCGCGCAGTCGCCTTGCTATCGGGCACCCCCATCCTGCGGGCCGCCATTGGGATGATGGCCGCCGGATACTTTGCGATGTTCTTCTACGACACGCTGATCGCCCCGCTCACCCGCGATCTGGGCTTTAGCCAGACCCATCTGGGGCTCTCGCTCGCCGCCGTGGGCGCAGGTGGTGTGATCGCAGCGGCAGCCATGGCGCGTTGGGCGACGCTCAGTCGCCCCTTTGTCTTTGTTGCAATTGGTGGGGCCATCGGCGGCACCGCCGTCACGACCATCGGCGCGGTAGAGGTGTTGGGCCTCCCCATCACCTTGCCGGTCTTTCTCGGCGCCTTCTTTGTGCTGGGCGTCACCTCGGCCATGTCCGTCGTGCCGTTCCGCACCGTGCTGCAAAACAACACCGATGACACCTCAATCGGTCAGATCACGGCCCTCAGCGAGGCGGCCAACACCATCGCCTTGCTGACCGCGCCTTTTATCGGCGCAGGTCTTGCAGCATGGTCGTCAATTGGTGCGGCCTTTGTGCTGGGTGGTCTGGTGTTGCTGGGCATCGCTTGGCGGGCCTGGGGGCTGCGGGACGCGGCCTAGATCATCGCCTTGATCGCGCTGACATGGGACTGCTCTGCCCCCAAAGCTGCCGCGCAAAGCTCTCGCGCCACGGGCATCACGTCGTCAAACACCCCATCGACCAGCCCCGCATCCAACGCCTGATCCGCCGTCCACTTTTGCCCCGCCATCAAAAGCAGCTTGGCCCGAGATGGCCCGACAAGCGCCTTTAGCCGTTTAGGATCAGAGGGTTGCGGCAAAAATCCCAACTTCATCACCGGATAGAAAAACTTGGCCCCCGGCACCGCGATCCGCAGATCGCAAGCCAGCGCCATGCCAAAGGCACCGCCCGCGAGCGTGCCGTTCAGCGCGGCCACCGTTAGCCCCGGCGTCGCGGCGACTGCTGCCGATAACTCCTCCCACAGCGGGCTTTTCGCAAGGCCCTTGGGCGCTTCTTCCAGATCAGCGCCCGCGCAAAAGACCTTGCCCGCCCCCGTCAGGATCACTGCCTTGGCCCCGGCCGCGATTTTGTAGATCCCGATCAGCTCTGTCAGCATATCTGCGGTCAGCGCATTGGCCTTGTCCGCGCGGTCCAGGGTCACGATCCACAAATCACCTTCTCTGTCGACGCGGATCAAATCAGGCCCACCTTGCGGCGCACGTCTTCGTCGCGCAACGACACGTCGCCACCCAGATAGGCATCCGCGTCTGACGTGCACATCCATAGCAATGTCTGTGCGGGCCATTCGGGCGGCACATGATCTTCCCAAGCCAGTTGGCTGACCGGATTGATGCCCGACGCCTTGATTTCGCGCTGCATTTCGGTGGCAACCGTGCCGGGCGACAAGCCAAGCACCCTGACCCCGGCCTCACGCGCCTCTTTGTCGGCAACGCGGGTCAGCATCAGCGCCCCCGCCTTGCCGCTACAATAGGCGGCCCAGCCTTCAACCGGGCCATGGGCCGCGCCGGATGAGATGTTGATGATTGTCCCTGATCCTTGCGCGATCATGCCCGGCAGGGCGGCCCGCATCCCGTGCATCACACCCTTGAGGTTGATATCAATCGTGTGGCTGAACGCCTCTGGGTCGATACTGGCCAGATGGCCGATGGGGTCGATCACCCCGGCATTGTTCACAACCACATCCAGACCGCCAAACGCGTCCCGTGTGGCAGCGATGGCCTGTTCCACTTCCCAATAGCGGGACACATCACAGGGGATCGCCTGCGCCTTTGCGCCGATTTCCCCCGCAAGGTCCGACAAGGCGTCGCGGGTGCGCGCCAACAAGGCAACATTGGCCCCCGCATGGGCAAAAGCGCGCGCCGCCGCCGCGCCAATCCCCCGGCTTGCACCCGAAATCAGCACTGTTTTCGCGGTCAAATCCACATTTTTCATCGCTTTCCCTTTCGGTAGCCACGTTGCGGTCATATTCTCTGGGTCAAGATACCGCGACCTTGACCCGCAGACCCATGCGGCAAATCATAGAACAAACTCGTATTTCCGAAAGGTAACTCTGATGACCCACCTGCAAACAATCAAGACCGGCGTTTGCCTGACCGCATTGCTTAGCGGCTCAGCCGCCTTCGCCGACGTCACCGCGCAAGAGGTCTGGGAGAACTGGAAATCCAGCCTTGAAATCTATGGCGCCGAAGGTGTTTCGATCGGATCAGAGGATATCGGCAGCGGCACCGTTACCGTGACAGACTTGTCGTTGAGCATGGACGATGGCGACACAGCCGTCGCCGCCAACATGGGCAACATCACCTTTACTGAGAATGGCGATGGCACCGTCGATATCGCCATGTCTGAAAACTATCCGGTCTCGATCACCAGCAGCGATGGGTCAACCGCCGACATCACAGTGACCAACAGCGGCCTGTCGATGACCGCCTCTGGCAGCCCCGCGGCGATCAGCTATGAAATCGCCGCCGATAAATACAGCATCACACTTGATAACCTGACCTCCAACGGTCAGGCCATTACCGAAGACGTGCGGTTTGTCGCAAATGATATCGCTGGCAACTACGTGGTGACCGACGGCGATATCCGCAACATGACCTATGCGCTTCAGATGGCGTCGATGGACCTCCTTGTCGACTTCCAGGAACCCGGCACGGACAACGTGGTTTTGGTTTCGGGCAAGATCAACGGGCTTTTTGCCGATGCCAGCATCGACCTGCCCGAAGGCATGGACTTTAGCGATCCCGACACCGTGGATTTCACTGGCTTCGCGCTGACAGCGAACTATGGGCTGGCTGATGGCAGCTATATCTTTGATATGAACGTGGACGAAGACAAATTTGCCGGCAGCGCCAGTTCCGGTGCAACCGCCGTCGATCTGTCCTTTGATGCCGACGGGTTTGGCTATGACGTCCTGACCAATGACATCGCCTTGGACGTTGTCGTGCCCAATGTGCCGATCCCCGGTATGGAACTGCCATTCAACATCACGCTGGCCGAATATGGCATCGGGTTTGATATGCCGCTGTCGAAGACCGAGGAACCAACCGAATTTGCCTTTGGCCTCAACTTCACAGACCTGACCATCAATGATGAGATTTGGGCAATGGGCGATCCCTCTGGTGCGCTGCCGCGTGATCCGATCACGCTGAAGCTGGACCTGACCGGCACGACGAAACTGTTCTTTGACGTCCTTGACCCCGCACAAGCCGATGCCATGGCGATGGCCGACGTTCCGGGCGAATTGCATAGCCTTGCGCTGAACGAACTGCTGGTCAGCGCGGCCGGGGCCAAGCTTGACGGCACCGGGGCCTTTACCTTCGACAACAGCGACATGACTACAATCCCCGATATCCCGCGTCCCGAAGGCTCTGCCACGCTCAACCTTGAAGGCGCCAACAAGCTGATTGATACCCTGATCGCAATGGGCCTCTTGCCGCAGGATCAGGCCATGGGTGCGCGCATGATGATGGGCATGTTTGCCCGCACCGTCGGCGATGACCAGCTGTCCACGACGCTTGAGGTCAATGCCGAAGGCCACGTCATCGCTAACGGCCAACGCATTCGCTAATCGCTTCGCCCGCGCGGTTTGTCCGGCGCGGGCGATGTTCCCTTTTCCCCCACTTGATGGATCCCCTTATGAAACTGAAACACTTTGCCATCCCGCTTGCCCTGATCCCCAGCTTTGCGTTTGCGGACGTGACGCCTCAGGACGTCTGGGACAACATCACCGCAACCTACGGCGCGACGGGCCTTGTTCTGGAAAGCACCCAAACAGACAACGGCAACGCGCTGGCCATCACCGATGCGGTGCTGCGTGTCACCTACCCCATCGTCGGCGGCACCGCCACTTTGACCCTGCCCGACATGACCTTTACCGATCTGGGCGATGGCACGGTTTCGCTTGAAACCCCGGCCACCTACGTCATGGAACTCGCCGCTGATATCCCGGGCGAAGACGGGCTGATCACTGCCAATATCACCATCGCCCAAACTGGCGCGTCCAGCATCGCCTCCGGCAACCCCGGCGACGTGACCTACACCAGCAGCGCTGAAACGATGGATTTCCTTGTCACCGACATCTCTGTCCCCGGCGAAGACGTCACCTTCAACATGGAACTCGACAGCGAAGGCTACACCTCCACCACCCGCGTGACCGAGGGCGAGAACCTGACCATCCTGTCCGATATCGTCAACAACGACGCCATCACCAAGGTTGTCATGGACGCCGCTGGCTTCCGTCAGGAATCCAACAACACCAGCAGCACGTTGCGCACGCAATCCACCGTTGTCCTGCCGCCCAACATGAACATCCTTGATCTGACGCCCGCGCTTCTGGCCGGTCTGTCGTTCTCGGGCACCTCGGCGTCCGGTCCATCATCGGGCACGACCATCAGCTACATGGACGGCGAAGTCATGAGCGAGCAAAGCCAGACCGCAGGGGCCGCGACGGCGGTGATTTCGGTCGATCAGAACGGCATCATGGCAGATGTTGACGCCGAAGGCTTTGACTTCACCATGATGGACCAGAACGTCATGCCCTTCCCGATCTCGGCCAGCGCTGGCAGCGTGACCGCGGACTTTGCCGTCCCACTTGTCGCCCGTGACACCCCGCAAGACTTCAGATACGCGTTCAGCCTGTCACAACTGGCCATCGACGACAGCCTTTGGGGCATGTTCGACCCCGCGCAATCGCTTGACCGCAGCCCTGCCGACATCGCCATTGATCTGTCCGGCAGCCTCAACTGGGGTCTGAACGTGATGAACTTTGAAGAACTGGCGGCGCTGGAAAACGCGACGTCTTCGCCCATTACCATCAACAGCCTGTCGATCAACGACGTGACTCTTGGCGCACTTGGCGCCGTCGCCAAAGCCGTGGGCGCATTCACCTTTGACAACGACGACATGGAAACCATCCCCGGCTTCCCACGTCCCGAAGGCAGCGCGACAGTCAGCGCAACTGGCATTAACGCCGCGATTGACCAACTGATCGCCGCCGGTTTCATCCCAGAGGAAGAAGCCATGATGCCGCGCATGATGATGGGCATGTTTGCCCGCACCGTCGGCGATGACGCGCTTGAAACCGTGGTCGAGGTCAATGCCGAAGGCCACGTGATCGTCAACGGCCAGCGGATGCGCTGACCCCACCTCACAATGCGAAAGCTTTGCGGCGCTGGTCCCGGCCAGCGCCGCTTTTCGTGGCTACACCTGTACCGGCCGCCCCGCCGTCAGCCCGGCAACCGCCGTCAGGATACCCGCTTGGTCGATTCCATAGTGGCGATACAAATCTCCAATCGTGCCGGTCTGGCCGAAATGCTCCACCCCGAGCGAGATCGCCCTGTGCCCCATCACACCGCCCAGCCACGCCAGTGTCGCCGGATGGCCGTCAATCACCGTCACCATCGCGCAATGACCGGGCAGATCATCCAGCAGCCGCTCAATATGTGACTGCGCGCCCGGATTGCCCCTTGCCCGCGCCCGCTGCGCCGCCGTCCAGCCCGCGTTCAACCGATCGGCAGAGGTGACAGCCAAGACCCCCACATCGCGCCGATCTTCGGCCAATTGCCCTGCTGCGGCGATGGCTTCGGGCGCGACCGCCCCCTGATAGGCGATCACCACATCGCAATTCGGTCCCGGCTTGCGTAGCCAATACCCGCCATCAATCGCACCTTGCACAAAGGCGTCATCAACACGCTTACCCGGTTGCTCAATCGGGGCCGTTGTCAGCCGCAGATAAACCGACCCGCCCGTTTCATCGCGCAACCATGTGCGCTCATCGGGGTCGCCCCCGCCATCGCGTTGCAGGTAATCCATCGCCCATTCGAAAATCACCGAAAGCTCATCGGCAAAGGCGGGCTCAAACGCGGCCAAGCCATCCTGACTCATCCCGATCAGGGGCGTGCCGATAGATTGGTGCGCCCCGCCTTCGGGCGCCAGCGTTACACCCGATGGCGTGCCCACCACCATGAACCGCGCATCCTGATAGCTGGCGTAATTCAACGCATCCAAACCGCGGCACACAAACGGGTCATATAGCGTCCCGATGGGAATGATCCGCTTGCCAAACAGGGAATGTGACAGACCCGCCGCGCCCAGCAGCAGGAACAGGTTCATCTCTGCGATGCCCAGCTCAACGTGCTGGCCTTCGGGGGCAAAGTTCCACTTCGCGGTGGACGGAATCCGATGCTCGATAAAGGCATCCGCCTTTTCGGCGCGGGCAAACAGCTTGCGCCGATTGACCCAAGGCCCAAGGCTCGTGGTCCCCGTCACATCAGGCGAGGTGGTCATGATCCGCGCAGCCAATGCGCTGTCCCCCTTGGCCAGATCATCAAGGATCTTGCCAAAGGCCATCTGCGTCGACATCTCGCGATCGGTGGCCACGCTGATCGCAGGCACCACCAGCCGGGCATCATCAAACCGCCGCGCCCCCTTGGCGAAAAAGGCGGTCTTTTTCAGGCCATCCGCAAATCCGGCGGGGTCCTTGACGGTGGCGAACTTTTCCCACTCCTGCCCCTCTGGCACGCCCATATCCGCTTGCCACTGCGCCATCTGCGCCTTGGTCATCAGGCCGCCGTGGTTGTCCTTGTGGCCCGCAATCGGCGTGCCCCAGCCTTTGATCGTATAGGCCAGAAAACAGGTCGGCAGATCGTGGTCTATCGCGGCAAACACCTCTGCCATTGTGGTCACGCAATTGCCGCCAAGGTTCTCCATCAGCGCGGCCAGTTCGGTATCACTGCGCGCATCAATCAACGCGGTGACAGGCCCTTGGTCGCCCAGATCATCCATCAGGCGTTGCCGCCATACTGCGCCACCCCGATAGGTCAGCGCAGCATATTCCTGATTGGGGCAATCGTCGATCCAGCGGCGCAAGGCATCGCCGCCCGGCTCCTCAAACGCGGCGCGTTGCAGCGCGCCGTATTTCACCCGGACCACCTGCCAACCAAAGGCGTCAAAGATCTTTTCGACCCGCTCGAACAGCCCCTCGCGCACGATCCCATCCAGCGATTGCCGGTTGTAGTCGATGATCCACCAGCAATTGCGCAGGTCGTTTTTCCAGCCCTCTTGCAAGGCCTCATAGATATTGCCCTCGTCCAATTCGGCGTCACCCACCAGCGCTACCATCCGGCCCATCGGTGCATCCGCGCCCCATGATTTGGCCGCGATAAAGTCCTGCACCAGCGACGCAAATGACGTGATCGCCACACCAAGCCCCACCGACCCGGTTGAAAAATCCACGTCGTCCACGTCCTTGGTCCGGCTGGGATAGCTTTGCACCCCGCCAAACCCGCGAAAATTCTCCATCCGGGCGCGCTCCAGATTGCCCATCAGATAGTGCATCGCGTGAAAAATCGGGCTGGCGTGCGGTTTGACCGCGACCCGGTCCTCTGGCCGCAGCGCACTGAAATACAGCGCCGTCATGATCGACACCATCGAGGCAGAGCTCGCCTGATGCCCGCCCACCTTGATGCCATCCGCCTTGGGCCGGATATGGTTGGCGTGATGAATCATCCAATGCGACAGCCACAACAGCCGCTGTTCGATGGTTTTCAGTGTGAGGATATCATGTGTCATGACGCACGCATAACAAAGAGCGGCAAACATTATTCACCAAACATCTCTGTGAAATTCAGAAATCGCACCGAAATCCCTCGCCTTCATTGAATACCTTGAAGGATTTCACTACAATTCAGCGATGGACCAAATTGACCTCAAGATCCTCAAAGCCCTGCAAGCCGACGCCCGCCTCACCCATCAGGACCTCAGCGCCGCCGTCGGCCTGTCGCCCACGCCCTGCGCCCGCCGGATCAAACGGCTAGAGGATGACGGCATCATCACAGGCTATTCCGCCCGCATTGACGAATCCCAAATGGGCTTTGATTTCAGCGTCTTCGTCTCCGTCCGGCTGGACCAACAGGTCGATGACCGCCTCCGGTCGTTCGAGGCGAAGGTCCGCAATTTCCCAGAGGTCGTGGATTGCTGGCTGATGACCGGCAGCTTTGACTATCTGCTGCGCGTCGCCGTCCGCGATTTGCACGAATTTGAACGCTTCCTCACCGGCCGCCTGACAAAACTCACCGGTGTCGCATCGCTCGAAAGCTCGATCCCGATCCGGCGCGTGAAAGAAGAAGCCACGCGCCTTGAATAGCGCTAGATGAACGGCAGCTCGGCCAGCGTCACATCATGGTCCTGCCCGTCCAATTTGATCGCAAACGCGCCGTCCAGACCCACGCCAACCAGCCCGATGCCAATGGTTTTGCCCAGCCGCTTGGAATAGGCAAACTCACTGACATGGCCAACCGCGACCCCGCCCTGAAGCAACGCCACCTGATGCCCCGGCGGCATGGGCTGGCCGTCAATCACCACCCCGGTCAATCGCCGCGCTGGCCCGGTCTTGGCCACCGCACGCAGCGCGTCACGCCCGACAAAATCATGCGCAAAGCTGACCAGCTTTCCAAATCCCACCTCAAACGGGTTCGCGCGATGGCTTTGCAGCCGCATATCGGCGCCATAGGACAAAAGCCCGCTTTCCAGCCGCTCAATATCGTTGGGCGCACCGGGGCCGATCCCAAATTCCGCCCCCGCCGCCTTGACCAGATCCCACAAGGCCACGCCCTGTGCCGCATCCATCAGGTAAAGCTCAAACCCGCCCTGCTTCGACCAGCCCGACCGCGCAAGCACCAGCGGAATGCCCCCCAATGCGGTCTCTTCAAACCCGAAATAGCGCATCTCGCGCACATGATCGCCAAACAGCTTGGCCGCGACCTCCACCGCCTTTGGCCCCTGAATGGCCAAAGGCGACACATCCGGTTCGCTGACCTGCACATCCCAACCCTTTTCGCGCCCGATCGCTGCGGCCCAAAGGTGAATGTCACTATCCGCTACCGACAACCAAAACCGATCCTCTGCCAGCTTCAGCAGTACCGGATCATTGATGACCCAGCCGTCATGATCACACAGCGGCACATAGCGCCCCTGCCCGATCCGGGTCTTGCCCAAATCGCGCGGCGTCAGATATTGCGCCAGCCGGCCGGCATCCGGCCCGGCCAGTTCCACCTGCCGTTGCGCGGCCACATCCCACATCGCCACGCTATGGATCAGCCGATCATACTCGGCCTCTGGATCGCCGAAATGACCGGGGATCAGCATGTGGTTATACACTGAGAAGCTGCGCACCCCGTCCCGCACCGTCGCCTCATAATAGGCCGATTTGCGCAGGTTTGGGCCGATACCGATGGAAAAAGGCATGATGTCTCCAATCACTTAAGCTGTCAGCGCGACTTGGCCCTTGGACAGCGCCTGGTCAAGGTCTGCCAGAATGTCATCGGCATCCTCCAACCCGATGCTTAGCCGCACAAGACCGTCGCTGATGCCGTGATGGGCCCGTTCCTCGGGCGAATAGGTCGCATGGGTCATCGAGGCGGGGTGCTGGATCAGCGTCTCGGTATCCCCCAGTGACACCGCCCGGTGGATCAACCGCAGCCGGTTCATCAGCGCCAGCCCTCCGGCCATCCCGTCCTGCACTTCAAACGCGATCATCCCGCCGGGTCTCGCCATCTGCCGCTGCGCCAGATCAAACTGCGGAAAACTTGCCAGCCCCGGATAGGCCACCGTCGCGACACCCGGATGTGACGCCAGCCAATCCGCCACTTCAGCCGCCGTCTTACTGTGCTGTTCCATCCGCAAGGCAAGCGTCTTGAGGCCCCGCATCACCAGCATGGCATTAAACGGCGACATGACAGCGCCCGTCAGATCCTTCATACCCTCCAGCCGGATCCGCCCAATCAGCTCTGCGCTGCCAACAGCAATCCCGGCGACCAAATCACCATGCCCACCCAGATACTTGGTTGCAGAATGCACCACCACATCGGCACCAAGCCCAATTGGCCGCGTCAAATAGGGCGAGGCATAGGTGTTATCCACCACCACAAGCGCCCCGGCGTCATGGGCAATGTCGCAAACCGCGCGAATATCAACCAACCGCATATTTGGGTTTGCAGGTGTTTCAAAATACACCATCCGGGTCTGCGCGGTGATCGCCTCAGTCAGGTTTTGCGGATCTGTCATATCAATATGGGTGATCTTGATCCCGAACCTTGCCAGACCGTGATGCAGAAAACTGAACGTGCAGCCATATAGCGTGCGATCCACAATCAACTCGTCACCTGGCGACAACAACGTCCAAAGCGCCGCTGTGATCGCACCCATGCCAGAGGCGAGCGCCAGCCCTGCCTCGCCCCCTTCCAGGGTTGCCATGCGGGCCTCCAATAGATCCAACGTCGGGTTTGAAATCCGCGAATACACATGCCCCTCTCGCTCTGCCGCAAAGGCTTGCGCGCCCGACTCTGCGGTTTCAAACGCAAAGGTCGACGTCAGATGCAGCGGCGGCGTCAGCGCACCTTCATTTTCCAACGGGTCATAGCCGTGGTGAATGGCGCGGGTCGCAAATCCATGGGATTGGGTCATGTTTCTCTCTCCTGAATTGAGGAAAGATTAGCGTGGCTTTACTGCTGTGAAATTGCCACTTATGCCGCGTACCAGATCAATATTAGCAGATTCTGCCAACAAGGGCCAAAATGGACACCAAAGACCGCCAGATCATCCGCGCCTTGCAAGCCGATGGACGCATGACCAATCAAGAGCTGTCAGAAAAGGTCAATCTGTCGCCTTCGCCGTCTTTGCGACGCCTGCGAAACCTTGAAAAAGAGGGGATCATCAAAGGCTATTCCGCCCGCGTTGACCCTCGCGCCTATGGCCTTGCCGTGACGGCCTTTGTCTCGATCCGGCTGACCCGACATGACGAAGACACCATCAACACTTTCGAAGGGCAGGTGGCCCGCATGGAAGAGGTGCTCGACTGTCATGTGATGACCGGGCAGACCGACTATCTGATGCGGGTCGTGGTTCAAAGCCTCGAACATTACGAAGATTTCGTCCGCAGCCGCCTGCAACGCATCGGCAATATCGCCTCTATCGACACCAGCTTTGCTTATGGTGTGGTCAAAGAAGCCTCGGTTTTTCCGATGCTTTGACCACGAAAAGGGCCCGCGCATCTGGATGCACCGGCCTTTTTGGGCAGTGCAGGGATCTGCGCGGATAGGCCGCGGCAATGACCAGCACAACCCTGCCCTTGCGGGATACCGCCCTTCGGACTACCTCAGGACGTAGCAAAGGATCATCCATGACCGAACTTTCCGACCTGACCCAACGCCTGCTGGACGAAGCCCGCAAAGCCGGTGCCGATGCCAGCGATGCAATCGCCGTTGATGGCACCTCTGTTTCCATCGACGTCCGTGGCGGCGCGCTGGAAAACGCTGACCGCTCCGAGGGGATTGAAGTCGGCTTGCGCGTGTTGATCGGCAACCGTCAGGCCTGTGTGTCGTCTTCTGACACCAAACCCGACACACTGCGCACCATGGCCGAACGGGCCGTCGCCATGGCCCAGATCGCGCCAGAGGATCCCTATGCTGGCCTCGCCGATCCCAGCCAGCTGGCCAGCAATACCGACACCGCCGCGTTGGAACTCTATGACGACACACCCGAACCAGACCCCGCCGCCTTGCAGGATGACGCCGCGCGGGCAGAGGCAGAGGCGCTCAAGAACCCCGGCATCTCTCAGGTCCAGCAATCCAGCGCGGGCTATTCGCACCGCCGCATCCATCTGTCCGCCTCCAATGGCTTTGACGCAGGTTACGCCCGCACCGACCGTGGCATTTCCTGCCTTGCGATCACCGGCACCGGCACAGATATGGAACGCGACTACGACTACGACAGCCGCATCTTTCAGGCCGATCTGCGCGACGCCGCCGAGATTGGCCGCATCGCCGCCGAACGCGCTGTCGCCCGCGCCGGGGCCACCCGCCCCAAGACCGGCGCCTATCCGGTGATGTTCGACGAACGCATCGCCTCCTCCCTCATCGGGCACCTGCTATCCGCCATCTCGGGCGCCGCCATCGCGCGCGGCTCCAGCTGGCTGCGCGACGCGCTGGGGGAACAGGTCCTGCCATCGGGCCTGTCCGTGATCGAAGACCCCCACCGCATCCGCACGTCCGGTTCCAAACTCTTCGACGCCGAAGGCCTGCCCACCGCCCGTCGCGCCATCGTCGATGACGGCGTGCTGACCGGCTGGACGCTCGACCTCGCCACGGGCCGCAAACTGGATATGCCCTCTACCGCCAACGCCGCGCGTGGCACCTCTGCCCCGCCCTCGCCCAGCCTGACGAACATCGCCCTCACCCAGGGCACGCAATCCCAGGCCGAGATGCTGCGCGACATGGGCACCGGGCTGCTGGTCACCTCCATGATCGGATCCACCATCAACCCCAACACCGGCGACTATAGCCGTGGCGCATCCGGCTTCTGGGTCCAGAACGGCGAGGTTACCCACCCGGTCAACGAAATTACCGTGGCTGGCAACCTGCGCGACATGCTCATGAACATCACCCCCGCCAACGATGCCCGCTCCCACCTGTCCCGCGTCATCCCCTCGCTTCTGGTCGAAGGCCTGACCCTTGCCGGAGACTGACGTTGACCTGCTGATTGCGGCCGCGAAACGCGCCGGTGACATCGCCAAATCGCACTTCGGCCAAAACCCCGAGATCTGGGACAAGGCCGATAACGCAGGCCCCGTCACCGCCGCCGACCTCGCCGTGAACGCGATGCTGCACGACATGCTGCGCGCCGCGCGCCCCGACTATGGCTGGCTGTCAGAGGAAAACGAAGATACCGCCGCCCGCCTGACAACCAAGCGCACATTCATCATTGACCCCATCGACGGCACCCGCGCCTTTATCGAAGGCGGCAAGGACTGGGGCCATTCTATCGCTGTTGTCGAAGACGGCACCCCCATCGCCGCCGCCGTTGCGATGCCGATGCGTGACCAGATCTTCAGCGCGGGCCTCGGAACGGGCGCGTTCTGCAACGATGACCCGATCCGCGCCAGCGCTGTCACAGACGCCACTGCTGCAACCGTGCTGACAGCCAAACCCAACCTTCATCCCGAATACTGGAAATCAGGCACGCCGCCTGCGTTCAAACGCACCTTCCGGTCTTCGCTGGCCTACCGCATGGCGCTCGCGGCTTGCGGGCGCTTCGACGCCATGCTGACCTTGCGCCCGACATGGGAATGGGACATCGCCGCTGGCACGCTTTTGGTGACAGAGGCCGGCGGCACCGCCACCGACCACACCGGCGCAGCCCTGCGTTTCAACAACGCCCACCCCCAGACGCCCAGCGTGCTGGCGGGCGGCGCCATCCATGCTCCGATCCTCGCCGCACTGGCGTAGGCCGGGCTTCAGACCGGCGACCCGCGCGCCTGACGCGCCGCTAGCGCGCCCGCGACTGCCCGACGAACTTTGCAATCGTTTGTTCAATCCCTTCCGACAATGCCATCGGCGCTTCGCCTAGGAATGCGACAAAGCTGCGCGTCATATGGGCCTGATCTGCAAAACCGTGACGCTGGGCAATCTCTGCCAGCCGTACCTCACCCATCGCCAACAAAGACATCAATGATGCATTGATCTGCAAGGTGCGGCAGAACGTCTTTGGCGACAGCCCAACGATCTGCGTAAAGTCCCGGCGCAATTGCCGCTCTGACACGGTCAATCCGTCCATCAGCTCTGCCACGCGGATGTTTCCATCCGCTGCCTCGATCCGTCTGACGACCTCTGTCACATGGTCAGGTACCGCCCGTGCTGCCGGAACGAGCGACAAAAGATAGCCCTGCAAACCGGCCACCAATTGCCCCGTGGATGACAGCGTCTCTGGCATAAAAAACCGCGACCGGCGTGGTGGGACCAATGCCCGTTCGACCGTGTCCTTTCCGGGCAAATGGAACAGTTGATACTGGCCGACCGCGCTGAGCTCTGCGAAGGCCTGAACAACCTTGCCTGACAATTCGCACTTAACCCGGGCATCCTTTATCTGCCCTGACAGATGCAAACGACCGTCTCGGTCGCTGTCAAATTCTGGCGCATCATTGACCCAGGCACGCCACCGGCCGCGTGGGATCCAGCCGAAATAGCAATACCCCGTCGCGGGCACATCAAAAGTCAGATCAACAGGATGGGTCTGATAGGCCACCAAAATGCGCCGCACATAGGGTTGCAGATCGGGTGGCACATCTTGCGGAATAAAGAGATCAGGGTTCATGTCGCTTGTCCGAAATCTTCAATACGGTGAAAACGCCAAAACCCTAGCATTCAACCTGCGCAACCGGTCAAGCCTTTGGTCAGATGGCGCAGATGTGATTGTTAGAGGAATACCATGCAAAACCATTTGATGCGTTCAACACCTTTGCCTGCGGCCCTTCTCGCTGTGACGATGATGCTGACAGCAACGACCGCTACGGCAGCAAACGTGCTGGCTTCGGTCACCGCTGCGCAAATGACGGGCAGCGACAGCTCGCCCAACAGCCTGACCGCAAATGTCACCGACCGCTTTACTGGCCCGCGCGCGACGGGCGGCGGCACAGCAGATGTCGACGGCGTGGCGGGCACGCTCAAGATCGGGGCCGACGTCGCTTATACCGGGATTTCCGACAACGATCAGCAATCCCGCGCCGCCGCAGTCGCGCGCCTTGGTGAGACATTCACAATCACCGGGACTGGCACCGTTTCGTTTTTGATGGATTACGACGGCACCTATGATGCGGCGCGCCACAACTTTTCGGGCAATATCCTCGCCGTAGGCACCGGGCCGGGTGTTCTTGTGTCGCCAGCAGGTGAACGGGTATTTTCGCAAACCTCAGACACCTATGATGCTGGGTCGTTTGGCGGCCAGTTGCGTGCGACCTACGCCTTTGATGGCAGCGGCCCCGCGGTGCTTACCACCACGTGGACCTTGCGTGGATTTGTCGATGCCGACACCACCAACCGCAACGCCATGTTTGATGCCACCAACACCGCCTACATTTCTATCCTTGCGTCTGATGGCATCTCGATATCCTCGCAGGATGCGCAGTTCTTGAATGGCGCATTCAGCGACGCCCCAACTACGGTTCCGTTACCTGCGGGGGGCTTGCTACTGCTTTGTGGTCTTCTGGGCACGGCCATCTTCGGACGACGGCGGCACGCAAAAACCGAAACGCAAATTCATATGTCTTAACGCACGCACCACTTAACGCGCATTAGGACTTTGATGCTGCCACTTTGTGTATGGAGTGTGCATGGTTTGTGCATGGATTGTGCATCTGCCTTTCGCGGCATAAGTTGGGTTAACTTCCACGCCAACATCACGGATACACCCCATGACCCAACGCCTGCACCTTGTCTTCGGCGGAGAGCTGATCGACCCGACCAAGAACGCCTTCAAAGACGTTGATGCCATTGATATTGTTGGAATGTTTCCCGACTACGTTTCCGCCTATAACGCGTGGAAAGACGCCGCCCAGCGCACGGTCGACAATGCGCATATGCGCTATTTCATCGCCCATATTCACCGCCTGCGTGACGAAGAAACCCCAGCCTCTCCGACAGAAGAACTGGACGGCTAATCCCTTGATATGACAGGTGTTTCTGGGCAAAATTCGGACGAGCCTGTCATCTGGATCAGGTGCGATGACAGCTCTCGATTGCCTGCCATCGCCGATATTGCGGATCGTCTTAACCAAGATGGCGATGCTGTTCGGTTTGTGATTACGACGCGAAATGACCCCAAATTGCCCCATCCCAAGGGCAGTCGCGCGGTGCGGGTCTTTCTGACGACCCAGCGCCCGATGTTGGTGATTTTGGTGGGGGGTGTGATTGATACGCAGATCCTCTTTGCCTGCGAGGCGACGCAAACCCCTGTTATTGCGGTGGAATCTCGGCCCGATACATTGCGAGAGATGACAGGCGGCTGGTTCCGCGCCAGCGCCCGGCCCGCGCTTTATGGTGTGTCAGCGGCCTTTGCCACGGACGCGCGAAGCGCTGATACATTGCGCAAACTCGGCGTGCCCTCTGATCAGGTCTTTGCCATTGGCCCGTTTGAAAAAGGCGGGCGGATCTTGCCACATAATGACGCCGAACGTCATGAAATCGCAGAGAAATTACGCAATCGCCCCGTCTGGCTCGCCCGCGCCGCAACCCTTGCGGACGTGGAAACTTTGGCGGTGGCGCATCGCCATGCGACCCGCCGTTCGCATCGGCTGTTGCTGGTGATCATTCCCGAACGGCCCATTTTTGGCGAAGATTTTGCCAAAGCTTTCAAAGACATGGGCTATCACGTCGGACGCCGCTCTGCGGGTGATGAGGCGGATGAGACGGTTCAGGTCTACATCGCGGACCTTGATGGCGAAGACGGGTTATGGCTCCGCCTTGCGCCGATTTGTCTGGCCGTCGGCACCATGACCCGCGGCGCCGCCCATGACCCGTTTGAAGCCGCGGCCCTTGGGTCGGTCATGGTCCACGGCCTGCGCACCCAACCTTTTGAGGATCGGTTTCGCCGTCTTTTAAGGGCTGGCGCGAGCCTTGGGACGGCGGAGCCTGCAAAGCTGGGCCACGCGATCGAACAATTGCTGTCCGCCGACCGCGCCGCCGAAATGGCCGTGGCCGGGTGGGAGGTCACGTCGAGCGGGGCAGAGATCAGCAACAAGCTGGTTGAGATGATCCAAGACCGGATTGATACGGTGGGCCTATCGCATGCGGCCCCCTGATTTTTGGTCCACCCCGCCCGGCTGGCAATCCTTTCTGCTGTCGCCATTAGGGGCCGCTTATGCGGCGGCAACTCGGCGGCGGGTGTCCCAAGCGGCTGAATTCAAGGCAGATATTCCGGTCATTTGCATCGGAAACATCAATGCAGGCGGCACTGGCAAGACACCCACGGCGATTGCCCTTGTAACGCGCCTGATGGACCGGGGCGTTGATGTGCATGTTGTCTCTCGCGGGTATGGCGGCAGGTTACAAGGGCCGGTGCAGGTCGATCCAACGCGTCACAAGGCCGTCGATGTGGGAGATGAGCCGTTGCTGCTGGCGGCCTTTGCGCCGACCTGGGTTGCCAAGGACCGCGCCGCCGGTGCCCGCGCCGCGCAAACCGCAGGTGCACAGGCGATTGTTCTGGACGATGGCTTTCAAAACCCCAGCGTTGCCAAGGATTTGTCAATCGTCGTGGTCGATGCGCATCATGGTTTTGGCAATGGATGTGTGATCCCTGCGGGGCCGCTGCGCGAACCCGTCGCGGCAGGCCTTGAGCGTGCGGATTTGCTGCTGGCGATTGGTGGTCCAGAGGCGCAAGACAGGTTCGACCAGAACTGGCCGGATGCTGCGCCGCAGTTGCGCGGTGAATTGGTGCCGCTGGTCACCGGTATGCCGTGGCAAAGTCTGCGTCTGCTGGCCTTTGCCGGGATCGGACGGCCTGAAAAGTTCTTTCAGACGCTGCGCGCAATGGGGGCTGATGTGATCCGGGGCGAGGCTTTGGACGATCACCAATCGCTCACAGAAGCGCTGATGACGCGGTTGGAGGTCGAGGCCAAGGCAAGGGTCGCGCAATTGGTCACCACCGAAAAAGACGCGGTGCGCCTGCCCGACAGTTTCCGCGCCAAGGTGCTGACCCTGCCGGTGCGGCTGGAGCTGGACGATTGGGGGCCGCTGGACACAGCCCTAGCGCGGCTAGGACTTATCTAGAAGGTCCTGATCCTGTCCGAGTTTCGGGGCGGGGCCAGACGGCGCGGTATCCCCATCCGACATGCGGATCGGAGAGCGCACACCGGGCACACCATCAAGATCAACCTGCATCCCGCGCGCCACGATCTGGGGATCTGCAAAGACCTCTTCCATGTTGTTGATCGGGCCAGCCGGGACGCCATGTGCTTCGCAGGCGGTCAGCAGATCAGCCTTGGTCATCAGCGAGGTGCGGGCGGTCAGCGCAACAGTCAGCGCGTCGCGGTTTGCCAAGCGATCCGCATTGGTGGGGTATTGCGCAGCGAGGTCAGGCAGGTCCAAAAGCTGGCAAAGCTTGCCGAACTGACCATCGTTGCCAGAGGCGATGATGATATAGCCATCGGCACAGTCAAACACCTGATAAGGCACAATGTTGGGATGCGCATTGCCCAGCATTTGCGGCGCATGACCGGTTGCCAGATAATTCATCGCCTGATTGGCCATCACAGATGTCGCCACATCCAAGAGCGACAGATCAATGTGCTGACCCTGCCCTGTCGTCTGGCGTTGATGCACGGCAGCCAGAATGGCGGTGCTGGCATACATGCCGGTAAAGATATCGGTGACGGCAACGCCGACCTTTTGCGGCTGGCCTGCGGGGTCGCCTGTGACGGACATCAGGCCCGACATACCCTGAATGATATAATCATAACCCGCGCGATTGGCATAAGGGCCATCTTGGCCAAAACCGGTGATCGAGCAATAGATCAGCCGGGGGTTCAACGCGGATAGCGCTGCATAGTCGAGGCCATATTTCGCCAGCCCGCCGACCTTGAAATTCTCGATCAGGATATCAGCGTCAGCCACCAGTTTGCGCAGCTGCGCCTGCCCTTCGGAGGTGCGAAAATCAATGACAACCGAGGCCTTGCCCCGGTTACAGCCATGGAAATAGGCCGCATCTTCACCGATAAAGGGCGGGCCCCATTGGCGGGTGTCATCGCCAGCGGGGGATTCGACCTTGATGACCTCTGCCCCCAAATCCGCAAGGGTTTGGCCAGCCCAGGGGCCAGCCAAAATCCGTGCCAATTCAATGACTTTGAGGCCCGCGAGGGGCTTCATCAGCCGGCGATCTTATCGTCCAGCAGGGCCGAGAAATCGCCATAGGACATGTTGGAGTATTTGGTGCCGTTGATCACAAACGACGGGGTGGAGTTGATACCGTCCCGATCTGCGTTGGTCTGGAACCACGTCACAAGGCTTTGCGCCATGTCGGCATCTTCCATGCAGGCATCAAGGGTCGCATCGTCGAGACCGGCAACCTTGCCGATGGTCTTGAGCTCTTCGACAATCTGGGCCGGATCACCGCTGGCGGTCCATTCGCGCTGCTTTGCATAGATCATATCAGAGATACCAAAGAAGCGGTTGGTATCCCCACCGCAGCGGGCAATCATGGAGGCCCAAAGGCCGAAGCGGTCAAAATAGACCTCGCGGTAGACGAATTTGATCTTGCCGGTGTCGATGTAGTCGGCCTTGAGCCGTTTGAAGGCATCGGCGTGGAACGAGGCACAATGCGGGCAGGTGTAGCTGGCGTATTCGATGACCTCGACCGCGGCATCTTCGTTGCCCATCACCATATCGGTGATCATGGAGACGTCTGCGGTTGCCTCTTGCGCATTGGCCATGCCGACCAGCAATTCAGAGGGCTGGCCAGTGGTTTGGCCGTTCTGGACGAACCAGGCGGCACCGAGGCCCACTGCGACGGCGCCACCGCCAATGAAAAGTCTGCGATCCATGGATTACCTCTATGCGTTATGATTTGTGTTTGGATAGGACATTTGTAGCCAGCGCCTCAAGCGCTATGCGCAGATCATCGCTGGCGACGTCCTTTGATACGGCGGCAGCCTTGGCCCGCACGGCGGGGTCTGGCGCGCTGGGTTTGGCCGGGGCGGGTGTAAAGGCGACGCGCCCATCGGCGAAACCGGTAGGGGCGGTTTGTGTGATGCGCACCCGCGAAATCGCGCGATAACCGTAGCAGGCGTTGACCTTTTCGCGGATCTGTTCCTTTTGCATTTCAAGCATCGGGGCCATGGATCCGGTGGTTAGCAGGGTGAGGGTCGCGCCCATGCCGCCCTTGCCATAGGTGACGTTGACCGGCTGGGCGGTTTTGGCGGTGTCTGTGCCCACAATCTCGGCCCAATGGGTCAGCAGCCGGGTTTCGGCAAAGCCGCGCCCTTCGCTGGCGGTGCGCACGCGGCTTTGCACCAGCGTGGCGGCACGGGCAAAGCCGCGGCCGCGTTTGGGATATGATCCTGGCTGTTTCATTCTACCGGTCTAGTCTATGTCGAAACACGCGCCAAGACAGGGGTGCATCGATTTCGGGGGATAACTTGTGCGTGACCGCGCGGCAGAGCTTTTGGAGTGGTATGATGTGCATGCCCGCGTGATGCCGTGGCGTGTTGGCCCGGCGGACCGGGCGGCGGGGGTTATGCCGGACCCTTATGGCGTGTGGTTGTCAGAGGTGATGTTGCAGCAGACCACCGTGGCGGCGGTGCGGGACTATTGGCGCAAGTTCATGGGGCTGTGGCCGACGATCGGTGACCTTGCACAAGCAGAGGACGCCGACGTCATGGCCGCATGGGCGGGGCTTGGGTATTACGCGCGGGCACGCAACCTGTTGAAGTGCGCAAGGGCCGTCGTGGCGGATCATGGCGGGGTTTTTCCGCGCGATCACGCAACCTTGCTGACCTTGCCGGGGATTGGGCCTTATACGGCGAGCGCGGTGGCGGCTATCGCCTTTGACGCGCCAGAGACGGTGCTGGATGGCAATGTGGAACGGGTGATGTCCCGGCTGTATGACCTGCACGATCCGCTGCCGGGGTCCAAGCCGCAACTGATGGCACTGGCCGAAGCGATCACGCCCAAGCTGCGCGCGGGAGATTATGCGCAGGCGGTGATGGACCTGGGGGCGACGATTTGCACACCCAAGAACCCCGCATGCGGGATATGCCCATGGCGCGATGGCTGTGCCGCGCGTGTGGCCGGGACGGCGGCGGAATTGCCAAAGAAGACTCCGAAGAAGAAGGTGCCAACGCGGCTTGGCATCGCTTATGTCGCACGCCGCAGTGATGGTGCTTGGCTGCTGGAAACACGGCCTGAAAAGGGGCTTTTGGGCGGCATGCTGGGCTGGCCGGGATCGGATTGGTCGGATGCGCCGGTCGCGGCCCCGCCGCTTGATGCGCAATGGCAGCGGCTGGATGCGACGGCGCGGCATACGTTCACGCATTTCCATCTGGAGCTGACAATCATGACCGCGCGGGTCGACCCCAAAGCCGCCCCGGATCGTGGCATGTTCATCGACAAAACCACATTTTCGCCCTCTTCATTGCCCACTGTCATGCGAAAAGTGTTTGATCTGGCAAACGCGACGCTACGCCACGATTGAGCGGCGACGCGCAGCGGTCTAGCGTGCGCCAAACACGAAGAGAAACCACAATGCCCGAGACCCAAAATCCATCCCGATTGCCCGCCGTGCTGCCATTTTGGCTAAGTATCGCGCTGATCCCACTTGCATGGGTCGCCGCTAGCATGGGCGGTTGGGCGCTTTTGGTTTTGCCGGCGGTGACGTGGTATTTATTTTCAATCCTCGACCTGATTACGGGGTTGAATCTAGAGAACGCCGACCCCCAAACGGATGACAATGAGCTGTTCTGGTACAAGACTGTCACGGTGATCTGGGCGCCGCTGCAACTGATGACGATCTATGGTCTGCTGTTCTATGTCACCCGCACAGATCATCTGGCCGCCTGGGAGGAATGGGCGCTGTTTGCGGGCGTCGGCGTCATCTCTGGCACGATCGGGATCAATTTCAGCCACGAATTGATGCACCAAAAACCAAAGCTGGAACGCTGGATGGCAGACATTTTGCTGGCCTCGGTTCTGTATTCACATTTCCGGTCAGAGCATTTGCTGGTGCATCACCGCTATGTCGCAACCCCCAAAGACCCGGTCACGGCCCGCTACGGCGAGGGGTTCTGGCGGTTCTTCCCGCGTGTCTTGCGTGAATGCTATACCTCGGCCTTTCGGGCAGAAAAGGCGATGTTGGCGCGCAAGAACCTGCCGTGGACCCACCGCAGCAACCCGTTTTGGCGCTATTGGGCGATGCAGGCGCTGTTCTTGACGGTCGCGATCTGGGTCGGTGGCCTTTGGGGCCTGTTCCTATTTGTGACACAAGCCGTCTGGGCCTTCTTCCAACTTGAAGTGGTGAACTATATCGAACACTACGGCCTGACGCGGCGGCATTTGGGCGACGGCAAATATGAACACGTAAAGCCCCGTCATTCTTGGAATTCAGCGCAGAAGGCCTCGAACTGGTTGCTGATCAATTTGCAGCGCCACTCGGACCATCATTACAAGCCCGACCGTCGGTTTCCGCTGTTGCAAAACTATGACCAAGCCGAAGCCCCGCAATTGCCCTATGGCTATCCATTGATGACGATGGCGGCGCTTTCGCCGCGCATTTGGCGCAAGATCATGAATCCAAGAGTGCAGAATTGGCGGGCGCAATACTATCCCGACATCACCGATTGGACGCCTTACAAGAACGCCACGAACCCGATGCCGCGCTAGGGGTCCGGTTCAAATCCGCGATCGCGGGATGCGGCAAGGATGGGTTGCCAAAACCCAATCTCTGCTGCGAATTTCGGATCATCCAGCCCTTGATCGGTGCCAAGCATTTCGGCCTTGTCGCGCAATTCCTGTGCCGCTTCGGGCGTGCTATGCGCGATGTAAATCGGATCCCAGATCGGGGTCGCCTCTGACTTGGGGCGGTGGCGGAAGGAATAATTCAACGGTGCCACGATGATCGTGTCGGGGCGGGCCTGCGCGAAAATCTGACCTTCAAGCTGCACTTGTAATACGCGGTCTTTGATCGGGCGATACATGTAGATCACATCGAAGCGGCCAAAGTCGGCATAGTCCAAGGCGTCACCACAGAAGATTTCACAACCCGGCGCGCCGACCTTGTCCAGCCAGCGTTGCGCGTGGTCGACATAGCCCGCATCGTATTCCAACCCTTCGCAGATCTCAAAGAAAGAGGAGGCGCCAAAGACCTTTGTGCCCCCGCCGCAGCCCACGTCGATGAATTGTGCTGGCCGCGCCCGGCCCTGCGCCCGGTGCAGGCGGTAGACAGCCGTCATCAAGTTGAAAAAGTAGGGTCCATTCAGCCCGATATCGCGGTGGTTCAGCTCTGGCACGCGGTCGCGGTCTTCGGCCAGCGGATTCGCCAGCGTGAAAAGGGCGCGCATGATGTTGTGGACGTGGCCATCTTCGCGTCCACGTGTTCGGTTGCTGCGCTCGGTCACGAGCGGTTCATGAAAGGGCCGGATCTGGCGTTCAATCAAGCGCGCGACCCGGCCCCAATATTGCGCCCGCAACGGGCCAAAACGCTGCAACGCACGGCGCTGTGCGGCATTGCTGCCGGGGGTCATGTCAAAGTCAGCCGTGCTGGGGGCGAGGCTTTTGATCATCGAGGTATAGGGCCATTCATGTGGTGCGATCTGCTGCCAAAGTGCTGTCAGCTCTTCGGCGCGGTCGGAGGGGACCGGGTCGCGCAGGACATCGGCGACCTGGCTTGCAAGGTGGTGCAGTGTGGCCTCTGCCTTGATCAGCTTTTCGACCGTTTCGTCGGTCATGGATCGGGGCCGACCCGCACCAGCTGCTTGCCGAAATTGCCCCCTTTGAGAAGGGCCATGAACGCCTCTGGCGCGTTTTCAAGGCCTTCTGCCACCGTTTCACGGAACTTGACCCGGCCATCCGCGACCATCGGTGCGACCTCTGACACAAAGGCAGGAAACCGGTCGAAGTGGTCAAAAATGATAAAGCCCTGCACCCGCAGACGCCGGGTCAGGATGTTGCGCCAGGCAAAGGGCAAGGGGGCGGCATCGGCAATGCCTTGGCCGGAATACCAGGCGATCATACCGCAAAGCGCGATGCGGCCATGGGTATTCATGCGAGTGATGACGGCTTCTGTTGTTTTGCCGCCGACATTTTCAAAGTAGCAATCGACGCCCTTTGGGGCGGCCTCTTTGAGCGCCGCGGCAAGGGATTTGACGTCATGCGCGCGGTGATCAAGGCAGGCATCAAGCCCTAGTTCGCTTACCGCAAAGGCGCATTTTTTGGCACCACCCGCGACACCGATGACATGGCAGCCCTTGGCCTTGGCCAGTTGTGCCGCCAAGGACCCGACAGCGCCCGTGGCGGCAGAAACGACGACGGTTTCACCGGCTTTGGCCTGCAAAATGTCATTGAGGCCGACGAAAGCGGTGATCCCCGGCATCCCCAGCACCCCAAGCGCGGTCGAAATTGGTGCCACGGACGGGTCGATGATGCGCACACCCATGCCGTCGCTAATGGTATGGGTGGCCCAACCGAACTGGCCGGAGACAATCGCGCCTGCGGGGAAATGGGGGTTCTCGCTCACCATGACTTCGCCGACGGTGCCGCCTTCCATGATGCCGCCGATGGCAACTGGCGCGGCATAGGATTTGGCGTCATCCATCCGGCCACGCATGTAGGGATCAAGTGACAGCCAGATGTTGCGGACAAGGAATTCGCCCTTGGCCGGTGCTGGCAGGGTAATGTCATCAAGGCTGAAGTTATCGGGCGTTGGCTGCCCCTGTGGGCGGCTGGCAAGGGTGATGGCGCGGGCGGCGGTCATGGGCGTTCCTTTGTTGATGTGCCGCTGACCTTAGCGGTTTCGGGCCGGGATAGAAGCGGTCAGATGCACGAGCGATAATGTCAGGTGGGCCAGACCGGTTTAGCCACCCGTGGTTTGCATGACCTCGACCGACAAGACCGTTGGCAGGTGCCTTGCGATTTCCGACCATGTGTCGCCCTCATCCACACTGGCAAAAACAGAGCCAGAATTGGTGCCAAAGTAGACGCCTGCCCGCTCGTCCTGATCGACGGCCATCGCCTGACGCAGCACGGTAAAAAAGCAATCGCGCGTCGGCAGTCCGTTTTGGCAAGCCTGCCATGATGCGCCGCCGTCGCGCGACCGCCAGATGGCGGCAGAGGCGTCAGGCGGGAAGCGGCCCGCGCTGTCGCCATTCAACGGAAAGACCCATATCGTTTGCGGATCGCGGGGATGCACACCAATGGGAAAGCCAAAGAGCGAGGGCAACCCGTCTGAAATGGTAGTCCAGTTTCGCCCGCCATCGGGGCTGCGATAGGTGCCATGGTGGTTTTGCTGATAGATCAGATCACCGTTCCCGGGCGCGCGGACGGCATTGTGCACACATGAAAACACCTCTGTCGTGCTGACGGGTTCACCGTGGAAGTCGGGCAAGGCGGTTTTGTCTTCATTGCTGCGCCGCACGCGTGGTTCCCATGTCGCACCGCCGTCTTCGGAGGCAAAGAACCCTGCGGCGGAAATGCCGACCCAGATTTTTTGCGGATCGGTCGGATGGGTCAGAATGGTGTGCAAGGTCAGGCCCGCGGCGCCGGGTTGCCAATCAGCGGCCCCGTCCTGCGCGGTCAGCGCAGGCATGCGGTCCCACGTCTCGCCGCGATCTTGGCTGCGATAAAGCTCTGCCGGTTTGGTGCCCGCATAGATCACATCACCGGCGGGGCGCAGACACCACAGTCCTTCTGCCCCGTCCTCAAACCCGTCCTGAAAGAAACGCCATTCGCCATCCGACCGGCGCCAAATGCCCAAGGGAAACCACGCGCCGCCTGCCGCGGCAAAGATATCGCCGGTCGCCGGATCACCAATGATGTGGTTGACGGGCATGCCATCGCAAAGCGGGCCCTCTACCGTCCAGTCCTTGCGGTCAGTTGAGTGCAGGATAAAGGCACCCTTGGTGGTGCCCAATAAGATCTTGGTTTGCATGAATCACCCTTCCACTATGGTCCAAGCATACCACAAAACGAAAAAAACCCCGCCACGAGGGCGGGGTTGAGTTGCGTGCTCCGTGGACCTGCCAAGATTGGCAGGCGGGCCACAGGCACCGGCGGTATTCCTAGTTGTGCTTTGCCATCTCTGACCGGATCTGTTGGCGCAGCAGGTCGATCGGCACTTTCTGTCCGTCGCGCTTGAATTGCCAATAGGTCCAGCCATTGCAGCTGGGCGCGCCTTCAAGATGGGCACCGACCTGATGGATTGATCCTTTGATATCGTCGCCGACAAGCGTGCCATCCGCGCGGACCTTGGCCTTGTGGCGGCCGTTCAGCGACCAAAGTTCTTCACCCGGACGCAACATGCCACGTTCGACCAGCACACCAAAAGCAACACGGGGTTCGGCGCGTTTGGAGGTGGATACCTCAAGCGCTTCTTTGTCGAACTTACGGATCTTGGACAGACGCTTTTCAGCGACCTTGCGGTAAGCCGCTTCGCGCTCGATCCCGATGAAATCACGGCCCAGCATCTTGGCAACCGCACCAGTGGTGCCAGTGCCAAAGAAGGGATCAAGAATCACGTCGCCGGGGTTCGTGGTGCCGACCAGCACGCGGTGCAGGAGGCTTTCGGGTTTTTGGGTCGGATGGGCCTTGTCGCCGTTTTCATCCTTCAACCGCTCATGACCGGTGCAAATTGGCAGGACCCAGTCAGAGCGCATTTGCACGCCTTCGTTGAGAGCCTTCAGGGCCTCGTAGTTGAAGGTGTATTTGCTGGCCTCTTCCTTGGAGGCCCAGATCATCGTCTCATGCGCGTTGGTCAAGCGTTTGCCCCGGAAGTTGGGCATCGGGTTCGATTTGCGCCAGACCACATCATTGAGGATCCAGAAGCCTTGGTTCTGCAACTCAGCACCCATGCGGAACACGTTGTGGTAGCTGCCGATCACCCAGATCGCGCCATTGGGTTTCAACAAGCGACGCGCGGCAGCCAGCCATGCGCGTGTGAATTTGTCGTAAACCTTGAAGCTGTCGAACTGGTCCCAGGCGTCATCAACGGCGTCGACCTTGGAATTGTCGGGGCGATGCAAGTCACCCTTTAGCTGCAAGTTATAGGGGGGGTCCGCAAAAATCAGATCAACCGAGCCGGCAGGCAGGCTGTTCATGACTTCAATACAGTCACCGTCAAGAATAGTGTTCAGCGGAAGCGATTTCGCCTCCGGCACCTTCGTTTTGGTCGTCATATCTGCCTCTTCGTCCCCGGCGGATTTTCCGCTCGTTGGTTGCTCCTAATGTGAGTCAGAGGCGATTCGCTGGCAATAAATAAATTGAATCAATCACTTGGATTTTTTGCTTGGCACAAGATGTTGTGGACAGGCTTGAATGAACGGCGATGATGTGGAGTGACACCGTGTCTTTTGAGTCCCGCTTTGTGTTCCGGTGTCGGATAGCCTGCGTTTTTATCCCAGCCGTAGCCGGGATGCTGTTGCGCTAAATCCACCATCAGCCGGTCACGCCACACTTTGGCCACAATTGAGGCCGCCGCGATACTGAACGAACGGGCATCGCCCTTGATGATCGTCTCGTGCGGGATGTTCAGGCCACGCGGCACCATATTGCCATCAATCAGGGCATAGTCGGCAGGGTCACGCAGCCCGCCCAACGCGCGAACCATCGCCAAGTGGCTGGCGCGCAGGATATTATGCTGATCAATCTCGGCCACGGTGACGTCAATGATACAGACGTCGGCGCAGGCAAGGATCTGATCATAAAGCGCATCGCGCTTTTTGGCAGACAGCTTTTTGCTATCGTTCAGGCCGTCGGGGAAATTGTCCGGGTCCAGCACAACGGCGGCGGCTGTGACGGGTCCGGCCAAGGGACCGCGCCCGACCTCATCCACGCCAGCAACCCGAGAGAACCCGCGCAGGTGGGCCGCGGTTTCAAAGTCGTAGCTGGGGGTGAGCGTTATCATGGGAATGTAATGACCGGACACGCCGCGGCGCTGCAAGTCAAAAAAAGGGGGCGTCAGGCCATGTCTGAACCTGACGCCCCCGGCACAGAATGCGGCCACTGGGGCAAGGGCCGCATCCTGATTTCTTACTGGCGATGCGTGCTGGTATAACCTTCGCGACGGAGGCAGAACGGGTCAAAGCCGTTGTGAGCGGTGTTCCGAGCGATGATGCGAACGGCGCATTTTTGCGGCAGCCGTGCCGCGTACCGAAAATTTTGCGTCAGGCAGTGGCGCGCAAACATGTTCTGCGAGCCAATCCGCGTTTGAACCGACTTGAAGCACTGACCCGGCAAGACCTTTGCGTTGTGGCCGCGTCCGTTTCCGGCTGTGGGCAAACCGCCCCGATTGTTCCCCCTACCGGGATTAATGCGTGGCGGTTTGTGGTCGCCGCGGTGCTGCACTACGGGCGGTTCATAGTCATAAAGATTGTAAGCCGGTGGCAAAGTGGGCTGATGCACGCGCGGTGCAACATGCGTATCATCGCGGTTCTTGAGCGCTGTCGCCACGATCCCAGCCGCCACAAGGCCAAAGAGAAGTTTGCCCAACGCATCTTCGTTGAATTCTTCCGCCTGAAGCGGCGTTATTGTCAGGGCAAGGGCAGCAACGCCCGCAATCATTGTCTTGAACATCGTTTCACCTTTCGTTTGCGCGCCCTTGGCAGAGGTGCGGGACGCCCGGTGAAACCAACTTGGGGGCGGATCAGCCCGCCAAACAATAACCGCCTCTGGTTATCGGATTTCGGTGCGGGTAACATGATGCGATATTGAATATCAGGCCACAAACGGGAGATATGAGAGCCATGAAAACGCTGACTTTCCTTATCCCCATGTTGGTCCTGTTCGCCTCTGGTGCACAGGCTGCCTGTTATGCCGATTATAAGGCCAAACAGGACAACCCGCTGCGGCTGCACTATGGCGTGGCCGAAATTAATGGCGATTGCACAAAGAACCGGGCGACCAATCAACTGACCGACCGACTTGATGCAGATGGCTGGACCTTGCTGAACGTGCTGGGTGTGTTTGACGATGACGGGTTAGAGGAACGAAAGGACAGCGCTGGTGACTACTTCCTCCGCTACTGAAGCGCGCGAGATCGGCAACCGGATCGTAGTTGGTGGCATCGTCGCCATCGTCCTGATCCTTGCCGTGGCAGCTGTGCTGTTGTTTATCAACCTTCCCGACGCCAATGCGTTTAATGCGCGGGTCGAGCAGTTGTTCGTTGAAAACGACAACCTGACGTCGAACGCCGAGATTAAGCTGCTGGAGATCCTGGCGGGATCAGGCACCGCATTTTCCGATACCTTGTCGTCTTATCGATTTGTGATTTTTGTTCTGCTGGTCTTTGCGACGGCCCTGCTGGTCGCAGCCGTTGCGTTCCTGGTGATGCTGATCGCGCTGAACCGAAGGATGAGCCAGATCGAACGCAAGGGGATTGAGGTCAACTCCCTTCATATCTCGCGCGATGAAAAGGCGGTCTATCTGAATGACTTCCAGTTCAAGCTCACCGATGCGGCGCTTGAAACTCTGTCCGTATTGGCCGAGGCCCGGATGGACGACGAGGTCATGTCGGGCGCGGAAATCGAAGGCGTGATTTCAGGTCGGGACGCCGCCGACTGTGACGAGGCCGCTGGAGCCACGCGGATCAAGCGCCTGCGGGATACCTTGGGCAACCAGATGGTAAGCGAGCTTTTGGTCAAAAACATCGCGCGCAAAGGCTATATGCTGGCGATCGACAAGGACGTTATCCGGATGAGTTAGCGTCCCTGAAGCGCTGCACGCAAAGCAAGCTGCAATGGCGTTTTCAGAACGGCCAATCCCGCCGCAGACAGGTGGTTGCTGTCTGCCATCAAGATGCTGTTTCCGACGATCGTGACGCAGCGCATATCATCACAAAACGCACTTGATAGATCCAAGACCGATCCGTTGCCTGCAAAGGCCGCAACCTCTCGTTGGCGGAGTGCTGGATTCAAACTGTCTGCTACTGCCAGGACGCAGGTTTCCTCTGCCCCGCTTGCCCCAACCAGAAGTTTGCGTTTCGCGCATCGCACGGCGTTCGCCACAGAGAACCTTGGGTTGTCTTGAAGGTACAGCACTCGAAGCCCGGATGCGGCTAGCCGCCGAGATGTCCGTGTCAGGCCGGCGATGTAATCATCGACAGGCATGTCTGCGTTGACATAGCCCAAACTGGAGTGGGTGAGCACAACAAGATCTGGCCGGTCTTCTTCGATTTGATCAAAGACACGATTCCGCCAGATCGGACATTCCGAATAGACCCGTTTGAGTAACGGATAATAATAACGGATGTCCGCAATCGAACAGGCGGATTTGGCATAGAGCCGAATGCGAATGCCTTCCGTCCTGCCGATGTCGTCTAAGTTGTGTTGCCATTGTGCGGCATGACTGTCCCCCACAACTGCGACGGTCCGATCTGCATCAACTGCGCCAAGTTCGCATGCAACGGCTTTTGTCGATTCCCAAGCCGGGCGATCGCAGAGCCGCGCGTCTTGACCGATATCGGCGGATAGTTGGGCAAGGGCCTGCGGGTCATACCGGCCAAATTCTCCGCGAGAGCTGTTGATCGTCAGACCAAGAACAACAACGCCGAGGCTGACTGCAATCGTGGCACCAAACAGGCCAGTGCGGTTTGTGAACGGCTTGTTTTCACGGTGGCGAAATGGGCCCTCGATATAGTGGTACGTAAAGGTCGCAAGCCCCAGAACCAACACGGTCAAGAGCAACATCGTCATGCTGTCTGGGTGTTCCAACGACGTCATCCGAACCAGTGCAAATATCGGCTGATGCCAGAGGTATGCGCAATTGCTGATCAAGCCCATGCCGACGAAGGCCCGCAAAGACAGCACGCGATACGCCCATGTGCGTTGCTTTGCGAACAAGATAACCAACCAAAGCCGTTCCAACGACAGGCAGCAGCGTATATGCGCTTGGAAACTGGGTTTGCCCGTCCAAGAGTAGCACGGCACCCAAAATGAGGACCAGACCAAGATCTGAAAACACCTCGTTCGCAATATGTTTGATTTTGCCTGCGTCAACGCGCGTCAAGATCACCGCGCAGAGGGATCCGGACAGTAGTTCCCACGCGCGCGTTGGCAAAAGATAGAAATTCGGAGATGGTTTATTGTAGGCGCCCCACAAACAGATTGTGAAACTGACCAGAAGCGTGATTGCCAAAAGGGCGGCGAGATAACCCCGACACCACCTCCAAACCAAGGCTAATACCACCGGAAAGATCACGTAGAACTGCTCTTCAACCGCGAGCGACCACGTGTGTAGAAGCGGCTGCAACTCAGCGGCGGGGGCAAAATAGTCTGTTTGCCGCCAGAAGAGAATGTTTGATGCAAAGATTGGTAAGGCGACCAAACTGCGTCCATAGGCTGCAAATTCATCGGGGAGCATCAGTGCCCACGCCAGCGCGGTTACGATCACAATCACAAAGAACAACGCCGGTAAGATGCGGCGGATACGGCGTTCGTAGAAATGTAAGATGGAATATCGGCCCGCGGCCAAATCTTCGATCAGAATGCTGGTAATGAGGTATCCTGACAAAACAAAGAACACATCAACGCCAATTTAGCCGCCCGAAAAGGCAGGCATGCCCGCATGAAAGAAGATGACGGGCAAAACGGCAACAGCGCGCAATCCATCGATTTCCGGCCGGTATTTCATTCGAACATCCCAAAAGGCGATTTGAAGAGTATTAGCCGGAAGATTGGTAATAACTTAGTCAAAATTTTGCATTGGAGCCTTTGAAGGCGATCTGTCGAATTCTGGTCACGCCACCAATTTGCAGTGAAACGGTCGTACGAATTGGTGACCCCGGCAGGATTCGAACCTGCAACCTGCCCCTTAGGAGGGGGCTGCTCTATCCAGTTGAGCCACGGGGCCACGACACTGATATCCACGTGTTTGCGCAAACGGTCAACCGAACATAGCGCATCGGGCTTTTACATCGACCGAAAGGACGGCTAAGTGTTGTCTTACACAAAGGTAAAGTATCAGGACGGACCCACGTGACCATCCCACCTCGCCGCCCGCTGACCTTGCGCGATGTCTCTGAGGCATCTGGTGTCAGCGAAATGACCGTCAGTCGTGTCTTGCGCAACAAAGGCGATGTCAGCGCCGCCACACGCGCGAAGGTGCAAGAAGCTGCGAAGCGGTTGGGATATGTGCCCAATAAGATTGCAGGGTCATTGGCATCAAGCCATGTTAATCTTGTTGCGGTCATCATCCCGTCGCTCAAGAATATGGTCTTTCCAGAAGTGCTGTCGGGCATTTCCGAAACGCTTGAAGATACGGTGTTACAACCAGTCGTTGGCGTCACCGACTACATGCCCGAAAAAGAAGAGAAAGTGCTTTTCGAGATGCTGTCCTGGCGGCCTGCTGGAGTCATCATCGCGGGTCTGGAGCATTCAGAGCCCTCTCGGGCGATGCTGGCGCAAGCTGGCGTTCCCGTGGTCGAGATCATGGATACCGACGGCGAGCCCGTCGACAGTTGCGTCGGGATTTCACACCGGCGCGCTGGCCGAAAGATGGCAGAGGCTATTTTGGAGGCTGGCTATCGTCGCATCGGGTTTATGGGCACCAAGATGCCGCTGGACCACCGGGCGCGCAAACGGTTCGAAGGCTTTACCCGGACGTTGGCCAAATCAGGGATCGAGATCATAGATCAAGATTTCTATTCGGGTGGCTCGGCGCTCGCCAAGGGGCGGGAGATGACAGCAGAGATGCTGGGGCGGAACCCTGATCTTGATTTCCTGTATTTCTCGAACGACATGATTGGCGCGGGCGGACTGCTGTATCTTCTGGAACAGAACATCGACGTCCCCGGGCAGATTGGTCTTGCCGGGTTTAACGGTGTTGAGCTTTTGGATGGTTTGCCCCGGAAACTTGCGACCATGGATGCTTGCCGCCACGAAATTGGGGTTCGGGCGGCCCAAATCATTGCGGCGCGGACCAAGGGCATCGTCGATCAGGATCCGATCACGACGCTTAGTCCAAAGCTGACCTTTGGGGATACGTTGATACGCGACCGCTAAGGTTTAGTGGACGCGGATATCACCACGACCGATCAGGTAGTCCTTCAACTCTGAAAGGGGCATGGGTTTTGCGTGCAGATAGCCCTGTGCCGCGTCGCAATTGAAGCTAAGCAACATGTCTTGTTCAGCTTGGGTTTCCACCCCTTCGGCAAGCACGGAGATCCCAAGGCTCTGCGCGAGGTCAACGATTGCCCCGGTGATTGTTTGTAATTCATCGTCCTGATCGATGTGACGCACAAGGCTGCGGTCAATCTTGATCTGACTGACAGCGAATTTGCGCAGAGTTGCAATGGCAGCGTGGCCGGTGCCAAAATCGTCCAGTTCCACCCTGAAACCTGCTTCGATCATGCGGTGAACATTTTCGATGATATGGCTCGACCTCTCATCCAAAAGCGTGGATTCCAGAAGCTCAATCCGAAGATGCCTGTGCTTTACACCATGCTTTTTCATGTAGCCACCAAGGCGGTGGACAAGGTTAGGGTCTGCGACCTGCAGCATCGACATGTTCAGGCTGATGCATGGATCTTTCACGCCCCAATCGATCAGTTTGCGGACGGCAAGGCATGATTGATCCATGACGATTTCATCCAAGACCTCGGTCAGGCCTGCATTTTGCGCGACCGCCAAGAACTCTGCCGCGGGTGTGGGTTTGCCTTCTTGCGGGATCCAGCGGATCAAAGCCTCAAACCCCTTCACATGGCCGGAACGCGCGTTCACTTGTGGCTGAAAATAGGGAGTGAACTCGCCCCTTTGGATGCCAGTCTGCATTTGTTGCGCCAGACCGCTGTTACGGACTGTCGCCTCTCTCATTTTCGGTTCAAATATGACAATGTTCTGGTCGGCGCCGCGCTTTGCCTGATTGAGCGCGATATCAGCAGCAATCAGCGCATCGGACGCTGCTTGTTCCCCGGGTTTTTGGACAAATGCGATCCCGATCGAGGCACCGATGTTGCACTGATGACCGTCAAATGGAATCGGGTCGGACAGCCGCTTGCTGATTTGGGCTGCATAGCGCAAAATCTCTGCCCGGGATTTGCGCGTGACGAGGACGGAAATGAATTCGTCACCTCCGACGCGCGCAGCGATACGCGGCGGCACGGGTCCCCCTGACAGGATATCGGCACATGTCCGCAACACGAAATCGCCCGCCGCATGACCAAACACATCATTGACGCTTTTGAACCGATCCAGATCGATATGCAGCACCGCAATGCGTTCTTTTTGCTTCAAACCGTCCGACAACGCGGCCATCTCATTCGCCAACCCAAAGCGATTGCGCAGCCCCGTGAGGTCGTCCGTCTGCAACATTTTGTTCAGCTTGCTTTGCTGTTCCTTCAGCGCGGTGATGTCGACACGCAACCCAACGCGCCCGCCATCGGATGTTGGACGCTCTACAATGCGCAGCCAACGGCCATCGGAAAGCTGCTGTTCAACATCAATGTCGCCCGCAACATGGGCTGCTAACCGTTCCTGAAGCCAGCTTTCTTCGCAACCCGTGGCCTGCGCATATTGGCCACGGTCCAAACCATATCGCAGGATGTCTTCGAAGGTGGCACCCGGGACCATGGCATCGGCGCTGGTCGCGTAAAGCTGGCGGTAGGTATCATTGCAAAGAGTCAGCCGATCATCCGCATCGTAAAGGACAAAGCCGTCCGACAGCGCATTGATGGCTGTCGTGAGCCGGTCTTTTGCCACCGCGGCATCACGCTTAATCGCGCTTTGCTTTGTCACATCCCGCACAGACACGACAAATGTCGGTTTATCCGAGATTTGATAGTCAATCGAAACCGCGAGCACGGCGCTGGTCGGGCTTTCAATTCCAATTGGAAAACTAACCCGAAGCAAGGATCGAAGTCTGATTCTGCGACACAACGACCGAACCCGGGATTGCGCCAAACCATCCCAGATGTCCCATGGTGCGCGGTTGCGGAGATGGCGCATGTCTTTGCCAAGAAACCTGCGCGCGGCATTGTTGGCGGAGATCAATTTGAACGTCACTGCGTCAAATGCATAAAGCTGCGGCACTGCGTCTTCGAATAGGCGTAGAACGATATCCCGCGAGATCAAATCTTGCGCAGCAGACATCATTGCAATTTGGTCTGGATCCGTTTGCATCAGTCACCGTTGTTTTCCAACAAACGGACAATAGCCAATCAAGGGTGAACTAAACCTTAAATACAAAGGGAAAATTTGCACTAAGTTGACAAGGTCGGCGTCAGTCCGCCCATGGCCCATGCTGACCAGTGGCACCTGTGTCGACACGTTCAAAGCCATGACGCCCAAAGTAGTCGCGTTGGCCCTGAATCATATTGGCTGTCCCGCGCGCGGTGCGCATGGCATCAAAATAGGCCAGGCCAGAGGCCAAGGCCGGCATCGCAATACCATGTAACGCGCCTGCCGCGACAACAGCCCGCAGGGCCGCGTGATTGTCACGCAGATACGCAGAGAATGTCGGCGCAAGCATCAAATTGCGGTCCGCATCTTCGCTCAGGGCAGCGGCCATATCGTTGAGCATGTCCGACCGGATGATGCATCCCTCGCGCCAGACCTGCGCGATCTCTGGCAAGGGCAAGGCCCAGCCGTAGTCGTCTGACGCGGCTTCAATCATCGCGAAGCCCTGCGCATAGCACAGCACTTTACCGGCGATCATGGCGCCTTCGAGCTGGTCCAGCGTCAGGGCATCCCCCATCGACACCGGGGCCGCGCCAAAGACATCTTGCCCCGCTGCGCGTTCGTCGCGCCGAGACGAGAGATTGCGCGCAACGACAGCGGCCTCGATTGCCGGGATCGGGGCGGCAAGTTGCTGCGCCTCAATCACGGTCCAGCGTCCGGTGCCCTTTTGCCCTGCGGCGTCAACGATCACGTCCAACATCGGCTGCCCGGTGGCTAGGTCCGTGGCTTTTGCCACGGCGCCCGAGATCTCGACCAGGTAGGATTTCAAAGGACCGTTATTCCAGCCCTCAAAGACCTCTCCGATGGTGACTGCATCCATGCCCATGCCGTCACGCATGACGCCGTAGACCTCGGCGATCATCTGCATGTCAGCGTATTCGATGCCGTTGTGGACGGCCTTTACGAAATGCCCGGCACCTTCTTCGCCCATCCAGGTGGCGCATGGCGTGCCTTCGTATTTTGCGCTGATCGCTTCCAGAATATGGGCGACCCGGTCCCAATACTCACGCTTCCCTCCGCCCATGATCGAGGGACCAAATCGCGCACCTTCCTCACCCCCCGACACACCGATGCCAAGAAACGGACCTGTCGCCTCTCTGGCGCGCCGGTTGGTGTCGTGAAACAGCGCATTTCCTGCGTCGATGATCATATCGTCATCATCCAACAAAGGACGCAAAGCGGCGATTTGGTCATCCACCGGTTGCCCGGCTGGCACCATCAAGATGATCGCGCGCGGCTTTGCAATCGCAGCGACAAGGTCTTCCAAAGTATCTGTTGCTGTAATCCGGGACGACAATGATCCTGCGGTCTTGGTGAACTCATGCGTCACAGAGGTGGTGCGGTTCCAGACAGCAACGTCAAATCCATTGTCTGCGATATTGGACGCAAGTGCGGCCCCCATCGTGCCAAGACCAATCAGGCCAATTTCTGATTTAGACATGCTGGGCACTCCCTATGTTACCGGTATCAATATTGAGTGGTGATTGGAGGATGTAAAGACCGATCAAATGCTGTTTCAGGTCCAAAATGCAAAAAGGCCCGCCAAGAACAGCGGGCCCTTTGAAATTGATACGCAACGACGATTACTCGTCTTTGTGCTTGTGCGGTGCCCAAAGCTTTTTGTTGGTCAGATATAGCAGTACCGACAACAGGGTGAGGAAGATCACACCGGTCAGGCCAGCCTGCTTGCGGGCCACCAGCTTTGGTTCTGCCGTCCACATCAGGAAGGCCGCGATATCTTCGGCCTCGTGCTCAAGGCTGTTGGAATGGCCATCGTCAAAATCGACATCCTCACCCCAAAGCGGCGGCGCCATAGAGATCCAAGAACCAGGCACCTTGTGCTTGCCGTGGTCGTCGATGCAGGTTTCTGGGAATCCACCAGCGGCGAAGGCCACGTTGTAGTAGCCTTCCATTGGGGGATCCATTTCAAGCGCGCACTCGGGCTCTTCGTGGTAGCCCGTCATCAAGGATGCGATGTATTCTGCGCCGCCCATACCTTTGAACAATTGCGCCAAACCAGTGCCGTAAGGGCCGTGGAAACCAGCACGTGCCTTGGCCATCAGTGACAGGTCAGGCGCATTGGACAGGGCCGAGCCGGGGAACTTGTCGGCAGGTGTTGCTGGGCGGAAGTCGCCCTCGCCATCAAAGAGTGCCTGATCAAACACTTCGTATTGTTCGGCATAGGCGCGCATCTGATCTTCGGGCAGGTGTGGCCCGCCTTCGTCGTGCAGATTACGGAATGCAACCAATTCCAGACCGTGGCAAGCTGAACAGATTTCAGTATAGATCTTCAGGCCGCGTTGCAGTTGGTTCTGATCAAAGCTGCCAAAGGGACCTTCGAAAGAGAACGCGAAATCTTCGACTTCGCTTTCCGCGCCAGCAGCCAAGACGGGGCTGGCCGAGAGGGCGAGCGCTGCCGCAGCAGAGAGTGTCAGGTGACGGATCATTGTCATAGTTCCTTTCTCACTCAGCCGGTGCCGCAGAGGCTTTGCCATCTGCTTTTGCCGGATAGTGCGCGTTAAAGTCGTCTTCGATGGTCGCCGGTTGTGGCAATGGTTTTTCAATCACACCCAGAAGCGGCAGGATCACCAGGAAGTAGGCGAACCAATAGGTCGAGGCGATCAGCGAGATCCAGTCATACGGGAACTCTGCCGGGCGCGCGCCGACCCACATCAGCACGATGAAGTCGATGACCAGCAGCGCAAACCACCACTTGAACATCGGGCGATAACGGCCCGAGCGGACGCGGGATGTGTCCAGCCACGGCGCCAGTGCCATCACAGCAATCGCGCCGAACATCGCAAGCACACCAAAGAATTTCGCATCGATAATGCCAAAGCTAAGGAAGTTTACGATCTGCACGACCCAGACGTCTGCCGTAAAGGCACGCAGGATCGCGTAGAATGGCAAGAAGTACCATTCGGGCACAATGTGCGCAGGCGTCGCCAATGGGTTGGCCGGGATGTAGTTATCAGGGTGGCCCAGATAGTTGGGCATAAAGCCGACAACCGCTGTGAAGACCACGAGGATCACGGCGAGCGCAAAGAGATCCTTGATCACAAAGTACGGCCAGAATGGCAGGGTATCTTTCTGCGCTTCTTCCTTGGATCCACGGCGGACCTCAACCCCGGTTGGGTTGTTATTGCCGGTCGTGTGGAACGCCCAGATGTGCACCATCGTCAGGCCAAGCAGAACGAAGGGCAGCAAGTAGTGCAAAGAGAAGAAGCGGTTCAGCGCAGGTTGGCCAACGGCCCCAGCACCCAAGAGCCATGTCTGAATGCTTTCACCGACGAAGGGGATCGCACCAAAGAGACCTGTGATAACGGCGGTTCCGTGGAATGACATCTGACCCCATGGCAGCACATAACCCATAAAAGCTGTGCCCATCATGATGAGATACATCAGCATCCCGATGATCCAAGTCACTTCGCGCGGAGCTTTGTAGGACCCGTAGTAGAGCCCGCGGAACATATGGGCGTAAACGGCCACAAAGAACAGCGAGGCGCCGTTCATATGGAAATAGCGGATCATCGCACCGCCATTCACGTCACGCATGATGTGTTCAACGGATGTGAAGGCCAGATCGACGTGCGGGGTGTAGTGCATCACCAGCACGATGCCGGTGACGATTTGCAGCACCAGCGTAAAGGCAAGAACGATGCCCCAGATCCACATCCAGTTGAGGTTCTTCGGCGTCGGGATCATCAGCGTGTCATAGATCAGGCTGACAACAGGCAGGCGCTTATGCAGCCACTTTTCGCCACCGGTCTTGGGTTCGTAATGGTCGTGGGGAATGCCACCCATGGTATTTCTCCTTAACCGAGTTGGATCGTTGACTCGTCCACGAAGGACGCGACAGGGACAGGGAGGTTGCGTGGTGCTGGCCCTTTGCGGATGCGGCCAGAGGTATCGTAGTGCGACCCGTGGCATGGGCAGAACCAACCGTGGAAATCACCTGCTTCGGCAAGCGGCACGCAACCAAGATGCGTGCATACGCCCATCTGCACCAACCAGACGCCTTCTTCGTCGAGGGCCCGGTTCTCGTCGGTTGCCGGGACGGGGCCAAGGTTGTCATTGTTGGCATCGGGATCAGGCAGCGAAGATACATCGACAGCGCGCGCCTCGGCGATCTCTTCTTCGGTACGGGACCGGATGAATACAGGCTTCCCCTGCCACAGCACCGTGATTTGCGTTCCGGGATCAATCACACTGACGTCCACCCGGATCGAGGCAAGCGCCTGGACATCCGCAGAGGGGTTCATTTGATTGACAAGCGGCCAAACTGCCGCGCCCGTTACGACCGCACCAGCACCAGCTGTTGCATAGTAAAGGAAATCGCGACGAGTGCCCTGATGTTCGTCTGCATGTGACACGAGGTGCATCTCCGGTTTTTGAGGGCGCGCAGGCCCATAGCAAAGATTATGACGGCAGAAATCTGCCGTCGATTTGGGCGGTATGTAGCCCCGTTCGTCGCCCTCGTCCAGCGGACATTCCGGCACAGGTGGCTTGTGACCGCAAAGGCATTTCTATGGCGTTAACGTCCAAACCTCCGAATTTACAGGACAACACGGCAAATTTCGCCTGTTTGTTGCGCAGAATCGTCGCATCACAAAACAGTTTTCGCGCGAGGGCTGACAGATGATTGCGACTCACTTAAGGATTGATTCATAAAGACTTGTGACAGTGAAGCCGCGCGCTCACGCACCCGGACCGACTGCAAATTGGACGATTCTTATGCTGGCCCGTATTGGCACGACCATTCTCTTGCTTGTTGCGGCCCCTGCCGCCGCAGAGGTCGAACTTAGCTTTTATGGCGGCGCGCAGAATGCGCCCCATTCCGATGTTTTCGTTTCCGGTGACCCCGCCTACCCCGCCACAACCTTTGTTGCTTGGGAGGGACGCTCTTTTGATGCGCCGCCATACTATGGTTTGCGCGCAACAGTCTGGCGTTCCGAATCTTTTGGTTACGGCGTGGATTTCACCCACAACAAAATCTACCCCAAGGACGGCGAACTGGACGGCACTCCATTTGAAACGCTCGAATTCACCGACGGGTTGAACACGCTGACCGTCAACGCCTACCGCCGCTGGCCCGGTGCGTTTGGGGAAGCAACGCCATATGTTGGCGGCGGCGTTGGCGTCGCCGTGCCGCATGTCGAGGTATCCAATGGAACGACAGAGACGTTTGGCTATCAGGTGACGGGTCCGGCCGCGACCTGGATCGCAGGTGCAAGCTACCCGATCAATGACACGTGGTCGGTGTTTGGCGAATATAAAGGTACCTACTCGCAGAACAGCGCAGACCTTGATGGCGGTGGCACATTGGAAACTGACGTCATCACCAATGCGGTGAATGTCGGGGTCAGCTTTTCATTCTAGGCCCGGTGCATGGATGGCGTTTCAGGATGCCTCTTCTTCCGGCTCGGTCAGAAACACGATTTGGCTGGTCATAACCCCCGCATAATGCAGAACAACTGGTGCGATCGCCCAAGCGACCAACCAATCTGAAATCGTTGCGAAACGAATGAGGCTTTCATTCAGCACAATCGCAACCAGCACCAGCAGGACCCGTGCGGCAGAAAGCGAAAATCGCAACCGTGCAGAGTCGACCGTAGGCCAGAGCCAGGCATTGTCCGATTCGCGCCCTCGCAGGTTCGAAAGCGCGGTGATTGTGCCAACGATGGCCAAATGAATGCTAAGATACCGCCGCGTCCAAAGCGTGTCGTGCTGCCAAAGCAGGATCACGCAAACCGCCGCGATGGGAAGCAATGCCCCGAGCCAAGAAATTGCGTCGCCAAGTTGTGCATTCCTTGTGCGAATCCAGATCAGGGCGCAAAGACTGCTGCAAAATGCACAGGTCAGGGCAAATCCGATATCCGCCGAGGGCCAAATTCTCTGCACGCCCAACCAAACGGCCAGAGCAAGCGCACCCGGCGCCAGATTGATGGGGTGCGGATGCGGAAACCGTGCAATCGCCACTATTGTGCGGCGCAGGAAGCGAAAAAAGCCATTCATCCCCGGCGTCATGGCAGGATTTCGCGGCAACAGAAGGGCCAGATTATTCTGGTTTTGTGTCAACCATTGCCGGATTGTGACTGAATTCTTCATGCCAGTCAGCCAGCGCTTTGTGACCCGTTCGCCAGCCACGGTCATCATGCCGCAGGTCGATATAGGACAGCGCGCAGGCCGTGCCGATTTGCGCCATATTCAGCGGGCCGCTGAGGTGGCTCATCCAGCGGTCGTTGATCGCGGCGATTGCCCGATGTGCCTTACCCCATTGCGCCTCTACCCAATCGGCGGATTGTTCATGCGCCGGACGCAGCCGGGCCTCATAAGACATCGCAACGGTTGCATCCATGATTGCATCTGCGGTCGCTTCAAGCGTGAGCACGTCCCACAGGCGAGACGCAGGATAAAGACCGGAACCAGCGTAGTCATCAAGGTAGCGCGAAATCACACGGCTGTCGTAGATCGCGGGACCATCGGCCCGCACCAGCGCCGGGATCTTACCCAAGGGGTTCGCAGCGACCACCTCTGGCGCGGATTTCATTGGTGTTGTGTTGACGTGCACTTCTTCGACGGTGTCCATCAGGTTGGCGACACGGATCAGGACACGGCATTTGCGCACGAACGGTGACGCGGGCGAGATCAAAAGCTTCATCATGGGCTTCCTTTATGTCGTTGCAGGAAAGGTGACCCCATCCTGCCCCGGTTGCCAAGGGGCGTATTTTTGCATGATCGCCAAAAACGCGGGCGAGGCGAGAAATGAATCGAGCCATTCAATCAGTTGAGGCCAATCCTGCGCGTCGAACCACACCCGGTCAATGTTCGCGAATTGCCGCACGAAGGGCAGAAGCGCTGCATCGGCAAGGCCGAAGTCGGGACCCGTCAAATACCCGTTCCGCGCGAGCAAATTGTTCCAATCCTGCAGGATGGCCGCAGCTTTGCCGCGTTCAGCGTCAGGATCTCGGTCGGGGTAGCGGACCGCGTATTTGGTGTGGTCGAGGGCAGCCTTAAATGGCCCGTCACATTGATCTATCAAAGCGGCAGCCTCGTCTGGCTTTTTCAGCCATCCTTGGGGATCGTTCTTTTGCAGCGCCCAGACCATGATATCGCGCGACTCATCAAGGACAATATCCGCCTTCAGGCAAGGCACGCTGCCCGATGGTGACGTCGCCAGAAATGCATCAGGTTTGTCGCGCAACAGAATTTCATGCAATGAAACTGGAATACCTGCCACCAAGATCGCAAGACGTGCGCGCATCGCATAGGGACAGCGCCGAAAAGACCAGAATGTCGGATTGTTTGGCATCAGGCAGGAGCCTCCGGCGGGCATATTTTCATTCAAAAGAAAGCCTAGGCGATCAAATGCGTTTCTGTGGCGCCTCTAACCGTTGTCGATACAATCTGGCTTTCGGGTTGGTCCGCGTCAAAGTGAACTTCTGCGAATTGCGGTGTCCGCCCCATGCGCGGGTTTTCCATTAGAATGGCGTGGGACTGCCCGACTTGCGCATCAAGATGACGCTGAACTGCAGCGTCGCCTGCGGCACGCAGACGTGCGGCGCGGGCTTTGATTATGGGCCCCGCTACAGCGGGCATGCGCGCCGCTGGCGTCCCCGCTCGCGCAGAGTAAGGAAACACGTGCAGCCACGTCAGGTGGCAGTCCTTGACTAGCGCAAGTGAGTTTTCGAAATGCGCCTCGGTCTCTGTCGGGAAACCGGCGATGATATCAGCCCCAAAGATCATATCGGGGCGCAGCTTTATCGCGTCCTCCGCAAAGCGGATCGCGTCATCGCGCGTATGGCGCCGCTTCATCCGCTTCAGGATCAATGTATCACCATGTTGCAACGACAAATGCAGATGCGGCATCAGGCGTGGTTCTGTCGCGATGGCTTGCATCAGGTTTTCATCCACCTCGATCGAATCGATCGATGAAATGCGCAGGCGTGGCAGATCGGGCACAAGCCGCAGGATCCGCATCACCAGATCACCCAGCTTTGGTTGGCCCGGCAGATCGGCCCCCCAAGACGTCAGATCAACACCGGTCAGGACCACTTCGTTATAGCCTTTGCCAACCAGACGTTTGATCTGCTCAATCACCACGCCCGCCGGAACAGAGCGTGAATTGCCACGTCCGTAAGGGATAATGCAAAAGGTGCACCGGTGATCGCAGCCGTTTTGAACCTGCACATAGGCGCGCGACCGGGTGCCAAACCCGTCGATCAGGTGACCTGCGGTTTCAGTCACGGACATAATGTCATCAACCTGCACCGGCTCTGTCTGACCGATCAGACCAGACCAAGTGGCAGGCTGCATCTTTTCCGTGTTTCCGATAACAACGTCGACTTCGTCCATTGCGGCAAAGGTGGCGGGTTCTGTCTGGGCGGCACAGCCAGTCACGATGACGCGTTGATTTGGGTTCTCGCGTCGCAGCTTGCGGATGTCTTTCTTGGCTTTGCGGACAGCCTCTGCCGTGACGGCACAGGTATTGACAACAATGGCATCGCTGAGCCCCGCGGCAAGCGCGAGTTCCTTCATCGCTTCGGTTTCATAGGCATTTAACCGGCATCCGTGATTGGAGAAGACCGGCGGCTTACCCATGCCAGACCCCATCAAAGACGTGGGCGGTTGGACCGGTCATCCAAACACCGTCTTCGCGCCAGTCCACGTGGATCGTGCCCCCATCAAGGTCAATCCGCACCTTACGCCCGGTTAACCCGCGCCGTGCGGCAGCCACGCCCGTTGCGCAGGACGACGACCCAGAGGCCAAAGTGACCCCCACCCCGCGTTCCCACACCCGCATACGCAAATGATCAGGTCCCACGACAGACGCGAATTGCACATTCGTCCGCTCTGGAAAAAGCGCATGATGCTCCGTTTCCGCACCTCGCGCGGCAAGATCGACCGTCTCTGCATCATCGACAAAGAACGTGCAGTGCGGATTTCCCATGCCTGTGGCAGTCGGCGTCCCATCAATCGGAAGTGCCAGGGTATCCATGGCTTGCGCCAAAGGCACATCCGCCCAGTCCAGCTGCGGTATTCCCATATTCACGGAAGTGAGCCCGCCACCGGCATCGACCGCATGGAGTGTTCCGCGATCCGTGGTGATGGTCAGAGCGTCACGCTGAGTGCGATCCATCTCGTAGCGGGCAATGCAGCGCGTCGCATTGCCACAAGCAGCAGAGGTAGATCCATCGGCATTGTAGAACGTCAGATGCAAATCAGTGCCGCTCGAAATGACCGCAAGCTGGTCAAAGCCGACGCCCCTGTGGCGGTCTGCGATTGCGACGGCCAAGGCTGGATCGACCGTTGGGCCATCACCCCTTTGGTCAATCACAACGAAATCGTTGCCCAAGCCGTGCATCTTCATGAACGGTATTTGCTGTGCGCGCGCATTCTCCATTCCGCGCATATAGGCGAGGGTAGCAAAGTTATCCAGTCGCATCGCCATTTGTGGGGTTGACCCGGTGAGCAGGTGTTTCTAAGTAGCCGCCCTAGTGGGCCGTTAGCTCAGTTGGTAGAGCAACTGACTTTTAATCAGTGGGTCGCAGGTTCGAATCCTGCACGGCTCACCACTGAAATCAACTGAAAGATGGCATGAAGTCGGTCTCTTTGTACCGTAGCTTGTCGATCTTTTGTAGGAATCCTTTAGGCTCTGCAGTATGTGTCTCTTGGATACGGTATGAAGCTTGAGATCTGTAGTTTCGGTTGAGTGACAACCGCTAACGAAAGAACCTTGTAGAGATGGGCTTTTTTATTGCTCTGTTGTCCTGCCAAATCCTAAATAGGCACGACTTTCTCTTCCTGCTTCAGGGTCGCCAGGATTTGCGCGTCGCTCTATTTTGATATCTTCGTCAAAATCTCCTCTTTCATTATTCGAGGAATATCCACTTTCAGTCACTCCAAAGTTTTGGGGGATCGCCCTTCAACAACAGTGACCGCAGCGAAGCTAGCAAAATCGACTCCAGGTATCTTGAGATGTGCCGGGCTACCCTTCACGAAAAACGCGCCCGTCCCACGATCAGAATGAAGTAGGTCGCCCAAAAAGACTGGAAACCCTGCGACTGTGGCGAACTCAGCATAACCAGAAGAGATTGCGGCTTTTCCAAACGCGCTTCAGCTGAAACAACCTAAACTACGCGTCTGAGACAAGATATTCGAAATGGTTAGAACTCGCGCTCAATGAACACCTTTCCCGAGCATCGGCTTGTTCCATTTCAAGCTAAGCTTCAGCAAATTTCTTTCCTGACGTTGCGCCAAACTCGCGACGTCTGATGCTGAATGGCCCGTAACCTCCTAAGTCGCACATTCAATCGCAATCAAGCTCTCGTGAAGAGGACGCGAACACAACACAAGAATCGCCTAGATGAATGCCCATGTCCCAATGAAAAGGAGTTCTCCGCTACTTCGTCGACGCGACGCCAGACAGCATTATAAGGCCTAGGCACCTGTGTTCAAACAGTCTACAAGCATCGGGCTTAGCGACCCGATTACCAGTTTGTTACCGACCCATCGCGGCGTCGCAGCATGGGCGCGTTCCAGAATTTGAACGACAATTCCTTTGCATGGTCTTCGTTAACTTCGACTCCCAAACCTACACCTTCAGGGCGGTCATAAACGATGCCGTTCAATGTCTGCTGAACAGGGAACAGATCTTCTGCAGGATCGAGTGCGTAAATCCCATCTGATTCCACGCGCACCTCAAGCCAAGAAAAATTCGGAACAGCAATGCCCAGATGGACACTCGCAGCGGTACAAATCGGACCCAACGGGTTGTGGGGCATGACGTCGACATAATGCGCTTCGCTCATGGCGGCGACCTTCACCGCCTCGGTCAACCCGCCGACATTGCACACATCGACGCGGTTAAACTGATGAATATCGCGTTCGATGTAGGGGCGGAAATCCCACTTGCTGGAGAATTCCTCTCCGATAGCGAAGGGGATATTTGTCATCCGACGCAGGGCCTCATAGGCTTCGGGCGTTTCATCGCGGATCGGTTCTTCAAGGAAATCGAGCGTCCCAGATGGTAAGCGCTGGCAAAACGACGCGGCCTCCGCGACTGAAAGGCGGTGATGCCAGTCAATGCCAAGTGTGATGTCTTCGCCCAATGCGGCGCGCACATCGCGGCACATCGCAGCTGTCGGACCGATGTGATCGCGCGGCTCAAACGTGGACAAATCGCTTAGGTCCGGAAATATGCGGATGCAGGTCCAACCGCGATCCGCAAGCGACTGGGCCTGTCCAAGAGTCGTATCGAAGCGGGTCGATGCGGTGCTCGCAAACGTGGGAACGTGGTCGCGGTGTTTGCCGCCCAGCAGCTGATAAACCGGCACGCCCAGCGCTTTGCCCTTGATGTCATGCAACGCGATATCAATCGCAGAGATCGCGGCCTGCAACACGCGCCCGCCTTCGAAATACTGGCTGCGATAAAGGCGCTGCCACAAGGCCCCTATCTCAAACGCATTTTCACCAACGAGGATTTCGGCGAAATGTTCAAGCGCACCCATGACCGCCTTTTCACGCCCCGACAGCCCGCTTTCGCCCCAGCCATAAATTCCGGTGTCGGTTTCAACCTTCACAATCAGCTGGTTTCGCCCACCAACCCAAACCGCATAGGGATGGATCGCCGTGATACGGGGATGCGATGTTGGGGTGGCGATCACCGCTGGGCTTGAAAGGGTCATATGACAAACATTCCTATTGTACGAAATTCGGGTGATCAGCGGTCATCATGGCAATGCACCCAATCGGGCGGACATGCCTTGATCCGCGATAATTTCGGATCCGGTGATGGCAGCAGACGCTTCAGACAACAAAAACGCGGCCACCTTGCCGATGTCGTCGACAGAGTTGACCCGCCCGGTGGCATGCAATGAGTTGAAAGTTTCCATCATCCCGTCGTGGCTTTCGGCGACCTTTGTCACAGCTTCGGTCATCGTCAGACCGGGGGCCAGCGCATTGACGCGAATGTTTTTTGGCCCGAGGCTCCATGCGAGTGCACGCGACATGGCAACAATCGCGCCTTTGGTTCCGGCATAGGCTTCGTAGTCCCGCGCGCTCGCCTTGGCGTGGTTGGACGCGATATTCACGATCGACCCCGCGCCCGATGCCGCCAGCTTATCAGTCAGTAATTTGGACAGCAGCAAGACCGCGCGCTGGTTGATCGACCACAGCTTGTCCATGTCCTCGAGGCTCAACTCACTGAGCGGAGTTTGAATGGTGATGCCCGCGTTGTTAACCAGACCGTCACAACGATCCAGCCCAGCCACAACCGTCGCTAATGCATCCGCGTCGCGCACATCAACCTGCACAAAATCTGCGCCAACATTCGCAACCGCGTCTTGTGCATTGGAATTAATTTCAAGCACTGTCACATCGGCACCCGCAGCAATGCATTGGCGCACGATGCCAAGTCCAATACCGGCCCCGCCGCCTGTCACGACAATTGATTTGCCGGTTAAGTCAATCATTTCACGGCACCCGCGGTGACACCTGCAACAATGCGGCGTTGGAAAATCACGAACAACACCAGAAGAGGCAACGACCCAAGGACTGCAGCAGGGAACAGCTGGTCCGGCTGCACATTCAAATTCCCAAGGAAGCGGTAAACACTGATCATCACCGTCGACTTCTCGGGCGATGACAGCAACAGCAACGGGTAGGTGAAATCGTTCCAAACCATCAGCGTAACGAACAGTGAAAGCGTCGCCGTCGCCGGCCCCAGCAGTGGGCGAATGATATACCAATAAATCTGCCAGTTGTTGCAATTGTCCAATCGCGCGGCTTCTTCCAGCTCTTTGGGGATCGCGCCAATGAAACTGGTGTAAAAGAACACGGCCAAGGGCAGGTTCAACGCCGTGAAGGCAATGATGATGCCGACATAGCTGTCCAGCAGGCCAAGGTTTCGGAATATCACATAGATCGGCGTGATCGTCACAAACGGGGGCGTCGCCAGCCCCAAAGCCACAAGCATAATGACGATGCGAGTGAACCGGTTTGTACGTCGCGCCAATGGATAGGCAGCCAACGACCCGAGGAACGCCACCATCAATGTCACCGCCAACGTGATCCCGATGGAGTTAATCACCGAGCGCAAATAGGGCATACTCGCCAGCACAGTTTCGTAGTTCCCGAGATACAGGGAATTTGGCATGCCCAATGGCTGTTCAATGATCTCAGTCGACGTGCGAAACGACATGCCGATCATGTAGATGACGGGCATCAGCATCGCCAGCACAATGGCAACGACAGCAACGTGGGCCAACCAGGACAGAGCGCGCCGCAGGGTCATGTGTTGTCCTCCCGACCGCGTAGATAGGTATTCTGAATGAGGGCCACGATCATTACCAAAACCAGCATGATGATTGATAGGGCCGAGGCAAAGCCGAACTTGTAAGACCCGAACAGGTTGTTCACGATCTCAAGGCTCAGTGTATTGGTCGCGCGGTCTGGCCCGCCACGGGTCATGATGAAGGGCAATTCGAACGTCTTCAGCGTACCGACCGTGGACAAGATGATATTGACCGTAAAGCTCGACGCAAGAAGCGGCAGTTCAAGATGACGGAAACGCTGCCAGTTTGATGCCCCATCAAGGCGTCCGGCTTCATCAATGTCCTGGGGAATATTCGCAAATCCGACCAGAAAGATTGCCGTGGTGTAGCCCACAAACATCCACACATGGGTAAATGCGATAGCATAAAGCGCCGTGGCAGGATCGCCCAGCCACCCGCGCGTCAGCCCGTCTAAACCCATCGCAGTCAGCAAAGCGTTCAACCCACCGGAATACGGGGAATAGATGAATTGCCAGACGTAGCCAACGATCACGAAAGACATCATCGCAGGTGTAAACAATGTCGCGCGGCAGAAATTGCGGATCGCAGGCATGCGGTGCAAGACAGCGGCGAAACACAAGCCCAGCAGGGTTTGCATGGCCACGACGACAAAAGTGAATTTCAAGGTGGTCCAAACCGCATTCATATAGCGGGACCGCGACACGAAGCGGTCGTAATTTTCCAAGCCAACGTAGTTTGCATCGCCGACACCTTTGAAGTCGGTAAAGCTCATCTGCACGGATAGGGCGATTGGGTAGATAAAGAAGCACGCAATCACCAGCAGCGCCGGTGCGGTGAACCAATAAATACTGAACGAGCGTTTCATTCTAATCCCCAATCGACGGAAATGCGACGCACCTGCAAAGGCGCGCCGCAATATACCTTAAAGGCTATCTTCGACAGCTTCGTCCCAGCGCTCAAGAACCGCCTCGTTGGACTTATCGGTATCAAGAAGGAACCCGGTCAGGCTGTCCCAAATCTCGCCCTCAAGCGGCTTTGGCCAGTCAAGAACAGCGAACGGATACATGATCACACCCCCATCCAAGCGGGATTGATCGTAGGCTGCTGCAAGGGTCGGCATACCGCTCGCCCCGCCCTGAAACGGGCTATAGGCACTTTCGGCATCAAGCATAATCTGCAGGTTTTCGGCCTGTGCAAAGAAGTCGATGAAGCGCTTGGCTTCTTCAGGGTATTCCGTCTGCGCGCTCATCGACCAACCGATGCCAAACAGATCAAGCGCAACACCGCTGTCGTTGCCGGACGGAATTGGTGCGAAGGTGAAGTTCAAACCCTCAACCGTTGAAAAATCACCGATATTCCAAGCGCCCTGCGGCATCATGGCGAAATTGCCCGCCTTAAACTCGGTCAACGCAGTGGACCAAGGGTCAAGCCCCGCCTGCCCTTGCGGATCAACGCATTTGTTGTCGATCAGCCCGCGGACCAGATCAATCGAGGCGTTGAAGGCCGCGGAGTCAACGAACATTTCCTCGGCCATTCCAAGGCTTGCAGCACCATTAGATTGCTCCAGACCGTTTGCGATCACGAACAAGGGTGCCGAAAACCCACCCGTAAAGATCAGCGGGCGAATGCCCTCGGCGTCCAATGCCTGACAGGCTGCGTGCAGCTCATCAATTGTCGTCGGCGCTTCGGATATGCCGGCTTGCGCCAGTAAATCCATGTTCACGAAATTGCCCATTCCGATGACTTCGAGGGGCATGATGTAGATGGAATCGTCATTCGTTACCGATGGCACCAAGGAACCTTCGAGGCGCCCATACCATTCGGAATCTGTCCCCAGATCTGCCAGCAGGCCGGATTCAGACCAGATCGACACCAATGGCATATCCGTCATCATGACGTCGGGCGCATTGTCTCCCTGCAGGCGCGGTGGCAACACAACGTCCGTATCCAAACGGCTGATGTAGGAAAATTCGACATCAATATCAGGATTCGCGGCTTCGAACGCTTCGATCAGCTCTGACATTCCGGCCGGTTCAGCTTCGTTCCCCTTCCAGCCGGTCACATCCAGCACAACTTGTTGCGCCGATGCCGCCTGAGCGGTCAAAAGTGCGGCAATCGCCACGCAACTTAGCTTCAGATGAGATTTATTCACGTCAACCTCCCTTGGGTCATTTAATATATTATTTATGGACTTTAGATATATCTTAATTCGCTTGTCAACAAAAAGGTGGCAGTGATAGGGTGCGAAAACCATAAGAAAACTTGTGTTTCCGATATAATCTATGGGATTTCATAAGAATATATTGCCGAAGGCACATAGGAAACAGGGCTACCCGCGACTATGAAAACCTCCTCAAGTGACGGCGCGTCGATATATTCCCGCATTCTCGCAGACATTGGTGGTGGTGTTTTTGCCGCCGGAACGAGATTGAAAGTTCAGGATTTAGCCGATCGTTACGGCACATCTATCATCCCTGTCCGCGAGGCTTTGCGTCTGTTGCAAGGGGAAGGCATCGTTACGATCGCGCAGAACAAGGGCGCGACGGTATCCAATTTTGACAGCGACTCGTTGCGCGACATCTTCGAAGTGCTTCAACTGATGGAACCGTACTTCGTTGAAACCTTCGCGCGAAGCTGCACCGAGGCCGACCTGGTCGAACTCGAAGCCATCCAGAAAGAACTGGAGGCGGTCCCTGTCGAAGACAAACCCACCTTCACCGGACTTGATTTGCAATTCCACGAATTTATCGCCCGTAAACACTACAATGGTCGCGCATTCGGAATTTGGAAACTACAGCGCCGCATCCTCAATGCCTTGGCAATGAGTGTCCCGATTTCGCGCGCGCGGCACGCGGAAATTTTGCAAGAACACCGCGATCTGATCGCGGCTTTTCGAGCTAACGACAAAGAGCAGGCCATGACCTGCATCAAGACCCACGTGCGAGGCGCGGGTGAGCAGATGTATCTGCAACTGAAAACAAATCGCCAATAAGTCGTTGCTTGCGGCCTTGCCCTGAACCACTCCCGCTGAATGGAACTGCACATCTGCGCCGGCAACGCACTTCTATGGTCGAGATGAGGAGCGGATCTGATCGACCGCCGCCATATCCCGGACGATAAAGATCGCAGGTCGGATCGAATTTTCCTTCAAATCCAGCATCAGATCCAGAGCTTGGGCCTGATTCGACACATCCAGCGCTGACACAACCTCATCCGCAATGATAAGTTGGGGTTGGTCGCAAAGGCGCGCGCAACCCCAAACCGCAGGCGCCGCCCGCCAGAAGACGCATTCGACAAAACGCAGCAAGCATTCAGGCCGTAGTCCGATCTTCAACAGAAAATCAAGCGTCCGGTCCGCCAAAGTATGCCCGCATAATCCTTCACAGTTCTGCGAACATAGTCATGACGCAAAGAGTGCTTCTGTCGGCGCCACTCAGCTGATCAATGTGTCTCTCGGATTTCCTGATGAAATTGCTAATCCGTCAGATCGAATCGAAGATCTGATCTTTAAGATTTGAACTGTAGTATCTTATCGCATGTTTAATGTGCCGACTTACGCGGCATCAAACATTTATCGCCTTTGCAAGATTGCCCTTTCATGACGAGACCACCGTGATCAAAGAATGTCTTGCCATCCGCAAAAAGCGACGATTTAGCTGTCAATAAGTGACACTCTGTTGTCATAGTTCTGCGATGATATACATTGTTCTCAGATACTTAAGAAAGATGAAGCGGCAAACTTAGTGTCATCCAATATTTCTCATAATTCGCTAAGACGCTTCGCGTGTCCGGTTTGCCTGAACGCTCAAGTGCCGTCGCTGTGAGACGCGAAGGCGCGCAGACCTTGCTGCGCGCCCTTTTTGTGTTCGGCCAGGAAGGCGTTAGTCCACCGTATTGACCAAGTCAGCCGGAACATTTACTGGACTAACGCGATATTGGATGCCCGCCGGATCCGATAAGAGACCCGCAGTCAAAATATCAGGCGCGGCAAGCAGTTCCACTTCGGCAAGGCCCGTGGTTTCAGGGCTTCTGGGTCCACCATTGCGGGATTTCCAGATATTTCCGGCCAGGTGGTGATGATATCCACCCGTGCTGTAAAACCCAGCCGAAGGCATGCCCTTCATCTTTTCCATACCCAATGCATCAGCCATGAACTGATCCGTGCTCGCCACATCGTTGACCTGCAAATGGACGTGTCCGATGACCGTGCCAGTCGGCGCGGCGGCCCATGTTCCGTCAGATGCATTCACCAGGTCGCGCATATCTACCGCATTCGTTCCGAGATCCAGAACACCATTGGTATGGGTCCACTCTGACCTGGGCCGGTCGCAATAGACTTCAATACCGTTGCCCTCTGGATCATGCAGATACAGCGCTTCGCTGACGCCGTGATCGCCAGCGCCATCCAAGCGCACACCAATCCCGGACGTGTGATGCAACCAATCGCTCAGGTCCGTCCGTTTTGGCAGCAGAAAAGCTGTGTGAAACAGCCCCGCTTCCTGCGGGCGGCGGCGTGCATGGGCGTCTTTGTGCAACGTGATCAATGTGCGGTCACCAACGCCAAGGGTCGCTGTTTCAGCGTCCTGTGTGAACACGTTCAAGCCGATCACGCGCGCGTAATACGCCACCATGGCGCCAAGGTCGTTGACGACCAACGTTACGCCACCGATGGAAATAGGTGCATCAGAAGTAGCCATCTCATTCTCCAATTCTTGATTACTGATTGGGTAGATAAGAAGCCCGATTAGGTATAATATTGGCGAACTTATGGAATGATATTCGCCAATTTGTGGATAATAGATGGATCGACTCGACGGTATGCGCACGTTCAGCGCTGTGGTGGAAACGGGATCTTTCACCGCAGCAGGCAAGCGGCTTGGCATGTCCAACAAGTTGGTCAGCAAATACATTGGCCAGTTAGAGGCCGAACTTAAGGTCAATCTGCTGCATCGCACGACGCGCAGCTTGTCGCTCACTAATGCCGGGCGCACCTATTTGGACGGCTGCAGGAAAGTGCTCGCGGCAAACGATGCGCTTGAGGTCATGATGGACACAAGCGGCGGCTTTTCAGGGACCCTGAAAATTGCGGCCCCGTTGACCTTTGGCGAAACCTGCGTCGCAAATTCGGCGATCAAGTTCATGGACCTGCATCCCGATGTCACAATCGAGCTCGAGATCGCGGATCACTATGTCGACCTTGCCGAAGGTGGCTTTGACCTTGCCATCCGCGCAGGCAAATTACCTGTCTCAAGCCTGATCGCGCGAAAGCTTGAGACGATGGATTTTCATGTCGTCGCGGCTCCGTCTTATATCGAAAAGTACGGGAGACCGGATCATCCTGACAATCTGTCAGAACACATCTGCATCCGCGACAGCAGCCACCCAGACCCAAATCGCTGGCCCTTTATGATCGAGGGCAAAGCCGTCCAGATCCCGGTGACCGGCAATTACATCGCCAATAGCCCACCGGCCTGTTTGGCGCCGACCTATGCGGGCAAGGGCGTCTATCACTGCGCAGAGATGTTTTTGGGTGATGACCTGGAAACCGGGCGGCTGGTGCGGCTGCTGGACAGCTTTCAAACAGCCTCAATCGACATTCATGCAGTGCAATTACCCACCGCGTTCCGCAATCCAAAGGTCACGGCATTTGTCGATATCCTGCACCGGGAAATCAAAGATACATGGCGTGCGCGTGCTTAGCCGGTATGCAGATTGCGGACCGTGCTACCGGGGATCAAGCTGAACCCGATATCCCTGCAATTTGCGACCGGCTCATCAGAAATCCGCGCTATCATCATCTCGGCTGCTGCCTGTCCAATCCGCAAATGCGGCACCCGCATGGACGTCAGTCGTTTCGGCAGGACAGAGGCAATCGGCAGATCGCCCCAACCAGCGATGCCAATATCATCTGGGATTTTCAGCCCGCGACCGGTGCAATACTGCAGCCCACCAAAGGCCATGGAATCGTTCTGATAGAAGATACAGTCGATATCCGTATTTGAGGCGAGCAGTTGTTCAGTTCCGTAGAACCCCGGATAGAAGGTCGCTGTGTCGTGCAGGCATAGTTGCTTGGTCACTTCGCCACCGCCGCCCTCAACAGCCTTGCAAAAACCCGCCAGCCGCGTCGTCGCCGCATTGGCCGTGTCATGTGATGTCCCGACATACCCGATGGACCGATAACCCAGCCCCACAAGATAGCGCCCCATATCAAAGCCGCTGTCAAAGTGGTTCAGACCAACGCTCATATCCAACGGGCTGCTGTTAAAGTCCCAAATCTCAACAATCGGAATTCCCGCGTTGCGCAGCATATCAATGGCCCCAGCGGAATGGGTTCGCCCTGTCAGGATTAGTCCTGCTGGCTGCCAAGAAAGCACAGTGCGGATCCAGTTTTCTTCTTCCTGCAAGGTGTGTTGCGTCAACCCAAGCACGGATTGATGGCCAAAGGACCCCAGCTTTCGATCGATCCCCTCGAGCACTTGCGCAAAAACCTCGTTACCAAGGTCCGGGATCGACACCCCCACAAATGTGGACGACTGGTCGCCTGCAAAAACCGTTGCCAACCGATTCGGCAGATAGCCAAGTTGGTCGACCTTCAACATCACCTTCTCTTTGGTTTCTGCGGAATAGCCCCCCTCGCCGCGTAGCACCCGACTGGCCGTCATCTTTGACACCCCTGCCGCCTCCGCCACCATCGACAGGCTTATCTTTTTGTTTTTACTGCTCTTTTCGCGCATTTTCAGTTTTTTACGTTACCGGTAACTTGTTTCTTGACAGATCGCGTTCTCGTTCCAACAATAGCGTAACGTTACGGGTAACTCAACATTTGGGTCCGCAGCGTAACCGGGGGGATTGGAATGGAAGACCTGCAAAAGGGTTTGTTCTTCGACGGCATCGACAAGCACTTTGGCGGCACCTACGCGCTTAAGGATGTGTCCTTGTCGGTTGGTCGGGGCGAGATTGTCGCCCTGCTTGGCGAGAACGGCGCAGGCAAGTCCACCTTGATCAAAGTCCTAGGCGGCATTCACCAGCCTGACGCTGGCCGCGTCTTGATCGATGGCCAACCCTATCAACACCGGCCCGCCGGGTTTGGCGAGCGGCAAAAGGTCGCCTTTATCCACCAGGACCTTGGACTGATCGAATGGATGACCGTGGCCGAAAACATCGCTCTCGCGCTTGGGTTTTCGCGCAAGAACGGCCTGATCCGGTGGAACGACGTGGAAACCTTCGCCGCAGAAGCGCTCAGGAAAGTTGACTGCGATTTTGACCCCACCACGCGGGTCGAGGATCTTTCCCGCACGGAGAAGTCGCTTGTCGCAATTGCCCGCGCCCTTGCCGTCGATAGTGAATTTCTTGTGCTTGACGAACCCACCGCATCATTGCCTGCCGACGAGGTCGAACGCCTGTTTGCGGCTCTGCGCCCCCTGCGCGACCGGGGCGTTGGCATGATCTATGTGAGCCACCGACTAGACGAAATCTTTCAGATCTCTGACCGCGTTGCGGTCCTACGCGACGGCGAGATGGTCGGTGTGCGCAGCATTGATCATACCAATGCAGAAGAGCTTGTTCAAAAGATCGTCGGTCGCAAAACCCGCGAAACCGTCAAAGCCGCAGGCGCACCCGGCGACAGCATCCTGACGCTCAAGGATTTTCGCGTGGCAGGTGTCGGACCGCTGGAATTCACCCTGCGCCAAAACGAAATCGTGGGCCTTGTCGGCCTGCGTGGTGCCGGACACGAGGCGATCTCTCGTGCGCTCTTTGGGATCGAAGACCATCAGGGCGGTGTCACGCTTCACGGTAAAGCGCCCGACCTTTCCTCGCCGCAAACTGCGCTGAAGTCCGGCATCGGGCTGGTTGCCAAAGACCGCACGGAAGAATCCGTCGCGATGAGCCTGACGATCCGCGAGAATACATTCCTGAACCCCGACGGCATTGGGCGTAAGCTGCTGGAACTGCTTTCACCGCGACGCGAGGCTGAACAAGCCGCGATTATCGGGGCCGAACTCGGCCTGTCGCCCAATGACCCGTCCCTCGCGATCGAGGCTTTGTCAGGCGGTAACCAACAAAAGGTCGTCATTGGTCGCTGGCTTGCCACCAATCGCAAGCTATTGATCTGCGAAGATCCCACCGCGGGCGTCGACGTCGGTGCCAAGGCAGAGATCTATGCCCTGCTCAACCGTGCGCTTGCCGATGGTGTCGGGATTGTCGTCGTTTCAACCGACTTTGAAGAAATCGCCACCATTTGCCACCGCGCCATTGTCTTTAGCCAAGGTGCCATCGTGGACGAACTCAGTGGCACACGTCTGACCACAGAAAACCTGATCCAATCGGCCTCGGCCGGGAACATCGCGCAGAATAAGGAAGCCCCAAATGCAATCGCTTGAATCCGGCGCGTTAGAGCCGACAAAGGCCGAACTCAAGGGCCTTTCATTCGGCAAACGCTTTGCCCGCTTCCTGCCGGTCTATGGTCTCGTGATCTTGACGGTTTTCCTTATCATCCTGTTCTCGATCCTGCTGCCCAACACATTCCCGACGATGTTGAACCTGCGGGCCATTGTGTCGGACAAAGCGATCATCGCCCTACTCTCACTTGGTGCAATGATCCCTATGGCTGCGGGTCGCATCGACCTAACCGTCGGCTACGGCATCGTGCTTTGGCACATCCTCGCGATCAGCCTACAAACGATCTATGGCCTGCCTTGGCCGCTGACCGTCGCCATCGTGCTGGCACTTGGTGCCCTGTCCGGCTTTCTGAACGGCCTGCTGGTCGAGGTCGCCAAGATCGACAGCTTCATCGCCACGCTGGGCACCGGCACTGTGCTCTATGCCCTTGCCCTGTGGCACACAGGTGGCCGCCAGATGGTCGGCATTTTGCCTGACGGGTTCCTTGCGATCAACGGCACCTTTGTCCTTGGCCTGCCGATCACCGGTTTCTACGTGCTGGCAATCACCGTGGTGATGTGGGTGGTCCTCGAATACACGCCCATCGGCCGCTACCTTTATGCCATTGGCGCCAATCAGCGCGCGGCACAACTGAATGGTATCCCAACGCGCAAATACGTCATCGGGGCGTTCTTGGCCTCTGGCACGATCACTGCACTTGCGGGGGTGATCCTCGCATCCAAACTGCGGATCGGCCAAGCATCCGTCGGGCTGGAATTCCTGCTGCCCGCGCTGGTCGGCGCATTCCTGGGATCAACAACAATCAAACCGGGCCGCGTCAATGTCTGGGGCACCATCATCGGTGTCGCCATTCTGGCCGTGGGCATTTCCGGCATCCAACAATTCGGCGGCTCCTTCTGGGTAGAGCCAATGTTTAACGGAGTAACCCTGCTGATCGCCATCGGCATCGCAGGATACGCACAACGCAAAAAAGGTGCAGAAAAGCGTTGAAAATTCACATGCAAAGGGAGGAATTAAGATGAAGAAACGGACATTTTTGAACACGGTGCTACTGGGCAGCGTTGTCGCAGGGCTGGCCTTGCCAGCACTGGCAGAGACACCATTCGACGGCCCCACCACAGGTCCCGCAGCGGCAGAGGGTAAATCAATCGTGGTGCTTGCCGGTGATCTGAAGAACGGCGGCATTCTGGGTGTGACCAGCGGCGTCGAAGAAGCAGCCGAAACCATCGGTTGGGACCTCCGTGTGCTTGACGGCGCAGGATCCATCCAAGGCCGGACCGCCGCCATCGGCCAAGCGCTCGCGCTGCAACCCGACGGCATCATCATCAATGGCTTTGACGCCGTCGAACAACAGGCAGCCCTTGAGGGCGTAGCCGGCGCCAATATCCCAATGGTCGCTTGGCACTCTGGCCCCAAGATCGGCTGCGACGCGCCCGGCGGAATTTTCGCGAACGTTTCCACTGATGCGATGACCGTGTCAGAGGTGGCCGCTGAATGGGCGATTGAAGACGGTGGCACCGACATCGGTGTGGTGATCTTCACCGACAGTACCTACCAGATCGCCATCGACAAGGCTGACCGGATCAAGGAAACGGTCGAAGCGATGGGCGGCACAGTGCTTGAATATGTCGACACGCCAATCGCCGACACCTCAACCCGGATGGGGCCACTCACCACAAGCTTGCTGCAAAAATACGGTGCAAGCTGGACCCATGCGCTGGCGATCAACGACCTCTACTTTGACTTCATGGGTCCAGCGCTCGCCTCTGCCGGGATCGGTGGTGACGGCGCGCCGCTTGCGGGTTCGGCCGGTGACGGGTCAGAGGCTGCGTTCCAACGTATCCGCAGCGCACAATACCAAGCGATCACTGTAGCCGAGCCGCTGAACCTTCAGGGCTGGCAATTGGTCGACGAACTGAACCGCGCCATTCAGGGCGAGGAGTGTTCGGGCTACGTCACATCCCCTGCGCTTGTGACCCAGGACGGGTTGGCAAAAATGGGCGACAGCAACCAGTTCGACCCAGATACGCCTTACCGCGCGGCCTACTCCGCGATCTGGGGCAAATAGTTTTCTCCCCCGATGGCCCTTGGCAGTGTGTGTTGCCGGGGGCCTAGGGGCGGATTTCAGACATCGAATGGATACAGCCACCCACGTTCATTCGGGCGGCTGACCGGCAGCTTTTTGCCATGACCCCAGGAGGGCACCATGACGGACACCCCGCTTGTGCAGATGCGCGGTATCACCAAACGCTTTGGCGGCGTTACCGCACTTTCCGACGTCAACCTCGAAGCCTACGCAGGCGAAGTGCTGGCGATTGTCGGCGACAACGGCGCGGGCAAATCCACGCTGATCAAGGTCTTGACCGGCGTCTATCAACCGACCGAGGGCGAGATCTTTCTTGATGGGAACAAGATCACTTTCAGCAGCCACGCCGATGCAATCGAACAAGGGATTGACGCTGTCTACCAGACGCTTGCCCTGGCCGATCACCTTGATCCGGCAGCGAACATGTTTCTGGGCAATGAGCTGACAAAGTCCGTGTTCGGCATTCCGGTTCTCGACAACAAGCGCATGAAATCCGAGACAGAGCGCGTCTTGATGGACCGCCTTGGTGTGCAGCTCAAATCCCTTGATGCCCCCACCGAAAGCCTGTCAGGCGGCCAACGCCAAGCGGTCGCCATTGCGCGCGCGGTCTATCACGAAGGTCTGCGCGTGCTGGTGATGGACGAACCCACTGCCGCTCTTGGCCCGCAGGAAACTGCGCGGACCCTGAAATTGATCAAGGCGCTCAAGGCGCAAGGCTTGGCCGTGATCCTGATCAGCCACTCGCTTGATGATGTGTTTGAGGTATCGGACCGCGTCCATGTGCAACGCCGTGGCCGCCGCGTCGGCGTCGTCAATACAGCAGACAGCAGCACGCAAGAGGTTCTTGGCCTCATCATCGGTGCCGAAGAGGTAACAGCATGACCACCCAAACACACCCACAACCTCTGACAGAACGGCTGGAGCCTTACATCGCGATCATCGGCCCCATGGTCATGATCCTCGCCATCCTGCTCTTCATGGGCGCGGTCGAACCCGCCCGTTATTTCCGCACCTCTAACCTGAACCTGATCCTGCTGGACGCAGCGCTTTATATGCCGATGGCCATGGCAATGACATTTGTGATCACCCAGCGTGGCATTGACCTTTCCATCGGGTCCATCGCGGCACTCTCGGGCATCATCATGGCCTTCATGATCAAGCAATACGGGTTTTCCGTCTATGTCGCCGTGCCCATCGCAATCATGCTGGGTGCGGTCATGGGCCTGATCAACGGCCTGATTATCACCCGCTTTAACGTGCCCGACCTGATTGGGACACTGGCGATGGATCTGGTCTATCGTGGCTTCGCTCTGGTGCTCGCCAAAGGCCTTGTCCTTGCGCGTTTCCCCGATTTCCTGACCGACATCGGACGCGGCCAGATCCCCGGCTTTGTGCCTATCCCGGTGCTGATCGGCACCGCCACGATGATCGGCGGCTACCTTTTACTGACCCGCAGCTACTTTGGCCGCTACACCATCGCCATCGGCTCAAACCCCGAAGCGGCAGAGCTGACAGGCATCTCTGTCAACCGGCACAAGGTCTTTGCCTACGTCCTGATGGGGGCCGCCGCCGCGCTGGCGGGCGTCATGCTCACCGGCAAACTGAACGCTATTCAGGCGACCTCTGCCCCCTACTTCAACCTACATGTCATCGCAGCCGTAGTCGTAGGCGGCACGTCCCTTTTCGGTGGCCGCGCCTCGATGATCGGGTCTTTCGCGGGTGTCCTGTTGCTGTCGATGATGATCAACGCGCTCGTCACCCTGCGGATCGAATTCTTCTGGCAATCCGTCGCCTCGGGCGCGGTCATCGTCGGGTCCGTGGCGCTATATACATGGATGCAGAAAAAAGACCGCGATGGTGCCGGCGGCATCATGGCCGCACTCCAAAGCCCCGGTGGGCAAAAAATGCTGCGCTTTAGCGCATTACTCATTGGCACGCTGATCGCGCTCTTTGCGATTGGCGGGTTAACGGCCGGGGACACGCTACCAAGCGGGTAATCGGATTCTAAGCGGGGTTGGTGTGGCCGGGGTGCAGCCCGGCACACACCGATGGCTCCGCTCTCATGCAAAGGGAGGAACCAAGATGAGACTTTTAACAACGACAAGCCTCGTGGCAACAGCACTTTTGGCCAATGCGGCCTATGCTGACGGACACGCAACACTGCCGCTCAAGGAAATGGCCGGGATCGCCGACCGGGACTATTGGGTGCCGGGTGAAGTCAACGCCGAAGGCAAACTGGAAGCCCTGCAAGAGGTGGTCGGCGCAGAGGCGGTGCCTTTTTCGGGCACCCTCGACAACCCGATTCAGATCGCGCTGATTTATCCATCGGCGGATACGTCGGATTTCTGGGCGCGCAATTATCTGGCCATGACCAAGCGTCTGGAACAGCTTGGCATCGCATACGAGACCACGGAATTTGCCAGCCGGCAGATCGAACACTCCTTACAGGCCACCTACGCCAGCCAGGTCGAACAGGACGCCGACCTTTACGACTATGTCATCTTTGGACCGTCTGAACTTGCGATCCAAGCCGACAACATCGACAAACTGTCCGGCAACGACGGCTTTGCCACTTACGTCTGGGCCTTTCACACACCGCTGAAAGACCTCGAAAATCAACCCGACGCTTGGTTCGATTTCTCGTCCGCTGCCGGAGCACTGACCATGTGTGACTACATGTTGGGTCGCCTTGGCAACGACATCACCATGGCGATGAACCGCGGCATTCCGGGGATCACTGACAACCAACGTTCTGGCGATTTCAAAGCCTGCGTCGAAGAAAAAGGCAACTGGACCACCGTCTACGAACACTATGGTGAGTATCAGCGTGAAGGCGGCTTTGACGGCACATCGCTGATCATGCAGGCCTATCCAGAGGCCACGATCATCCACAATGCCAACACCGCCATGGCGATGGGCAGCGTTGAGGCGCAAGTCTCAATGGGCAAGGAAAAAGACATCTTCTCAACCGGTTGGGGCGGCACGGGTCTGGAACTTGACGCGATCCGTCGCGGAGAGTTGGACGCAACCCCGATGCGCATGGGCGATGATGTCGGTGCCGCCACAGCAGAGGCGATCAAGGCTGATCTAGAGGACCGCGCGGACGAACTGCCTCTGGTCTTCTTGGGTCGGATTACCGTGGCCCACGACCAAATGGATGCCGCAGAGATTGACGCCCTCGAACAAGAAGCCTTCCGCTTTTCCGGCGTAGGCGCTTTGGACCGCTAGTCTCAACACGCAACGTCGCCGCACCCCGGCGGCGTTGCACCTTATTGGCCCAAATAGGCGCGCAAGGCCGGTGTTGGATTCTCAAACAATTGTCCCGTCGCGATGGGCTCCGCTGCCACCCCGTCACTGACCACAATAACCTGATCTGCCACATGCCGGGCATCATTTGGTTCATGCGTTACCATCAGCACCGTGCGGCCTTGCAGTTGATCCTGCACAAGTTGCAACATTTCCGTCCGTAGCCCCGGCCCAAGCGCGGCAAAGGGTTCATCCAAAAGCACAACAGGCCGATCCGCCACCAACACCCGCGCAAGCGCCGCGCGACTTTGCTGGCCGCCTGACAACGCGCCGGGTTTGCGGCTTTCCATCCCCGTAAGTCCGACCGCGTCAAGTGCATCGCTGACGGCCTTTTGATCCGCTTTGGTCAGCTTGAGATTTGGCCGCAGCCCAAGACCCACGTTTTGCGCCACCGTCATATGCGGAAAAAGGTTGTTGTCCTGAAAGAGCGTCGACACGGGCCGTTTGCCCGGTGCGGTCTGGGTCAGATCCTGCCCTTGCCAGACCACGCGCCCCGCCGCGACGGACTGAAACCCCGCAATGGCTGCCAACAACGTCGACTTTCCGCCGCCAGAGGCCCCGATGATGGCCGTCGTTCCAACCGGCACAGTAAAATTGGCCCGCAACTGAAACGCGCCCAGCGCAATATGCAGCCCTTCAAGCGTCAGCATCGCGACGTGCCCCCTGATCACATATCCAAAAAAGCGCAAGCGACAGCGCAAGCAACAACAACCCAGCCCCCGCCGCAGCATCCATGCGGTATGCCCCCATAAGCCGGTACATCGCCAGTGGCAGCGTCTCCTGTGCATCCCCCGCAAACAGGGTGATCACGCCCAAATCCCCCATCGACAACGCGGCCGCCAACCCAGCAGCAAATCCCAAAGGGCGGCGCAAGCGCGGCACAATCAACAATCGCAACCGGTCCCAACCGCCCATCCCAAGGCTGTCGGCAAGCCGTCCGTAGTTACTTTGTACGTCGGCCACTGCGGGCCCAATTGCGCGCATCGCAAAGGGCAGCGCCAGTGTTGCATTCACCAAAATCGTCACCGGCGATGCAACGCTGCTTGGCGAGACGAAAGGATAGACCAGAATGAATAACCCCGTCCCCATCACAAGCCCAGATGCCGCCAAAGGCAGCACCCCAATCACGGTTACAGCCATGCCCCCTTTCAGAGCCAAGGACAGCGCCATTCCGACGCACAAGATCGCTGAACAAACGGCCACGACAATTGACCGCACCGCAGCGTCCCACACGGCCTCTGGCAACTGGATCAGGCCCGGCACACCGCGAAGGATGACCATCAGCAGCGGCAGGGCCAGAAACACGGCAACCAATGCCAATGCCACCACATCAACGGCCACGCGTCCGTTGTCCCAACGCTGCACCACGCGGTCCATGCCCCGTCCCATGCTCAGGATGGGCGTGACCCGCCAAGCAACGAACGCCGCAGTCAGGCCCAGCGCAAATTGCAAACAAGCCAACAGGGCCGCGCGTCCCAGATCAAAGTCAAACCTGATCGCCTGATAAATCGCCAACTCCAATGTGGTGGCCCTTGGCCCGCCACCAAGCGTCAGCGCAACGGCAAAACTCGTCAGGCAGATCAAGAACACAACCAGTGCCGCACCCGGAACGGCGCGGGCCAGCATGGGCAACTCCAACAAACGGAACACAGATCCATTCAGCGATGCCACCAGCCGAAACCGTTCAGCCGGGATCGCTTGCCAGCCCTGCAGGATCAGCCGGACCGCAAGTGGCAAATTGAAGAAGACATGCGCCAAGACCACGCCCCAAAATCCATAGATGCTGACCTGCGGCAGACCGATGGCGGCCAGCCCGCTGTTCAGAATGCCACTGCGCCCGAAAACAGCCAGCAGTCCCAAGATCGCCACGATGACTGGCAACAGAAATGGCGCGCCTAGCAATGTGATTAGCAGGCCGCGCCCCCGAAACTGGCGGCGCGCCAAGGCGCGTGCCGCCGGGATCGCCAAAACGACGCTAAGCACCGCAGACACCAGTGCCTGCGCCACCGTAAACCGCACTGCCGCCCAATCCGCCGGCGATAGGCCCCGGCCAATTTCTGCCCGCGTGGCAACCGCGATCAAGGTGCCAAGGGTAAGCCCCAGCACCAGGACCGCGGACAGCCATGCGGGCAATCGGTGAATCACCGTGCCAAGGCCGCGCGCCATTCTTCCAGCGCCACATCACGCATTGCGGCTGCGTCATCTGACGACAGCAACAGCGCCTTTGCTGGTGTCAAAAGGGTATCAAACCCATCTGGCAAGCCATCTCCTGGCAACTTGGCAGGATACATCCAATTGGTGGTTGGGATGATGCTTTGAAACGCATCAGAGACCATGAACGCCATGAATTGATCGGCCAATTCGGGTTGATCTGTGCCAGCCAATTTGCCAGCAACTTCGACCTGCATGTAGTGACCCTCTTCAAAGGCCCATGCGATCTTGCTGTCATCCTCTTCTGCAATCAAATGATAAGCGGGCGAGGTGGTGTAAGACAGCACAGCATCTGCTTCGCCTTCCAGGAACAAGCCGTAAGCTTCGGACCAGCCGGGCGTCACGGTGACAATGTTGTCGGCCAATGCCGCCCAGACCTCTGCCGCGTCATCAGGATAGGCCGCTTTGACCCACATCAGCAGGCCCAGACCCGGCGTGGATGATCGCGGATCTTGGATGATGATCTTCGCGTCGCCGGTCGCGAGGTTCCTCAGTGACACCGCAGCCTCTTCACCTGCGTTGCCGACAAAGGCAAAATAGCCCCAATCGAATGGCAAAAAGTCCGCGTCATCCCACGATACTGGCAGATCAAGATCGGTGGTCACACCATGCGGCGCGAACAACCCCGTTTCGCGGGCGGCCGCCGTCAGGTTGGTATCAAGCCCCAACACGATATCAGCCTCAGTCCCTTTGCCCTCAAGTTGCAGGCGCGCCAGCAAGGCGGCACCGTCGCCTGCGCCGGTGAATACCAGATCACAGGCGCAGACCTCTTCAAACGCGGCCTCCACTGCGGGGCCGGGGCCCCAATCGCTGACAAAACTGTCGTAGGTCATGACGTTCAAAACGGGCGTTTCAGCCAAAGCGCCTGTGGCACAAATGGCTGCTGCAACGCCGATGGATAGGGTGGTTCTCATGTCGTCCTCCATTAGCGGGCAGGCGAATGGGGGACTGCGTGATTGCAAGACCTTCCCTCCGCCGGTCCTAACCGGTTCAGGTTCAACGGGTCAGCTTTCGCAATCTCAGGCCAATATGGCCCCCCCGAGGTAGGACGGAACCTAGGGCCAGTTTAATGAAAGGGCAAGTGCGTCATTCTGCCGGGACAAGGCGTCTTTCGCGACGTTCAGCCCACCAAGCTGACAGATTTGCACCCATCATCAGCATTGCAGGCGTAACAACCAACGTCAGGATTGTGGCAACCACCAGACCGCCCGCAATCGCACTGGACAATTCAGTCCACCATTGGGTCGACGGCGCGCCAAAAATGACAGTGCGTTCCACAAAATTCAGGTTCACCCCAATCACCATCGGCATCAGACCCAACGCCGTGGTCACAGACGTCAGTACAACGGGCCGCAAACGCTGTGCACCTGTGCGCAACGCGGCCTCCTTGGCGGAACGTCCCGCTTTGCGCATATCGTTGTAGGTATCGATTAGAATGATGTTGTTGTTCACCACGATCCCCGCCAATGCGATGATCCCGATACCCACCATCACGATACCAAAGGGCCGCCCGGTCACGACCAGCCCCAACAGCACGCCCGCAATCGAAAAGACAATCGCGCTCATCACTACGAAGGCCTGATAAAAGCTGTTGAATTGCAGCACGAGGATCACAAACATCAGAAAAATGGCCGACCCAAAGGCGCTAAACAAGAAGGTCATCGTTTCGGCCTGATCCTCTGCCTCACCGGCAAAGCTGTAGGCCGCGCCTTCTGGCAATCCCGTTTCCTCGATCGCGCTGGTCAGCGCCAAAACCTGATCATTGACCAACACATCCGGCCCCACATTAGATTCAATCGTCACCACGCGCTTTTGATCCAGCCGCATGATTGTGCCGACCCGTTCAGAGGGTTCGAACGTCACAAAGTTTGCAATCGGCACCAACCCCGACGACGTCGGCACCCGCAGGCTGCCCAGCTCTGCCAAGGACCGTTCTTCACGAGGGAAACGCACACGGATGTCCAACGACCCGTCCGTATCATCTGGCCGGTAGTCGGCGACGGTGATCCCTTGCGTCAGCAATTGCACCGCTTGCCCCAATAGGCTGACATCTGCGCCAAAACGCGCCGCTTCGGCGCGATTGACGTTGATAGACACTTCAACACCGGGCAGTGGGCGCGTGTCCGTGACATCCGTGAAACCACCGATTTCATCCATCAGACGTCGCACAGTTTCCACAGCTTCTGCCTGAGTCTCTGCAGACTTTGCCGTGACTTCCAAACTGATCGGCTTTCCATCGGTCGGACCACCGCTTTCAGTCTGCACCTGCACATCAATGCCTGCAATGTCCGACACGCTTTCGCGGATCTCGACGCCAAGCTCTGCCGCTGTGCGGCGCTTGTCCCAGTCAATCAGCTCAAGTTGCAGGGTCCCAATGGTTTCTTCATCGCCCTGCCCCGCACTCATCATCGACCGTGCATAGACGCTGGCAATTTCATCATAACCCAAGACGCGGTCCTCGACTGCGCGCACTAAAGCGTCACGCTCAAAGATCGAAAAGTTGTCGCGTGCCCGCACCTGCACCTGCATGAACTCAGGCTCAACATTGGGGAAAAACGTGACCCCACTGCCGTAGTCGGCATAGACCTTGAAGCCACCCAACAACAAAGACAACGCCAGCAGGAATGTCGCCGTTGGCCGCTGGATCGCCCAGGCCAACATCCGCACGTAGGCCCCCGTCACACCCCCAATCTTGCGCGGATCGCCAGCCTCTGCCGCATGCAATGCCGCCTTAGCCTTGGCCGATTGTGGTTGCCGCTTTCCAATCAGACCGCCCACCACGGGGATGAAAATCAGCGCCATGAAGAGCGATGCAAACAACGTCATGATAACGGTGATTGGCAGGAATTTCATGAATTCTCCAACCATGCCGGTCCAGAAAAGAAGCGGGAAGAAAACGCTAAGCGTCGTCATCGTCGACGCAATAATCGGCCATGCCATGCGCTTTGCGGCAAAGGCATAAGCCTCTTTCGCGGATGCGCCCTCTTGTAGCCGTCGGTCGGCCAATTCCGTTGTGACAATCGCACCATCCACCAGCATCCCCACAACAAGGATCAAGGAAAACAGCACGACGATATTCATCGTAAAGCCCATCATCCACAGCGCGGTGACACCCGCCAGAAATGCTCCTGGAATGGCCAGCCCCACCAAAACCGCAGAGCGCGGCCCAAGCGCAAAGACCACGACGATCATCACCAGAATGACCGCTGCAATGACATTGGCCTCAAGATCGTTAAGCATGGTTTCCACCTGCTCGGATTGATCCTGCAAATAGGTCACTTCAACCGTCTCGGGCCAATCGACGCTGATCTCGTCAACGAGGGCCTGGACCTGTGCGACCGTCTCGATGATATTGGCGCCGGACCGCTTTTTGACCTCTAGCGCCAGCGCAGGCTGGCCATTGATCCGCGCAAATCCACTGGGGTCCTCAAACGTCCGCCTGATAGTGGCGACATCCTCAAATGTGACAACAGCGTTGCCGCGCACCTTGATGGGCATCGCCATCACATCGTCCAGATCCTCAATCAGACCCGGAACCTTCAACACAATCCGCCCGGCCCCGGTTTCAATCGCGCCAGCGGCGATCAGTCGGTTGTTGCGCTGGATCTGGCTGATCAGTTCATCAAAAGACAGGTTGTATGTCTGGAACACCGTCGGGTCGATCAGGACTTCCATGAATTCAGTCCTCTGGCCGCCGATATCGACTTCCAGCACACCGCTAAGACCCTCTAACTGGTCCTTCACGTCGTCCGCGAGATTGTTCAGCGTCCGTTCAGGCACGGGCCCTGACAAAATAGCGGTGATAATTGGGAAAAGCGCGGTATTCACCTCTGTAATGGTGATGTCCTGCGCCCCATCGGGAAGCTCGCCATTGGCCCGGTCGGCCGCTTCGCGCACTTTATCAAGCGCCTCTTGCGCATCAAATCCAGCGTTAAATTCCAGCTGAATGCTGGCAAACCCCTCAGAGGCATGCGCCTCCATTGATTCCAATCCGGTGATCGACCCGAACTCTGTCTCCATCGGCTCAATCAGCAACCGTTCCGCATCGCCCGGACTGATCCCATCAAGGCTTGTTGAGGCATAAAACAGCGGGATCGGGATTTCAGGATTGGCCTCTTTCGGGATCGCCCCGTAGGCCAGCGCGCCAATGCCCAGAACCATCATCAGCGCCATCACAACAACACGGGTGCGCGAGAATGCCGCGTCGATCAGCGCATTCATGACTGCGGCTCCTCTGCTTGTGGCGACACGACCTCGCCCTCGCTGACAAAGCCCTGTCCGACGGTCACGATGTTCACGGTTTCCGGCAGCCCAGTGACCCAAACCCCGTCAATTTGGGCACTCACCACGTCAATCGGGTAAAATACTACGATGTTGTCGGCATCCACCGTCTTGACCCCAAGACGACCATCCGTATCCAGCGAAACGATGCTGGGCGACAAGAAATGCGCGACAACTTCGCCCGTGGGAATACTGATCTCGGCTGATATTCCTGCCGGGATATCGCCCTCGTCATTGGGCACTTCAATCTCGGTCAGGAAGGTCCGTGTTTCTGCCGCCGCCGAGGTGCCAACAAAACTGACGACACCTTCGCGCACCTCTCCGGTGATAAACGCCACGTTGGCAGGCTGGCCATCCTTGATCGTGTTCAAGGACTGCTGAGGCACCTGAATAGAGACTGTTAGCGGCGTATTATCGACAATCCGCCCAATTTCCGCGCCAGCCGAGACAAATTCCCCCGGATCCAGATCCAGCATTTCAATCCGACCATCAAAGGGCGCAAGGATCATCGCGTTGTCCACCGCGTCCTGCTCTGCAATGACCTGGCTTTCTGCGGCATCAAGTGCGGCTTGCAATTGCGACACCCGATCCGCTGTCGCCACCCCACGTTCGAACAACGCCTGCACATCTGCCAGATCTTCGCGGGCACGGGCGAGATCCTCTGTCGCGCGTGCCAGATCCGCCTCTGCCCTGTTCACCGCAATCCGCGCAATCGGCGCACCGCGTTTGACGTTTTCACCCTTTTCCACAAAAACCTCTGCGACATCGCCTGTCGTCTCGGCGCGCAACGCGCTGTCACGATCCGGCAATGCCTGTCCTTCGGCCTGAAAATACTGCGTCACCGCTTCTGCTTGTGATCGCCGCACTGCGACGGACACGGGTGCGATCTCTTGCCGGGCCGCGGTTTCGCCTTCCGCGCCCGACGGGGCAATAAACCCGCTCATCATCCAGCCGAAGACCGCGACCGCCAGCAAAACCGCAAACGCAGTCGACCGCCACGCCCCTTTGTCATCATCGAATGTCAGTGCATCACGTGTGGTATCAGGCATTCTTGCCTCCAATGGGCGGTCTTTGAATAATTCAGCTATTCGTGCCGATATAAGCCTTATGTCGCGCGGCGCTAGGCGCTACCCCAGAATATCCCGCGTGATCTGCGCATAAATCGAAGCCCCAATCGGGATCAGATCGTCGGGAAAATCATAGTCTGGGTTATGCAATGCCGCATAATCTATCCCGGGACCAAGACATAACATGGCCGCCTTCGCACCCCATCCAAAGACGCCAAAATCTTCTGATGCCCGCATCGGCAAACCGTCCGGGCCGTTGGCAATGCCCAAGGTATCCATTGCTTTTTGCGCCACCCGCGTCGCCTCTGGGTCGTTGATTGATGCAGCAAAGACATCGCAATCTTCAAATTCCACCGCCAGTCCATTTTGATCTGCCTGCGCCTTGGCCAATGCGCGCGCGGCCTGCGCCATCTTTTCAAGCACATCATCCTTGGCGGCACGTAACGTGACGTTTATCACCGCCGCCCCCGGTGCCACACCAAAGGTCGGCTCTCCCAATTGGGCATGTGTGACCGTTGCCAGTCGAAAGTCGTCATTCAAGGGGCCACCACGGCCCAACGCGCCCAGCGCCGGGATAAGGGCAGCCACCGCCAGACCCGGCGACCGCCCCTCCTCCGGTTCGGCGGCATGGGCGGTCTTGCCAGTCAAAGTGATCTCTAGCCCGCGGGAGGCGCAATTGATTAATCCCGGCCGGGTCGCCACAAACCCAAAGGGTCGCCCCGGTTCATTGTGAATGGCAAAGGCCCAATCGGGTGCGATCTGTGCGAACCTCTGATCAGCCACAACGGCCCGCGCGCCGCTGCCGTCTTCCTCTGCCGGTTGAAACATCAACACCACGCGGCCCGTCTTGGGCGGGTTGCGCTGCAATAAGCGCCCGAAAGCAAGCAGCATGGTCATATGACCGTCATGCCCGCACAGATGTCCCTTGCCCGGCACCTCTGATCGCCACGACATCTCTGACAGCTCTTCAATCGGCAATGCGTCGAGTTCTGCCCGGAACAACACCGTTGGCCCCGAGACTCCGGTTTCAAAAACCGCAGCAACGCCATGCCCGCCCAAGCCTGTGATTATGTCAGACGGCCTTAGCTTTTTAAGTTCACCCGCAATCGTCTTGGCGGTTTCAACCTCTTCGCCCGATACCTCTGGCTTGCGGTGCAGGGCCCGTCGAAATGCCGTCAGTTCGGCGATATCGGAATTCGTCAACATTTGCCCACTCAATGCGCAACACTTGCCTGCGTCAAGCCGTCCGGGGGCTTCCCCCGCGCGGCCCTTTGCAATATCGGATGGCCGGAACAAAGGACGCACTATATGTCGATCAACAGTTTCGGTCATCTTTTTCGGTTCACCACCTGGGGTGAAAGCCATGGTCCCGCCTTGGGGGCGACAGTTGATGGCTGCCCACCCGGCGTGGAAATAAGCGAAGCCAAGATCCAGCACTGGCTGGACAAGCGTCGGCCCGGCCAGAACAAAAACACAACCCAGCGCAATGAACCCGACGCGGTCGAAATCCTGTCAGGCGTGTTCGAAGGCCGCAGCACCGGCACCCCTATTCAGTTGATGATCCGCAATACGGATCAGCGGTCCAAGGACTATGGCGATATCGCCCAAACCTTTCGACCCGGTCATGCCGACATCACCTATCACCAAAAATACGGCCTGCGCGACTATCGCGGCGGTGGCCGGTCTTCTGCCCGTGAAACAGCCGCCCGCGTGGCCGCTGGTGGGGTTGCGCGCGCCGCCATGCCTGATGTGCAAATCACCGGGTACATGGTGCAGATGGGCGAAAAGAAAATCGACCGCAGCCGTTTTGATTGGGATGTGATTGAACAGAACGATTTCTGGTGCCCTGATCCAGTGGCCGCCGTGGAGTGGGAAGATTATCTGCAATGGCTGCGCAAGGATGACCACAATTCGGTGGGTGCCATTATTGAGGTCGTCGCCCGTAATGTTCCGGCAGGCATCGGCGCCCCGATCTATGGCAAGCTTGATACCGATCTCGCTGCCGCGATGATGTCGATCAATGCGGTCAAAGGCGTGGAAATCGGCGAAGGCATGGCCGCAGCCGCCCTGACAGGACGTGAAAACGCCGATGAGATCTTCATGGGGAACGATGGCCAGCCGGTCTATTCCTCAAACCACGCGGGCGGGATCCTTGGTGGAATCAGTACCGGTCAGGACGTCGTTGTGCGCTTTGCGGTCAAACCCACATCATCGATCCTGAGCCCGCGCAAATCCATTCGCATGGACGGCAGCCCAACGGAAGTGATCACCAAGGGCCGCCATGATCCTTGCGTTGGGATCCGTGCCGTTCCCGTCGGAGAGGCGATGATGGCCTGTGTCATTCTTGATCACATCTTGCTGGATCGCGGGCAAACGGGTGGCCAACGCGGGCACATCGGATAATTGGTTTCGCCGCCTTTGGCGGCGACCGGCTGGGGGCTTTGCCCCCAGACCCCCAGGATATTTTTGGCCAAAAGAAGTTAGGGCCGCGCGACAGGTTGCTTGCTTAACTGGACGGCCAAAATGCCACCGGCAATGATGATCACACCGACGACATCAAGGATGCCCAAGGTCTCGCCAAGTAGGACAGCCGCGACGGAAACCCCAAGGAACGGGTTGAGGAAGTGGAAGGTTGATGCCTTTACCGCCCCGATGCGACCAACCAATAGGAACCAGACGACAGTCGCCAAGAGGCCGGGCACCACGGTGGTATAGCTGAACGCCACTATTAACTGCCATGTCCAGGTCACGTCCCATGTCTCCAAAGCCAAGGCTGGTACCCAAAGGACTAGACTGCCCACAAGCATTTGCAGCCCAACGATCATCAGGACGTTGCCTCCAGATGACGCGCCCAGGACCGCCAAAGTCGCAATGGTAAGGGAAATGACCCCCACGACGCAAAGCGCGATACCAAAAAGATCCGCGCCAATCTGAAGTCGCGCGCCCATGATCAGACACACACCAATGAGGCCGGCAAACAGCCCCAACATTCCGAGCGGGCGCACCTTTGTGCCAAAGATCAACCAACCTGCCACAGCAACCAATAGCGGCATGGTTGATGCAATGATTGCGGCAAGCGATGCCTGCACCGTCTGCATCGCCACGAAATTCAGCCCGAGATATAGACCGTTCTGACAGACCCCAAAGATCAACACGCCCAGCCATTGTTTCTTGGAAAGCCGTGCCGATTGACCCAGCGCCAGGGCAATCGCCACACCAATCAGGCCGGACAAAAGGAACCGCAATGCAAGCGCCGTCAGTGGGGGGGCATATTCGACGATGACACGGGCAGAGGTGAAGGCAGACGACCACATCGCAGCAAAGGCGAGGCCCATCAGAATTGCTTTGATATCCAACTGTTGCCCCGCGCCCCGATCACTCAGGTGATAGGCCTAATCGACGTGAAGGCGCAAGTGATCGCCGACGCTTAGGCGCCGGTGCCCCGTATTACAGCAGACCCCGTGCGGGCCAAGATCCGCATGTCTTGTGCAAAGGTAAGCCGTTCGACATAGCGTACATCCAACGCCACCCGCCGCTGGTAGGTGACCGCATTGCGGCCCGAAACTTGCCAAAGGCCGGTGATGCCCGGCGTCGCCTCTGAATAGGCCCAGCTGCTGGACCCGTATCGCGCCAATTCCTTTGTTGTGACGGGTCGCGGGCCGACAAGGCTCATCTCGCCCTTGATCACATTCCATAGCTGTGGAAGTTCGTCCAAGCTGGATTTCCGCAGGAAACGCCCAAGCGCCGTGATCCGCGGATCCACTTGCAGTTTCTGGGTGTCGTCCCATTCGCGCCGCGAAACCGGGCAATTTTCTAGATGATCCTGCAGGCATTGGTCCGCATCGGGCACCATGGAACGAAGTTTCCAACAGCGGAACATCTTGCCCCCGCGTCCAACCCGCAGGTGCCCATAGAACCCCGGTCCACCATCCCGCCGAACCAGCAACCATAGCACCGCAACAATTGGTCCGATCAACGGCAACAAGAGCGCGCAAATGAACAAATCAAAGGGACGCTTGAACCGGCGCGCATAAACAGTGGGTGCTGCGACTCGGCGCGGTGTCGCGCGCTGCAGGTCCGCGACCTTGTCAGCGGTTATGTCACTCAGTTGGTTCATACCTCGAACGGTCCCTCACAAGCGCAATCGCGCCCACCTCACACCACGCGAATTCGCAGCAAATCCTACTAAAATTCACCCCACATCACAGTGGTAGTCTGGAAATGCACGATTCGCTACAAATGTCAGGGTTAATGCCTGAAAATGCCCGTTTATTGCCAGTTAGCCCTGAAAATTGACGCTCTTTTACAAAAAAGGCCGCCAAGCTGGCGACCTTTTCATCACTTCCGAAACAACAGCATTAGTCGTTAACGCTGTCCTTCAGTGCCTTCGCGATGGTCATCTTGACCACTTTGTCGGCTTCTTTCTTGAATTGCTCGCCCGTGGCAGGGTTGCGCACCATGCGCTCTGGGCGCTCGCGGCAATAGATTTTGCCAACACCCGGCAGTGTGACGGCGCCGCCGCCTGCGACTTCGCGTGTGATAATGCCGGTGACAGCGTCAAGTGCGGCACCCGCAGCTTTCTTGTCTACGCCCATGTCTTCGGCCAATGCAGCCACAAGCTGCGCTTTCGTCATTGGTTTTGTCGCCATTTTCTGGTCTCCCTAAATTGCCCGATGTCTGGGGCCTCTGCCCGCGAGAATAACGGAATGTGGTGGCACACCACAATGTTTTGTGTGCGCTGGCAAGCGAAAATAAGGGCTTTTTGCGTGTTTTTCGACGTTCGGACCCCTCAAAGGAAGGCAGTTTCCTCAAATGATCGCAATTTCCGGCTATGAATCCGCTCCAACGGCATCTCGCGCAGCCGCTCCATCGCTCGGATTCCAATCATCAGATGGGCCGCAACTTGGGTCTTGTAGAAGGCTGACGCCATGCCCGGCAGCTTCAATTCGCCATGCAACGGCTTGTCCGAAACGCACAAGAGCGTCCCGTATGGCACGCGGAACCGAAACCCGTTGGCCGCAATCGTGGCGCTTTCCATGTCCAATGCCACCGCACGCGATTGGCTAAGCCGTTGCACGGGCCCCTCGTGCTCGCGCAATTCCCAGTTGCGGTTATCCAAGGTGGCCACCGTACCTGTCCGCATAATCCGCTTCAGCTCATAGCCTTCCAACTTGGTCACATCAGCCACCGCGCTTTCCAGCGCCACCTGAATTTCGGCCAAGGGCGGGATCGGCACCCACACAGGCAGGTCCGCATCCAACACCGCATCTTCGCGCAGATAGGCGTGCGCCAGCACGAAATCGCCCAAGCGCTGCGAATTACGCAGCCCCGCGCAATGACCTACCATCAGCCAAGCATGTGGCCGCAACACTGCAATATGATCCGTCGCTGTCTTTGCGTTCGATGGGCCGACACCGATATTCACGAGCGTGATTCCGCCACCGCCTTTGCGTTTCAAATGATAGGTCGGCATCTGCGGCATCTTGGCTGGCACCGGGATCTCTGCGTCGGGATCCGTGATCTCGACATTTCCGGTGCTGACAAAGCTGGTGTAGCCACTGTCAGGATCCGCCAGAACCTCGCGGGCGTAGGCCTCAAATTCCTGCACGTAGAACTGGTAGTTGGTGAACAGAACGTGGTTCTGAAAATGCTCTGCCTGCGTGGCCGTGTAATGCGACAGACGCGCCAGCGAATAATCCACCCGCTGTGCCGTGAACGGTGCAAGCGGCCGCGCACCGTCGGGATATTTGAAACCTGTCCCATTGACGATGTCATCATTGGTGTTGCTCAGATCCGGCACATCAAAGATGTCGCGCAGCGGAAACTCCATCGCACCACCATGCGGCACGGTGACATCGTCATCATTGGCGACAGCAAAGTGCACCGGCATCGGGGTCTCGGACACACCGATCACGACCGCCACACTGTGATTGTTCAACAGCAAAGTAATCTGTTGTTCTAGGTAATGCGCGAACAGATCTGGCCGCGTTACGGTTGTGGCATAGACCCCCGGTTCTGCGACATGGCCAAAGGACAGGCGGCTGTCAGCGGTGGCATAGGATGTGGTGGTCAATCGGATCTCGGGGTAAAAGGCCCGGTAACGCGCCCCTGGCACATCGCCTGCAAGCACCGCCTGGAAGTTATCCGACAGAAACCGCACGGCTGTGTCATAAAGCTGCTGAAGTCGTGCCACCGCAGCGGCGGCATCATGAAAGGCTTCGGGTGCTGGCACATCGGGCGTCAGCAAGATCATTGTCGGATCGGCGTTCATTCGGTTTCCTTAAAAAGGTCAGTCAGTTCAAATTTTGTCACATCTACCAGCCCAAGGTCACTGATCCGTAACTCCGGGATCACAACAAGGGCCAGCAGGGAATGTTGCATATAGGCGTTGTTCAGCGTGCAGCCACAGGCTTCCATTGCCGCGACCATTTTATCGGCATCTGCCGCCACCTCTGCGGCAGGACTATCGCTCATCAATCCGGCAATCGGCAGTTTGATCAGGGCAATCTCTGCCCCGTCTTTCCAGACGCTGACGCCACCGCCAACCTCACCCAGCCGATTGGCCGCCTTTGCCATCAATGCCCGATCCGTGCCGACCACAATCATGTGGTGGCTGTCATGCGCCACGGTAGAGGCCATCGCCATTGACCCGGCATAGCCAAAGCCGCTGACAAAACCATTGACGACATCACCCGTAGCGCGGTGGCGTTCGACAAGGGCGATCTGGCAAACACCATCCTCACCTTCCACAACGCCATCAACCACCGGCAAATCCGCCTCAAGCGCTTTTGTCGGGGCCTGGTTTTCCACGACTCCGATGACGCGCGCCGTGACGCGGTTGCGCCCCTCAGGAGCTGCAACTTCAAAATCGGCGTCCGTCAGTGCCTTGCCCATCCGCACTGTCGCACGGGCGTCGTCAGGCCAAGCATAATGCGGGCAATCAACCGCAATCACGCCGTCCCGCGCGACGGTTTGCCCCCGTGCGATCACCTCTTCAATCGGCAGCGACGCCAGATCAGAGGTCAGGATCATATCCGCCCGTCGTCCCGGCGCGATACTGCCCAGCTCGCGCTCTAGCCCGAAATGCGTCGCGGTGTTAATCGTCGCCATCTGCAGCGCCACCACCGGGTCGCAGCCGCAGGCAATCGCGTGCCGCACAACCCGGTTCATATGCCCGTCGTTCACCAGCGTCCCGGCCATACAATCATCGGTGCATAGGATAAAGTTGCGCGGATCCAGCCCCTTTTCCGTCACCGCTGTGATCTGGCTTTCCACATCATACCACGCCGACCCCAGCCGCATCATAGACCGCATCCCGTTGCGTACCCGCGCAATCGCATCCGCCTCTGCTGTGCCTTCGTGATCGTCCGCAGCACCACCGGCAACATAGGCGCTAAAGTCGCGGCCCTTGTCGGGGCTTGCGTAATGCCCGCCCACGGTTTTGCCCGCGTTCATCGTCGCCGCCATCTCGGCCAGCATCTGCGCATCGCCGTTAATCACGCCAGGAAAGTTCATCATCTCGCCCAAGCCAATGATCCCCGGCCATGCCATCGCCTCGGCCACGTCATCGGCCGAAATCTCAAAGCCCGTTGTTTCAAGCCCCGGCGCAGAAGGCGCACAGCTTGGCATCTGTGTGTAGATATTGACCGGCTGCATCAGCGCCTCGTCATGCATCATCCGCACCCCGCGCAGGCCCAGCACATTGGCAATCTCATGCGGGTCAGTAAACATCGTGGTGGTGCCATGTGGGATCACGGCAGCGGCGAATTCTGCCGGCGTCAGCATCCCGCTTTCGATATGCATATGCCCGTCACACAAACCGGGGATCAGATAGCGGCCCTCTGCCTCGATCACCCGTGTGTCAGGCCCAATGCAATGCGACGCATCCGGCCCGACATAGGCAAACCGCCCTTCGGCCACGGCAACTTGCCATCCGTCCAGCACCTCGCGGCTTTGCACGTTGACCAATCGGCCGCCCCGCACAACCAAATCCGCGTATGCGCGCCCTGCCGCGACCGCAACCAAACGCGGCGCAACTTCTGCCCAAGATGTGATGTGATGTTCCATCCCCAAATATTTCACCGTTTGGGATGGGCCACAAGGGGGGTCAGAGCGTGTGGATCGCCAGCGGCTTTTGATCCGGGTTCAACCGCACTACGCTATAATTCAGCGCCGCTGCGACCGTGACCCACACCATATAAGGCAAAAACGCCAACCCGGCCCAAATATCTAGGCTGAAGGATGCTATCAAACACCCCAGAACCGACAGCCACAATCCGCCCATCGTGATGAGCGAGGCCCGCCAATGCCGCAGCCCAAAAAACACCGGCGTCCACAACGTATTGAACGCAATCTGCAACGCCCAGAACGCCAACGCATAACCGCTACCATCCAGCACCGCGACCCGCGCGCCCGCGAACGACATCAACAAATAGATGCTGGTCCAGGCGATGGGAAACACCCAGTTTGGCGGCACCCATGTCGGCTTGTTCAGGCTTTTGTACCACTCTCCGGTCGGGAAAAGCGCACCTGTTGCGCCTGCCGCGCAGCAGGCCACAAAGTACATCGCAAAAAGTGTCAGGTCCATCTTTCGGCCCTCCCTTCTGGATGCCTACGCCTGTGGCGACCCTTTGCCAATGCCATCACGCGCCGAAAGTTCCGCAAGGATCCCGATCACCGCGGCAGAGCGTGGCTCGTTCCGCTCGCCCTTGGCGGCGGCATCAACAAGAAAAGCGACCTCTGACAAAGGCGGCGCGTAAACCGACGCCGGGCGCGGCATCACAGACGACGCCGCAGCCAGCACACCCGCCTGTCCCATCCACATCGCCTTTTGCCAAGTCGAGGTATGCGCCCGATAATTAATGGAATTGTAATGCTTTTTGCGCAGTTCCGCGCCAATCCCGTCATAAATCAACCGCGCAGCCCAGATCCCCATGCGCGCGCCCCTTGGCAGCGCAGAGATTCCGGCCTCGGACCTTCGGTAAAGCTGATCGGCCTCGTTCAGCAATGCCTTGACCATCCGCCGCACCTCTGGGGTCGGCATCGGGTTGGCCATGAACGTCTCTGGCGAAAATCCATCATCGGCGAGCCAGTCCGTCGGCAAATATATGCGCCCCGCACGGGCATCTTCGCCCACGTCGCGGGCGATATTGGTCAATTGCATCGCAACGCCCAGATCGCAGGCCCGCGCAAGCGCGTCCCGGTCACGCACCCGCATCAGCACACACATCATCGCGCCAACAGCGCTGGCGACCCGCGCGGCATAACCCCGCACATCGGAAAGCGTGGCATAGCGCCGTTCCGCGGCATCCCAGGCTAACCCCTCCAGCAAAGCTTCTGGCAAGGCGCGCGGCATTTCAAACTCTTCGACGATGGCGGCAAAAGCGCGATCCTCCGGCGCGTTCTCTGGCCGCCCGGCATAGGCCAGATCCAAACGGTCCCGCAGCCGCAAAACGGCTGCTGCTTTGTGCTGTCCCTCATCAACCTCATCATCCGCCAACCTGCAAAACGCATAAAGCGCAAGCGCCGGGTCGCGGACCTTTGTGGGCAACAGCTTGCTGGCTGCATGAAAGCTTAGCGATCCTGTGCGGATCACGTCGCGACAGTGTTGAAGATCATCGTCTCGGATCATTCGGCAGCCACCTTCAATGCAGGCCGTGCGGGGGCAGACGGCACAAGACTTTCCAGCACTTCGGCACTGCTGATCACGCCGGGCACACCAGCGCCGGGATGCGTGCCCGCGCCAACTAGATAAAGCCCCTTGGCTTCTTCGCTGACATTATGCGGCCGAAACCACGCGCTTTGCAGAATGCGTGGCTCAATCGAAAATCCGGACCCGTTGGGCGACAGGTAACGATCGCGAAAATCCTCTGGCGTAAACACAAGCTCTTCGGTCAGATGCGCCTGGAAGCCGGGGATCAATCCCTGCAACACCTTTGCGACCTTCGCTTTATAGCTTTCCGCCTCGCGCGCCCAATCCACGGGATTGTCATGGCCCAGATGCGGAACGGGGCTTAGCGCATAGAACGTATCGTCACCGTCCGGTGCGACACTGGGGTCCGTCACGCTGGGCCGATGCACATAAAGTGACATATCTTCAGCCAGCTTACCCTTGATAAAGATATCTCGCAGCAGGCCCTCATACCTTGGGCCCGCCATGATCGTGTGGTGCCCGACGTCTGGCCACTGATCCCTCGTGCCCTTGGTGCCAAAATACCAGACAAACAGCCCCATCGACCACTTACGGCTTTCGACCTTTTTCTTGGTCCACCGCTTGCGCGGCGCATTCCGCATCAGATGGCTATACGTATGCCCAGCGTCAGCATTGCTGACGACCAGCGGCGCAAAAACGTCTTCGCCGCCCTTCAGCGTGACACCTTTGGCTGCGCCATCCTCAACCTTGATCTGATCCACCTCTGCGCCAAACCGGATCTGGCCACCTTGGCTGCGCACAACCTTTGCCATCGCATCGGCAATCGCCTGCACACCGCCCATCGCGTAATGCACGCCAAATTCCTTCTCCAGATAGCTGACCAGCGCATACATGCTGGTCACATTCATCGGGTCACCGCCGATGAACAGCGGGTGAAACGATAGCGCCATCCGCAGGCGTTCATCCTTCACCCGTCTGCGCGCCAATCCAAGGATCGACTGATCCGCCCTTAGCATCGCGAATTCCGGCAGGACTTTGATCGTCTCCCAGATCCGATGCATCGGCTTGGTCAACATCCCCTCGAACCCGACAACATAGCGCCGCTGCGAATCCTTGAGGAACCTGAGGTATCCCTTTTCGTCATCAGGATTGAACTTGCGGACCTCCTCCACCATCGCCTTGGTGTCGCCCCGCGCGGTGAAAACCGAACCGTCGCCCCATCGTATCTCGTAGAACTTTTGCATGGGCCGCAAATCCACATCCTGGTGAAAATCGCGCCCACAAGCGGCCCACAGGGCCTCGTAGACCTGCGGCACCGTGACAATCGTAGGCCCCAGATCAAACCGGTGCCCGCCCTGCGTAATGCTCGACCCGCGCCCACCGGCCCGGTCAAGCCGATCCAGCACTGTCACGTCATAGCCTTTCGCACCCAACCGCATCGCAGCCGCAAGACCGCCCAGACCGGCGCCAATCACAATGGCAGAGGGATCATCGGTGGAATTCATTGCACCAGACTAGATGTGTCAGCTTTAGTTGACAATCGTAATGCGCTGCTAAGTTGACATCACCACATGGAATCGCGTCAAATGTCAGGGTAAGTTGACACTGAAAGCACCCGAGTGAGCCAGACCGTCACCCTGTCCTTCTTCCGATTCGCCGGGTTTTCTGCCCGCGCGTGGGCGTTGATGATGATGGGTGCAGCGCGCGGCCCCTTGGGGAAAACCCCCGATATCGGCTTTTGGAAGCTCTGCGGCTCTGGCGTGGGTCAGGGCTTTAACGTCACCTTCAATCCTTCCGTCATCGCCATCCTTGCGGTCTGGCCAGACGCCGAAACGGCCCGCAACAGGGTCGAAAATGCGCCGGTTTTTGCCAAATACCGCAGCCGCGCCGTCGAAAGCTGGTCGGTGCTTTTGACCCCGACCTCCGTGCGTGGTCAATGGGATGGCAGCGCGCCATTCGCCGCCACCGCGGACCAATCCCCTGGCCCCATGGCCGCCCTGACCCGTGCCGCGATCAAGCGCCGGATCATTCCGCGCTTCTGGCGACAGGTCCCTGACATTTCCGCCAATATCGGCGCAGACCCGAATGTCGCCTTCAAGATCGGTATCGGTGAATTGCCGATGCTGGATCAGGTCACTTTCTCAATCTGGCCCGACAAGGCCACGATGGATGCCTTTGCCCGCACCGGCCCGCATGGCGCAGCAATCAAGGCCGTCCGCGCAGGCGATTGGTTCGCCGAAGAACTTTTTGCCCGCTTCACCGTCCATTCGGACATGGGCACATGGGGCGGCGCGTCCCCCCTTTCCAAACTGGAGGCCGCATGACACACCCCTTCCCCTTCTCCGCCATCGTTGGTCAGGAAGAGATGAAGCAAGCCATGATCCTCACTGCCATCGACCCCTCGATCGGCGGCGTGCTTGTCTTTGGTGACCGTGGCACCGGAAAGTCGACTGCCGTGCGCGCGCTGGCCGCCTTATTGCCGCCAATCCGCGCCGTCAAAGGCTGTCCCGTCAACTCTGAAAAGCCCGGTTTAGTGCCTGAATGGGCCGGTTTAGGGTCGAAACGCACCGCAGAACGCCCCACCCCGGTGGTCGACCTGCCCCTTGGCGCGACAGAGGATCGCGTGACCGGTGCACTCGACATTGAAAAGGCGTTGGCCCACGGCGAAAAGGCGTTTGAACCCGGCCTTCTGGCCCGCGCCAATCGCGGATACCTGTACATCGACGAGGTGAACCTGCTCGAAGATCACATCGTTGATCTGCTCCTTGATGTCGCCCAGTCCGGCGAAAACGTGGTTGAACGCGAAGGCCTATCCATCCGCCACCCTGCCCGCTTTGTGCTCGTGGGCTCCGGCAACCCCGAAGAGGGCGAATTGCGCCCGCAGCTTCTGGATCGCTTCGGGCTTTCTGTCGAAGTCACCAGTCCCAAAGACATCGACACCCGCATCGAAGTCATCAAACGCCGCGATGCATTTGAGAATGACAACGCCGCCTTCATGCTGCGCTGGCAAGCCGAAGACGCCGCCATCCGTGACCGTATCCTCAAGGCGCGAAAGGCTCTCAAGCGCCTGAAAACCCCGGAACAGACCCTGCGTGACGTCGCCGAACTCTGCCTCGCCCTTGGCTCTGACGGGTTGCGCGGCGAACTGACGCTGCTCAAAGCGGCCCGCGCCCACGCTGCATATCGCAACGATACCGCGCTGACCCGCGGCCATGTTCGGGCCGCCGCCCCCATGGCCCTGCGCCACCGCTTGCGCCGCGATCCACTGGACGAGGCCGGATCAGGCACCCGCGTCACCCGCGTTGTCGAAGATGTCCTTGGATAACCCATGGGATCAGGCCGTTCTGGCCCTGCGCCTCTTGGCAATTGACCCCGGTTTAGGCGGCATCACGGTACGTGCGCGGTCAGGGCCGGTGCGCGACGCTTTCGTGGCCAGCCTGACCCTTCTGGATGGCAACCTGATCAAACTCCACCCCGCCATGACCGACGATGTATTGCATGGTGGCCTAGACCTCAGCGCGACGCTTGCCGCCGGGCATCTGATCAAGAAACAGGGTCTATTACAGGACATCTGCCCACTTTTGCTAACAATGGCCGAACGCTGTCCGCCCGGTTTTGCGGCCCGTGTCGCCGCACATCTTGATGCAGGCGGCGGCCCGCTGATTGCCCTCGACGAAGGTGCCGAACCGGATGAAGCCGCACCAACAGCACTGACCGAACGCATCGCGTTCCACATCGATCTGAGCGACATCAGCCACGGGCAAGCGCAGCCGCCCAAAGGGAAGACACCGGCACCCTATCCGGTCACACATTCCCCCGCGCAATTGGCACAGATCGTGACCGTCGCGGCGCAATGCGGCATCGACAGCCTGCGCGCCCCGTCCTTCGCACTGCGTGCTGCACAAGCCCACGCCATCCTTCACCGGCGCAAGGCGATCAATGATGACGACATCACTGTCGCCTGCACGCTCACCTTTGCCCATCGCGCCACGCAGCTACCCGAGGCAGAGCAACCCGCGCAAGAGCCAGAATCAAAGCCTAATACAGGCGAAAAGTCCCAAAATACCGACCTCAAGATCCCGGATGAGATCTTGCTGGACGCCATCCGCGCCATGCTTCCCGACGATCTGCTGGACCGTATCGCCGCCGCAAAAGCGCGTGGCGGCAAGGGCAGCGGCACCGGGGCCACCCGCAAAGGCAACCGTCGTGGGCGCCCCCTGCCCAGCCGTGCTGGGCGCAAGGGCGACGATGCGCGCATTGACCTTGTCGCGACCCTGCGCGCGGCTGCCCCGTGGCAAACAATCCGTCGCCGCGACACGGGTCGTGATGGCTTGCAGATCCGCGCCAGCGACATCCGCACAAAGCGGTTCGAGGAACGCTCTGACCGTTTGTTGATCTTTGCCGTGGATGCCTCCGGCTCGGCCGCCCTGGCCCGTCTGGCAGAGGCGAAAGGCGCAGTTGAACTCTTGCTCGCCCAAGCCTATGCGCGCCGCGACCATGTCGCACTTGTGTCCTTTCGCGGCATCGACGCCGAAGTGCTCTTGCCGCCAACCCGCAGCCTTGTGCAAACCAAACGCCGTCTCGCCAGCTTGCCCGGCGGCGGCGGCACCCCATTGGCCGCGGGCCTGCAAACCGCCCTGGAACAAGCGCTGCACGCTGGTCGCCGAGGCCTGACGCCGACGATTTGCATCCTCACCGATGGCCGCGCCAATATCGCCCGCGATGGCACCGCTGACCGTATTCAGGCAGCCAAAGATGCGCAGGATATGGCCCGGACCATCAGGGCAAACGGAATCGATGCGCTTGTCATCGACACCGGCAATCGCCCCGCTGATGCCCTCAAATCCCTTTCGCAGACACTAAAAGCGCCCTACTTGCCGTTACCCCGCGCCGACGCCAACCGGCTTTCTGCTGCGGTCACGCACGCGCTTGGTGACTGACCCATGCGTTGGCCCCCGCCACCCGATTGGCCGATGGCAGATCACAGCCGGCAAGTGTTCTGCCGCCCTCATCGCTGGCATGTGCAAGAGGCCGGCACCGGCGAAACTCTTCTGCTGATCCACGGCGCCGGTGGCGCCACCCAAAGCTGGCGCGACATCTTCGCCATTCTCAGCGCCACACATCATGTCATCGCGGTTGATCTTCCGGGGCAGGGCTTCACCCAATCTGGTGCCCAACAGCGCTTTGGCCTGTCACCGATGGCGCAGGATCTCACCGCATTGTGCCAGTCCCAAGGGTGGGAGCCGGGCCACATCGTTGGCCATTCTGCGGGTGCCGCAATCGCGCTCGAGATGTCGGAAAGGATGCGACCAAACCGGGTCACCGGCATCAACGCGGCCCTCAGTAACTTCAAAGGCGTCGCGGGGTTCCTCTTTCCGCTGCTGGCCAAAGCGCTGGCGATGACGCCCCTGACCGCGAGTGTCTTTTCGCGCACCACCAGCGCCGAAACCGTTCATCGTTTGATCAAAGGAACCGGGTCGACACTGGATCCCAACGCAGAGGCGCATTACCTCCGGCTAATGCGCGACACGGCCCATGTGGATGCGACCTTGTCGATGATGGCACAGTGGGATCTTGATCCCCTGCTCGCAAAGCTCCCCCAGATCACCACGCCCACGCATCTGATCACCGGCGCAAACGACGGTGCCGTCCCGCCGCACACCAGCGCTGACGCTGTTGACCGGATGCCAAACGCCCGGCTCACGGCTCTTGCAGACCTCGGCCACCTCGCCCACGAAGAAGATCCCGCGCGGATCGCTGCGATCATAACCGCGCAATAAAAAGGGGCCGCCCGGTCTCCCAAGCGGCCCTCTTTTCTTGAATTTCTGCGTGATTACTCGGCAGAGAACGTCGCAAGAAACGCATAAAGGTCGATCGCTTCTTCTTCCTTGCGCACCTGATAGGCCATCTTGCCCCGTGCGCGCCGGTTATCCAGCGCTTCGCGCAGCCAATCGGTTGGGTCTTGGACGTAGCCGACAAAGGTTTCCTCCGTCCAGATCACGCCGGTCTCGCCAAGCTCGACGATGCTGTCGCCATAACGAAAGCCCTCAACGGTCCCAAGCTGACGCCCTGCGAGACCGTAAAGGTTCGGGCCGGTCTTGGCATTGCGGCCCGCAAGAATCTCGCCCGCGTCGTCCATCACAACGTGACATGCCACGCACTGACGGTTGAACTGCTCTTCACCGGCGGCTGCATCGCCCGTCGCGGCATGGCCGTCAGCAAATGCAGGTGCCGCCAAAACGCTCAGCGCCGCTGCAATCTTCAAAGTCTTCATGATCTTCTCCCTTAGAAGCAAAATATTGACCGTTTGCCCCAGTCTGTTCCCAAACTAGCGCTCGAAACCGTAGGGTCCACCCCACGGCCACAAAATATGACGTGATCGCCTAGGCGACCGCATGCGCGATTGCGCATTGCTTCCACAAAGATGCCAGTGCACGCACAAGATATTCAATATCAGCGTCCGTATGCAGTGGCGATGGCGTAAACCGAAGCCGCTCTGTCCCCTTGGGAACAGTGGGATAATTGATCGGCTGCACGTAAATCGCCCATTCGTTCATCAGGTAATCCGCCAGCATCCGCGTCTTCACCGGATCCTTGATCAAAACAGGCACGATATGGCTGTCGTTCATCATGTGCGGGATCCCTTCGCGGTCCAGCAACCGCCGCAACAGCGCAACCTGACGCCGCTGCCGCGCCCGTTCCATGTCCGACTGCTTGAGGTGCGCAATCGACGTCCGCGCCGCTGCCGCCACCGCAGGCGGCAAGGCCGTGGTAAAGATGAACCCGCTGGCAAAGCTGCGGATGAAATCGCACAACGCCGCTGACCCGGTGATATATCCACCAACCACGCCATAGGCCTTGCCCAACGTCCCCTCGATCAGCGTGATCCGATCAGCAAGCCCGCGTTCTTCGGACACACCGCCACCGCGCGGCCCATAAAGACCAACCGCGTGGACCTCATCCAAATAGGTCATTGCGCCATATTTCTCGGCGACCTCAACGATCTCCTTGATCGGGGCAATATCGCCATCCATCGAATAAACACTCTCAAACGCAACAATTTTGGGCACGTCGCGCGGCAAAGCCGCCAGCTTACGCTCAAGATCCAGCACGTCGTTGTGCTTCCAAATCACCTTGTCCGCCTTGGAATGCCGAATGCCCTCGATCATCGACGCATGGTTGCCGGCGTCTGACAGGATCACACAGTTCTTCAACCGTGACCCCAGTGTACTCAACGCGGCCCAATTCGATACATACCCACTGGTGAACAAAAGCGCCGCCTCTTTGCCATGCAAATCAGCCAACTCCGCCTCAAGCAGCAAATGGTCGTGATTGGTGCCACTGATGTTGCGCGTCCCGCCCGCACCTGTGCCCGTGCGCGTGACCGCCTCACACATCGCCTCGATCACCTTGGGATGCTGACCCATGCCCAAATAGTCGTTCGAACACCACACGGTGACATCCCTCACACCATCGTCGGCATGGTTCGCAGCCTTGGGGAACTTACCCGCCTTGCGCTCCAATTCAGCGAAATAGCGATAGTTCCCCTCATCCTTGAGCGTTTCCAACTGGGCATTAAACAGCGCGTCAAAATCCATGGGGTTCTTCCTTGTCGAGTTTTGTCTTGGGCGCAGGCAACATCCAACGCCAGAGTTTCGCATCAGGCAGCGGCACCACCATCAGCCAGTGTTCCAGCAGCGCAAGTGCCGCCAATGCTGTCAGCAGGCCAAAGCCCGCAATCGTCACTTCGTTCCCCGCATGCCACAGCCGCTCTGCGCAAACCGCCAGCAGCGCGGTCAGCACCGTGACCGCGATGGGAAAGGCCAGGGTGATCGGTCCTTGGGTGAAATAGGTCTTCAGATGGGCCAACCGGTCCGGCACAAATTCGGTATTGATCCGTGGCACCCCGAAATACAGGTTCAGCTTGGCGCAGATCCGCGCCAAAAACAGCACCAGATAAGTCGCAAGCGCGACCCGGTTGTCGGCGCCAGTGCTGACTGCCACAAGCGTCCACAGCGTGACTACCAGCAATAGTTCGTGATAGGACACCGTGCCAAAGGCCCGCACAAAGCGTGGCACACCCGACAATCCCGGCGGGCAATCCGATTGCACATGCCCGGTGATCACCCCCGCCAGAAACGCAAGCTCGATCCAGCCCCAGATCAACAAGGCCCCGATGAATCCCAGATAGGCGCCCGTCACCGTGTTCAATCCCAGCGACATCTGCACCAAAGCCGCCCCAAGAACCGCAAAAGGAACGCCTGCCAAAACAGCGATCCTGTGCCCCCCGTTGCGATCCGCACGCCGCACCACAAGCAAAATCGCCCCGGTGAAAAACCACCAGGCGAACAGCGCAAAAAGGGCGGCAATCCAACTCACAAAAATGTCTTTCTTTTGAACCCAAATATGCTGGGGGTCCGGGGGCAAAGCCCCCGAAATTGGGGGTGGGGGGGCGGGCCCCCCAAACACATATCCCCCCGAACAAACATCAGTATGCTGGCTCCAAACGGGGGCTGTCCGGCACTGCGTTCTTCTCCACCGGAATCGTCAAAAGCGAGATAAACGCCATGCCAGCCCTGGCCGACCCCGTCATCCGCTTGACCCAACCACCAAATCCGCCCTGCTTGCGCCCCTGCGCAATCGTCACATTTGCCGCCTGCATCTTGTTCAACTGCGGGATCCAACGCGGATGATCGATATCCAGCGTCATCGGGAATACCTGCTTGGTGATCTCGGATGTCTTGCGGAACACCTCCTGCCCGTACCACGCCGGATCAACGCCCAGCGCCTTGTGGAACTCTGGCCGCTGATGGTCGCGCACCCACATCGTCGAATAAACGGCCGTTAGGAAAAACTTGATCCATAGCTTGTTCATCCGGCTTTCCGTCAATGCGGGATCAGTCTTCATCAACAGCGCAAAGGCTTCCCCGTGAGAAAACTCATCGTTGCACCACTCGCGGAACCACTTGAAAATCGGGTGGAACCGCTTGTCGGGATTGGCCTCCAGATGCCGATAGATAGTGATATAGCGCGCATAGCCGATCTTTTCGGACAGGTAAGTCGCGTAATAGATGAACTTGGGCCGGAAATAGGTGTATTTCTTCGCCTGCGTCAGGAACCCAAGGTTCACCGCAATCCCCGCTTCACGCAGCGCGTCATTGATGAACCCCGCGTGCCGCGCCTCATCCCGCGCCATCAGCTGAAACAGCTCTGTGATGTCCTTGTTGGACCCGCGCCGTTTCATTTCCTTGTAAAGCACGCAGCCCGAAAACTCCGCCGTGCAGCTTGAGATCAGAAAGTCGATGAACTCGGCCTTCAACTTGGGCTCCATCCCGTCCCAGTCGACGTGGTCCCAGTCCTCGTTCTTCTTGAAATGGCCTTTGTTCGGGTCTGCTTTCATCGCGTTGATCAACGCGTCCCATTCTTCGCGGATGCCATCCACATTGATCGCGTCCATTTCATCAAAATCGGTGGTGTAGAACCTTGGCGTCAGCAGCGTGTTCGACATCGCTACCTGTGTGGCCTCTTCATTGGTCAACGGTGGCAGCGCCTCTTGCGCGGCAATCGCTTCTTCGGCGGTGCTGGCATCAGATGAATGCATATTCATGACATCACCTCTTCGCTGAATGAAAACTCGCACAATTCCATGAACTCGAAATCGCCCGTGGCCCGCGTCCAAAGCTGTTCCAGCTTCGATGCTCGCGTGATGATCGCCGTGCGCTGTTCTTCGACCAATTCACCAAAGGCCGCCATGATTTCTGGCCCCTGCACCTGCACAGTGTCGCCGGGGTGAATGACAGCACCATTGTCCAGCCGCACATGCGCGCTGAGTTCTTCAAACCGGTGCGAGATTGTCACCGTACAAGGTGCCGTCTCTTTCGTTCGCGTAATCAGTCCCATGTGAGTTCCCTTTCACAAGGCAACGAGGCGGCTAACCCCGTCGCGGTTTCAGTCCAGCAGCCGGGCAAAGGCCGCCACGTTGTCTTGCCCATATCCAATCAGTTCCACGGCCATGCCGGTTGTCGGATCCAGAATGGCGATATGCCCATTGGCCCGCCGCACGACCTGCACCGGCGCATCACTCTCCACATCATGCACAAGGCGCTCCCGGTCGATGACCCGCCCCATCACGCCCAGAAATCCGGCCTTATCCTCGGATGACACAGCGATCTGCGTGCCATTTGCGTCCATCACCCGATAGACGCCGCTGCGATCACCCAGCAGCACGAAATCGCGGCTTTCGACCACCGCCGCCTCAACCAGCACACCCGATTGCGGCGCGCCCGTCAGCTTGGCATAGCTGACCAGTCCAAGCGAACAGATCATCAACGCAAACATCGCCTGCACCAGAAACTTAGGCACCATCTCGCGGTCTCTGTGCCGCATCTGTTGTTCAAGTTGGCTCATGATCCCCTACTCCGCTGCGACGGCACCGCCGCCCTGTTCGACCCGTGCCACCACCGGCTGACTGATCCGCGTTTCTGCGGCCTCTGCGAATATCTGCGCGACGCTTTGGGCGTCAGCGATGCACCGCAACGCAGGCTGCGTGCGTGTCGTCCGCCAAGGGCGCACATGCGGCCAAGACATCATGAACGACAACCGCGCCTCTCCGATCAACTCAAACGCCAAGGTGCCATGCCCCGACTTTCGCATGTCCAGCGACGCGGTCCCAATCCACGTATAGGGCAGGTTCAGCGTCATGGTCAGCGCCGCACCAATGCGCATCGCCACCCGCTTGTTGGTCAGCGTGTAAACCGCCGACCGCGCCTGCACATAGGCCAGCAGATACAACACACCGCAAGCCAACAGCCCCGACACCACAAACGGCACACCATGCATGACCGCAATCCCCATCGGGAACTCCATGCTCGAGACACCAATGCGCCAAACCGTCAACAAAGCGAAATAGGCCGCGACCCAGCGGATCTTATAGGCCTCACGCGCCAGCATCCCGGCGTCCGGCGACCCTTGCCACAGGATATGCTCGTCCTGTGGCAGCTTCTCCGGCAGCCCCCTGATAGGCTCAAAGTTAAAGTCGTCGTGGCTCATATCTGTCCCCATTTGCATCAGGGCCGGTCGGCGAAACCGGCCCGCCTTATTCAGGCCTCACCGGCGGCATAAAGCGTGCCACCCGCGTAGTAGGCCATGATCTTTTCTTCCTCGAGAAGGGTCACCTGACCCGCATCCTTGATCGTCGGCACACCGCTCCAATGCTGGGCGTGCAGGCTGCGCACCGCGACACGGTTGCCATGGATCTTGCACATGTTGATCGGGATCAGCCGGGTCTGACCTGTGCCCTCTGGGTTCAGATCAACGGTCAGGAACCGCACCAGCGCTTCTGGCACATCAACCCACATATCAATGCAGCGGCCAATGACCTCTCCGTCACCGCCAACAACCGCCAGCCCGCGTGGATCGCGCCCCGCACTGACGTGGAAATCCTCCAGCATCGACAGCGGCTTGATCTTCACATGCCCATGCGCGTCCAGTTCCGGCGCGTCGCGACGCGGTGCCCAGCTTGCCGGGCCAACGCCGTCAACCATCGGATCACCCGTCGGCACCCACGGCGACCCGGTCGCCGCAGCGCTTGGTGCCAGCGCCAGATCGGTGCGCATCTTGCTGGCCTCGTAATCCATGCTCGGCACCGTCAACTCTCCACGCCCATCGCGTAGCTTAAAGGTCTTGGCGCTTGGCAAGGGCAGCAGGCTCTCGTTCGCAGGCACCCCGTCTTCATCGTCGCGCAACGGATAGCCTTCGCGCTGGTTCTCGGTTTGCAGGTAATAGACAAGCCCCGCGAAAAAGATCCAGAACATCCAGATCGCGGCACTCGCCAGATCAAAGTCGCCAAAGAATGTGTTACCAACCATATCGTGTCCTCTCGGTGGTCATGTTGGAAAGTCCGCCAGCTGCAGCTTGGTTGACTTGTCCTGCGTCATCGCCCGAACCCTTACCAGGGGCCCCAAGACGATCAGGGTCATGAAAAGAAGGCCGATCTCGGTGTGGTAAACCACCGAATAGCCCGTGGCAGGCGTGGCGAGCGCCTCTCCCAAAGTGCCGTTCCCAGCGGCATGGTTCACAAGGTCACGCAAGGTGCCCCCGATAAAGATCGACAGGCCCGCACCGGTGGCCTGTGCGGCCCCCCAAGCGCCAAGCGCAAGTCCCCGACCCGCAACACCTGCGGTCGGCATGGTCATGGCAGCCGTCAGGGTGGCAACCCCGAACAGCCCGCCGCCAAAGCCAATCAACGTGGCCCCGACATAGAACAAAGGTGCGGAATTCAACGGTGCTGCAAAGATGACGGCAGCAAAGGCCGCAAGCCCTACCAGAATGCCCCGCGCGGCCATCCGGTATGGATCCAGCCGCTTGGCCAGCCAGCGCGCGGCCATCCAGAACCCCACCAGTGCACCACCGGCCCAAGTGGCCGTCAGTAATGTCGTCGCCGACACGCTCAGCCCTAAGATCTCGCCGCCGTAAGGTTCCAGCAGCACGTCTTGCATATTAAACGCCATCGTCCCGATGAACACGACCGCCAGCAGCCGCCCGGCATCGCCACCGCTGGCGAAATCGGCCCAGGCATCGCGGAACAGCGGGCGTGGTGCCTCGCGTTCTGCCCGGCTCATCGGTTTCACGCGCTCTTGCCGCCACAGGGCCGTCAGGTTCAACAGCAGCGTCGCCACGGCCGTCCCCTGCACCACCTGCACAAGGCGCAGCGCGGAATAATCGCGCAGCAAGGCCCCGATCACGATCGCACTCAGCGCCATGCCAATCAGGAACATCACATAAAGCAGCGCCACAACCTTTGGCCGCGTCTCTTCGGTGGCGCGATCCGCCGCCAGCGCCAGCCCCGCCGTCTGGGTCATATGCATCCCCAGCCCGGTCAGCAAAAACGCCAGCCCCGCACCAAGGTATCCAGCCCAATCAGCATCAATCGCCCGGTCACCAGACAGCACCAGCAGCGCCATCGGCATGATCGCCAGACCGCCAAACTGCCACATCGTCCCGAACCACAGATACGGGATCCGCTTCCAGCCGATTGCAGACCGATAGGTGTCCGACTTGAACCCCAGCAGCGCCCGCAAGGGCGCAACAAGAACAGGTATCGCGATCATGAACGCCACCAGCGACGCCGCAATCCCCTGCTCAACAATCATCACCCGGTTCAGCGTGCCCAGCAGCATCACGCTGGCCATACCGACCGACACCTGAAACAGGCTCAACCGCAACAACTGCCCCAGCGGCAGATCGTCGCTGACCGCATCGCTGAACGGCAAAAGGTTCAGGCTGACTTTCTTCAGGGCGTCGGCTTTGAACAGCATCAGCGCCCCCCCTCGAACGTCAGGCAGGTTGAGATGTAGAACCCTGACTTCACCCGCTCAATTTCGCGCAGGTTGCCTCTCACGCCCGCAGCGCGCAGCGCGTTGGCAACCCCCGCCGCGCGGTGTGGCACCATCTGTGGCGACCGGTCCGCACGCGGAAACAACTTGCCCGCCCGGAACATCGCCATCAGCAGCGGCGTGCGTGGCGGCAGCGTAAAGATCACCTTGCCATCAACCCGCCGCACCATCTTGCCCATCAGCGCCGCGATATCATCTGCGGAATAGTAAATCAGCGAATCCATCGCCAATACGTTGTCGAACGCGCCATGTGTCGCCTCCAACATATCGCCCGCGACAAATTCGATCTGAGGCCGCAGATCACGCGGGCAGCGTTCCTCGGCGATGCCCACCAGCTTGGGTGAGATATCAACCGCCACCACCTGCGCCCCGCGCTGTGCCAATTCCACGGCCATCGCCCCGGTCCCGCAGCCCGCATCCAAAATCCGCGCACCGCGCAGATCCTCGGGCAGCTGCGCCAGCATCAGGCTGCGCATCCGATCACGCCCCGCCCGCACCGTCGCCCGCACGCCACTCACCGGCGCATCTGATGTCAGACGCTCCCAGGTTTTGGTCGCAGAGCGGTCAAAATAGTCTTCGACCCGGTCGCGTGTGGTGGCGTAGTTGCTCATCTTTTTGGTTCGATCTTTCTTTCGTTAACGCGTCTTAGGACTTTGATGCACATGGGTTGTGTATGGGTTGTGCATGAAGTGTGCATGGGTTGTGCCTAGTCGAATCCCAGCAGTTCGAAGATTTCACGATCTGGTAATGGTGCCGGTGCCAGCGGCTCTGTCCCGTTCCACAGGGTCTCGGCCAGACGGATGTATTCCTTGCGCACCTGAACGATGTCTTCCTCGTCTGCCATCTCGAAAAGTGTCTTCTTTTTCAAACGGCTACGGCGAATGGCGTCCAGATCCGGCATATGCGCAATGCGGTTGAATCCAACCGTTTTGCAATAGCGGTCCACCTCGTCGGTGTCCTTGCTCCGGTTGGCCACACAACCCGCTAACCGTACCTTATAATTGGCAGATTTCGCCTGAACCGCCGCAATGATCCGGTTCATCGCATAGATCGAATCAAAGTCATTTGCCGTGACAATCAACGCCCTGTCAGCATGCTGCAAAGGGGCAGCAAAACCACCGCAAACCACGTCGCCCAGCACGTCGAAAATCACCACATCCGTATCTTCCAACATGTGATGCTGCTTCAGCAATTTCACTGTCTGACCAACGACATAGCCACCACAGCCCGTCCCCGCTGGCGGGCCACCGGCCTCCACACATTTGACGCCATTGTAGCCCTCAAACACGAAGTCCTCAGGGCGCAGCTCCTCGCTGTGGAAATCCACATCCTTGAGGATATCAATCACCGTCGGCACCAGCGTCCCGGTCAACGTGAACGTGCTGTCATGCTTGGGATCACAGCCAATTTGCAGCACGCGCTTGCCCAGTTTCGAAAAGGCCGCCGACAAGTTGCTCGAGGTCGTCGATTTGCCGATTCCCCCTTTGCCATAGACCGAAAAGACCTTCGCCCCTTCGATTTTGGCGCTTTCGTCCTGATGCACTTGCACCGATCCCTCACCGTCTAAACCCTTGAGGTTAGGCACATTATCTTTGGGGCTCATGACAGCCCTCCTTTCATCGGGGCGACGCGCCCCACTTCAATGATTTGTTCAGAAAGCTGCTGCATCATTCTGCCGCGACCCCCTCAACGTGATCTTCAAGGGCGTCCGCTGCGTCTTGCAGCGCCGCCAATGTGTCTTGATCCGGCGCCCAATAGTCCCGGTCACTGGCTTCCAGCAGACGGTTTGCCATCCGCGCGCTGGCTTGTGGGTTCAAGTTCGCCAAGCGGTTGCGCATCTCGTCGTCCAACACAAAGGTTTCGGACAAGCGCTGATAAACCCAAGGCTCCACCTCGCCCGTCGTGGCAGACCAGCCCACGGTATTGGTGATATGCGCCTCAATCTGGCGCACACCTTCGGGGCCGTGCTTAAGCAGGCCTTCGTAAAACTTCGGGTTCAGGCTGCGCGAACGGGTCTCAAGCGCGACCTGATCCTGCAACGTCCGCACCTTGGCCCCGCCACGCGTTTGATCGCCGATATAAACCGGCGCAGCCACGCCCTTGGCGCGTTTCACAGCCCGCGAAATCCCGCCAAGCGTATCGAAATAATGGTCAACAGTGGTCACGCCCAGCTCAACCGACTCCAAGTTCTGATAGGCTAAGTCCACGTCCTTCAACGCTTTTTGCAAAAGAACGGGGTTCTTTGCAGCCTTGCCATCGGTGCCATAGGCAAAGGATTTGCGCGCCTCATAGGCGTCGGCCAACTCGTCCTCATCCCCAAAGGCAGAGCTGTCGATCAACTGATTGACGTTCGACCCATAGGCACCTTCCGCGTTGGAAAAGACCCGCAAAGCGGCACTTTCCAGATCGCAGCCAATCTCTTCCGCATAGGTCGTGGCATGGGCCTTGATAAAGTTCATGTCTGCCGGTTCATCGGCCTGCGCACATTTCAGCGCCGCCTCTGCCAGCATCCGCGTTTGCAGCGGCAGCAGATCCCGGAAAATGCCCGAGAGCGTCATCACAACATCAATCCGGGGGCGACCAAGCACTTCCAACGGGATCAGTTCAGCCCCCGCCAAACGCCCGAAATTATCAAACCGTGGCACACATCCCATCAGCGCCAAGGCCTGCCCAATCGGGCCACCGTCGCTTTTGATATTGTCCGACCCCCACAACACGAGCGCCACAGTGCGCGGCAATTGCGCGTGGGTTTGCAGCAGCAATTCGGCCTGCTTCGCGCCCTCTGATAGGGCAAAAGCAGTGGGCATCCTGAACGGGTCAAAGGCATGCAGATTGCGCCCCGTGGGCAGGATATCGGCATTGCGGATCACATCGCCACCCGGCACTGGCGGGATAAACTGCGCATTCAGCGCCCGCATCAGCGCAGGCAATTCGTGATCTTCTTTCAAGAGGTTAGCAACCTCTGGCGTCGCATCCGCCATCAGATCCAGCATCTCAGCGCGGGCCGTATCCGACATCGGCTGACCCACTATATGAAGCCCATCAGGGATCAGCGCGCCTTCGGTTTCCTGCACGGTCAGCCACAGCTTTTCGATATCCTGGCCGCCCAGATCGACCGCCTCAGCTTGATCCCGGATTAAAGCTTCAAGATCGGCGCGCGCATCGTCGGTATCTTCCATGCCGCGCCATCGGGTCAGGCTGTCTTTCAACTCTGCCAGCCCCTTATAAAGCCCCGCTTGCGCCAAAGGCGGCGTCAGATGCGTGACCGTCACAGCGCCGGAACGGCGCTTGGCAAGGCTCGCCTCGCTGGGGTTATTGGCGGCATAAAGGTAGACGTTTGGCATCTCGCCGATCAGGCGATCTGGCCAGTCTTTGGCCCCCATCCCGGCTTGTTTTCCGGGCATGAATTCCAGCGCGCCGTGCATGCCGAAATGCAGCACAGCATCCGCGCCAAAGGTGTTGCGAAGCCACTGATAAAACTGCACAAATGCGTGCGTTGGGGCAAAGCCGCGTTCGAACAAAAGGCGCATCGGATCGCCTTCGTACCCGAATGCAGGCTGCACCCCGACAAAGACATTGCCAAAGTGTTGGCCCAGCACAAAAACGCCGCGCCCATCTGATTGCACGCGACCGGGGGCTGGGCCCCATGCCGCTTCAACCTCGTCCAAATGGACCGTGTCGCGCACGATGGTTTCGGCGTCCACATGGGCCGCGACGTTCGCCTCTTGCCCGTATTGCAGGGCGTTGCCTTTCAACACCGCGGCGCGCAGATCGTCTACGGTAGGCGGAACATCGACTTCATAACCATCTGCCTTCATCTGGTTCAAAGTGTTGAAAAGGCTTTCAAAAACGCTGAGGTAAGCCGCCGTTCCGACAGCACCCGCATTCGGCGGAAAGCCAAACAGAACCACGGCGATTTTCTTGTCCGCGTTGGCTTTGCGGCGCAGGGCCGCAAGACGAGATACCTTTTCGGTCAGGCTCGCGATCCGTTCTGGGCAGGGCGCCATCGCCTTGTGTGCCGCCACGCTTTGGCACATCTGTTTACAACCAGTGCACCCGTCTTCGCCATGACGACCGGCAAAGACCGTAGGGTTTGTCGCGCCGTCGATTTCCGGCAAAGCTACAAGCATCGTGGTTTCAATCGGGCCAAGCCCTTGGGCACTGTCCGCCCATTGCCCCAGCGTCTGAAATTCGAGTGGCTGGGCAGAAACATAAGGGACATCAAGCCGTTGCAGCAGCTCTACCGCAGCGGCGCTGTCGTTGTAGGCCGGGCCACCGACAAGCGAAAACCCGGTGAGCGAGACCATCGCATCAACCCGGCCCATAAAGTAGTTTTCGACCGCTGGGCCCCCGTCCAGACCACCGGCGAAGGCCGGGATCACGCGCAGGCCTTTCGCCTCAAACGCGCGAATGACCGCTTCGTAGTGGGCGCAATCGTTGGACAGAACATAGCTGCGCAACATCAAGATTCCGACCGTGGCCACAGCGTCCGGTGCGGCTGGCAAGTCATTGATATCAGTGGTGATATGATGCCCCGGAAGATCAGGGTGATATAGCCCGACCTCGGGATATTCGATCGGCAAAGCCGCCGTGACACGCGCCCATTCGGGCCGATCCGCATAGCGGTCCAGCAGGTAGCGCAACATGCTTTCAATGTTGTCGTCGGACCCACCCAACCAATATTGCATCGACAGGAACCAGGCCCGCAGGTCCTGACTTTTGCCGGGGATCAGCTTGAGCAATTTTGGCAAACGCCGCAGCGCTTTCATCTTCTTGGCACCAGATTGCCGGTCTTGCTTGCCTTCGCCGCGCAGCTTTTTCAACAGGGCCATCGCACCGCTCGCGGGCTTGCCCATGTCCAGATCACCCATGCGGGTCGCCTTGACGATGGCGCTGTCAGAGATCAGGCCAACCATCGCGTCACAACTCTCGCGCCGCGCCTCAAAGCTGGGCAGAATGGCGGCCACGTGTTCGTCCAGAAACAGCAGATTGGCGATGATGATGTCGGCCTTGGCAACCGCGTCTTTTGCAGCGTCAAGCGCGGCGGGATTCTCGCCCCATTCAGCGGCGGCGTGGATGGTGACCTCAAGCCCCGGAAATTCACGCGCAAGACGTGGGGCGGCACGGGCGGCGGGGCCCGCGGCGTGCTGGTCCAGCGTGACGATTACCACGCGGTAGGGATGATGCATCACCTCATCGCGCATAATGGGCCTTTGCCTCGTAAAGCGTCTCAAGGCTGATTTCGGCCAGCCCTTTTTCGGTGGCGAATGTTTCAGTATTCCGCCGCGCCTTGCCCCGCACAAAGAACGGGATCTTCTTCAATTCCTTCTCGGCATCGGCAAGCCAGACAAGCACATCCCCGCCCGTTTCGACTTTCTTTGGTTCAGAAATATCCCGGGGGGTGTCCGCCTGTGGCGGACGGGGGGCTGGCCCCCCATGGTGCGACGGGCCGTTCTCATCATGGAACTCAAAGTCGTCGCGGAACATCGTCAAAAGATGTTCTTCCAGACCCATGACAAGCGGGTGGATCAACGTGTCAAAGATGACATTCGCGCCCTCGAAACCGACCTGCGGGCTGTAGCGTGCCGGGAAATCCTGCACATGCACGGGGGCAGAGATGACAGCGCAGGGGATGCCCAAACGCTTGCCGATATGGCGTTCCATCTGGGTGCCAAGGATCATCTCTGGCGACAGCGCTTCAATCGCGGCTTCGACTTCGAGGTAGTCATCGGTGATTAACGCGTCGACGCCGTAGTCGCGGGCCAGGGCCCTGATCGGACGGGCCATTTCGCGGTTGTAGCAGCCGATGCCTACCACCTCGAACCCCATTTCATCGCGCGCGATGCGGGCGTGGGCGGCGACATGGGTGCCATCGCCAAAGATAAAGACCCGTTTGCCGGTCAGGTAGGTGCTGTCGACAGAGCGCGACCACCACGGCATCCGCAAGCGGCTTTCGTCGGGCTGACACGGCAGGCCTGTGATGGTTGCCACTTCGGCGATGAAATCGCGGGTCGCGCCAACGCCGATGGGGACGATTTTGGTGAACGGTTGGCCGTGGGTCTTTTCCAGCCAGCGGGCTGCGGCCTCTCCGGTTTCGGGGGTGAGCAGCACGTTGAAATGGGCAGCCGGTAGATTGGCGATGTCTGTCGGTGTGGCACCAAAGGGGGCCACGACATTGACCGAAACACCGAGGTCATAAAGCAGCCCGGTCAGTTCTTCGATATCGTCGCGGGCGCGGAACCCAAGTGCGGTCGGCCCCAGGATGTTGCAGGTGACATGTGACGTCCGCTCTTGCGGCGCGGCCAATGTGCGCACGATCTGATAAAATGTCTCATCAGCGCCGAAGTTTTCCTTGCGGCTGTAGCTGGGCAGTTCCAGTGGGATCACGGGGATATCAAGGCCCATGGTCTCAGCCAGACCGGCAGGATCGTCCTGTATCAATTCAGCCGTGCAGGAGGCACCGACGATGATCGCCTCTGGGGCAAAACGGTCAACCGCGTCCTGGCAGGCCGTCTTGAACAGGGTGGCCGTGTCAGAGCCGAGGTCACGGGCCTGAAAGGTCGTGTAGGTCACCGGCGGGCGATGGTTGCGTCGTTCGATCATGGTGAACAGAAGATCGGCGTAGGTGTCACCCTGAGGGGCGTGCAGCACGTAGTGTAGACCCTTCATACAGGTCGCAACGCGCATCGCACCGACGTGTGGAGGGCCTTCATATGTCCAGACGGTCAACTTCATCCGTGCACCTGTTGGCAGGTGTCGGACCGGGGGTTTTGCACCCCCGGACCCCCGCAGGATATTTTCGGCCAAAAGAAGCGGGGGGACATCATTCTGCGGCCTCCATCCGGAGGAGGGATTTGCGCCGAACGGGGCGGCTGAAGAGCCCGGCGAGGTCACCGGCCTGTTCATAAAAATGCACAGGCGTGAAGACCAGTTCGATCGCCCATTTTGTTGTCAGCCCCTCGGCCTCCAACGGGTTGGCAAGGCCAAGGCCGCAGACCGTCAGGTCAGGCCGGGCGGCGCGGGCGCGGTCAAGTTGCAGATCAACGTCCTGGCCTTCGCTGATCTGCGGGCCGGCGGGCAGCAGGTCAAGATCTGGGCCATGCAAAGCGTCATGGATGTAGGGGGATCCGACCTCGATTGCGGTCATACCACATTCGCGGGTCAGGAAACGGGCCAGCGGGATTTCAAGCTGACTGTCAGGAAAGAAGAAGACCGACTTGCCGCGCAGCACCTCTGCCGCTTGGGCGATGGCCTTCCGGGCGCGGGCGCGGGGGGCGGCGGTGACGCGGTCGAAGACGTCATCGCTGACGCCGAATTCGGTGGCGATGGCTTGCAGCCATGCCGTTGTGCCTTCGTCGCCAAAGGGAAACGGGGCCGCGATATGGCGCGCGCCGCGGCGTTCAAGCTCTGCGTGGGTATCACCGAGGAAGGGCTGCGTCAGGGCGAAGACCGTGTTGGGTCCAACGGCCGTGGTGTCATCGATGCGGCGGGCGGGGAGCAGGCGGATGTTATCAATTCCCATTTCGCCAAGCAGGGCGAGCATCTGATCTTCGACGACATCGGGCAAAGCACCGACCAGCAAAAGTTCGCGGGCTGTGGTGTCTTTGAGGACCGGGACCATACTGGCAAGGCAGGCGTCTTCGCCTTGCGTGAATGTGGTTTCAATGCCTGAGCCGGAATAGTTGAGCACCCGCACATGTGGCGCGTGGACCTGCGACAGCCGTTCGGCGGCACGGGCCAGATCGATCTTGATCACCTCGGAGGGGCAAGAGCCGACAAGGAACAATTGCCGGATGTCAGGCCGCCGTGACAAAAGACGCGCCACCTCGCGGTCAAGTTCCGTATGGGCGTCGGCCATGCCGGCAAGATCGGTTTCTTCAAGAATCGCAGTGCCGAATCGAGGTTCGGCAAAAATCATCACCCCGGCTGCCGATTGCAGCAGATGCGCGCAAGTCCGGCTGCCAACGACAAGAAAGAAGGCGTCCTGCATTTTGCGATGCAACCAGATGATACCTGTGAGGCCGCAAAAGACCTCTCTTTGGCCGCGCTGTTTCAGCACTGGAGCAGTCCGGCAGCCGCCGCCAATCGGTGGTGTCAGATCATTCATGCCATGGCCCCTGCATCGAGGCGCGCACGGCGCAGTTTGAGGATGAATTGCGTGGCATTCACGACGTAGGCGGCATAGGCTGCGAGGGCGAGCCACATCAGGCTGACGGGGTCCAGCGATGCGGTGAATAGTGCATATAAATAAGCCAAATGAAGTGCGATGACAGCAAAGCTGAACACGTCTTCCCAGAAGAATGACGCTGCAAAAAGATACTGCCCAAAGACCACCTTTTCCCAGATTGCGCCGGTGACCATGATCACCAAAAGAAACCCGGTTTTGACGAGGATCGAGAGGGTCGCGACCTCGTACCCGGCACCGGTCAGAAGGTAGCGCAGAACAAGCGCAACCGAGATCACAAAGACCACAAACTGCGCAGGTGCAAGGAGGCCCTGAACCAAGGTCCAGCGCGTCGCGTCGCGTCGCATTCTTTGGGCTGGCGTGTAAAGAGGCCGCGAAACTTCGCGTCCGGCCCCCTCCTCGCTGATCGTGGACATGTCCACTTCTCCTGACAGTGTTGATGTAAATGGTAGGTGTCATTTCACCAATGTGTCAACCTTACTTTACACCCGATCTTCGGTGGACAGAATCGTGAAATCATCTAGCAATTGGGCTATTTGAACTTATTTTTCCGATATATTTGAAGTTTTTCGAGCGAGGCTGGCGGCGAATGTCAATTTACTTTGACATTCCGGCAGTCAAACAAGACAATGGCGCAGGTTCGGATTCTTGCCCTGTTGGGGCCAATCCGGCAAAAGGACGCGCGAATGCCAGATGACCACAGAAATGATGGCGCGACGCAGACTCGTGGATCCCCCAGCGCTAAGGCGGCGGGCACCAAGGGTATGTCCAAAACAGATTGCATTGATAGCTGCGTTGCGGTTCTTGAGCAGGCGGCACTTTCGCCCGATCCTGACGCCGTTCAGAGTGCCCTTGGTAAGCTGCTATCGGCGGGCCATTCGCCCGAAGAGATTGTCGATACATACATTCCCGCAACCGCACGTGTTTTGGGCGATGCCTGGTGCCGGGATGAGCTTGGGTTTGCGAACGTCACGATTGGCAGCTCTCGATTGCAGTTGATGCTGCGCGAGTTGAGCCAGTTTTGGGAAGGCGACGGCAGCACGCGGGCCGATGGACCCACGGTTTTGTTGGCGGTGGCGTCTGATAATCATCACACTTTGGGCGCGATGGTTTTGTCGACCCAATTGCGTCGTAAAGGCGTGTCGGTGCGGCTTATCCTGAGCGCGAAGCCGCATGAAGTGGCCGTCGCTGCGCGACGTGGTGGCTATGATGCAATTTTCCTATCCGCGAGTTATGGCGAAAAGCTTGAAAATCTGCGCAAAATCGTAAATTCTATTAAACAGGAGCAGGAACGGGCTGCGCCGATTGTTATCGGTGGGACGATCCTTGCTGACGCGACCGATGTGCGGCAACGAACCGGGGCGAACTTTACGACGAACGACCCGGACGAGGCACTAATCCTTTGCGGACTAACCAAGAAAAAAAGTCTCAGTCTCGCGACCGAGCGGAGCAGGTAAATGGGCCCAAGGGCAAAAGACTCGAGCGTGCGTCCGTGACTTCGCGCGGGACGAAATACTGGGACTCGGGTGCGATACCTTTGATCGCGCCGCATATCCTGGGCGATATTATCACCGAAGTTGCCGATATCGGCATCGTCATCAGCGACGATGGCGTTGTGCTGTCGGTTTTGATCAACCCAAGCTATGAGGCGTTTCGCCGCCTTGAGCAGCTTGAGGGGCAGGACGTCCGGTCCGCCCTGACGGTGGAATCAAAGGCGAAATTCAACGAACGCTTTGAGGCGTTTCTGGAAAGTCGCACCGATGTCCGCCCGGTTGAGTTGAACCATACCGATGCAGCGGCACGCTGGGAATTTCCGGTGCGCTACAGCTTTCACCACATTGGCCCCGATGGTGCCGTATTGATGTTGGGCCGCGATCTGCGCCCCGTCGCTGAGATGCAGCAGCAGCTTGTCAAAGCGCAGCTTACGTTGGAGCGCGATTACGAAGCGCAGCGCGAATACGAGACGCGGTTCAGGGTGCTGATGGAGAATTCGTCGGATGCGATTGTGCTGATCTCTCTTCAATCCGGCAAAGTGACGGATGCCAATGCGCTTGCCGCCGCGCTTTTCAACAAATCCCGTGAACGGCTTGTCGGATCAGGCTTTGCCGGACAGTTCGATGAGGGTGAGCAGAGTGGCCTGCTGGACCAGCTTGCAAATCATGCCTTATCGGACAGCGATGGTGCGTTTCCCGCGAAACTTGCCCACAACGAGGTCGCCACTGCGATCCATCCAAAGGCGTTTCGCGTTGCCGGTGAACGGTTATTGATGTGCAGGATGAGCCCCGCTGGCGATGTCGAAGCCGCGCCGGACCAACTGTCAGAGAGCTTGCGTCAGCTATATCTTGGTGGGCCGGACGCGATCATCTTTACTACATTGGACGGCGTCATCCTGTCGGCAAATGAAGGTTTTTTGAACCTGCTGGACACGGCACACGACAGTAGCGTCCGCAATCATAGCTTTGCTGATTTCCTGCAACGCGGCTCTGTCGATTTTAAGGTCATGACCGAAAACGCGACGCGTTCGGGCAGGATGCGCAGCTACGCGACGAAAGTTGCGGGCGAATATGGCAGCCCGCGTGCTGTTGAGATTTCCGTCACGGTTCTTCAGGCAGGCGACGCACAGGTCTATGCCTTTGTTCTGCGCGAAGTGGCCCGCATTGAATCGCCAAGCGCAGGCGCCGGGCCAATGGACGAAAACATGCAGTCCGTGATGGAGCTTGTCGGCTCTGCGACGCTGAAGGACATTGTCGCGGAAACCACCAATGTCGTTGAAAAGATGTGCATCGAGACCGCGATTGAACTGACGATGAATAATCGTGTCGCCGCAGCAGAGATGCTGGGGCTGTCGCGGCAGTCACTTTATGTGAAACTGCGGAAATTCGGGATATTGGGCCGGGATTAGCGGCGGCAGGGCTTAGTGGTCGCTATGGTCGTGTGAAACGTCCATCGCTTCGACATTAAACACGACGTCAAGCCGCCCGGCGTTTTCAAAGACCAAAACGGCGGGGATTTGTTCCCCGTCTTCCAGCGGATCACCATTCAGCCCCATGAACATCACGTGCATCCCACCGGGTTCAAACGTCACTGTTTCGCCGGGACCAATCGGCACTGACATCATGTGTTCCATCTTGGCGACATCGCCGTCCATGACCGTGTTGTGCAGCATGACGCGCGGAAAATCAGCCTCGATCGCGAGAAGTGCGTCGGCCTCTTCCCCGGTATTCACGATGGTCAAATAGCCTGCCCCTGCCTGCGCGAGCTTTGCTGACTCGCGCGCGACCGGGTGCATCACCATAAGGTCGCCAAGGGTGTAGTCGTGCGCGCTGGCAGCGGTGGCAGACATCATGATGAGGGCGGCGATGACGGAACGCATTTGGCTTCTCCTGTGTTGAGCTTGAGGTATGTGATGCGCTTGCGGAATTCCAGATCCAAAACGGCAGCGTTTCAGGGCATTTCAACGTGAACCGCGAAGTGCTGGCTTGCATGCAGCGTTGCGAATTCGCCAGGGCGATCCATTGTCACGCATTTCTGTGACCAGTTCCCAAAATTGCGGAATACACGCAACGGTTGAAGATATTTGTTGTCAAAGTCTGGCCGAAGAGGAAGCTCTGCCCTAGTTTAAGCGCAAACGAATTTGACTGGGTAGAATCATGGCCGCGCGTGACATGACGGAACTCCTTTTAAGACCGCAACCCTTGATTATTGGGATTGGGGCATCTGCCGGTGGGTTAGAGGCCTTGCAGGATTTTTTGGCAAACCTGCCGGATAATCACAAGTATGCCATTGTTATTGTTCAGCATTTGGATCCAGATCACGATAGTCTTTTATCGTCTCTGTTGGCGAAACGCACCAATACACCCGTCCACACGGCGGTCGAGGGCAGTAAGGTAGAACCCGGCAATATCTACCTTATCGCGCCGGGAGATTCTTTGACGGTGGCAGACGGCTTACTGCATACAGAGGATTTCGCCAAGCCGCGCGGGCGACGCAGACCGATTGATCAGTTTTTTGAGTCGCTTGCCGATAATTCCGGGTCCAATGCCGTTGCGGTTGTATTGTCTGGCACAGGAAGCGATGGCAGCAACGGGATCCGTGCAATCAAGGAACAGGGTGGACTTGTCTTTGTGCAAGACCCTGAGCAAGCCAAATATGACGGCATGCCAAGGTCAGCCATTGAAACCGGGGCCCATGACCTTGTTTTGCCGGTTGGCGAAATGGTCGAAGTGCTGAACGATTATTTCAACCACCTTGGCGGGTTGGAGCCAGAACACCTGACAGACGCGCAGTTCATTGATCGTGCAATGAAACACGTGCGCTATCGGACCGGCCACGACTTTAAGAACTACAAACCCGCGACCCTGCTGCGACGAATTGCTGTGCGGATGTCTGTGTTGGGCATCACGCATCCGAATGATTACCTTAAGCGGTTGATCGAAAGCCCGTCAGAAGTGAACCGGCTGTTCCGCGACATTTTGATCAACGTCACCAGCTTTTTCCGCGACCCCAGCACCTTTGATCTGATGGCGGAAAAGGTGATCCCAGAGATCTTGCAGACCGGCGAGCCGGATCGCGAAGTGCGGATCTGGGTGCCGGGATGTTCCACCGGGCAAGAAGCCTATACCATTGCAATGCTCTTCGCTGATGCGATTGAGCGGCTGGATATCGCGCGAAAGGTGTCGATCTTCGGCACCGACATTGACGACGATGCCTTGCGGGTGGCCCGGCAAGGTGTGTACCCAAACTCTGCCGCCGACGAGGTGCCAGAGAACCTGTTGCACAAGTATTTCAACTGGCGCCCTGACGGCTATGAGGTCACCAGCAATCTGCGCGATATGGTACGGTTTTCGAACCAGTCGATCATCAAAGATCCGCCGTTCTCGCGGCTGGATCTGATTACCTGCCGCAACGTGCTGATCTATTTCGACAATGATCTGCAAGATGTGTCGATGCGGGTGTTTCAATACGGGTTGCGCGAAAAAGGATACCTTTTGCTGGGGTCAAGCGAGAGCCCCGGTTTGGTAGACGAGTTCTTTGACGAGGTGTCGCAAAAGCATCGCCTTTTCCGGCGGCGGCCCGGGCAACCGGCGCGGCTGGATCTGAATGGCCCAGCGCGGGCTGCATCCAGCCGCACCGCGTTTGAACCCAAGGAGCCACCCAAAAAGCTGGACCCCTATGCCGATCATTTGCTGGCAGACTTCACGCCGCCATACGTCGTGCTAAGCCATTCAAGCGAATTGCTTTTTGCCTCGGACGGGGCGGCAAAATACCTGCAGATGAAGCCCGGCCGTCCGCAGCTTGAGATCGTCAAGCTGATGCGGCCCGAACTTTCGACGGCGGTGCGCCGGATCCTGAACCGCAAGCTTGCGTCAAACGACACGGTTGCGCAGGATTTCCAAGGCGAGTTGGGCGAAGAGACCGTGCGTATCCGCATCAGCCGCAAGGTTCTGCCGGACGAACAACAGCTACTGGTCTTCCAGGACAAACTGATGCCAATGGAGATTGACGACGCCGAAAGCGCCATCGCCATTGTCAGCCCGCCAACCGAATACATTCAAGAACTAGAAGTCGAGCTGGACGAGGCACGGCAGACAATCCGCACAACCGTGGAAGAGCTTGAGACATCGAACGAGGAGCTCAAAAGCTCCAACGAAGAAATGATGTCGATGAACGAGGAATTGCGGTCGGCCAACGAAGAACTGACGACCACGAACGATGAGCTTAACAACAAGATCGCAGAAGTGCGCGAGATCAATGGCGACCTTGAGAACCTGATCAGCAGCACGCAGATCGCGACGGTGTTCCTTGATAGCGACCTGAAGCTGCGCAGTTTCACCCCAGAAGCGCAAAAGATGTTCAGGTTTGTCGCCAACGATCAGGGACGCCGGATTGATGATATTGGGACCGACCTGGATATCAGGTTACTGATAGATGATTGCACCAAGGTATCCACGCAGGGACGGCCCCATGAAACGGAATACACGACCCTTGGGGGCGACCGGGTCTATCGGGCGCGGATTGTGCCCTATCTGGCGGAGGATGAACTGACCGGCGGGATCGTCTTTACGCTTGTGGACATTACCGAAATTCGTGGCCTCGCGGTCGAGGCCGAGCATCAGACGCAGCTTGCACGGCAACACTTTTCCGAGATCCAAGAGCTATACGATATCAGCCCGCAGGCGATGGCGCTTATTGGCAGTGACATGACTTATACGCGCGCAAATAAGCAGTTAGCGGCAATCAATGGCATGGATGTTGCGGATATTTTGGGAAAGCGCTTTGATCAAGTGATCCCCGATATGGACAGCCAGCTGACCCCTGTGGTCAAGAAAGTGTTCGAGACCGGAAAGAAGGTCGAGAACCTGCGCGCCGTTGGCCACACAACGCGCGATACCGAAGACGAGCGTGTCTGGGAGGCTGACTTTTATCCCGTCCTGACGGATGGCATCATCACCGGCGTCGGCATCAACGTCCGTGACATTACCGAACATGCAAGAATGTCGTTCGAGCTGCGGCGGATGATGCAGGAATTGCAGCATCGGGTGAAAAACATGTTGGCCAACGTTCTGGCGCTTGTGTCCCGTGCCAATCGTGACGCGACAGCCGACAAAGAAATCTTCGCCGCCCTGTCCAAGCGCATTCAGGCATTGGCCCAGACCCATAAGCTGCTGACGCAATCAAATTGGAGTTCGGCAAAACTGCATGAACTTTTGGTCCCCGAATTGGTTGATGTTTACGGCGATGATCGGGTGCACTTGAAGGGCCCTCAGATTGAGATCAACGCCCGTGCGGCCCTGTCCTTGGGTATGGCTGTGCATGAGCTTGCCACGAACGCCGCGAAATATGGCTGTTTTTCCGTCCCAGAGGGCAAAGTGTCGCTGAGTTGGATGCGTCAGGATGATGGTGAGTCGAATATGTTCATCTTCACCTGGCGGGAATCGGGCGGCCCCCCACCGGCAATCGACACGCATGACGGATTCGGGAGCCAGCTGATCAGATCGACAATTGAGGGGAGCCTGAGTGGTTCCGTCGATATTGATTTAAGGAAAGAAGGGTTGGTTTGCGTGATGCGCGTGCCCGCCAGTACATTGATCGAGATACCGGATGACACTGTCTATGACACCCTCACGCCCTAAAGTGCTGTATGTTGAAGATGAGGTGATCGTCGCCTTGGATGTTGCTGATGGCCTTGCTGAAGAGTTGGGATTTCAGGTGAGCGTCGCACACAATCTGACGGCGGCCAACCGTTTGGCCGACACCGAAAAGTTCGACTTTGCCCTCTTGGATATGAATTTGGGGCATGGCGAACGCAGCACGGAACTAGGCAACAAGCTTGCGGCGTCAGGGACGCATGTGGTTTTTGCCTCTGGCTATAACCGCAATGAGATTGACGAGATCGCAAACTTTCAACTCATCGAAAAGCCGTTCCTGATGTCGGATATCCGAACGGCCTTTGCTGCGGCTTAAAGTCAGGACGTGCAGGATTTGACGCCGATGCGGATCAATTCAGACCCGGAAATTCGGTAAAGGCCATTGATCCGATTGCGACCTTCTTTGAGAAACCAGGTCTTGATCGGTTCGGGGTAGTAATGCGCCATGACCCGGCTGACGTGGTCAAAATCGTCAGGCTCCATTGGGCGGCCATAGTAGCTAGGCCCATGAAAACCAAAGGTCGTATTGGCAGAAACGCAGGTCTGCGGGAGACCGATCAGCATGGTGCAGGTTGAATAGCAGATGCGGCCCTTGATTTGCACAGGCTGGCCACTGGCCCGCAATGTGCGCAGTTCGATCAGCCTGTCGCGGATCACACCGCCGCGATCATTTCCAATCACCACGGTGCCATCTGCCAAGGTCATTTGCGCCAAGGCGGCGCCCGGAAACACCAAAGCAATGACACATGTAAGTTGCCGCACAAACGACAACGCCCGCACAAAGGTTCCACGCATGACAACACCCGATCTTGCTATGGGTCGATACAAAAACCGACACCAGACGCCCCCACGTCCGGGTCAGTTTGTGTCATGCGAGCCCTTAACGCGGGCTTTCTTCGGGAGTGCGTTCTGCTTCAAGATTGCTTCAATAAAATGAGGCATTTTCAGAAAACGCCAATGCAACGAAAAACGGCGCAGCCTAAGCTGCGCCGTTCTCAATTCAATCGCGTTTTGACTTAGTTGGTGCCAGATGTCGTTGGGGTCACCGGTGTTGTGGGGTTGCCACCACCGCCGCCGCCACCGCCGCCGCCGTTACCGTTGCCGCCGCCACCGCCGCCGTTACCGTTGCCGCCGTCACCATTGCCGCCGCCACCGCCGCCGCCTGCAGCCGCTGCGACAAGAACAAGCGGCCCGAGAATCGGAGCAAGCGCGGTCGCATCAAAGGCGCCAAGGTCGATGCACGCCTGAAGTTCGGCATTCTCAGGTAAGGTACAATCAACGGTCGCTACCGTTTCATCCGCAGGAACTGTCGTGTCTTGCGCCCAAGTCGCCGTTGCAGTCGAAGCCACCACAAGTGCAGCTGTCATAAGTCGAATTGTCATCGGACGAGCCCTCATCAAAAATATCAAATTTGATATAACAGATCTGAACCGAGGACAGAAGATCATATTTTGTGCGAATATTTCGAATGCGATCTAATCCGCCTAAGCCAGACCGCGACCCGAATATCCCAACCGATTGCCCGATATGGAAGCCCTAAATCGGCGAGATGTCATCCGTTGCTTTTTGCCAATTTTCGCGGCAAACCTGTTTGGTCACTAGAATGGGATTGGCAATGAAGGATGAGGGATCAATGAACCGTGCCGTTGGTACGTTTCCGGCAGCGTCAGAATCGCTCGACCTGCGGTCCATCGTCGGGACATTGTGGCGCGGAAAGTGGATCATCCTACTGACGGCGCTGATTGGTATGATCGCTGCCGGATATTATGCCTTTGTTGTCGCTGTCCCCCAGTATCGGGCGACGGCGGTCGTGATCCTTGAGACGCAACAAGAAAGTGTCGTCGATCTGCAAAGCGTGGTCGGCGGGATATCAGCCGATACATCTGCCATTAATTCCGAGGTTGAGGTGCTGCGGGCGCGGTCCTTGATGGGCAAGGTGGTTGACCGATTGGACCTGACGCAGGACCCGGAATTCAATAATGCATTACGCCCGCCATCCTTGCGCGCGCGCCTCAGGGAACAGCTGAACCTGTTGATTGGACGGTCTGAACCATCCTTCGACCTGACGGACGCGCAACTTGCCGCAAGAGAGCGCGACGCAGTTGTGACCCGATTGTTAGGGCAGGTCACGGTGCGTAACGTGCCCTCGAGCCTTGTTTTTCAGATCACCGTACAGACGGAGAGCGCGACAAAATCCGCGCAAATCGCGGATACGATTGTGTCGTCCTACATCCTTAACCAACTTGAGGTGAAGTTTGAGGCGACAGAACAGGCGACGAGTTGGCTGTCTGATCGCGTCGCAGCCCTGCAGATCGAACTTGAAGATGCAGAAGCGCGGGTAAAGGACTTTAGTGCCAGCACGGATCTTGTATCGGTGGAGGGCTTGCAGGCGCTGGAGCGGCAAATCAAGGATTTGCGCGACCGGATTGACGCAGCAGAGACAGCGGAAGTCACTACCCAAGCGCGGGTTGCTCAACTTATGGCGGCGGGGGATCGTGACGCCCAAGCAGAGGTCGCAGCTGACCCGCAGTTGAACCGCCTGCTTGTGCGCGCGCGTTCGGACGACAGCATCGCCACAGCATTTGACACACGCTTTGGTCAGATCCTTGCACGGGCAGAGCTGGAAGCGACGCGGAGCACTCAACAGTTGGAAGCGTTGCGCGCATCCCTGAGTCCGCTGGAAGGGCAGATTGAGACGCAGGGCCAGGATCTGATCGCATTGCAGCAGTTACAACGCGAGGCAGAAGCGTCCCGGCTGTTGTACGAATATTTTCTTGGGCGGCTCAAAGAGACCTCGGCGCAAGAAGGGATCCAACAGGCGGATAGTCGCATCCTTTCAGACGCGGTTGTCCCGATTGAAGCCTCCGCACCGCGCAAGAGCCTGATCACTTTGGTCGGTGCGTTGATGGGGCTGTTTGTTGGGATGTTGCTGGTGACGCTACGCGAGAATAGCAAGAACGACTTCCGCACGGCGTCGGAGCTGGAGAATTTCACAGGCGAAGCGGTGTTGGGACAGATCCCATTGATCCCAGGTCGCGCACGAAAGCGCACGCTCGAGTATCTTGCCGAGAAACCGACCTCTGCCGCAGCGGAGGCGATCCGCAATCTGAGGACTTCGGTGCTATTGTCGAACGTCGACAAGCCGCCGCAAGTCTTGCTGTCGACCTCTTCGCTTCCGGCAGAGGGGAAGACCACAAACTCGCTCGCGCTGTCACAAAATCTTGCCGGGATGGGCAAAAAGGTCTTGTTGATCGAAGGCGATATCCGGCGCCGGACCTTTCAGGCCTATTTCGACGGGCTGCCAAAGACCGGCCTTGTGTCCGTCATGACCGGAGACGTCGCCATCGAGGACGCCATCCTCTCGAGCCAGTTGCTGGGCGCTGATGTTTTGGGCGGCGAGCAGACGTCAACGAACGCCGCTGATCTATTTTCGTCGGAGAAGTTCAAGGCGATGCTTGCAGACATGCGGACGCGCTACGATTTCATCATTATTGACACGCCGCCGGTCTTGGTCGTGCCGGACGCACGTATCATTGCGCAACACGTCGACGCGATCTTGTTCACAGTGAAGTGGGACAGCACAACAAAGCCGCAAGTCGACGAATCTTTGCGGTTGTTCCGCGACGCGAACCTTAAGCTGGCGGGTCTTGTGCTAAGCCAAATCAGCCCCCGCGGCATGAAGCGTTATGGCTATGGCGGAAAGTACGGGGCTTATGGTGCCTATGGGGCGAAGTATTATACAAATTGAGCGCGTGACCTTGATATTCAAGGCCGCGCTGATCGGGTTTTTCTGCGCAGCCGCTACGGTGGCAAGCGCCCAGGTTTCAGCCGAAAAACCATTACCCATGGGCGGGACTATCGCGGATGATGGATCATCTGTTTCGTTGAATTGGTTTGATGCGCCGCGCACGCGCGCAGGTGCCGTTACGGTCAAGCGGCGGATCCTGGGCGAGACGGGTGCGGAAAGCTGGAAGACCATCGGCCCCAATCTAGGCACCGTGTTTTCCTATGAGGACACCACCACGGAGCCCGGCCAAGCCTACGAGTATCAGGTCCTGCGCACCGGCCGCACCCTGATTGATGTGGGTTACTGGGCAACCGGTGTTGACCTTCCCGCCCTGTCCCAAAGGGGTCTTGTCTATTTGGTCATCGATGAAACCGTTGTCGCCCCCCTGGCGGCCCATCTCGACAGATTTGAGACGGATCTGATTGGCGATGGCTGGCAAGTCACGCGGCGCGAAATCGCCCGCGGCAACGACAGGGATCCGCTTGCCAATCTAGAGGCCGCGACGCGTCTGCGGTCTTGGCTCAGGTCGCGCTACGATGCCGCACCCGAGGTGGAACACGTGGTGATACTTGTGGGTCGCGTTCCGGTCATCATGTCAGGCCGCGCGAACCCCGACGGCCATGAACCCGTGCCTCAACCGACCGACCTTTACTATGGCGATCTGGACGGTCAGTGGCGGATCACAGCCGCCGCCGCGTTGCAGGAAAATAGCGTTCCGAGCGATCACATCGAAATGCAGGTCGGGCGCATTGATTTTGCCAACCTCAGCGACAAAAACAAGGATGCCGAGATCCAGCTTTTGCGGGCCTATTTCGACAAGAACCACCATTGGAGGATGGGTTTGCATGGCGATCTGCGCCAGGCATACGGAGAGAGCAAATTCCTCGCGGTTGAAATCAACGGTCTGCGCAATGTTGTTGGCCCCGAAAGTGTCACGCCGGGCGGGCACCATGACGTGGGCGAGGAGCGGCCCTGGCTTTGGGGGCTCGATTTTGGCGATTGGAACGGGCGCAGGTACAGCACGAATTACGCAAACAAGGCCGTATTCGCGCTTAATTTTGGCAGCGGTAAACAGCATTTTGGCGCACCTCAAAATCCGATGACGGCGCTGCTGGCGCAACCTTGGTATCCGCTTGCCGTCGGATGGGGCGCGCGGCCCGCCTGGTGGCTGCATCACATGGCGCTGGGTGACACGATCGGCATGGTTCACAAGCGCACTGTGAATAATGGCACCGCAGATCAACCACACCTTGAAAGCATGGAATACTACCCGACAGGCCAGTATTTGTGGCGCAATCCTGTGTGGGTCAATCTGTTGGGAGACCCGACGGTTCATGCCTATGTCTTGGCACCACCAAAAGGGCTGACCGCGCAGGCAACCGCATCGGGTACAGAGTTGAGATGGGGCGGATCAACAGATCCAGACGTTTTGGGATACCGGATATTTCGCGCCACAAAGGCCGACGGGGTTTTTGAACCAATCGACGGCGGACGCATAGTCGAAGGCCTGACTTTCCTAGATCCGGACCCGCTACCAGATACTCGCTATATGGTGCGTTCATTTGGCAAGAAGGTTGTTGTCGCAGGGTCGTTTTTCACGCTCTCCCAAGGCGTTTTTGCAGATGCCGATGGGGCGCAATCTACGGCTGAAGTCTTGGAGCTGCGCACGACAACTGGGCAGGCCGTATCGCTACCGCTGGCATTCTCGGCGCCTGTGGACGGCACAATCCATGCCTTTGTAAGCGGGCCAGAACAAGGGAAGCTTGCCATGGAAAACGGCAGATGGCGCTATACCCCACCGGCAGATTTCACGGGCCAAGTTACCTTGCGTTATACCGTTTCGGTCGGCGGTCAGACCGCGGACGCTGACTTGCGAATTGCTGTCGCCGACTGAGGCGTCGTGAGGTCCGGTCGGCAAATATGCCATAGCAGGCAAAGATATCGCAGCATATCCTTGGACGAACATGCCTGCAGGAAGACGTCAAAGAATGATACAATACAGTGCAATGAATGTCGGCGGGGTCATCGCAGCCGCTTGGTTTTTGACCGGCATGGCACAAGCCGACACATTGAATGTTGTCAGTTCCTTTGTCTGGGAGCACGAAGCGATTGTCGGTTTGTCGGGCTTGGAAGTCTCTGATGACGGGGCGACATTTGTAACGATCAGTGATCGCGGGTGGTATATCGCTGGGGAGTTCCTTCGCGCTGAAGGCGAAATCAAGGGTGCCGACATTCAAGAACACTTGCCAATCTTGGGGCAGGATGGTTTGCCTGTCGCGGCCCGCCGGATCGGCGACTGGTCCGATGCCGAAGGGCTTGCGATTGCACAGAACGGAACCTTTTGGGTCTCTTTCGAAAGATGGGCGCGCGTCTCGCAGTTTACCTCACCAGAGGTCGCCGGGACTTGGATCAGGGACCACCCCACATTCCAGCAATACGATGACAATCGCCAGCTTGAAGCAGTGGCGGTGGATGCAAATGGAACGGTCTATACATTCCCGGAAAACCCAACAGACGATGGATTTCCAATCTACCAATTGAACGGCGCCGATTGGGAGGTTCGCGGTCACATCGCGCCAAGTGATGGCTTTGCCCTTGTCGGCGCGGATTTCGGGCCCGATGGGCAGCTATTCTTGCTAGAACGCAAACTGGTCCTTGGACTTTGGTGGCAAAACCGCGTGCGGCGGTTGGAAGACGTCACCAACCCCGACGACATTGAGACGTTATGGACGTCAAAACGCGGAGCCTACGATAACCTCGAAGGTATCGCAGTATGGCAGGATCAACGAGGACTGCGGGTCACCCTAGTGTCCGATAACAACGGTGATAAAGACGAGCCGACCACATTTGTTGAATTGCAGTTGGTCGACTAGTCCCGCACCTTTCAGTCTTCGCCTGACAAGTCTCTGGTAAAGATTTTGTCCGCGACGTCATCCAGTGCAGGTTCGTGCCGGTTCGCGACAATCACGTCTGAGACCTTTTTGAAGGCGGCAAGATCCGTCATCACAGCAGAATTGAAGAATTGATCTTCTTTCAGATGTGGTTCGTAAACGACGACCTCGATCCCTTTTGCCTTGATCCGTTTCATGATGCCCTGAATGGAGCTGTCGCGGAAATTGTCCGACCCCGCTTTCATTGTCAGGCGGTAGACACCGACGACCTTGGGCGCCATGGCAACAATTTTCTCGGCCAGGAAATCCTTGCGGGTCGTGTTCGCATCGACAATCGCACGGATCATATTTTGCGGAATATTAGCGTAGTTTGCCAAGAGCTGCTTGCTGTCCTTGGGCAGACAGTAACCGCCATATCCAAAGGACGGATTGTTGTAGTAGTCACCGACACGTGGGTCGGCACTTACGCCTTTGATGATCTCACGGCTGTCGAGCCCCAGACTTAGAGCATAGCTGTCCAATTCGTTGAAGTAGGCCACGCGCATCGCAAGGAACGTGTTGGCAAAAAGCTTGATCGCTTCAGCCTCGGCTGGGCCGGTCAGAATAACCTCAACATCCTTTTTTTCCGCAGCATCGAGCAAAATATCGGCAAAGGCGCGTGCCCGATCTGAACGCTCACCGACGACGATGCGGCTGGGGTATAGGTTATCGTGTAAGGCGTGGCCTTCTCGTAGAAATTCGGGACTGAAGATGACCTGCGTGGTGCCGATGTCTTTGCTGATCTTCTCGGTGTATCCCACGGGAATGGTCGATTTGATCACAATCGTCGCAGTTTGATTGACGGCGATCACGTCACGGATGACGGTCTCAACCGATGTTGTATCAAAGTAGGAGGTTTGCGGATCATAGTTGGTTGGTGTGGCGACAATCACAAAGTCAGCATCGACATAAGCTTCTGTTTTGTCGGTCGTTGCCCGAAGCTTAAGGCCGCCCTTGGCGAGGCGCGCTTCGATGTCTGGATCAATGATTGGGGCTTTGCCAGCGTTCAATCCCGCGACGCGCTCTTCATCAAGATCAAGCGCCACGACATCATGATTGGAAGCCAACAAAACGGCATTCGACAGGCCAACATAGCCAATACCAACAATCGCAATTTTCATTATTCCGCCTTCGCTCAGTTCCGGGGCAGTCTTAACACTACGGCGGAACGATGCGCCAGATTTTATGGCGAGGTGAGGAACGGCACCCTGTCGTGTGCCTTGATGAGGTCCGCAAAGGCCGGCATGCGCTGTTCCAGCTTGGCGGGACCGTTTGGCTCAAACAGTTCCGGGCGATCCGGCCAGACCTGGCAATCGAACTTGCTAACGCGGCATACCGTCAACCTTTGGCCGTCGACATCATACCAAAAGACCTTACCCATGATAAAATTGCCGAAAACGACATCCTTGTGCTGTGGCAGCCCATCCAAAAAGGTCTGGGGATCGGTGGCATGTGTCAGAGTCAGCGCGAGATCACGAAGGTCCGTGTTGTGAAGATAAATTGGTACGCTCATGTGGGAAAGGTCAGGGTGCAAGACGATCAATGGCAGTCGGTTGATCGCAAGGTCGTTCAGAGATCCCTCTCCTGCGGTCAGCTCTCTTCCTTCATCAGAAGTGATGATCACGACCGTATTCTCAAGGGCCCCTCGACCTCGTAGGCCTGAGATTAGGGTCGCGACTGCCGCGTCGGCGGCTTGCAAAGCATCGATGCGAGATGGGTTTTCGATACCTGGTACGTTGTAAGGGCTATGGGTGCCCGTTGTCAGCATACTGACAAACCAGGGCTTGTCTGACGGTAAGGTATCAACAAATTCCAACGTCCGCTCCACAAGCGTGAGGTCATCGACACCCCAGCCGTTGCGGCCATGGGCGGTTTGCCAGTCACCATCCCCTTTCACGATGTCAAAACCCAAGAGTGGCAAGCGGGAATCTTTGTTCATGTAGGCCAATTGGGCCGACTGAAGATAATTGGTCAGATAGCCCGACCGCGACAATTCGCTTGGCAGCGATTGACGTAATACTGTCGAAGATTCATCCAACTCTACCCACTTGGGGAACTTACGTAGAAAAGACGGCGTGTCACTTGTAAGCGATGCATACAGACCATTTGCCGTAATGATTTGGCGACTTATATAGTTTTCAAAGCGCACCCCATCTTCGCCCAGCTGCTTTAGTGTCTTCATATCGCCGCGGGTAAGGCTCGCAATTGATAGCCCTTCGAGATAGACAACCATCAGGTTGTAACGCCCGGGCAAAGGTGGTGGCAGATTTGACCAGCTGAGCGCGGCGTCATCAGGTTTGGAAAAATCCAGCGGCAAGTCGCTGGCGACGTTGATAGGAACCAAAGGATGCGTTTGAAGCCAATCAGGGGCGGCGGAATTAGATCTGACACCAAATATTGCCACAAAACACACGGCAATCGGTACCGCGACGCCGCCCGCTTGTCTTACCAACTGATGCTTTAGCGAAAGGGAGACTAACCCAGCCGTTGCGCCAATAAATAGGAAATATTTCAGAAGATCGGTAGTGAATGAGCCGCGCACAAAGGTTGGATCAAGACCCATGCCCAACATCGACGGCTCAATGTGACCATAGTTGTATTTGATATGTTCGACATTCGCTGCCAGGAAACCAACGAATATGACGCCCAAAATACGCACCAGCGCCTTACTGAAGAAACAAAGGATGATGGCTCCGATTGCAGCGAAGATAAAGTCATGTGCAAGACCACGCGCCACCACAAAGGACTGTTCTCCCAGCCATTGAAACAGCACCTCAGTTTCTGTGAGAACCGACGCCTCACCTTTGATCTTACTCAGACCCTGTTGCTCTCGCCAAGATTCTAAGGCGGCATAACCCGCGATGCGCAACGCGATCAGGCGACCCACAAAGCTTGCGATCGCAAGAAACCAGAAGATCTCGACAAATCGCTGCAACCGGGAATTTTGCCGATCAACATTTCGCACCTCCTGAATGCGACGCGCACCAAAACCAAGCGTTTCAGACATCAACTCTCCCAGAAACCGGCGAGGTTGATTAGATTGAATTAAGCTTAACAGTTCGTTAATTTTGCTTAGTGCGGCACTGAAGACATTGTTTTCGCCGTTCTCGCGTCACGCTTTGAACAATTTCGCCTCCTAACCTACTGTGGATAACGAAAGACGTTTGCGTCACGTATTTTAGGGCAAAAGCTGCGAAGACAAGCAGTGCGAGCGACAAGGAACTTTCGATGAAAAACATTACACCTGTCCTGCTATGCGGTGGTTCTGGCACGCGCCTGTGGCCCTTGTCTCGCAAGAGCTATCCCAAGCAGTTTGCACCACTCATCGGTGATGAAAGCCTATTTCAGGCCTCAACTCGGCGCCTGACGGGACATGGATACCTCGCGCCCATTGTTGTCACTGCCGATCCATTTCGCTTTATCGTGATCGAACAACTTGCTGCGATTGAAACCACCGCCCAATCGGTTTTGATCGAACCTCAGGGCCGCGACACCGGGCCAGCGGTTCTGTCCGCAGCGCTGCACGTTCACGCGCAAGACCCTGAGGGCTTAATGCTTGTCGCCCCGTCAGATCATGTCATCCCCGATGCCACAGCATTTGCCAAATCCGTTGATGTAGCCCGACCTGCGGCAGAGGCAGGCAATTTGGTGACATTTGGTATTACGCCTGACCGTGCGGAAACCGGCTATGGCTATCTAGAACTCGACAAAGCCCCCGAAGCTTCTACGGATCCGCATCCGATCCCCTTGAAAGCATTTGTGGAAAAACCAGACGCTGCGCGCGCCGCAGAGATGTTGGTGTCAGGGCGTTTTCTTTGGAATGCTGGGATTTTCTTGTTCCGGGCAGACGCAATCGTCGCGGCATTCAAGACATTTGCGCCAGAGATGTACGAAGCCGTAACAAATTCATACCAGAGCGCGCAACAAGATCTTGGATTCACGCGGCTAGATCCAGAATCGTGGCAGAACGCACCAGCGTTGTCGGTCGACTATGCCGTGATGGAAAAAGCAGAAAACCTTATGGTCGTTCCATTCGCGGCAAGATGGTCAGACCTTGGGGATTGGGCCGCCGTTTGGCGCGAGACGGAACAGGAAGGACTGGCATTGTCTGGTCCGGCAACTCAGATTGATTGCCATGACACCTTGTTGCGGTCAGAGAACGAAACACAGGAAATTGTTGGCATTGGACTATCCGACGTCATCGCCGTCGCGATGCCAGATGCGGTACTTGTCGCCCATAAAGACAGGGCACAGGATGTCAAAAAGGCGGTTGCGGCGCTGAAGTCGAAACACGCACCGCAAGCTGAAGCTTTCCCCAAAGATCACCGGCCTTGGGGCTGGTTCGAAAGCCTTGTCATTGGCGACCGTTTCCAAGTGAAGCGCATTGTCGTCCACCCTGGTGCGGCACTGAGCCTCCAGTCGCACCACCACCGTTCAGAACACTGGATCGTCGTGCAGGGGACCGCGAAAGTTACTGTGGATGATGACGTCAAACTGGTGAGCGAGAACCAGTCCGTTTACATTCCACTCGGTGCCGTTCATCGCATGGAGAACCCCGGCATGCTGCCGATGGTCCTGATTGAGGTTCAGACCGGATCCTACCTTGGAGAAGACGACATCATTCGATATGAAGACGTCTACGCGCGCGAGTAGCGATCAAAGCGTCTGTCGTCGGTTGATCCGCTTTGTCTGCCGGGTATAGGGGCTAATCGGCGTCGGCACCGCTCCTGAAATCTGTTGAACGTCAGACCCAGAGCCACCCCAATCCAAACGCCCCCAAAGTGACCCAGCGACGAGCCAAGTTAAGGACGTCATTGTGCCGTTGGGGATCAGGTCGACCAAGTTTGCGCACAAAACGATGGCAAGCGTTACTGTCTCTGGTCCATATTGAACGCTCTTTCGTCGATAGTAGATCAAGCCGAGCGGCAAGATGAGCAACCCAAATTCGGAAATGTATCGGGTCCAACCACCAATTCCAAAAATTATGACCCAATATCCATCCGTTACACTGACGTCTTCTCCGGCTTCATTGTAGACCCGCGCACGCCCCCAGCCTCCCCAACCAAAAACTGGCCTTTGGTTGGCTTTCTCAAGCAGGATGTTTTCGTTCTCGAGACGGAACTCGAGTGATCCAGCTCTTTCGGCATTGATCTTGCTGGCCAGAGATAAAGCCCGATCGCCGGTAATGATTCCCCTCTCTCGCAACATTGGATATGACAACACAATCAAACCTATCGCAAACGCCATCAGGATTTGGGTCCGGTAGGGCAGGAACAAGACAATTGGAGCCAAAACAAACGCAATCACGAGCGAACCAAGGGAGTTTGACAGCAGGAGCGTCAAAAAGATCCACCCGGCCGCAAATTGAAACTGTCGTTTCCGCTTGGGGAACACAATGGCCGCACCGCAGGCAGAGATGATGGACATCGCAAAGAAGATCGCGAGCCAAAGGCCATGATCCAGAAAAACCAATGGTCTGTAACCACCCGCACGCACATGTTGCAACCAGGAGTGCGGGAAAAACCCGTAAATCATATGGTTCAATTGAGGTGACATTCTGATCTCGTACAATGCGAGAAAGGAGTAGCAGACGCCGGCAACAGCGAGCACGGCAAGCAAACCGCGCTGTTGCTGCGGGCTTGCGATGAAACGGTAAGCTAGAAAGAACGGGATCAGCATCATCAGGATACCAAGAATTGCCGAAAACCCGTCATATGGTCGAAGACCAGGCAGAAATCCCGACCGGTCACCATTCGTCAGAACCGTGAACATTGCACCAGCCATTAGTAACACCAATAAGACGCGCGCTGCCCAGAAATGCGGGATCCATTGTCCCAAAGCATCAGCGTTGCGGTTCCCTTTGATCGCTTGGTAAGCAAACACAAGTGCCGCCAATGCTGGGATCGTGTGCTTGTCCAAGACCGGCAAGAGGGGCAGATCAAGACCTTTGATTGACGGCAGCAAGAGGTACCCCGCGACAATAGATACCGCGATCGCAATCGTTGTGCGGTACTTTTGAAATAGAACCAGCACAACAAGCGGCCAACTGAATAGAGCGATTGACGCAAACATCTTTACTGCTCTGTCCTTCCTTAGCTTTGTACCAACTTGTCGATAAATACGCTCGTTCGCAGGTGGTTATGTCATCCTAAAGGGGCGAAGGTTTGACTGCAAAATGTTCCTTGAACGGTGCTACCTTAGAAAATTTACCATTGCCGACCATCTTTTGCACACTTGGTGTCGATCCGATTTTCGATGCTCGCCGGTTTTCCCCAAATTGCAGGAGTTTCTCATGCCGCAGGACAAATATTCCGATCATTCATCCGGCCTTGAAAGCCCGGCAACTGGTGTTTTCAGTGTCACACCACATGATACCGCTGATCTTTCCTATGTAAGTCGCGCAGTGAATGTTGCGCAAGGCGGCAGCATCCAGATTTCCACGCTCGAAGGTGGCATAGCCACGGTTCATGTCGCCGCAGGTATTGCCTTTCCGATCCGCGCAACGCGGATCTGGGCGACAGGTACGACCGCAACCGGCATCGTGGTCCTGTATTAATGAGCGGGATCGGTCTTGGTATGGGGCTTGGCTCCTCACAAAACATGTTGACCGAAGCCGATATGCCAGCGGTCATTGATATTTTGGAGATTTCCACCTTGAGCGATGGCACGCTGGAAATTTCGGCAGAAGAGGGCGACCTGACAATTACTGTGCTCGCCCCGTCACCCTTTGCGGGGACTTACACAACTTCAACAAGTGCTTTGGCGGCAGGACCTGTAAATCTTGTTCCACCCCAAATCGCTGGCACCCCGATGATTGGTGAAGTTCTCAGCGTTTCAGATGGTTTTTGGATTTATGACGCCGCGTTTCCCACACCAACGCTGACCCGCCAATGGCACAGGGATGGCGCGCCGATTTCAGGCGCAATCAATTCCACGCACATTGTCCTCCAAAGTGATGTGACCTTGTCCTGCTCAGAGATACTTGATCAGTCAGGTGTGGGGCAATCAACATCCACGAGCAACCCGATCAATATTGCTGCGCTGACCCAGGTTGTGACAATTCCCGCGAGCACCGTCAGTGAAGACATGACTAACTTTCCGGTGCGGTTCGACCTTGCCGACCTCGAGCCCAGGCTTTGGAACGCGCTTCGCGCCGATGCCGGAAACTTGCGGGCGACGAACGCGTCTGACACGCAAGGTTTCCCGCTTGATGTCGTCTGGATCGACCCGACAAGGCGTCAGGGTACCGTCTTCATCCGGCAGGATCTAACCAGCAGTTCAGAAACTGAATTTACGCTGCGAGTGCTTGACGCCGCCACTACAGCGGTAGATCCAGCGAGCACTGACGGAAAACACGCTGTTTGGGCTGACTACCTATCTGTCCTCGCATTCCCTGATCGCACCGACAGAACGGGGCAATTCGGCGTCGTCGAAACGGGTACCTTCGACAACACCTATGTCATCGAGAAAGTAAGCCCCGATATTCAAATGCATCAGGGCATCGCTTTTGATGGAACGCATTGGTTTGTGGTCGATACAAACCAAATCAAGAAATTCGATGCCGATTGGAATCTTGTCTTGACGGAAAACAACCCAATCGCCGCGACCGGTGTTTCAAACGTCAATCACCTAGGTGATCCCTGCATCCACAACGGAGAGCTACTCATCCCGTTGGAAGCTTGGCCATCTGCTTCATTTGACAACCAACATATCGCCGTTTTTGACGTCGATGACCTTACATTTGTGCGCAGCCATGACATTTCCGCGGCTGGGCGTGAAGCTTCGGCCATCGCTATCAACCCCGTTGATGGCAACCTGTATTGCACCGACTACACTAACGGTACGGACATTCCATATTTCACGACTTCCGGCACTTACCTAGGCGCATTGACGCTGTCGCAAACCGTCAATCAAATCCAAGGCATCGCATTTCATGACGGAAAGATTTTCCTCAGCTCCGATACAAACGACAATCTGTTTGAGGTGCAGTTGGACGGCACAGTAACCCCGGCACCTGCCTATACCTCTTTGCTTGGCGGATCGTTCGAAGGCATTACCAGCGACGGAACAGATCTGTATGTTCTAATCGATAGTACGCCATCATCTGTCTACCGATTAAAGCCTGCCGCATTCAGCGATCAGCTTCAGTTCGCAACGAACTCACTTCGAGTGAGCGGCATTCCAGGCACCACAACCTGGACAGCCAGCGTCACAGCAACACCCTATGCATTGCCAAACAACGGAGCAGTGATTTCGATTGTGCGCGAGGGTGGTGAGGTCAACCGCGCCACGGCGGCAATCAGGGCTTCATCAAATCCGGATAGCTATAATGCTTGGGCCAACTCAAATAGCTGGATGGCACCTGGATCAGTCCGCACTCCCGTCATGTCGGAAACCCTGCGCATGTCCTACGGCTACAACGGCAATTCAGAACGAAAGTTGCTGATAGATGGGGCGGCGTATGCGGTTCAAACCGGAGTCACCGGGCGTCCCGGCGGAAGTATCATGTCGTGGTTCACAGGCGCTGAGGATTCCAATCCGTCAGAATTTGTCAAAGCGGCGCTGTCGTTTGCATTCTTGTATGATGGTTATGCGTCTGACGCACGCCTCGCTGCCGAATACGCGACACTGCATGACACTCGCAATTTCTACACAACGAATTGAATTGGAGGCCAACCAAGTCGGCCAGACAACTTCGCCCCAACCGCGCCTCACTGAACTGCACAGCGGCGCCTGTATCCCCGCCGGTCTGAAAAACTGCATCCCGCTCAGCACTCCGTTGGGCGGGATGACAGAAATCTGAGAGCAGAAGTCGCAACGCGCTGAGCCCCATAGGCCTCAATGGCGACCCAAGCAAAAACCTAACCCGCAACGCTATTTACTCGCGCTGCCTCTCCCGGCATAGACTGATCTGGAGGCCAATGAATGGCGAGGCGGTATGGTTGAGACGATTGATGGGGCACGCATTGCCTATTTGACGGGTCAATATCCGGCCGTGTCTCATACCTTCATACTCAGAGAAGTCGAAGCCTTGCGGTCGCTTGGCCTTGCGGTCGACACCTATTCCATTCGCCAGCCAAAACCTGACCATACACGCGGTTCCTCAGAAGTGGCGGCAGCGCAGGACACATTCTATGTCTTGCAGGCCGCCAAACGGATGATGCCGTTACTGGCCGCGCAGATGCGCCTTTTTCGGCAACCAAAAGCCTATTTTGCAGCTTTGAAACTTGCCCTCCAGATGCGGGCGCCGGGCCTGCGGGCCCTGCTTTACCAGCTTTTCTATTTCGCTGAAGCCACGATCATTGCGGACGACCTGGACACCAAGAAGGTCACCCACATTCACAATCATTTCGCTGATGTCAGCGCAAATGTCGCTGTCTTGGCATCAAGGCTGTCTGGGATTCCTTTCAGTTTCACCCTGCACGGCCCGGCAGAACTTTTTGCGCCAGAGCGTTGGCAGATTGGTCGAAAGATCGCAGAGGCAAAGTTTGTCTCTTGCATAAGTCACTTCGCCCGCAGTCAAGCGATGTATTTTTCAGATCCCGCTGATTGGCCCAAGCTGAAGATCATTCACTGCGGCGTATTGCCGGAACTTTACGACCTTCCGCGCAAGGTTGACCCCTCTAAGACCCATTTCGTCTATGTCGGCCGATTGACCGCAATCAAAGGCGTTCGCGTGTTGCTAAATGCATTTGCGACGGCGGCGCAGAGCAATCCGGATATTCACCTGACAATCGTTGGTGACGGTGACGACCGCGCCAATCTCGAAAGGCTCGCCGCCCCCCAAAAGGGCCGGATCACATTCACCGGTTATCAAAGTCAGTCAGAAGTCGCCGCTACCCTAGCGTCAGCCGATGCATTTGTGCTGCCGAGTTTTGCCGAAGGCCTGCCCGTCGTCCTGATGGAAGCGCTCGCCGCAAAGGTGCCTGTGATCTGCACCCAAGTTGCGGGTGTATCGGAACTCGTCGTGGATGGCGCGAACGGCTATATCGTGCCGCCCGGCGACGAAGATGGGCTTGCTGATCGGCTTATCACACTCGCCGCGGATCCCGAAAAACGCGCCGCAATGGGCATCGCCGGGCGCGCCCGCGTTGTGAAAGACTTTGACGTGCGCAAGGAAGCCGCACGCCTCGCGGTTTTGTTTCAGGGCGACCTTTCGGGTCCTCCACGCCCCTCTGACCCTTCCATCAAGGGGCCGACCTGATGTGTGGCATCACCGGCTTTCTGCAGGCCCCCGGCCCGGGTTCGTTGGATGGCCTGAACAAGACCATCACCGATATGATGGCAGCCATCGCACACCGCGGGCCCGACTCGGATGGTCATTGGACTGATGCTGAAACGGGCATTGCACTTGGCCACTTGCGGCTTGCGATTGTGGATCTGACAAGCGCCGGGCATCAGCCGATGGCCGCTGCATCGGGTCGCTACGTGATGACCTTTAATGGGGAAATCTACAACCACACCGAGATCCGCAAATTGCTGGCTGACGCTGGGCACACACCCGATTGGCGTGGCACATCCGATACCGAAACCCTATTGGCCGCCATCGACGTCTGGGGGTTACAAACCGCACTGACGCGCTGCGAAGGCATGTTTGCCTTGGCCCTTTGGGACAAAGACAGCCGCTCGCTGACGCTTGCCCGGGACCGTATGGGGGAAAAGCCGCTGTACTACGGCTGGCAAGGCGCAGGACAGGACGCGGCCTTCCTCTTTGGCTCAGAGCTTCACGCGCTCAAACAGCATCCCGCATTCGCCCACAACATCAACCGCGACGTGCTGCCCAATTACCTCCGCCACGGCAATGTTGGCGAAGATCAGGTGATCTTTTCCGGCATCCACAAACTCCGCCCCGGCGAGATGGTGCACCTGTCGCTACAGGACCCAACTCCCGTCAGAACCCTTTATTGGGACGGCGCGGCGGTGACGACACCCTCGTCATTGCTTGATCTTTCGCCCAAAGACGCAACCGATCAGCTTGAAACATTGCTGCTGGACGCCATTGACCAACAGATGATGTCTGACGTCCCCCTTGGCGCTTTTTTGTCCGGCGGCATCGACTCCTCGACCATTGTCGGGTTGATGCAGCATCTGTCCGACCGTCCGGTTCACACATTTTCCATTGGCTTTCATGAAAAGCGATACAACGAAGCCGAATTTGCCGCCGAGATCGCAACCCACCTTGGGACCGACCACACCGAACTTTACGTCGGCACCAAAGAGCTGCTGGATGTCATCCCCCGCCTTTCGACCATCCATGACGAACCCTTTGCGGATAGCTCGCAGATCCCGACCTTTCTTGTCGCGGAACTCGCCCGCAAACACGTCACAGTCGCACTTTCCGGCGATGGCGGGGACGAGCTCTTCTGTGGTTATGACCGCTACCTGCAAGGCGCGCGGCTATGGGACAAGGCGTCAAAACTGCCCGCCGGATTGCGAAAAATCGGCTCTGGCGCATTGCGCGCATTGCCAGCGACGGCACTCAATAAAATTATGGAACCTTTGCGCAAGACGCCGCAAGGCAAGGAACCAAATGGCCAACGCCTTCACCGCCTCGCCGACTACGGCAACAGCGCCTCAGTGGCAGAGCTTCATCGCAAAATGGTCGCTGTCTGGCGCTTTCCGCAGGATGCCGTCATCGGCGCCACGCCACCGCCAAGCCTGCTGGCAGAGGCGCTTCCAGATGCTGGAAATCTGAACACCAGCGAACGCATGATGCAGCTTGATATGTTGACCTATCTGCCCGACGACATTTTAACCAAGGTTGATCGCGCGACCATGGCCGTCGCGCTTGAGTCCCGCGCGCCACTGCTGGATCACCGCGTTGTGGAATTTGCCTGGCAGCTTCCCTTTGATCTTAAGGTCAGGGATGGCCAGTCGAAATGGCTGCTGCGCGAGGTGCTTTATCGCCATGTCCCTCGGCACCTGATTGAACGCCCCAAAATGGGGTTCGAAGTCCCAATTGGCCTTTGGTTGCGTGGTGATCTGCGTGATTGGGCAGAGGATCTGCTTTCTGCGGATCGTCTGAAAAATGAAGGCTTCTTTGACCCCAAACTGATCCGTGAAAAGTGGCAACAACATCAAGCCGAAAGCCACAACTGGGGCCGTCAGCTTTGGGCTGTTCTGATGTTTCAGGACTGGCTGTCAGCCCAGCGCTGACCCATAACCGCTACTTCGACGCGAACACCGCGGCTCGCTCCGCTTCAATTTGAGCAACGGCTTTTTTCTTACCCATCCGCAACGCACGCCACTGATAGTTGCGGATAAACGCACGTAGTTCTGGGTCATCGTATTGCCGGTTTCCCCGCAGCATCGCGCCAAAATACCCCTGCAACATAGCCAATCCCCCCAGCACGATTGGCGGGTGCCGCATTTTGTTGATCGCCGTCGCGACAAAATAAAGCGGATCCGAGCCCATATAATGCTGACCAAAGCCATGGCGTCTTCGCCCGGTGTAAATGCTTTGCTGACTTGAACCCATTGGGCGCAAATGCTCAAACCTTAGCCCCTCTTCATCCCAGCTCTTGGGGGTCCAGCCCTTCATCCGCGCGGTGTGGCAATCGATGCCGTCCCACATGACCTCATGAACAAAGCCACCAATGTCTTCAAAACAGGTGACCGAAAAGAATTTGGTCATACCCACAGACATCTCGTCGCCAGCCGTCTCCGCGACCAGTTCCCCGTTGGAATTGCGTGCATAGGGCTTGCCGGAACAGGTGCCGATCCGGGGATTTTCCTGCATCCGTGCGATCAGCGTTTCGAAATATCCGGGCGGCAGATCCAGGTCGAGGTCCAGTTTGCACACAAAGGCAAAGTCCTTCAGATCCACCTGATCCAATCCAAAATAGAACGCCTCAATCACGCCCGGACCAACAGCGCGGTGGCCGCGATCAGGCTTTGGCGCGATCTTGATCCAATCATGCGCCGCGGCATATTCAGCCAGAATTGCCGGCGTCTCATCCGTGGATCCGTCGTCAACAATCAGCCACAGCGCCGGCTGAACACGCTGCGCAACCATACTATCGAGCGTCCGCCGCATATAAGCCGCCTCGTTTCGGCAGGGCGATATGACCACGTAGGATTGGGGATCAGGCATCAGGTGTTTCCACAGCTGCCGCACTCAGATTTGGTAGGTCAGGTCTATGTCCCAATGCCCACCCATAAACTTCGTTCAGCTGCTTCGCTTTCTGATTCCACAGATAGAATGTTTCGACCCTATTGCGCGCACCCTTTGCCAGGGGTTCAAGCATCTGAGGGTTCCCCGCGATTTGACCAAGCACCGACCTTAGCCCAGCAATGATTTCGTCGCGCGGGCCAATGGGAACTTTGAACCCGACGGCCTCGTCGACCAGCTCTGCTGGGCCCGCATAATCGATGACGACCGGAACGAGACCGAGTGCCATGGCCTCCAAAACAACACCCCCGCCGAACTCTCGAATTGAGGGAAAGATCATAAGCTGGCTCTTGCAGGCAACCGGAGCTACCTCATTGTGCGGCAACATCCCGTGGAACTTAATTTGGTTGGTCACGTTCAATTCTTGTGCCAGTTTTTCAAGCGGCTCTCGCATCGGGCCATCCCCGATAATGTCGATGATGAGCTTGCCTTGTCGCATCAAATCTGCCGCTGCGTGCAGCAACATATCGACGCCCTTCAGTGGCACCAGCCGACCAATAAAGCACGCCCGCAACGGTCCATCGGTATAGGCATCTGCAACCCCGGAAAACCTTTCCAGATCGACCCCGTTTTCAGCAAACCTGATGGTCTTATGCCGATAGGTTTCAGGAATTTCTGCCTCGGCAAAACCTGACCCAGCAAGGATGACGCGACTGTCGCGCAGCATACGGCGCCGGGCCGGTGCAAACTTGTAAAGCCCACGCACCTTTGAAAGCCACTCCCTTTCTTGCTTTTGCTCTGCCTCGAACCCTTTCGGCCATGGGACGCCGCCATTGATTGGACCAAGCACAAAAGGCACACCGATCTTCCGGCATCGCGATGCCATACTGGAATTGATGGACGGACTTACAGGTGTCACGCGGTGCACAATATCAAATTCTCCGCGCGCCAGGGCAGGACCAAAATGCTTCCACACTTTCCTTTCAAATTGCATGTATGGCAGCCGGTCAAGGGCGGTTCGGATTGTCCAAGCACGATTGCCACCAAAGAGTGCCGCAAGCCGGTTCATCGGTCGCGCAACACTCTCAGTATCGATGGCCGTGAAATCATCCCCTTCGACCAATCCCGCGCGACACAAGGCATCCCGATTCCGAACCTGTGTCACCAAGTGCACGTCGGCCACAGTTTTTAAGGCTTGTGACAACGACCATCCCAAAAGCGGAACGCTCACCCATTCGGGGTTTGCAGCCTCTGCAAGAACCAGAACGCGCGGACGGAAATTTTCGGCGGTCTTTTTCAATGTGATTTCCGATGGCAGATTTTTTGACCACGTCCACAACGCAGACCAGAGTGGCGGCACCCTATGAAACAATTCTGCCCTCGTCCACTCTGCAAGCCTCAACCATCAATGTGAAATCAGAGAACAAATGGATGACCATAGCATTTGAACAACGGACCCAAGGCCCTCGTTGCCACCGCCATCACTCTCACAACGGCGTCAGGCCGAAGGTTTCTGGTCGCATTTCCTTTTGAAATTCCTCGTCACGTGTTATCCACAGGACTGATCTTATTTTTGAAGATCAATCGCCACGATGTTGCCGTTTCCCGCCTATATGGCCCCAGTAGTTGATCGAATTGAGTGTTCAAATGTCCAGCAGCAGCGAAATTTCTGAGCGTTCCCAGTGGCCTAGCAACCTTCTTCATGCAGGCACAATGTGGCTACTCGTCATGCTCGTCGCCGCAGGCGTCTTCTTTTGGGACGGAATCGGTGCCCTGCTCGAGGCTTGGCAGCTTCCCGAATATAGCCACGGCCCGCTGATTCCGGTTCTGTCCGGCCTTCTTTTCCTGCGCCAACTCAAGGAATTTCCCGAACGTCCCGGCCCGATCCGGGACCGCTGGATCGGCGTCACCGTCATTCTGGCGGCGGTTGCCATGGGCACCCTGGGGAAACTGTCCAGCATCAATGACATCGTGGCCTATTCCCTGATCCTCTGGATCGGTGGCCTGCTGCTTGTCAGTTTTGGTTGGCAGACAGGCAAACACTTCTGGCCGCCCGTCGTCCACCTCGTCTATATGCTGCCGCTTCCTGGCGTTATTTACTATAAAACAACGACTTGGCTACAATTCATATCCTCCGAACTGGGCGTTTGGTTCCTCAAACTCATGAGCGTTCCCGTCTTCCTTGACGGCAATATCATCGACCTCGGTGTCACCAAACTCCACGTGGCAGAGGCCTGTTCCGGCCTGCGCTACCTGTTCCCGATCCTTAGCTTTTCTTACATCTTTGCCGTGCTCTATCGCGGTCAGACATGGCACAAGGCGGTCCTTTTGATCTCTGCCGTGCCGATCACAATCCTGATGAACTCCGTCCGGATCGCGATTGCAGGCTACATCGTCAACAACTGGGGCCTCGAATGGGTCGAAGGGTTTTCGCACTTCTTCGAAGGCTGGGTGATCTTCATCGCCTGCATTCTGATCCTCTTCCTGCTGGCGCGGATCCTGCTGATCTTTAACCCCGTGAAGATGAGCCTGATCGAAGCGCTCGACCTCGATACAGATGGCCTGGGCACACAGATGATGCGCTTGCGCCTCGTGCGGCCCTCCGCAGCGCTCATCACCTCTGTTGGGATCCTCGTCGCGGCGACGGCCGTCTTCATGGCTCTGCCAGAGCGCGGTGCGATGCGGGTCGAACGCGAATCCTTCAGCACCTTCCCCCGCACACTTGGCACTTGGGAGCAGGCAGGTCAGCGCCGCATCTTGGATACTGGTGTTGCGACCGTCTTGGGCGCCGACGACTACCATCAGGTTGAATTCGTCTCTCCAGCCGCTGCCGCACCGGTGAATTTCTTCACCGCGTGGTATTATGACCAAAGCAGCGGCGGCGTGCACTCACCAGAGATTTGCCTGCCCGGTGGTGGCTGGGAAATCGCATGGCTTGAACGCACTGACATCACCGAACAGATGGGCAGCGCAACGCCATTCAACATCAACCGTGCAATCATCCAAAAGGGTGAAACCCGGATGATGGTCTACTACTGGTTCGAACAAAAAGGCCGCCGGATCGCCTGGGACTTCGCTGCGAAATACTGGCTGATGGTTGATGGCATCCGCACTGGACGCACGGACGGTGCCCTTGTGCGCCTGACGACGCCGATCTTGCGGACTGAAACCGACGCAGAAGCAGAGGCGCGGCTGAACGACATACTCATGGAGGTACAGGCCCCATTGCCGCGGTTCATTCCATCTGAATAGCTGGGCTTACAACCTCTAGATGACGGCTGCCTGACAAGTCAAAACGTCCGAATTTGCGCCAAGCCGCACTTTGAGACCGATGCTTGCCGGACCTATCACCGGATGGGACTTCAAGACGCCCCTCCGAACGGGTCTTTGTAAAGCCCCAGCTTTTGCTTGATGAGCAACCAGATCACCGGCGGCTGCTCGATGAAATACCGCCGCCAGCGCTGCTTTGGTTCTTTGATGACACGGTACAACCACTCCAGCCCTACGTTCGTCACCCATGGCGCGGGGCGCTTCAACGTCTCGGCCTCATAGTCAATCGTCCCGCCCAGCGGCAGGAACAGCTTCACACCCGGAAAGCGATCCCGGTATTTGACGATGAATTTTTCCTGACGCCCGCCGCCCAGACCAACCAGCAACGCTGTCGCACCAGAGGCGTTGACCGCATCAACAATCTTGTCCACCTCTTCCGGCTTATCGTCGAAATCAAAGGGCGGCGCATAAGTCCCCGCAATGAACTTGCGCCCGACACGCCCATCAATCCGCGCGGCCGCCTTATCCGCGACACCCGGCATCCCGCCCAGCAAGAACGCTGTGACGTCGGGGTTGTCTTTGTGGTGCATGTAGAATCGTGGGAAATAATCGGACCCTGACACGCGCTCGCGCACAGGCGACCCCATCAGCTTAAGCGCAGCATACAAGATTTGGCTGTCACAAGTGATCAGATCGAACTTTTGAAAGGCGTCGTAAAACTCCCGATCCGACTGCAGCTTGATCAACATATCACTGTGCAACGTCAGCATCAGACCCGCATCAAAATCGTTGATCACCTCGTCCATGGTCAGGTCGTGCACAAAGACATTCAGCAATTGGCGACGTGCTGGTAAGGCATTGGGGGTTCGGGTGTTTGGCAATTCAAATTCCGTCTGGATCAAAACATTCCTGTGCTCGCGTGAAAGCACATAACATAGGCCCGCAACAACCCATACGGCGCTTCGGCCTCACGTCTTGCGATCAATTAGTTCGTGGCCGCATTCACCGTTGTATTCAAAAGCGACGGCGTGATCTGCTGGATTACCCGGTTCCACCGTGTCACCGGCTGCTCTGCAACAAAAATGACATCGTCCGGGCGCAGCTCAAACCGTGTGGCCAAGGTGAAGTTCGCCGCATTCCGTGCATCCAATTGCCACGCCGTGACCGCGCCAAACTCTCTGGGGTCGGTCGAGGCGCGCAGCACATAGATCTGGCTGACATCTCCGGTCTTGATCGGCACGCCTTCGCCGCCGTCAAACAAGGCATCCGCCAATGTCGCCTGTTGCTCATATGGCAAGGCGTAGCGGGCCTGCTGACCGACCTCACCGGACAGATAGACATAATCGCGGTCCACCGCACCCAAATCGGTTCGGGTGCGGAAATTGTCGCGCGCCTCATTCAGGTTGGCGCGGCGCAAAGCCACTTCTTGCGTCAACTCGTTCAACGCCGACACCCGTGACGCCTGCCGCAACTGCGCGAGTGTGATCTGCTGCTCAAAATAGGCCTGCGCCTGTGACAGCTCGAACGCGGTGTCCACAAACACAGCATCCCCCGCGACCAAGCGGATGTTGCGCAGATTTGGGTCGCTAAACAGCCTGTTCAACGGGATCTGATAAAGCGTCCCGTCGCGATAAAGTCGCACAGATGCGAAATCCTGATCCTCAACCGTAATGCCACCGGCAAGTGACAGCACCTGATCCAACAAAACCGGCGTCAGCGCGATCGGCACCACCGTGGGGTTCGCAACAGCCCCGCCGACAGATACTTTGCGTGAATTGAACTCGGCAATCTCAAGGCTGAACGTCGGGTCGATCTGGTTCTCGACCAGCCGCTGGAACAATTCCGCCTCGGCCTCGTCAATGGTCAAACCCGACAGGCGCACGCGGCCAACGTCGGGGATGTTGATCGACCCGTCATCCTGCACGGTATACCCTTGCCGGGCATTTTGCGCCGCCAGCAAACCGGACAGCTCCTCTACCGTGTTGCCGACGCGCGGCACGGCCAAAAGCACCACGTCACCGACACCAATCTGATAGGGTCCGGGGTCTACGCTTGGCGGCACCCGCAATTCCAACGTGCCAGGGCGCGCCGGATCATCCAGCACAGGCGCAGGTAACGCCCCTGCGCCGCGCAACCCCGAACCACCCCCGGCCGTGCCCGAAAAAATCGCTGGCAACGTCCGTGGCCGATAAGGCGCGCGGTTGGCGATCAACACGCTTTCGCCGGTCAAGGCCATCACCCGAACCTGCGTGCCATCCGCGACGCCCGCATTGATCGCCGGGCTGTTGTAGGCAACGCCGCAACTTGCCAAAAGGGCCGCACAGCAGATCATCATCAGTTTACGCACGTGTCGTCTCCTCAAGGTGTCGTCATGGCACAATACGGAATGTCAGGATCCCTGCAAACTCGCCAGCCCACTGCCGCGATTGCACGATCCGACCGCTTTGGTCGAGCCAATAAAGATTTAGAAATGCCTGATCCTGACTGGCGCAATCCTCGGCAATCAGCTGCGCCGGGACTGACACCGCGCCAAATGGCACATCACGCGGCCCACGATCAGCGATATCGCAGATATAGGCCCGCCGCTGCGCCCGGTTTTCGCCGTCCAGAAACGTGTGGAACCGGGTCACCCGCCCGGGACTGCGACGTGTGATCGCCGCACGCGATTCGTCAATATCAGACCCAAGCATATCGCCGCCCAGGCCCCGCGTTGCGACCATCATCCCATCGCGCATCGTAATGCTCGCCCCATCGGCAGAAACCCAGGTTTCAAACGGGCCGCGCACCGTATCCAGCGCCACCAGCGTGCCCGTCTTCTTGGACAGGATCCCGACCTGCAACACAGGTTTGCCCTGACTGGCCAAATTCCCGACGGCGGGCCCGGCGCCCGGTGTAACCCCCGGCAAGGCGCTGCAGGATGCCAACAGCAAACCGACTATGATGACCGACGCCCACCTCATCGCCAGAACAGCCCCCAGCTATCCGCAAGCTCTGCCCCGCGCAGGCCGCTTGTCGTTTCATAAAGTCTATTGCGGACCGCAAGCCTTGCCCCACCATCCCGCTGCACTGGCCGTATCTCTTGGCCGACGCGCCGCTGCGATGGTTGGCCATTCAGCCATGTAATCGGGATCGACACCCGGATGCCCTTGTCAAACGATCCTTCGCCGAACTCTTCAAAAGACACATCCGTCAGGGTGAAAAAGGCACCAACGCGCACGCCGTTGTTAAACGCACGATCAAGCGACACCGTCGCCCCCCAATCACCCGCCAAATAGCGCCCGGCATCCACCTGCCCGTAAAAGCCGTTGCTGAAATCATAATAAGCTGACGCATGGCCGGTCCAAACACCGTAGTCCTGAAAGCCAAAGCCACCATCAAAGTCGCGCTGACGGGCATAGTTGACCTCTGCCCCCAGCGCGAGCCGGCTATTGACCGGATACCACAGCACCTCTGCCGAAACGCCACCAAACATCTGCTCAAGATAGCCAACACTGACCCGTGCAAAGACGTCTTCTTGCGGACGCGCAAAGTACTCGCCTGTCAGATAGGTTATCTTGGCGCGTTCACTGGCGAAATATTGGATCGCTTCTGATCTCACGCGGGGCAGGACTGAATCGGATTGCCGGGTTGATTCATCAATCGTGCTGTAAATCGGTTGCCGAACTTCGCCCGAAATGATCATCCGGGGCCGTGGCGCATAGAACCCCGTCAGCTTTATACCGGTTTCAAATCGCAGCGGGTTCTGAGGATCAAAAAGCGAAGGCGTGAAATACGTCCCCCACCCGATGTCCGCTGCTGGGTATAGATTTGCCAGCTCACCACCGCGATCGGTCGCCGCAGCATCGGAGATGCGCGACCGGCTTAACATCTGCCAGCTGTTGTCGGGGCTGAATTCAAGCTCTTCCAGGTCGCTCCGGTTCAGGGTCACCGTGCTGACAGGCAGGCCATAAGTGATGAACGTAATCTCGAACCGCTCAACACTTGGGTCCAATCGGTTCGCCAAGACACGCGCGGATCGTCCCAACGCCTGCGCGCTTGCCAGAAACCTTGTGCTGACCACCCGAATGCGCGCGGTTTTGCCGGTGATTTCTAGGTTTTCCAGCGTCAGCCCTTGGGCCGACAACGCCGCTGACAGGTTGCGCGTCGATGCGGGTTCAATACTGTCGCGGGCCACCAGCGCAGGCGGTGCACTGCCGCTGCCGCCCGGAACGGGCGGCTTTGCGGGATCAAAAACATAGCTCAGCGACAGGCCCACATCGCGTCCCTGCAACGCGTAAGCGCCCAAGGTCACACCGTTGTCAAAGGCGTATTGCGCCCCAAAATTCAACGGTGATGCGACGGGTGCGGCACCCCGTTGCTGTTCTTTGGTGTAAAGGTCCGGTGAATACTCCGCCACAAGCGTCAGTTTGTCGTTCACCGCCCAACTAACCCCTGCAAACGGCGCGACATCACCGCGAAACCACGCGCCGAAATCCACTTGCCCGGTGGTCGAAATCCCACCCTCTGCTGCATCTGGCCGCGTCTCAAACCGGTCAGAAATCGCTCCAAGCGGTGAACTGAACGCATTACGACCCGCCAGGCGCCCCCAGCCAAGCCCGCCTGTCACCGTCACCTGCGGCGTAATCGCCTTGGTCGCGACAAGGTATTCGCTGCTGTAAACGCCTGTGCCACCAAAGTCGCGCAGCCCGACGGAAATCGCGGGCCAATGCGCTGTTTCGCGGCTGATCTGATAGCTCAGATCGAAACTGCGGTCATAGCGGTCCTCGCCATTGGTGTTGAACCCCTTGATAAACGCATAGCGGAACACACCCTGAAGCCTTGGCGTAATCTGAAACGTCAACGTATTGCGCAACGTGTCACCAAACCCCGCCGTCGTCAGCGCGATTTCGCCGTCGCTCAGCATATAGGCGTTGGGCATATCGACCAGTCCGGGCGTGCCGTAAAAAGACAAGGTATCAGCCGCCGCAGGCGCGCTTACACCTAACGCCGCAATCACTGGCCCTGCCTTTCGTATCGCCCGCGCGATCATGACGCCCCCAAGTCGCTGTCTTGCATCCATAACATGCCGATCAGACGGGTCTGCCCATTTCTGCCATACCCCGTTTCACTCGGCCAATAATTGCGCCACAATGGCAACAAATCCATTGGCAGCGCAAACCACATATGAGCCTCTTGAACCGTTTATGGCCGCAGCGCCAGCCCGACCCGGCCGCCCCCGTTTGCGTTGATCCGCCCTGCTTTGTTATCGGTGATGTGCACGGCTGTGACACGCTGCTTGCGCGTTTGATTGACCGCGCCCCGCAAGGTGCCGACATCATTTGCGTTGGTGACTACGTTGACCGTGGCGAACATTCCGCAGCGGTGCTGCACATGTTGCACGCCCGGCCAGATATCACCTGCCTGATGGGCAATCACGAAGCGATGATGCTCAAATTCCTCGATGCGCCAGACGGCCCGGCCCGCCGCTGGCTCAGGCACGGGGGGCTTCAGACGCTGGCAAGCTTTGGCGTATCCGGCGGGACCGAAACCGCTGATCCAGCCCTTGCCCAGCGCCTATCTGACGATCTGCGCGCCGCGATGGGGCCTGCGCTGATCGACTGGATCCGCCAACGCCCCTGCAAGCTGTTGCGCGGTAACGTCCTGATAACGCACGCCGGCGCTGACCCCGCTTTGGCACCGGATGCACAAGACGACAAGGTTCTGATCTGGGGCCACCCGGACTTTGCCAAGCGCCGCCGCACCGACGGCCTATGGGTCCTGCACGGCCACACGATCGTGAACGTGCCAGAGGCGCGAAACGGAAAAATCGCAATTGATACAGGTGCTTATGCAACCGGCCGCCTGACCGCCGCGCATCTGAACTCCGATGGCTGCACCTTTGTCGGGGTCAACCACAGCGATGCCTAGCCCCGCCATGGTCCTTCCGAATTTCCTGATCGCAGGCGTGCCAAAGGCAGGCACCAGCTCTGTTCATGGCTGGCTGTCGGACCACCCCGACTGCGTCGGCTCGCATGAGAAAGAGACCTATTTCCTTGTCGATCCCGGCACCCATATGCACCGCCCTGACAATCACGTCAGTCACGGGCTGCAAGGATATGCCGCGCATTTCCCGGATCAGCCGCAAGCGCCGATCCTCATGGAATCGACGCCCGCCTATATCTACAGCGCCACGGCCCGCGCCACATTGTCCGACATGCCCGGCGACCCCAAGGTTCTCTTCATTCTGCGCGAACCAAGCGCACAAATTCATTCGCTCTTTCGCTATTTTCAAAACAACTGGGACTGGATCCCAAGCGACATGAGCTTTGCGGCCTTCCTCACCTCTGTCCGCGACGGCACGCATGACTTTAAGGGGAATGAGCTTGCCCGCGATTGCCTGACCAACGCCGCCTATGTCGATCACCTGATCGCCTGGCGCGACGCGCTTGGCCCTGACCGCATGAAGATCATGTTGTTTGATGACCTGGCCACCGATCACACCGCATTTCTTCAGCAGATCTGCGCATGGATCGGCCTCGACCCCTCGTTTTATGACACCTACGCCTTCCCGCTCGAAAATGAGACCTATCAGCCCCGCTCGCGAGGCTTGCAGGCGATCAACCTCGCGATCCGAAGCCGCCTGCCAAAGGGGGCCGCCTATGATATGGCGCGCGCGGTCTATCGGCGGCTGAACACCCGTGCCCCGGACGAAAATACCGCCGCAGAGAACGCGGCACTGGCGGACCTCAAGGCGACATTCGCAGATGCCAACGCGCGGCTCGCAGCTGAATTTGACCTCGACCTGTCAGTCTGGGCCGACTAGCGGTTATCGCACGGCAGGGCATCCCATAGATCACCGGTGATCTTTTGCACGAGTTCAATTTCTTCGGGCGTCAACATACGCTGCCATGCCGAATTTGCCGCCTGCGCGCTGCGTTCAAAGTCATGGACCTGCCCCGGCACACTGTGCGTTCCCCTCGATGACCGCGCTGCAATAAGCTGATGCGCAGATCGTGGCATCTCTAGGCCCAGCCAATCGAACACCTGCCGGTAACCCGCAACCTCATCTTGCCCAAGCGCCTCCATATCAAGCAGATAAAGTGAAGCGCGCTTGGCCTTTGGCATCGTCGCAAACCGCGTATGAACCAACCGCCACATCAATGCGCCGGACCCCAATGGGGTATCACCGAACCTTGTGATCAGGTCGCAAAACCCCTCAATTTCGCCAAATGCCATGACATAGCGGGGGTAAACATCTGCCACGCGCGACACCCATCCCATGCGCTTGTAACTCGCCGCATGGGCCAGCGGTGGCCGCACGGTCATCACGCTTCGATAGCCGGCGTCACCACCAAATTCGGCACAAAACGCAGCAAACGGATCCTTCCAGACAAGCGTCCTGACGAAGGGATCAAAGCGGAACTTGCGATAACTGTGCTGCGCCTGCGTACCCAAAATGCGGTAGACAAGCGCCATCTTGATCGGCGCAGCCTTGCGACGCGTGACCGCTGACATCTGCAACCGCCGACCCGCCATACGCTCTACAAAGCCCGCCAGATCCTGCGCCGTGAAATCCGCAGCGCCGGGAATGACAAATTGATCCGCAATCGCTGTGTCGCCATTGGGGCCCATCGGCTCGTATAGCATCCGGGCACCCGACACCCGTGCCAAAAGATCGCCCACCGGCGTCGTCCCGCTGCGCGGCGCGCCCGTCACCAGAACGATCCGCTCAGGTCGCTTCATCGGGCACCTCTTGCGTGGTGGCCCGCGCCCGCGACATGGACCAGATCATCACCATGACCCCCAGCACCAAACGTATCACGGTGACCCAGATGATGACCCAGGCTGCACCATCAGCACCGCGCTCCGGGATCAGCCATAGCGACAGCCCAATCGCCGCCAGCAGACACAACACGTTGATCCAAAGGCGGAGCCAGAAATGGTGGCTTGCCAGCAGCGCATATTGCGTGGCCCCCATCAGCAATTGCAGCGCGGCGGTCACCGCCACCATAACAATCAAAAAGCTGTTGACGTATTGCGCCCCATAAACCGCACCGACGACCCATTCTCCCACAATCAGCGCCCCGGCGATAATGACTAAACCCAGCAAGAGGTTCGCCCCCATCACAATCGCCGTAATCCGACGTAGCCGCTTTGCATTCCCCAATGACGCCGCCTTTGCCATCCGCGACACCGACGCCTGAGAGATGCTGCGGATCACCGTCTGGATCGCCGTCAGGAAATAGTAGATCGCACCAAACAGTCCCAATTCCTCGAAGGTCACATATTCGGCCAAGGCAATGCGCGGCACATAAAGCGATACCATCTGCAACACGCCTGCAATCGACAGCGGCAGCAACCAAACCATCAATCCCAGCGCGCGGCGGATCTGCGGACCTCTCGCGTCCCGGACCCCAAAAACCACCCCATCCTGCGCCAATGGCCTTCGCTCGCAAATCACCATCACCACGATCCAGCACAGGGCCTGCGCGACAAACCCCGCACCGACGCTCTTCGTCAGCGCAAAGGCTGCGGCAAAACAAGCGACCCCCAAGATCCCGCGCAGGACCTGACTCTTGACGATGACATCAAACCGCCCGCGCGTTTGCGCGATCCCGTAGTTCAGCGCCGATTGCGTATGCGGGATCTTGGTCAACACAAGCGCAAGTGCTGCCGCGATAAACGCCGTTGCCGCGCCGCCGTACACTCCAAAAATGACAACCACCGCCAAGGCAACCGCAGCCGCAGTCATCATCATCCGCAACAGGAAATAGTCTTGGTCGGTACTCTCGCGACCGTGATCCACCGCGCGCGCGTCGCGCAGTGATAACCCGGTCAGCGCGAACACCGGTGTGACAATCGCCGCCGCCAAGGTGATGTATCCCACCTGCTCTGCCGTGCCCAAACGCGCCACAAAGATCAACAGCACCCATTGCGTCGCGGCAAACACCAGATTGCCCGTCAGCGTCCGGCGAATGTCCCCAAACAACCCGCTTTTCCGCCCGGTCTCGCTCATGCGGCGGGGCCCATGACACGATCCCAAATCGCAATGTCCGGCGCGCAAAGCTCTGTGATACGCGCCTGCTGCTGGGGCGAGATTTCGGTGCGATGATCCGCCCTTGCCGCACCCTTCTTGTTTTCGTGGCCTAGCTTGATCCGCACACCCAGCGCGCCCCGCAACCCAGCCTCGAACCCGACCAGATCGTCCAACCGCCCGACAACATCAAGCTTTTGCAAATTGGCAACCGCGGCTTCCACCGCCTCTGCACCTGTGAAATCGGCACCCACCGGCAGGCCACTGAAGTATTCGCCATAGGTCGCACCCAAAAGCCGGGCGCGGTCCGTTTCCAGAAACGCATCCAGCGGTTCTTCGATCCGGCCAAAGGCGCCGGGGCGCTGATAGGACCAATTGTAATGCGAAATAAACCGCGCCACCGGATCGCGCAGCAGCGTCACAAACTTGTAGCGCTCTGCGAAATGATCATGAGCCACCTGGCTAAAGCGCACATGCAGCGACACGCAGCGCACATCATCAGCCAACAGATACAGCATCATCTGCTCGCGCAGATCCAGCACATCCACCAGCATCGCTTCTCGGTCGGTGCGGCCGGTGAACATCTGATAGGCGCGAAAACTTTCCTCGGGCTTCACCGTCGCCTGGCTCAGCACATATCGCTTGCGCAGCGCACGCCCCGCCGACGTCCCGCCGCATTTGGGCACATGATGAAACACGACGCGCTGCGGGATCGTGCGATCCTGCAACGCCCTCAGCTGGCGCTTGGCGGTGTCAACAATGCCCATCTTCGGCCCCTGCGGCTGCGTTCCAAGCTGCATAAGCAAATTGGACGCCTCCGCAAAGGGCCAATCAATCGCGCTAGACGTAGCGGTTGACGATATTTTCCAGCTTTTCCTGTGCGCCAGACACCGGTTGCGGGTTCAGATCCGCGGCTTCGGCCTTTGCCGCAATCCCGTCCAGCGTTTGACCCGCCGCAAGGTAATCCGATGTCTCCCACCCGGCATAGCGCGCGCGGCGTGGTGCCTCTAGCGCATCGTCTTCCATCATCCTTGCCGCTGCCTTCAGACCACGCGCGCAGATGTCCATGCCGCCGACATGCGCTGCAATCAGATCCTCGGCATCCAATGACTGACGCCGCAGTTTGGCGTCAAAGTTGGTGCCGCCGCTGGTGAACCCTCCGGCCTTCAGCACCTCGTAATAGGCAAGTGCCGCCTCTGGCGTGCTGTTGGGGAACTGGTCGGTGTCCCAACCGGACTGGTAATCGTTGCGGTTCATGTCGATGGACCCAAAGATCCCCAGCGCATTGGCCATCGCCAGCTCGTGTTCAAACGAATGCCCCGCCAAAATCGCGTGGCCCTGCTCAATATTGACCTTCACTTCGCCCTCCAGCCCAAACCGCTTGAGGAACCCGTAAACCGTCGCAACATCATAGTCATACTGATGCTTCGTCGGCTCTTGCGGCTTCGGTTCGATCAGGATCGCGCCCTTGAAGCCAATCTTGTGCTTGTATTCGACAACCATCTGCAAGAACCGGCCCATTTGTTCCAGTTCGCGCGACAGATCCGTGTTCAGCAGCGTCTCATAGCCTTCACGACCACCCCACAACACATAGTTTTCGCCGCCCAAACGGTGGGTGACATCCATGCAGGATTTCACCGTGCTGGCACAATAGGCAAACACATCCGGGTCCGGGTTTGTGCTGGCACCCGACATATAGCGCCGGTTGCTGAACATATTGGCCGTGCCCCACAACAGCTTTGGCCCGCCCGCCTCCATCTTGGCCTGCATATAATCAGCCACCTCGTTCAGCCGGTCATGGCTTTCCTTCAGGCTGGCCCCCTCTGGGCGCACATCATGATCGTGGAAACAGAAATAGGGCGCGCCCAGAATGCGGAACATCTCAAACGCGGCATCAGCTTTCGCTTTGGCCAGATCCATCGTATCAGCCGGGAACCACGGACGTTCAAACGTCTGGCCGCCAAAGGGGTCATTCCCTTCCCAAACAAAGTTGTGCCAGTAGCAAACGGCAAAGCGCAGATGATCTTCCATCCGTTTGCCCATCACCACCTCATCTGGGTTGTAGTGGCGGAACGCTAAGGGATTGGTGCTGCCTTCGCCCTCATAGGCGATGGCGGGAATTCCGTCGAAGTAGGTCATGGCGTGTTCTCTTTGATGAAAATATTCAGTGGGATATCGCCGTCAGAAACGGCGACCGGGCGACCTGCGGACAGGTCACGCATCAGGGTGATCGCGCGTCTTGCGGCGCGGGCGGGGTCCTGATCGATCACCAGATCAAACAGGTCTTGATGTAGCGCGTTGCGGCTATGCGGCGTCAACTCGTGAACAATCGTCGTGGGGCGCGGGCGTTGGTGGCGGGCCAGCGCATCGGCCAGCCCCTCGTTTCCGGCACCAGTATGATAGATGCCCAGAACCGGCTGTCGCAGCGTTTCATTTACGACCGCACGCACCCGCTTCGCGTTGTCGTATCCTTCTACAACGGGCAGCACCTCCAGCTTGGGATAGCTGGCGCGCATCACCTGCTTGAACCCCATAAGCCGCTCTGTGTGGTCGCGCGCATCAAGCGATCCGACAATGACTTTCACCTTGCCTTTGGACTGACCAACGAACCGCCCCATGAACCGCGCCGCCGTCCGCCCGGCAGAGATGTTGTCGATCCCGACAAACGTGCTGCGCGTGCTGCCCGGCAGGTCCGACACAAGTGTGATGACTTTGACACCTGCCCGCGTCAAATTTGCAACTTCTTCGCGCACGGATGGCACGTCGGGCGCCATGACCGCCACGCATGTGCATGGGTTGTGCATGAGATGTTGCAGGGTTGTGGCTGTTGCATTTATGTCGGATGAGGCTGAGGTGCGTTCCTCAAACTCGATCCGGTCAGCGGTTAGACGCGCCGTTTCCTGCTGAAGCGCAAAGCGCAAGGCATCCAAAAACTCCGATGGTCCCTCGGGCAGCACCACAGCAAAGCGTTCCGCCCGCCTCCGGGACAGGTTTGCCGCTGCCTGATCCCGCACGTAACCGGTCTTTTCAACAGCATTCAGCACTTTAGACACTGATTTCGCCGCGACACCCCCGCGATCATTCAGAACACGGTCCACGGTCGCGAGGCTGACTTGGGCGACTTCTGCGACATCATGAATGGTTGGCCGGGGCATGGATTCTCCTCACCCATGGGCCTAGCATTCAGAAATGAGGAACGTCAATCATTTTGTCATGAGTTGGGCGCATTGTCCGAATTTGACGATGCGGCCCAAAGATTGATCGCCTGATCCGACGCCAATTCATCAATCGCCGCCAATTCCTCTTTTGAAAACAGCAGGTTATCGACAGCACCGGCGCAATCCTCGATTTGACTCGGTTTGCTGGCCCCGATCAGCGCCGTGGTGATCCCCTCGTCCCGCAGCACCCAGGCAATCGCCATCTGCGCCAATGTCTGACCCCGGTTTTCCGCGATGTCGTTGAGGCCACGAATGGCGCTAATGGCTTGATCTGTAATCAGATTTTGGCCCAGCGATTTGCCCTGCGACGCCCGGCTGCCTTCGGGAATGCCATTGAGGTATTTTGTGCTCAACATCCCCTGCGCCAGCGGTGTAAAGGCAATGGATCCGACTCCCAATTCCTGCAAGGCGTCCTTCAACCCATCCGTTTCGACCCAGCGATTGAACATATTGTAGCTGGGCTGATGGATCAGGCACGGCGTCCCTAAGTCATTGAGAATGCTAACAGCTTCGCGGGTCTTTTCGGTGTTGTAGGAACTGATCCCGGCATAAAGCGCGCGGCCAGAGCGAACGATATGATCCAACGCGCCCATCGTTTCCTCAAGCGGCGTATTGGGGTCAAATCGGTGGGAATAGAAGATATCGACATAGTCCAAACCCATCCGTTTCAGCGACTGATCACAGCTTGCGATCAGATACTTACGGCTCCCCCACTCGCCATATGGTCCCGGCCACATGTCATATCCTGCCTTGGATGAGATAATCATCTCATCCCGCAAGCCCTTGAAATCTTCTGCTAAAATGGACCCAAACGCATGTTCGGCACTGCCCGGCGGCGGGCCGTAATTGTTGGCCAGATCAAAGTGCGTGATGCCATGATCAAATGCGGTCCGACACATGGCCCGCTTGGTTTCATGTGGCGTATCACCACCGAAATTATGCCAAAGCCCCAGCGACACCGCGGGCAGTCGCACCCCCGACCGACCACACCGCCGATAGATCATCCGGTCATAACGGTCGGCAGCTGGCGAATATTGCATGAGATCTGTCCTTTGATTGCGGGGAATTTGCCGCAATCATCGCGTGTTAGACCCTAAATTCAAGGGCTATTCGCCCGCGATCTCACCCAACTCGCGCGCGGCGTCCCAAAGCGTGCCAAGATGGTCTTGCAGGCTATTGAGGTCATGCCGCTGCACCGGAGCATGAACAGAAAGCGTCGCCAGCAGCCGTCCACGATGGTCTTTGATCGGCACGGCAATCGCGGCCATGCCTTCCATGAATTCCTCGTTGTCGGTGGCAAAACCACTTTCCCGTGCATGCGCAAGCTCTGCGCGTAAGGTATTGGGATCAGTGATCGTTTTGTGGGTTTTTGCCGTCAGCGTGAGGTTGTTGAGCAGACGATCAAGGTAGTCCCCGCGTAGGCAAGACAGGTGCATCTTGCCGCTCGCGGTGCAGTAGAACGGCACCTGACTGCCGATGGGCAAATTGATCCGCAGCGGCCAATGGGTTTCAACCCGGTCCAGGTAGAACATGCCATCACGATCAGGAATCGCCAGATTGCACGTCTCGCCGACCTTTTCGGCAACAGCCCTCAGCACCGACAGCCGCAATCCCCGCACCCTCTCAGAGGTCATGGTATCGACCGCCAATCGTCGCAACCGCGGCCCCGGCCCATAGGACCGCCCATCAATGTCGCGCTGAAGAAAGCCCTGCTGCTCGGCGGTGGCAAACAACCGATGCACCGTTGGCTTGGGCAACCCCAACACCTCGTTCACTGTGGACGGCGTGACCGGCACGCCTGCGCGCGCAACTTCTTCGATCACCGCCAACAGCCGGAGGTTTGTAGGGATCTGCCCCTTTTCTTCAACGCTTTGATCGTCAGGCATGACCGGTCCTTAACGGTCTGGAAGCAGTGACAACGCCAGTGATGGGGTTAAGGCCACAATGATCCAAACACTCAGCAGAGCAATCAGATAAAGCGAGCTGAATGGCAAGAGCCTAAAGTACGGCACACCCGTCACACCCGACGCCACATAGAGGTTGAGGCCATAGGGCGGTGTGATGAAGCCGATTGAGGCACCCACAAGGAAGATCACCGAAAAGTGGATCGGATCAATGCCGACGCTTGCAGCAATCGGCGCAAGGATCGGGGCCAGAATGATCGTCACAGGCAGTGATTCAAGGATCATACCCGTCACAAACACAATCGCCATCGACGTAAACAGAACCGCATAATAGCCGCCCATACCGGTCACAAAGTCACCGATAAAGTCTTTGGCACCCAGCGATGACATCACCTGCTGCATCGCGACGGACACCGCGATCAGTGGCACCAGAATGCCGGTGATCTGCGCTGAACGCGACACAATGTTTGGCAGTTGCGGGATGGTAAAGCCTTCGACGACAAACATCGACAGAACGCCTTTTTCCTCAACCGGCGTATCGGTTGAACTGCCCATGATCTTGTTCAGCGGGAAGCACAACAAACCGACCAGCATACAGAAACCAACGGTTACGCCGGCAGCCTCTGTGGGTGAGAATTTACCGGTGTAGATGCCCCAAAGCACAAGACCAATGGCGAAGAAGCCAAGCCATGCGCCGATGGCCGTCTTGATCATACGTGTCAGCGAGAGCCGGATCAGGATGCCCCAGCCGTTGATCGTGCAGACGATGAACGCCATGACCATCATACCAAGAACCATCAGCGAACCCGGCAAGATACCGGCCACAAACAGGTCGGAAATCGGCAGGTTCAGAAGGAAGCCGTAGACAATAAAGATGATCGACGGCGGGATGATGATACCAACCGTACCACCAGCCGCTGCAGTCGAGGCTGAGAAGCGTTCGTCGTATCCGCCTTTGACCATTTCAGGGTGCAGCATCGAACCAATCGTCGCCGTGGTGGCAGAGTTTGACCCCGAGATCGCTGCGAACAATCCGCAGGCCGCGATGGATGCCATCGCCAGACCGCCACGCAGCCAGCCCAGACAGGAATAGGCAAAGTCCGATAGCCTTCGCGCGATCCCCGATTGGTTGATCAAGTCACCCGTCAGGATAAAGAGTGGCATCGCGAGCAGGGCAAAGCCCTTACTGAACACGTTGATCAGCTCGTTGCCGGTATTGGCCAAAGGCAGGTCGATGACAAAGCTACAGCCAATGACCCAGTAAAAGATGACCAGCAAAACTGGCGTGCCAAGCATGAACAGGAACGTCACGCCCAATGAAATCAGTGTAATGAGTGTACCGTCAGACATTAGACATCCCCCCCGATAACAGCTTGTTTGATGATGGGTGTTCCCGCGCGATAGTTGCCCCAGTCCTCTAGCCAATTGCCGATCACGCGACCGGACATCAGGCAAAATGCGATGGGAACGGTGATATAGAACCACCACTTCATGACGTCGTCGACACCATCAACAAGTTGAAAGTTGTCAGCAGACAGCGCGGTGAACCGCAGCGACGTCGTGATCGCGATCCAGCAGAAGATAAACCATAGGGCCGCATCAAGGCTAAGCGTGGCCATTTGCCCGGATGGGGGCATCTTGGACCGGAATTCGCTAAAGCTCAGGTGTGTGCGCAGTTTGACATTATAGGAACAGGCAAACCAGGCCATCACCATGAAAAGGAACGGGGGAACCGTCGTTGAACCAGCCCACTGGTTCGAGAAAACAAACCGGTCAATCACGCCCCAACAGATGATTCCGGCGATCACCAGATAGGCGGCAACGGATATGCCGCGCTCAAGGTGACGTTCAAGAAAGGGGACCATCCTGTAAATCAGATAGACGAGATAGCCTGCAACAAACGTCAGCACGAAACAGAACAGCCACATGCCGTTCGTGTCGAATGCGCTCCTCATGTCCCAAGTGCTGCCTGAGAATATCGCAGGGATTACAGCAACCGCTTCCGCGAAAATCGACATCTAGGTGTCCCCCCATCATGCGTTTGCCACCCTTGTTGGGCGGTCTTGATCGAAAAAGGGCCGGTCCGAACTCCTCTTCGGACCGGCCCAATCTAACTGTTAGCTTAGGGCTAACTTAGGATTTCCACCAGCGACGTGGTTCAACATTCTCTGGCAGTGTATCGCCATCGATTGTCCGCACTTCGTCATAGATTTCCTGATATGTATCCAGACCGCCGGACCAGCCGTTAAGCCGCTCGCGCCATTCTTCCCACAACTGCGGCTGGAACTCTGGCGAACACATTTCCTCGGCCTTGCGGATCTCTTCAGCAGACAAGAACGCGTTGCGGACGTTGTTCTGCGCAAAGATCGTGTTGGGAAGCTGTGGATCGGACTGACCAACAGTTTTCACCAATGCGGCTTCGTTTGCGGCCTGCACGTGTGTCTGCGCCCAGTAGGACGATTCCATCACGGCATCCTGCAGATGACCATCAAGGCTGTCGAACACGGATGCGGACATCGCTGTGTGCTCTGTGCCGCAGAAGAAGTTCAGGTGAACCGACTGGGACACAACAGGCGACATGTTGGCGTATGCCACGGCGGATGCCCATGTTTCTGCACCGTCGATCAGGCCCTGCTTCAGACCGTCGAGCGTTTCTTCCCAAGCAACCGGAACCGGGTTCAGGTTCAGCGCGTTCATGGCGATACGGCCAAGCTGCGTACCCGTCACGCGGTTCTTTGTGCCTGCAAGCTGATCGATGCTTGTGACCGTTGGCTTATCTTCCCAAGACAGACCCAACTGGATGCCACGAAGTTCAGCGTGGCTGAACAGGAACTTCAGACCGTGGCGCTTTTCATAAGGCTCACGCAGCAGTGCCATCGACTTTGGCGAATACAGGAAGTGATACTGGTCGGCGCGGTTACGGAACATGTAGGCATAGTCCAACACGTTCAGATATGGCGCACCACCGGCAGAGTTCTGCGTGGATGCCGCGTAGATGTCGACGATGCCCTGCTGTGTTTTCTCAACGCAGGATGTCTGACCACAGATCTGGTTGTCGCCGATGAATTCGACGCGGATTTCGCCGTCAGTGCGGCTTTCCAGATCGCGTGCAAATTCCAGTGCGCCGGCGCGCTCGATCAGCAGGTTGCGGGCGTTAAAGCCAGCTGCACCGAACTTCAGCGTGAATTTTGCTTCTTTCGCAAAGCGCCGCTCGTAGGTTGATTCGGCTGCACTCGCGAGGTTCGCGATGCTCATCGCACCACCAAAGCTACCTGCTGCAAGCAGCGTAGAGCTCATGCCGTATTGACCGGCCAATTTGAACAAATCGCGACGCGAAATGCCGCCTAGTTTATTCATCAACGTCATAGTGTCCTCCCAGACTGTCTATTATTGAGACTCTTATTCTCAAAAAAAGACTAGTATGGTTCTCGCAATCTGCCTAATGTTTTTTTTGGAAATAGAAGGATCAAGGCTGTGGAGGCTGATTTTATTGTTATTGGCGCGGGTTCAGCGGGCTGTGTGGTCGCAAATCGGCTCAGCGCGAACCCCAACCATAGGGTGATTCTCCTTGAAGCTGGTGGAAAAGATTGGAACCCATGGATCCATATCCCGGTCGGCTACTTCAAGACCATTCATAATCCGTCGGTCGACTGGTGCTACAAAACGGAACCCGATCCCGGCTTGAACGGGCGCTCGATCGAATGGCCGCGCGGCAAGGTGCTGGGAGGGTCATCGTCTTTGAACGGTCTGCTATATGTACGTGGGCAGCCGCAGGATTATGACCGCTGGCGGCAAATGGGCAACGCGGGCTGGGGCTGGGATGACGTCCTGCCGCTGTTCAAGCGGGCCGAGAAAAACGAACGCGGCGCTGACGAATATCATGGCGATCAGGGCCCACTGTCGGTCAGCAACATGCGCATTCAGCGCCCCATCACCGACGCATGGGTCGCCGCAGCACAGGCAGAGGGTTATCCTTTCAACCCTGACTATAACGGCGAAACCCAGGAAGGCGTGGGGTTCTTTCAGCTGACCGCCCGCAATGGACGGCGGTGTAGCTCTGCTGTGGCATATCTCAACCCGGTCAAAGACCGCGACAACCTGACAATCATCACGCACGCGCTGGTGCAAAAGGTTGAGCTGGACGGCAATCGCGCCACCGGCGTCAGCTATCAGGACAAGGCGGGCAACACCCACACGATCAAAGCGGCCAAGGAAATCATTCTATGTGGCGGGGCGATCAACTCGCCTCAGCTTTTGATGCTCTCCGGTATCGGAGAGGCGGCGCAGCTGTCGGACCACGGCATAGCGGTGCAAAAGGACCTGCCCGGTGTGGGCAAGAATATGCAAGACCACCTGCAGGCGCGGCTTGTCTACAAATGCAATGAACCCACGTTGAACGACGAGGTCAGCAGCTTGTTCGGCCAAGCCAAGATCGCGCTGAAATATGCGATGTTCCGCGCGGGTCCGATGACAATGGCCGCCAGCCTGGCAACCGGGTTCCTCAAAACCCGAGAGGATCTGGAGACACCTGATATTCAATTCCACGTTCAACCCCTGTCGGCCGAAAACCCCGGCAAGGGCGCCGACAAATTCTCTGCCTTTACGATGTCGGTCTGCCAGCTCCGCCCTGAAAGCCGGGGCGAGATTCGCCTCGCCGGGCCGGAGCCGACGACTTACCCCAAGATCATCCCAAACTACCTGTCGACCGAAACCGACTGTCGGACCGTGGTGGAGGGCGTCAATATTGCCCGACGCATCGCGCGAAATGCACCACTGACATCGAAGATCAGCGAAGAGTATCGGCCTCATGCCTCGCTGGATATGAACGACTACGACGCCACGCTGGATTGGGCCCGCAACAACACGGCCTCGATCTATCACCCCACCGGAACCTGCAAGATGGGCGATGGCAAGGATGCTGTGGTCGATGCGCGCCTGCGGGTGCACGGCATCGCAGGGCTGCGTGTGGCGGATTGTTCAATCATGCCCGAAATCGTGTCCGGTAACACCAACGCGCCAGCCATCATGATCGGCGAAAAAGTCAGCGACCTGATCCGCGAAGACCACCCCTAAGGGGCCGCAAAACGCGGCAACAGCCAAAAATCGCACCCGACTAGACATAAGTGTCTAGACAGGTGCGCGCTGTGTCTTTTAGCCTTCTGAAAGCGAGTCAGCGGAGGGTCAGTCATGAAATCGCATTACCGTGTTGTGGTGGTCGGCGGCGGCGTCGTCGGCACATCTGTCCTGTATCACCTTGCCAAAATGGGCTGGACCGACGTGGCGCTTGTCGAACGCTCTGTGCTGACGGCAGGGTCAAGCTGGCACGCGGCGGGCGGCATCCACGCCTTGAACGCGGACCCAAACATCGCGCAATTGCAGGCCTATACCATTGACCTGCTGTCCGAGATCGAAGCCGAATCCGGCCAGAACATCGGCCTGCATATGACCGGCGGCCTTACGATGGCAGGCACGCCTGACCGCTGGGAATGGCTGCAATCGGCCTTTCGCACCTTCCAATCCATCGGCATCGAAGATTGCCGTCTGGTGACGGTGGAAGAAGCCGTCGAACTCAACCCGATCATGTCGGGCGAGGGCCTTTTGGGCGGCATGTGGGCCGACCGCGAAGGCTATATCGACACCACTGGCACCGTGCACGCCTACGCAGGGGCCGCCAAGAAACGCGGCGCGACCGTGATCGAACACAACCGTGTTCTCGAACTGGTCCAGACGTTGCAAGGCTGGGATGTGGTGACGGAAAAGGGCACGATTTCCTGCGAACATGTGGTCAACGCCGCAGGCCTTTGGGCCAAGCAGTTGGGCCGAATGGCGGGGGTCGAACTGCCTGTTTCACCGCTCAACCATCACTACCTGATCTCTGATACGATCCCCGCGCTGGAAGACCTGGATTTTGAGGTGCCGATGACCGTTGACCTCGAAGGGTTCACCTATCTGCGACAAGATCAAAAGGGCGTCCTACTTGGCATTTACGAGGTCGATCACCAGCACTGGATGATGGACGGCGCACCTTGGGAATATGGGTTTGAGTTGCAGCAGGAAGATCCTGACCGGATCGAAAAAGAGCTGATCATGGGGTTTGAGCGTTACCCCGCGCTTCAGGACGTCGGTGTCAAAACATGGGTCAATGGTGCCTTCACCTTTTCGCCCGATGGTAACCCGCTGGTCGGCCCGGTGCCCGGCCTGCGCGGCTATTGGTCGGCCTGTGCTGTCATGGCCGGATTCCTGCAAGGCGGCGGCGTGGGCAAAAGCCTTGCGGAGTGGATGATCAATGGCACGCCAGAGGCGGACGTCTACGGCATGGACGTTGCGCGCTACGGCGTCTGGGCCGAGAACAAGCAATACATCAAGGAAACGACGGGCCAATTCTATTCCCGCCGCTTTGTGATGACCTATCCCAACGAACAACTGCCCGCCGGGCGGCCCCTGAAAACCGCGCCTGCGCATAGCGACATGACGGCGGCGGGGTGCCAGTGGGGGCAAAGCTGGGATCTTGAGGTGCCGTTGTATTTCGCCGCACCGGGGTTCGCGGAAACGCCATCGCTCAAGCGGTCGAACGCCTTCGACATTGTCGCGGCAGAGTGCAAGGCCGTGCGCGAAGGCGTGGGCCTGCTTGATATCACCGGTTTCTCTCGGTTCGAGGTGTCAGGCCCCAACGCAGAACGCTGGCTGAACACCATGTTCGCCACAGCCCTGCCGAAACCTGGCCGCGCCCGTTTGGCCGTTTTGCTGGCAGAGGATGGGCGGCTAAAGGGCGATCTGACGCTCTTTAACTGGGGTGACGGCACATGGTGGATCATGGGCAGCTATTATCTGCGGCAATGGCACATGCGCTGGTTTGACGACCACATGGAAGACGGCGTCGTGATCCGTGATCTGGGCGAAGAGATGGCCGGATTTTCCCTGTCCGGTCCAAAGTCCCGCGCCGTGATTGCGAAACTGACCGATGCGCCAATCGGTGATCTGCCGCTTTTTGGCTGCGGACAATTCGACATTGGCATGATCCGCGCCCGCGTCGCACGCATGTCCGTCAGCGGAGAAATGGGATACGAGATCAACTGCCGCATGGGCGATCATATCACTTTGCGCAACACGCTGCTGGCCGCGGGCAGGGACGAGGGGATGATCGAATACGGCTTTAACGCGATGCTGTCTCTGCGGTTAGAGAAGTCATTTGGCATCTGGAGCGCGGAATTCACCCAAGGCTACACCCCCGGCATGACTGCGATGGACCGCTGGATCAAATGGGACAAGGGCGATTTTGTCGGGCGTGACGCGGCCATCGCAGAACGCGATGGCAATGGCCCCGCACAGGTTCAGGTCACGCTAGAGGTTGACGCCGTTGACGCAGATGCCAGCGGGTACGAGCCGATCTGGGCAGGTGGCGAAAAAGTGGGTTTTGTCACCTCTGGCGGCTATGGCCACACCGTCGGCAAGTCGCTTGCGATGGCCTTGGTGAACGTCGAACACGCCGCCGAAGGGTCTGATCTGACGGTCCATATCGTCGGCGTTGAACGCGCGGCCAAGGTGATTGCCCCCTCGCCCTATGACCCGGACGGCAAGGCGATGCGCGGATGACGTGCGGGCCAACACGGCGGGGCGGACGGCGGCGCGGCGAGACTGAGGCGCCCGCCACCCGAGACGTGGACTATCGCAATCTGCGCAATCCCTTCCCGCCGATGAAGGCCTTTACCGACGACCACATCACGGCGATGCATAACGCCGCACTCGAGGTGCTGGAAACACTTGGCGTGAAGGTCCTGCTGCCCGAGGCCCGTAAGATCCTTGCTGCCGGTGGCGCGCTGGTCGACGAAGGCACCGAGATGGTGCGCATCGGGCGCGACACGGTGACGGCAGCGCTTGAAACCGCGCCCAAGTCGATCCCCGTTGCCGGTGCCGTGCGTGACCGCGATATCGTGCTGGAGCTTGGCAACCTTGTTTTCCAACCCGGCGCCGGTGCGCCCCATGCCACCGACCTGACCCGTGGCCGCCGCCCCGGCACGCGCGCCGACTACGATGAATTGACCCGGCTGACGCAACATTTCGATGTGCTGCACATGGTCCCGCCGCTGATCGAACCGCAGGACGTGCCCATCCATTTGCGTCACTACGCCACGATGGAATCGCAACTGACCCTGTCCGACAAAGTGCCCTTTGTGTTTTCACGCGGCACCGGGCAGGTTGACCAATCCTTTGAGATGTTGCGCGACTTTCGCGGCCTGTCTGATGCGGAATTTGCCGCGCAGTCACATTGCTACACGATCATCAACACCAATTCGCCCCGGACCATCGACATCCCGATGGCGCAAGGCCTGATCGACTTTGCCAAGGCGGGGCAAGTCAGCATTGTGACACCCTTCACCTTGATGGGGGCGATGGCCCCGATCACTGTCGCAGGCGCGATTACCCTGTCCCACGCCGAAGCCTTGGCCGCGATCACGCTGGTGCAATTGACCAACCCCGGCGCGCCGGTCTGCTATGGCACGTTCACCTCGAACGTCGATATGAAATCGGGCGCGCCGGTCTTTGGCACGCCGGAACACTTCCGCGCCTCACTGGCGGCAGGACAGCTTGCCCGACTGATTGGCTTGCCGTGGCGCAGCGCGTCAGGCTCTGCTGCAAACCTGTCTGACGTGCAGGCCGCCAATGAAACGCAATTCGGCACGTGGGGCTGTCTGATGGCCGGGGCCACCGTGGTCATCCACGCCGCAGGCTGGCTAGAGGGCGGATTGTCGGTCTCTTACGAAAAGCTCATCACCGATATCGAGGTTCTCAATATGGTGGCAGAGCTTTGCAATGCGGGCACTGACGCGGGCAGTGATATTGGCCTTGATGCCCTGGCAGAGGTTCAGCCGGGCGGTCACTTCTTTGGGGCGGACCACACAATGGCCCGCTACAAAACCGAATTTTACGAACCGGTCGTGGCGGACTACGCCAACTTTGGCACTTGGACGGAAAAGGGCGGCCTTGATGCCACCACCCGCGCGACAGCGATCTGGCAGAACATTCTGGCAGAGCCTTCGCCGATCAAACCGGACCCAATGCGCCTTGGCACGCTGCAAGATTATATCGCCAAAGCGACCGCTGCAGGCGGCGAACCACCGGTCAGCTGACGATGGATACACCCTTACCCGGCAACACAAAGGTGACCCGTCAGGATTGGCTGGATGCCGCAACGCAGATCCTTCTGACCGATGGCGTCGAACGGGTGAAAATCCTGACGCTGGCCAATCTGCTGAACGTGTCGCGGTCGAGCTTTTACTGGTATTTCGAAAGCAGAGAGGCCCTGCTGACAGCGCTGCTGGATCACTGGATTGGCACCAATACGGCCGCGCTTGTCGCCCATGCCGCCACACAGCAACCGACGATCACGGCGGCTGTTGCGAATGTCTTCATCTGCTTCATTGACGAAAGGCAGTTTAACAACCGGCTGGACTTTGCAGTGCGTGATTGGGCGCGACGAGATCCTTCGGTGCGTGAGGTGCTCGCGCAGTCCGATGAACAACGCCTAACCGCCCTTGCTGCGATGTTCGGCGCGCATGGTTACACCCCGGAAGATGCCCGCATTCGCGCGCGCGTTCTATACTACATGCAAATCGGCTATATCGATGCCGACCTGCAAGAAACCACGCAAGAGCGTTTGGAACAGGTCGCCCATTATATCTTTGCCTTCACCGGCCAGCACGCCACACAGGCCGAACTGGATACGTTCAGAACAACGGTCCTGTCATTTAGCGAAACAGGGTAATGTCGCGGTTCAGGCGCACCGTCAGACCAGTATCGCTGTCGGTATCTGCGCCTTCTTTTGTCCGCGTATGCCGGACCGAAGCCGAAACACTCCAGTCGCGGGTCAGATCGTGCTGATAGGTGACAGAGGCTGACACGCTGCTGCCGTCTTCCTCGATCGGGTCGTCGTAGTTCAGGCTCGCCAATGAGGCCGCGACGCTTAGGCTGCTGCGTGGGGTCAGATCTGTGCGATAGCTCCCGTTCACGCGCCGCGAAATGGCACGCGCGCCATCGTCCGTGACAAAACCATCCTGCCCAGCCTGAAGCGAGATCAAGCCATTGCGCAGTTCCTGCTGAAAATTCACGCTGCCAAGGAACGAAATATCGCTGTCCTGCTTGATCGCCCCAACCGTGTAGTTCAGCGATTGCGTCTTCGTCAGCTCCATGCTCCGGCGATAGGTCAGCCGATCATCTGAGCCGCCAACATCCACCGTGCGGCTATAGGCGAACCGGCTTTGGCCGCTGCGCTGATCAATGGTCACACCAAGATCAAAGCCAAGCCCGTCCTGGGTCGATGTCACCCGATTTCCGGCCCCATCGTCTGTTGTTGTGTCAATATCGTTCCAGTTCACCGAGGCATCAAGCCGCGCGGCCTTATTGATGCTGGCCGTCATCCCAAGCGACGCATTGCGCCGCTTTTCGATTGAATTAAGCGCGTCTTCACGGTCGTCAGTGCTTTGCCCCAGCCCTGCATTCACGCTGAACACGCGGGTGATATCAAAACGCAGGCTGACGTCTGCGCCACGCACCGTGCTGTCATAAAGCCGCGCATCGGTCGTATCCTCATAGGACACGTCCCCATAGGTCAGATTGACCCGCGCCCCAAAGGGGTTCCGCTCACCAAATGCGATGCCAACGGACCCGTTCTGGCGCACGCGCGTGCCTGTTGAAACGATAAAGCTGTCTTCGTCCAACCCGTTCTCGCCATCCAGCAGGACCGATTGGCCGTCAACGTCAGCAGAGGCGTAGGTATAACCAACATTGAAATCCAGCGGCCCGGATTGCTGCGCATAGCTCAGGTCAACGCGTGGGTCGATGATGCCAAAGTCGCTGTCGTCTTCGGTGACTTCCATCAGACGCGTATTGATCGAGAACTGAAACTGCTGCGACCGTGTCGCACGCCTGATGTTCAGGTCAGCATCTGTAAACAGCGTCGTGGTGTCTTCTGTCTCAATTCCACCAGAAAGCCGCAGAACCGACGGGTTTTCATCCGTCGCCTGCGCAACAGCCCCAATCCCGGCACTGCACAACATGAAAGACAATACTCCGCGTTTTCGAAAGTGTCCGAAACGGGCAATCTTGCTATTCATGCTGTGTATCCAGTGTCTTTATTCGAAAAGGCGGCGTTCAGGCGCGACCAATACATCACCGTCCTGCAGCACGATATCGCGCAACACTTCGGACCCATCTGCGATGGCTTTGTAGTTGATAAGGATCGTGCTGACGGCGCCGGTTTGGGTATTTGTACGACGCAACTGGATACGCTTTTGCGCGGCAAAGTTGGTGAAACCACCACCTGACGCCATCGCTTGTAACATGGTGATTCCGGGGTCGAGCTCCTTGGGACCGGGGGCGGCCCATTCGCCAAGGAAGAAGACATCAATTGTGGGGTCAGGCTCTGGTGCGCTGGCGGTCTGCGGCAAGCGCGGGCGCAACTGCTGCACCGAAACAAAGACGTTCGGCGACTGGGCGAACTGCGACGCAATACCTGCAGAGATCTGCGATCCGATCTGGCCCGGCGTCTTGCCGCGCACGGAAAGCGTGCCCGCAAACGGGAAGGTGATGCTGCCATTTGGCAGAACCAGCACCGACCGGTTCAAACCCGGATCTTCAAGCACTTCAATCGCCAGCGTGTCGCCAGCGTTCACGCGATAACCGTCCTGCGCTGTTGCGACATTCGCAAATACCAGCGCAAACAGGAGAACAAGTAATTTTTTCATCAGGTGACCTTTGTCATTAGTTCGCACCCATCCAAAGACGCTTAAAGACGCGTTAACCTTTCGATGGAACACTTTTCTGGTCCAATGCTCGAAAAATCGTGTTTTTGTTTCCTAACCGTCACAGAAACACCATGAAATATGGCGGTTTTGTGGCCGTGCCCCCGCCTATTCAGCGGGGGTGATACCTTCGGAAACCAGCCTTTCGGCCTCTGACTTGGACAATTCGATTTCCGGGAATTGCGCGACATTGCTCGTAATGGCGGCAGCGGCATTGAAATACTTCAACGCCTCCGGTTTGCGATTCAATGCCTCGTAGACCACTGCCAGATGATACAGGACCGACGGCTCTTGCGACAGCGCGGCGGCGGCATCTTCTAGATAGGGCAGCGCTTCTTCTGAATCACCACGACGATGGGCAATCCAGCCAAAGGTGTCCTGAAACGCAGGGACCTCTGATCCGCGCAACCGTCGGGCGACGGTATAGGCACGCTCCAGGCTTTCTTCATCAGTCCGCGTATTGGCCAGCAATGTCGCGAGGTTGTTGGCAATCAACAGCGACCCTGACGCGCGCTCGTACACCCGCTCATAGATCGCGATTGCGGCTTCGGCGTCACCTTCTTCGGTCAGAACGCTGGCTTGCGCCCATGCCAGTGCGACAGAATTTGGCATCGCCTTGGTTGCCCGCTCCATCAGGCTGTCGCGCTTTTCCTTGTCGCCCTGGATCGTTGCAATCCTGATCAGGGCTGTCCAAGCAGCTTCGATCTGGTCGTTCTCTTCCACCACCGCTTCCAGCATGTCGCGGCCTTCCTCGACTTCGCCGGTCCCGACCTTGGTCGAGGCAACAATCAATTTCAGCGCGATGTTTTCAGGATCCGCCGCAAGGCTGTCCTCGGCGACGGAAAGGGCCTCTGCCGTTTCGCCGTTCGCCAGCCGCGCACGCACAAGCGCCGCAACCGACTGGACAGAGCCATCACTGGCCGCGAGGTTTTCAAGAATACCAATCGCATCATCGATCTTTGCCTGTGACGCAAGGCGGGTGACCTCAAAACCGGCAGCTACGCGCAGCGCCTGTTCCCCACCGATCCGACGCAGCGTGTCTTCGATCTGCGCGACCCTTGGCCAGTCTTCGCGTGCAATCTGCACACGGCCCAACGTGCCCAGAAGTTCCAGATTGTTGGGCTGAACACGCAGCGCTTCGACCAAGGTCTCTTCGGCCAACAGCAACCGATCTTCCTGAATCAACAGGTTTGCAAACCGCAGGCTAGGACCGGGGGCATTGTTGGACGTATCAACTGCAAGCGACACAAAATCGCGCGACAACTCGTGGCTGCCGGAACGGGAAAACGCATCAGCCATCAAAAGCATCGCTTCCCAATCGTCAGGATTGTTGTCGATCGCCGTACGCAACATTGTCACCGCTTCATCAGGTTGGTCATCCGCAATCAGCCATGACGCCTGCATCTTCATTGCAGCACCATTTGTGTTGTCGGTTGCCAGCACCTCTTCGACCAGCCGCCTTGCGCCGACCTCGTTGCCAGTGCCCAGCAGCATCCGGGACAACACAATCTTGGCGGTGTCCAGATCTTCGCCCGGTGCGGCATCTTCGGCATTCACGATCGCCTCGATTGCTGCAATCGCAGCATCCCGTTCGCCCGATTCAAACTGGATACGCGCACGCTGTGTCAGCAAGATCGTCTGGTTTTCGGCCGTCTCCATCAAGCGGTCGATTTCCGCGATGGCAGCTTCGTTACCTTCGGACGCCGCGACGAGTTCGATCAGCGTGTTCGTTGCAGGCAGGTTACCGGGGTTCTTGGCAAGGTAGCCGCGCAGATAGGTGGACGCATCGTCAACCCGCCCTTGTCCCGTATAGAACTGCAACAGGGCAGGCAGGAATTCTTCGCGATTCGGGAACTTGTCGACAAGGGCAATAAGGGTCGTCTCAATTTCATCTCGCCGATCCAGCGAACCCAGAATCTGCAACCGCATGATATGCAGCTCGACCTGATCTTCGCGCTGCGCGATCAGTTCATCCATCTGCGCCAACGCCGTGTCCAGATCCGTATCGTTCATCGATTGCTGGATCAGAATAAAGCGCAGCATCGATACTTCTGGGAATTCCGGGATCAGTGCAGCGGCTTCATCGGCGACCTGCTTTTGGACAAGCGCGTCTTCGTCTTCGCTGGCCGTCCGGAACCGCAAGACGACATCAGCCACCCCCGCAATCGGATCATCTGGCAGAAGGGTCGCAAGCTTTTTGCCGTGACGCTCAATCTCTGGCCAGTTTTGCGCATCCATCGCCAAAAGCGTCAGGGCGCGGCGCACGTCCGGGTCTTCTGGCAATAGTTCGGACAAGCGCAGATATTGCGCATTCGCCCGCGCGGGCCGGCCCATGTCCAGCAACATCTGCGCATAGGTCGTCCGTGCTTCGATATGTTGACCGTTGAGTTCAAACACATTGCGGAATTCGATTTCGGCGCGGTTGAAGTCGCCCTCTTCGATCAACGCCAGCGCATTTTCGTAGTGCTCTTCAGCGCGTTCCTCGACGCTATCACAAGCAGCAAGCGCAAAGCACAGCACGGCAGCCGCGAGCGGACGCAACGGATTCCACATAGTTAGACCTCTTGTTCGGTGCGGGAAAATCCCCGCTTGTTTAGCAGCCGGTCCCGCGGGCGACAGCTACCAGTGTCCGAAGCATAATGCGAATGTCGCCGCCAAAGGACAAGCTTCTCGCATAGAGATCATCAAATTGTGCACGTGCGACAAATTCGCTGTCATGCCGGGTTGAAATTTGCCACAGCCCTGAAAGCCCCGGACGCAGGTCAAAATAGCGCGTGCCAGTATACTGGTCGCGCTGATCAACCGTGAACGGACGTGGACCGATCAGCGACATGTCACCGAACAAGACGTTCAGAAACTGTGGCATCTCATCGATCGACGATTTGCGGATAAACCGGCCAGCAAGCGTGATCCGAGGATCGTTACGCAGCTTTTGGTTCAGATCCCATTCGGCTTGAGCGTCAGGGTTGTTGGCCAGATGCTCTGCCAGCAAGGCATCGGCATTTGGCACCATGGACCGCAGCTTATAAAGGCGAAACACCTTACCGCCCTGGCCCACACGCTCTTGCGCGTAGAATGGGTTGTGGCCGTCCAACGCCACGATCAACGCACTGACACCAACAATGGTCAGAATGATCGGGGCAAACAAAAGGACAAGAAGAACATCCAGCGCAGGTTTAACGACACGGGCATAGATCCCGTCAGTTGCACGCGCGCTTGATACTGATTTGATCGCCGAAAGAATAACCGGCTTGTGGGACGACCTGAAACTGGAAAGATCGTCATCATGAAACGACATAAACTGTTTTCCTTAAACATGCCCAAAATTCGGGCTACTTATAACGAACGTAGGAATGCGGCTTCAGCAACACCTTACACGGTTTTCAACCATCATCCCCCGCAGCCTTATTCTGACCACAAATGAGTATAGGCAAATTTTCGCTAAATTTGCAAATAATCCCGTCGGAAAGTTCACTATTGGTTAAGCATAACAGGCCGAAACAGGCCGAATGCGCAGAAAATCATCAAAATCTGCGCGTTTGCGCCATCAAACAGTCAGAATGTTTTGTTTCATAATGGTCCCGAAGCAGCGGAAATCGGGGGTACTGTGGCAGATTAGGCAACGATTGAATGGTGTTCTGCGAATCAGAACACTATCTGACAAGTCAGTCACTGTGATTTATGGCAGACATTACGCAACAAGAAGAAGGCATGATCGGCTTGGCAAAGACCGACAACACTGGCAACGCGTCGCTCTGGTCCAAATTCTTTGGACGCAAGGGCGCGCCCCTGCTTGCCCCGCAACCAGATCCCCCGCCCTTCCGAAGTGCGCGCGCGGCCGAGGAAGACGCAGAAGACGCCGCCGAACCGGCTGGCGATTTCTTTTCTGTCGGCTTCGGCCTAAAGCGCCGCGCCTTCACGCTTTTGCCTGATCCCGACTTCCTGTTCTGGAGCCCGGGACACAAACGCGCCTACTCTGTCCTTGAATACGGGATCATGACGCGCGCGCCGATCACCGTGATCACGGGTGATGTCGGCGCAGGTAAGACCACATTGCTACAGGCACTGCTGGAACGCGTGAATGACGACACCATCGTTGGGTTGATCTCAAATGCCCACGGCAACCGGGGCGATCTTCTGCGGTGGGCCCTATCTGCGCTGGACGTGCCCAGCCCGCGCGAAGCCAACTATGTTGAAACCTTCCAGATCCTGCAGAACTTTCTGGTCGAAAACTATGCGGCAGGGAAATACGCCATTCTGGTCATCGACGAGGCGCAGCAGCTAAGCCCCGAAGGCTTGGAAGAACTGCGGATGCTGACCAATATCAACACCCGCACGGACGAACTTTTGCAGCTTGTCCTTATCGGTCAGCCAGAGCTGAAAGAGGTCATCTCGCGCCCTGAAATGCGCCAGTTTGCACAGCGCATCATGGCATCGTTCCACCTGGGTCCGATGGATGCCGATACCACCTCTGCTTATATCCGTCATCGCCTTGAACACGCGGGCGGATCCGGTGAACAAATCACCGACAGCGCAGCCGCGCTGGTCTATGAACAAACAGGCGGGATCCCGCGTCTGATCAACAAGCTTTGCGACTTTGCGATCGTTTACGCCGCAACGGCAGAGCAACAAATCATCGACAAGCCAATCGTCGAAAGCGTAATAAGAGACGGGCTATTGCAAGGGGTGACGGCCGACACCCCCGGTGAAAGCGATGTATTATGAGTGCCTTAATTAAATTCTATTGGACCCTATTCCTGCGCCGACTCCCCGTGATGGCGGTGCTTTTCTTGCTGTTCTCCGTGGCTGGTCTTGCCACCGCATTGCGCCTGCCTCCGACGTTTCAGGCCTCTGCCCGCCTTATCGTTGAGACACCGCAGATTCCGGATGAACTGGCACAATCCACAGTGCGTATCTCGGCCACCGAAGAGATTGAATTCATCCGCCAGCGCCTGTTCACGCGTTCTACACTTCTGGAACTTCAGCAACGTTTTCGCGTTCTCGACGACACCGCCAGCATGACACCTGACGAGATCGTCAGCGAAATGCGCAGACGTACCGACATTCGGAGCTTTCAAAGCGGGGCCTCCCGCCGGGGCGAGGCACGGCCAACGCTCGTGAATGTGAATTTTGAGGCTCGCGATGGTCGGATTGCGGCCAATGTCGTCAATGAATTCGTGACCCGCATCATCGATGAAAACGTCAGTCTGCGCACCGATACCGCCGAAGACACGCTCGCCTTCTTCAGCCAAGAGGTCGAACGCCTGAGCCAGGAACTTAATGGCCGAAGCGTCGAAATATCAGAATTTCAGCGCGACAACGCTGACGCTCTGCCGGGCGATTTGTCCTTCAAACAGTCGCGTCTTGCCCTTTTGCAGGAACGCATCGCGACCTCTGAACGCGAACGCAATGCGCTGGTCGAGCAGAAGGCGCGTATTCAGGTCGCCTTTGAGCGCACAGGCGGGCTAAGTGCCGGTGGCACCGCGCCCCGCGCCTCCATTGACGAACGCCAGCTCAACACGCTGCGCACCCAGTTGCGGCAGGCTTTGACCGTCTATTCGGAAACAAACCCCAACGTGGTCTCCCTGCGCAATCAGATCGAACTGCTCGAGGCGCAAATCGCGGCAGATGCCGCTGAACCAGTTGAGGTCAGCAATGCAGCCCAGCTTGTTCTTGAGTTACAGATGTCCGAAATCGATTCTCGAATAAACAGCATTACGAACGAAATCGCCCGTTCAGAGCAGCGCGTGGCAGAGATTTCTGAAAGTGTCGCGCGCACGCCCAGCGTCGCGGTCGAGCTGGATAAGCTTAACCGCGACTACGAAAACATCCGCTCGCAATACGACAGTGCCGTGCGCAGTCTGGCCCGCGCGAACATGGGCGAACGGATCGAACTGACGGCCCGTGGCCAAAGGATCACCCTGATCGAAGCCGCGACCGTGCCAAACGAACCCAGCAGCCCAAATCGTCCGCGCGTTGCAATGATGGGTATTGGTCTTGGACTCGGCTCTGCCGCGGGATTTTTCCTTTTGCTTGAATTGCTTAACCGCACCATCCGGCGACCGGTTGAGCTGACGGCTGCATTGGGAATCACCCCAATCGCGACCATTCCGTTCATCGAAAGCAAAAGCCGCCGGATCGTGCGCCGGTCCTTCAAGGTGCTCGCCATTGTGTTGACCATTGTCGCAATTCTTGGCGGAATATACGTGGTCGACAACTACTACATGCCGATCGAACTGATCGTGCAGAAAGTCATCCGCCGGGTGGGTCTATGACCTTTTCGACGCTGGCATAGGAAAAGAGGCACGGCATGGAAAAGCTGCAAAAAGCAATTGCTGACGCGCGCAAATCCCGCGCGAGCAGCGCAGGTCGTGCCTCGCCCGGCAAAGCGCGCGCACGACAGACCAAAACAGAGGCTGGCGACGTTTGGAGTGAAATCCAACCGATCACCCCAGATCCCCGTCATATGACCCGCAATCGCATCGTCTCGCACAAGGCGGATGCCGCCTCCGCTGCCTTTGACGTGCTGCGCACAAAGGTCATGCAGCAGATGCGGCAGAATGACTGGAAACGGCTGATGATCACCTCGCCCATGCCAAGCTGTGGCAAGACCACACTTGCGGCCAACATGGCTTATGGCATCGCCAGGCAGGGTGCAAAATCGGCCATCCTGATGGAACTTGATCTGCGCAAACCCAATCTTGCAAACATCCTGGGCGAAACACCAAAGCACGACATCCGGGATGTCCTGGCAAGCAAGGTCGCGTTTCAGGATCAAGCCTTGCGGATCGGGAAAAACGTCGCCGTTTCAATGGCATCTCGTCGGTCGGCTGACCCAACGCGCTTTCTGATTTCGGGCGAAACCCACGACAAGATCAGCGAGCTGGAAGAGATCTATCAACCCGACATGATGATCTTTGACATGCCGCCTTTGCTGGTCAATGACGACGCCCGGTCGTTCCTGCCCAACGTCGATTGCGTCTTGCTTGTCGCCCGCGCGGAATCAACCACAAACAAGCAAATCGACGTCTGCGAAAAAGAAGTTTCGGAGCAGACCAACGTCGTTGGCGTCGTGTTGAATCACTGCAAATTCGCGGATGAGACCCAAGGCTACGGTTACGGAAACTACTAGCGCAAAAGCCCGCGCAAATACTCACCGTAATTGTTCTTGCCAAACATCTCTGCGCGTTTGTGCAGGGCATCGGCATCAATCCAGCCAGCCTCGAACGCGATCTCTTCAGGGGAACCCGTCTGCAACCCCTGCCGGTCCTGCAACGTGCGCACAAAGTTGCCCGCATCCAGCAGTGACGCATGCGTGCCAGTATCAAGCCAGGCAAAACCACGCCCCATCTTTTCGACCGTCAGCAAACCGGCATCCAGATACATCTCTAGCAGGGTCACGATCTCAAGCTCCCCGCGTGCAGACGGCGTGACCTCACGCGCCAGCTTTGGCGCATTCCCGTCCAGAAAATACAGGCCCGTCACCGCATAGGGTGATGGCGCAACTGCGGGCTTTTCGATGATCGCCTTGACCGTTTCACCTTCGAAATCAACAACGCCATAGCGTTCCGGGTCAGACACGCGATAGCCAAAGACCGTCCCGCCTTCGACCTTCTTGTCCGCTTTCAAAAGGCTTTCGGGCAGGCCATGCCCAAAAAAGATATTGTCCCCCAGAACCATCGCACTTGGCGCGCCATCCAGAAAATCCTCAGCCAGAATATAGGCCTGCGCCAAGCCGTCAGGGCTTGGTTGCACGATCCAGGTCAGATCAATGCCCCACTGCGATCCGTCTCCCATAAGCCTTTGAAATTGCGCCTGATCTTGCGGCGTTGTGATCATCGCAATCTCACGAATACCTGCCAGCATCAGGATGCTAAGCGGGTAGAAGATCATCGGCTTGTCGTAAACCGGCAAAAGCTGTTTTGAGACGGCCAATGTCATCGGATATAGCCGTGTGCCCGACCCACCTGCCAGAATGATTCCCTTGCGCTGTGTCATGCGCTTGCCTCCAAAACCTTTGTCACGACCTGACGCAATGCAGGCTGCCATGCCGGGGGTGTAATGCCAAAAGTGTCCGTCAACGTGGCGCAATCAAGCCGCGAATTTGACGGCCGCTTTGCCGGCGTCGGATAGTCGCGACCGGGGATGCCCGTTACCGCCACTTTTTGCCCGCTTGCCGCAAACACTGCACGGGCAAAATCGGCCCAACTCACGCTGGGTTGTCCGCTGAAATGATAGGTCCCGGCCTTGTCCGCGTCCCGCAATTGGGCGGCAATCTCAAGACATGCCGCCGCAATCGCATCCGCCGGGGTTGGCCCGGTCACTTGATCCGCCACGACATTCAGCACATCGCGCTCGGCCCCCAGCCGCAGCATCGTCTTGACGAAATTCGCGCCATCGGCCGAAAAAACCGCAGCCGTGCGCAGGACTACGGCCCGGCCACTCGCGGCGCTCACCGCGATTTCACCGGCCAGCTTGCTGCGCCCATAGGCACCAAGGGGCGCGGTGGGGGCGTCGGGCGTCCACGGCGCATCACCGCTGCCGTCAAAGACGTAATCGGTCGAGATATGGACGAATGGGATGTCCCGCGCGGCACATGCAACGGCCATTGCACCGGGTGCATCGCCGTTGATCACCGTTGCCAGCGCCTCTTCCGTTTCGGCTTTGTCGACGGCGGTATAGGCGGCTGCGTTGATCACTGCGGTCGGCGCCACATCGGCGATCAATGCGCCAATCCCGTCCGGCCTAGCCAGATCCAGCGTTTCGCGGCCCACACAGGTCGCCCCCATCCGGCCCAGCGCCAGCGCCACCTGACCTGTCTTGCCGAACACCAGGACCGTCATTTCGCGCCCAGCCGTTCCCCAACCCCGTCCCGGTCCAGCAAGGCCTGCAACCAATCGCCATTGTCCAGATACCACTGCACTGTCAGCCGCAGACCCTCATCCACCGTGACCGAGGGCGTCCAGCCCAGCTCTGCCTCGACCCGCGTGGCATCAATGGCATAACGCTGGTCGTGGCCGGGCCGGTCGGTCACAAAGGTAATCTGATCGGCATAGGGGTGGTTCGCTGGCCGCAGTTCATCCAGAATTGTGCAAAGCTTGCCCACAAGGTCGATATTCTTCACCTCGTTGAATCCGCCGATATTGTAGGACTGCCCAAGCGCGCCCTTGTCGAGCGCCAGCAGCAAGGCGGTTGCGTGATCTTCCACATATAGCCAATCACGGATGTTTTCGCCCTTGCCGTAAACCGGGATCGGCTTGCCGCCCAAGGCGTTCAAAATAACCACCGGCACCAGCTTTTCCGGGAACTGACAGGGGCCGTAGTTGTTGGAACAATTTGTCACGATCACAGGCAGGCCATAGGTCTCTGCCCAGGCACGCACCAGATGGTCCGACCCCGCCTTGGATGCCGAATAGGGGCTGCGCGGGTCATAGGGCGATTTTTCGGTAAACAGCCCCGTTGGCCCCAACGACCCAAACACTTCATCGGTCGAGATGTGGTGGAACCGGAACGCTTCGGGCTTGCCCTTGCCCGCCCAATAGGCGCGAGCTGCTTCGAGCATGGTGTAAGTGCCAATCACATTGGTCGAAACGAATTCTCCCGGCCCGTCAATGGACCTGTCGACGTGTGATTCAGCGGCCAGATGCATGACCGCGTCAGGCTGATGGGTGGCAAAGATGCGGTCCATCGCATCGCGGTCTCGGATATCCGCTTGCTCCAACAGATAGCGGTCGCTGGTTGCTGCCTCGGCCACATTCGCCAGACACGCCGCATAGGTCAGGCTATCGACATTGACGACTGCGTCGCCACGCGCAATCGCCTGACGCACCACGGCGGATCCGATGAAACCCGCACCGCCTGTCACCAAAATCTTCATGATGAATACACGAACGGGCTGTCGAAATCGGCCAATGCGGGTGCTGTGGCGTCTTTGTCAGACAGAACCGGGTCGCCCTGCAACGGCCAGTCCACTCCGCAACTATCCCACCGCACCGCGCCGTCGGCATCAGGCGCATAAACGTCAGAACATTTGTAGATAATCTCTGTCATCGGTTCCAAGGTAACAAACCCATGTGCAAACCCCTCTGGCACCAAAAGCTGCGCGCCATTTTCATAGCTTAACACTTCGCCCACCCACTGCCCAAAGGTCGGACTGCCCTTGCGGATATCAACAGCCACATCAAAAAACGCCCCACGTCCACACCGCACCAGCTTCGCCTGCGCATGGGGTGGGGCCTGAAAATGAAGGCCCCGCAGCGTGCCAGCGGCTTCGCTCATGGAATGGTTGTCTTGCACGAAATCATAATGCAGCCCGGCATTATCCAGCGCTGATTGCTTCCAGCTTTCGCTAAAGAACCCACGTGCGTCGCCAAAACGCTTGGGCGTGATCTTCATCACACCGGGCAAAGAGGTCGGCTCAATCTTCACGCATCAATTCTCACAACGGACATGTCAGCGATTGGAGTGGTTGATAAGCCGCTCAAATGCAAGTCTGGCAAACCCTGCCTTTGCGGGTCGTGTTGCTGGCGCACCACCTCAAGTTTTGCGATAAACCGTGATCGCAATCAACGCGCCGGACAGAAAGCCGCCCAGATGGGTTTGCCACGCCAGATGCCCGTTGAGCGCCCACCACATCACCACATTGATCGCAATCAAAAGCCCCGCCATCCGCACCACGGGCCAGATGTCTTCGCGCAGATCGACCCGGTCAAGGTAGTTCCAGCCCAGCAACGCCCCCGCCAATCCAAACAACGCTCCAGAGGCCCCGACCATCGGCTGCGGCGTCTGTGCCAGCAGCGCATAGGCAATCGCGCCACCCAGAACAGACCCGCCGTAGATGACGACAAAGCCACGGCCAACAACCCGGTCCATGACGGCACTGCCAAGGCTGTAAAGCGTGATCATATTGACGATCAGATGCCCCAGACCGCCGTGTAAGAAGCCATAGGTCAAAAACATTGTCGCCGGTTGCGCGGCATAATTGGGCCGCCAATTGTCCAAAAGACCGGGCCAAAAGCCGCCGTATTCATAGACCGTTTGGCGCAAACGCACGATGTCGATGACCTGCCAATCGGACAGGGTCAACACGATCTCGATCAAGCTACACAGCCCGATCAGCGCGATCAGCACCGTCAGCTGCTTGGGCGTGCGGCTTGGCGCTGTGCTGGTGCTTGATGGATCTTTGGGGGTCAACACGGCTACCTTGGACGGAATGTATTTGCCCGACGTTAGGGGCTTGCCGGGCTGGTGCCAAGCCAATGCGCGCTTGACGGTCCGCACTTAAATCGGAACACTTAGGCCGAGGATATATTCACGCTACACATTTAAGGTCGCGCTTTGGATACGCATACGATGCCAGCCACTGGCCCCGCGCCCGACAAAGGCGCCGATGGGGACAAGACACGGCCCCCCGCCGTGACACAGCGCTATGACACGCTGGCTGACCTCTTTGCCGCTATCCCCCAACTGGCCGAACTGACGCGTGACCGCCCCCGCGCCAACGAAGATGCGCAGGACGTGCTTTTTCGCCTCCGCCGGTCCAACACACCCGAAGAGGCGATCACCTTTACCGCTTTTGCTTTTGTGCCCAAGCTTGCGATCTGGTGGGGCTATGAATGCCTGCGATCAATCCCAGAGGTGTTGACCCAAACCGACCGCGACATGATGGACGGCATCGCCACATGGATCGGCCAGCCCACCATGGAAAACCGCCATAACGTGATGAAAGAGGCGCTATGGGCCCCCGAGAGATGCCCCGGTGTGCATCTTGCATTGGCCGTCGGCTGGTCAGGCGGATCCATCGCGCCCAACGACCCCGCCCCCGTGCCATTGCATCGCTGCCCCCGCGCGATCAATACAGCCGTCCTGTCCTGCCTCGCGCAGGCCAACATTAGCCGCCGCACGATCTATTTGACGCGGTTTATGGACGTGGCACAATCGCTCTTCAAAGTGTATTGATCCGTCAACACACACCTGAATCGCCCGGACTTCCATGACGCTAACGCTGAAAATCGACAATTATGACGTCTTACAAGACGGCGGCCCCACCTTTGTGACCGCGACTGGCAAGGGGCTGCAGATTGGCCGCTCGACCTCTATGGATTGGACTTTGCCCGATCCTGAACGTCATATTTCCAGCCATCACTTTAGCATCGAATACCGCGACAGCGCCTATTTTCTGGTCGATACCTCAACGAATGGCGTCTTTCTCGATGGCCAGCGCCACCGCATTGAAGGCGCGCATCGGTTGCAATCAGGCGACCGGTTTCAGGTCGGCCACTACTATATCGTCGCCACCGTTGAAGGGGCCGCACCCAAGCCAACGGGCTTTACCCCAACGGCGGCGGCCCCTGCTGCTGCCGCCCCGCCACCTATGGCGCCCCCCGTTGACGAACATGATCCTTGGTCGATGGGCGCACCCGCCACTCCGATCAATCCCAATCCAACCCCGAACAGGGATCCGTTTGCGGATTTTTCGCAGGACTTTATCGTCAACCCCCATGCCCCCGTCGCGCCGCCAGCACCGGCCCCCGCCCCTGCGCCCATGCCGCAGCAAGGCTCTGCCTCGCCATTTGGCGCAGCACCCGTGCCTGCCGCCGGGGTGCCACCGGTGCAGCCTTTGGTGCCGCAAGCCGCACCTGCCCCGGCAGCAGCGCCCATACCACAAGCCGCCGCCGGCAATGTGCTGGCCGCCTTCTGCGAAGGTGCTGGCCTGCCCGCTGGCAGCTATGGCGCGGCCGACGCCGAAGCACTTGCGCGGGAACTTGGCCGCACGATGCGCGTCGCCAGCCAGGAACTGATCGCGATGCTGCAAGACCGCGCCTCGGCCAAGAAATTCACCCGCGGCGGCGAACGCACCATGATGGGCAACACTGAAAATAACCCTTTGAAATTCCTGCCCGATGCCGCACAGGCGCTCGAGGTGATGTTCCTGCAACCACGCCCCGGCTTCATGGAAGGCGGCACCGGCATGGACGCCGCCCTGCGCGATGTGCGCACGCACCAGATGGCCGTCTTTGCCGCCATCCAACCGGCATTGATCCAACTGTTGTCCGACATGTCACCCGAGGCCATCGAAGAAGAAGCAGGCTCTGGCGGGCTGTTGTCAGGCGGCGGCAAGCGCAAAGCCTGGGACACATATGTCGAACGCTGGGACGGCAAAGTTGGCGCACACGAAAACGGCATGCTTGGCGCGTTTCTTGAACATTTTGCTGAAAGCTACCGGACCGCCGTGCAATCGGCCAAAAAGTAACCAGCAAAATCAACATGATCGCCTTACTGTTGTCATACTGGTAAGGAATCCCTTGCTTGACCCGGCGGCGACTTGAACGCAGGGTAAAGGCATAACTTTTGCGGCCAGAATGGCTGATATGATGGGACACGAAATTTACCGATGACGCTCGAATGGCTCAAAGAACCGATTTCTGACGACGATCCCGCTGGCCCGGACCTCGAAGCTGCCGATGACGCGAACTTTCTGGATTACTACTACGAAGCCGAAGCGCACATGCCAGAGCGGTATTTTACCCCCGGCATCAAAAGCGACAAAGACGACTTTGCCCCCGGCGCATTGTTCGACAAGAAATCGATCAACCTCAAAGATGACAGGGCCAAGATCGAAGGCCTGCTCAAGCGCAGCCGTGATCTGCGCCTGCTGTCGCTTCTGGCGCGTCTGTCCATTCTCGCTGGCGATTTGGCCGGATTTGCCGAAGCATTGGAGGGCACCGCTGATGTGCTCGAAGCTTTCCCCGCTGACGTGAACCCCAAAGACCTGACCGACAAACGCGGCGCGCTGGATGAACTCGGCAACTCTGTTGTCGTCGGCATTCCGCTGCAATACGCCGAAGTCGCGGGCCCCGGCGAGGTGAGCTTTCGCCGGATGCAAGTCGCATTGGGCAAATCCGAACCGCGTCAGGGCGAACTTGGCCTTGATCCGGGCAAGATCTCGACCGAACTGGCCTCTCCCGGAAACGCCAAGGCCGTTGATGCAGCACAGGCCCTGCTGACCCGATGTGCCGCGGCCTTGGCCCGGATCAAAACCGCGGGCCTGATGAACGACCCACCGTTCAACCCGGCTGTTGATCCGACTGCGACCACAATCGCCGAGATCCAGACAATGATCGCCGGCGCGCGCCCCGACCTCCCACCTTGGAGCGCCGAGGAAGCAGCCGCAGAAGCAGCGCCCGCTGCCGCTGCCGATGACGACGCCGCAGAGGCCGCAACCGATAGCGACGACCCGGCCCCCGTGGCCGCCGCACCCGTCGCGGCTCCAACCGTGGTCACCAAAATCCCATCGCGTACCGCCGCCGTGCGTACCATCAGCGCGATAGAGGCTTACTTTGCCACTCATGAACCCGCAGCACCCGCACTTTTGCTGATTACGCAGGCCCGCCTGCTTGTCGGCAAGCCGCTGATCGAGGCGATTGAAACCCTGCTGCCCGCCGATGCACCGCGCGTGATGATCGACTTTGGGCCAGCGACCGGTTTCAAAATGGACATGAACCGGCTCAAGATGCTGGCAGGCGAATCCGCTTCGCTTGCGGGCACTGTTGAAGACGAAGATCCGGGCGAAGACCCCGTTGTCGGCAATCGCGCCGACGTCGCAGGCCACCTGTCCGCGCTGGAAGAATTCTTCCGCGCCCGCGAACCGGCCAGCCCTATACCAGTTCTACTGTTCCGCGCACGGTCCTACCTCGAAAAAGACTTCGCCGCGATTGTCTCGGAACTCATACCACCTCTGGCTGAGACACAAAGCGAATAAACAACCAGAATCGTTTCCAACGCACCCGTCTCAACCGTTGACTCACACAACCATTCGCAGTTTCATCTGCTTCAAATATTGGGAGAAAAAAGATGGCCTCAGATTCCGCAACAGGTTTTATCAAACGTAACCGTCCGCCACGCGTGAATATTTCTTACGCAGATCCTTACGATGCCGAAAAGGTGGTTGAGCTGCCTTTCGTCATGGGCGTGATGGCAGACCTCTCGGGCAACGCGTCCCCGGTCGAAAAAGAAGCAATCGCAGATCGTGACTTTACCGACGTGACCAATTCCACGCTGGATGCCTATGTCGCCTCTGTGAACCCCGGCCTGTCGTTCAATGTTGAAAACAAACTTGACCCCGACAGCACCGACCGTCTGGGCGTGAACCTTGAATTCAAATCAATGGACGACTTTGGCCCAGCGCAAGTGGCCCGTCAGGTGCCCGCGCTGAACAAGCTGCTTGAAGCACGTGAACAGCTCGCCAACCTTGCCCGTTACATGAACGGTAAATCCAAGGCACAAGATCACATCCGCGCCCTTCTGGACGATCCTGATCTGATGGCTGCATTGGCCGACCGCGCTGGATCTGACGAAGACGAAGACGGCGAAGACAACGCGTAACGCATAGAATACGAAGCGCGCCAAACCCACCGGTTGGCGTGCTATCAAGAATACGAACAGGGGACATCACACGATGGCAAACGACGGCACACAACAGGAAGGACAAGTCGAAGGCGGCGCGCTGAGCGAGCTCGACGAGTTTTCCGACATCCTCCAAAAGACAATCAAGCCACGCACTGAAGAGGCCTCAAAAGAGGTCGACAGCGCGGTCACCACATTGGTGAAAGAGGCGCTGAGCGACGACACCCTCGTTCAGGAAGACATCATCGACACCATTCAGGCGATGCTGGCCAAGATCGACAAGAAACTGACCGATCAGGTCAACCAGATCATCCACGCTGATGAATTCCAGAAACTGGAAGCCAGCTGGCGCGGTCTCGCCTATACCGTCAACAACTCCGAAACCGACAGCAGCCTGCGCGTCAAGGTGATGAACGTCGGCAAGGACGAGCTGAAGTCAGAAATGCGCCGCTATCCCGGTGCCAAGTGGGACAAGTCCCCACTGTTCACCAAGATCTACAGCCAGGAATTCGACACGCTCGGTGGTAAGCCCTACGGCGCGATCGTGGGTGACTTCTACTTCGACCATTCCTCTGGCGACGTGAACCTGCTGCGCGACATGGGCAAAATTGCCGCCGTCGCCCACGCACCATTCCTGACCTCTGCCGCGCCTGAACTTCTGGGCATGGACAGCTGGAACGAAATGCCAAACCCGCAGGACCTGAACGAGATTTTCGATACACCTGACTACGCGGGCTGGAACTCTCTGCGCGAAAGCGAAAATTCACGCTATATCGGCATGACCCTGCCCCGCGTGTTGTCGCGTGAACCCTACAGCCAGAACTCCACCTCTGTTGTTGAAGAGTTCAACTTTGAAGAGGAAACCGATGGCCACGCGGGCAACCAATACGCTTGGATGAACGCAGCCCACGCCATGGCCGTGAACATCAACCGCGCCCACAAGGAACACGGCTGGACCGTCCGCATCCGCGGCGTGCAGTCGGGTGGTGAGGTGATGAACCTGCCGACCCACACCTTTGACACCGGCGACGGCGCCAAGGACATGAAGATCCCGACAGAGGTGTCCATCACCGACCGTCGCGAGGGCGAGCTTTCGAAGGCGGGCCTGATCGGCCTTGTCCACCGCAAGCACACCGACAAGGCGGCCTTTATCGGTGGCCAGTCGCTTTATAAGCCCAAAAAGTTCGTGGATGCAGAAGCAACCGCATCGGACAACATGTCCTCGCGCCTGCCCTACATCTTCGCGGTCTCACGCTTCAGCCACTATCTGAAGTGTATGGTCCGCGACAAAGTCGGCAGCACGCCCGACCGGACGCAGATCCAGAACGACCTGCAAAGCTGGATCAACAACTACGTCACGGCCAATCCTTCGACCGCAAGCGAAAAGGAAAAGGCACGCAAGCCGCTGGCAGCTGCCACGGTCCAAGTCATTGAGGACGAAGAAAACCCCGGCTACTACATGGGTAAATTCTTCCTCAAACCCCACTTCCAGATGGAAGGAATGGATATCGGGATGAGCCTTGTATCCAAGCTACCATCTGGTGGCTAAGCCCTGCTTATTTAACCCCCCTGTCGGGAACACATAGAAAAGACCGACATTTCTAAAAGGAGAAGACCCCAATGTTTGACATGTTTTTCAAGATCGATGGCATCGACGGCGAATCCAAAGATGCAACCCACGCCGATGAAATCGACGTGCTTGCTTGGAGCTGGGGCATGTCCCAGGCTGCATCAACCCACATCGGTGGCGGCGGCGGCGCTGGTAAAGCCAACGTGCAGGACATCTCGTTCACAAAGTACGTCGACAAATCCTCGCCCGAGCTGATGAAGGCCTGCTTGACCGGCCGTCACATCACCGAAGCAACCCTTGTTGTGCGTAAAGCTGGCGACAAGCCACTTGAGTACATGACCATCAAGATCAGCGACATCATCGTGTCGTCCGTCTCGACCGGTGGTTCCGGTGGCGAAGATCGTCTGACAGAAAACGTCACGCTGAACTTCAGCCAGGTGGACTACAAGTACATCGAGCAGACAGACACAGGTGCCGAAGGTGCCAAGCCCGACGTCAAGTGGGACATCGCCAAGAACGAAGCGATGTAATTGGCAGGGTCTTTTCAGACCCGCTGATCGAAATACTGAACCGGCCTTCGTATTTGGGGGCCGGTTCGCACTCTGAACGGCATGACTTGCCCCGTCGCGGGCCGCGCGGTTCGCAGCGCCTCACCCGACCGACAAGGCTCAAGACATGAACGCCACCACATCAAGAACCCAAGACAAGACGATGGCCCCGCGGGACCGTCACCAGCTGTCCTTGATGCACGTCTTCCGCGCCGCCCATGCCAGCCGTGATGCCGCCAAGGAACAGAAAAACCTTGTTGATGGCGACCGCGAATTGACCCAGCGCAGCAAAGAACGCCGCGCCGGCACCGACGAAGAAACCCTGCGCCAACACCTGAATCGTGACATGGCCAGCCTGATGAATACGGTCAATCTTGATGCGACGGTGTCGCTCGAAGACTACCCATATCTGCGTAAATCCGTCGCCAACTTTGGCTTCGGTGACCTCAGCCAGCTGGCAGGCACCGTCGATGGCCCCTCCAAGATCGCCGAATTGATCCGCAAGACGCTTTTGGCGTTTGAACCGCGCCTGATCCCCGACACGCTCGAAGTCACGGCCTCCTCTGACAACGATGTCGCCGATGCGCGGATCACCTTTGATATCTCGGCTGAAATGGCCGCCTCTCCGGCCGACATCCCGCTGAACTTTGTGGCAGAGGTCGACAATGGCGCGGGCAAGATCCAGATGACCAAACTGCGGGTGAAAACGTGAAGAAAGAATTCCGCGACACCTATAACCGCGAATTGGCGCTGCTCTACGAACGCTCTGCCGAATTCGCCAAAGATTACCCCGGCATCGCCGACCGTCTGGGTGGTCTGGTGCGCGAAAACCTTGACCCCGCCATCGCAGGCCTCTTGGAAGGCACCGCCTTTATGGCCGCTCGTGTGCAGCTCAAGATCCAGGACGAATTCCGCACCTTTAGCACCGAACTTCTCAACCAGGTCTTCCCGGATGCGCTTGCACCCACGCCTTCTGTCATGCTGGTCCAGGGCAATCCGCCATTTGACAACAAAGACCTCGTCGATGGCCTGCATTTTGACGCCGGTGCCTACCTTGATGCCCGCTTTGTCGACGCCGATCAGCGCGTCTCTTGTCGCTACCGGCTTTGCGCCCCGCTTTCGATCTGGCCGCTGACGGTCAGCAATGCCGTCTATCACGCCAGCCCCGCGCCCTTCCTCGCCGCCGGTGAATCAGAGGTCGCACCCGGCACCAAAGGCGGCCTGCACCTGACGATCCACCGCCCCAATGCCGCAGGCAGCGACCAAGACGGCGGACCCTTGTCCGAAGTTGGCGCCGATACATTGCCCGTCTACCTGATCGGTGACCTGCCCGATGCCGTGGCACTTTATGAACAGATCTTCTGCGATCTCAAACGCGCCAGCCTGCGCTACCTTGATAAACACGGCGACCCGGTCTTTGTCCGGCTTGACCCCCGGTCCATCGAACAGCTCGGCTTTGATGACAACGACCACCTCTTCCCGCGCAAAGGCAGCATGTTCGAAGGCTTCGCCCGCCTGCGCGAGGCTTTCGTCTTTCCGCGCAAAACCTTGGGCTTCCGCCTGACCGGCCTGCAATCCGCGCTGCGCAATATTTCCACGTCCGAGGTTCAGCTCCTCCTCGAATTTGGTCGCGCCAACCAAGGTCTCGCAGCCCGTATCGAAGCCACCGATTTCGCGCTGAACGCTGCCCCCGCCGTCAACCTGTTCGAAGAACCCGCCAGCCAGATCCGCATGGACGGCAAGCGCACCGAATACGTCGTCACCCCGGACAGCAGCCCGCTAACCCACTACGAAATCCACGAGGTCACCGCCGTCAGCGCCTATTACGCTGATCTTGCGTCCAAGGTGCCCGTGCATCCGCTTTATGCCGTCCCGCAAGGCATCGGCAAACCGCGCCAGGCGCTCTATTTCACAACCCGCACCCGCCAGCGCCGCCCCACCGCCAAGGAACGCCGCTTTGGCGCGACCCAACGCTACCGGGGCACGGAAACCTTTATCTCGCTTTACGAGCCACCCGAAACCGGGGCGCAGGGACAGGCCCAGCGCTTGCAGGTCCGCACCCTTTGTTCCAACCGGCACCTGCCGGAATACCTGCCGATCGCGCAGTCCAAAGACGACTTTCACATGTGCGATGATGTCTCTGTCTCGCTTGGCGTCGTGGCCGGGCCAACCCCGCCGCGCGCCGCCCTCACGGACATCGAAAAAAGCGCAGGCCACCGCAACACCGCAGGCGACAACTACTGGCGGCTCATCAGTTATCTGTCGCTGTCGCAGTTCACCCTTGATGGCAACGACGCGATCTCTGCCGCCGATAGCCTGCGCGAAATGCTTTCGCTTTTTGCCGACCTGTCCGACGCGGTGACAGAGGCGCAGCTTCAAGGCATAAAAGAGGTGCAGACCCGCCCCGTTGTCCGCTCTATCCTGCGCTCTGGCAGCTATCACGCCGCCCGCGGGGTCGAGGTCAAGATTACCTTTGACGAAAGCGCTTTTGAGGGCTCAGGCGTCATCCTTTTGGGCGCCGTGCTGGACCGGTTCTTGGCCGAATATGCCGCCGTCAACAGCTTTACCCAAACCATCATCGCCAGTCAGGAACGCGGTGATATCACCACCTTCCCACCCCGCACCGGATCGGGGCCCTTGATATGAAAAAACCCGCCACCACCGACGCGCCAGAGCGCCCCGTTGATGGCCTTGGCTACCTGAACTTCCTGCGCGCGATTGAACAGCGCAGCACCGGCAAACCGCGTATCGGGTCCAATACCTCCCTGCGCCAAGAGGTGGTCAACATTGGGCAAGACCCGCTGATGGCCTTCCCGGTCAACGACTTCAACCGCCTGTTGGACGGCAAACGCAGCAACCCCGAGGTGCGCAACAACATCATCGGCTTCTTTGGCTCCAACGGCGCGCTGCCCTTGGACATCACAGAAGAGGTCTACCGCTGGGCACAATCGGGCGACATGGCCTTTGTCCGTTTCACCGATATCTTCGCGACCCGCTTTCAGCAGCTGTTTTTCCGCGCGTGGTCCGACAGCCGGGCAATCACACAGTTTGACCACCCCGAACAAGACCGCTTTGCGTCCTACGTAGGCGCAGTTCTGGGCATCGGCACACCCGCCTTCCAAGGCCGCGACAGCCTTGATGACCTGAACAAACTGGCCCTCGCGCCGCTTGCACTTGGCCGGGTCAAAAGCCCGCGCAAATTGCAGCAGATGCTGGAAAAGGACCTGTCCGCCGATATCCACGTCGAAGAACACGTCCCTGTCTGGATCGCATTCGAAGATGACGCCCGCAATGCCCTTGGCATGGCCGGTTCCTCGCTGGGGCGTGACATGTATCTGGGCGCCCGCGTGCAATCGGTCGAGGAAAAGATCGTCCTGCATATCCACACCGAAACACTCGCCGAATATCGCGCCTTTCTGCCCGGCGGCACCAGCCACGCCCGCCTGCATGACATCGTCAACTGGTATCTGGGTGCCGCCTACGAGGTGAACGTCTCGCTCACCCTGCCCGCCGATCAGGTGCAGCCCGCAACAATCGGTGAAAGCGCGGAACTTGGCTGGATGGCCGTCATACCGCAGCGCGTGCCACCACCCGCAAACACACCCGTTCAAGGGGCCACATATGCCTTGACGGAAGTCGCATAACACTTTGATAATATATAAAATTTCCAAGGGGACGGAAAATGGCTGAGATCAATATCGAAAAATATGCCGGTAAAATGAACCGCGCAGGCTACGACGCATTCCTCAAGGCGATGCGCCACGCCCGGTCCGAAAAGAACCGCAATATCGAAGTCGTCCACTGGCTGTTTCACGTCGTCGCCAACAAAAACTGCGACGTCTCCGTCACACTCAACGCGCTCAGCCTTGACCGTGGTGTTGTGTTGAAAGAACTCGACGGCGCCATGTCCCGTCTGGACAAAAACGTCACCGAAAGTCCGGGCATTTCCGAAAACCTGTCGTCCACGCTGAACCACGCATGGACCTACGCGACCCTGTTCTTCGGAGAGGCGCAGATCAGGACCGGCCACGTCCTCTTGGCGATGCTCAACGACAAAAACCTCGCCCGCGAGGTCAGTCGCCTGTCCCCCATTCTGGGCGGGATCTCCGTTGACCAGCTCGGCAAAGAAAGCCGCAGCCTGTGGAAGGAAAGCGAAGAAGAAGACATGCGCCCCATGGACGGCTCCGGCCTGTCCTCAGGTGGTGGCGAAGGGGCCGCCGGTGATCCTACGGCCTCTGCCTCAACCGCGCTTGGCCGCTTTTGCAAAGACATGACCGCCGCTGCGGGTGACACCGACAAGATCGTGGGCCGCGATGACGAAATCCGCCAGATCGTCGATGTGTTGCTCCGCCGCCGTCAAAACAACCCAATCCTGACAGGCGAGGCCGGGGTCGGCAAAACCGCCGTCGTCGAAGGGTTTGCTCAGCGCCTCGCCGCCGGTGACGTCCCACCCAAGCTCAAAGGCACCAAGCTTTATGAGATGGACATCCAGGCGATGCAGGCCGGGGCCTCCATGAAGGGTGAATTCGAACAACGCCTGAAATCCCTCATCGACGAGGTGCAATCCTCCCCCATCCCGATCATCCTATTCATTGATGAGGCGCACACCCTGATCGGCGCAGGCGGCGCACAAGGCACCGGCGATGCCGCCAACCTGCTCAAACCCGCCCTCGCCCGTGGCACCCTGCGCACCATTGGTGCCACCACGCAAAGCGAATACGCCAAGTATTTCGAAAAAGACCCCGCCCTGACCCGCCGCTTCCAGCCGGTGCAAGTTGACGAGCCCGATGTCGACCGCTGCTGCTACATGCTCCGCGGCATCCTCGACCCCATGGAAGCGCACCACAAGGTCCGCATCAGTGACGAGGCCATCGTCGCTGCCGTCAGCCTCTCGCACCGCTATATCCCCGCGCGGCAACTGCCCGATAAGGCCGTCAGCCTGCTCGATACCGCCTGCGCCCGCGTTGCCGTCTCGCAATCGACCATCCCCGCGCGCATCGCCGACTTGAAAGAGGCCATCGTGTCATTGGACGTCGAAATGTCTTCCAAGACCGCGCAAAAGGACCTTGGCGAAGAGAACGAAGAACGTCTGGCAGAGGCCGCTTTGGAAAAGGCCGCCAAGGAAACCGAACTCGCTGAATATGAAGAGAAATACGCCGCCGAAAAGATCATCGTCGACCGTATCCTCGCCCTGCGCGCCGCTCTGATAGAGGCCGAAGGCGGCACCGATGAGATGGAAGAGGAAGAATCCCATCAGCCGGTCCAGCCGACAGACACAGAAGCAGACGCACCCGCCGAGGACACAGCGGAGGGCGAAAACGCCCCACCACCCCCAGCACCCGAGGTCAGTGAAAACATCCCCGCCGATCCCGACGCGATCCGCGCCGAAATGCTGGCCGAAATGGCCAAGCTAGAGGCAGGCAACCCCGACGACCGCATGGTCTACAGCCACGTCGACGAACAGGCCGTCGCCTCCATCATCTCTGATTGGACCGGCATTCCCGCGGGCCGGATGATGGCCGATGAACTCGACCGCATCCTGAAACTCGCCGACCACCTCAAGGAACGCGTCGTGGGCCAAGACCACGGCCTCAAGATGATCGCCAAGCGGATCGAAACCAACCGCGCGGGCCTGTCGAACCCCAACAAACCCATCGGTGTCTTCATGCTCGCCGGCCCCTCTGGCGTCGGTAAGACCGAAACCGCGATTGCCCTGGCAGAGGAACTTTACGGAGGTGAGCAAAACATCATCACCATCAACATGTCCGAGTTCCAGGAGGCGCACAGCGTCAGCCTCCTCAAAGGCGCGCCTCCGGGCTATGTCGGCTATGGCGAAGGCGGCCGCCTGACCGAAGCCGTGCGCCGCAAGCCCTACTCTGTTGTGCTGCTGGATGAGGTCGAAAAGGCCCACCCCGACATCCACGAGATGTTCTTTCAGGTCTTTGACAAGGGCATCATGGAAGACGGCTCTGGCCGCCCGATCAACTTCAAGAACTGCCTCATCCTGCTGACATCCAACGTCGGCACCGACGTCATCATGGATGCCACCGATCAGGGCCGCAAAAACGATGAAATCGACTCCGAGGCGCTGGCCGAAACGCTCAAGCCCGCCACGCTTGACGTCTTTCCGCCCGCCCTGATGGGCCGCATCGTGACAATCCCCTACTTCCCGCTTTCGACAGAGGCGCTGCACGGTATCACCAACCTCAAGCTGAAGTCCGTCATCAAGCGCCTGAAAGAAGCACATGGCGCGCACATGACCTTTAACAAGGACGTGCTCGACCACATCGTTTCTCAGTGTCGCGACCCCGATTCAGGTGGCCGCATGATCGACAACATTATCACCAACTCCATCTTGCCGGATCTCTCGCGTCAGGTCCTTTCCAAGATGGTCGCCGGTGAAGAAATGCAAGCGGTCGAGGTCGTCCTCAAAGACGGCGAAATCGCTTACGAATTTAGTTAAAGGGTTGTAAATGGACATTTATTTCGGAATTGACGGCACTGGGCCGGACGACAATGACACCTATGAGACGGATTTTCGGTCCAGTCACGTCAGGCAGCTATACGAACAATGGCACACCCCGATCGCCGGATATCTACGCGGCCCCCGCTGGCATGGGTCCGGGACACCGGCCAAGGCCAAACAAGGACTGGAGTGGGTCGCAGAGCAATGGAACAAACAGCAAAAGCTCGCAAAGGTGCGCTCTGCGCTGTCCGCCAAACCGACCCGGATCTTCCTCAGCGGCTACAGCCGTGGCGGGGCCGCCGTGATCGAGCTGGCCTACGAGCTGAACAAAAAAGGCATCCCCGTGCATTGCATGATGCTTTTTGATGCCGTTGACCGCTCGCCCTTGGAAAACTGCGACACGATCTCCAAGAACGTGAAAATGGTTTACCACGCCCTGCGCGATCCTCGGGCGGGTTCTCGCGAAAGCTTTGGCAATTGCGGCTTGCAGCACCCGTCCAAGGGCCTGCCGGTGTTCCGCAAATTTATGTGCACCCACGGCGGTGTCGGCGGCTGTCCTTGGGACAAGAACGGCAAATCCGGCAAGATCGAAGAGATGTCGATGAAGGCAAAAATTGCCGCCGTTGCCGCGATGGGCAAACCTTTGGCAGATAAACACGACTTTACCAACGTCACCGCTGCGCAGGACAAGGCTGGCGCGCTGGCAAGCTGGGCCTGGATGCAATCCAATCTCAGTGTGGCCCGTGCCACCGGTCTGGACGCGCGTACTGGCACAATCGGGGATTTCAACCTGCTGCCGCCAAATCTGGCCTAAGCCGGATCGACCCAAAAACACAAAGGCCCCTGTTTGCCACCGGGGCCTTTGCTTGTCTTATCCCGCCTCTTCCAACACCTGATCGATGACCTCTTTGTAGGCCTTCATTTCTGCCGTCATCACCGGCCTTGGCGCCGCCACCGCCACGGCCGGGGCTGATCCCGCGCCGCGCATCTTGCGATCCGCCCAGGCCTTCAGGTCCGCCACGGTATAATTGCGCAGGAACGGGTTGGCATTGACCACACCCGATCCCATGACTGACAAAATCGTCTCACTATCGCCGCGTGACAGCACCGTATTGGCCCCACCCGGCCCAAGGAAGTGCGCCAGATACAACCGACCGGGAGAGATGCTATGCCCCCGTCCCGACAGATACCGCTCATTCTCGCGGGCCAGATTTGTCACCATCTCGCGGCTCAATGTCGGGTCAGTCCGTAGCGCCAACTGCTCCGCCCGGCTCATGGTGCGGGCCAGATCCGGGCGATAATCCCGCATCATCCGCAACCACGTGCTCTCGATGAACTGTCCCAGACCCGTCGCCGTCGACAGCGGGTTCTTGGCATTGGCATTGCCCGCACTTTCGACCCGGATGATCTGGTTCACCAGGGCCTCAACCGCGCCAGACGCCGCCCCGCCACCAGACGCCACAACCGTGCCGCCTTGCGGATTGACGGTGAAAGGATCAACCGGCGTGCCATTCTGGCGAAACTCAAAGTGCAAATGCGGGCCCGTGGATCGCCCCGTGGTACCAACATAGCCAATCACCTCGCCCTGCTGCACCGCACGACCCGCGCGCATCCCTTCGCCAAAGCGGCTCATGTGGGCATAGCGTGACTGCAAACCGCCCGCATGGTCGATATAGATCACATTGCCATAGCCGCCGCCGTCCCCCACAACGGCCAGCGTCCCCGCAAGGGCCGCGACAATCGGCGTGCCCGTTGGCGCCGCCCAATCAACCCCGCCATGCAAGCGCACGGTCTTCAGGATTGGGTGGTGCCTTGGCCCGAACTTGCTCGTCAGCGTGCCTTGCACCGGCGTCGTGAACCCACCCTGTGACGCAGCCCCCGCGCGGCCACGGTCGCTAAAGCAACTGAACTTGCCCTCGTCGTCGGCGCTTACATAACAAGGCATATTGCCAGATGGCCCTTCGATCCCGGCAAACAGGATCTGCCCCGGCCCACTGCCCGCCGGGCCGGGGGCAGGGGCATAAAGCACCGTCACCTCGTCGCCGGGGGCGGCGAAAGCATCCAGATCGTAGGACTGCGACATCATCACGATCATCTCGCCCACCAGCGTTGTCGGCACGCCTTTGCGGATCACCGCGCTATAGACCGCATCCAACAGGCGATAGTCCTGCTGCGGGGCGGCCAGATTTGCCGTAGGCGACGACAGGGCATAAAGGTCAACATCGACCCACGGATCGGCCGCCAGCTCAAAGCCCAGCGACCCGCGCCGCGCGGTGGAGTTGATGTAGCCCTGTGGCCCGTAAAGCGACAATTGCAAGGGCGCCAAGACGCCGCCGTCCTTTCTTGCGCGGATCGCCACAATAGACCCCGGCGCCATCTTTGCCGCCTCGGGGATGATCACCGCGATCTGTTCGCCCCATGATTTCGCCGCATCAGGGGCAAAGCCGTTGGTGGCCAACACATCGGTGATGCTGCGCTCTGTCACCATCCGCACCACGATGTCTTCGTAAAGCTGCCTGCGCTGCGCTTCGGGTCGCACAAAGGACACGCTTGTGGTGTTCTCGATCCGCGTCTCCACGTAGGTCGCGGGTGATGCATCCTCATCCCCCAGCGCGGTTCCCCAACTGTCGTCACTGTCTGCGGCGACCACCACCACATCAAGATCCGCCTCGGGCACCGGCACCTCGACCGCAGCAATCGCGGGCGCATTCAAAGACGCAGACCTTTGCGCCTGAAAGAACGCAAAATCCTCGCGACTGGATGGCAGGGCCGTGATCAACTGCCGCTCTTGCACGATCAACGGCTCTCGCACCAGCGCCAGACGGTCAGCCCTCGGGTTGCCAATCCGGCGCGCATCCAGCGTCATCGGCCCGGCAAGGCTAAGGCTGTCCTGCGCGCCGCCAGATTCGAACCGCAGGATCATCGGGTCGCCTGCAATATCCACAAACGGGGTCGCCGCCCGCACCGGTGCGGCCACCTCTTCGGTTTCGACCTGAACGAACTGTCCTTCTGCGGCGTCGGCCTCTGCAATCACCGGATCCGCGTCACTGCCGCTGAACAGCCAGACCACCCCAAACCCCAGCAAGACCACGACAACTGCACCACCTGCGATCGCCGCAACCCGCTGCATCCGCCTTTGGGCGCGGCGCTTTCTGGCCTTGGCCTGTGATTTCTGGAATGCGGGATCGACCTCGATCATCGCGGCATCCTAGCGGAACACGCCCGTGCCGCCGGTGCTGTTCAACGTCCGCCGCGCCGGTGCTGCGGGCGCTGGTGCGGGTGCGGGCGCCGGCGTCGCCCGACGTGGCGCGGATTGCGTCGTGGTCTGGCGACGTGGCGCGGATTGCGTCGTCTGCCTTGGGGCAGGTGCCGCAATCACCTGATCAGGACAGCGCACATCATCTTTCACCAGGATCTGCCGCCATAAATCAATCGTGGCATCCTGCCCGGCAAACGTCCCGCCAAACTGCTCAAAATACAGCGCGACAGAGGCGCGCGACCCGCGACCCCAATCGCCATCAATCGCGGCGTAATAGCAATTCATCCGCTTCATCTCTGTCTGGATCGCCGCGGCCAATTGCGCCTGCGGCGGGTCAAAGGCACCGGTTTCGATCAGGCTCAGATATAGCTCTCTGTTGTTCTCGGCAAAATCCCGGCGCAGCGCCACGTCAGAGGCGCTGATCTCTGATCCGCCAACCGCTGCACCATCATCCTCTGCGGCCACGTCAAAGCTCGCTTCGACCTCTTGTTCAGGGTAGCCCACGATGATCGACGGCAGCGGCAGACCACCTGCCCCCGGCACCGGGCGCGGCGTGTTTGACACCGGCTGCGGGGCCACCGTCAGGATTGATACATCGCCCTGCACCTGTGCGACGCCCGCTGCAGCCACCGAAACGGGCGACACCGCATTGGCGACACTGACCGGGCGCACCGGTTCAATCAGCACCACGGTTTCTTCGGTCACGGTGCCAACCTGCGCGGGTGCCGCGCCAACCTCTCCGGCGAAATCCACGGCGATCCCCGCCTCTTCCCACATCGCCAGCAATTGCGCGCGGGCAGACGGAGAGACGCTTTCAAGCATCTCATAATCTTTCTGGGTCAACGCCACTTCGCTCGTGGCGCGGCGGAACACGAATGGCTCTGCCAATGTCGATGCCGCCCATAGCCCCGTGTCGGGGGTCACAACCTCTGTCCCGTCTTCAGCCACTTCGACCACTGGCGCTTCGGCTGGCGGCAGCAACTCGGTCGAGGGCAGACCCGGCACCGTCAGACGTTCCAGCAGCACCGATGTCAGCCCCTCACCCGGTTCAACCGGGCAGGCCACTCCGGGCGGCACTGTGCTGAACAGCGCCAGATCCGGGGTTACCGCAGCCACATCCGCCAAGGACACATCAAGCGCCCCGGCACCGATAATCCCTTGCGATGCCCCACCGTGGCAGGTGTCCAGCATCACGACCCGCTCGCCTTCGCGGCCCAGCAGATCGACCACCTGCACGGATGCCGCTGCAAGTTCCTGCGGGGTCTCGCCCACCGCCGCGACCGGCTGCACATAGCTGACACCGTCGACGGCAAATCCGTGACCTGCATAATACACCACCGCCGGTCCGTCCTTGCCCGCCAAATCAGCCAAGGCCGCCTCGATCGCGGCCTTTTCGGCGTTCTCAAGCCGGGTCACGGTGAACCCCAAACCAAACAGCGCCTCTGACAACTTTTCAGTGTCGCGCCGCAGCCCGCCCAAGGCCGCATTCCCGGCATAGCTGGTATTGGCAATCACCAGGGCCGGCCGCTCTTGCGCTGTGGCTTGGCTGGCACCCAGACACAGCGCGGCCGCCCCGCAAAAGCGGGCAAATCCGGTCAGCATTGTCGGCACCAGTCTTTTCATCAAGAACCTTCCATCCTCAGGATACCGCACCAAACCCGTTCAAGCTAGGGTTGCGGCGTCAAAAACAACGTCCAGCGTTCGGTCTGCTGCGTGTCCACTTCGATAAAGTTCGCAGGCAAATGCCCCCGGATCAAACAATCGTCCACGCCGCGAATGACAAACCTTGCTGTGCCGATGCACATCGGCGTGCTGCCATTCATCACCTCATTGCCAAAAACATCTTGCGCAAAGACGTAAATATACCGTGCCGTCAGGCTTTCCTTGATCGCATTGGCACATTGATTGGGGCCAATTGTCCACCATCCGCGGGTGACAAATGTGTCATCCTCAAATTGCCCAATGGCGACGTTCACGACGTCAAAAGATTGATTACACACGGCAAATGCGGCCTTCGCGGTGCCCGGCAGGACACCGAGAACCATCGCAGTCAGGGCGGAAAGGGCAAATCGGCACATGCGACATTGATACAACGCATCTTTAGGAATGCGAAAGCAAACTCCACCAAAGTGGGGCAAGCTTTGCGCAGAGGCCGGATTTATGGCATATCGGGCGCATTGCTGGGGGAAGACTGATTTAGATAAGGAATTTCCGCATGGAATTCTCGACCCTTCGCATCTGTGCCTTGATCGTCCTGGCCGCCTGTGTGCCCGCCGCGGTGCTGGCCAATGACCCGCCTGTCACCAAATTGCAGCAATCGTTTTCTGACCAGATCGTCACCGTCCGCATCGGTGAGATGACGGAAACCCGTGATATCACCATCGCCGCCTATCAGGTGCTGATGAACCAGGGCGTGCCCACAACACTGGTGGATATGCCACCGGCTCAGCAAGACGAATTGCGCCAGTTGATGATACAATCCACCGGATGGAGCGTTGGCGTCTTCCGCTAGCCTTCAATCGCGCGTCAAACCCCGATAATCATGGACAAAGCGTCGATGGGTCTAATACCATTGCTGCACACAAACTTTGTCCGGGGAAGCTATGTCATTTCTGAAATCACTGAACCGCGCTGCCGTCCTTGCTGGGTCGCTCGCACTTCTGGCCGTGCCTGCCGCCGCACAGGACGCCGCTGAATTCTCGCTCGAGCTGAATAACGCCGCAGAAACCACCGCAGGTGGCTGCCGACTGACCTATGTCGCGACCAACAAGACCGGACAGGAACTGGCCCAGACCGCCTACGAGGTGGCCGTGTTCAACTCTGACGGCGTTGTCAGCCGGATCCTGGTGCTGGAATTTGGCGCGCTGACCATCGGCAAAACCAAGGTCGTGCAGTTCGACCTGTCCGATCAGCCCTGCACCGGCCTAAGCCGGATCGTGGTGAATGACGTCGCCGCCTGCACATTGGCCGATGGCTCTGGCGAAGGCGATTTCTGCCTTTCGGGGCTTGTGACGGCCTCGCGATCCACTATCCAGTTCGGTATCTGATCCATTCCGGCCCGCAGCCTCTGCGGGCCGCTCGTTTTCTGACAAAGGCATTCCATGAACGCTCCTGATCTCTCGGCCTTGAACACGTCCACCCTCGCCGTGTTTGCGGCCCTTGCCATCATGTCTCTGCTGGCCGTCACGGTCGCCTTCTTCAAGATCTTCCAATTCGCCCGCATGGGCGTGGGCCGTGGCCGCGCTGCCGAAGACATCCTCGAAGACTGGCTGGGTGGCCGTGCTGACGCCGCCCTGTCCCGTGCCGCCGAACGTCGCTTTGTCTTGGCCCGTGTGCTGCAATCGGTCTTCTCTGGCCTGCGCGCCCGCCCCGACAATTCCGAATTCGCAGAAGAGCTGGGCCGACAAACTGCATTGGTCGAACTTGGCAACATGACCAGCCGGATGCGCGTGCTGGAAACCGTGGTGCAAGCCGCCCCGATCCTTGGCCTGCTGGGCACAGTGATCGGGATGATCGATGCCTTTTCGACCCTCGCCAGCGCTGACGGCGCAGTGGATCCGACGCAACTTGCCGGTGGTATCTGGACCGCTTTGACCACCACCGCCGCTGGCCTTGCCATCGCGCTGATCACCTACTTCATCGCAACTTGGCTTGAAGGCCGGATTGAAACCGAACGTCAATCGATCGAGACGCTGATCTCTGCCGCGATCCATGGGCGCGTTGACGCCAACACGCCGCAATAGACCATGTCCAAGGCCCGATCAAAGGTCGCTCTGCCCCGGCACACCGGGCGCTATAACATCACGTTGACCCCTCTGGCCGACGCGATGTTTCAGCTTTTGATCTTTTTCATGCTGTCCTCCAACCTCGCGCCCTATTCCCTGCTGACCATCCGCACCGGGCTGACCGGCGAAGAAGGGGCGCAATCCTCAGGCCAGGACATCCCCGACCAGATCGCCGAGGCCCCGCCAAACGCCGCCATCTGGACCGTTGACGCCGGTCAGGTCACAGCCCAAGGCCAGCGGTTTGAACCCAGCCAGCTTTCGGCGCTCGCCATGGCCCTTGCTGCCAATGATGACGCCGCCGTCGTGCTGATCCTGCGCGAGACCGCGCAAGTGCAGGATCTCTCGAACGTGCTAGAGGCACTGACCGCCGCCGGTGTCGTCTCTGTCCAAATCGCTGAAAGCGGGGGCGCATAGATGCAGGCTCTTCCCCGCCCCAAAAAGCCGATCCAACTTGATGTCTCGCTTGCCATCGTCAACATCGTGCTTCTGCTGATCTTCTTCTTCCTTGCCACCGGGCAGCTGATGAACCCGCCTGCGCAAGGCGTTGATCTGGCCGAAACCACGGACCTGCCGCTTGACCAGCTCCCCTCTCCGATCCTTGTGGTCGACCCCGCGGGCAACTGGGAATTGGACGGCCAGCCGCTTGCGCCCGACCTTTTGGGCGTCAGCATCGCGGACCTGCCGCAGCCACTGACCCTGCACATCCTCATTTCGGGCGACGCCCCCGCCGGCACATTGCTTGAGATTGTGAACAGGCCGGAACTGACCGATATCAACATGAAACTGGTCACCCTGCGCGTGCCGGGTGAAGACGCATGACCGGGCGTGGCGGCAAACCAATCCACTGGGTCGAGGCGTTTGGCCTGTCTGCACTGGTGCACGTGGGCCTTGTGTTCTTTGCACTGGATTTCGTGAACGACCTACAGCTTTTCTCGGAATCCGAGGATGAAGCCACCGTCGATATCATCGTCACCAGCCTGCAATTCGACAATATCACCATCGAACAACCGTCGGATACCACCGGGGCCGAGGGCGACGTTGGCGAAGGCCTTGAAACACCGCCCGACGCGCCAGAAAGCCTGCCCGCCCTCGCGCCGGAACCCGCGCCAGAGCCAGAGCCGGAACCCGCCGTCGAACCTGACGAACCCGAAGAACTCGTCGCCGAAACGCCCGATGCGGTCGAACCAGAGGCGCTGACACCCGAACCCGTGGAACCAGAGGCGCTGACCCCCGAACCCGTTCAGCCAGAACGCGCCGATGCGCCAGAGGCGCTGCAACCGGTTGAGGCTGAACCAACTGCCCTTGCCCCCGAACCCCTTAGCCCGCTGCGCCCCGATGATGATACGATCGCCGCCCTTGCCCCGATCGACGGCGGCGCGCCCGAACGGCTTTCAGCCGCCGCGCCTTCGATTGCACCTGTCGCCGTTGCCCCGGCGACCGCTGGCACAACGACCCGCATCGCACCCGTCTCAACCCGGCCACAACTGACACCGCCCGCGCCGCGCCGCCCCGCCGTGGAACCCCCCGCGCCCGGCAGCCCGCAGGCCGTCGTGAACGAACTGGTCGCCAAGATCCGCGCCAATACCTCTGACGCCTGCCTTGTCGCGATGCCGCAGCAAGGGGCAGATGGCGCACCGGAACTTGTGATGCTGGCCGCCGATGAACCCAGCATTACAACCTTCGCCGCTGATGTCTTGTCAGAGATTGAACCCCGCCCTTCCCAGCGCGGCGTGCTGATTGATCCGCGCCAATGCGCCGCGGCCACCTTCATCCGCGAAAACACCAGCTATCCCGCCTTCCGCCTTTCGCTTGGCGTGGTCGAGGATCGCTTGCCGTCCGGCGAAGAACTCACCGGCGTCGTTGGCCGCGCGGCGGGTGCTTATGTGACGCTTTTGCTGGTGGATGATAACGGCGTGGTGCAGGACATTGGCAACTACCTGACCTTCGCCGGGGCCGACGCCCGTTTTGCGGCACCGATGCGACGGGAAGGGGCCGCGCGCGACACATCCCAGATGTTGATCGCCTTGGCCACCGACGCCCGCCCCCGCACCCTTGATACGCAGAACGGTCAATTGGCCGAAGACTTCTTTCCTGCCCTCAAGGCCGAGATTGGGACCAATATCCCGCTGGTCATGATCCCGTTTGAAGTGCGTTAACCCGACCGTACGGTTAACGCGGCTTAAAACTCTCATGCATATGGTATGTGGCCACTATGTGCATGGGTTGTGCATGGTTTGTGCATACCCCTTATGGCAGCAAATCGAACACCGCGATGGCCGCGCCCGCACGCCCATCCGTTCCGGCGATCTCCGCCTCAATCAGGGGCAGCAAATCTGACGCGCGCGCGCCATTGTTCGCCGCTGCCGCCGCGATCAGAGGTGCGTCAGACGCCACGGCCATGATCATCTGCGGCTGCGCCTCACCGCTGCCATCGCTGTTCAGGCCAAAGCTGAACGTGGCACTGCCGTCAGCACCTTCGGTCATCCGATCCGTCAGGTTATAAACCCCGCCAGCGGCCGTGATCAGCACCAGCCAGACAGGGCGACCGCGACGGTCGCTCAACCGGCCAACGATGGATCCACCGCTTTGCATCTCATTGGAATCCAAGACCAAAATGGGTGCGGCCCCACCGGTTTGTTGCATCGTCCGGCCCAAATCGAGCGCGGCACAATGGCTGTCGGGGATGATTTTGGTGCTGATGTTTGGACGGCTGTCAAAGGCATCCTCGAACGCATCCGCCAAGCCATCAAAAGCCCCTTGGGAGTTGCTGAACGTCGCCACCACCCCGGCCTCTGGACCGGTCGCAATCCGCGTCGCATAGGTGCAGGCACCCGCGTCATAGTTGGCAAGGAAACTTGCCCGCGTCATCGGCCCCGATGGGGTCGAGGTCACAGGATCCTCGATCGTCTCACTGCCGCCCGCATCTGCTTGCCGCAGTCCGTCTGGCAACATTTCATCTGGGATAAGTCCTTGTTGCCACGCAACAAATCCACCCAAACCCGCAATCACCAACAGGATCAAAAGCCATCGTCCAACACCGCCGCCGCCGTCACTGTTGCGGCGTCTTGGGCTGGTGCCTGCCATCGTGTTCTGGCCCGGCGCAAAGGTGCCCGGCGCCGCTGTCACACCCGGTGCAAACGTCCCCGGTGCCACCCCGGTTGGCGCGCCAAAGGGGCTGGCCGAGGTTGCATCTGCCGCGGCTGGCACAAGGCTTGGGGCAACCCCTTGGGTTTGCCCTGAATGGGTCGGCGGTTGCTGCAATCCCGGCGTTGCAATCCCCGACGTGACCTGTCCCGCAGGCGGTCGGGTTTGCCCATCGGCGACAGGTCGTGCGCCACCGTATTTGGCAGGAATATCAGCAGGATGGTCAAGCAATCGGATCACATCCAGCATCCGCGCAGGCCGGTGAATCGGATCCGGTTCCAGCATATGCGCCAGCAGCGGCCGCAGCCCATCCGGCACGTCGCTGAGGTCCGGGATTTCGCGTCGGGCGTTCACGGCCTCAACCACGGATGAACCCATGTCCAACGGCTCTCCGCGCAGGCCTGCGGCCATCAGCAGACCAAGGCCATAAATATCGGTGCGGGGCCCAATCTCTCCGCCGAAGTGACCAAGTTGTTCGGGCGATATATATTTGAATTTACCGGCCAATTGACCGTGCAGCGTGTTTTCTGCCATCTCGGTCGACTTTGCGATACCAAAGTCAATTAGCACCGCCTCTGACACCTTTCCGTCGCGCAGCATCACGTTATCAGGCGACAGATCGCGGTGGACCACATCCATCTGGTGGGCACGGTCCAGACCACGGGCCACGCGGCGCAAAAGGCCGCGCGCTTCGTCTTCGGTCAGGGGGCGTTCATCCCGGACGAAATCCGAAAGGGACACGCCGTCGATGAACTCCATAATCAGGCAGAACCGATCAAGCGCTGCGTCTTTCACAAAGTTGAAATAACGCACGATGGCGTTGTCAGACAGGCCGCAAAGCACCTTGGCTTCGCGCATGAAAAGGGCCGCGATCTTGCTGTCATTGGCCAGCGATTGCAGCACGATCTTGATCGCCACCGCATCGCCGGTAAAGGCGTTCACACCGCGAAAGACCTCGCCCATACCGCCAGCGCTGATCAGTTCTTTGATCTCGTAGTTGTTGTTGATCATCGTGCCAACGGGCACGGCATCCTTGGGCGGAGAGGGCTCATCTATCGGCGCGTCCGACAGATCGTCGGGCGGCGGTGCGATGGAGGGTTCTTTTGCCGCTTCAATGGGTTCCGGCGGCAGTGAAGGCGCTGGTTCTTCCGCGTCCGGGGTGTCTTCTTCGGTCGTGTCGATCTCTTCCGGTGTGGCGATGCCAACTGCTGCGGCAGCCACAGCCTCCACCACCGGAGGAGAGGCGATCCCGCTGGTTGCAGCCATCGGGGCCTCTGTCACGGGCGGCGTCGCAATGCCGCTGTCGCCATCCGCGGGGGTTTCGGTCACGGGGGGAGTCGCGATGCCACTGTCACCTTCGGCAGGGGCCTCTGCCTTTGGTGGGGACGAGATGCCCGTTTCGCTATCTTCGGGCGGGGTCGTCACAGGCGGTGTTGAGAGACCTGCAACAGGGGTGTCTTCGGGATCTTCCGGCAAAGCCTCGGCCGTGGGCGGGGCCACTGCGGGCGGGACATCATCATCGGTGGCGATCTGCGTGCGATCTTCGTCCACAGCCGGGGACTGGATCGGTTCGATCACGGTGCGATCTTCATCCGCCGAAGCAGGCGGCACGGCAGCACTGGAAATGACGGTGCGGTCAACATCTTCTGCGGGGGAGTCGACCGCAAAGATATCATCCTCTTCGCCCTGTGGCGGGATGGTCTTGTCAGGATCTGGCGTATCGTTTTGCATCACGCGACCCCCTAGAAGAACGGCTCTGGCGGCAGGCATCGCACCACCACCGCCGTGACGTTATCTTTGGCCCCGCGATCAAGGGTCTGGGCAATCAAATCGTTGCAAATCGACTGCGCCGTTTCCCCCCGCTGAAGGGCGGCGACGATATCGGCATCGCTGTTATGTTCCGTCAGCCCGTCAGAGCACAAAAGCAACATGTCGCCCTGTCGGATCTCACCGCTGACAACGTCGCAATTGGGTTCCTCTGACACGCCAATCGCGCGGGTGATGACGTTCTTGCGTGGCCAATTTTCGGCCTCTTCTTCGCCGATCATACCGGCATCGAGCAGTTCCTGCACTTCGGTATGGTCGCGGGTCAGCTGTTCAAGCGATCCGTTGCGCATCCGGTAGATCCGACTGTCCCCGGACCAGATGCAAGCATAGCTTTCTTCGTAGACCAAAAGCGCCACCAGCGTCGCGCCAACAGTGCCGCCGCCCAGCGAAATCGCATGTTCGCCAATCTTGTGATGCGCCCGGCCAAGCCGTTCCATAAAGCGGGCTTGCAGATCCCCGGCTGAGATTGAAAAGCCGACCGTCTCCATCTCTCCGGTGATGGTTTGGCTGGCGAAATCGCCCGCGTCATGGCCGCCCATGCCATCCGCCACGACCCAGACGCCGGATTCAGGGCGCACGAAATAGCTATCTTCGTTGTGGTCACGGACGCGGCCCGTGTCTGTTGCCGCCCCTGTGTCAAACAGGAAGAATTCAGTCTGCATCAATCGCCCCTTCGTCCGTCATCTGCGGCAGGACCACAGGCGCGACGGTGTTATCATTATCTGCCATTGGTGGCACTGTTTTATCGGGTTCCGGGGCCATGGCCTGCGGTTGTTCATCAAGTGCCGGCATCGGGACGGCAGCCGGTGCGGTGGCCCGCACCGCATCCGTCATCAGCCAGGCCAGGACCGGTGCATCAGGCAGGCCGCGCGTGACATGCACCGCCGCACCACCGGGGCCTTCACACCACAGATAGCTGCGGGTTGCCGCCGCACGCAGGTGATCGACACCGGCCACGTCACCCCACAGCCGGTCAAGGTCGCCATCGGCGCGGGCGGCCCAGAAATCTGGTTCCAGTTCTGTCGCCGGTGGCGGGAGCATGGCGGACACCGCACGATGCACATGTGCGGCATAGTCGCCTGCCCCGGTTGAGGGGTCGCGGGCATAGCTGCGCATTGCCTCTGTCAGGGCCACATAGATCGCTTGATCCCCCGATTGAACCGGGGCGGGTTGACTGGATCCGGCGACCGCAGCGGCCAATGGAAAGCGGCGACCAACGGTGTCACGCGATGGGGCCATCACGCCAAAGATCGGCGCGACCTCGCCGATCAGCCCTGCGCCGAACCAGAACCGGATCACCGGACTTGCATCGAACAACGGCCCCCAATCATTGCCCCAGCCATCGCGAATAGCGGGCATGACGTGGTGCAACCATTTTTCCAAAGTGTCTTGCGGTCCATCGGGCAGGCCATTGGTAACAAAATCGCCAAACGCGGGGTGTTTACCATAAAGGCCTACTGCGACGCCGTGATCCTCTGTCCCCTCCATCATGGCGTCAGTCCAGACTTTGCGGGCAGCTGAATTCGCTGAGTTCCCGCATGGTAAAGGGGTTGGTGGCAGCGCTAAAGCCGAAGTCATAGCTGATCGAGCGGCCACCGATATTGAACGTCAACCGCTGCTGGCCGCCGTTGTCCTGAATCGACGCTGCACGCTTCATCAAACGCAGGATCGCCCAAGGGCCATCCTGAAAGCCGATGGCAGAGGTGCGGTCAAGCGATGGGAACAGCAGGATCGTGGCCGAGCCACCAGCGCCGGGCCAGTCAAAGGCTTTGGCCGGGTCGCCGGTGCGCGACAGCATGATCGCGCTGTTGATATCCAGCTGCGCCTGTTCGACAGAGGCATGGTTGCCCACGTGGCGCACGGTGATCTTGACCTCTGGCGCAGGCGTGCCTGCGGCAAAGAAGGCGCGGCGAATTTTCTCGGCACGGTCAAACTGGCGCAGGGTGGCGGGTGACAGGCGGTCGGACAATGGGCTGTTTGGGTCAACCGAAAGGCCGTCACCGGTGCGGATCACATGCGGTGAAAGGTAGGTGTTAAAGTAGCGGTCCATCGTGCCGCCGGGGCCAAAGAACTGCCCAAAGGTGGCGGGCGGCAGTTGCCGCGGCGTATCCGCAAAGGGGAAGAACGACGCGATTTCTTCGCGGCAGGTGAACGCGATTTCATTGGTCAGCGCGCGGTTCATTTCGGCCAGCGTGGCGTCAGACGCTTCGTTGCGGAAATCCTTTTCGGCATCGTTCACGAATTCGCGCAGATCGCCCGGCAGGCGGGAATTGTTGCGCGTGAGGTTCGACAGAAGCTGCGGCAGAAGGGCGGCCGACTGGCCGGGGTTTGACGACGCAAGCCGTAGGTTGTCGCGGATCGCCGCCAGATCAGCGAGCACGATGTCGATGGGGCGCTGGCCTTCGGCGCCTTCAAGCAGCACATGCCAGTCGCGGAATTGTTCTTGGATCCGTTCCACCGGGCGCAGCGGGCCATCGGCGGCCCCGCTTACGCGGTTTTGGTTCTTGTTGTCGCGGGCGGCATCCAGCAGGACCTTACCGGCCTTGTCCGACCGGCGACGCGCGCCATCAAGGAACACATTGCCAAGCGCACCTGCGATTCCGGCACCACCACCCTCGGCAGCGGCGGCTTCCGCCTCTTCCGCAGCGGCAGCGATACGTTCAAGTTCACGCATCAATTGGGTTTCGCCGTCCACGGCCTCGACCAGTTTCAAGATCGGGGACGAAAACGGCGCAGAGGCGGCGGCAAGGATGTCATACTGCGGCTTGTCGGCGGACAGATTGGCCAGCTGGATGTTGTCGAACATCGCATACCACGCATCGCGGAAGTCTTGCCCATAGCGCGATTGCAGCGCCTGATCGAGGCCCCGCATCTGGTTGTCAAAGTTCACCAGATCGGCCTGATCGCCCAACACCCATTTGTCACGCTCGAGCGCGTCACGCACATCCAGAAGCTGGTCAAAGAAGAACGACCAATAACCTTCGTAGGTATAAAGCCCCGGCACGCCAACGGTCGACAGGTCAGCCCCGTCCTTGGTGATGAACACCAGATTGGCGTCATTGCCGGTGGATTGCACAAGATTGTAATCAATCAGCCCGGCAGTGCTGGCGCGGTCCGTAATCAGCGCATAGGCCTGATCGGCCAGCGACATCTGTACGATAGCGGAACGTGCGGCGTTGACGGTTTCCTGATCAATCTCGACCTGAATATCGCGTGTGTCGTCGAGTTTGAGCATCGCATCCAGATGCGCGTTCAGCGCGTCGCGCTGGTTGATCTGGAAGGCGCCGGAATATTCCTCGCGCCAGACACTTTCAAACCATGCCTTGATTGCGGCGTCGTCCGTCTGGGGCGCTTGCCCGCCCAGCAGCATATAGACCTTGAGCGCGCGATAAATCTGCGCGGGTTCACCTGCGGCACGGATCTGCGGCAGTTGCGTTTCCAGATCAAGGATCAACCGCGGGCGCAGCATTTGTTCCAGCGCATCAGCATAGGCGCTGTCGGTGGCGACGCTAAGCCGGTCGCGCTGTCCAAGGCCAAGACCTTCCCAAAAGGTCGGTTCCGTCGCGACGCCGTAACCGGCAGGCATATCGCGAAGCTGGTCAAGGTAAGGCAGGATGGGTTCAAGGCCCGGATCGCTGATCTCGGTCCGGGCGATTTCATCCTGTGCGGCGCGGGCGTATTTGCCGGTTTCTTCCTCGGCGTTGCCCAGCAGATTGTAGTTCTGCCAAAAGCTGAACCCGAAAACAGCCAAAAGGCCAACCGTGGCCAGAGAGATGGCAGAGAAGCCTAGCGTGCGCAAAATCGCCGTGCGGCGGACGGCGCGGGCGTCATGGCTGACCCAATCGCGTTCTTCAAAGATCACGCGCTTGAGAAGGTCATGGATGAAAAAGGACTTGCCCTGCCCCGACATAAACGCAGGCGCAAAGGCACCGCTGGCGTTGTCGGTCTGGGACATCGCACCCAGCACCTGGTCAATCGGCGTGCCCTCTTGCGTGCCAGAAGTAAAATAGAACCCCCGCAGAATGGCGTTGGTCTTGTGCTTGGAGGGCGCAAAGACGCGGCGCAGAAATTCGCTGACGTTTTCGCGCATCAGCGCCATCTGGCCGGGCAAGCCAAAGATCGCCACGCGGCTGATGCCATCGGGTTCTTCGGACAGACGGTCGATCAATTCGTCCGACAGACGGCTGACCAGCTTGTCAAATTCTGGGCCCACATCTTCGTGGGTCTGCGCCTTGCGGTCTTTGGTCTGAAACGTGACACCCCAAACGGATTTTCGGCGGTGCTGGCTAAAGCTCGAGAAATACTCGCGGAAGCCGCTGATCAGGTCGGCCTTGGTAAAGAGGACATAGACGGGGAAATCGACCCGCAGTGCGTCGTGCAACTCGGCCAGACGGTCGCGCACGATATTGGCGTGTTCGGTCAATTGCTCATCGGTGGAGGTCATCATGTCCTCGGCCGAGAAGGCCAGCATGACGCCGTTGATCGGCTGGTTGGGCCGCGAGCGTTTCAGCAGGTTGAGGAATGACGTCCAGCTTGCGCCGTCCGCCTCTGCGTCGCTGTCTTGCGTGGTGTAGCGGCCTGCGGTGTCGATCAGGATCGCATCTTCGGCAAACCACCAGTCGCAATAGCGCGTACCACCAAACCCTTCCATGCCGCCGTCTTCGTCACCGGCGACGGGAAATTCGATGCCGGAGTTCTTGAGCGCCGTGGTCTTGCCCGCGCCGGGTGGGCCAATGATGATGTACCACGGCAGATCATAAAGGTAGGTTGAGCCGCCGGACTTTTTCAGCCGCGCAAGGGCGGTGTTCATCTTTTCGGCCAGCACCTTGCCGTCGCCCGCTGGTTCCTTGACCAGCTCTTCTTCCATCTCGCGGGCAAGCTTGCGGCGTTTGCGCCATTTCAGGAATTGAACGATGAAGATGATGCCCAAGAGCACACCGATCACGGTGGCGCGGAACCAGACGGCTTGGGTCAGCCACCACGGGATCATGCCAAAGCCGAACCAGATCGCCAGACACAGGCAGATCACCCCGATGATGATCGCGGGAATGCGCATCCACGGCTTCCATTTCAGAAAGCGGAATAGTGCGGTGAACCTCAAAACGTGCCCTCTTTCGCCATCATGATCTCGACCCGGCGGTTCAGGGCGCGGCCCTCTGCGGTGCTGTTATCTGCGATTGGATCGGCTTCGCCTCGGCCTTCGATGCTCAGCCGGTCGGGGTTGTTCATCAGGTCATCCAGCACATCCTTGACGGCGGCGGCACGGCCAACGGACAGGTCAAGGTTGGTCTTATATAGGCCGCGGCCAGAAGGCTGGATGTCATCGGTATAGCCCAAGACCCGGATCGGCCCCTGTTCTGCATTCAGCGTATTGACGATATTTGCGGCAAGTTCTGCGAATTCGGGCCGCACAGTGGCGCTGCCAGAGCGGAAAAGCAGCGTGTTGCCGACCCGAATAAAGATAAACGCGCCCTTTTCGCCGACCTCGACCGACCCATCGGCAAGCTGCGGTGCAAGCGAGGCGCGAATGCGGTCAAGTTGGGTGTTATCAACGGGCGCCACAAAGGCCTGCACAGGCGCGGTGCGCACAAGGCTGATGTTGGCGGCATTTGGGTGCATGGTGAATAGTTGGCTGGCCAGCGCACCACCTTCGCGGTTGATATAGGTCGACATGCCCGCATAACCGGCCACAACGATCACCGCCGCGACGCTGGCCACAATCCACATCGGCAACCCGCCAAAGCGCTTCTTGGCCGCCATCGGCACAGCGGCCCAGTTCACAGCGATGTCTTCATCGGGGCGCGGCTTCACCCGGCGCAAAGTTTCATAGATGGCAGAGCGGATGCGGGCGAGTTCAACCGCACCGTTGGGCATGGTGCGATATTGCCCCTCGAACCCAAGTGACAGGCAGACCAGCATCAGTTCCAGCAGGCCATAACGTTGCGCGGGCGCCTGCATCGCCTTTTCAGCCTCTTGGAAAAAGCCCACACCGGAATCGCGCTTTTGGAAGAAGCGGGCGACCATGGAATATTGCAGCCAGGTGCTTTTGTCGGTGCCCGGCAGGTTTTGCACGATGTCATCGGCGGTGCCGCACAGGACATAGGTGCCGATCTGCGCCTCTTGCGGGTCAGCGCCTTCTTGCACGGCGTTGCGTTCAAATTGCTCAATCTCGCGGACGACGTGGTTCATCAGCGGTTCGGCCTGCATTTCAACCATGCCGGTGCGCAACCGACCAAAGAGGATCAACAGGTTTGCGGCTGCGGCCAAAAGCGGGTTGGACGGACCGCCCTTGCCAAGGCCGGTGGCGCGCAAGGCCTCTTCCAGTGCGATGCGCGGGGTTGCAACGCCTTGCGGCTGTTGCGGTTGACCAGACGGCACGTCGGGGAAAAACCCTTGCGGCTGTGCCGCAGGTGCCTGACCCGGCGCTGGCTGCGCGGGCGGCAGCGCACCACCCAGCCATGTGTTGCCATCTTGGGGACCCGGTGCAGGTGTGCCAAAGCCACCCCCCGGTGCGGGACGCTGTGGCGGCAAAGCACCGCCAATGACAGTGCGGTCAGCGCTTGGCGCGCCAGGGGCCGCACGCGGCGGCTGGGCTGGCTGCTGCGGCAGCTTGCCCCCAAAGACCGTCTTGTCATCGTCCTTTGACATCAGTTTTTCTCCGGTATGGCCCAGAGTTCCAGTTTCAGTTCAGGCCAGTCGCCCGCAAAGTGCATCCCGATAGCGGGTGCGGTCGAAAATTCCTGCCACATGGGCGTGTTTTTCTCGAGCAGGAAGTAGACGTTGGTGCTGACCACCCTGATCTGACGCGGCGGATTTGGCAAATGCACAAGGCTGATGCCGGGCAGGTTGTTGGTCACGATCTCGCGCATGCGGGTGTTGGGGCCGACTTTGCACAGTTCGGGGAACTGGCTTTGGACCTGGGTCAGCGGCTTGGCGCTTTCGACCTCGATCACAAAGGTTGCGTCGCGGAACAGGTTGCGGTCGCTGACCTCTGCCAGATAGGAATTCTGGCGGACCTGGTTCAGGTTCAGGCGCACCGCACGGCCCACATCGCGCGACAGGGCCCGCTGGATGTCGGACACGACGGGACCAAAGGTTTCCTTGGGGTCGCCATGGTCATATTGGCCGTAATCACGCGCCATACGTTCGCCTTGGTCAAAGGTTGCAAGCTCGCCCGCCAGCGCGATCAGATGTTCATACAGCCGCTCGGGATGCACCGCCCGGCTGGTCGCCATGTGTCGCAACACGCCGATATTGCGGTTCAGCGTCATCAGCATCAGGTAATCCGTCGCCTGCATCCCACCGCCCGCAGAGGGGTCAGAGGCATAGCGCGCAAGGCTTTCCAGCTTTGCCTCGATCCAGCCGATCACGCGGGTCAGATAGCCGACCGTCACCGGATGCACCGCGATGATCAGCGCCGGTGGCGGGACGGTATCATCCAGCGAAATGACACCATCGCGGACTTCGTTGATGCGGGCAATGCGCAAGCATTGATAGCCCGGCTTGGCCGATTTGCGCACGTCAAGTTCAAGACGCGGCACAGCAGTTTCAATCAGATGTTCCACCCGCGCGTTTGAGGCGTTATCCGCGACAGTGGCAGAGGAAAGCGCATAGCGCGTCGTTGCCGCCTCTGGCCCGACGCCAACGTCTTGGCCGTTTTGGGACATATCGGGCAGGGTCAGCCAGATAAAAAGGCCCTTGGCGTCTTCGGGCACATCAACCGGTGTCGGCAGATCGCCCGCATTGGGTGCGTCAAAGGGTGTCCCATCCGGCATGATGCCAGTCACGGTGCGCAAACCAAAGCGGCCCTGCTGGGCCATGTCACGATCCACGGTCATTTCCGAAATGCCCCATGGATAGGGCGTAATCACATCGGTGCGGGCTTGAATCAGCTTTTCGACGTACCGATCACTTTGCTGTAGGTGTTGCGGCTGCAGAAACAGACCTTCTTTCCAAGCAACCTTGCTAAACCACGACATTGCAATCCAATCATCTTCAATAGGCTGTGCGTTCCGCGCAAGTCTGGAACCTTGGCCCTGCGCGGTCAAGCCTTGGGCCGCGCAAAAAGCGGTCCCTTCAATATGTTAAGGGCCGGGTTTTTCTGCCCGGCCCTTGAACCTGATTAGAACTGGAAGCGCGCCTGTGCCGTCACACCCCAGCTATCAAGCCGGTCGCTGACACGGAAGTCGCCACGCACAGAGGCGTTGAATTGCTTGACCGCACCAAATTCGCCCGGCTGCAAAATCCGCACATAGTTCAGACCGGCGCTGATTTCGCCATATGCCCCAAGGTTCTCGGAAGAGATCCGCGTGACGTCACCGTTGTCAGACCGGGTAAAGGTCGACGTCGGATTTTCAGCAAAGTCCTTGTAAAGCGTCAGCGTTCCGAATTGCGTCAGTGCAGAGACGCCATCATCACCGACAATCGTGCGGGTCACGGTACCACCTGCAAAGCCGATCTGACTGTCAAAGTCGTCGATCTGCACCACACCGCGACCAACAAAGTTGATCGGGTCGGTTGAGATCTGGCTGTAAGCAAAACCAACGGTCGGCACAAAGGTCAGACCCGTTTCCTGAATCGGCAACGAATAGGAGACCGCACCAGACAAGGTTTTGCCGTCGGACGTGAATTTCTCGTCCGTCAGACCAAGTGACGCGCCGCCGGTCGCTTCGACGTTGGTGGCGGTGTAGTCGGTCTTTTCGATCCGGTACTGCAGATCAACGGCCAGACGATCCCGCACCGCGGCAACGTAAACGCCACCATAGGCTTGGGTAAAGTCAACGTCAGTCACCGATGTCTGGATGTCAGACAGACCCGTGTCAGAGCTGGTATCGGGGGCAAAGATCGGCTGATTAGATTTACCGATGTTCACACCACCGATGGCACCAAATGCGACGTCCCAACCATTGTAGAAGCCGTTAAAGCAGGCATAGTCCCCGCCCAGCTGCACACCGTAGTAGTCAGCCGAGATGCTGCTGTCGAAAGGTTCTGTCGTGCCATTGACCTGGTCGATTTCACCTGTTGCATCAGCCGAACCGCCAATGCCGCGTGCCCAAAGGCCTGCACCACATGGATCTTCGTCTTCAAATGCCAGACCGCTGACGAAGGGGCTGGAAGGACGGTTGATCACCGAACCGATCAGCGACTGCGCCAGAACGATTGTGCCGGCGATGGACGAGATACCTTGGTCAAGCGCATCAAAGACCACCAGATCGCCTGCGCTGTTCTGGGTCAGGCCGTAGACGATGATACCATCGGTCAGCGACAGATCAGACGCGTCCGGCAGGCCATTTGCAATTGCGTTGATCGTGTCCTGACCCGTCGCCGCATCCAGCACGACGACATCTTCGTCCTGCTCTCCGCCTGCGCCAAGCACGTTAAAGTTCAGAACCACATCACCCGTCACAAAGGCCCCGGGGGACATGACAATCGTATCAGCCGTCCCCGTGGTGCCGCTCAGGTCGATATCAAGGTCAAAGGTCTGCGCACCAAGGTCGCCGCCGATATTCACCCGGTCAGACGTCGCGCTGTTGCTCGCAAGGTTCACACGACCGCCACCGGTCAGACCATCTGCAAAGCTGAGCGTGCCTGTTCCGATGATGACGCCACTGTTAGAGAACGCGCCTTCGACCATGCTGCCATCCGCGAATGTCGCGTTGCCTGTGTTGGTCCCAAGGCCCGAGGTGCGCAGTGTTGCACCGGCGCCCAGCGTCAGATCGCCATTGCTGGTCAGATTCCCGGCCTGCAGTGTCGCACCGTCGTTCACAGTCAGAACCGTGTCGCCATCCGTGGTGATATCACCGCTGACAGAGAACAGATCACCATCGACGACAAGCTGCCCAAGACCGCTGAGCGCAAGATCAGCAGGGCCAGCGCCGTCCGTCAGGATCCGTGTCGTGCCAGCCGAAGAGATCAGCGTTTGCGAAGTCACATCGCCTTCCAGCGTTGCATCTGTCAGATCGACAGTCGCACCGGCGGCAAAGCTCATGTTACCGGCAAGCGTGCCATCGTTGATGGTCAGCGTGCTTGGCGCGCCAAAGTCGGCGTCACCGGTTGAGGCAAGCACAAAGCCATTCTCGATCGTGATTGTGCCAAGGTTCGAAATATAGCCCGCTTCGATGTTACGGTCGTCAAGTTCAAGCACACCTGTTCGAGTGTTTTCAAAAATCCCGATCCGCGAGGTCGGTCCGCTCAGTGTATAGGCCCGGTCGTTGCTGATTGTCTTGGCACGCGCGTCGCCCGGATCCGTGTTGATGGTGCCCGTGTTGGTCAGCGTGCCGGTCACATCGCCGAAGTAGTCAACCAAACCACGATTGATCAAGTTGCCGTCGATGCTGCCATCAAGCCGGACATAGCCGGCCTCAAGATTGCGCACAAAGCCGGTAATCTCTTGACCGGAGTTGATGAAGAAATCGCCGGAACGGTTGATCATGTTTGTCGTGATGTCTGCGTTCAGGTTCACAACACCACCGTTGTTGACAATGCTATTTCCAACCGAGCCGCCGTTTAGGTTCAATTCTCCGCCAGTCAGATTTGAGGTCCCATTGATGGAACCTGCGTCATGATCCACCGTGCCGGTGCCGCCGACCACAAGGCCGTTGGTCATAGATCCGTTGTTCGTCAACGTGCCGCCATTTACGGTCACAAGACCGCCAAGTTCACCGTTGTTAGTTGTTGTGCCGCTGATTTGGGTCAACTTGCCATTCAATTGCCCTGCCGCACCGATAGCAACGCTTGCTCCAACGTTGCGGATATCAGCTATGACGCTTGCGTTGACATTCAGGTCGCCTGAAACTGAGCGCACCTCTTCAGTGAAAGTACCGCCGTTCATATCAAGCTGACCGGTACCCGTGAGGGTGGTCGCACCATTGACGCGCGAATTGGCGCCTGTGCTGACAAGGTTGTCAGAGATCGCGAGATCACCAAACAGCTTACCATTTAGCTGCAACGTCCCACCACTATTGGTGAAGTCACCAAAAACTGAACGGGCCGTGCCGATCGTGAGCGCAATCCCGTTATTGCGAATATCCGCGTAAGTGTCAGCGGCAATGGTCAGGCTGCCAGCATTTGCGACGATACCGCCGTCAAAGCGGCCACCGTTTGCGATGAGTGTGCCACCTGTCAAAAGCGTTGTTTGGCCCAGCGTGTTCGCGCCGGAATTCTGGCTCCAGCTGTTGCCGCGGACTTTCAGGGTGTCTGTCACGACGCCGTTGTTGTTCGCCACGCCACCGTTGTGGGTCACGCCGCCGATCCAGCGCGCGCCTGCGTCAATTGTCAGGGTGCTGGCATTTGTAAGCGTCCCGGTCGTGTTGCCGGCAACAGTCAGCGTTCCTGCGTTGTTGCGTGTCGCGCCGTCGATCCGGCCGCCATCAGCAACGACGTCACCACCGTTGTTGGTCAGGTCCAGATTGACCCGGCCCTCGGCGTTGTATGTGCCCCCAGAAACAGTGACGCTATCCGTCACAAGACCTTCCTGTGTGGTTGTGCCGGAAAGGCTGTTCACACTGCCGTTCACTTGACCTGCACCATTGATGTTCAAGGTGCCACCTGCGTTTGTCAGAGTCGCGACGGTGATTTCACCATCGATGTCAGTCTGACCAGCGTTCGTGCGCAACTGCCCCGCAAAAGTGCCGCCTGACGCTGCAATGTTCCCACCTGCGTTGATCACATCAGCATTCAGCATCCCACCGGTTGGTGTGAATGTGCCGCCTGCGTTCACGGTGACCTTTTCTGTAATCGTGCCACTGCTGCTGACGTTGCCACCGCTGATTTTCACGGTGCCATCCAGCGTGCCTTGGTTATTAATTGTGCCGCTGGTATTCACGACAGCGCCCGTCAGGGTTTGGCTGCCCTGCACAGTGACTGCCGCGCCAACATTGGTCAGGGCCGCGGTCGTATCGCCATCGACGATGATCGTGCCACCTTGCCCGCGCAAACCGCCCGAGAATGCGGTGCCGCCCGCATTCAGCTGACCACCCAAGACAGTAGTTTGGCCCAGAATTTCGCCGCTGTTGGCATCCATGTTGCCCGCGTTCAGGCGCACGGTGCTGTTCATGTCACCTGCGTTGGTGACGGAACCGCCAGTAATGACCAATGCACCCGTCAGCGTGCCAAGGTTGTTCATGTCGCCGCCGATGTTATCGACTTTGCCGGTCAGCGTTTCGCCATTTTGGATCGTCAAAAGCCCTGCCGTATTGCGCACGTCAACCGTGGTCGCGCCAGCGATATTCAGCGCACCACCCTGGTTCAGGATCTCTTGGTTGAACGTGCCGCCCTTGGCGTTCACGACACCGCCGTCAAGTATGAGCTTGCCCTGAAGCGTGCTGCCAGATTCCGCATCCAGCACGCCCGATCCATCCACCGTCACATTGCCGATGATGTCGCCGTTGTTGGTGAAGACATCTGCAATTGCGTCTGTGTCATCGCCCGACAGCATCAGGGTGCCCATCAGAGTCCCATCATTGATGGTGGCACCCTTGTTGCTGACGTAATTGTGGGTCCAAGTTGTCGCAGCATCAATGTTGACGGTCCCGCCTTCATTGGTGACGGCAGTCGTTGTGGCCGGGACGTTGAAAAACACGTTGCCGCTATTGTTGACGATACCACCCGTAAAGGTGCCACCGTTGTCGTTGACCGTGCCGCCGTTGTTTGTCACCAACCCGGCAACTTCACCGTTCAATTCATTATTCAACACACCAGAGCCTGAGACCGCGACCGTGTCGTCGATCAGACCTGTCGCAAGCACATTGATGTCGCCACCTGACAAGGTCACCGGACCCGCAATGGTGCCGATGACATTGGTGTCACCATCCGTGCTGCCATAAGCGCCCGTCAAGGTGAACGTGTCGGTTATAGTGACCGTACCGCCTGCATTGGTGACGGGTGCGGTTGTATCGGCCAACAGATCAACCGTGCCCGATTGGTTCAGGATACCGGTGGTAAAGCCACCACCCAGCAGATTGATGTCGCCACCTTGATTGGTAACAAGACCTGTGGCGGTGCCTCCATTCGCATTAAAAATACCACCACCATTCACAAGGGCTGTGCCCGTGAGAGTGTTGTTGTTGTCGAACGTCCCACCATTCACCGTGACAGTACCAATGATTTCACCGTCGTTGGTGGTTGTACCATCTTCGTTGATCACGCCACCCGTCAGAACTCCTGTGCCGGTGATATTCAGAGTTCCCGCGGTCATATCGTCGCCGTTGGTCACGGTCGCGCTGGCAGCGCCGTCAACTGTGGTGGTGCCGGCTTTGTTCAAGACACCTGCGGTGACGGTACCACCGCTAAGTGTAATCTTGCTTTCGACAGCATTGGTCGAAACAGTGCCTGTGATTGTGCCACCTTCGACCACAAGCATGCCCATACCAGTGACGTCGATCGCGCCTGTCACGTCGCCATCATTGGTAAAGACGCCGCCCCCTACATCAGCCGTTCCGACGTAGATACCGTTGTTGTTTACTGCGCCTGCGGTTTGGGTGATGTCGCCCGTCAAGGTATTGCCACCGACGATCAGCAACTCACCGCCATTGACGTTCACATCAACTTCGCGGTCTGCATCAGTGATGGGATCAGAGCCGTGACGTACCCGTACAAGTCCCGTGGTGATATCAATCTGCCCGGTGCCGCCACCTTCCGAAAAAGTGCCGCCCCGCAAGACCAGCTCTCCGCCGTCAACAGTGACCACGTCCTGGATCTCGCCTTCCAACGCAAGGAATAGGCCACCATTCACTTCAACCTCACCACCCCAGTCCCCACGGTTGGTCAGCTGGCCACCTTGCAGGTCGAGTGTGCTGACGGCGTCGGTATTATCGCCCGTAAGCTGCAAAGTGCCATCACCAGAACTATTGATCGTAAAGGTACGGTCGTCTTTGCCAGCCGAAGAGAGGTTAGTGGAGATCTGTGCAATGTCGTCAACGTTCGTCACGTCGATGGACATTCCTGCAGGAATTGCATTCCCGACCTTGCCCTTTGCAACAATCTCGGGATTTACGGCGCCATCGGCGGGGCGGATCACATAGCCAGTTACGTCAAAGGTGATCGAGCGTGGGCGCACAGGCACTTCGACATCGACCGTGACACCGGTCGCGCCAAAAATAACGTCATCACCGCGGTTGTTTTCGAAAGAAAGCTCGGACCCCGTGCCATCATCATCGTCATTCCAGTTTTCGGTCGACGTGTTCCATACACCACCGTCTACAGTGCCGATTACACCGCCAGGCGTTTCATTGTCGTAGTAGATCGTATCGGCAGCAGCCGCGCTTGGCAGCGAACCTGCCAGAAACGCTGTTGTTAGGACCAATGCCGAAGAACCCAGCAAACGTGCTTTGACGGGCGAACGGGAGGGCTGAAATGAAAACAGGGCACGCATCACGCAAATCCTTTGGTAAAATAACCGTTAACGCGAACCGAACCACGGTAAAGCGCTGCAATCAACAGGAAACATTGGTTAATGGCGCTTTGACTTCAGGGTGTTGTCGTCAACGCAACGCGAAATTTACCTACACCTCAAAGGCGATTAACCTGAGAATCGCTTTCGTCATTGGGACATACGCCCCGTTTGCAACGACGCATAAGTTTTGTAGCGCGACGGGCATCTGCCCCAACAATCCCGGCTCATAGGGCAATTTGTTGATGAAGCGACGCAGTCGAACCGGCAGGCGCGCACCTGATTCCAACTGCAAAACCTCGCTTTGGGTCATGTGCTGCAATGCCATCCCACGCGCCATTTTCAGTTAATCTTGACCATTTTGCCAAGCACTTCGACCAAGGCGCTCGCGTTCAATCCGATCTTGGTGCCATTGACCTGAATGTCGCCGCTGGATGTCATCTCGATCCGGCTTTTGCCCACGGTGATCGCGATCTTGTCGCCCGCAGTGATGTTAATGGTCTTGCCCGCCCGCAATTCATAATCGTCACCCACGACCGAAGTTTTGTTGCGGCGAACGTTTTCGGCGTGATTTTCGCCAATGGTCTGGGTTTTGTTGGTGTCCACCGAAAGGTTCAGCGCCCCTTCACCGGGGTTGCTTCCGGCCTTGCCGAAGGTCTCGGGCAGATCCGGCAGCCCTTCTGGCGCCTTTGACGCGCCCGCCGGGGTAACCGTGTTCTTGTTGGCGGGCCCCACGCGAATATCCATATTGCCGTCGACAACCTGCAACATGTTGTTGCCAACCTCGCTGGCCTTATCGTGGCCTACGCTTTCGACCTTGTTGACGTTGACCCGCTCTGACTGGTTGTTTTCAACCTTGGCGTTCCGGTCCTTTGAGGCGTGGACATAGATTTCTTCCGCGCCGGTTTTGTCTTCGAACCGAAGCTCGTTAAATCCCTTACCCTGATGGGTCTTCGTCTTGAACGTGCTGCGGGTTTTGTGATCTGGCAAGTCGTAGGGCACGTCGTTTTTGCCGTTGTAGACACAGCCGGTCACAAGCGGTTTGTCAGGGTCCCCTTCAAGGAATTCGACCACCACCTCCATGCCGACGCGCGGCACGATCATCCCGCCAAAACCGCTGCCAGCCCAGTTCTGGCTTACCCGGCAGCGCATGGAATTGGCCCCGGCGAGGTCCCAATGGAATGTCACGATGATGCGGCCGAAATCGTCGCAATCAATCTCTCCCTCACCCGTGACGACAGCCGTTTGCGGGCCGTGAACCAAGGCCAAGGGTGTCTTGCGCGCGGCAGCATAGGGTTCGTCAACCGGCACAAAGCTGTAGTGCGCCTTGAAAATCAGCCCGGTCTCTGCATCGCCGGAGGCATAGGACTGATCGGCAAAAAAGTGCGTCGCCGACAAACAAAGATAGCTGTCGTCCACGACCTGACCCGCGGCTTGCCCGGTGAGCGTGATCTTCATACCCGCGCCCAAACTGACGCAATCACCCTCTGCGGTGTGGCGATGATCCTTGCCGCGCTCTTGCGCGACACGCGTGGCGATCAGATCCTTGCCGTCCGCCTCCGATGTATAATCGCCAGGATAGTCGAACGCCTCTATCGCGCCTTCGGAATAAGTTGCGTCGCCCGTGCGCTCCACGTCCATTTTCGCGGTCGGTGACTTGAAATTGAAATCCTTAAGCATGACCGCCCCGGTGGTCATATGCCGCGCCTTTTGCCACTGCCAAAAATGTTCTTCATCAGCGTCGTGGCTGGCGGTGACATCCAGAAACGGGCGGTTCTTGCCGGGTGCATCGTCAAAGCGGTCGACGGCATCTGTGATGACCATCGTGTGCGATCCCATGGCATGTTTGAAGTGAAACGAAAGGCCGAAACGTTCCATCATGCGGCGGGCAAATGCCAGATCGCTTTCGCGGTACTGCACGGTATATTCAAGGTCGGGGTAGCTTTTGGTCAGGCGCATCTCGACCGCTGGATCGCCAAGGCCGGCATAGGCGTTGAAAAGCTCTTCCAGGATCCCGACAACCGATTTGTTGTGAAAAATCCGCTGGTTCCGGCGCTGTTCAAGCAAGGCAAACCACGGGCGCAGCGTCAGGCGAAAGACTGCGCGATCATCCGTTTCGCCAACCCAGCGCCCGGCAGTGACGATCCCGTCAAAATAGCGGTCGCCGTGATCCTTTGTGGTGATCGCAACGGTGGCGTGGGTGCCAAGAAGGCTATCAAGTTTCGCGTCCGTATCGGCACATTGTGCCTCGACCTCGTATTCAAACAGGTCATCGACGTGGTCGGTGCCGTTGAACTGCCGCAGTTGCAGCGCATCGCGGCCCAGCGCCGTTATCACCTGTGCGGCCCGCATCACTTGAGAGGTCTTCGCTACCATGGTCCTGATCCTGAAAATCGTTAAATCAAATGCACGTCTGGCGGGGGTCCATAAACAGAAGCCGCCCGATCGTGTTGCCGGGGCCGTGCGGCCCGGCGCAGTTCATTTCATAAAGGTGGTTGTTGCGGATCAATTCCCGCCCGCCGACCATCACCGTCACATCGTTTGACATCGGACGGCACCAGCCACGGTTCACGTTGGATTTAATGCCGCCAAGGTTGCCCGGCTCGTCGCCCATCACCTTGTTGGTGCGCGACGCCATGTTGAACGCCTCTTGATTGGTGATCTTCACGTCCGGCACCGTCTGCGTCGCCCAATCCAACCGCGACACGATCATGTAAGGGATTGGTACCACCGCAGAGCCTACGGGCGTTTTGCAGACATCTGGTGCCATGCATATGATGGTCGCGTTAGCACCTTGTTTGCGGGCGGCAGAGTTGAGCATTTGGGGTCCAGTCGTATTGCGTTTGTTGCATCCACAATAATCGCTGACGGCCCTGTCCGGGGCTTGCCGTATCCAAAACGATGCCCCGCGAATCCCTGTCAGGCCTTGACCACAACGCCCGACCACCCCTTATAGGTAGGCGCGCATTGGGAATACGCTTGCCATGTCAAAGACACTGCAACTTCAAGTATCGGGACTGTCCTGCGCGTCATGCGTTGGGCGGGTCGAAACTGCGTTGATGGCCGACCCTGCCGTGCAGGCGGCCTCTGTCAACCTTGCGACCCGCACAGCATTTGTGACCTACACAGAGGGCGGCACGACAGCAGCGGCGCTGGCGGACCATGTGGCAAAGGCAGGTTATGCTGCCGAGGTCGCGCCCACTGATCCCCAGATTGACCAAACCGCAAAAGAAGCGAACGCGTTAAGGCGGGCAACCATGATCGCGGCTGCGCTGACGCTCCCGGTTGTGGTGTTAGAGATGGGCGGCCATTTGTTCCCCGCATTTCACCATCTGATTGGGCGTACAATCGGGCATCAGACCAGCTGGATCATTCAATGCGTGCTGACCACCCTTGTTCTGATTGGCCCCGGACGGGTGTTCTTTCGGGCAGGCGTCCCCGCCCTGTTGCGCGGCGCGCCAGAGATGAATGCACTGGTGGTCTTGGGCACATCTGCGGCTTGGGGGTATTCAACACTGGCGCTTTTGGCCCCCGGTTTGTTCCCCGCTGGCACGCGCGCCGTGTTCTTCGAAGCCGCTGCGGTGATTACCACGCTAATCCTTTTGGGGCGCTGGCTAGAGGCGCGGGCCAAGGGCCGCACTGGCGCGGCGATCCGGCGTCTGGCCGGTTTGCGCCCTGCGACGGCCCGCGTGATCCGCAACGACAAGACCGTCGAACTGCCGCTTGATCAGGTGCGTATCGGGGATGTTCTTACGGTCAAACCTGGTGAACGTCTGCCCGTCGACGGCAAGGTGACAGACGGGCAATCCTGGGTCGATGAAAGCATGCTGAGCGGCGAACCCGCACCGGTCGAAAAGACCATCGGCGCGGCTGTCACTGGCGGCACCGTCAACGGCAACGGCGCCTTTCGGTATCGGGCGACCGCCGTGGGTGAGGCGACCGTGCTGTCGCAAATCATCCAGATGGTGTCTCAGGCGCAGGGCGCGAAGCTGCCCGTTCAGGCGCTGGTCGACAAGATCACCCGCATCTTCGTGCCGATTGTCATGGCACTCAGCGTGCTGACTGTTCTTGCTTGGCTGGTGTTTGGTCCCGATCCTGCGCTGGCCTTTGCGCTGGTTGCAGGTGTCTCTGTCCTGATTATCGCCTGCCCCTGCGCGATGGGCCTTGCGACGCCCACGTCTATCATCGTGGGCATTGGGCGCGCGGCAGAGATGGGCGTGCTGTTTCGCAAGGGCGACGCGCTGCAATCCATGGATACCGTCGGCATCGTGGCCTTTGACAAGACCGGCACCCTGACCGAAGGGCGCCCGGAACTGACCACCTTGCGGCTTGCACCGGACCAAAGCCGCGACACCATTCTGCCAATCCTTGCAGCGGTTGAGGCGCAGTCCGAACATCCAATCGCCCAAGCCATCCTGCGCGCCGCCGACGACGCCCCCCTGCCCGACGTCACTGACTTTGCGGCCATCACCGGTATGGGCGCGCGTGCCCGCGTTGACGGTGTCGACGTCCTGATCGGGGCAGATCGTCTGTTTGCTAGCCGTGGCATTGCGCTGGGCGATTTGTCGGCCGCTGGTGCGGAAATCGCAGCATCCGGGGCAACCCCGCTTTATGCCGCAATTGCCGGACAGGCCGTTGCCGCCATCGGTGTTTCCGACCCGGTCAAGACGACAACGGCAGATGCGATAAAGGCGCTGCACGAGCGGGGGCTGAAGGTCGCGATGATCACCGGCGACAATCAAACCACCGCAGATGTGATTGCCCGCGACCTTGGCATCGACCATGTGGTGGCAGAGGTTTTGCCCGACGGCAAAGTTGCGGCCCTGAACAACCTGCGCGATCAGCATGGGGCTATTGCCTTTGTGGGCGACGGCATCAACGACGCCCCAGCCCTTGCCACCGCAGACGTCGGCATCGCGGTCGGAAATGGCACCGATGTTGCCATTGAAGCGGCGGATGTGGTCCTGATGTCAGGCGCGATAACCGGTGTGGCGACGGCCCTTTCGCTCAGCCGCGCGACCATGCGCAACATCCGCCAGAACCTGTTTTGGGCCTTCGCCTACAATGCCGCCCTGATCCCCGTGGCCGCAGGCGTGCTATATCCGCTTCTCGGGGTGACGCTGTCGCCAATGCTGGCCGGTGGGGCCATGGCGCTGTCGTCGGTTTTTGTCGTCAGCAATGCATTGCGGCTACGCACGACCGCATTGCGCTAGAACGCCACCTCAATCGCGCTGCCTTGCGCGATCGCAAGATCAAGCACCACACTGGCAACCGCAAGATCCTGCAACCCGACGCCAGTGCCATCGAACAAAGTGATCTCGTCCGCGCTGCTGCGGCCCGGATGATCCGCGTTGATGACCGCACCAATCTCAACAAGATCCTTGGCATTGATAAGCCCGGCGGCAATCGCGTGCTGCGCCTCTCCGATTGTGGTGGATTGGGCGATTTCGTCAGTGAAAACAGTGGCGTGGGCCAATATGGCCGCTTCGACCTCTTGCTTGCCTTTCGTGTCGGTCCCCATACAGGCAATATGGGTGCCGGGCCTGACCTGTGCGTCAGACAGGATCGCCGCGTGTGACGAGGCGATGGTGATGATCACATCCGCCTCTGACGCCAATGTCGGCAGATTGACCGCCTCAAACGGCAGGCCCAGCGCGTCAGCACATGTTGCCAGACGCGCCAGTTTTTCAGGGCTGCGGTTCCAGCCAACGACCTTTTCAAAATTGCGCTGCTTCACCGCCGCTTGCATCTGAAAGACCGATTGGTGGCCCGCACCGATGATCCCCAAAACCTTGGAATCCTCTCGCGCCAAATGCTTGATCGACACGGCAGATGCAGCGGCCGTGCGCAATGCTGTCAGCAAATTGCCCCCCACGACTGCGCGGCACTGTCCCGTATCGGCATCAAACAGAAACACCGTGGATTGGTGATTGGTCAGACCCTTATCCGCATTTCCCGGCCAATAGCCGCCGGATTTCAGACCCAGGGCCAGGCCCTTGCGGTCAAACCCGGACTTAAAGCCATAAAGTGCGCCAGCATGGCCAATGTCTTCTCGGATCACCGGGAAATTATAGGCGTCCTTGCTAGCCATGGCCGCAAAAACGCTTTCGATTGCGGCAAAGGCCGCTTCTGGCGTCATCAGCCCTGCGATGTCCTTTTCTGGCACGATAAACATGGATCAGAACGCCTTCCCACGGGCCGAGACGGGCCAAATAGTTTCAACCTTGCCGTCACGGACGCCCACATACCAATCATGGACATTGCAGGTTGGGTCGCAGTGGCCCGGCACAAGACGCAGCTTGTCGTTGACCGAGAGTACGCCATGCGGGTCCGCCACCACGCCATGTTCATCCGAGCATTTGACGTATGTGACATCGGTGCGACCAAAGATCACGGGCAGACCGCTATCCACCGACTGCGCCTTGAGGCCCGCATCAACGATGGCTTTGTCCGCTTTTGCATGGCTCATTACGCTGGTCAGAATGAACAGCGCATTTTCCCATTCGCCATTGTCGATCCGGTTGCCATCCTTATCCAGAATCCGGCCATAATCGGCGTCCATGAAGGCATAAGATCCGCATTGCAGTTCGTTGAACACGCCAGAGGCGCTTTCAAAATAGTAGGATCCCGTGCCACCACCGCCAACGATATCGCAGTCCAGGCCAGCCGCCTTGAGCATCGCGACGCTTTCGCGCACCTGATCAATGGCGATTTGTGTCTTTTCCTGACGATCCGCATAGGTATCAAGGTGCTGCATCGCGCCTTGATAGGCTTGGATGCCTGCAAATTTCAGCCCCTCTGCGGCGGCAATCGCAAGGGCAAGGTCCACGACAGGTTGTCCGTATTGCACGCCACATCGCCCCGCGCCCACGTCGATTTCAACAAGACATTCAATCTGGTTCCCGTGCTTTGTTGCGGCAGCGGACAGGTCCGCCACATTGGCCAGATCGTCCACACAACAGATAGCGCGCGCGCCATGATTTGGGATCCGCGCAAGCCGGTCGATTTTGGCGGGATCGCGCACTTGATTGGACACCAGCACGTCCTTGATACCGCCTCGGGCAAAGACTTCCGCCTCGCTCACTTTTTGGCAGCAAACGCCGCAGGACCCACCAAGACGTTCTTGCAGCAATGCCACATCAACCGACTTGTGCATCTTGCCATGAACGCGGTGCCGCATCCCGTGGCTCGCCGCAAAGTCGCCCATCTTCTTGATGTTCCGTTCCAGCGCGTTGAGGTCCAGCACAAGCGCTGGCGTCTGGATATCCTCGGCGTCCATACCCGGCAATGCGGGCACATCATAACCAACTTCAAGACCTTCAAGTTTCGTAATCGCGTTCATCGCATTGTCCCTTTCACTGAAGCCATGGCAGCGTGTCGAGGTCGACATTCCCGCCCGTGATGATTACCCCGACCCGCTTTCCCGCGAACCGGTCTTTGTTCTTAAGGATGGTCGCCAGCGGCACGGCACAGCTTGCCTCCATCACGATTTTCATGCGTTGCCACGTCAGCTTCATCGCCGCGATGATCTCATCCTCGGACGCCGTCAGAATGTCGGTGACGTGATTGCTGACAAAGTGCCAGGTCAGCTCTTTCAGGGGTACCTTTAGACCGTCGGCAATCGTCACTGGGGCGTCATCGGCAATGATGTGGCCCGCCTTGAAACTGCGATAGGCATCGTCCGCCTGTTCCGGTTCTGACGCGATGATCTTAACGTCTGGCGCGATATTCGACAGCGTCAGACAGGTGCCGGAAATCATGCCGCCGCCGCCGATTGGCGCAACAACCATGTCCAGCCCGTCGGTCTGTTCCATCAGCTCGCGCGCACAAGTCCCCTGACCAGCGATGACCCTTGGGTCATTATAAGGATGCACGAAATTGCCCCCTGTCGCTGCCCGAACATCAGCAAAAACGGCCTCACGCGATGACGTGGACGGCTCACATTCTGTAATGATACCACCATAGCCTTTGACTGCGTCCTTCTTTGCTTGCGGCGCCGTGCGCGGCATCACCACATTGCAGGGGATGCCTCTACGCCCCGCAGCGTAGGACAGGGATAAAGCATGATTTCCTGAACTATGTGTGCACACACCCTTTTGGGCTTCTGCATCCGACAATCCGAACACCGCGTTAGACGCACCGCGCACCTTAAAAGCGCCCGCCTTTTGAAAATTCTCGCATTTAAAGAACAATCGCGCGCCGGTCAGATCATTCAGATAGGACGACGTCAGAACGGGTGTCCTGTGGATATGTGGCCGGATCCTGTCATGGGCGTCCAGCACGTCCTGAAAGGTCGGGATTGTCAGGTCAGGGTTATCCAACATCACGCTGCCGCCCTCACCGAAATCTCAAGCGTGCCGCGATAGTATTCCTGCGCCGCCGCGACGCCTGACCCGAGCTCGATATCAAGGCCCAGATCGACCATGCACATTTCAGCGGTGGCAATACCTGACAGGGCCATCACATCGGTCATCGACCCTAGGTGGCCGATGCGGAACACCTTGCCCGCGACCTCGCCCAGCCCCACACCAAACGCCACGCCATAGCTTTCCGCGGCCCGCGTTACGATATTGGTCGCGTTGAAGCCTTCGGGCGTCCTGATCGCACTCACCGTATCGGAATAAAGGTCAGGGGACGCGGCACAAAGCTCCAGCCCCCATGCGCCAACAGCATGTCGCACACCTGTTGCGATCCGCGTGTGGCGCGCAAAGACGTGATCAAGCCCCTCAGTCAGCAATGTCTCACAGGCAAGGCGGAGACCGTTCATCAACCCAACCGCAGGCGTGTAGGGATAGGCGTTGTTGTCATACCCCTTTGCCATATCGGTGATGTCGAAAAAGGTGCGCGGCAAGGTCGCTGTCTTTTGCGCGTGAAGTGCCTTTGCGCTAAACCCCACAATCGCCAGACCAGCAGGCAACATAAAGCCTTTTTGCGACCCGGTGACCGCAACATCGACACCCCATTCATCAAACCGAAAATCCATCGACCCGATGGAGCTGACGCCATCCACAAACAGCATCGCCGGATGCGCGGCGTCGTTCAACGCCTTGCGGACCGCCGCAATGTCAGACGTCACACCTGTTGCGGTTTCATTATGCGTGGCCAAAACGGCTTTGATTTGGTGGCTTTTGTCGGCGGCAAGGATCTCTGCATAAGTCGCAACCGGAATACCGTCTCCCCAGGCTGCCTCGACCACCTGCATGTCCAGCCCATGCCGCGTGCACATATCGATCCAACGATGGCTGAACATCCCGTTCCGGGCAGCCAGAACCTTGTCACCGGCGGACAACGTATTCGTCAGCGCCGTTTCCCAACCACCCGTTCCGGTCGACGGAAAAATGAAGATCTCTGCCGTTTCGCTTTTCATGACCTCTTGCACGCCGGCGCGGGCCGGATGCAAAATCTGCCCAAACAGTGGCGAGCGGTGGTCAATCGTTGGCATATCGCAAGCCTTACGGATCGCCTCTGGCATGTTGGTCGGGCCGGGAATGAAGACCGGGTTTTGAAAACTCATCGGAATCTCCTTTGTGATTCTGCGGTCAACCTAGCCACCTGTTGTGCACCACACAATTTTTTTGAAATCATTTTTCAAAAACCGAGTGAGCCAGAAATTGTTTTATTGTCAGTCGGTTAAATTTTTCATATTATGAAATTGATTTTCAAAACTGGAATAAACAATGGAAAACACCGACCGCCGCGCCCGTGGACGCCCCCGCGATTGGGACGACAAGACCGAACAAAATACGATAAAGGCACTGGACCGTGCCATGGTCGTGTTTGAACGCCTGAGCGAGATGGGCGGCGCAACCTTATCAGAACTTGCCGCCGACCTTGGCCAAGCACCAGCGAGCGTCTACCGCGTGCTTGTCACCCTCGAAGGCCGCAGCCTGGTGGATTTCGAACAGGCCAACCAGACATGGCACATCGGTGCGCGCGCCTTCCTGATTGGTGCCCGCTTCCTGCGTCGCAGCAGTCTTGCAGAACGTGCCCGTCCGATCTTGCGTCACCTGATGGAGGAAACCGGCGAAACGGCGAACCTTGGCATCGCGCGAGACGCGCATGTGTTGTTCGTCAGTCAGGTCGAAACTCACGCCAGCATCCGCGCTTTCTTTCCGCCCGGCACGCTGTCACCGATGCACGCCTCTGGCATTGGCAAGGCATTGATGGCGCAGATGGACAAGGATCGCCTTGCCCGCCTGTTTGCCAACCGCGCATTTGAGGCGTTCACACCAAAGACATTCAACGACCTCGCCGCAATGGCCTCTGATTTGTCTGCGACCCGCGACCGGGGTTACGCGTTTGATGACGAGGAACGCAATATCGGCATGCGTTGTATCGCCGCGCCGATCTTTGATCATCTCGGCGAAGCAATTGCCGGGATATCCGTGTCTGGACCGACAAGCCGCGTGCAGGACGATGCTGTGCCAGTCCTTTCCGACGCCGTCAGAACCGCCGCACAGGCCCTGTCAAAGGCTATGGGTGCGCCGTTGGGCGAAGATTCTCACCTGACTGCTACTGAACCAGATCAATAAGAACTCAAATTTAATCCTTAACCGACATGTTCCACCAATGATGTGGGAATCACGGATTTGAAATTCATGACGGCGATGAAACGCCTGGTTTTCGAGAGCACCCAGCACGTGCGACCCGAACACCTTTGGCGGCGTTATGTCCTTGGCATGACGTCAGTTGTGTTGCTTGTCGCGGCCGCGCATGAAGCCCACAGATCGACCATCGACAAAAGCGCCGTCGACGCCCGGTTTATCGAGACAGCTGGCGAAATGCAGATGTTGAGCCAGCGCATTCTTTTGCACGCCCTTGAACTCAAAAGCCGCGACAACACACAGACAGACCTTCTGGACCTCAGCGTTGATATTGACAGATTTGCCGCAATACATGCGGCATTGATACGCAAATCCGACCTGACGCCGGCATTAAACGCGGCCTACTTTGATGAACCGCTGCGCGCTGACGCACAGGTGAATTCATTCATCGACGCCGCGCGCGATGTGGTGCGCAGCGTCAATCAAGACATCTCGGTTGATCCTGCACTTAGCGCATTGATGGATCTGGGACATAATGAACTTGTCGAGACGCTCGATCTGATCGTCGACCTCTACGTCGATGCAACCGAGGCGAGCACAGACACATTGCGCAACCTGCAATCCATGACGCTGGCCGCAGTGATTGTTGCGTTGCTTTTGCAGGCCCTCTTTATCTATCTGCCGGCGCATTTGTCGGTGACCGCCAAAATTCGGGACCTGCGCAAAAGCGCCCGAAACTTACGGATCAACCAATCGCAATTGCGCTTGTCCAACCTTGCCCTGCAAAAGGCCGCGACCCATGACACTTTGACGGAACTGCCCAACCGCATGTTCCTGATCGAACGCCTGACAGAAGCGCTCAAAAAGAAGGATGCCGGATTAAGCGTGCTGCACCTCGACATTGATCGCTTTCGCGGGATCAATGATGCCGCGGGGGAGGCTATTGGCGATCAGGTCCTTTGTCGGGTCCGGGACATTTTGATCGAATTTGCGGGGTCAGAGTTTTGTTTGGCCCGCACGGGTGGCAACCAATTCATGATCATGACCGATGGCGACCCTGAACAGTTGGCTGATGACATCGGCAAGGCATTCGAAGACCCGCTTCAACTATCGGGCCGCACCTATCAGATCGGGTTTTGCATCGGTTATGCCACGTCTGATGCGGGCACGGTCGACGCGATGACGCTGATATCAAACGCTGAATTTGCGCTGAAAGCCGCCAAAGACGAAGGGCGCGCTGCTGTAGTGGCCTTTTCAAAATCGCTGCGCGAGGCCCGCGACGAAAACGACCAGCTTGCGCGCGAAATCGCGGGCGCCATGCAAGACGGCCAGATCGTTCCGTACTTTCAACCACAGATCAACCTGCAAGACATGTCACTTGCTGGGATAGAGGTTCTGGCCCGCTGGAATCACCCCACGCGCGGTCTGGTGCCGCCGGATGTCTTTCTTCCACTTGCAAGGACCGAAGGGTTGACCCGCGCGCTTGACCAACTGATTTGGTCGAAAGCGATGCGCCAGTTCCAAATCTGGACAAAGGCCGGATGCGAAATCCCGCGCATTTCGCTGAACGCCGCGCCCGACACCATCGCCGATCCGCGCATCGTTCCGCGGCTCATGGTGGATATGACGGCCTATGGGCTCACCCCGGAAAACATTGTGATCGAGGTTTTGGAAACCACATTTATCGGCAGTATCCATGATGCTGCCGCGATCAATATTGAACGGCTTATTGCGGCAGGCGTCACCATTGAACTTGACGATTTTGGCACCGGCTATGCATCCCTGTCCAAACTCATCCAGCTTAGCTTGTCTGGCATTAAGCTTGACCGCTCGCTTATTCATCCGCTGCCCTCACAAAACGCCGAAAGCATTGTGCGGGCCATGTTGGCCATCGCTAACGAAATGTCACTGCATGTTGTCGCCGAAGGCATAGAGACGGACGCGCAGGCAGAATACCTGCGGGACGTCGGCTGTGAGATTGGCCAGGGATTCGGCTTTGGCCGCCCCATGCCAGCGGCGGATTTCGTGGACTGGCTCGCCTCCCATGACGCACAGTCGCGCAGGAAATCCGCGCAAGCCGCGCTCCGGGCTTGAGAACACAAGCGCCAGACCGTATCTGAAGTGAAACCACCCGATTGGATGCCCTATGGCCAACTACCTTTATCAAAACGATCTGCCTGACGGTCTGGACCTTGGTCCTGTCGTCGCAATCGACTGCGAAACGATGGGTCTGAACCCGCACCGCGATCGGCTTTGCCTGATCCAAATGTCAGGTGGTGATGGAAATTGTCACCTTGTTCAGGTCAGCAAAGGGCAGACCGCTGCCCCCAATCTTTGCGCGATGTTGGAAAACCCTGACGTGCTCAAGCTGTTCCATTTTGGCCGCTTTGATATTGCCGCCCTGATGCACGCCTTCGGCGCAACAACGGCACCGGTTTACTGCACCAAGATTGCATCGAAACTCGTGCGCACCTTTACTGATCGCCACGGGTTGAAGAACCTGTTGCAGGAATTGGTCGGTATCGACATTTCCAAGCATCAACAGCAAAGCGATTGGGGCGCCGAAACCCTGACCGAGGCCCAGCTTGAATATGCCGCGTCCGACGTGCTCTATCTGCATAAGTTACGCGATGTGCTGGACGGAAAACTCGCCCGAGAGGGCCGGACCGACATAGCGCAATCCTGCTTTAATTTCCTGCCGACGCGCGCACGACTTGATCTTGCGGGCTGGCCCGAAATCGACATCTTTTCGCACTGATGGCCGACCAACCTGATCACCTTGCCACCGCCCGCCGCGTCATCGCGGACGAGGCGGCTGGCCTCACCGCCCTAGCCGATGGTCTGGGCGCGGGGTTTGTCGAAGCGGTCGAGCTTATACTTGAGGCGCGAGGCCGGATCATCGTCTCTGGCATTGGCAAATCTGGCCATATCGCGCGCAAAATCGCCGCAACACTCGCGTCAACCGGCACGCCCGCCCAATTCGTCCACCCCGCCGAGGCTAGCCACGGCGATCTTGGCATGGTCACCAGCCACGACATCGTTTTGGCCCTGTCAAATTCCGGCGAAGCGCCGGAGCTTGCGAACCTTGTGGCCTATACCCGCCGCTTTCAAATCCCGCTGATCGCGATTTCGAGCCGCGATGAAAGCACCTTGGCAAAACAGGCCGACATCCGCATCAACATCCCGCAACTGGGCGAGGCTTGCGGCTTTGGCGTGGTGCCCACGACATCAACCACAATGTCACTGGCAGTTGGCGATGCGCTGGCAATCACCCTGATGCAATCGCGCCGGTTTACGCCCGCAGATTTCCATGCGTTTCACCCTGGCGGCAAGCTTGGCGCCCAGCTTGCCCGAGTCAGCGACCTGATGCACACCGGCGATGCGATCCCTCAAGTGTCAGCCACGACCCCGATGGGCGATGCGCTTTTGGTCATCAGCCAAAAGGGCTTTGGCGTCGTCGGCGTCACGCAGCCCGACGGCACCTTGGCCGGGGTCATTACCGACGGCGACTTGCGCCGCCATATGGATGGTCTGATGTCCAAGACCGCCGGCGAAGTCATGACCGTTGATCCGACCACAATTGCCCCCTCAGCACTTGCGCAGGAAGCAGTCGCAGCCATGTCCGGCAAAATAACCTGCCTCTTTGCGGTGGATGATGGCCACAAGGTCGCAGGCGTGCTGCACATTCACGATTGTCTGCGGGCTGGCGTTGTCTGACGCCATGACCACCAACAGCAACATTCACAGCAGGCTGGTTGGATGGTTCAAGATCCTGCTGCCGCTGAGCGCGCTTGCCCTGCTGTCGACGCTTTTTCTTTTCGCCCGCGCGCCGGGCGAAATACCGGCGATCCCCTTCGCCGAAATCGACCGACTTGCGCAGGAACAACGGATCTCTGCCCCGCGGTTTTCAGGCGTCGCGGACGACGGTTCAACCATTGCGATTACAGCGCTCGCGGCCAAACCCGAATCGACGGAAAAACTCACGATTGAGGCACCCCGCCTTTCGCTTGATGCCGTCGATGGCACATCGCTGACGGTGCAGGCCGGGTTTGGCAGCGTCGACAGCGCAGCGCAGATGGCCGAATTGCGCAGTCTGGCCCGGCTCGAGACGTCATCAGGCTACCTGATGGAAACCCAAGGCCTGCGCGTCAACCTTGCCAGCGGGGAAATCACCTCTACCGGGCCCCTTGAAATTCAGGCCCCCTATGGCGAAGTCACAGCAGGGCAGGTCAATATCCTGACCACACCCGACGGCACCGGGCAGCGGATGGATTTTACCAAAGGCGTGAAGCTGGTATATAACCCCGCAAGCCGCAACGAGTAGGACCCGATGATGACCCGATTGATCGCAATCCTTGTGGCCCTCGCGCTTGCAACGCCGCTTACGGCGCAGACCAACATTAACCTTGGCGGTATTTCGGCTGACCCTTCTGCCGCCGTAGAAGTCAGCGCCGACAGCCTGTCGGTTGATCAAGACAGCGGCACGGCCATTTTTGCCGGTAACGTCATCATCGGTCAGGGCGATCTGCGCCTTTCCGCGACCGAGGTTGAGGTCGTCTATTCCGATGCGACAGGGGATATCGCCCGCCTCAAGGCCTCTGGCGGTGTTACCTTTGTCACCGCGACCGAAGCGGCAGAGGCGCAATCGGCAGACTACGATCTGTCCGCGGGCACGCTTACTTTGCGCGGCGATGTCTTGCTGACCCAAGGTGCCAGCGCGCTCTCTTCGGATGAAATGCGGATCAACCTGACCACGGGCGACGCGCAGATGTCCGGCCGTGTCCGCACCGTATTTCAGCAAGGCAACAACTGATGTCCCCGTCGCTGACAGTTCAAGACGGCGATGCCGGGCTGCGCGTTGTCAATCTGCGCAAAAGCTACCGCAAACGCCCCGTCATCCGTGATGTCAGCATGACCCTTGGCCGCGGTGAAGCTGTCGCGCTTTTGGGGCCAAATGGCAGCGGCAAGACGACCTGTTTCTACCTCATCGCGGGCCTCATCAACGCCGAAGGCGGGCGCGTGTCCGTTGACGGCGACGACGTAACAACCTTTCCAATGTATCGCCGCGCCAAACTTGGGATCGGCTATCTGCCACAGGAAATGTCGATCTTTCGCGGCATGAGCGTTGAGGACAATATCAAAGCGATCCTCGAAATCAGCGTCCCCGACCGGCTTAAACGGCGCGAACGGCTCGAAGATTTGTTGTCCGAATTCTCGATCGAACATCTGCGCCGCGCCCCTGCCATTGCCCTTTCGGGCGGGGAACGCCGCCGGGTCGAAATTGCACGCTGCCTTGCGGCGGGCCCGAAATACGTCTTGTTGGACGAACCTTTTGCCGGTGTAGACCCGATTGCGGTCGATGAAATCCGCCATCTTGTGGCCGATCTGAAGAATCGCGGTATTGGCGTGCTGATCACCGATCACAACGTCCGCGAAACGCTGCAAATCGTGGATCGCGCCTATATCCTGCATGACGGCAAAATCTTGATGAGCGGGACAACCGATGAAGTTGTCCAAGACGAAAACGTGCGCCGCGTTTATCTTGGTAAGGGCTTCCGCGTTAACTAATTTGCAGGGCCAAACGCGCAAGATTCGATTGACAGACACGCCCATTCTGACGCTCAATGAAGGGGATGAAAGACCCGGCTCAGATTCTTGTCCGCCACCAGGCCTCGCCGCCTGACGGTCAAGTAAAACCAAATGATGACGGGTTCCATCGCTCCCCGAAGGTGCGCGACTAACCTGCTACGGCAGGCCAAACGACGTGCCACCACGTCACGCAAAGGAGACACGATGCGGTATCAGATCAGCGGTAAACAGATCGACATTGGCGAAGCCCTGCAAACCCATGTCAAAACCGAACTTGATGAAATGCTCACGAAATACGCAGGTCGCCCGACCGAAGCGACCGTCGTGTTTTCCAAGTCTGGTCATGAATATGTCTGTGAAACGGTGATCCACCTTTCAACCGGGCTCACGGCGCAGGCGCGCGCCCATGATGCAGAGATCTATGCTGCTTTTGATGGCAGCAACGAAAAAATGGATAAGCAACTCAGGCGGTATAAGCGGCGGCTAAAGGACCACCATCGTGATCGCTCACAACCTGTTGAACTTTCCGCCGCCGACTCGTATATCCTCGCCGCAACGGATGAATCGCACGAGGCGGAAAAGGCAGACGACGCGCCAATCATCGTCGCAGAGATGGAGACGAAGATACCGTCAATCTCTGTTGGTGAAGCAGTCATGCAGATGGAACTGGCGGATACAAAGGTCGTCGTTTTCCGAAACGAGAAGCACAACGGAATAAACGTGGTATATAAGCGGGACGATGGAAACATCGGTTGGATCGACCCGCGTGCGACTGGTTAGACCCGTCGCGTAGTCGAAGGGAACAGACATGCAGGTGGCAGATATTCTAAAGCCAGATGCCGTCAAAGTGATCAACAGCTGCACAAGCAAGAAGCGGCTGTTTCACGATCTTGGTGCGCTGGCGGACGCCTGCTATGATCTGCCCAGCGCAGACGTGATCGATGCCCTGATCGAACGCGAAGGGCTTGGCCCAACAGGTGTGGGACACGGCATCGCCCTGCCCCATGCCCGTATGCCACAGGTCAAAGGCGTGCTTGGTGCGTTTCTGCGCCTTGAAAAGCCGTTGAACTTTGATGCGGTTGACCGCCAGCCGGTTGACCTTGTCTTTGCCTTGCTCGCCCCCGAGGACGCCGGGGTCGAGCATCTCAAGGCCCTCGCCCTTGTATCCCGCACCATGCGGAACGAGGATGTATGCAGCAAATTGCGGGCCAATAATGACCCTGCAACGCTGTTTGCCTTGCTGACAGAAGCGTCGGCCAGTCAGGCCGCGTAGTCACCAAACCCGAACATCTGATAGTCGCGGGCATAGGCCAGCCGTGCGGCGCTTTCGACCTCTGGGTTGTAAATCCCGGCCAATCTTTCTGCCCACGGGTCCGTTGTGGCAGGCACCGCCGGCATCTTCGACCGCCCCAACTGCCCCGCCAGACCGGCCAGATCGGAGCGCAGCCGATCTTCGCGCAGGATGGCGTCAGGCGGGCCAAATTCCACCATGCTTTGCAAAACCGACAGCTGCGTTGACCATGCCGGATCAACGCGCGTTGCCGTCTGGGCTGACAAATTGCTTCGCAGAAACTGCAAAAACGTCAGAAACGCCGCGCGATGGGCATCCAGATCGTATGCCGGGTCGGTCACCGGATCAGGCGCGTGATCGGGGATCTTTAACTTGTGAACTTTGCGCAGCGTCTCGCGAATCTCGGCAAAGCTGCCGGGACCTGTTGCCAGGATCTTGTCGCAAAAAGCCGTATGCGCCCAAGCCACCGGATGCCGTAGCACGGTAAAGCTGCGATGGCCGGGACGATCGTTCATCCATTCCCGCAGGGATTTCTGCCCGAACTTGCGCTGCAAATCATCCGCCTCAACACCATCCAGCGCGGCCATCCAAGCCTCGACCACCGGCACGGGCCCGGATTTGAGCGGCAAATACAGCAGCGGCGATTGCGCGGCCGCAACATAAGTCGGCACCAATGGCCCGCGACGCGGTTCAAAATTTGGCGTCCGGTTCAGATTGAACCGATCCATCCGCGCCAAGGCCTGCTCCATCTGTGGAAAATTTTCGACTTTGGATGACATCGGCGCCGGGTTTTGCTTTTTCAGCTTCCGGTCAAGGTTTGTGATCCGCCCCTTTGCGCCCAGGAATTGCGCAAGCCCGTTCATCACGTCGACGTCCTGCAAATCTTCATAAGCCACATAAAATGCGGTCTGACCGGTGCGCTGCAGCGCATTCAAAAGCTTGACCTGAAACGCCTGAAGCGCGGCCATATGCGCTTCAAACTCATCCGCGTCAAAATGCACGGCCTGCGTCTTGGCGTGGGTTGCATTGGTCAGCTTCCACTGCCCCGTCGCGCTGGCGATCTTCCAGCTGACAAAGCTGTCCACCGGGTTGCGCGTCAGAATGATCTTGGCACAGCGCGGATCCGCAAGACACTCATCCAGCACGCGCGGATCGTGGTCATTAAAGAACCGAAACCCCGCCAGTCCGGGGGCCGCTTTAACCGCCTCGATCAACGCCTCTGGCGCGACTTCGCGTTGCGCCTGCGTGATACCCAGCATGTCATCCTTGTTGGGATACCCAATAAAATGCGGATTGAACGCCTCACCCAGACAGCTGAGGTCATCAAAGGCGTTGATATTCGCCTCAAGGAAATTGGACCCGGTCCGCATTTCTGCAAAGACCACAAAATAATCAAATCGTTCCAAGGTTACCGTACCAGATAGGGTTTTCGGGGCTGCGGCACATTGTGATCCGCAGGTGGATCGACGGGGAAATCGCCCATCAAATAGGGGTGCATCCCCTGATTCTTGAGGTTTTGCAGAAACTGACCGAACCCGGTCAGATCGTGCATCCGCGGCGCCTCTGCCAAGCGGCCAAGGGTCTTGCCGGTCATGTCTTCGACCACGGTTTGCAGGGCCTCCATCGGGGCCTCGATAAAGTCGGCCATCGACCAGATCCGCACCCGCGCCTTGCCATAAGGCGATCGCAAACAGCTAAGGTGCTCATTCTCGATCCGCTGCAATTCGGCGGCCTCTTGCCGCAGATCTGCAAAATTGCGGTTGGATTGAAACAGCGGCACAGCCCAACTGCCCGTGACCACGGCAATTTGCGCATTCTTGTCGCGTGCAAGGTTCCAACTCATGGCCTGATGGTCGGTTGGCGAAAACTGAAACGCCTGACGCTCGCCACGCGTGTTCCAGATCAGGTTCGTCAGAAACATCTGCGGATTGTAGTCGCGCAGTTTCACATTATCGGTCAGCGCACCGTGGAAATGGCTTTGCCGTCCGTCAAATTCGACGCGTTGATAATGATAAAGATGCCCATGCACGCGCGCGCCGGTCATCTTGGCCAACCACGGCTCAAAATTCTCGAACAGCTCGGTAAAGCCCTGAAGCACGGTGAACGGTTCGCAGGTAATCCCGTTTTCCCAATCATTGTTGGGGAAACGGCTTTGCATATAAAGTCCGGGCCGCCCGCGCGTCCGCCGCTCAACCGCCTTGGAAAAGATCCTGTCAATCTTGCCGGGGTTGGGTTCGGCACCCTTCATCACGGCCATGTCGTCATTCAGAAACGTCTTGTAAAGGCGATCCGCCTGCGGCCAGATCTTGCGCGCGACAAAGCAGTCGGATCGGCGCAAAAGCTGCAGGTGATCATCATAGAAAATATGCGGCTTGCCCTGAAAATCGAACTTCGACAGCGTCAGCGACCGACTTTCGATTTGTTGCGAATAAAGCCGGGATAGGGTCTGAAAATAGCTTTCGTCGGGGATCCAGACGCGTTTGAAATAGCGATCATAGGTTGGGCGATCTGGGTCCTGCAAAATCGCCGAAAGCGTTTGCCGGGTCAGACACCACCACTGCGAACCCATATGCGGGATCAACCCCTCTGGGATCTTGCGGCGGAACCGGATGCGCCGCTGCAAAGCGACGTAGCGGTCAAACAGAAAACGCTGACGCTTCCATGAAAACGGGAACCGCAGGGTGAACCGTTCGTGATCCAATCCGCCAACCGTCCAGGGCACATCGGCGGTTGTGGCGCTTTCGATAAAGTCGGTGCGCGGACGGCTCGCCAAGTAGCGGCGCAGTTCTTTCACGGGGCGCAACGGCATACAGGACCCCGACGCCAGATAGACATGCGCGACCTTGGGAAAATTCCGCAGCATCATTTCCGACGCGGATTGGGCCGCCGCCACAATGCCCCATGTGCCCCACTCGCAGGCGTGACGCTTGCAAAACAGCACGTTGGATTCCAGATCGGCCAAGGCATCGCGAAAGGTCGCAAAGGTCGCGTCATCGACGTTCTTGTCCACATGGATCACCACAGGGCAACCGCCCGCAACCCAATGCCGCGCGACCTGTTCAGCCCGGTCAAGGGCCGTATGCACCAGCATGACAATCCCGACCGTCATGCCCAGTTCCCCTTGGACATCAGGCCCAAAATCTCAAGCTGGCGCCAGTTGATATACTTCTCGCTCCACTTGCACCACAGATCAGGGTTGTCTTCGTTCGCAGCGGCATAGGCGCGGTATTCGTGGCTATTGGCGTAATGTTCCTTTCGGATCAGCTCTTCTTTCGCCTTCTCCGCAAAAGTGCTGAGGAATTTGGTGTGCAGCATCACGCCAGAGGCTTTTTCACCGCCCCATTCGTCATAAACAAGGTTCAACCCGCGCGGCAGCAGCATATGGGTCGAACTCACATAGGCATAGCGGCGGTCCCATTTGACCAGCGGCACCTTGTTCAGCGCCGGGGCGCGGTTCGGTTCTTCGGCAAAGAACGTCCGCGCGCGCGGCCCGCCCTGGATCCACAAATTGCCAAACGTGGGATTACGCTCAATCGTGTAGTTTCCGCTGTCAAACCACTCTGCCACTTCAAGCGGGTCGCGGCCGCGCAGGTAGGGTGTGTCGTTGACCGGACCCTTGGGATACATGTCCAGCAACATCGCACCAAAGGACTTGATCGACGACGCATCAAGCCAATCTGTCAGCGCCCGCAAAGGCCGGGTATCGCAAAACGGATAAACCAGCAGCTCATCAGGGTCGGCCACAAGGCACCAGTGTCCGTGGCCATATTTGAACTGAAGCCAGTTCAGCCAGTCAACACCGAACCGCGCCCGCTTGTAGCTGCCTTTGGCCAACCAAAGCGACACATCGGGCTGCTCCTTTAAAAATGCCTGCGCGTCATCGGTGCTTTCGTTGTCCACCATCATGAAATGGTTCACGCCCATCTCGCGGTAGTATTGCAGGAAATACGGCAGCCGCAGATCTTCATTCCGAAAGGTCGAAAAGACGATAATGTCAGACGGCTTTATCTGGTCTGTGCGATCAACAATATTGGTCAGCTCGCGGCGCTTACGAAAGGCGCGCGCAATCCAGCGCCGTCGCTGGGTTCGCAACCGATATGACTCCCAAACGCCCAATGTGATCCCTGTGTTACATGCCTCGCGATACGAGACTTACCACCCATCCGTAAAGACTAACTTGAAATGTGTGTCCCAGTCAGGGGGAACTCGGGTCATTTTTGTGCCAATTTGCGCAGCCAAGCTCATATTCTTTAAGGTTTTTTCCCAAGCGTCCCGGTCGTTCGGGTCCAAATAAATGGCATCTTTGCCCAGAATTTCGCGGCAGGCGGGCAAATCAGAAACCACGACCGGTGTGCCAAGGGCCGCCGCCTCAACTGGCGGCAAGCCATAGCCTTCGGCAAATGATGGAAAAAGCAGCGCCCGCGCGCCACCCAAAAGGCTGATGATCTGACCGTCCGTCAGATCCTGCACCTCTTTGACGCCTGCGATACCAGCGTCCAACCGCGCAAAAACATCCGCGTTCTTCCACCCGCGGCGACCACAAATCAGCAGGTTTGGCGGTGCTTCCCAACTTTCCCAAATATCCAGCAACAGCGCATGGTTCTTGCGCGGCTCAATCGTGCCAAGGATCACAAAATAGGGGGAATTCGTGTCTAACACAGGCGGAATCGGCTCTGGCTTTGCCAATTCGACACCAAGCGGCGCGACAACATGCGGCGGCATATCCGCCATGTGACGCCCCATATCAGCAACAACAGCGCGGGTTGAACAAATTACCCGGTCCGCAAGGGCCGCGATCAACGCAACCTTGCGGGCAAAGGCCTTTGCGGTTCCCTCTCTTTGCAGATCCGGCCAATCCAACGGGATCACGTCGTGCAACAAAACAGATGAACGCCCGCCCGCGCCACCGACGCTTAGCAGCATTCGCTGGGTCAGATTGCTATGGCCGACGTTGTAATAGGCAAAACTGCCGGGCAGATGCTTGCCCAGCATGCGCGGCAACCCATTGGGCCGGCACCGGGCCCTGGCATGACGCCGCACAAGGGATTGCCCGCGCTTTGCCGCATCTGTCAGCCGCCGATTTAGCCGGGATAGCAAATCAACCTGACCCCAATCGCCGCTTTGATGCGCCGCAACAAAGGCCCGCATCCCGCCTTGGTCCAACAGCACATAGCCCAACGCCGTCCGCACGACCGCATTGGCTGATGGGTCCGCCGCAAACTGTTTGAGATAGGCAAATTCGACGCGATCAACGCCGGTATGAACAAGCCCCGCCCGACTGACCAAACGGGTCAAATCCAACAGGCGCGGCACCGCCATCACAGGGCCTTAGCCGCATAGAAAGCGTGTCTATTGCGCGGCATTCTTCATGGAAATCATCTGGCTGAGGTATCGCGCAAAGTCATCCTTTAGCTGCGGATGCGCCAAGGCAAAGGCAACTGTTGCTTCCAGATATCCAGCCTTGGATCCGCAATCGTAACGCTGACCCTCAAAGCGGTAGCCATAGACGTCGCGGCCCTGCGTAATCTCTGCGGCAATTGCGTCCGTCAGCTGTACTTCGCCGCCCGCACCTTTTTTGACGCTGCTGATATTGCGCAGCACATTGGGTGTCAGGATATAGCGACCGATCACCGCCAGATTGGACGGTGCCGTGCCCTCTGCTGGCTTTTCGACCATGCCTTTCACGGACACCACCCGTCCGTTTTCAGACGCAACATCCAAAACACCATAGGCCTTGGTCTTTTCAGGGGAAACTTCCATCGCCGCGACCATCGCACCGCCTGTTTCGTGATAGGCCTCGACCATCTGCTGCAAGCAGGGGGTTTCACCGGCAATCACATCATCGGGCAGCATCACCGCAAAGGGCTCGTTCGCAATCAACCGACGACCGCACCAGACCGCGTGGCCCAGTCCCATCGCCTTGTGCTGGCGAATATAGGCAATCGCGCCGCTTTCCATGTTGGTGTTACGCAGCACTTCCAACAGCTCATCCTTGCCCGCAGACCGCAAGGACGATTCCAGATCCGGCGCGTGGTCAAAGTAGTCTTCCAGCGCGGATTTCCCGCGCGACGTCACAAAGATAAATTCCTTGATGCCCGCGGCGCGTGCCTCATCAATCGCGTATTGGATCAATGGGCGGTCGACCAAGGTCATGATCTCTTTCGGCACCGATTTCGTCGCGGGCAAAAAGCGCGTGCCCATTCCGGCAACGGGGAAAATGGCTTTGGTAACTTTGGTCTGCATCTCGAACCTGTAGGTCGTTTATTCTCTTTTGCTCTAAATGACCCGCGCTTGGAAACCAAGGCCCCCACGCGATTCGGTCACTGACCATGACTTATCTATCATCAAATAGGCGAACTTGTGACAAACGCGCCAGTTCATGGGCCATACGGGCGCCAGCCCGCCACCATCTGAAACGCGGCATTGCCCGGTCTGATGGGCCAAATTGCCCGCCCCGCTGAACCCAAAAACCGCGTGGATCAAACCAGATCTGATGCTTCCGTGCGCTTAGCGAAAACAAAAAGACGGTCACGCGCGACCCGTCGGATACAGCATCAAGCGCGCGTCTTGCGGCACCACGGGCCTGCCAGAACCGCGCCTTGATGGCCTGATGCCCCGCCACCTGCACCGAAATCGCGCGAAATTCTGCTGACGCCTCATAAGTGGTGGATTGATCCAATGCGCGTTCGAGGCCTGCGGCCCAGCCACGATCAAACCCACGCAAAAGCCGCCGCACATCGCCGGGCATGATGTCGCCCGCCACCATATGTCGCAGCAGCCGCTGACGCTGCGCCTTGCGGAGTGCTACCTTGTCCACCGTGTCGCTATGCTTGCGCTGAAAAACGGCCGTTGACGCGCCAATTTCGGTCAGGTCACGCGGCACCCGGTTTTGCGTGCGCCTGCTGCTTGCGGAAAATCCGTGATGCACCTGCGCCAAGGGCACCAAAGCGGTGGCCGCGCCACGGCCCGCCAACCGCATATTCAGATCCGTCTCATCCAGATAGAACGCAAAGGCTTCGTCAAAGCCGCCCGCCTCTGTCAGCAAGGACCGACGCACCGCCATATTGGTGCCTTCGGTCTTGGCGATCACCCCGTCCTTGGGGTCAAAGATCTTGGGATCACGCCCCCAGCCTTCCAGATCAGTCGCCGTGCCATCGCGGTGGACCTCTCGTGCGCCCCATTGCAGGCTGATCCCGTTGCGGCCAATCACAAAACCGCCCGAAATCCCAATGTTAGGGTCTGAAAATGGCGCAATCAGGTGTCTTAGCCAGGTCGGCTCTGGCACCGCATCGTCGTCAAGAAACGCCACAATCTCTCCGGTGGCTTGCGCGATCCCTGCGTTCCGCGCGGCAGAGATATTGGGCACCTCAAAATGCACCAGTTTGATCCGGCGCTGAAAAACGCCCAGGCCCGCATGGCTGCTCTGATCGGCAACGACCACGACCTCAAAGTTTGGGTAATCCAGCTGGCAAAGCCCTGCCAGACACCGGTTCAGGTCGTTGGGTCGGCCGCGGCTGACAACAACAACGCTGACCGGCAGATCGGTCATGCCAGGCCCATCTCTTTCAACATCGCCTCGATCCGGGGGACGTCTTCGGGGTTGTTCAACTCCCAAAACTGCCGCCCACGCGCCTCAACTTCAACGCACAGCACATGGCGCCCTTGCTCAAGAAACCGCAGTTGTTCAAGCCCTTCCAACTGCTCCAGCGGGCCCGCCGCCCAGCGCGGATAGGCCGCCAGCGCAGAGGGGCGATAGGCATAGACGCCGACATGATGAAACACAGGCGTTTCCGCGTCACCGGCATAGGTCTTTCCGGTGTAGGGAATGACCTCCTTGCTGAAATAAAGCGCGTTGTGATCGGCCCCGAAAACAGCCGTCGTGCCACCAACCCGCCCAGCCAGCCGGTCCTCCAGGAAACCGCGCAACGCGCGCCCTTCGGTGCGTAAAACCGGCGTTGCAACCTCTGCCACCGGGTGCGCCGCCAGGTCGCGCACAAGGTCTTCGATGAACCACGCCGGCGTCAGCGGTGCGTCCCCTTGCAGATTGACGACGATCTCATAGCCGCCGCCCAGCGCATCCAAGGCCTCTGCACAGCGTTCGGTGCCGTTTTGGCAGTTCTCAGAGGTCATTACGACCTCTGCACCAAAGGCCTCTGCCGCGTCTTTGATCCGGTCATCGTCCGTTGCCACGACCACGCGGTCCACGCCCTGCACCGACATGGCGGCATCCCAGCTCCGGCGGATCAGGCTGCGTGCCTCACCATCCGCACCCCGCAATTCCACCAATGGCTTGCCGGGATACCGGGTGCTTGCGAAACGCGCGGGGATGACGACAAGAACGCCCATCAGCCTTTGACCAGATCAACGCCCGGTGCGTAGGCGATAAAAAACGGATTGGCGAAAGTGTCCTTGCCATAAGTCAGCGGCGTGTGATCATCGAACCTGACCACCCTGCCGCCTGCACCGTTCAAAACGGCATGACCTGCGGCGGTGTCCCATTCCATCGTGCGTCCCAATCGTGGGTAGATGTCCGCCTCTCCGGTGGCGACAAGGCAGAACTTCAGCGACGATCCTGCGCTTTTCATGTCAGCGGCGCTGTATTTGCCGATATAGGCGTCTGTTGCGGCGTCCCTGTGGGACTTTGACGCAACAACCAAAAGCGCCGAATTGTCCGGGTTAGACACTGATATCGGCTTTGTTTCGCCGATTTGATCCTTTGCGAAAGATCCCGTCTCTTCGACCGTCTGCCCACTTGCATCCGTATAGAACAACCGGCCCTTGGCGGGGGCATAGACCACGCCCGCAACCGGCGCACCATCGACCACATAGGCGATGTTCACGGTGAAATCGCCGCGCCGCTTGATGAACTCTTTGGTGCCGTCCAGCGGGTCAACAATCAAAAAGGTATTGGCGCTTTCGCCGTGCGTATCGGCCTGTTCCTCGGTCACCAGCGCCACATCCGGGAACGCCTCGCGCAGTCCCGCAGAGATCAGCGCATCCGCCGCCTCGTCCGCGGCTGTCACCGGGCTGTCGTCACTTTTGGACCGCACGTCAAAGTCTGGGCTGTCGTAGATCTCCATGATCACATCGCCTGCCTCTAACGCCAAACGCCGCATCACGGTTGTCAGTCGCCCAAAATCCATTGTCACACCCTGCCTTTTGCCTGCCTTGTCACGATTGAAATACGTGAACGCCGTCCTTATGATCCGCCGTCAAGCGAACAGCAAGAATTTCGTGTCATCAGGGGCGCACCCCGACGAAGGAACACCCATGTTTCAGGCACCCATCACCACCGAACGTCGCCGTGGCACCTTTGCCATGCTGGAACTGATTTATCATTCCATCGTGCGTGACGTGCGCAAAAGCCACCGCAACGCCTTTCTGGGGCTTGTGCTGAACATGCTGCAAACGGTTGTCTTCGTGCTGACATTCTACTTGATGTATTCGCTACTGGGCCTGCGTGGCGCCGCCGTGCGCGGCGACTTTTTGCTGTATATCATGTCGGGCATCTTTCTTTATCTGACCCATACCAAGGCGATGCAGGCCGTGATCCAGTCCGAAGGCCCCGCATCCGCGATGATGCAGCACGCGCCGATGACAACCGCCATTTCGATCACGGCAGCCGCACTTTCATCGCTTTATCTGCAAATCCTGTCGCTCCTTGTGGTGCTTTTTTTCTACCACGTGATCTTTAATCCCGTGGTCATAGATGATCCCGCAGGTGCAATGGCAATGCTGTTGCTGTCATGGTTCACCGGCGTCGGTGTTGGCCTGATCCTTTTGGCGATCAAACCCTGGGCCCCTGATGTGGTCACCGTCGTCAGCTCTATCTATTCGCGGGCCAATATGATCGCCTCGGGCAAGATGTTCCTTGCCAATTCGCTGCCCGCTTCAATGCTTGTCCTGTTTGACTGGAACCCGCTGTTTCACACCATTGATCAGGCGCGCGGCTTTGTCTTTATCAACTACAACCCGCATTTCAGCTCTTCGATGTATCCACTTTACGTGGGCCTTGTGCTGGTCGCGATTGGCCTGATGGGCGAATTCTACACCCGCAAAAACGCCTCAATCAGCTGGGGCGCGTCACGTTAACCGTGTCAGAGGTGAAAACTTCGCAAGAATCCACTTCTGAAAGGTCCGCAAGCGGTTGCAGCCCCCCAAAGCCAACCCTATATACGCCAAGTCTTGGGACGGGCACTGCCCCTCCCTTCCAATCATGAACGTAAGGCGCGGGTGCCGGAACGGGTTCGCGCCGCTCAAACCGCCTGAAGCAAAAGGGATTTGAAACATGGCCAAAGTCATCGGAATTGACCTCGGAACCACCAACTCTTGTATCGCCATCATGGACGGCTCTAAGCCCCGTGTTGTCGAAAACAGCGAAGGTGCCCGCACCACACCGTCGATCGTCGCCTTCACGGACGACGAACGCCTCGTCGGTCAGCCTGCCAAACGTCAGGCTGTCACCAACCCCGAAAACACAATCTTTGCCGTCAAGCGCTTGATCGGCCGCCGGTTCGACGACAAGGACCTTGCCAAAGACAAAAAGAACATGCCGTTTTCCATCGTTGATGGCGGCAATGGCGACGCTTGGGTCGAAACCAAGGGTGAGAAATACTCCCCTTCCCAAATCTCTGCCTTCATCCTTGGCAAGATGAAAGAAACCGCCGAAAGCTACCTCGGCGAAGACGTCACACAAGCCGTCATCACCGTCCCCGCCTACTTTAACGACGCCCAGCGTCAGGCGACCAAGGACGCAGGCAAGATCGCCGGTCTTGAGGTGCTGCGCATCATCAACGAACCGACTGCCGCGGCGCTGGCTTATGGCCTCGACAAAAAAGAAACCAAAACCATCGCCGTCTATGACCTTGGCGGCGGTACATTCGACGTGACCATCCTCGAAATCGACGACGGCCTGTTCGAAGTGAAATCCACCAACGGTGACACGTTCCTTGGTGGTGAAGACTTTGACATGCGCATCGTCAACTACCTCGCGGATGAGTTCAAAAAGGAACACTCCGTCGACCTGACCAAAGACAAGATGGCCCTGCAGCGCCTGAAAGAAGCCGCTGAAAAAGCCAAGATCGAACTGTCCTCTTCAACCACGACAGAGATCAACCAGCCGTTCATCTCCATGGGGTCCAACGGCCAGCCGCTGCACATGGTCATGAAACTGACCCGTGCCAAGCTGGAATCGCTGGTGTCTGACCTGATCAAATCCTCGATGAAGCCGTGTCAGGCTGCGATCAAGGATGCAGGCCTGTCCACCTCTGACATCGACGAAGTCGTCCTTGTCGGCGGCATGACCCGTATGCCGCGCGTCAAGGAAGAAGTGACCAAGTTCTTCGGCAAAGAGCCACATCAGGGCGTGAACCCCGATGAGGTTGTCGCCATGGGTGCCGCCATTCAGGCCGGTGTTCTGCAAGGTGACGTCAAAGACGTGGTGCTGCTGGACGTGACACCATTGTCCTTGGGTATCGAAACCCTCGGTGGTGTGTTCACACGCCTGATCGACCGCAACACGACGATCCCGACCAAGAAGTCGCAGACATTCTCGACCGCCGAAGACAACCAGAACGCCGTGACACTGCGCGTGTTCCAGGGTGAACGGGAAATGGCCGCCGACAACAAGATGCTCGGCCAGTTCAACCTCGAGGAAATCCCGCCTGCGCCACGCGGCATGCCACAGATCGAAGTGACCTTCGACATTGACGCCAACGGCATCGTGTCCGTCGGCGCCAAGGACAAAGGCACCGGCAAAGAGCAGTCGATCACCATTCAGGCCTCTGGCGGTCTGTCTGATGAGGACATCGAAGCCATGGTCAAGGACGCCGAAGAAAACGCCGAGGCCGATAAAGAGCGTAAGGAAATGGTCGAGGCACGTAACAGCGCCGAAAGCCTGATCCACTCGACCGAAAAGTCGCTGGAAGAACACGCCGACAAGGTTGACCCAACCACAGTTGAGGCCATCGAACTTGCGATTGCTGCGCTGAAAGACGACCTCGAAAAAGAGGATACAAGCGCCGACAAGATCAAGTCCGGCATCCAGAACGTCACTGAATCAGCGATGAAACTGGGTGAAGCCATCTACAAGGCCAGCCAGGAAGAGGCTGGTGAAGTAGACCCCGACGAAGAGCCGAAAGGCGCTGACGAAGAAGACATCGTTGATGCCGACTTCGAAGATCTGGGTGACGACAAGCGTGACTAAGGCCTTAGCCTAGCGAATTGGACCGGCCCCTTGAACCGGGCCGGTCTTTTTCCATTCCCAAAGGGGAAACCTGAACATGGCAAAACGCGATTACTACGAAACGCTCGGCGTCGCCAAAGGGGCTGACGCCGCTGCGATCAAAAAGGCCTACCGCCAAAAGGCAAAGGAACTGCACCCCGACCGCAACTCCGACAACCCCAAAGCGGAAGAGCAATTCAAAGAAGCCAACGAGGCCTATGAGGTCCTCAAGGACGCCGAGAAAAAGGCGGCTTATGACCGCTTCGGCCATGCAGCGTTTGAGGGCGGCATGGGCGGCGGCGGCCAGCGCCCCGGCGGCGGTCAGGGCGATTTCGCCTCTGCCTTCTCGGACGTGTTCGACGACCTGTTTGGCGACATGATGGGCGGCGGCCGTGGCCGCGGCGGCAACCGCGCCCAGCGCGGCAATGACCTGCGCTACAACCTGCGGATCAAGCTTGAAGACGCTTTCGCCGGCATGCAGAAAACCATCAACGTGCCCACGGCTGTTGGCTGCGGGTCCTGTAATGGCACCGGCGCCGAAGGCGGGTCAGAGCCGCAGACATGCCCGACCTGTAACGGCATGGGCAAAGTCCGGGCGCAGCAGGGTTTCTTTACCGTCGAACGCACCTGCCCCACCTGCAACGGCATGGGCCAGACGATCAAGGATCCCTGCCATGTCTGCCACGGTGCAGGCCGCGTCGAGAAAGAGAAATCGCTTTCCGTCAACATCCCTGCGGGTGTTGAGACCGGCACCCGGATCCGCCTCGCGGGCGAGGGTGAGGCCGGAATGCGTGGCGGCCCAACCGGCGATCTTTATATCTTTATCGAAGTCGCCGACCATGAATTGTTTGAACGCGAGGCCAGCAACCTCTTCTGCCGCGTCCCCGTCAGCATCGCCTCTGCCGCCCTCGGCGGAGAGATCGAAGTGCCAACCATCGACGGTGGCCGCAGCCGCGTGAAGATCCCCGAAGGCTCGCAATCAGGGCGTCAAATGCGCCTGCGCGGCAAGGGCATGCCGGCCCTGCGTGGCGGCGGTGCGGGCGATATGTTCATCGAGCTCAGCGTCGAAACGCCTGTGAACCTGACTAGCCGCCAGCGCGAAATCCTCAAGGAATTCGACAAGCTAAGCGAAGAAAACAATCCAAACGGATCGAAATTCTTCAAATCGGTCAAGGGTTTCTGGGACTCGATGAAGGGCTAGGTCAAGAACCGACAAAGCCGACCAGCCACGCCGTTAACCAAACATTCACCTGAATCGCGCGAAATGGGGCCATGTCCCATTTCGCCGAAAGCCCTTCCCTGTTCCGCGACCTGGACGAGGCGACGCCTGTCCCCGTCCCCGCCAAACTGCCGTCCTATATCAAGGATCACCGCAGGCGCCTGCGTGAACGCTTTCTGGACGGTGGCGCGGCGGCAATGCCGGACTATGAGCTTCTTGAACTTGTCCTCTTCCGCGCCATTCCCCGGCAAGATGTGAAACCACTCGCCCGCGCGCTTCTGGACCAGTTTGGCGACTTCAACGCTGTTCTTGCTGCCCCCGCCAGCCAGCTCAAGGCAGTAAACGGCGTCGGCGATGCCGTGATCCTTGAACTCAAAATCGTCGAAGCATCCGCCCACCGCCTCGCCCGGTCCCGCGTGATGCAGCGGCACGTCATTTCAAGCTGGCAGGCAATCATCGACTATTGCCATACCGTGATGGCGCACCGCGATACCGAACAGTTTCGCATCCTTTATCTGGATACCAAAAACACGCTGATCGCTGACGAAGAACAGGCCAAAGGCACCATCGACCATGTCCCCGTCTACCCGCGCGAGGTTGTCAAACGTGCCCTCGAACTCAACGCCGCCGCCCTGATCCTTGTGCACAACCACCCCTCTGGTGATCCCACGCCCAGCAGCGCCGATATCGAAATGACGGCCAAGATTACCAACGCCGCTTATGCGGTGGATGTGCAGGTCCATGATCATCTGATTATCGGCAAGAACCGCGAACTCAGCTTCCGGTCCGAAGGGCTACTCTGACACCCACAGCTCCACCCGGCGGTTCATCTGGCGGCCCCATTCGGTGTCATCACAGCCCATCGGCAAAGCCTCGCCAAAGGCCTCTGTCTCGATGGTCACCCCATCCGGCAATTGCCCGAGCAGATCCAGCAGATCGCGCCGCACCGCCTCTGCCCGTGCACTGGACAAATCACGATTCGCCAAGGCCGCCCCACGCCCATCGCTGAACCCGACCAGCCACAAGGCGCGGCCCGCGTAATCGCCATCCTTGATCCGTTGCGCCAACATGATCAGGTTTGACCGTGATCCGGCATCCAGCCGCGTTGATCCCACCTCAAACCGGAACGACACCGATTGCCGGGTCAACGCGGTCAGGACGCGCACCATGCGCTGCAATTCTTCCAGCCCCAGTTCCGGACCTGCCGCCGTAATCGCACTGACAAACCTTTGCCCCTGCGCATCCAACGGGATCGGCACCGCGCCCTGGTCCACAAACCCGGCGCGCCGCACGATCAACTGCGCTGCGGGCGTGCGCAGAAAGGCCAGAAAGTCGCGCGCCATCGGGTGCAAACGCCACTCTGGCAGGTAGATGAACAGCGGCGCGGTCAGCGGATAATCCTGCGCCTTCAGCGCCAATGGCCGGGGCACGGTGACAAAGCCACAGGCATCACGCAGCGTCAGCGCAGCGGCCACGCCCGTCTCTCCCATCCCGCCCACACCCAGTGCGCCGGGGTCACGGGCCACCGCCGCAGCCATCTCGGCCACACTGGCATGATGCACAACGGCATCGGCCAATGCACCGCCCAGCAAGCGACGCAAAAACTGCACCTGCCCATCGGACGCAGGCCCCAAATGCAAGGTCATCGGCAGATCCGGTCCACCAATATCGACCCAGCCCGTCACCCGGCCCGCATAGGCCCGCGCCAGATCACTGATCGAGATAAAGGTGGCTGTGTTGCTGGGCGATACCACCGGCACCAGCGCGTCCAGACCCACAATCCGGCTTTGCTCGGCGCTGTCCAACGCGCCCAATCCCACCTCTTGCGCCAGCGCCAATTCGACCTCTGACACCTCTCGCAATGACAGAACCATGTCGGCGCTGAACGTCATCAAATCGGCAAAGCCTTCGTCGGATGTTGTCCCATGCAGCGCAAATTCCGCGACCGTGTCAGAGTCATCCGTCAGGGTGATCTGCAACCGCGTTGAGCCCAGCTCTTTCAATGTGCTGCGCCAGCCCTTTGACCGCGCGAACCCGTCAATCAGCGCGGGCATCAATACATCGACCATCCGCGCCGCGCCCGACAGGCGCACAACCGGGGTGTGGTTGATTGGATCCGGGCAGGTCGCGCCCTCACAGGTCACCCGCGTATAGTCCAGCGCTAGGGGTCCGTAGGGCGATTCAATTTGCAGATAGGTGCCGTCAAAACCGATCACCCGGCCCGTGACCGCCAGCCCGCCATTCTGGCTGGTGATCGTCACATCCTGCGCTTGGGCTGTGCCACAAACGAAAAGTGCGGCGAAGATCGCCGCACGTTTCAAAAGGTCATTGATCCGGTGCTTGCACGTCATTTCGACGCGAGTGTCAGGTCCTGAAACATGTTTTTCAATACAAGATATTCACCAACTGCGTCACAGCCCGGCATGGTCATGCTCAAATCGGTGGCATTAACCTCTGCGCCTTTCATCAACTGGATGCTCTGGGCCTCGACCAGACGACCACAATTGCGCGTGGTCACTTCGGCCTCGACGCTGATCTCAATCGCGCCGTCACGCAGCGCAAGGCCGGTGGGGAAGGTATAGACTTCGACCATCAGCGCGTCAGGCGCAGCCGGATCACCAAGTGATGTCAGGAAGCCACCCAAACCGGCAACCGCCTGCTTTGGATCTGCGGCGGAAGCGGCCCAAACGTGGCCCGCGTCGCCATAAGTCGCGCCGTATTCCAGCGCGTGAAGCTGCACATCATCTTCGCCCTGCCATTGCAGCACGGCGCGGTCATACATCATCAGGCTTGGCACGCCGGTGATCGCGACAGCGCCTTCACCGTCGTCAAAGGCTGCAATAAAGAACGCTTCTTCGGCCAGCGCCGGCACTTTGAGGTTCAGGTTCCCCTCTGCGTCGGTGATGGCGTTGAACATCATGCCCTGATGATGGATCGCCACAACCGCATTGGGGCGGCAGGCGTCCGACAGGGACAAGTCAACCATGGCAAGATCGCTTGGCGTTGCGGTCATCACCGATTCGCAAGCGGGCGTCGTCAAAAGCTCTGGCATGGGCGCAAGCGTGGGCGCTTCCATGGCATCCGTCGCCACAATATCAGTCGCCGCGACCTCGATGGGTGAGGACATCATCGGCGTTTCCACCGGTGCGGGCATCAACGTAGCTTGCGGTGCTGCATCATCAGCCGCTGGCACCGACATCAGCGGTGCGTCAACATCGCTAAGGTCATTTGAATAAACGACTTTTTCAAACCGTGGCAGGCTCGCGCTTGGCATGGCCAATGTGGTCGGCACAGCAACGCTCGCCGCCACCGGGATCGCCACTGTTTCAGGGTCCAGCCGCGATTCAGGGCCCGTCACGGGTGCATCCGCACCCCAACGGCCCGCGACCGCGTCGCCATATTGCATCACAAAGCCAATGCTTAGCGCGATGGCAAAGGTGCCACCCGCCGTCGCCAACTGCCGTTTCGTACGTGTCTGTGCCATGTCAGTTTCATTCCCCAGCAAGAGATTTGGGTCGAAACTGTCACCTTCCCATGACCCAAGATGGACCGCGGAAAGGTATTAACAAGTCGTAAATATGGCAGAGATCAGGCGAGCTTGCCGTGGCAATGTTTGAATTTCTTGCCCGAGCCGCAGGGGCAAGCGTCGTTCCGACCGGGGCTGCCCCATGTGGTCGGATCATCCTCAACAAAGCCTTCTCGCGCGGTTGATCCCTGCCCTGTGGCATCCGCCGTGGCCCGTGCCACGCCGCCTTCTGCCGCCGCTGCCGCCTGTTGTTGGGCGGCCTGCATCTGGGCGATCAACTGCTGTTGCTCTTCGGCGGACATCGGCCGGATCTGACCCAGCTTTTGCGTCACATCCTCGCGCAGACTGTCCAAAAGCCGTTCAAACAACTGGAACCCTTCGGTCTTGTATTCGTTCAGCGGATCGCGCTGCGCATAGCCGCGGAACCCAACAACGGACCGCAGATGCTCCAGCGTCAACAGATGCTCGCGCCACTTGCCATCAATCGTCTGAAGCAACAGCTGCTTTTCGACGTTGCGCATGGTCTCGGCGCCAAAGGCCTCTTCCTTCTCGGCCATATGCTTGGCGGTCGCTTCTTCCAGCCGCTCTTGCATGACCTCGTCATCAACACCTTCTTCTTCGGCCCATTTCATCACCGGCGCATCAATGCCCAGCTTTTCAATGGTTGCAGCATATAGCCCTTCGGTGTCCCACTGATCGGCGTAGGATTTGGGCGGCATGTATTCTGTCACCAGATCCTCGATCACCTGTTCGCGCATGTCTCGCGTGACCTCGGACAGATCCTTGCTTTCCATGATTTCGCGGCGCTGGCTAAAGATCACCTTGCGCTGCTCGTTCATGACATCGTCGAACTTCAAAAGCTGCTTACGAATGTCAAAGTTGCGGCCTTCGACCTTGGCCTGCGCCCGTTCCAGCGACTTGTTCACCCAAGGGTGCACAATCGCTTCGCCCTCTTTCATGCCAAGCGTGCCCAGCACCTTGTCCAAACGCTCTGACCCGAAAATGCGCATCAGATCATCGTCAAGGCTCAGGAAAAACGACGACCGGCCCGGGTCACCCTGACGGCCAGAACGGCCGCGCAGCTGGTTGTCGATCCGGCGGCTTTCGTGGCGTTCAGTCGCCAACACGAACAGACCGCCCGCGTCTTTGACCTTTTGCTCATCGGCGGCGTGCGCCTCTTCAATCCTGGAACGGATTTCATCGGGATCAGCATCAGGATCAGCGGCAATCGCTTCCATGATCTTAAACTCGACGTTGCCGCCCAGCTTAATATCCGTGCCGCGCCCGGCCATGTTGGTGGCAATCGTCACCGCACCAAACTTGCCCGCATCGGCAATGATCTGGCTTTCCTTTTCATGCTCACGTGCGTTCAGCACGTTGTGCGGAATTTGCTCTGCCTTCAGCAGTTGCGACAGGAACTCTGACTTGTCGATCGAGGTCGTACCAACCAGGATCGGCTGGCCTTTTTCGTTGGCCTTTTTGATCTCTTGCACAACGCCGTCGAACTTTTCCTTCGCAGTGCGATAGACCTGATCGTTGTCGTCAACACGCGCAATCGGGCGGTTCGTTGGCATCTCGACCACGCCAAGCCCGTAGATTTCCATGAATTCGTCCGCTTCGGTCAGCGCGGTGCCGGTCATGCCCGCCAGCTTTTCATACAGGCGGAAATAGTTCTGGAATGTCACGCTGGCCAAGGTCACGTTCTCTGGCTTGATTGATGTGCCTTCCTTGGCCTCAATCGCCTGATGCAGACCGTCGGACAAACGACGCCCGACCATCATCCGGCCGGTGAATTCGTCAATCAGCACGACCTCTCCGTCGCGCACGATATAGTCTTTGTCCTTGGTGAACAGCTTGTGCGCCTTCAGGCCCTGACTGACGTGATGCACCAATGTGGCGCTTTCAGGATCATACAGCGTCTGCCCTTCAGGCAGCAGGCCGCTGCGCGACAATTGCTCTTCCAGCCAGTCGTTGCCTTCGTCGGTAAAGGTCGCCTGCCGGGTCTTTTCGTCCAGCGTATAATGCTGCTCTTCCACGCCGGGGATGAACTTGTCGATCTCGCGATACATCTCTGATCGGTCCTGTGCGGGGCCAGAGATAATCAGCGGCGTGCGCGCTTCATCAATCAGGATGCTGTCGACCTCGTCCACAATCGCAAAATTGTGGGGGCGCTGATACATCTGGTCCAGCTCGGACTTCATGTTGTCGCGCAGATAATCAAACCCAAGCTCGTTGTTGGTGGCGTAGGTCACGTCACAGGCATAGGCCGCTTTCTTTTCGTCCTCTGGCTGCTGGGGCACGACCACACCGGTGGTCAGACCAAGGGCGGCATAGACCTTGCCCATCCATTCCGCGTCGCGTTTCGCCAGATAATCGTTGACCGTGACGATGTGCACGCCCTTGCCGGTCAGCGCATTCAGATAGGCCGGGAAGGTCGCAACAAGGGTCTTGCCCTCGCCTGTTTTCATCTCTGCGATATTGCCCTGATGCAGGAAAATCCCGCCCAAAAGCTGCGTATCAAACGCCCGCAGGCCCAGCGCCCGTTTGGCGGCCTCGCGGCAGTTGGCAAAGGCCTCTGGCAGCAGATCATCAAGGCTTTCGCCGCCCATCGCGCGTTCGGCCAGTGCTTGCGTCTTTTCCTTCAGCCCGTCGTCGGACAGCGCCTGAAACTCTTCTTCCAGCGCATTGATCTTGGCGACCATGGGCCGCGCCTTTTTCACTTTCCGATCGCTCGGTGTGCCAAAGACTTTCTTACTGATCGTTTCAAACCCGAGCATATCTTCTCCGAAATGGTGCCGCGCACCCGTCTGACGTCTATTTGAGAGGAGGTCGCTTGTGGGCAACACGCGCCCGGCCTAAACAGGGATCAAGACCAGCCCCCTCGAGGCTTCAAAGTGATGTAAGGGGCCGGTTATGCACTGTCAACGTCGCGCCCCATGCGCGACCCATCAAGGGATCGTTTAATGCTGAAACATGTGACTTTTGCGGGCGTTTTTGCTTTGCTTGCCGGGGCTGCCACTGCGCAGGATGCCGATAGCGTCGTGGCCACCGTTGGCGACACCGACATCACGCTGGGCGAGATGATCATCATCCGTGCGCAACTGCCACGCCAATACGCTGATCTGCCCAATGATGTCCTGTTCACCGGCATTCTGGATCAGCTGATCCAACAACAGCTTTTGGCCGACTCTGCGGGCGAAATGCCGGCCCGTGTGGCCTATGCCTTGTCCAACGAAGAACGGACATTGATGGCGGGTGAAACGATCAACGTCATCGCCGCAGACGCCATCAGTGAAGAGGCCGTCATCGCCCGCTTTGAAGAGATGACATCAAGTGCCGCACCAGACGTGGAATGGAACGCGTCGCACCTGCTGGTCGAGACCGAAGAAGAAGCGGCAGCAGCCCGTGACCGTGTGACCGCAGGCGAAGAGTTTGCTGATGTCGCCCGCGACGTCTCGACCGGGCCATCTGGCCCGTCGGGTGGCGCATTGGGCTGGTTTTCGGCTGGCATGATGGTGCCCGAATTTGAACAGGCCGCAGCAGCGCTTGAGCCGGGCAATATGTCCGACCCGGTGCAAACCCAGTTCGGCTGGCACGTTGTGATGCTGAACGACAAGCGCAACAAACCACTGCCGGAACTTGAAGCCGTGCGCGGCGAGATCGAGGGCCAATTGCAAGAGGCCGCGATCACCGCGCGGTTGGCAGAGCTTGAAGCAGCCACCACCGTGACCCGCCCCGAAGAGGGCGCATTCGACCCAGAGCTTTTGGGCGCGCTTGACTTGCTGGAGCCAAAGTAATGCCTGTCTCTCCGCTTGCACCTGCGTCATTTCCAAAGCTGCCCGCCATCGGCGGTGTGACCTTCGCGAGTGCCGCAGCGGGGGTGAGATACGCAGGGCGCACTGACGTCATGTTGGCGCTTTTGGATCCCGGCAGCACGGTTGCCGGGGTCTACACGACATCTGCCACACGTTCGGCCAACGTCTTGGATTGTCAGGCAAAAACCGGACTTTCCAGCGATGGCGGCGCGGCGATTATCGTGAATTCCGGCAATTCCAACGCCTTTACCGGCAAGGCTGGCGATGGATCTGTGGCGCGGATCTGTGCGGCTGTGGCGGCCAAGACTGGCATCGCGGAAACCCGCGTCTTTACCTCTTCAACCGGGGTTATCGGGGAACCGCTGCCGGATGATCGCATCACCGCCAAGATTGATGAATTGATCGCAAGTCAATCACAAGACGGCATCGCCGATGCGGCCAAGGCGATTATGACGACGGACACCTTTCCCAAGGGGTCGACGGCGACGGTCACGATTGACGGCAAACCGGTAAAAATCGCAGGTATTGCAAAGGGTTCCGGCATGATCGCGCCGGATATGGCGACGATGCTCGTCTATATCTTTACCGATGCCGCGATCGGGTTTGACGCGCTGCAAGCACTGCTAAAGGGGCAGACAGATCAGACGTTTAACAACATCACTGTGGATAGCGATACGTCGACCTCGGACACGTTGATACTGGCGGCGACAGGGGCCTCTGGCGTGGATGTGACGGGCAACGCAGATTTCGAAAAAGCGTTACATTCCGTGATGTTAGACCTATCGCACCAAGTTGTCCGCGACGGCGAGGGGGCCACGAAATTCGTGACCATCGCGGTCACCGGGGCCGCCACAGACGCAGATGCCCGCAAGGTCGCGATGGCCACGGCGAACAGCCCGCTGGTCAAGACGGCGGTGGCAGGCGAAGACCCGAACTGGGGCCGGATCGTGATGGCGGTGGGCAAGTCCGGCGCTGCGGCGGATCGGGACACGTTGCAGATCACATTTGGCGATATTCTGGTGGCCGAGAACGGCTGGGTCGCGGCCAGCTATACCGAAGAGGCCGGATCTAACTATATGAAACAACAGGATATTGTGATCGGCGTAGACCTTGGGCTTGGCACTGGAACCAGCACGGTCTGGACCTGCGATCTGACCCACGGCTATATCACGATCAACGCGGATTACCGGTCTTGATGAAAACGGTTCTGGTCTCTGCGGTGGCGCTGATTGACGTCGATGGCCGGGTGCTTTTGGCGCAGCGGCCAGAGGGTAAGTCATTGGCGGGCCTATGGGAATTCCCCGGCGGCAAGGTTGAGGCGGGCGAGACACCAGAGGTCGCCCTGATCCGCGAGTTAGAGGAAGAACTGGGCATCAACACATGGCAAAGCTGTCTGGCACCGCTGACCTTTGCCAGCCATTCCTATGAGGATTTTCACCTGCTGATGCCGCTTTTTGCCTGCCGCAAATGGGAGGGCACGCCGCAGTCGAAAGAGGGACAGGCGCTGAAATGGGTGCGGGCCAATCAGCTGCGGGATTACCCGATGCCTGCGGCGGATATTCCGCTGATTCCGATCCTGCGCGATTGGCTGTAGCTTGCATAGGTTAACGCCGTAAAATCAGCAGGTTAACGGATACACAAACCATGCAGAACCGATGCACACACCATACACAAGTGATGCATCAAATTTCCCAGATCCGGGGGGTTAAGGCACCGTGCTTAACCATGTTGCGTTAGGGAATTTTTAACCGGGTTTTCCAACAAAAAAGGTGGGCCAATGGCCCACCTTTGGTTGTTCTTGCATGTCGGGTGGGCAATCTGCCCACCGCATTTTAGAGGGTGCGTTCGACCTCTTCCCGCTCGAAGATTTCGATCACGTCATCGGGGCGAATGTCGTCGTAGTTTTCGAACGCCATGCCGCACTCTTGACCGGACTGAACCTCTGGCACTTCGTCCTTGAAGCGCTTGAGCGTTTTGAGCGTGCCTTCGTGGATGACCACGTTGTCGCGCAGCAGGCGGACACCTGCGGAACGGCGGGCGACACCTTCGGTAACCAGACAACCGGCAACCTTGCCGACGCCTGTCACCTTGAAGACCTCTTTGATGTTGGCGTAGCCGATGAACTTTTCCTTGATCTCGGCAGAGAGCAGGCCAGAGGCCGCTGCTTTGACGTCGTCAACAAGGTCGTAGATCACCGAATAATACCGGATCTCGACACCTTTTTGGTTCGCGACGTTCCGGGCCGTTGCATTGGCACGGACGTTGAAACCAAAGACCGGCGCGCCAGAGGCTTCGGCCAGACCCACGTCGGTTTCGGTGATCGCACCGACGCCAGAGTGCAGGACCCGCACGCGGACCTCATCGTTGCCGATCTTCTCCATCGCTTGCACGATAGCTTCGGCAGAGCCTTGCACGTCGGCCTTTACCAGGATCGGCAGTTCGGAGACATCCTCGTTCGCTTTGGCGTTGGCCATCAGCTGTTCGAGGGTTGTCGCGGCACCAGCGGCGGCGCGTTTGTCTTTCGCGGCCTTTTCACGGTAGTCGGCGATTTCACGCGCCTGCGCTTCGGTGTCGACCACGTTCAGCACGTCGCCCGCTTCGGGTGTGCCGTTGAGGCCAAGCACCTCGACCGGAACCGATGGGCCGGCTTCTTTGACGCGGTCACCTTTGTCGTCGATCAGCGCGCGGACTTTACCCCACTGCTCGCCCACAACAAAGATATCACCCTGCTTGAGCGTGCCGTTCTGAACCAGAACGGTGGCCACAGGACCACGGCCCACGTCAAGCTGCGCCTCGATCACGGCACCAGAGGCGGAGCGGTCGGGGTTGGCTTTGAGTTCCAGAATTTCAGCTTGCAGCGCGATGGCCTCAAGCAGTTCTGGCAGGCCCTGACCGGTGATGGCGGAAACTTCGACGTCCTGCACTTCGCCGGACATCTCTTCCACGATGACCTCGTGTTGCAGAAGATCGGTGCGCACTTTCATCGGATCAGCCGCAGGGCGGTCGATCTTGTTGATCGCTACGATCATTGGCACGTTGGCGGCCTTGGCGTGGTTGATCGCCTCGATCGTTTGCGGCATGACCGCATCGTCGGCTGCGACAACAAGCACAACGATATCAGTGACTTGCGCACCGCGTGACCGCATCGACGTAAACGCCGCGTGACCCGGCGTATCAAGGAACGACAGCAGCTGGCCGCTGTCGGTTGTGACCTGATAGGCACCGATGTGCTGGGTGATGCCGCCAGCCTCACCAGCGACAACGCGGGCGTTGCGGATGGCGTCGAGCAGCGAAGTCTTACCATGGTCAACGTGGCCCATGATCGTGATGATCGGCGCACGCGGCTTGAGATCTTCGGGCTTGTCTTCGACCTGGTCGATGACCTGTTCCACGTCCGCGTCAGAGACGCGCACAACGGTGTGGCCAAATTCTTCGATGATCAGTTCGGCGGTGTCGGCGTCGATGGTCTGGGTTTGCGTCGCCATGATGCCATTGGTCATCAGCGCCTTGACCACGTCAGAGACGCGTTCGGACATTCGGTTGGCAAGCTCGCCCACGGTGATCGCTTCGGGCAGGGCCACGTCGCGGAACACCTTTTCACGCTCGGCAGAAGCGCCCATCGCCTTGGCGCGGGCACGGTCCTGCTTGCGCTTCATCGCGGCCATGGATTTGGGGCGCGCGCCGCCGCCGCCACGCAGGGCGTCGTTCAGCGTCAGCTTACCAGAGCGGCGACCGTCATCGTCACCGCCACGGCCGGGCTTGGATTTGTTGTTACGGTCCTGATTGTCACGCTCGCGGTCCGTCTTGCTGGGCGCGCGGGTCGGACGATCAATCGCGGCTTCGCCGGGAACGGCGGCAGCGGGAGGCGGTGCGGCGGCGGCGGCCTTTGCGGTTTCAGCGGCGCGTTTCTTCGCCTCTTCTTCCTCGGCTTTGGCCTTGGCGCGTTCCTCGCGTTCGCGGGTCTCTGCCTCTTTGGCTTCGGCCTCTGCCCGGCGACGGTCGCGTTCTGCGGCACGTTCTTTTTCTTCGGCTTCACGCTTTGCGGCGTCTTCGGCTTCGCGGGCTTTGAACGCCTGCAGGGCCTTCATCCGGCGCGCGTAATCCGCATCCGACACGCCCGCAGGACGCTTGGACGGATCACCCGCAGTCGGGGTTCCGGTTGCGGCAGGCTTTGCAGCGCCCGGCTTGGGCACCACAACGCGCTTGCGCTTGGTTTCCACCACTACGTTCTTGGTCCGCCCATGGCTAAAGCTTTGCTTTACGTTACTGGGGCGCGAACCGCCAAGACCGAGTGTCTTTTTGCCGTCGTTATCGCTCATCTAGCTACTTGTCCTTCCCGGTGGCATTCTCTCCACCGTCAATCTCGCGCAAGCCTTTCAGCTTTGCGGCTTCCTCTACTACACGGTCGCTGAGTCTGCCAGTGGCGAGCGCGCCATGTATCACACTTTGCCGTCCAAATGCCAAACCCAATTCCGCAGCTGTCAAACAGCCGTAATATCGGGCGCCTTCGGGCGTCCATAATTTCGTCTTGCCCCGTTCAGACCCGTCAGAGGCCTGCATCAGAACACGGACACGTTCCCCACCGGAGAGCCAGCCCTTTACCTTCTCAAATCCACAGACCGCGAGCCCCGCTTTGCGGGCCAATGCGATCAGATCAACGACGCGGCGCGCCAGTTGTCTTTCAACTTCCTGTGCCAAACCTTCCGGCACCGTCACGGAGGTCTTGGCCGCGCGACTGAACTGACCCTTGGAGGCCACCTGAAGTGCGGCATGGTCGGCCACGACATATATGCCCCGACCCGGCAGTTTGCCAAGAACATCGGGCACAATCATATTGTCAGGCCCAACAACAAAGCGGATCAGCCCAGACTTGGGCTGGCTTTCGCCGGTGACGATGCACCGACGTTCCGGCCCATCGTCCCTGTTCTTTTTGCTACCGCCCCGCGTCATCGCGTCTGGGATCAGAGGCCCATCAGGCCTCCGCCTCCGCGGTTGCGTCTGCGTCGTCGGCTTCGCCTTCTTCTTCGTCTGCGACCAAATCAGCAGGATCAACCCAACCCAGCATGACGCGGGCGGTCATGACCATATCTTGCGCCTCTTCGAGGCTGATTTCAAATGGTTCAAGCACACCGTCATCTTTGGTGCGTTCGCCATCAACGGTTGTCCAGCCGCCTGCCAGTTCCCAATCGGCGCAGGTGGCGAAGTCTTCGAGTGTTTTCACACCGTCTTCGGCCAGGGCCTGAATCATCAGTGGTGTCAGACCTTCGAAGTTCACAAGGCTGTCTTCGACGCCCAGCGCACGAGCGGCTTCCATCGCCTTGTTGTTGATCGCCTCAAGGTAATCGCGGGCACGGGCCTGCAATTCGCCAGCGGTGCCTTCGTCAACACCTTCGATGACCAGCAGTTCCTCAAGTTCGACGTAAGCGACTTCTTCGAGGTTGGTGAACCCTTCAGAGACCAGCAACTGGGCAAAGAATTCGTCCAGATCGAGCGCTTCCATAAAGAGACCGGTGCGCAGTTCGAATTCGGCCTGACGACGCTTGGATTCTTCTTCTTCGGTCAGGATGTCGATGTCGAGGCCGGTCAGTTGCGATGCAAGGCGCACGTTCTGGCCACGGCGGCCAATGGCCAGCGAAAGCTGTTCCTCTGGCACCACAACTTCGATTTTGCCGGCTTCTTCATCCAGAACAACCTTGGAGACCTCAGCAGGCTGAAGCGCGTTCACAAGGAAGGTCGGCATGTCTTCATTCCAAGGAATGATGTCGATTTTCTCGCCCTGAAGTTCATTCACGACGGCCTGCACACGGCTACCCCGCATACCGACACAAGCGCCGACAGGGTCGATGGAGCCATCATAGGAAATGACAGCGATCTTGGCGCGGCTGCCGGGGTCACGGGCGACGGCCTTGATCTCGATGATGCCTTCGTAGATTTCCGGCACTTCCATCTTGAACAGTTCGGCCATGAATTCAGGCGCTGTGCGCGACAGGAAGATCTGCGGGCCGCGCTGTTCGCGGCGCACGTCCTTGATGAAGCAACGGATGCGGTCGTTGGGGCGATAGGCCTCGCGCCCGATCTTTTCATTGCGACGCAGGATCGCTTCGCCTGCGCCGACATCGACGATGACGTTGCCGTATTCTTCGCGCTTGACCAGCGCGTTGATGATCGTGCCAGCGCGGTCTTTGAATTCTTCGTATTGCTTGTCGCGCTCTGCTTCGCGGACCTTTTGCAAGATCACCTGCTTGGCGGATTGCGCAGCGATACGGCCCAGTTCAACCGGTGGCACCTCTTCGATCAGCTGTTGGCCGACCTCGGGGTTTTCCATGTATTGCTTGGCCTGTTCAACGGTGAATTCGGCCTGATAATTCTCGAGCTCTTCTTCCTCGACCACGGTGCGGACGCGGGTGAAGGTTGCCTTACCGGTCTTGCGGTCAATCGCGACGCGGATGTCCATTTCGGCGCCGTAGCGGGATTTCGCCGCACGGGCGAGCGATTCTTCCATCGCTTCGACCACCAGATTCGGGTCGATCATCTTTTCGCGGGCCACGGCCTCGGCTGTTTGCAGCAGCTCTAGCTGGTTGGCAGAGGTGATTGCCATCAGGTCTTCTCCTTGTTCGCGCTGGGGCGCTTTTTGGACTTGGTCTTTTTGCTGGGTGCGACGTTTTCGTCGCTGTCGATAATGGTTTCGATCTCGTCGAACTGGCTTTCGTCAATCTGGCCCGCGTCCTTGCGGCCCTTGAGCACATCGCGGATCAGCTCATCCGTCAGGATCAGCTTGGCGTCGGTGAGCCAGTCGAATTTCAGGCCAATGGTGCCTTCTTCGATGTCGATCAGAACCTCATCGCCGTCGATGCCCGCAAGCTCGCCCTTAAAGCGGCGGCGGCCGTCGATCAGTTCTTCGGTTTCGATCTTCGCCTCAAAGCCTTTCCACTGGTCAAAGTCTTTCAACCGGGTCAGGGGACGGTCGATGCCGGGGCTGGAAACTTCGAGCGTATAGGCATCAATAATCGGGTCTTCGACATCCAGCACGGCAGAGATGGCGGTGCTGATCTGACCGCATTCATCAACCTCGATCGTGCCATCAGGCTTTTGCGCCATGATTTGCAGGATGCTTTCCTTCCCGCTCATCAAACGGACGCGCACAATCTCGAACCCCATGTCTTCTACGACAGGGGTGATAATCTCTGTGATGCGGCGGTCGATGGCCGCTTTGGCGATCATATCAGTCATGGTTCGTCCAAGCACAAAAAAACGGGCGCGCGGCCCGTTGCGATTTCGGTGGTGCAGGGGGTGGAGGCCTGCGCCGCTGTTAAGGGGGATATAGGCCAAGCGCTGGGTCAGCGCAAGGCCCCCTGTGTTACTGACCCAAAAGCGCGTTCAACTCCGCGACAACGCCACCGCTGAGCGCCTGCCCACCGGTCAGACCCGCCTTGGCCCGGTTGAGTTGGCGCGACGCCAAATAATAGACGTCCACGGCGGCATTATAGCTGACGGCAGAGGCGTGCAGATGTTCAAAGTGGTCGCCGTTGGGGTAGGCCGCAAGCGCCTGCTCGGGCGTCATCGTGTTCAGGCGGTCGTATTCGGCATAAAGCGTCCGCGTGCGCGTATATGCCAGTTGGGTCAGCCGGGTCATGGTGCGCACCATCTCAATCTTGCCTTGGTGGCTGGCGCGACGTTCCTGACGGTCATTACGGGAATTGGCGGCGCGACCTGCCTGATCAGAGCTGGCCGCCTGCAAGACAGACGTGACGTTTTGCACAGTCTCGACGTCAGAAGAATTGGTTTGGCGCGCACGATTGGAGCCTTTGCCCGAAGCGGCAACCGATGAAACCGACAGCGTGGTCTGACCACTTTTATCGGCAAGGCCCGGCGTTGCGATACTGGAAAACAACAACACCAAAAGAGCGGATAAAGATCCGGTCCTGATAGGCCCCCAAGGCACAAGATTTCGGGTGGTGATAGCCATAAGGGCCTCTCCAATTACTGAACTAATCCTTTGTGGTTAACCATCAAATGCGGCAGTTTTCGGGCCATTCGGCAGGAAATTAAGCCAAAACCATCCCAAAAACGAAAACGCCCCGCACAATGGCGGGGCGCTTCCAGTGATTGTTTCGATTTGGTTTACGCGACGGACCAACGCTCTGCCATGCGGGCGTTATCCATCTGCCAGAGGTTACCGACCACGTCAGGTGACTGAATCCGGTTGTTCACGGCCTGCACGTAGTTGGCGAACATTGGGATCAGGACGCCACCTTCATCCCGCAGGATCTCTTGCATCTCGAAATACTGGCTGCGGCGCTTGTCGCTGTCGAGTTCGGCACGTGCTGACAACAGCAGTTCCTGGAAGCGGGCGCTGTCTTTGCTGTCCCACTGGCTGTCATTCCACGGCACGCCTTCTTCGTAGGCGGTCGAGAACATCCAGTCTTCGGTCGCGCGACCGGACCAGTAGCAGGCACAGAACGATTTCTTCAGCCAAACGTTGGACCAGTAACCATCGGATGGCTCTTGCACCACGTTGATGTTGATCCCGGCCTGAGCCGCGGAGGCCTGATACAGCTGAGCTGCGTCAACAGCACCTTCGAACGCAGCGTTTGACGCGCTGAGGTCGATGGTCAGAGAATCCATGCCTGCCTCTTTGAGGTAGAACTTTGCCTTATCGGCGTCGAATTCAGTCTGTTCCATCTCAGAGTGGTAGTATTGGTTCGCAGGCCCGATGGGCGTGTCGTTACCAACAGCACCGTGACCCAGCAGGATCTTGTCGACGAGTTCCTGACGGTTGATGCCATACTTGAGCGCGCGACGGACGTTGACGTCATTGTATGGCGACGTGTCGGTCAGCATCGGGAAAGTATACTGCTGGTTGCCGGTAACTTCCTGAATACGCAGGGCGGGGTTCGCCTTGAGCAGTGCTTCGGTCTTAAAGTCGATGCGGTTGATGGTATCAACCTGACCGGTCATCAGCGCGTTCATGCGTGCAGTGTTGTCGTTGATCGCGATGAATTCGACCTCATCAAAGAAGCCGGCGCTGTCGCCTTTGTAGTGACCTTCAAAGCGCTTACCGACAAAGCGGACGCCCGGATCAAAGGCCACAACGCTGTAGAGGCCCGTACCGATGCCCTGCGCGATGGCGTTTTCGATGTTGCCCGCTGGGAACATCAGGATGTGATAATCCGACATCAGATATGGGAAGTCGGCGTTGCCGGAGGCAAGCGTGAACTGCACCTGATGGTCGCCCAACTTCTTCATTTCGGTGATGGCTTCGACGATTGGCTTGGCGGCAGACTTTGATTCCTCACCGACGTGCATTTGCAGCGATTCAATCACGTCGTCAGCGCCAAATGGCTTGCCGTCGTGGAAGGTCACGCCCTGGCGCAGGTTGAATGTCCAGGTCTTGGCGTCTGCGGAAGCTTCCCAGCTTTCAGCCAGTTCGCCAACAAGGCTACCGTCAGCAGCAACTTCCGTCAGACAGTCAAAGACTGTGCCGTGTGCAGCAGCGATCATGAAAATGTCAGAGTGCGTCCGGCCATCCCAGCTATCGGACGTGTTTGCGCCACCCAGACCTGCGGTCAGTTTACCGCCACGGGTTTGCGCACGCAGGGGCAGGCCAGTCAGGCCAAGTACACCTGCAGCAACACCGGTCTTGAGTAGACCGCGTCTGCTAAATTGAGTCATCGTATTCTCCCTATTTTACGACTTGGGCGTTTCCCGCCCGTATTGATCATCCCGCGATGCGGGGGTGATTCGGATTACATCTTACCAACGGCAGCGTCGCCAATGTTATCAACTCCGCGTTCTTGCAGCAGATTTGTGAGCCAATCGGGGTCCATTTCGGGCACCGAGGACAACAATAGGTCGGTATAGGCGTGGTGCGGTGGGGTAAACATTGCCTTCTTTTCCCCCTGCTCCACGACGCGGCCATCTTTCATCACCACAACTTCGTCCGCAATTGCGCGAACTGTCGCAAGGTCGTGGGTGATGAACATGTAGCTGAGTTTGAGCTCATCTTGCAGTTTCGCCAGCAGGCGCAGGATGCCTTCGGCGACGAGTTGGTCGAGGGCAGAGGTCACCTCATCGCAGATGATGAACTTCGGCTCTGCCGCCAGCGCACGGGCGATGCCGATGCGTTGCTTTTGGCCGCCCGAAAGCTCGCTGGGCAGGCGGTTGAAATACTGTGACGGCTCTAGCTCGATCTGGTCGAGCAATTTATCGACGCGGGCGCGCAGGTCCTTGCCAGTCAGGCCGGAATAGAATTGCACAGGACGGGCGATGATATTGCCGATCGACATGCGCGGGTTCAGCGCGGTGTCAGCCATCTGATAGATCATCTGCGCCTGACGCAGCTGGTCCTTGTTGCGCTTGCGGTAGTCGGCGGGCAGGACATTGCCGTCAAAGGCGATCTCGCCTGCTTTGGGCGGCAAAAGCCCGGTGATGCAGCGCGCGGTGGTGGATTTACCGGACCCGGATTCGCCCACAACGGCGACGGTGCGGCCTTCGTGGATATCAAAGCTGACGTCATGCAGCACCGGCACGGTGCCATAGGCCGCATCGACGTTGCGCACAGAGACCACCGGCACGGCACCACCGATCACGGCAGGTTTGGTCGGGCGTTCAAAGCTGCGCACGGCCCAAAGGCTTTTGGTGTAGTCCTGCGTCGGGGCCGACAGCATGGTGCGGGTGTCGGCGGTTTCGACCTCGTCCCCCTTGAGCAGCACTTTGATTTGGTCGGCCATTTGCGCGACGACAGCCAGATCGTGGGTGATATAGATCGCGGCGGTGTCATACTCTTCCACGATCTCGCGAATGCTGGCGAGCACCTCGATCTGGGTGGTCACGTCCAGCGCGGTGGTCGGTTCGTCAAAGATAATCAGGTCAGGACGGCAGGCCATAGCCATCGCTGTCATCGCGCGCTGCAACTGGCCGCCCGAGACCTGGTGCGGGTAGCGAAAGCCGATCTCTTCGGGGTTGGGTAGCCGCAGCTTTTCGTAGAGTTCGACCCCGTCGGCGATGCTTTCGGCCTTGGACATCACGCCGTGCTGGGTGGGGCCCTCAAAATGCTGTTCAATGATCCGGTGCGCGGGATTGAAAGAGGCGGCAGCCGATTGCGCGACATAGGCGATGCGTTTGCCCAGAAGACTGCGTTTGACCGCGGCAGAGGCGTTCACAAGGTCGATGCCATCAAATTCAACCGACCCGCTGCTGATGCGCACGCCGTCACGGGTGAACCCCATCGCGGCAAGGCCAAGCGTCGATTTACCAGCGCCAGATTCCCCGATCAGGCCCAGCACCTCGCCCTTTTGCAGGGTCAGGTCGACACCATTGATAATGGGGTTCCATTTTTCGTCAGAGCGCCCCTCAAGGCGGATATCGCGGATCTTGAGAAGTGTGCTCATTCTTTCAGCCCCGATGATTTATGCAGCATCCAGTCGACCACAAAGTTGACGGCCACGGTCAAGAGCGCGATGGCGCCCGCCGCAAGAAGCGGCGTGACAGCGGCCAGTGGCGCGAATTGTGCAAAGTTGATGAAAGGTGCGAGGTCTTTCACCATGGTGCCCCAGTCCGACAGCGGCGGCTGGATACCGACACCAAGGAAGGACAGCGCGGCGATGGTCAGGAACACAAAGCAGAAGCGCAGACCAAATTCAGCCAGCAGCGGCGCAGTCGCGTTTGGCAGGATTTCACGGAAGACAAGGTAGGCAAGGCCTTCACCGCGCAGCTTGGCGGCTTCGATATAGTCCATCACCACGATGTTCAGCGCCACGGCGCGGGCAAGACGGTAGACGCGGGTGCTGTCGATCACGGCGATAATCACCACCATGAAATAGGTCAGCGGGATGCCAATGCGCGGCGCCCAAACCGACGCGATGGTCATCAAGAGCAGCGCAAAGATCAGCGACGGGATCGCCATCAAAACGTCAACGCCGCGCGATAGCAGTTGGTCAAGCCACCCACCCAATGTGGCCGCAAGAAAGCCCAGCGTCACACCAATCACAAAGGCCAGCAAGGTCGTGATAAAGGCAATCCCAACGGTATTCTGCGCGCCATAGATCAGGCGGCTCAGGATATCTCGGCCAATGTTGTCGGTGCCCAGCGGGTAATCAGGGTTGCCGCCCGTCGCCACGTCGCCACCCGGCAAGACGTTGGCCGCGCCAAGGATCTCGGCCTGTCCATAGGGCGCGATGGCCCCGGCAAAAATCGCGAAGATCGCGTAGATGATGATGACGAGGATCCCAAAGGCCGCCGTCAATGGCATCGAACGAAAGAGCTTCTTGCTCCACTCGGTTCCGACGAATTTGCCAAATTGCTTGAACGCAAAAGCGGCGATCATGGCGATGATCAGCCCCTGAATGGCCCAGCGGAAGAAAATGACAGAGGCAACAGGCACCCCCTGTTCGTTCATGAGGGGCTGAAAATAGAACCGCACCGCCCAGATCAGCAGGACAACACCAAAGACATAGCCAAAGGCCACGCTGAGCGGCATGTCCCGGAAGCCCGGAGCATTGCTTGTGGCCATCTGCCCGGCCCAACGGAACCCAAACGCCAACGCCAGGATGGCAAGAAGAACGCCAACAATCCAAAGAATAGTAATCATTTCGGATGCCTCAGACGCGGGTTACTTAGGATGGATAATATATCTGCCGTCAGGTTCAGCAGAATGTAGGCTGCCGCAAAGATCAGGCAGCAGGCCTGCACCACGGGGATGTCACGGATCTTGACGCTGTCGACGAAGAGCTGGCCGATGCCGGGGTAGACAAAGACCACCTCGACCACGACGACGCCGGTGATCAGATAGGCAAGGTTCAGGGCAATCACGTTGATGATTGGGGCCAGCGCATTGGGCAGCGCGTGTTTGACGATCACGCGCATTGGCGACATGCCTTTCAGGCGCGCCATTTCAATATAGGGGCTGGCCAGCAGGTTGATGATCGCTGCACGGGTCATCCGCATCATATGTGCGGTCACCACAAGGGTCAGCGTCAGGGCCGGCAGCAGGCTTTTCTCGATCCGTTCGGCGAAGGGCATACCGTCGTAGATGTTCGACAGGCTGGGCAGGATCGGGTTGAGCACGGCCAGAAACAGGATCAGCACATAAGCCATAAAGAATTCAGGGCTGGAGATTGAGCTGAGCGTGGTAATGTTGGCGACCCGGTCAAAGACCGAATTGCGGAAAAGCGCGGCCAGAACACCCAGAGCAACAGCAATCGGCACCGCGATCATCGCCGTCACCAAGGCGAGGAACAACGTGTTGGACAAACGCGGCGCGATCTGGTCGATCACACCGACGTCGCCCGCCCCACCAAGGTTGGTCCGAAAGTTGAGCTGCGCGAAACTGATCCCAAGATCACCCCGCAGGATCCCGCTGAGCCAGCTAAAGTAGCGGACCACAAGCGGCTGATCCAATCCCAGATCCCGCCGGATCGTTGCGATCGCGTCTGGCGTCGCACCTTGCCCCAGGATGGCTTCGGCGAAGTCACCCGGTAGTGCATTTACAGCTAAGAAAATGACAATAGAGACAACAAGCAATGTCAGCAGGCCCAATAGCAGGCGCTGAACGACGATCGTGAGTACGTTTCCCAAAAAGCTTCCCCAAGTGGCTTGCCTTTTACACTAACGACCAAACTGGTCCTGTAAAGGCTAAAGCCCGAGTACCTTGGGATTGCTGGCAAATCTGTCCATTGTGCGCACAAGTTCAGCACTGATGCCCGGTTCGGACAGCGCGTGCCCGGCCCGCCCGATCATGTGCAGGCGGGCATTTGGCCAGGCGGCCGCAAGCTTATGAGCAGAGACAGGCGGGCAGATCATGTCATAGCGTCCCTGCACGATCACGGCCGGGATATGCGTAATCCGGTCAAGGCAATCCATGATCTGGCGGTCCTTGCCCAGAAAGCCGCCATTGACGAAATAATGGTTTTCAAGTCGCGAAAAGGCGCGCGCGTAGTCCGCGGGGCTTTCGCCGGTCACGCCGTCGCTGCCCATTGCGGCCAGCGCATTTTCCCACGTGGCCCAGGCGCGGGCATAGCGGGTTTCCTGCGTCAGATCCCCGCTGAACAGCCGCCGGTGATAGGCGGCGATCATATCGTCACGCTCATCCTCTGGGATCAGTTTGACGAAGCGTTCCCACAGGTCCGGCCAGAACCGCCCAGCGCCGCCGCCGTAAAACCAGTCAAGCTCTGCCTTGGTCATCAGGAACACACCGCGCAGCACAAAGGCGGACGTCCGGTCAGGGTAGCTTTGGCCGTAGATCAACGAAAGGGTCGCACCCCAGCTGCCGCCAAAGACAATCCAGCGGTCGATGCCAAGGGTCGTGCGGATCAGTTCGATATCCGCCACCAGATGCCAAGTGGTGTTGTTTTCAACGCTGGCATGAGGGCGTGACCGCCCACAGCCGCGCTGATCAAACAGGATCACGCGATAGACGGATGGATCAAAGTAGCGCCGCATCGCAGGGCTGCACCCGCCGCCTGGACCACCGTGCAGGACGACAACCGGGATGCCATCAGGATTGCCGCATTGTTCCACGTAAATACGATGCCCATCGCCCACGTCCAGCATCCGCTGATCGAACGGGTCAATCGGCGGGTATAAATACGCGGTTGCGCTCTTTTGGCTCAGGACCTTATCCATGTCAGACCTATATAGGGCTTACGTCCCGAAAATCATGACAGGCGATGGAACGCAATGACCACCGACACAATCGACCCCGCAGAGATCGCAAAGTTCGAGGCTATGGCCGCCGAATGGTGGGACCCGGCGGGCAAGTTCAAACCGCTGCACATGATGAACCCGGTGCGGCTGGACTATATCACACGTCAGGTCGCGGCAGAGTTTGATCGCGATCTGGGCACATCGAACCCGTTCAAGGGATTGCGGATTCTGGATATCGGCTGCGGTGGCGGGTTGCTGTGTGAACCCATGGCGCGGTTGGGCGCCACGATTGTTGGGGTGGATGCCGCCCCGCGCAACATTCCGGTGGCGCAAATTCATGCCGAACAATCCGGGTTAGAGATTGATTATCGCATCGGCACGGCAGAGGCGATGGCCGCAGCGGGCGAACAATTTGACGTGGTGCTGAACATGGAAGTGGTCGAACACGTCGCCGATCCGCAAGGATTTCTGACCGCCTGTCAGCAATTGCTGAAACCCGGCGGGCTGCACCTGTGTTCGACGATCAACCGCAACCCCAAGTCCTTTGCCATGGCGATTGTAGGTGCCGAATGGGTGATGCGCTGGCTGCCCAAGGGCACCCATGAATGGGACAAGTTCATCACCCCTGATGAACTTTTCGCGCTGCTGGAAAAGGCCGGTCTGACGCCGGTGGATCGCAAGGGCTATGTGTTCAATTTCCTGAACTTCAGCTGGTCAATCTCTGACCGGGATCTGTCGGTGAACTACGTCACCGCGGCGACAAAGCCTTAGTAGGCCTTGCGCAGGACCCCGACGATTGATTCCGTATGGGCAAACCCCATGCGTCGGTAAAGCCGCCCCGCAGCACCATCGGTTTCGGCGACGATCACCGGGGTCGCATCGGGCGCGCGATCCAGCACCCAAAGGCGGCAATGCCGCAAGAGCGCCGCACAGATGCCGCGCCGGCGGTGGCTTTTGCGGGTTTCCACATGCTGATAACGGGCGACGTCTGCGTCATGGAACATCCCCATTTGCGCCACAAGCAAATCGCCGTCAAACGCGCCAAACCATTGGCCCAGCCCGCGCGCGATTTGCTGGCGACGCCCGGTGTTGCGCCGTTGCAGATAGTGGACATGACTGTCGGCGGGGTGGCCTTCTTCTACGCCGATCTCGAGCGCGAGGGCGAGGGCCTGACCCCAATCCTGTTCAGTCTCTAACCTGCGTAAAGTGATGCCTTTTGGCACATCGGCCTGCGCGATTTCACCCGCAAGCGTCAGGGCATCACAAAGGTCGCGTTCGTAACCCGCCGTCTCAAACGGGGGTGCAACGCGGTTGGCATCAAGGCCCGGTATATCCCAGACCATGGCGCGGTGCTTGGCACCCGGAAAGTGGGCTTGAAAGGCAACCTCCAGCGCGGCGAGGTCGAGATCATCACGTTTGAGGATCAATTGGTTGCCCATCCAGAAGTCAGGCTCTGCCGGGGTTTGCTGCACCCAGTAGTCGCCCATATCCGTCACATGGCTTAGCCCGTCCAGCACCAGAAGTTCACTGCGCAGCGAGAGCGATTTCATTCCTGAAGCTTGGCCCGCAGCGCGCGCAGAACCGGCAGGGTCGCCTTGACCCTTTCATCGCCAACGGTGCTGACCGCGTCAGAGATCAGCGGCGCGATGGCAGCAAGGGCGGCGTCACGGGCGGCAAGGCCAGAGGGGCTTAGCGATACCATTTTGCGCCGCGCATCATCCCAATCGGGGCGCACATGCACCCACCCGGCCCATTCCAGTTTCGCCAGCGTATTGGTCATCGCACCACGGGTCAGGTGGAACGAGCGTGCCAGCTGCGCGGGGGATTTTTCCGCCGTGCTATGGGCCAGATGGTTCAGCACCATGAAGTGCGACAGTTCCATTCCCTTGGGCAAGACACGCGCAACAGACATCCGGGCCAGCTGATCCACGGCCAGAAGTTCAGAAAAGAGCGTCACAGCAAGGTTTTGGTTCTGGTCAGACATCAGGGTCCTGAAAAGGGGCGGTCATGCGACAGCGAGGGGATACGTTGCCGTGCTTGTGCCACTTCAGAGAGGTCCAGATCAACAGTTGCTGTGCCGGTGGTGGTGCCCATGTCCAAAATCACCTCTCCCCAAGGGTTCACCACCATGCTGTGACCATAGGTCATTCGAGGCTTGGGGTGCGTCACATGGGTGCCGGTCTGGGCGGCGGCGATAATGAAACATCCCGTCTCAATCGCGCGGGCACGCAGAAGCGGTTCCCAATGGGCCGCACCGGTGACGGGGGAAAAGGCAGAAGGGATCAGGATGATATCTGCGCCCTGCTGCGCGAGTGTTCGGTAAAGGTGGGGAAAGCGCAGATCGTAGCAGATGGTAAGGCCGATCATGGCGTCCGGGGTCTGCGCCAGGACGGCCTGCGATCCGGGTCTGTAGCGGGCGCTTTCGCGGTATTTCTCTTTCTTGGACACTTCCACATCGAACATATGGATCTTGTCATAGCGGGCGGCGATCTGGCCTGCGGGGTCGATCAGAAAGGACCGATTGGCAAAGCGGTCATCGCCCGCCACAGCAAGCGACCCGATGGACAGCCAGCGGCCATGCTGCGCGGCGAGGGCGGACAGGTCGGCGAGCGTCGGATCCTGATCTTCGGGCTGCACAAGTGCCGTCTGCTGCGCGGCATCGGTGGTGATGAAACCGGTCACCTCTGGCGTGCAGACAAGATCCGCGCCTGCGGCATAGCAGGTTTCAATCGCGGCCCGCGTGATGGGCAGGTTTTGCGCCGGGTCGTCGCCGACGCAAAGCTGGGTCAGCCCGACCTTCACGCCGCCAGCAGCGCGTCCAGTTTCCCGGCACGGTCAAGGGCGGCCATGTCGTCATAGCCACCGACATGTGTCCCGCCGATAAAAATCTGCGGCACGGTGCGCCCGCCGTTGGCGCGTTGCATCATCGCCGCGCGTTTGTCGGGGTCGCGGGCCACATCGATTTCCTGAAAGGAAACACCCTTGGCCATCAGCAGTCGCTTGGCCATGTGGCAATAGCCGCAAGTGGGCGAGGTGTAGATTTCGACGGTCTGCATAACGAGCATCCTTGGACAATTGGGTTGCCCCATACTTAGGCGTCCTTGGCCACCCGCGCCAGTGTCAGCACACAGACCTGTGAGGCGCCCACGGATAGCGCGGCACAACTTGCTGCCGCCAAGGTCGCGCCAGAGGTCATGACGTCATCGACCACGACGACTTTACGCCCCTTGAGCAGGATTGCGCGGCGGGGGTTATCGGTAATCGCCTCTGCCAGGGCGGCAAAGCGGGCGTCGCGGTTATGGCCATCAAGCGGCTTGGTTTTGACCGGGCGCAGCAAGGCATCGGCGCAATGAGTGGCGCCGGTCAATTTGGCAATCTGCTTGGAAAGAAGGGCGGCCTGATTGTAGCGCCGTTTCAAAAGCCGCGACCAATGCAGCGGCACTGGCACAATCACAGGATCGTCTTGGAAGATGTCGCTTGCCCGTTGCGCCATCCATTGCGCCGCCGGAATCGCCAGATCAGTGCGGTCACCATGTTTAAGCGCCAGCACCAGACGACGACCCTTGTCCTTATAGACCAGCGCCGCACGCCCTTTGGCCCAGGGCCGCGCAATGGTCATGCAGTCATCGCATTGCAAATCTTCGCCGCCATCATCGCCCAGCAATGGCACGCCGCAACTGTTGCAAACGGTGCCTTGGATAAACTGCGTATCGCGCCAGCACGCGGCGCAAAGGCCATGTTCGGATTCAACCGCCGCCTCGCATCCCACACATTGCGGCGGGTAGATTGCGCGGATCACGCTTTGCAATGCCATCGAAGCCTCCTACATGGGGCGGATGAATACGCCGCCCCGCCTAAGTGATCGCGACGCCCTTGTGGCGCACCGCGTCCGTGCAAGCGCCAGCCCCGCGCTGTTTCTGCACGCATGGGTGGCGGATGAGGTTCAGGAAAGACTGCAAGAGGTTAACAGACCCTTTACAGACGTGGCGATTGTAACGGCCTGGCCGCAGGTTTGGGCGGACCGCTTTCCGGGTGCCACAGTGGTCCCCGATGAAGAGGCGCTGGCGCTCAAGACGCAAAGCTTTGATCTGGTGATCCACGCGCTGGCCCTGCATTGGGCGAATGATCTGGTCGGGCAGTTGGTGCAATGTCGCCGGGCGCTGCGGCCGGATGGGCTATTTCTTGGGACACTCTTTGGCGGGCAGACCTTGCAGGAATTGCGCACGGTTCTGGCGCAGGCAGAGGCAGCGGTGACCGGTGGGCTATCGCCCCGGATCGCCCCGATGGCGGAAATCCGGGACTTGGGCGGGTTGCTGCAACGGGCGGGTTTTGCCCTACCGGTGGCGGATGCGGCAACGGTGCCGGTGGAATACGACAGCGCGTTGCACCTGATGCGCGACCTGCGGGCGATGGGCGAAACCAACGCGCTGACCGGGCGGCTGCGGGGCTTTACCCGCCGCGCCGTCATCACGCAGGCCGCGGCACTTTACCCCGACGACGGCATTGCGACGTTTGAGATTGTGACGCTGACGGGTTGGGCCCCGGCGGAGAACCAGCAACAGCCGCTGCGCCCCGGATCAGCCAAAACCCGGCTATCAGAGGCGCTGGGTGTGCCCGAAATCAATCCAAATTCATCCAAATCCTGATGGGCGGCGTAAAGACTACAACTCCCCCCTTTGTCGGGGTATGGAACGGAGCATGACCATGTTTGACGCGACCCAGCAAGAGCGCCCGGCCGTTTGCCCAATGCACGCCCCCGCGGACCACCCAGAGGTGAAGCCGGCGCGGATTGGTATCCTTGTGGCCAACCTTGGCACACCCGATGGCACCGACTATTGGTCGATGCGGCGTTATCTGAATGAATTTCTTTCGGACAAGCGGGTCGTGGATTATTCCGCATGGCTTTGGCAGCCGCTTTTGCAGCTGATCATCCTGACAAAGCGGCCCTTTTCATCGGGTGCCGCCTATAAATCCATCTGGAACGAAGAGGCCGACGAAAGCCCCCTGCTGACCATCACCAAAGCGCAGACAGCGGCGATCAAAGCCAAGATGGTCGAACGCTACGGCGATGATGTGCGGGTTGATTTCTGTATGCGTTATGGCAACCCATCAACAAAATCGAAGGTGCGCCAGATGGTCGAGGATGGCTGCCAGAAGATCCTGTTCTTCCCGCTGTATCCGCATTACGCGGGTGCGACCTCTGCCACGGCGAACGACCAGTTTTTCCGCGCCCTGATGGAGGAAAAGTGGCAGCCGATTACCCGCACGGTCGAGCCATATTATGCGGATCCCGCCTATATCGACGCATTGGCGCAATCAATTGAGCGGGCCTATGCGGCGGCAGAGACGAAGCCAGAGAAATTGATTTGCAGCTACCATGGTGTGCCAGAGCGTTATCTGCGCGAGGGCGATCCCTATCACTGTCAGTGCCAGAAAACGACGCGGCTGCTGAAAGAGCGGTTGGGTTGGGATGACACCCAGATCGTGACCACCTTCCAAAGCCGCTTTGGCCCCGAAGAATGGCTCAAGCCCTATACGGTGCAAGAAGTCGCAAGGCTGGCCGAAGAAGACGGCATCAAGAACATCGCCGTCTGCGCGCCTGCCTTCTCAGCCGATTGCATTGAGACGCTGGAAGAGATCAACGAAGAGATCAAAGAAAGCTTTGAAGAGGCGGGCGGCGAGCATTTCACCTATATCCCCTGCCTCAACGACGATCCCGCCCATATCGACGCGCTATGCGGCGTGATTGATCGTAATCTGGCCGGGTGGACCAAGGGCTAATCAGCCGCCAGAACCGACACGCCGCTGTCTACAAATGGGATAAGTTCCGGCTGGTCCAGCGCGATCAGCCTGTGCACACGGTCCAGCCGCAGGATTGGAAATGGCGCTGTCGTGCCAAGCTTTTCACCCGTCACAGCAATCGCGGTGCGATCACTGAAGGCGGCCATTGTGGCTTTGACCTCAGCCTCGCCCGCGTCGAAACCGGTCACGCCAACAGTTGGGTCGAGGCCACAAGTCCCCAAGAACAGCCAGTCAGCTTGCAGCGTCGCAGTGGCGGCCCGCGTTTCAGGGCCAAGACAGGCACCAAGGTCGGGGTGGTAATGCCCGCCCAGCACGATCAATCGCAGATCCGCCCGACCCGTCAGGATTTGCGCGATGTCAGGGGCATTGGTGGCGACGGTCAGGTTCATATTGACAGGCAAGGCACGGGCAATAGCGGTGTTGGTGCTACCTGCGTCGATCATCACGGTTTGCCCCGGTTGCAACAGGGTCACGGCAGCGCGCGCAAGGCGTTGCTTTTCGTCTGCCAGATGATCGTGCCGGTCCGTCAAACCCCCAGCAGAGGGGGCTACCGCGCCACCATAGACCCGTTGACACAGGCCCGCCGATGCCATCTGTCGCAGATCACGGCGGATCGTATCCTCTGACAAATCAAAGCGCTGCGCCAGATCGCGGGCCACCACGCGCCCGGCGCGGGACAATTCGTTCTGGATGATCTGTTTGCGCTGGGCGGTCAGCATGTCGGGTCCTTTGTGATGCAGAAAGACTGTTGCACGTTTTGCACGTTTATGCAAGTTGTTACATAATTACCAAGGATTCTTCCATGTCGTTTTCATCCCGCCTTGCCCCGCACCAGCGCGTTTTCGCGTCCTTTGCCGTTTACGCCTTTGGGCTGGGACAGATCTATCCGCGCCTGCCGGACGTCAAGGCGGCCATGGGGATCGAGGAAGGGGCCTTGGGGCTGGCGCTGATCGGTGCAGCGCTTGGGACATTGATTGCACTGACCTTTGGCGCGCCCTTGGTTGAACGGTTGGGCCACCGCAAGACGGTGCTTTGGCTGACGCCGGCCCTATCGGTCTTTTTCGCCATCGCGATCTTTGCGTCAGGGCCTTTGGGGCTGTTCCTATTGCTGATCCCGGCGGGTCTGACCATCGGGGCGCTGGAAATTGTCATCAACGTGGAAGCGGACCGGACAGAGGCCTTACTGGGGCGTCGGATCATGAACCGGTCACATGCATTCTGGAGCATTGGGTTCTTTGGTGCAGGCATCTTTGGCGCGCTGATGATCCGGCTGGGCCTGTCGCCGCAAATGCATTTGGCCTTGGTTGTGCCGCTGGTCACCGCGGCCACATGGCTATGCCTGTCAGACTTTCAGCCCGCCGCCAAACGCGGGACCGACACCAGCGACGACAGCCCGCTGTTTGCCCGCCCGTCGCTGGCCATTCTGGTGCTTGTCGGCATCTCAATCTCGGCCATGGTGATGGAGGGCGCGTCAATCGACTGGTCCGCGATCTATATGATCGAGGTCTTTGCCACGGCCCCCTTTATGGGCGGCCTTGCGGTTGCGGCGGCGGCCCTTTCGCAAGCGATTGTGCGCTATTTCGCGGATGGTTTTGTGGACCGCTACAACCCGGTGCGCGTCGCGCGCGCTATGCAATCAATGATGGCGCTGGGCGTGATCATCGTGTTTTTCGCCACTGGCCCGCTGATGGCGCTGGTCGGGTTTGGATTTCTGGGCGCGGGCACCAGTGTGATGTTCCCGCTGACCATGTCGGCGGCGGCCCAGCGCGATGACCGGTCTGCCGCGATCAACGTGGCCGCCTTGGCGCAGTTTTCGTTCATCGCATTCCTGCTGGGGCCACCGCTGCTTGGCTTTGTGGCAGAGCATTTTGGATTGCGCTGGACCTTTGGTATCGGCCTGCCGCTGATCTTGATGAGCATGGCGCTGTCGGGCGCATTGGCCCCAAAGACGAAACCTTAGATCAACAGAACCTGCGTGCCGACGCCTGTCATCGCAAACAGCTCTGCGATGTGTTCGTTGTAAAGCCCGATGCAGCCGTTCGACGACCGCCGCCCGATCTTGCGCGTGTCATGCGTGCCGTGGATCCGGTAATACTGCCAAGATAGGTAAAGCGCGTGGGTTCCCAGGGGGTTATCTGGACCGGGGCCGATGAATTCAGGCCATTCAGGGTTGCGTTCGCGCATCGACGGGGTCGGCCGCCAAGACGGGCCTTCGACTTTGCGGACCACTTCGGTGCGCCCTTTGCGTGTCAGATCCTCGGTCAGCGGCACCGATGTTGGGTAAAGCTTGTAGATCGACTGATCAGCGGACCAAAAGTGCAAAGCGCGGCTTTGCAGATCGACCAAGACAGCACCGCCATTGAGGTTGTTGAAATAGGGCTGCCAATCCAGCGAACGAAAGCTGGACACATTGCGCTGCACCGCGCCAGAGATATCGCGTTCGACTTCGGTGCTATTTGCGGTTTGCGCCACGGCGCCAGTGCCCACAACAGCAGCAGAGGCCGCTAAAAAGCCGCGTCGCGACAGGTTTTTCTTTTGCTCGTTCATCTCTCAACCCTTTTTAAGCGGATTTCGGTTTTGCCGTTATCTAAGCACTTGCCCCGGCCCTCGCAAATCAAAGATACGTCAGAACGGCAGGCCATTGCCGATGTGTGTTTGATGTGCCGCGCCCAAAGGGCTAAGAAAAGCAAAACGTAAAGGTGGATTGAGGCAATGTTGCGACGTCAGATGTTACTGAGTTTGGGTGCGCTGGGTTTGGCCGCTTGTTCAGGTGGGACAACGGGCCGAATTGGTGCTGATGGTTTGCCCTTGCCGCAGGTCTACAACATTGGGCCCGAGGATACCGACGACATTCAGTTTCGGATGCTTGATAGCGTGAACACGCTACGCGGTGCGGCAGGTGTGCCACCGGTCGCGCTGGATAGTCAACTGAACGCTGCCGCCGCCACCCATTCCCGCGATATGTCGATCCAGAACCGGCCCTGGCTGTTTGGATCTGACGGGTCATCGCCGCTGGACCGTGCCCGCCGTGTCGGGTTCCAGGGCCGGGTGACGGGGGAAAACATCTCTGAAAGCTATGAGACAGAGCTTGAGACTTTGGCCGCATGGATGCGCCAACCCGATACCCGCGCCGTGGTGCTGGATGCCAACGCGCGCCGGATGGGCATCGCGTGGTTTCAGGAACCGGCGGGCAAACTGTGGTGGACGATGACGATGGGCAGCGACCCGGCGGCAATTCAGCCGATCCCCTCGGCCAGCCCGATCACAACGGCGGCGATCACAAACTAGGGGTAGATGTAGACGGGGGTGCCGTTTTTCACCATCGCATACATATCTTCCATCTCTTCATTGGTCACGGCGATGCAGCCCCATGTCCAGTCGCTTTCGCCGACGTATTCATCCGGCGTGCCATGAAAAAAGATGTCGCCACCGGGGCTCTTGCCCATGGCGCGAGCCTTGGCGATGTCATTGGCGTTTGGATAGGAAATGCCCAGCGACAGATGGAACCGGCTGGCGGGATTGCGGCGATTGATCCGATAGGCCCCTTCGGGGGTGCGGCCATCGCCTTCGATTTCCTTGTGGCCCTCGGGGGCAAAACCTAGCTGGAATTCATACGCTTTCAGCTGTGTGTCATTGTGCAAAAGCTGCATGACGCGGGCATTCTTGAACACCTGAATGCGCGTGACCTCTGGCCCATTGTAGCGTTTGAATTTCGACGGTGTGCAGGCGGTAACAAGCGCCGCAAGAGCACCCATGATCGCTGTTCGTCTGGTTAGGATTTTCACTGCCCGGTCCCCGGTCTATTGCCGACTTTGACCGAGCCATACACTATTTTTTCTGACGCAGATAGCGGGGTCTCACGGACGCGTGAACTGTGCCGCAACCTCGACATGGGCGGACCAACGGAACTGGTCCACAACCTGCACCCAGTTCAGGTGATATCCCGCTGTTGTTAGCGCCGCGGCGTCGCGGGCAAAGGTGACGGGGTTACAGGACACCATAGCGATCGCCGGAACCTCGGACTGCGCCAAAGTGGCGGTCTGCGCTTCTGCCCCGGCGCGGGGCGGGTCGATCACGACAGCTTCAACATGCCGGAATTCATCCGGTTCAAGCGGGCGGCGGAACAGATCGCGCGTCTCGGTCGTGACCTTCTTAAGGCCCGTCGCCCCGCGCCAGCCCCGGTCGAGCGCGGTCATCATCGCGCTGTCACCTTCGACGCCATGCATTTCTGCCTGCGTGGCAAGCGGCAGGGTGAACGTCCCACAGCCTGCGAAAAGGTCGGTGATCCGGCTGGCCTTGCCCACGGCGTTCTTGACCGCCAGCAGCAATGCGGCTTCGCCGTCGGCGGTGGCTTGCAAGAAGGCGCCAGGCGGCGGTGTGACCTGTGCTGTGCCAAAAGTCTGGAACGGCGGGTGCAGGGTCACGACCGGTTCGTCGGCCCATGTCAGACGCGCGATTGGCTTGCCTTGGGCAAATGCCGCCAGCTCAACGCGCAACTGCGGCGTCAGCGGTAGATCTGTGCCGATGTGAATATCCGCGCCTGCCGCACTTTCGGTGACGGTCAACGCGATCTCGGCCTTGCGCGAGGCTGCGATGACCGTCAGCTGTTCCAGCTGAGGGAAAAGCGCTGTCAGACCGGGCGTCAGCAATTGGCAATCAGGCACGGGGATCAGCGTATCCGACCCGCGCCCGTGAAAGCCCACCATCGCGCCCTTTTTGGTGCGCTTACCGGCCAGTTTTGCCCGACGGCGCGACTGCGGCGGGGAGGTGTGCAGCGGCAGAAAATCAGGTGTCAGCCCATGGGCGGACAATGCCTTTTGCACGATGCCCAGCTTCCATTCGGCCACGAAATCATCCGTCGCGTGCTGCATCGCGCAGCCACCGCAGCTTTTGAAGTGGCGGCAGGGGGCCGCGACCCGGCTGGTCGACGGTGTCAAAACCCGCGCCCCGTCATCGGTCAGTTCAATCACCTCACCGGGCAGAACGCGCGGCACGAAATCGCCCGCATCGGTGCGGCCCACGCCAAGATGGGTCAGGCTTTCGACGGTCACAGACATTTATTCAGCAGCGTCCTTGATATTGATGAATCCACCCGATTGCCGGTTCCAATAGCGCGCATAAAGCCCGCCATGGGCCAGCAGTTCGGCATGTGTCCCCTGCTCTGCGATGCGGCCTTCGTCAAGCACAACGATGCGGTCCATCTGATTGAGCGTGGACAAGCGGTGCGCGATGGCAATCACGGTTTTACCCTCCATCACGCTATCAAGGGCGGTCTGGATGCTCGCCTCGACCTCGGAATCGAGGGCCGAAGTCGCCTCGTCCAGCACCAGAATGGGCGCGTCCTTCAGGATCGCGCGGGCAATGGCGATGCGCTGGCGCTGACCGCCCGAAAGCTTCACACCGCGTTCGCCCAGATGCGCGTCATAGCCCTCGCGACCGGCAAAATCGCGCAGATCGTGAATGAAACGATCCGCCTCGGCGCGGCGGGCGGCGTCGATGACTTCTGCCTCGGTCGCGTCGGGGCGACCGTAAAGGATGTTCTCACGCGCCGGGCGATTGAACATCGCGGTTTCCTGCGTGACCATGCCGATCTGACGACGCAGGCTTTCTTGGGTGACGTTGGATACGTTCTGGCCGTCGATGGTAATCTGGCCCGCTTCGGTATCGTAAAGCCGCAGCAAGAGTGCGACGAGCGTGGATTTCCCGGCACCCGACGCCCCCACGATGCCCAGCTTTTCGCCAGAGGCGACGTTTAGCGTCACACCGTTCAACCCGCCCTTGCCGCCGCCATAGGTAAAGACCACCTCGTCCAGCTTGATCGCGCCATCGGTGACCTGCATTTCCTTGGCGTCAGGGTCATCGGTCAGGGAATGCGGCGGGGACAGCGTGCGGATCGCGTCCTCAAGCTCGCCCACGTTGGCATACATGCCCATCAGCGTGAAACTGACCCAGCCGGTCATCTGCGCCAGCCGCAGCCCGATCGTGCCTGCGACGGCAATATCGCCTGCGCTGGCGGCACCCTGCGTCCAGAAATAAAGCGTCGCCCCTGTCAGGATCAGCGGCAAAGCCCCGGCGAGCGTCATTAGGCAAAACCGGAACGACGCCGCCATCCAGCCGAATTTGACCGAAACCTGCCGCATGTCATCAAGGGCGCGCAGGGCGGCCTGATCTTCGTATTTGGCGTGGGCAAACAGTTTGACGGTCTTGATATTGGTGATCGTGTCGACGATCTGGCCTGTGACCATCGCCCGTTTGGCGGCGCGCGCCTTGGACCGGGCGCGAATGCGCGGCATGAAAACCCGGATCATCGCGATATAGGCCACAACCCAAACCGCCAGCAGCAGGGCAGAGCGGGCATCAAGGGTGAACATCAGCAGAACCGAACCGATCAGCGAGGCGAGCGCGAAGAACACGGTATGGATCATTTCGACCACCAGATCGGTGCCCGCGCGGGCCGCCTGCCCCTGCTTGGTGGCAATACGGCCTGCAAAATCGTCATCAAAGAAGGTGACCGATTGGCCCAGCGTGTGGCGGTGCAACCGGGTCATGATCTGGTTCATCAAGGCAGGCGCCACGACAACCGACTGTAAGATGCCAGAGGCCCCAAGGATGACCGGGCGGGCCAGCATGAAAAAGGCCGTAACGCCCAACAATAGACCCACATTTTGGCTAAAAAACGCGGATGGATCACCGGCAAGGGCGGCGTCGATCACAAGGCCGAGGATCAGGGCCGATGCGACCTCTATCGCGCCACCAAAGATTGAAAAGACAGCACCGACGCCGATGTATTTGAATGAGCCTGAGAACGCCCAGCGCATGAACGGCATCAGCCGCCCCGGTGGCGGGCCATCGGCAGGGGCGAAGGAATCGATAAGTTCGGAAAGCGGCTTCATTTTGCGCGTGCCTCGTGGCCCAGAAACCCACCTGACTGCCGCGCCCAGAACCGGGCATATTGCCCATCAGCGGCCAACAGGCTGTCGTGCGTGCCGTCTTCGATAATCCGGCCCTGTTCCATCACGATGATCCGATCCATCTGCGCAATGGTAGAGAGCCGGTGCGCAATCGCAATGACCGTCTTGCCGTCCATCATGCCGCGCAAGGTGGTCTGGATCGCCGCCTCCACTTCGGAATCCAGCGCTGATGTCGCTTCGTCCAGGATCAGGATCGGCGCGTCTTTCAGGATCACCCGCGCGAGCGAGATCCGCTGCCGCTGACCGCCAGACAGTTTCACGCCCCGTTCGCCGACCTTGGCGTCGTAGCCTTTGCGCCCTTCGTTGTCTTCCAGATCAAGGATGAAGTCATGCGCTTCGGCCTGTTTGGCGGCGGCGATCATCTGATCCTCTGACGCGTTTGGATTGCCGTAAATAATGTTGTCGCGGACGGACCGGTGCAGCAAGGCGCTGTCTTGTTGCACCATGCCGATGGCACTGCGCAGACTGTCTTGCGTCACGCCTGCGACGTCCTGCCCATCAACTTTGATCTGACCGCTTTCGGCATCATAAAATCGCAAAATAAGCTTGATTAGGGTCGATTTTCCGGCACCGGAGGTCCCCACCAAACCGACCTTTTGGCCCGGTTCAATCGTCAGATTGATCTTGTCCAACCCACCCGCTTCGCGGCCGTAGTGGTGCGACAGATCGCAAATGTCGATCTGGCCCATTCCGACATCAAGGGTCTGCGCTTTGGTTTCATCAACAAGGGTGATCGGCTGGGCAATCGTTTCCATGCCCTCTGACACGATGCCAAGGTTTTGGTAGAAGTTTGAGACTGCCCACATGATCCAACCGCTCATCCCGTTCAGACGCAGGGTCATCGCGGCGGCGGTGGCCACGATCCCAACGGTCGCAGCATCAGCGGACCACAGCCAGATCGCCCAGCCGACGACACCCAGAACAAGTACACCGTTGAGGATAATCAGCGCGATATCCATGATCGAATAAAGCCGCATTTCCTTTTGGAATGTGGTGCGCACCGTCTCAATCGCCTCCTTGGCATAGGCGACTTCGCGATCATGATGCGCAAACATCTTGACCGCATGAATGTTGGTGTAGCTGTCCACAATGCGGCCCGTCACGGCGCTGCGCGCGTCAGAGGCGGATTTGGACGCAGGCGCAATCCGGCGGATCACCCAGCGCAACAGGAACAGGTAAGGCACCAGCCAAAACAGCATCGGCAGCAAAAGCCGTGGGTCGGCGCTGGAAAGCAGGATCGCCGCGCCAACCAAATAAGCGAGCGCAAAGGTGATCGCGTCGAACACCTGATAGATCGCCTCGGCCGCGGCGCCGGGGGTTTGGGTGACACGGTTTGCGATGCGCCCGGCAAAGTCATTTTCAAACCAGCCAACAGATTGCCGCAACACCTGACGGTGGGACCGCCAACGCACAATCGTGCCAAAGTTCGGCAGGACAGCATTGTTCAAAAGTGCGACCTGAACCGCCTGCACCAAAGGGCGCAGCGTCAGCAAAAACAGCGCGACCAGCGAAAGTTCAATCCAGTTGTCAGCCCAAAAAGTTTCGCGACTGGCCGTCGCAAGGCGATCAACCAGCGTGCCCAGATAGGAAAACAACCAGATCTCAATCGCGGCAATTAGGATGGACGTCAGCGCCGTGAGCGCAAAGACCTTATGAAACGGCCGCGCAAAATCGCGCAGAAACGGCGAGAGCCGCTGCGGCGGGTGGTCGGTCTCCTCATACTCCGTATAGGGATCGACGAGGCTTTCGAAATAACGAAACAAGGGAGGGCCTCTGCCTTTCAGACACCTCATATAGCGCGGATCAGGTCAGAGGAAAACCAGAGTTGAGAAAACAACCAAAGCGGCGGCCATGATCCGCATGAACCCACGCCAAAGCCGGGCATTCCTGAGCAGCTTTGACAGGAGATGACCGGCACTTGTCCAAAAAGTGCAGACAGCCAGATTGAGGGCTGCAAACGTCATGGCAAGCGTCTGCGCCTGCGCGGCGGGCGGCAGGTCGGTGATATAGGCCATGGCAGACAGGGCAACAGCCCAGACCTTGGGGTTCACCCATTGAAACAGGACCGCTTCGACAAGGGTGAAGGGCCTGTCGTTGTCATCAACCTTTGCCGGTTCCGCGTGCCAAAGACGGTAGGCCATCAGCAGGATCCAAAGGCTTGCTGCAATCTTCAGGATCAGCGTCAGGACAGGCGCGGTTTGCAACAGCGCCCCAACGCCCAGCCCGGTCACCCCGGCGGTGATTCCCACGCCAAGCGCCACCCCGATGATATGCGGGATCGTGGCCCGGAACCCGAACCGCGCACCTGAGGCGGTCAAAAGGATGACGTTGGGGCCGGGCGAAAACAGGCCAAAAAAGACAAACCCAATAAGCGCGAGATCAGGCAAGCAGGTCGTCCTTGGTGAGGGTAAAGCCAGAGGCGATCCAGCGCGCCTCTGCCGCCTTCAGCGCCTGGCCCAAAGCGGGGCCTTGCAGCGCGGGCATCAGGTCAGTTGCTGTCAGCGGAAAGGTCTGGCTGGCGGCGTGAACGACCGTGGCCACATCGCCGGGGTCAACCATCTGGCCCAAACTGGCAGAGAGCACCATAAGCCGATCAAGTCCCAGATCCGCGCCGTGGCGATAAGACAGTTCGGGCGCGGGCATGTCGCTTTGCAACAGGTCCCGGCGGGTCAATTGCTGTTTTGACAAACGCAACCGGTCGACCGTTCCGCCAAGTGCTGCAAGGCGGCGGATCGGGTCGGGGACCGCGTGCAGGGCGTCCTCGACATGGATCAGCACGGGCAAGATATCGGGCGCGGCACCGGGCAGAACGCGCAGCAATGCACCACTCGCCGCCATCGCGGCAACAGCGGGCGCGGGGTCTGCTGCCGTCAGAAGCTTTAGCATTTCCTGACCGATGCGCTCCGCCGACAGGGTATCAATGCCATCCACGCCAGCCGCACAGGCGGCAAGGCCATCGGCGTCCATGCCCAGCGCGGGATCGCCGTAAAAGGCGGTGAACCGAAAGAACCGCAGGATGCGCAGATAATCCTCTGCGATGCGCTGATCCGCGTCTTCGATGAACCGCACGCGCCGGGCCCGCAGGTCCGGCAGTCCGCCAAGCGGGTCGATCACCACGCCGTCGGCACCAGCATAAAGCGCGTTCATCGTAAAATCGCGACGGCGGGCATCATCTTGGATGTTGTTTGAAAAGGCGACGACAGCACGCCTGCCATCGGTTTCGACATCGCGGCGGAACGTCGTGATCTCATACGGGACTTCGTCGCAGATGACTGTCACCGTGCCATGGTCGATCCCTGTTGGCACCGCGCGCAAGCCCGCACCCTCGGCCAGTTGCATCACGGTTTCAGGCCGCGCATCGGTCGAGATATCGAGGTCATTCACCGCAGCACCCAGCAAGGCATTACGCACACAACCGCCCACAAAAAGCGCCTGATAACCAGCATCCGTCAGCATTGCGCAGACCCTTTGCGAGGCGTCATCCGTCAACCAGTGCGCATTTATCAGCGTCATGTCATCCGGTCCGCAAGGCTGCGCAAGATCCGCGCGGTGGCGCCCCAGATGTAATAGGGGCCGTATGGGACGGTGTAATAATAGCGCGCCCTGCCCTGCCAATGGCGCGACTGGATCAGGAAATGCGCTGGGTCCGTGACATGATCCAGCGGCACCTCGAACACTTCGCTAACCTCACCCACCTCTGGCACCGGGTCAAAACCACCCTCGATCAACGCAAGCACAGGCGTCACCCGGTAGCGGGTCACGGTTTCATGCGGTGGAAGAGTGCCAAGGACATCGACCTGTGACGGATCAAGGCCGATTTCCTCTTGCGCCTCGCGCAGCGCGGCGGCGACCGCATCAGCGTCTTCGGGATCCTGCCGTCCCCCGGCAAAGGCGATCTGTCCGGGGTGATGTTTCAACCGTGCCGACCGTTTCGTCAGCACAACGCGCCCGGTTTCCGCCCGCACGGCAATCAGGACAGAGGCAGGCGTCAGTACACGGCCTTCGGGCAGTGCGACATCGCTATTGAGGTCATAGTCAGAAGAGGCGCGGCCCGTCATGGACAGCGCCTCTTGCAAGCGTTGGGTCAGATCAGACCGCGTCACCTGTCGCCTCGAACCCCAGTGTCTCGGGCGCGAATTCGTAGTGCGACCCGCAGAACTGGCAATCCGCCGTGACGATGCCCGCCTCGGTGGTCATATGGGCGATGTCCTTGGCCGAATAGATCGACATGGACTGCCTGACCTTTTCATCCGAACAGCTGCACCCGAATGTGATCGGCTGCGCGTCATAGACACGCGGCTTTTCCTCGTGGAACAGACGCACCAACAGATCCGTTGGCTGCACGGTTGGGCCAATCAGCTCTATCTCTTCGACCGTATCCAGCAGCATGTTGGCGCGGGTCCAGTTTTCACCTTCATCCGCATCCAGCAGATCCGACGCCGTCAAAAGACCGTCTTCGTCTGTCGCGTCGTCCTTGGCCATCAGCGGCGAGGCCTTGGGCATATGCTGCAACATCACACCACCGGCGCGCCAATGCTCGCCTTCACCCGGCAGGGTGCTGCGGCCATAGGTCAGCGAGAACCGGGTCGGGATCTGTTCTGACTGGGCAAAGTAAGTCTCTGCACAAGCGGACAGCGATCCACCGGCAATCGGCGTGATCCCCTGATAGGGAGCGGTCCCTTCACCCTGATCGATCAGAATGGCAAAGTAGCCATCACCGATCTGACTGAAGGGGTCAGCGTCATGATCCAGACGGTCCGCATCAAAACTGGCATAGGCCCGTAGGCGCGCAGGCTGCCCGTCTTCGGTGGGACCATAGTAATCGGTCGCAATGATCCGGGCCGCGCCACTGCCGCGCACCTGCAACGACAGCTTCCAGCGCAGCTTGACCGTTTGACCGATCAACGCCGTCAGCAACGCCATCTCTGCGACAAGCGCTTCGATCACGGGCGGATAGTTATGTTGTTCCAATACGTCTTCCAACACCCCGTCGAGACGCGCAACGCGCCCCCGGATGTCAGAGGCATCCAGTTGGAAAGGCAGGACTGTATCGTCCCAAGCGATTTGAGAACCAATGCTCATGGGGTTTCCTAACGTGTCGGGAGTTGGCATATCGCGCCTATATAGGCAGAGCAAGGCAGCGTCCAAGGGGGCAAGCTATGATCAGACGGTATGGCAGCGCCCCGGTTTCCGGGCAGCGGTATAAGGTGCGGGCCGGGGCCTATGCGATTTTGCCGCGCGATGGGCAGTTCCTGATGACCTGGCAAGACGCGCCCCACTATGAATTGCAACTGCCCGGTGGCGGCATTGACCCCGGCGAAGGCGCGATTGCCGCCCTGCACCGCGAAGTGTTCGAAGAAACAGGCTGGCGCATCGCGCAGCCCCACCGACTGGGCGTGTTCCGGCGATTCACCTTCATGCCGGAATACGACATGTGGGCAGAAAAAATCTGCCACATCTTCACCGCCCGCCCCGTATTACGCCTTGGTCCGCCGTCAGAGGATGGCCACACAGCTCTATGGGTCACCAAAGAGGTTGCGGTGGCGCATTTGTATAATGACGGCGACGCCGATTTCGTGGCGCGGTTCTAGGTCGGCAGATCGCGACCTTCGACAAGGTGGCCGTAGAGGGTGGTGAGAATGCTGATACCGACCATCAGGGACAACCATTGAACCGCAAGTCCAACGACGAACCCCATAATACTCCCGCTTCCGAAAAGAAACGTCGCAACAAACCCGACGACCGCATTGAAGGCAGCGATGAGGACAGCAACGCCGACAATATTCCAACCGATTGACATGGTATACTGCCGGCTCTCTTTGAAAGTCATCGGCGTTTCCAATGCCGACGCGGGCAGAACAAGCGCATACATAAGAAAGATAGCGCCGAACGCCGCGCCGAACACAATTTCAAAAACAGCGTCTTCCATCCCGTAGTCTGTTGCGCCTGAACCGATTGCACCATCCGCGCCCAAGAGTGAAAAACCCACAAGTCCCATCACGATCAGGATTGGGATGCAAAGCAACACAACCCATAAGGTCAGCAGGATCGATTTTCCGACATAGGGAAATGCGCGATCACTTGCGGGGCCATTTAAGCGAGGTTCTTCTTCGAGCAAAATATAGCGATGCCAGCCGCAGGCGACAAAACCAAGCACGAAGACAAATACCAATCCAGCAGCTGCAATCAGAATAAAGGTCAGCAGCCCGCTGCCTGATTGCCCAGCGAAATATGCGGCAAAGGTCAGCAGTAACAATGCCCCAAACAATGGAAGGACTGATAACTTACGGGCCTGCTTGAAATTGCCAAAAATCGTCTGAAACGCGTGAATGAAAAGTCTGAGTGCCATTATATTCGTCCTTATTTCGACTTAGGTCTCATGTGCGATCAACAACGTCAACGCCACGAACCTTGCCCTTGTTTGGGAATCCCGATATCGCGCCGGGCAATAGATTTGCGAAAGGCCCTGCCCCATGTCCGCTCCGAAAAAAGTCGTGCTTGCCTATTCTGGTGGCCTCGATACCTCGATCATCCTCAAGTGGTTGCAGACTGAGTATAACTGCGAAGTCGTGACCTTTACCGCTGACCTTGGTCAGGGCGAAGAGCTTGAGCCCGCCCGCAAAAAGGCAGAGATGATGGGCGCGTCGAAGATCTATGTCGAAGATATCCGCGAAGAATTTGTGCGCGATTTTGTCTTTCCGATGTTCCGCGCCAATGCGCATTATGAGGGGCTGTATCTGCTGGGCACCTCGATTGCGCGGCCACTGATTTCCAAGCGGTTGGTTGAAATTGCCGCCGCCGAAGGGGCCGATGCGGTATCCCACGGGGCGACCGGCAAGGGCAACGATCAGGTGCGGTTTGAACTGGCGGCCTATGCGCTGAACCCTGATATCAAGGTGATCGCACCTTGGCGCGAATGGGATTTGTCCAGCCGGACCAAACTGTTAGAGTTTGCAGAGGCGCACCAGATCCCCGTTGCCAAAGACAAACGCGGCGAGGCCCCGTTTAGCGTGGATGCCAACCTGCTGCACACCTCGTCCGAAGGCAAAGTGCTGGAAGATCCCGCCGATGAGGCGCCCGATTACGTCTATCAGCGCACCGTCAACCCAGAGGACGCGCCCGATACACCGCAAATGGTCGAGATCGGGTTTGAGCGTGGCGACGCGGTATCCATAGACGGAGAGCGGATGTCGCCAGCCACGATCCTGACCAAGCTGAATGAGCTGGGCGGCAAACACGGCGTAGGACGGTTGGACCTTGTTGAAAACCGCTTTGTCGGCATGAAATCCCGCGGGATCTATGAGACCCCCGGCGGCACTGTTTTGCTGGAAGCGCATCGCGGGATCGAACAAATTACGCTCGATTCCGGGGCTGGGCATCTGAAAGATTCGATCATGCCGCGCTACGCAGAGCTGATTTACAACGGTTTCTGGTTCTCGCCCGAGCGCGAGATGTTGCAGGCCTTGATCGACAAGAGCCAGGAACATGTGACCGGAACGGTGCGGGTGAAACTGTATAAAGGGTCTGTGCAAACCGTCGCCCGCTGGTCGGATCATTCGCTATATTCCGAGGCGCATGTGACATTTGAAGACGATGCAGGTGCCTATGATCAGACCGATGCGCAGGGGTTCATCCAGTTAAATGCCCTGCGGCTGAAACTGCTGGCCGCACGCGACCGCCGTTTAAAGTGATGATCCCCGGGGCGCAGGCCCCGGGATCGAACAGACCACCGTTTACCAAACCAAGCTTTCCTGCGTGCTTGGGACAGTTACGGTTTTAACGGCAAATAGTTTCCAGAATTCTTTACGGCCGCAGGCGAAGTGCTTGCAATTTATCGTAATATGGCATCGCTTCGTTAAGGAGTGTTCTGTGCGCCGGATCGGTGTCGGGCAAGGGGCCCTCTGGTCCGGCGAAACCTGTGCTGGCGTGGATCGCGCCGTACCAATGCCGCGCCCAGATGCCATCTTCGACACGACCCCCGGCAGGCCAGGTCAGCATCGCGGGATCATAGGGTAACCCTATGGCATTGCAGAGTTTTTCCAACATCGCGGCAGGATTTTGCCGAATATCAAAACTATCGACGACAATGCCGCCAAGCTGGTCGTAGACCTGCGCCTGCTGACGAAAACCGATGTCATCAGCCGTGATCGTACTGCGCTTTGCACCATAGCTTGCGATGACCCGCGCGGGGTGGCGGATCAGGTGGACGTTGACGCACGACCGCGCCCAGCCCATCGGGAAACCGGCAACCATGTGGTGCGGCATGTGTTTCATATAGAAATGAGGCTTTTGCCCCGTGTTAGGGTCTAAAATAGCCGCAACAATGGCGTCAGGTTTGCTGTCATGCGCTGCCAAAATCTGATCGCGCATCGGGTGGTCCTGACCAGTGGCAGCCAGGTAGGCGGCGTAGAACGGCTCATCCCAGATGGCGCAATCAGACCGCGCGCCAAAGCTATACATCATCGCCGTTGAAAGGTTCCGAGGACCGGACCACATCGCAATTTTCATGATACACATTCCATACACAAACCATGCGCAACCCATGCACAAAGTACATGCATGAAAGTCCTAACCGGCGTTAACCGTACGGTGCAAGCAGGCTGCCGCGCAAAATATTCCAATCAGTAAACTGCCCGTGACATCACGCGGCGGTGAATTGATTGACACCCCCCGCCGCGCCAAGACTGACCGCCAAAGGAGATCCGCCATGTGCATGAAAACGCAAACCTTGAAATCCCTGTTGCTGGCGCTGGCCATCGGTGTCGGTTTCATCCTGCAATCGACCCCGGCCCAGGCGCGGGACATGCAGGTCGCGACCTTTGCGGGTGGCTGTTTCTGGTGCATCGAATCTGATTTCGAACGGGTGCAGGGCGTCAGCGAAGTCGTGTCCGGCTACACCGGTGGCACAACGGCCAACCCGACCTATGCGACGCTAAAGGGATCGGGCCATTATGAGGCGGTGCAGATCCGATATGACGCGGATCAGGTCAGTTATGCCCAGCTGCTGAACCTGTTTTTCCGGTCGGTTGATCCAACGGATGCCGGTGGCCAGTTCTGTGACCGTGGGCCCAGCTATCGCACAGCGATTTTCGCGGCCAACGCAGCAGAGCGTCAGGCGGCCGAGGCCGCCAAGGCGCAGGCCCAGCGCGATTTGGGGCAAACCATTGTAACGCCGATCCTGAATGCGAGCGCATTCACGGACGCCGAGGCGATCCACCAGGATTATTACAAAGGCGACAAAATCATCCTGACCCGGCGCGGACCAAAGAGCCAGGCAGAGGCCTATAAGTTCTACCGCAATGCCTGCGGTCGCGATCAGCGGGTATTGGAATTGTGGGGTGCAGCGGCACCATTTGCAAAGTCGTCATAATGTGGCGGTGGGCATTTTGCCCACCCTAGGGGCGAAAACCCTGCACCTCTGACAGATCAGGGATCACATCAGCGGTGCCGTGGCGCGTGACCATCAACGCCCCGGCACGGGTAGCAAGACCAATCGCCTGCGCCATCGGCATCCCGCGATCAAGGCCCGCCAGAACGTAACCGGTAAAGGTGTCCCCTGCCCCGGTTGTATCCACGGGATCGACTTTGATGGCGTCAAAATGCTGAACGCCACTATCGCCAAACCAATCAGCACCCTCCGCGCCCAAGGTGACGATCACATCTTCGACGCCGAGTTGATCAGGCCCCTTGCCTGTCGCCTCTTTCAGCTGGGCGGCTTCAACTTCGTTCAGGATCAGAAAATCAAGGAACGGTAGCACGGCCTGCACGCGTTCGGGATCAAAGGGCGCGGCAGCATAAGCGACGCGCAGGCCCATATCGTGGCCAAGCTTGGCGGCGGTGCGCTGCAAATTGGTTTCATTCTGGATGATAAGCCAATCCTCTGTCTCTGCTTCGGACAAGGCGGATTGCAGGATTGCTTGCGGGATCTCTCCGTTCGCGCCGGGGGCGAGCACGATCATGTTTTCCCCGTGTGTGTCGACAAAGATCAGCGCTTGACTGGTGGGCGCGTCGACGGTGGTGATAAAGCGGGTATCAACACCATATTCCATCAACCGATGGATCGCCCAAGCACCATCCGGCCCGACCGCACCAATGTGGTGCACGGTGGCGGCAGCACGCGCGGCGGCGACAGACATATTGGAACCCTTGCCGCCAAGGAAGGTTTCAAACCCGGTGGCTGATAGCGTTTCACCGGGTTGTGGAATATGCGGCACCGCGTAAACCAGATCTGCGTTGATCGAGCCGAGATTCCAGATGGGCATGGGTCAACCCACCTTGCAGGCGGCAATCACCGCCATGTTCAGAATGTCGTTCACCGTTGAAACCGTGGAACAAATCTGGATCGGCTTATCAACGCCCGACAGGATTGGGCCAATCACAGTCGCCCCAGCCATTTCCTGCATCAGCTTGACGCTGATCGAGGCAGAGTGCCGCGCCGGCACGACAAGCACATTGGCCGGCCCGGTCAGTCGCTGGAACGGATAATTGGCCTGCGCCGCTGGGTTCAGGGCGACATCGACGGTCATTTCGCCTTCGTATTCGAAATCGACATTGCGGCCATCCAGAACCTTGGGCGCCTGATGCATCTTTTCGGCCCGCTCCGACACCGGATAGCCAAAGGTCGAGAACGACAGGAAGGCGACCCGCGGATCAAGGCCCAGATCGCGGGCAACAGAGGCACCCGCGGTGGCGATGTCGGCAAGGTCTTCGTCGTCGGGCCATTCATGAACAAGCGTATCCGCGATCAGCACGATTTTGCCATTGTGAAGCACGGCGGAAACACCAACAGCGCCATGCGCTGCATCCGCGTCAAAGACGTGGTTGATCAGTTCCAGCACATGCGCCGATTTGCGCGTGGCCCCGGTGACCATGCCATCAACATTCCCATGCGCGAGCATCAGCGAGGCAAAGACGTGCCGGTCCCGCGCGGCCATGCGATGCACGTCTTGCATGTCATAGCCCTTGCGGTTCAGACGGTCGTAAAGGAAGGCCTTATAAGTGTCTAAATTGGGAGTATTGGCGGCATTTATCACCTCAAGCTCTGCCACGGCGTCGGCCAGACCTTCGGTTGTCAGGGTCTCTGCCACCTCGGATTCGCGACCAACGACCAGCGCTTTGCCAAGGCCAGAGCGTTGATACATGACGGCAGCACGCAGCACGCGGGGATCATCGCCTTCGGCAAATAGCACGGTGGATTGCGCTTGCCGCGCGCGCGCGTTGAGGCTGCGCAGGATCGACTGGGTCGGATCCATGCGGGATTTGAGCGCCTCTTCATAGGCTTCCATATCGACGATAGGGCGACGGGCGACGCCGGTTTTCATGCCAGCCTGCGCCACCGCCGTGGGGATCCGGTGGATCAGGCGGGGGTCAAAGGGGGTTGGGATGATGTAGTCACGGCCAAAGGTCAGTTTCTTGCCGTAGGCCATGGCGACTTCATCGGGCACATCTTCGCGGGCGAGGTTGGCGAGCGCGTGGGCGCAGGCGATCTTCATCTCGTCATTGATGGCGCGGGCGTGGATATCGAGCGCGCCGCGAAAGAGGTAGGGAAAGCCCAGCACGTTGTTGACCTGATTGGGGTAGTCGGAGCGCCCGGTGGCGACGATCGCATCGGGCCGCACGGCCTGGGCATCCTCTGGCGTAATCTCTGGGTCTGGGTTGGCCATGGCGAAAATAACAGGGTCTTTCGCCATGTTAGACACCATTTCCTGTGTCACGGCCCCCTTGGCAGAGACGCCCAGAAAGACGTCGCAGCCCTTCATCGCGTCATCAAGCGTCCGGGCCTTGGTGTTGGCGGCGTGGGCCGATTTCCACTGATTCATGCCCTCGGTGCGGCCCTGATAGATCACGCCCTTGGTGTCGCACATGATGCAGTTGTCGTGCGCCGCACCCATGGATTTGACAAGTTCCAGACAGGCAATCCCGGCGGCCCCTGCCCCGTTGAGGACGATCTTGACCTCTTCGATTTTTTTGCCGGTCATGTGCAGCGCGTTGATCAGGCCCGCCGCGCAGATCACGGCGGTGCCGTGCTGGTCGTCATGGAAGACCGGGATGTCCATTTCTTCCTTGAGGCGCTGTTCGATGATGAAACACTCTGGCGCTTTGATATCTTCAAGGTTGATGCCGCCAAAGGTTGGGCCCATCAGGCGCACGGCGTTGCAAAAAGCGTCGGTGTCTTCGGTGTCGAGTTCGATATCGATGGAGTTCACGTCAGCGAACCGTTTGAATAGGACCGATTTCCCTTCCATCACCGGTTTAGAAGCCAGCGCACCGAGATTTCCGAGGCCCAACACGGCTGACCCGTTCGAGATAACAGCAACGAGGTTACCTTTGTTCGTGTAGTCGTAAGCAGTCGACGGATCGGCGGCGATTTCTTCACACGGAATCGCGACGCCAGGGGAATAGGCCAGCGACAGATCGCGCTGGGTCGTCATTGGCACAGTCGCCGCAATTTCCCACTTTCCCGGAGTAGGGTTGAGGTGGAACGCAAGCGCGTCTTCGCGCGAATGTTTTGTAGTGCCGGCCATTTTCGTCCTCCCTGACGTGACGGTCAGAATGCGCGATGGGGCGCAAGGCTGCAACGGGTTCGTTTTCGACTTTCGTCGCTAACATGGCCCGGTTAGGTTTGCCCGGCGCAATCCGGGGGGATTTGATGAACGCTGTGACGCCGATGATGGCGCAATATCTTGAGTTGAAAGCCGGGTACCCGGACGCCCTTTTGTTTTATCGGATGGGCGATTTCTACGAGATGTTCTTTGACGATGCGGTTGCGGCCTCTGCTGCGTTGGATATCGCGCTGACCAAACGCGGCAAGCATGACGGCAATGATATCCCGATGTGCGGTGTGCCAATTCATGCAGCCGAAGGGTATTTGCTGACGCTGATCCGTAAAGGATTCCGCGTCGCCGTCTGCGAGCAGATGGAAAGCCCGGCAGAGGCGAAAAAGCGCGGTTCAAAGTCCGTGGTAAAACGCGATGTGGTGCGGTTGGTCACACCCGGCACATTGACCGAAGATTCCCTGCTGGACGCACGGCGGCACAACTTTCTGGCGGCTTTCGCGCAAGTGCGCGATGACAGCGCCTTGGCTTGGGTCGATATCTCAACCGGGGCGTTTCACGTGATGACCTGTCCACGCGTGGCGCTGGCGCCGGAATTGGCGCGGTTGGCCCCGAAAGAAGTGATCGTTGCAGATGGAGAAGAGGGCGAATTCGCCGTGTTAGTGTCTGAATCGGGGGCCGCACTGTCGACTTTGGGTCGGGCAGCGTTTGACAGCACGGCGGGTGAAAAGCGGCTTTGTGCGCTGTATAAAGTCGGGTCGCTGGATGCGTTTGGGGCGTTCAGCCGGGCCGAGGTTGCCGCCCTTTCGGCGGTGGCCGAGTATCTGGATATCACCCAAAAGGGCAACCTGCCGCTGTTGCGACCGCCCGTGCAGGAAGGCCAACGCGCGGCGATGCAAATTGATGCGGCGACGCGGCGATCGCTTGAGCTGACACATGCGATGGCGGGGGCTCGGGCAGGGTCGTTATTGGCGGCTGTGGATCAGACTGTAACGGCGGGCGGTGCGCGATTGCTGGAAAGGCGGCTGTCGTCGCCATCTTGCGACCGCGCGACGGTGCAGGCGCGGCAAGATGCGGTGAGTTTTGCGTTTGAGCAGAGCCGTTGGACCGATGATTTGCGCGACTATCTGCGCGGCGTACATGATCTGGATCGCGCATTGTCCCGACTGGCGCTTGATCGCGGGGGTCCGCGCGACATGGCGGCGATCCGCAATTCGATTGAAGAAGCCTCGCGCATTTTCAGCGCACTGCCGGAGGAGTTACCAGAGGTCTTGGCAGAGGCAGGCAGTGCATTAACCGGGCACGATGAGCTGCTGACGCTTTTGGATGCGGCGTTGGTTGCCGAGCCGCCGCTGCTGGCGCGGGACGGCGGATTTATTGCCCCCGGATACGATGCGGACCTGGATGAGGCCCGGCAATTGCGCGACGAAGGGCGCGGCGTCATCGCCAGGATGCAGGCAGAGTTTGTGGAGCTGTCCGGTGTGTCGAGCCTGAAGATCAAGCATAATAATGTGCTGGGCTATTTTATCGAAACCACGGCAACCCATGCGGACAAAATGATGGCCCCGCCGCTGAACGAGACGTTCATTCATCGACAGACCACCGCCAATCAGGTGCGGTTCACGACGGTGGAGTTGAGCGAGATCGAAACGCGGATATTGAACGCCGGGGGCAGGGCGCTTGAGATCGAAAAGAGGCTCTATTCCAGCCTAACTGGCGCGATTTTGGATCAAGCGGGACCGCTGGGTGCCCTGGCGCGGGGGCTGGCGGAGTTTGATTTGGCGACCGGTTTGGCGACTGTCGCACGGCGGGATGATTGGACCAAACCGGTGATCGACGACAGCCGCGCGTTTGATATTCGCGGCGGGCGGCATCCGGTTGTTGAAGCGGCGCTGCAAAAGGACGGCGCACCGTTCGTTGCGAACGATTGCGACCTGTCGGAACAGTCCATTTGGCTGCTGACCGGTCCGAACATGGCGGGTAAATCGACGTTTCTGCGACAGAACGCGCTGATCGCGGTTTTGGCGCAGATGGGGGCCTGGGTGCCGGCAAAAGAGGCGCAGATCGGGATTGTGAGCCAGATCTTCAGCCGGGTTGGCGCGTCAGACGATCTGGCCCGTGGCCGGTCGACGTTCATGGTCGAAATGGTCGAAACGGCGGCGATCTTGAACCAAGCGGACGACCGCGCGTTGGTGATTTTGGATGAAATCGGGCGCGGCACAGCGACATATGACGGTTTGTCGATTGCCTGGGCCACGTTGGAACATTTGCACGATGTGAACCGGTGTCGCGCGCTGTTTGCCACGCATTATCACGAGATGGCGCAATTGGCGGGCAAGTTGGACGGCGTCGATAACGCCACTGTCGCCGTCAAGGAATGGGACGGCGACGTGATTTTCCTGCATGAGGTGCGCAAAGGCACGGCAGACCGGAGCTATGGCGTACAAGTCGCGCGGCTGGCGGGGTTGCCGGACATGGTGGTCGAACGGGCCAAGGTTGTGTTGGATGCATTGGAAAAAGGCGAACGAGAAGGCGGGGCAGGGCGCAAGGCAGTCATCGACGATTTGCCACTGTTTGCCGCAACGCCAGCGCCGCCGCCTGTGGCGACCAAACCATCGCAGGTCGAGGACGCCCTGAAGGACGTTTTGCCGGACGAATTGACGCCAAAACAGGCTCTAACACTGGTATATGAGCTACGCGCGCTGCTGGAGACGTCAGGCAACGGATCGTAGAATTGCGCTGATCTGATCCTTGAGCGTCATGCGGGTTTTGCGCATCTGTGCCATATGCAGATCGTCGGTTGGTTCAATGTCCGTTTCCGCACGGTGGATGGCGCGATTGATGCTGTGATATTCCTCTGCCAAGTTCGCGAAGTGCGGATTTGACTGCTTTAAGCCTTGCAGACGGTCGACCTGATCGGGAAATTCTTCGTGCAGTTCATGTGGAACGTGAGACATGGGGGATCCTTTGCTATTGGCCCGCTTTGCGGGTTTTTGGATGGAGAGAGGCGGCAAGAATGTGGTCCGATCCGTGAACGACCGTTTCGGCCTGATGGACGATCAGGGGATCCGGGGGTTGGACGACGTCGGTATCCTTGTCGGGGTAGTCGAGTTGCGACAAAAAGTGACGCATCGCATTCAGCCGGGCGCGCTTTTTGTCGTTTGAGCGGATGACGGTCCAAGGGGCATCGGCGGTGTCTGTATAGAAGAACATCGCTTCTTTTGCCTCGGTGTAGTCGTCCCATTTATCCAAGCTGGCGCGGTCAATGGGCGAAAGCTTCCACCGCTTGAGCGGGTCTGTTTCACGAGATGCAAAGCGGCGACGCTGTTCGTCGCGCGTAACCGAAAACCAGTATTTGAACAGTTTGATGCCGGACCGGGTGAGCATGCGCTCAAATTCCGGCGTTTGGCGCATGAATTCGAGGTATTCGGTGGGCTCGCAAAACCCCATCACCCGTTCCACACCGGCGCGATTGTACCAAGAACGGTCATAAAGGACGATTTCGCCAGCGGTGGGCAGGTGGCGGACATACCGCTGAAAGAACCACTGCCCGCGTTCTTCGTCGTTGGGTTTGTTGAGGGCAACCACCCGGGCGGCGCGGGGGTTGAGGTGTTCCATGAACCGCTTGATCGTGCCACCCTTGCCTGCGGCATCGCGACCTTCAAAGAGCAGTACGAATTTCTGCTCGGTTTCCTGCACCCAATGCTGCACCTTGAGCAGTTCGACCTGTAGGGCTGCTTTCTCGGCTTCGTACTCCGCTTTCTTCAGCTTGTCGGCGTAGGGGTAGTCGCCTTGATCGAAGGCGTGAGTCGGCTCGGTCATTGCGAAGCTCCTTTGGTTGAAAGGAGTCTCGCAGGGTGTGACGATTACCGCGTTGATTTAGGTCAAGTTTGCCTGTCAGGACGCAGGCATGGAGCTGACGCCGACCTGCGCGGGGCGCAGAAGGCGATCGTGCAACATGAAGCCTTCGGCCATCACTTCGAGGATGTGCCCTGATTTGGTGCCGGGCACGGGGGCCTCAAACATCGCCTGATGCAGCTGCGGATCAAATTTGTCGCCGACCTCTGGCACGATGGGGTCGATGCCGTGCTTTTTGAAGACGGTGATGAGTTCGCGCATCGTCAGCTCAATCCCTTCGAGAAGGGCGGCGTTTGCATCGCCTTCCGCCTCGTGCGTGGATTTCAGCGCACGGCGCAGGTTGTCATAGACGGGCAGCAGATCGCGGGCGAGTTTTGAGCCGCCATAGTTTTCAGCCTCGCGCCGATCACGGTCCGCACGCTTGCGCACGTTTTCAGCATCTGCCAGCGCACGCATCCATTTGTCGCGAAACTCATCCCGCGCGGCCTCAATATCGGCGATCTGGGCCAGAACACCTTCTTCGCCAGCGGCCTCCATCTCGTCGCCTTCGGCAGCAAGTTCATCAAGGCTAAGCGGTTCGTCGAGTGGCTTGTCGGACATGTACGTCTTCCTGTCAGGAGCGGTCGGCAATCATCTGGCCAACCCGCTGGGCGGTGTAATTCACGATGGGCACAATGCGCCCGTAGTTCAGGCGGGTGGGGCCAATGACACCAACCGCGCCGATAATCTTCTGGTCGGCGTTCATATAAGGAGAAACCACCAGAGAGGAACCCGAAAGTGAGAACAATTTGTTCTCGGACCCAATAAAAATGCGCACGCCTTCGCCCTGATCGGCCAGTTCAAGGAAACTGGCGATGTCCCGCTTGCGTTCGAGGTCATCAAAGAGGTTGCGGATGCGGTCCAGATCGCCTTCGGATTCGGGCAACAGGTTGCCGCGGCCGCGCACGATCAGGCGTTCATCCGCCGTGCCTTCATCGGCCCAAAGCGCGGCACCGGATTGCACCAGTTCGGCCGCGAGCGTGTCGATTTCCTGACGACGCGATGCGATCTCACGCTCAATGATGGAACCAAGATCAGAGAGCGTCTGGCCTTCGGCGATGGCGTTGAGGAAATTCGCAGCTTCGCGCATGGAAGACGGTGTCTGGCCAAGTGGTGGCGTGAAGATGCGGTTTTCGACGTGACCATCGGCAAAGACCAGCACAACAAGGGCGCGATCCGGGGCGAGAGACACAAACTCGATATGTTTGATAGGCGCTTCATGCTTGGGCGTCAGCACGAGGCTGGCACCATGTGTCACGCCAGAGAGGGCGGAACCGACACGGTCGAGCAGGGTGGTGACGTCGTCTGAGTTGGAATCGAGCGTCTGGTCAATGCGGCTGCGATCCTCTCCTGACAGGTCATCAACTTCGAGCAGGCCATCAACAAACATACGCAGGCCCATCTGCGTCGGCATCCGCCCGGCAGAGGTGTGCGGAGAGCCGAGAAGGCCAAGATATTCGAGATCCTGCATCGTGTTGCGGATCGTCGCGGCACTGACCTGTTCGGACAGGGTACGGGTCAGCGTCCGACTGCCGACGGGCGCGCCGGTATCAAGATAGCCTTCGACCACGCGGCGAAAGACCTCGCGCGTGCGTGCATTCATGGCGTCAAGTTGCGGCGTTTCGTCTGTCATGGGTCACCTGATAGGGGCGAGGCAATTAAAACCACCCGACCGGGAAGGTCAATCGGGGTTGGCAAGTGAAGTTGGGGCGCGTAAGCCCAATGCAAATTTAGCCTTAGGAGTTTCCCATGCGCCCATCCGGCAGAGCGATTGACCAAATGCGTGACGTATCCATCGAAGTGGGCGTGACACGCCATGCCGAAGGGTCCTGCATGATCCGCATGGGCGATACGCATGTGTTGTGCACGGCGTCTGTCGACGAAAAGGTGCCGCCATTCATGCGCAATTCCGGGCTGGGCTGGGTGACGGCGGAATACGGGATGCTGCCACGGGCAACGCATACCCGGATGCGGCGCGAAGCGAAGAATGGCCAAAGCGGACGGACGCAGGAAATTCAGCGGTTGATCGGGCGGTCATTGCGGGCTGGCGTGGACCGGGTGGCCCTGGGCGAGCGGCAGATCCAGATTGATTGCGACGTTATTCAGGCCGATGGCGGGACGCGTTGTGCGGCGATTACCGGCGGCTGGGTCGCGCTGAAACTGGCGGTGAACCAACTGATGAAGGCGGGCATTGTGACGAGCGACCCGCTTGTGGACCCGGTTGCCGCGATTTCCTGCGGGATCTACGCGGGCCAAGAGGTGCTGGATCTTGATTATCCAGAGGATTCCGAAGCTGGCGTCGATGGCAATTTCATCATGACCGGCGGCAAGCTGGTTGAGGTGCAGATGAGTGCCGAAGGCCAGACCTTTACCCGCGATCAGATGAATGGCCTTCTGGATTTGGCTGAAAAGGGCATAGGCGAGTTGAACGCCGTGCAAATGGCGGCTGTTGGCTGATGCGGCGGTTTGATGGGGATCAGCTGGTCGTTGCGACGCATAATCAGGGCAAGTTGGAAGAGATTGCCGACTTGCTGGCACCCTATGGCGTAAAGATCACGTCAAACACCGATCATGGGCTGCCGGAACCGGAAGAAACCGAGGATAATTTCGTCGGGAATGCGCGGATTAAGGCACATGCCGCGGCCAAGGCCACCGGGTTACCTGCATTGGCGGATGACAGCGGGATTGAGGTGGACGCATTGGGCGGAGCGCCCGGTGTGTACACCGCGGATTGGTCAGAAACGCCCAATGGCCGCGACTTTGTAATGGCGATGACGCGGACATGGAACGAGCTGGAGGCGGTGAATGCGCCTTTTCCCCGGACCGCTCGGTTTTGCAGCACCTTGGTGCTGGCTTGGCCGGATGGGCATGATGAAGTGTTTCCCGGCGTGATGGATGGTCAGGTGGTGTGGCCAATGCGCGGCGACCAAGGACACGGCTATGATCCGATGTTTCAGCCCGATGGATATGACATCACCTGCGGCGAAATGGACCGCTGGGAAAAGAACAAGATCTCTCATCGGGCGGATGCCTTTGCCAAGTTGGTAAAGGGTTGTTTTGCCTGAGGATTGGCAGGTCGCGGGCTTTGGCCTTTATCTGCATTGGCCGTTTTGTCAGGCCAAATGTCCCTATTGCGATTTTAACAGCCATGTCGTGAGTGCCATTGATCAAGATCGCTGGCAGCACGCTTATTTATCCGAGATTGCGCGCGTTGGCCGTGAAACCGAAGGACGCGTGCTGCGGTCGGTATTCTTTGGCGGTGGCACGCCAAGTCTGATGGAGCCAGAACTGGTCGCGACGGTTTTGGATCAGGTCCGTGCAACCTGGACCGTTGCGAATGACTGCGAAATCACGCTGGAGGCCAATCCGACGTCGGCAGAGGCCGGCCGGTTTACCGGTTACCGCGATGCCGGAGTAAACAGGGTATCTTTGGGTGTGCAGGCCCTGAATGATACGGATTTGAGGGCCTTGGGGCGGCTGCATACGGCCAAAGAGGCGATGAACGCATTCGATCTGGCCCGTTCCGTGTTCGAACGGGTGTCGTTTGACCTGATCTATGCGCGCCAAGGCCAAACGCTGGAGGCGTGGCGAGCAGAGCTTGGGCAGGCGTTGCATTTGGCGGTTGATCATCTGTCGCTATACCAACTGACCATCGAAGAGGGGACCGCATTTGGCGATCGGTTCGCTGCCGGAAAGCTGCGCGGCCTGCCGGATGATGATGTCGCGGCTGATATGTATTTTGCGACGCAAGAGATGTGCGAAGACGCGGGGTTTGGGGCCTACGAGGTGTCGAACCATGCGCGCCCGGGTCAGGAAAGCCGCCACAATCTGATTTACTGGCAATCAGGGGATTACGCCGGGATTGGTCCCGGTGCGCATGGCCGATTGACCTTGGGCGGAACACGGTGGGGGACTGACACGCCCCTTGGGCCAATGGCGTGGCTGCGTCAGGTCGAAACGACGGGCTCGGGTGAGGGCGCACGGACCGTGATTGACCCGTTGGACCGCGTGACAGAATTTCTATTGATGGGTTTGCGCCTTGTTGACGGGGTATCAATGGCGCGCTTGAGTGGTCTTGGTGGCGACATATTTATGAATAATATCAATGGTTTGATTGATAGCGGGCAATTGGTTATTGATGATGGCCGACTACAGGTATCAAGTGACTACCGTCCTGTCTTGAACGCTGTTCTACGGGGCATCCTTGCCGATTAATCGCCGCTGAGCGTGCGGAGCAAATCATCAAGCTGTTCAAACGATTTGTAGTTGATCGAAAGCTTGCCGCCCTCTTGCCCCGGCTTGTGGTCGATTGAGACTTTCATCTTGAGATGGGCGGACAGCTCATTTTCGATCTGGACGGTATCGGCGTCTTTTGATCCGCCGCCTGCGGGGCTTCTTTTGGTGCCGGGCTGGGGCAGGCCGGTTTTTGCCAGTCGCTCGGCGTCCCGCACGCTGAGTTGCTTTTGGATGATGTGCTGGGCCAGCTTGGTGGCGTCGTCGTGACCAACAAGGGCGCGGGCGTGTCCGGCTGTTAGCTTGCCTTCGGTCAGCCACCCGAGGACGGGATCTGGCAGGTTGAGAAGCCGCAACAGGTTTGCGATATGGCTGCGGCTTTTGCCCAAGGCCTGCGCCATCTGGTCTTGAGTATGGCCAAAACGATCCATCAGTTGGCGGTAGCCGGTCGCCTCGTCCACTGGGTTCAGGTCGGCACGCTGGATGTTTTCAATGATCGCAATTTCAAGGACTTCTGTGTCGTCGAAATCGCGGACCAGAACCGGCAGTTCGTGAAGCTGGGCCATTTGCGAAGCCCGCCAGCGGCGTTCGCCTGCGACGATTTGATAGAGATCGGCATCATTTGGATCGCGACGGACGATCAGGGGCTGGATGACCCCCTTTTCTTTGATCGACGCGGCGAGTTCCTTGAGCGCGTCATCATCAAAGGTGCGGCGCGGCTGATCGGGATTCGGTCGTATGCTGTCGATTGGAACGGTCAGATCCGCACGGCGCGGCGCAGTGTTTTCCGGTGCATCCGTCTGCACATCAGCCATCAGAGCAGAGAGACCACGGCCCAAACCACGGGGTTTTGTCGGTTTTGCCATTAGCTGACCTTTCTGATCGGTGTGGTGGATTTCTTGAGGATTTCTTGCGCCAAGGATCGATAGGCCTGCGCGCCAGATGACGTTGGATCGTATGACAGCACGGGCATAGCAAAAGATGGCGCTTCGCTAAGGCGCACGTTGCGCGGAATCAGCGTCTGAAAGACCAAATCGCCCAGATTATCGCGGGCGTCCGCCTCAACTTGCTGCGATAGATTGTTGCGTTTGTCATACATGGTCAGCACGACGCCTTCGATCCGCAACGCGGTGTTGGCGGATTGCCGGATCTCTCTGATCGTCAGCATAAGTTGCGAGAGACCTTCGAGGGCGAAGAACTCTGACTGGAGTGGGACAAGAACAGAATCGGACGCCACCATGGCGTTAACCGTCAATATGTTGAGGGATGGTGGGCAATCTATCAATATGTAGTCTAGCTGATAGGTATCCATCGACAATTGCCGCAGAGCATCGTGCAAAAGGAAGCTGCGTTTTTCGTTCGAAATCAGCTCAATATCAGCGGAGCTCAGATCCGTTGTCGCCGGAATGATCAGCAGGTCATCGACGTTTGAGGTTTGGATTGCATCGTCTGGTGTGGCGTCGCCAACGAGAAGGTCATAGGTGGTGACCTGACGCTTGCTGTGGTCAATGCCAAGTCCGGTCGATGCGTTCCCCTGTGGGTCAAGATCGATCAAAAGCACGCGCGCGCCCGCTTCGGCCAAGGCAGCACCAAGGTTAATTGTGGTCGTGGTCTTACCGACGCCGCCCTTTTGGTTCGCAACCGCAATGATTTTGGCCCGATTTAAGCTAGTTTGCGGCGGCACGTTGGATATTCCTTAGCTCAAGAATGGCGCTATCGTTCGCCGTCAGACTTGTATGGGTGACAACATCAAACGACCATTTTGTTCGCGCGATGTCCAGTTCCTGATTATAGTTTCGGCCCTTATGCAGCAATGCAATCCCGTTTTCGTTCAAATGCCTATCGGCGTATTCCAGCAGGTCGGATACCGGCGCCAGGGCCCTCGCCGTCAGGGTGATGGCATCATATGAGGGGATATCTTCGATCCGCTTTGCGATGACCTTGCCGGACACACCACAGTCCCGCAGTGCAGTCCGCAAAAAGGTCGCTTTGCGCTGATCACTTTCAATCATGACGATTTCAGCTTGGGGCTGAACCTCTGCCAGAATGATGGCGGCGACGATTCCCGGAAATCCACCGCCGCTTCCTATGTCGAGCCAAGTTCCTGCGCCGGGTGTGATGAATTGAAAAATCTGTGCAGAATCAAGAATGTGACGCTGCCAAAGATTGGAAAGGGCATCGCGAGAGACGAGGTTGATTTTGGGCGACCACTTTTGAACCAGCGTCTCAAACGCCTTCAACCTCTCAAATGTTTCACGTGAAACATCGACCGCGCCAGTCAAGTTCACCATCAGCTGACCTGCCTGCTATCAAGCCTTTTCAAGTACCCGGAAAGGACCAAGAGTGCGGCGGGCGTCATGCCGTCAATACGGCGCGCTTGCGCCAGTGATTCCGGGCGCGCCGCGTTGAGCTTTTGAACAAGCTCTGCCGATAGGCCACCAATTTCAGCGTAATTCGTAGAGAAAGGTATGACCGTTGCTTCATCCTTAGCCATCGCGGCAATATCTTTCTCCTGACGGCGAATGTAATGCGCATAAAGAGCATCGTTTTTGATCTGTTCTGCAATTTTACGATCAATATCAGGGAGTTCAGGTCGAATCTGATAGAGCGCATCAAAACCAAAGTCGTTCAAGGTCAGCGCATCCAACGCTGTCCGTTTTGGGCCATCAACATTGAGTTTCGCCCCGGTCCCGGCAATTTCCCGCGCAGTCAGATCCACCTTAGCAAGAACTTCGTTTCCCTTTTTGATTTGCTCAGACTTCCGATTAAACGCAGCCCATCTGGCGTCATTCACGGTGCCAATGTCACGGCCCAGTGTCGTCAACCGTTGGTCAGCGTTGTCTGCACGCAAAAGAAGCCGGAATTCTGCACGCGATGTGAACATGCGATAGGGTTCTGCCACGCCACGACCGACAAGGTCGTCAACCATCACGCCAATGTAGCTGTCTTTTCGGCTGAACGTCACGCTGTCTTGGTCCCGGGCACGACGCACCGCGTTCACCGCGGCAACAAGCCCTTGGGCCGCGGCCTCTTCATACCCCGTTGTTCCATTGATTTGACCGGCAAGAAATAACCCGGGGCAAGACTTCAACTCCAACGACAGACGGAGTGCACGCGGATCAACGTAGTCATATTCGATCGCATATCCCATCTGCTCAATCTCAACGTTTTCAAGGCCATACATCGATCTGACATAGCGCTCTTGCACATCGGCCGGTAACGACGTTGAGATCCCGTTCGGATAGACCGTGTCTGTTGTCAGCCCCTCCGGCTCCAGAAAGACTTGATGCGAGTCCTTGTCAGCAAAGCGGACAACCTTATCCTCGATCGAAGGACAATACCGCGGTCCAACCCCGTCGATATGGCCACCATACATCGCAGAACGAGAGAGGTTTTCGCGAATGATATCATGCGTTTCGGCGTTTGTATGGGTGATCCCGCAAGAGATCTGATGCGCCATCGCGCCATCAGACATGAAGGAAAAGAGGCTGGGGTCAGTATCCCCCGGCTGCATTTCAAGCTTTGACCAATCAATCGTGCGCCCATTTAAGCGAGGGGGCGTTCCCGTTTTCAATCGGCCCAGCGGTAGATCGAAACCTTCAAGCCGCTCTGCCATCGCAACGGACGCTGCATCACCAACGCGCCCACCGGGGCGAGAGACGTCGCCGATATGAATGACACCTCGCAGAAACGTCCCCGTGGTCAGAACAACATTCCGTGTCGCAATCTCTGATCCGTCGGCAAGGATCAGCCCTGTGACTTCATCATTCTCAACCCGGAGATCAGTCGCCTCGCCTTCGATGATTGAGAGGTTTTCCAGCTCACTCAGCGCATTCTGAACATAATCGCGATACAAGACCCGGTCGGATTGCGCCCGAGGCCCACGAACAGCCGGTCCCTTCGTGCGGTTCAAAAGGCGAAACTGGATACCAGCTGCATCCGCCGCAAGCCCCATTAGCCCGCCTAATGCATCAATCTCGCGCACCAAGTGGCCCTTGCCCAGTCCGCCAATCGCCGGATTGCAAGACATGATCCCAATCGCTTCGCGTCGCAGCGTCACCAATGCAACAGACGCACCCATCTGCGCCGCAGCCCAGGCAGCTTCCGAGCCTGCATGCCCTCCGCCAACGATGACAACGTCAAAGTGTTTCACGTGAAACATCCCTATTTACCGATGCAAAAGCTGGAGAAAATCTCATCCAGAAGATCCTCTACATCAACGCGACCAACGACCATGTCAACCGCACGGATGGCATGACGAATATCCTCCGCCAAAAGATCTGCGGGAACATCATCATGCAATGCCGCCAAAACGGCAGAGATCTGCTCTGACGCCTGCTCCATCGCACTGCGATGCCGCGCACGGATCGCCACACCAGCAAGCCCCGCCCGAGCCTGCAATTCTGTCGTTATCTTGCCCACCAACGCATCAATCCCAAGACCGGTAAGTCCCGACACGCCAAACTCCTCGTTACCAGCAAGATCAGCCTTGCCAACAACGACCAGATCACCCGCGACGGGCTTCATGGCAGGTGCCGCACCTTTGGCGACCAAAAACACACGCAGATCAGCATGGTTTGCCCGGTCGATAGCCCTCGAAACACCAATTTCCTCAACAATATCAGTGGTTTGTCTTATTCCCGCAGTATCCAATAGCGTCACAGCAAGTCCGCCAAGATCCATCTGAACTTCGATCACATCGCGGGTCGTCCCCGCGACTTCTGATGTGATCGCCGCATCACGCCCCGCCAACCTATTTAGCAACGTCGATTTGCCGATATTCGGGGCACCAACGATTGCGACCTCAAACCCGTCTCTGATCCGTTCAGCCGCCGCCACGCCGTCAATCTGCGTTGACATCCCATCGCGCACTGCGGTCAAGAGCGCTGACACCTCAGGCGTCACATCGACAGGCACATCCTCATCAACAAAATCGATTGTGGCTTCAATCAGCGCCGCAGCCCGGATCAATTGGCGGCGCCATTCTTCGGCCAAGGCACCCAGACCACCCGCAAAAACCCGGAGGGCCTGACGCCGTTGCGCCTCTGTCTCTGCGTCAATCAGATCGGCAAGCCCTTCGACCTGTGCCAAATCGAGCTTTCCGTTTTCAAGCGCACGGCGCGTAAATTCACCGGCCTCCGCGGGCCGCCCGCCGTGACCCTCTAAGGCGAATAGGACGCTCCGCACGATTGCAGGGCTGCCATGAAGATGAAGCTCTATAACCGGCTCACCGGTAAAGCTGGCATCACCGACAAACGACAGCACCAGCGCCTGATCTAGGATAACACCATCACTGCTGCGCAATTCACGCAATCCCCGCCCCACAGGGACGGACGACATAAGCTGTCCGGCCAACGCGCTCGCATCCCGACCAGAGATCCGCACAATCGCCACACCCGCCCGACCAGCAGCCGTGGCAAGCGCAAATATCGTGTCACCTGCCATGACGGCTTAGGTATTCATGGAATCGAAGAAATCCGCGTTGGTCTTCGTCTGCTTCAGTTTCCCAAGCAGGAATTCAATCGCATCTGTGGTCCCCATGGGGTTCAGAATCCGACGCAGCACATAGGTCTTGGCCAGGTCGTTCTTTTCAACCAAAAGCTCTTCTTTCCGGGTGCCGGACTTGAGGATATCCATCGCAGGGAACACGCGCTTATCCGCAACTTTACGGTCCAGCACAATTTCAGAGTTACCGGTGCCTTTGAATTCTTCAAAGATCACTTCATCCATCCGGCTGCCCGTGTCGATCAATGCGGTCGCGATGATCGTCAGCGACCCACCTTCTTCGATATTCCGCGCCGCACCAAAGAAACGCTTGGGACGTTGCAATGCGTTGGCATCAACACCACCGGTCAGAACTTTACCCGAGGACGGGACAGTCGTGTTAAACGCACGGCCCAAACGCGTGATTGAATCCAGCAGGATCACAACGTCGCGCTTATGTTCCACCAGCCGCTTGGCTTTCTCAATGACCATTTCAGACACAGCTACGTGGCGATCAGCAGGTTCGTCAAAGGTCGAGGACACAACCTCACCCTTCACCGACCGCTGCATGTCGGTCACTTCTTCAGGACGCTCATCGATCAAAAGAACGATCAGATAGCACTCTGGGTGGTTCTTCTCGATTGAGTTGGCGATGTTCTGCAACAGCACCGTCTTACCTGTCCGTGGCGGCGCAACGATTAGCGAACGCTGGCCCTTCCCAATCGGTGAGACCAGATCAATGATCCGGGCCGACCGGTCCTTCTTCTGGTTCTCATCATCGACTTCCATCTTCAGCCGCTCATCAGGATAAAGCGGCGTCAGGTTGTCAAAGGCAACCTTGTGCTTGGTCTTTTCTGGATCTTCAAAGTTGATCTGCTCAACCGTATTCAGCGCAAAGTAACGCTCATTATCGTTTGGTTCCTTGATCAACCCTTCGACGGTGTCACCGGTGCGCAACGAATGCTGGCGGATCATCTCGGGCGAGACATAGATATCATCGGGGCCGGGCAGATAGTTCGCCTCGGGCGAGCGCAGGAAGCCAAAACCATCCTTGACGACCTCAAGCACACCGTCGCCACCAATCAGCCATTCTTCATCCGCGCGTTCGCGCAGAATGGCGAACATCATGTCGCCCTTGCGCATGGTCGAGGCATTTTCGATTTCAAGCTCTTCAGCCAGCGACAACAGATCCTTAGGGCTTTGCGCCTTTAGGTCGGCAAGATTCAAACGGTGTTGGGACATATCACATTCCATCGGCACACCATTCGGCGCGCACATATCAATTTCGGGTCGGAAAACGCATAACGCCCGGACGGGCTGCGCAATTCATCTAAGCAAGCAAACGCGATGAGTCAACCAGCCCCTAGAAAGGGCGCACGATCACCGCAATCACGATCACAAACATCAGCACGGTTGGCACTTCGTTCATCAACCGGTACGTCCGCCCACTGCGCGTATTGGTCCCGGCTGCGAACTCTTTGCGCCGTGCTCCCAGCCAGCCATGCGCCGCTGTCATTGCTACAACGGCAATAATCTTTGACCAGCTCCAAACCGCGCCAAAATCAAAGGCACCCATCGCGATCAGCAACAGGCCACAGACCCAAGACACGATCATCGCCGGGTTCATGATCACCCGCAGCAGCTTCTCTTCCATGATCTGAAACGTCTGATCCAGCTCTGACCCGACTGTCGCCCGCTCTGCGTGGTAGACAAAAAGCCGGGGCAGATAAAACATACCAGCCATCCAAGATATCACCGCAATGATATGAAGCGCCTTGATCCATTCATAGTAAGGAAGCAGCCAGCCCATGTGATCCTCTCATCCGACGTCTCGTTCTTCCTTAATAAAGAAAGAAAGAAAAGAGAGATGATGATGATTATGGGTCGCCCGAATCTGGGGATTATCATTTCATACGCAGGTTTATCCCCAGCAGGAGGGGTACCTATGCGCAGCTAGAATATTTTTGCCAAACCGTGGAACCTATAAAAAACAAAGACTTACCGGTAAACTGCAAAAACTATTTTTGCTCGCCGCATCTTGACCTGCGAAAACGTCCAAAGTTCTACACAGCCTCACTTATCCTTATCCCAAGTTCATAACTTGTTAAGGAATCACCCGAGGCATGTGGCTTATACCCCTCGCTTGCAATCGGCCCCGGTTCATCCCAAACCTGTCCCGCGTCCACACCCAAGGTTATCCCGGGAACTATCCACATGGCAGAACCGATTATCCTGGCCTCTGGCTCTGAAATCCGCGCAACGCTTTTGCGCAATGCGGCGATTGAATTCACCACGCGGGTGGCGCGCGTTGACGAAGAAGCGATGAAATCTGCCCTTCAGGCCGAATCTGCCAGCCCCCGCGATATTGCCGATGCTTTGGCCGAGATGAAAGCGATGCGCGTTGCCGCGAAACACCCAGAAGCGCTCGTGATTGGCTGCGATCAGGTGCTCGCACGTGACAAGGACATCCTGTCAAAACCGCAAAACCAGCAAGAGGCGTTTGACCAGCTCACTACCCTGCGTGGACGTCCGCATCAGTTGCTCTCCGCTGCCGTGATCTTTGGTGAAGGCAAACCGCTGTGGCGGCATGTCGGCGTTGTCCGGCTCCATATGCGCGATGCCTCGGATACCTATCTGACCGACTATGTCGCCCGCAATTGGGATGAAATCCGCCATTGCGTCGGCGCTTATCAGCTTGAAGGCGAGGGCGCGCGACTTTTTCACCGTATTGAAGGAGATTATTTCAATGTCCTCGGACTGCCACTATTAGAGATCTTGTCATATCTAACCTTGCGCGGAACACTGGCAGGATGAGCAATTCAACACCCCTCGCTGGCGTCATCGGAAATCCGATCAGCCAATCGAAATCTCCCAAGGTCCACGGGCATTGGCTTCGCCGCTACGGAATCCGCGGGCAGTATTTGCCGCTTCATGTGCAGGATAACGATCTGGCCGAGGTGATCCGCGCCATGCCCAAGATGGGATTTGTCGGTGCCAACGTGACGCTTCCGCACAAAGTTGCGGTGATGCAACTGGCAGATCACATCAGCGACCGTGCGATCCTGATCGGGGCCGCGAACACGTTGATCTTTCGCGAAGACGGCAAGGTTCATGCCGACAATACCGATGGCTATGGTTTCATTGCGAACCTCAAACAGGGCGCGCCACATTGGAACCCCAAGTCCGGCCCCACGGCGGTTTTTGGCGCAGGCGGCGCGGCACGCGCGATCATCTGTGCCTTGGCCGACGCTGGCGTGCCAGAGATTTTGCTGTCCAATCGCACCCGCCCCAAGGCTGATGCCCTGCGGGCAGAGTTCGGCACAAGGATCAATGTTGTTGACTGGGTGCAGGCGGGCAACATGCTCGAGGACGCGACAACGGTGGTGAACACCACGTCTCTTGGGATGACGGGTCAGCCGGAATTGCGCGTCCCACTTGACGGTCTGCGTCCCGATGCAGTTGTCACCGATATCGTCTATGCCCCTTTGCGGACGCAACTTTTGGCAGAGGCTGAAAGGCGCGGTTGTACCGTTGTCGATGGCCTCGGCATGTTGTTGCATCAGGCCGTCCCCGGCTTTGAACGCTGGTTCGGCGTGCGTCCCGAAGTTGACGACACCCTGCGCCGGGCTGTCATTGGATGAGCTTTCTGCTGGGTCTGACCGGGTCCATCGGCATGGGCAAAAGCACCACCGCGGCGATGTTTGCTGATGCTGGCGTCCCGGTTTGGGACGCGGATGCAGCGGTGCATCAGCTTTATGACGGCGGCGCAGCCGTTGGCCCAATGACAAAGCACTTCCCGACTGCGGTGCAAAACGGCGTGGTATCGCGTGACGCACTGAAATCGATCATCGCGCAGGACGACACCGCGCTGAAAGCCATCGAAACCATCGTGCACCCGCTGGTCGCGGCGAACCGGCAGGCTTTTATCGACGAACACGACGATCCAATCCTGCTTTTTGATCTGCCGCTCTTGTTTGAAACGGGGGCAGAGGCTTGGCTTGATGCGGTGGTGGTTGTGACCGCCCCGGAAGATGTGCAGCGACAAAGGGTTCTTAACCGTCCCGGTATGACCGAGGACCAATTCCGGATGATCCTGTCGCGACAGACACCAGACGCCGAAAAGCGCAAAAAAGCAGATTATCTGATTGAGACGCTGACGCTGGACGCCGCCCGTCGCGCGGTTGATACTGTGATCAGCCAGATCAGGGACCAGATTGATGCGTGAAATCGTACTCGACACCGAAACCACCGGCTTTGAGCCAGGAGAGGGTGACCGCATCGTGGAAATCGGTGCGGTGGAGCTGATGGGGCATGTGCCAACGGGGCGCACCTATCACCAATATATCAACCCGCAGCGGTCGATGCCCGCAGAGGCGTTTGCCGTGCATGGATTGGGCGACGAATTTTTGGCGGACAAGCCCGTCTTTAAAGATATCGCGCAAGATTTCGTGGATTTTATCGGCGACGCAAAACTGGTCATCCACAACGCCGCCTTTGATATGAAATTCCTCAATGCCGAGCTTGGTTGGCTTAACCGCCCCTTGCTCCCGATGGATCAGGCGCTGGATACGCTGGCAATTGCGCGTCGCCGTTTTCCGGGCTCGCCCGCGTCACTTGATGCGTTGTGCCGCCGTTTCGGCATCGACAATTCAAGCCGGACGCTGCACGGCGCGTTGCTGGACAGTGAAATTCTGGCAGAGGTCTATCTGGAGCTGATCGGCGGTAGACAGCCGGACTTTGCCCTGTCGGCGCAAAGCGCACAGAAATCCTCTGACACATCTGATGAAGAATGGCGCCCCGGTGCGCGCCCCGCTGCATTGCCATCGCGGCTGACCGAGGAAGAGGCCGCCGCCCATGCCACATTCGTGGAAAATCTGGGCGACGGCGCTGTTTGGAAGCGGTTTAGTTAACCTTTGCCGTGTCTTGCTGGCGGCGGGCCAGTTCGGCACGGTACAAGGCCATAAAGTCGATCTGTTCAAGGTTCAGCGGCGGGAAACCACCGTCACGCGATACATCTGACACGATACGGCGCACAAACGGGAATGTGATGCGCGGGCATTCGATCAGCAGATAAGGGTGCATCTGGTCTTCTGGCACGCCTTCGATCTGGAAAACGCCTGCATATTCCAGCTCCAACACGAAAAGAGGCTCGCCCTTTTCCTTGGTCTTGGAGGTGATGTTCAGCTTGGTGATCACTTCGTACTGGTTTTCAGTGCCGCGCTTGCGGGCATCCAGATTGACCTGCACCTGAATTTCAGGTTGCGCATCTCCGCCCACACCTTTTTGGGCCAGGATGTTTTCGAAAGACAGATCGCGGACATATTGCGCCAGCACTTTGCTGGTGATCTGAACAGGTTGCGCTGGTGCGGCCGCACCGGCGTCTGGTTGGGCTTCATCGGCCATGAAAATTCTCCGTCATGCTAAGTTGGCCCGGTCTTAACAGGCGGGGCGACAAGCCTCAATGCTAATGGCGCGTCCATCCCGAAGGATCCTGTGGCGGCGATTGGCGAGGGTCCACTTCTTCGAACTCGCCATCGATAACCCGGTCTTGTGGGCCGCGCGGTTGTTGGGTCGGACCGGGGCCCATCTGAAAACTTGTGACATTCACGCGAGCGCGCAAATATTGATAGACCCGCGCCCGCACGGGTGGGATCAACAGGGCAAACCCAACAAAATCGGTGAAAAACCCCGGCGTCAGAAGCAATGCGCCGGAAAACAGGATCATCGCACCGTTCGCCAAAGACTCTGACGGGTCGCGTAATTCGCTAAAGCTGGACCGTAACTGCGCAAGTTCCCGCGCGCCTTGTTGTCGCACCAGATATGACCCGATAATTGCGGTCACGACGACGATCAAAAGCGTCGGCCAAAGGCCAAGCCATCCGCCGATTTGAATGAACAAAGCGATCTCGATCAGCGGAATCGCGATAAAGAGGACCAAAAGCGGCATGGGCTTTCCTTATTGTGACGGGCGGGGCAGTGGACTTGGCCCCCTTGCCACCCTACATAAGGATCGAATGAGGCGGTTTCCATGCCGCGACAGAAAGAGGCCACGATGAACGCACCTATCCTTCAGCTTTTGGTCCTAGCGGCAATCGCGATTTTCCTGATCGTGCGCTTGCGGTCCGTGCTTGGCACCCGCGAGGGTTTTGAAAAGCCGCCGATCCCCAAGCAATCGGGTGGCGCGGTGGATCGTCGCGGGCTTGAGGTCATTGAAGGTGGCGTTGATCACGACATCGCAGACCACGCACCTGAAGGCAGCGATATCGCTAAGGCCTTGGCAGAGATGAAGCGGATTGACCCGTCCTTCAACGTCACAGAATTTCTGCAAGGTGCCCGCGGCGCCTATGAAATGATCTTGATGGCGTTCGAGCGCGGTGACCTGTCAGAAGTGACGCCGTTCATGTCCGAAGACGTATTTGAGGCATTCAGCAGTGTTGTTGATCAGCGCCAAGCCGAAGGTCTGACGATTGAAGCACAGTTCGTTGGCATCAGCGATCTGGGCCTGAACGATGCCACTCTTGATTCCGCCACCAAAGAGGCCGAGTTGACCGTGCGTTTCACCGGCGAAATGACATGGCAGGTGCGCGACAACGCAGGCGATGTGATCGAAGGCAACGATACAGAGATCAAGCGGCAAAAGGACGTCTGGACCTTTGCACGCGTCATGGGCAGCGACAACCCCAACTGGCGGCTGGTTGCAACGGACGCATGATCCGGGCGCTAGCGGCAAGCTTGGCGTTAACGGGGGCAGCCGTGGCGGAACCGACCTACACCTTTCTAAGCTACGATGATTTGGATGGCTGGGCTGCGGATGATCATTCCGCAGCCCTTGCTGCATTCACCGAAACCTGCGGTGACATCCCGCGGACGGATTGGCAGCGCCTGTGTGCCTATGCAAAAGACGGCCCCGCGGCGCGGGACTTCTTTGAGACATTCTTTACGCCCGTGCTGATCGAGGACGGCGAACCGATGTTGTTCACAGGGTATTATGAGCCTGAAATCGCCGGTGATTTGGCCCCATCCGATGCCTTTCCCCATCCGATCTATCGCCTGCCCGATGATCTGGTCGAGGGCCAACCCTATCTGACCCGCCGCGAGATCGAAGAGACCGACGCGCTGGGCGAGCGCGGTTTGGAAATCGCGTGGCTTGCTGATCCGGTAGAGCTGTTTTTTCTGCAAGTTCAAGGCTCTGGCCGGGTGCGATTGCCAGATGGCGGCGTGATCCGGGTGGGCTATGCTGGCAAGAACGGGCGGGATTATACCTCTGTCGGGCAACGGCTTATTTCTGCTGGGATCTTTGAGCCGCATCAGGTTTCTGCCGATACGATCAAGGGTTGGGTCAAGGACAACCCGGACGTCGGGAAAGAACTTTTGTGGCAAAACGATTCCTACGTTTTCTTTCGTGAAGTCAACGAGGTGCCCGCCGAGAAGGGGCCGCTTGGTGCGATGAACCGGTCGATCACGACGCTGCGGTCGATCGCGGTTGACCCGTCGGTGACGCTGTTGGGTGCGCCGGTCTGGATTGAAAAGAACGGTGATGATCCAATGCGGCGATTGATGATCGCGCAAGACACAGGGTCTGCGATCAAGGGTGCGCAACGGGCGGATATCTTCTTTGGCACCGGACCAGAGGCTGGCAGAAAAGCGGGCAATATCAAAGACAACGGTCGCATGGTTGTGCTGATGCCGGTGGAATATGCCCTGTCCAAGGTGACAGAGCCGCTGGAATGAGAAAGCCACGACATTTATCGCCAGAAGACCGCGCGATTTGGGATCAGGTCGCCCGCCGGGTGGAACCGATGCACCCCAAATTGCAGGAACCAAAAGCCGAACCTGCGCTGGTGAAACAACCGGCTAAACCAAAGGAATCCCTGCCATTTTTTGAGGTTGGGTCAAAGGCTGACCCCAAACGCCAGAACGATGTCTTGCCCGGTCTGGGGCAAGCTTTGCGGCAGGCCCCGGTGCAGATGGATCACAAAGCCTATCGCAATATGTCGCGCGGTAAGCTGAAGCCCGAGGGCAAGATCGACTTGCACGGGATGACGCTGGACGAAGCACACCCGGCGCTGATGCAGTTCATTTACAACGCTTTTGATGATGGCAAACGGCTGGTGCTGGTGATTACGGGCAAGGGCAATATGCAGGCGCAACCGGGCCAGCGCGGGGTTCTACGCCGCTATGTGCCGCAATGGTTAAGACTGCCGCCGCTGGGTGCGAAAATTCTGGAAATTCGGCCCGCCCATATCCGCCATGGCGGCGACGGCGCGTTCTACGTTTACCTAAAGCGGACGCGGTAAACGGGGATGCACAATCCGTACACAAACCATGCACAAAGTGGCTGCAAACAGGAAGTATAAAGTCAGCCAGATCATTTGCGTCGGATAGTTAACGCCCAGGTCGATGAATATACCAGAGATCCCCGGTCCGATCGCAGAACCAAAGACCATGATGGCCCCGGCGGCGGCCTTGATCGCGCCAAGGTGACGGGTGCCGAAAAACTCGGCCCAGAACGCGCTGGAAAGCGTGGATTGCATCCCCTGACCAATCCCGAAAATCGCAAGGCCCACGGCGGCCATACCGATGGTCGCAGCAGAGCCGGTGATAAAGAACGCGAGTGCAAAAGGCAGCATGTAGAACGGCAGGATCCGCGCAGACCCAAAACGATCAATCGCCCAGCCACAGCCAAATGTTGCCGCCACCGTCACAGCAGTGGACAGCGGGAAAAGGGCGACAAAGGCAACGTGGCTCCATCCTTTGACGTCGGCGATATGGACCTGTTGAAACCAAAGCGCCGTGCCCCAGGCTGGTGGCCCCAAAAGGGTCGGAACCAGAAGCCAAAAAACCGGATGGCGCAGGACTTCGGCACGAGTCCAGTGGCGGGCGTCCATGCCCAAGGCTTCGGATTCTTCGGCCATGGATTGCGGTGTGCGTTCTTGCCGCAACAGCTGGGTGACCACGGGGATGGTCAGCAAGAGCACCACCGCACAGGCGACCCATAGCAGACGCCAGTCCATCGTGATCAACAAGGCCGCAAAGATGATTGGCAAAAAGGCGGTGCCAATCGAAAACCCAACAGATGCAATCGACAACGCCTTGCCGCGTGTCGCCACAAACCAGCGGGCCATTGCCACAACGGCCAGATGGGACAACATGCCCTGACCCATGAGGCGCAGCAGGAATACGGTCAGGACCAGCCACCAGACTGCAAAGCTTTGCGTCATCATCAGGCAGGCCACTGCAAGGCCGATCATGACCCAGACCGCCAAGGCGCGAATGCGGAACCGATCCGTCAACGCGCCCGCCCAAACCATCACAATCGCAGAGGCGGTGGTGGCAACGGTGTAGGACAACCCCCAGCCGCCATCGGTCAGGCCGTGGGCCGCTTTGATCTGGTCGGCAAAGATCGAGATGAAAAAGGTCTGCCCGTAGGACGACGATACCGTCAGGATGACCCCGGCAAGCAGGAACGACCAGTTGTCGCGCAAGAAATTGAGGTAGGACATCAAAAAGAATCCACGAATAGGCGCGGTCACGCCTGGTGCCGCACGTTAAGCAAAGTCAGACCACGCCAGACACGCGGGCGCAATCTGGTGAATGTTCTTTGGGGAAATGTTTGGATGCCGTTGGTCGGCACGTCAGGGGGAGCGTTTGCCGCTTACCCCCCAACTATGGGCCGATCAATCTGGCAATGTCAAAGCACGTAACGCGACACGTCGGTGGACCTGGCCAGTTCGCCCAGATGTTCCTCGACGAAGTCGGCGTCGATGGTGATTTCATCGCCAGCGCGGTCGGGGGCGGTAAAGGAAAGATCCTCGAATACGCGTTCGATCACAGTATAAAGGCGGCGAGCGCCTATGTTTTCAACGCTTTCGTTGACCTCTGCCGCGATCTTGGCGAGGGCGGCGATGCCTTCGGGGGCGAAGGTCACGGTGACCTCTTCCGTGGCCATCAGGGCGGAATATTGCAGCGTCAGGGCGTTGTCGGTTTCCGTCAGGATGCGAACAAAGTCGTCTTCGGTCAGCGCGCGGAGTTCAACGCGAATTGGCAGGCGGCCCTGCAATTCGGGCAGCAGGTCAGACGGCTTGGCCACGTGAAACGCGCCGGACGCGATGAACAGGATATGGTCGGTTTTGATGGACCCATGTTTGGTGCTGACGGTGGTGCCTTCGATCAGGGGGAGCAAATCGCGCTGCACGCCTTCGCGTGAAACGTCGGCGCCGCGGGCGTCAGCACGGGCGCAGACCTTGTCGATCTCGTCAAGAAAGACGATGCCGTTCTGTTCAACCGCTTCCAAAGCGGCCTTGGTCACGGTTTCGTCGTCCAGCAGTTTATCTGCCTCATCCGCGACAAGCGCCTCGTAGCTATCCGCGACGGTCATGCGTTTCTTGATTGTGCGACCACCCATTTTGCCGAACAGATCGCCAAGGTTCATCATGCCGCCCATGCCACCTCCCGGCTGGCCGGGGATTTCCATACCGCCAAAGGGGTTGGAGGTGTCAGCGAGTTCGAGTTCGATCACGGTATTATCCAGATCACCGGCCTTGAGTTTTTTGCGGAACATTTCGCGCGTGCTGTCGCGGGCATCGGTGCCGGCGACGGCGGTGATCACGCGATCCTCTGCCTGTTCAAGCGCCTTGGCTTTGACGTCTTCGCGCATGTGTTCGCGGGTGTCGATGATTGCGGCTTCGATCAGGTCGCGGATGATCTGTTCCACGTCACGGCCGACATAGCCAACTTCGGTGAATTTGGTCGCTTCGACCTTGATGAACGGCGCGCGGGCCAGTTTGGCCAGACGGCGCGAGATTTCGGTTTTGCCAACGCCGGTGGGCCCGATCATCAGGATGTTCTTGGGATAGACCTCGTCCCGCAGATCATCGCCCAATTGTTTGCGCCGCCAACGGTTGCGCAGGGCAACAGCGACGGCGCGTTTGGCGTCGTTCTGGCCGATGATAAAGCGGTCGAGTTCGCTGACGATTTCGCGGGGGGTGAGGTCTGTCATATCAGTCCCTTGAGAAAGAGGAGGGGGGAAGCCGGTGCAGCGGCACAAAGCCGGGCATCAGGCGCAAAAGGCTGGCACGGATGCGTTCCCAGAACGCGCCGAGCAGAAGAAGGATGATCCCGAGGATCAGGATGGTCCAAGCCGCCCCTGCGCCATCAAAGACAGTCGCGGCGATGGCCACGATATAACCGATGGCGGCAATCAGGAACGACCGGCGGTCGATGACGATTGCGACAAGGGCGAAGATGGAAAGGATGACCAGCAGGATCAAATTTGCGGTTTGGGTTTCCTGTTCCAGCAGGGTCAGGGCCATGGTGTTTACCAGCGCGGGTGCGGCGACAACGTGCAACCAAAAGCCATTGGCGCTGCGCCGCGTGACGCGGTGCGGGTCGGACATATCGAACGCCATCGCGACGGCGAAAACGGCAAGCCCCAGAACCAAGGTGATGAAGGCAAAGGGACCACCGGCGGACAAAAGAAAGAGGTCCGAGATGTCTTGCGGTGTCCCAGACGTCGTAGCCGCCATCAGCATGGCCACGATGAAAAGACCCACCGCTATCATCGCCATCGCAAAGGGCACGCGAAAGCGCATCCAATAGATCAAAAGCGCAAAGGTGCCGAGCGCGAAGGGCAGGGGCAGGCTGCTGAAATCTTCTTGTGCCACCATAAAGGGCTGCGCGAAATAGACCGTCAGCGCCAATGCCGCGTTGCCTGCAAACAGAACAGACAGGGCGATGGCAGGGGCAACCATACGGCGGCGGCGGACGAAATATTCTGACAGACCCCACAGTACCGCGGCACCAAGCAGGCCGAACAAAACCGCCTCTTGCTGCGGGTTTGAGATTTCGGCGACGTAGATGGAGCCAACAACAAGGCCCCACCCTGTGGCGAGGATCATCAGGCCAACGACGATGAAAATCTCGTTGAACCCTTTGAACAGCTCAAACGGTTCATCCCCCGGCGTGAGGTTTTCGCGTGCGCCTTTGCGGCTATGTGCAAGGGCCGCCATAGAGGCGGCTTGCGCCTCTGTGATCAGGCCAGCGGCGACAGAGGCTTTGATGTCAGCGGGGTCAAGCATGGATCACAAATCCGTGGGGGGCATAGGGTGCGGGGTGCTGCACGGGTAGGGTCACAGCGTCAGCAACAGGAGAAACGCTATGCATCGTCGCCATTTTATCGTGACCGGATTGTCTTTGATCGCGGCCCCTGCCTTCGCGGGTGGGCACGGCCGCCTTGGAAAGTTCGAGGGGCGTTCCACGCACACATCCTCTGGCACAGCTGAGATCGCGGGCGACATGGTGCAGCTGCTGGACGATTTTGTATTGGATAACGCGCCCGACCCGGTTGTCGGCTTGGGCAAAGATGGCACCTACGACCCTAACACCTTTATGGGAGAGCTTGCTGCGATGCGCGGTGCCTCGACCTACAAGGTGCCTGCCGGGATCAACAGCGCCGACTACAACGAGGTTTACGTCTGGTGCCGGGCGGCCAATGTTCCGCTGTCGGTGGCGCGGGTTAACTGATTTTTTCAACGGTCAGGTTCCCGTTGGTGTAAACGCAGATGTCGGCGGCGATGGCCATCGCCTTACGGGCGATGGTTTCGGCGTCATGGTCGCTGTCCATCAGGGCGCGCCCGGCGGCGAGGGCAAAGTTGCCACCCGACCCGATGGCTGCAATATCATGTTCGGGTTCCAGCACGTCACCGGCACCAGTGATGACAAACAGGTCCTTGCCGTCAGAGACGATCAACATAGCCTCTAGCTTTTGCAGGTATTTGTCGGTGCGCCAATCCTTGGCAAGTTCAACGCTTGCGCGGGCAAGCTGGCCGGGTGTCGCCTCTAGCTTCTTTTCTAGCCGTTCCAGCAGGGTAAAAGCGTCGGCGGTGGATCCGGCAAAGCCGCAGATCACATCGTCGCCACCCGGCGACAGGCGGCGGACCTTACGGGCGGTGCCTTTGATGACGGTTTGGCCAAGGCTGACCTGACCGTCGCCGGCAATGACGACCTGCCCGCCCTTGCGCACACCGATAATCGTGGTGCCGTGCCAACCGGGGAATTCATTCTCAGCCATGTCGCGCCCTTTTTGCCTTTGTCCGGTTTATATGGACGCAAGATTTGCAGCAAACAAGTGCGGGGCTTGATCGTTGTGGGCCTGCCGCCTAGCGTGCGGCACATGGATCAGCCTGACGACGTGACCTTTTACCTAGAACCAACGCTGCTTGAGAGCGCCCAAAGGGGAGAGCACAATTTTATCGGCCTGGTTGTCGGTGTTCTGCAAGACGCGGGGCTGACGGTTCATTTTACCCCCAACACTGGTGTTGCAAGGCTGCGGGCAGAGGCACGGCCGGGCTATGCGATGTATCACATGGACCAGCCCAATCATGACCGGGCGCTGACGATGCGCAGGGCGTATTTCTATCCGTTTTGGCAGATCGAAGCCTCGGCCAAGCGATGGGAATGGGATGTGGCACTGACGGATTTTGATCCGCAAGCCGTTGATCGCGGAGAGGCAGACAGGTTCTTTAGCTTCTGGGGTCGGCGGCTTTATCAACAAAAGCCAGTCAATGCGGTTCGTAACAAGATGATATACGTGCCGCTACAAGGTTTGATCCGGCAAGCCAGGTCGTTTCAGGCGTGCTCTCCGGTAGAGATGTTAGAGCGCACGGCGCAAAGGTATCCCCAGCACCAGATCATCGCGACGCTGCACCCGAACGAAGATTACACCTCTGCTGACAGGATGGCCCTGGCCAAAGTGATTGGGCGATATCCAAGGGTCGAGATTGTCGAACGGGCGATGGAGTTATGTCTGCGCGATTGCGATTTTGTTGTGACGATGAATTCCAGTGCGGCCTTCAGCGGGTTCCTGTTCCGGAAACCCGCTGTGTTGTTTGGCCAGATTGATTTCCACCATATCGCTGGCAGCGTGATGCGGGATGGCGAAGACGCAGCCTTTGAGGCGGTGACCCAAGAACCGGATTACGCCGGATATATGTGGTGGTTCCTACAACAGATGTCGATCAATGCAGGCAAGGACAACGCCAAGGGGCGGATCCAAAGCGTGCTGCGCGGGCATGGCTGGCCGGTCTAGAACAGCGGCGCGATTGCTGGGCCCGGCATGAACATCGACCAGATCAGTGCGGCAAAGATAAAGCCGAAGATCGGGGCAAAGACGCGCTTTGCCAAAGCGGTATCGCCGCGCAACAGAATGAATGTTGCCCCGCCATTCGAAATTGCACCCATGATCGCGACAGCCCACGGAAATTGTCCGTTCAGCAAAAGTGGGAAAGCAGACCCGTAGCCCACCAAGAGTGCGAGAATTGCGATACCGTAAAGCCGAAAGAAAGTATCTGATTGGGCTTTGACGCCTGCAATCAGTTCGAGTTTATCTTTTTTCAGAAGCAAAAATGGCAGACCCACAAGGATGAGTGAGACGACGATCTTGAATCCAATGACCAGAAACAGGGGTGAGATTTGCATGAGCTTGCCTTTCATCTAAATTCGAATATCATACTTAGGTAGCGATAGAGAGGCTAAGTTCGTTTGTCAAACTCAAATAATTCACTGATTGAACCCAAGAATACTCCGGTACCGCTGGACAAATGCGGCATGGCGCTGGCGGCGCAGCATTTGATGGAGAAATGGAACATGCTGATCATCCGCGAGGCATTTTATGGCGTCGCACGGTTTGAGGATATTCTGGAAGATTTGCAGATCCCTAGATCCGTTTTGACCACACGACTCAAACAGCTTGTGGCGCTTGGTATTCTGGATCGCACGCCGTACCAGCCTGAAGGATCACGGACCCGAAATGGCTACGTTCTGACGAAAAAGGGCTGGGATCTGGGGCTGACAATTCTGGCGTTGATGCAATGGGGTGATACCCATCTGAACGGTGGAGAAAGCCAGATTTCCGTTGTCGACAAACGCAACGGTGACCCATTGCGGGTGGGTCTGGTACCGATGGATCAGAACGGCCCAAGCCTGACGGACCTGGAGATCGTATTTAAGCATCCCAACAAAAAGGGCGTCCCGAATGGAACGCCCTGAATGAGTGTAAGTCGACGGGTTTAGATCGAGTCTTCGATCCAGCCTTGCAGTGCCGCCTTCGGGGCCGCGCCTGCCTTGTTGGCAATCACTTCGCCACCTTTGAAGACGAACAGCGCCGGGATGCCGCGCACGCCCATCTGGGCCGGAGAATTGGGGTTTTCGTCAACATTCACTTTGACGATTTTGACTTTGCCTTCCATTTCTGCGGAAAGTTCTTCCAATGCCGGGCCGATCTGTTTGCAGGGGCCGCACCATTCGGCCCAGAAATCGACGACGACGGGGATGTCAGACTGGCGCACTTCTGCGTCGAATGTGGCATCGGTGACAGCTACGGTGGCCATGAGTGTTCTCCAATGGGTCAGGGTCAGGTGGGGAACCTAAGGACCGCTAGGGCCGGGGTCAAGATGTCGTCACGCGGGCGAGAGCATCTGCAACAATTTGTGTCGGAAGCGGCATAAGCGTGGCTGACCGGGTCCAAAGGATTGCCGTCTCAATCTGGTGGTTTGGGTAAATCTGAGCCAAAGCAAAGGCATAGGCGCCCATCTGACGCAAAAGACCTTCGGGGGTATCTTGCGCTGTGTCGGGCACGATGCGGTTGGTCTTGAAATCAACGGCGAGGATATGGGTGTCGCTGATCAGCAGGCGGTCGATTGTGCCATGAATGCGGGCGTTACCAAGGGTTGCGGTGATTCCGACCTCTGCCCGGGCATCAGGGGCAAAGACATGGGCAAGGTCAGGTGCCTCAAGGACGCGAATGGCATCAGCGACCAGTGCAGATGCCACATCTGTTGGATGCACATCGGGCGCACTGGCCAGCACGTTTGCCGCCAGCCGCTGCCGTTGATCAGGCGCAGCAGTGGGGAGGTGTTCCAACAGCAGATGCAGGGTGCGGCCAATGGCCAGCGCGTCGTCAGGGTCTTCACCGGCAGGGTCGCCTGGCACAATTTTGGCACCGCCCAGATCGGATGGTGACAGGGTTTCGGTGCGGATCACCGGGGGGAGGGCGTCAAACGTCAGTGGGGGCAGATCGGGTCCTGTTTCCGTTTGGCGCGTTTCCAGCGCGCCAGCCGTCCAGTCGCCATTTTCATGGCGCAGGAATTCAAGATCGCCCACTTTAACCGGCGTCGCGCCCAGATGGCCAAGGCCATGGGCGACCGCCTCGTGCCACGTCTCTCCATCTTTGCCCAGATCGCCTGCGGCACCGACGATCAACCAGTTTTCCGCGCGAGTCATGGCGACGTAAAGCAGCCGCAGGCGTTCGTTCTTTTGTGCCGCGATCTTGGCAGCACGCAATTCGGCCATGGCGGGCGGATCCTTGGGGGCGGTGGTTTTCCATAGGGCCGTATTACCGGTTGTCAGGATTTCGTCTTTGACGTCGGTTTTGCGCGCGGCGCAATCAGGCAGGATGACAATCGGCGCTTCCAACCCCTTGGAGCCGTGCACCGACATGACGCGGATCTGGTCGCCTTGGTTATCCATTTGCCGTTTGATTTCCAGATCGTCAGTATCCATCCATGACAGGAACCCGGTCAGACTGGGTGTGCCCATGCTTTCGTAGGATAGTGCTTGCGACAAAAGCGCATCGATCCCGTCTTCCGCCTCTGCCCCCAGCCGCGCAAGCAAATTGCGGCGCCCATCGTGGCGCAACAGGATGCGATCAATCAGGTCGAACGGCCGTAGAAAATCGGCCTGCTTCAGCAGGTCCTGAATCATTGCGAGGGTTTTGGGATGGTCGGAATTGCGCAAGGCCTCCCACAGAACCCCGTGCTTTGGCCGGTGGTGGGCGAGCGTGAAAAGATCCTGTTCGGACCAGCCGAAAAGCGGAGAGCGCAAAGTCGCGGCAAGGCTTAGGTCGTCCTCTGGCAAGGCCAGAAAATTCAACAGCGCTGCAATATCGCGCACCGCAAGAACGGCCCCGACGCGGAAACGGTCAGCACCGGCGACGCGTAACCCGCTGGCTTTGCAGGCACGGATGATCTCTGAAAACAGGGTGCTGCGACGTTGCACGAGGATCAGGAAATCGCCTTCGGTGATGGCGCGCCGCCCGGTCGGCGTGGGCAGCGTTTCCTGCGCAATCATCCGTTTGATCTGGCCCGCGATCCTGTCGGCCATTCGAACGTCGTGGTGACTGTCCGCCATTTTGTCGACCGGATCAAACCAGTCGCCGTCCTGTGCGGCTTCTTCGGTTTTGTCGATGACCGGCCAAAGATCCACGCGGCCGGGCATGTCTGGATGAAAAGGTTCGTGCAGTTCATCTTGCCCAATTGCCGCCCGGCTTTCGGGGTCCGCAAAGGTGGCATCAACAGTGTTCAGGATCGCGGTGGACGACCGGAACGAATGGCGCAGGTCGGTCGAATGCAAGCCGGGGCCGGGTGGGGCAAGCGCCGCATCGTAAAAGTCGCGCATATGATCAAATTCGCGCGGATCGGCCCCCTGAAATGAATAGATGGATTGCTTTTTGTCACCCACGACAAAGATGGTGCGGGCCGTACCACCGCGTTCGGATACACCTGATGTCAGCTCTTGGGTGAGGTTCTTGATGACGGTCCATTGCGCGGGGCTGGTGTCTTGGGCTTCGTCCACCAGCACATGATCGATCCCGCCATCCAGCCGGTACAGCACCCATTGCGCGACGTTTGGATCGGTCAAAAGCGTCGCGGCCTTTTCGATCAGGTCGTCAAAATCAAGCATCCCCATCGCGGTCTTGCGATCGGCATATGCCGCCAGAAACGGGCGGGCGAAGGCATGCAATGCCAAGGTGCGGTGATAGGCATCAAACGACTTGAGGAATTGATGCGCGGCCTCTGTCCGGTCCATCCAGTCATGAAGGTCGTCGGCAATGGGTGCCGCCGCATCGACCGCCTTTTTGTGATTGGACTGCGGGAAGTTGAACGATTTTGAGGTCTGATCCTTGGCGTAGAGGAAAAGTTTGCTGATGATCGCAAAGTCATCCCAGCCGGGCGTTTCAAAGTTCAGGCCCGAAAGCGTCGCGGCGAAAGTTTGATAGGTCTTTGATTGGTCGGCGAACACCTGCTGAATGTCGCGGGTCAGATCCGCCTCACCACCATGAAACGCAATTTGGAGCGCGTGATCGCGATGGGCGTTGCGCGGCAGATCAAAGATTTCGGAAAGGGCGGCGGTATCCGCCGGATCTGCAAAGAACCGGCGACGGCCCGCGATTTCGGCCAGAAGCTTATCAAGTTCAGCGCCGGAAAAGTGCCGCATCAGATCGTGCACGACCTCGCGTTGCGGACCCTGGGCCATCGCATCGACGACTTCGGTCCGCAACAAGACGGCGGCGCGATCCTCCATCTCTTTGAACTGGGGGCTGACGCGTGCCTCTAGCGGGAAGCGGCGCAGGATGCTGGCGCAAAAGGAGTGGATCGTCTGGATTTTGAGGCCGCCGGGGGTTTCGATCGCGCTGGCAAAAAGCGTGCGCGCCGCTGCGAGATCCTGCCGTTGATCGGCACCCAGAGCATCAAGTTGAGTCCTGAGGTCTTCGTCATCTTTCATTGCCCATTCGCCAAGACGCTTGAACAGACGGTTCTGCATCTCGGCGGCGGCGGCCTTGGTATAGGTCAGGCACAGGATGTTCTGGGGCGAGGTGCCACGCAGCAAAAGCCGCGCGACCCGGTCTGTAAGAACCCGCGTCTTGCCAGAGCCTGCGTTGGCTGTCAGCCAGGTCGAGGCGGCGGAGTCGGCGGCATCCACTTGCCGTTGCGTGGCTTCGTCGCGGATCATGTCAGATCCTCTGGCACGGGTTCGTCGCTGATGTCCCATTCACCAAAGCGCGACAGGTGGTCAAAGTCGCTGTGGTCGTCGGTCGAAAACATCGCCATGCGCGCGGTGAAGCCCCGTCGCGGTTGCCGCCAGCGGTGAAGCAGTTCGGCAAAGTTTTCCCATACGGTTCCAGGTGGGTTGTCTTGCAAAGGGGCAGGCGTGACCTTGGTTTCCTTTGAAATTCCAAGAAAGCTGGCCTCTGCCACGGGCATCGCGCCCAGATCGGTGAATGCGCCGCGTTCGGTCATCGCCGCCTCTAGCAAGAGCTGTTTGTCGAATTTTTCCTGTTGCCCTTTGGTCGGCACCGCACCGGTTTTGTAGTCATAGATCATCGCTTTGCCGTCGGGGGTGACGTCAAAGCGGTCTGCCATGCAGGTCAGCGTCACACCGGTTGTGCCGACCATGATGTTGCCCCGAGCCTCTGCCAGCTTGAAGGTCGCCTGCGCCTGACGCTGCGCCTCATCCGCGAGGAACAGCGGCGCCACCTGTTCCATGCGGGCCATCCATTGCAGTCGCACGGCGGGCCAGGGACAGCTTTGTTCCAGCTCGTGCGCGGCGATATCAAGCAGACGATCTAGTGCTGCGGGGTCGGTGGCGTCGGGGCGTTCACTGGTGAACACCTCAAGGATTTTGTGAATGATTTCACCGCGCAGTGGCGCATCGGCGCTGGCTTGCAGCGGGTCGAGCTTTTTCAGGTGCAGAACTTTGCGGGCATAGATTGCGAATGGATCGCGGATCAGGGTCTTGACCTGCGTGACAGAGATATCCTGCGGGCGCGCCGCAACCGGCGGGCGCGGAGAGGGGCGATGGGCACGCGGCACCTCGGCCAATGGTTTGCCCAAAGCAGTAGCAGCAGAAAGCCAATATGCGCCGCGATCGCGCATCGCTTGCAATGCGGCAGGGCCATTTTGACCGGGCAGCCCATCAAGCAGGTTGGTCAGCCGGTTCACCCAACGTGACGGCACCGTTTCGGCATCGGCGGACCGCTTTGCACGGGTGATCCAGACCTCTGCCCCGGCGACGGCCTGTTGGTAATCATGTGCCGAAAGACCGATGCGGCGTTCAGGCAAGAGCAACCCCGCCTCATTGCGCATCTGGCGGTTGAGCCATGGGTCGGGCGATGGTGCCTCTGGCCAGGTGCCGTCGTTCATGCCGCCCAGGATCACGAGTTCCGCGCCGCCGACGCGTGCCTCGAGCGTGCCCCAGATCAGGATGCCGGGGTGGCCTGCGTCGCGGTCGCGCACGGTGCCTTCGTTCAGAACCGTGCCAAAAAGCGCGGCGTAGTCGGCGACATTGAGGATGCCGCCCTCGTCAGCGTCGCGCGCGATGAGATCACAGACACTACGCGCTTCGCGGCCCGCCTTTTCATCCCACAGCGTTCCCGGCGCGCCCGACGGCCCGGACGAAAGGCGTTCGGCCAAATCCAGATGCAAGGCGAGTTGATCGGCCAGCGCCGCGTCGGTTGCGGCGGCAGCATCGCCCAAGATGCCGCCGATCCACGCAGCCCAAGCCACGCTGGTGGGATCGCGTTCAGCGTCTTTGAGCGCCCATTCAGACAGGTCCGCTGCGGTCAGAAACGGCGGGCCATAGCGCCGCAGTTTCAGTTCAAGTCGCCGGGTGCGCAAAAGATGCGCATTTCGGTCGCTGCCGGTGTGGGTCAGCGGATGCTTGAGCAGCACAAGCAGCGCCTCTGCCGTGGCAGTCTGGCCCAAAAGATCGGCCACATGCCGCAGCAGTCGCCCCGAAGCCGTCAGTGCCAAAGGCATCCCGGCGCTGTCATCCGGTTTGATGTCCCAGCGGTCCAAGGCGGCGGCCACTTGTCGTGTCAGATTGCGGTCAGGCGTGATTAGGGCAGCGGTCTGGCGGTCTTGCGCGGCTTGACGCAAACGCAGCGCGATGGCTTCTGCCTCTGCCCGGGGTGTGTCCGCTTCAATCAATGTCAGCGCCGATGTTGGGTCAATCAGATCGCCCAGCGCGGGGCCTTCGTTGCGCCATGCATGGGTGACCGGCGCAGGGCGGAGCGAGAGGGAAATAAGCCGGTTGCGTGCCGTGTCTGTCGGTACATCCCAAGAGGAAACCTGCCCGGGCCCGATTTCAAGTGCATCCAGCAACTTGCGATAGCGGTATTGCGGATGATCCTCTGACGTCATTGGGTCATCGAGTGCGTCCCAATAATGCGATAATTCAGGGTCAAACCCCGGCAGAATCAATGCCCCTTGGGGCAGTTGTGAGACGGCCTGCATAAAGATCTGTGTTGCCCCGCGTGACCCGGTGGAACCTGCCACAATGATGGGGTGATCGGGCGGGTCGAGCTGCCATTGCTGGGTCAGGTGTTCGGCGACCTGCCGCAATCGGGCCTGCGCATCGGGGGGACGATCGTCGTCGTCAAAAAAGGGCCGCATGATATTGAGAAATTGAAGCGCTCGCTGCCAATGTCCCGATTGATCACTGACGTCGAGGGCCTCGAACACGTCAGGGGAAACGCCTTCGCCATGCATTTCTTCCATCAGCTTGGCAAGACTGTCCGAGAGATCATAAAGGGCGGTTCGCGGCGCGAGGTCTGGCTCTTTCTCGAGCAGGGCCGCCACAAACTGAGACAGGGCAAGGCGTCGCCGCAACGGGGATACGGGCAGGGGGATCCCGGCCTTTGTGGCTTCAAACCCAAGATCGGTGACAAGGCGGATTTGCGGCAAAAGGCGCGGCGGACCAGCATCAAAAAGCGCACGGATACGGCGCTGCATACGCGTGGTGTTCACATAGATGACCGTGCGCGACAGGTCATCTGACCGCGCGGCAAGCCCCGCGACGAGCGCCGCTGGAAAATCCACCCCCGGAGAGGTGCCAAAGACGCGGGGATGATCGATTGGGTCAAACATCGGAAGCAAGCATAGCCTCGGCCAGCGGAATGCTGTCAGGTTTGCCAACGTCGCACCAATGGCCGGGGTATTCCACACCAAAAAGCCCGCACTTTGCCTGGGCTGCATCCCAAGCGAGGTTCATTGAAAAGGCAGCTTGCGGCATGTCATGTAGCAAATCGGTACGTGTCATCTGCAGGCCAGCATAGATCGGGCCGGGGCCACGTGTGAGGCGGCCGTCATCATCCACCAGAAAATCACCTTTGCCTGGATGGCCGACAGCGCGCGATTGAGGCACCAAAAGAAGCAAGGACTGCATCCCGTCACGCCAAGCGGCGCAAAGCACATCAATCGGGTTGGGGCCTTTCCAAACCGCGTCTGTATTCAGGGTCATGACGGGGTTCGCGGCCAGCAAGGGCAGCGCCTTGCGCAGGCCGCCGCCGGTTTCCAACAAGGCGTCGGTCTCATCCGAGAATGCGATGTCCTGACCCGCCAGATGCGCGCGGATCATGTCGCCCTTGTAGTGCAGATTTACGACGCGGCGACCGACATGGGCGCTTTGCGTAAGGTCAAGCGCGTGGTCCAGCAGTGTCTTTCCGGCCACCTTGACCAGCGGCTTTGGCTTATTCTTGGTCAATTCGCCCATGCGGGTGCCAAGCCCGGCGGCAAACAGAAGGATCGGTGTGGCCGTCATGCAAAGCCCGCCTGATCGGGGGGTGGCAGGTTTTCCAGCACAACGGCGCGCAGTTCGGACAGGGCGGGGTGGCCAAGATCGGCCATAAGGTTTTCCCAAACCCGCGGCATGAGCGTCGCGTACTTTTGTTTGCCGTCCTGACGAATGAGCCGCGCAAAGACGCCAAGGATGCGCAGGTTACGTTGGGCGCCAAGGCAGGCAAGCTGTGGCGCGAAGGTGACGGGGTCGATGCCGGACGCAGCGCAGTACCGGGCTGTCATGTCGATCACGATAGAGTCAAGCACAGGGCGTCGCACATCACGCAAGAGCGAGGCGAGATCATAGCCATCAGGCGCGACAAAAGCGTCCTGAAAATCCAGCAAACCGATATCGTTAGTCCCACGCCAGATCAGGTTTTCGACATGGTAGTCGCGCAGGGCAAGCCGGTCCGCGACGGACGCAAATTGCGCCATATGGGCGCGGACAGCATCGGATATCTGGTCAGCGTTCGCGCTGGCGGCATAATGTTCGGCGGTGATGCGAACCATGTCGCCGGCGACGTCCGGCGTGAGCTTATCAAGGTCAGGCGCAGGCGTGTCGCGCAGGCGCACCAGCGTATCCACCGCAGCGGCATAGATCGTTTGGGCATCGACGCCCACATCAAGTGCCTGCGCCAGATCGGTTTGCCCAAGATCAGTGAGGATGGCAAAGGGGTCTTGCCGGTGCAGGATCTGCGGCGCGCAAAATCCATGTTGCGCAAGATGCGCCGCCATATTGCAAAATGGATCGAGCGGGACAGGCCCGCTATCCATCAAGATCACAGTGTCGCCCGAAGGCCCCGTCAGCCGCGTGTACCCGCGGGCGGATGCGTCAGCAGCGATCGCATTTGGGGTCCAGCGCGCCCAAGGCGTTTGGGACAGATCAAACATTCATGTCCGCCAGCCGTTGGGGCCAATCGCCGGGCATGGTCAATGTAAGGTGATGCGCAGTCTCGCCTGCTTCAAAGGCCAGCAGAAGGGCATTATCCGGCGCCAGCTCTGCCAGGCGATCGGGCCATTCCACCAGACAGATCGCTGACGTGAAAGCATCATCAAGCCCAAGCTCTAACACTTCCGACGGATCGGTCAGACGGTAAAGGTCACAATGCCAGATTTCGACACCCGGTGCGTTATAGGTCTGAACCAAGGTGAAAGTCGGAGAGGGCACATCCTCTGCCGGGCCCATGCGGTGGCGGATCAGGGCACGGGCAAAGGCCGACTTTCCGGCGCCGATGTCGCCTGACAACAGCAAAGTATCGCCGGGCCGAAGCCGATCAGAGATCGCCGCCGCAAGGTGCGCTGTGGCGTCTTCATTGGGCAGGGTCAGGGTGCGGAAAGGCGGGGTAGGCATGGCGGCAGATTACGTGGCCCGCCGTGCGCTGCAAGTGTAATCAGCGCTTTGCGATTTTGGCGGTATGCGCCCGTGATGTTGCTGGGGCAAGAACGCGCTGCGTCGGTTTGGTGATTTCAAACCGCACCATGGTCTTGCGCCCCGAGAGCGGCTTAGCGTGACACATCGCATGACGTCCGTCCAAAAGGGTCACGCGGTCCGAGAACGCTTCACGCAGGCCAGTGGCGGCAGCAAAGCTTTCAAGCCGGGGCCAGATCGGAGATGGCAGGCTGGCGTCACGCCAGGTGGTCATTGCATCACGCAGATCATGCGTTTGCATCACCTCTTCTTCGTCGATGTCCCACAATGCGCGGTAGGCGTCGTTCGTCATGACAAGCGTGTTCGCATTGGAAAAGACTGCAATAGCATCAGGAATCGTATCCAAAACGGCCTGAGAGGTTTCGATTTCCGTGCGGAAGTGGCGGGTCAGCGAAACCTCTGCGCTGATGTCTTCAAACATGAAGGCAAGCGCCCCATCGGGATGCGGTCGCCCGGTCACGCGAAAGGTTTGGCCATCTGGAAGGTCCCAGTTTTCGCAATAGGTCCCTTCGAGCGCTTCGGCCTCAAGTTTGGAAAACTGTTCGCGCCAGCTGGAATAATCTTTGGGTTCAGGCAATCGGCGCATGTCGCGCATCCGGTTCAGCAACATGTCGATGGTTGGCCGCGCGCTGAGGAATTCAAACGGCAGCCCCGTCATATCAAGCAGCGCGGGGTTGAACATCGTCAGTTTGCGCTGGTCATCAAAAATCGCAAGGCCGGTCGCCAATTGGGCAAAAGTTTTGCTGAGTGTTTGAAGGAACTCTCTTTTTGCGTTTTCGGCGCGCACAACAGCATTTGCATCCGCCGCGAAATGAACGGTACCGCCATCAAGCGGCATGCTGGTGACATCAAACCAATGTTCAGAATTTTCACCACGCAGCCGCAATGAGACACGCGTTTGATTGGCCTTGCCGTCATCGCGGAGATTGACGTTGAGGTCGGCAAAAAGCTTGCCACCGGGCCAGACCTGACCGGCAATGTTTGCGTTTTCAGCGGCGCGGTCCGAATAGGCAAGATAGCTTCGGTTCGCCCAGACAAGGCGCCCTTGATTGTCTTCACGCCAGATCAGCTGTGGTGCGGCATTCGAAAGATCCCGCAGCATTGCGAGTTCTTCACCAAAGGCTGTACGGGCAAGGGCCGCGTAGTGCAGGTCGACGTCATCGCCGTCCTGTGCGCCAAGAATGATGCGTTTCAGGCCCGCCTTGTGGGTCAGTGTTACCATCAGGGGCGTGCCGTTCAGTGGCATGATCTGTTGGGTCTGACCGGCGGGAAGGTTGTCAAATTCCGCAGCGAGGTCTGGGAAATCCTTCTGAAGCAACAAAAGTAGCGCGTCGCGTTCCGTCAGGCCGTCGGGCCGGTCGGTAATCAGCTGTGTTGCACCGGGTGTTGCGTCGATTAGTTCTGTGCCGTCAAACAGGAAAACCGGTTGTGTCGGGGGCCGTCCTGCCAATGTCATGCGGCCAGAAGGATCAGGCCAAAGCCGTAACAAAGCCATGTAGGACAAACCGGCAGTCAGGAGCGCTGCCATCGCCACTGGTAGATACGCCGTCCAATCGAATCCGGTCATAGTAAACCCCACTTCAAGCTGTGTTGAAGATCCGTTAAAATGCTTAACGGTGGGTTAAGGCGTGCCTAGCTGACGATGGGCTGATTTTTTCCCAAGGCACCTTTGCCGGGCTGCGCGGTCCGGTCGAGCAGGATGCGGTCCCACACCACGCTCACAACGGCGCCACCTGTTGCCTGCCCGGCCCAGCCCGCGTGACCGTGTCGCCGCCCATTGGCAAACGTCAGTTTTGCCCCGGACCGTTCAAGCAATGTTTTTGCGATGAAAAGCCCCAGACCCATGCCTTCGTATCCGGGGCGGCGCGCGCCATCGATACTGCCACGCCGACGGCGCACAAAGGGATCGCCAATCCGGCCAATCACAGACTGAGGAAATCCATGACCATCGTCGGAAATCTGGATGGTTACCTTGTCGGCTGTCCATGTCGCGTCAATCTCGACCCGGCTGTCGGCGAAATCGACGGCATTTTGCATCAGGTTCCGAAGCCCATGGATGATATCCGGTCTGCGGGTAATCGTAGGCTGAAGATCATCGCTGTCTTCATCCGTCCCAATGAAAAAGACGACTTGCTTGCCCCGCTCAAGATGAGGCTCTGCCGCTTCGCGCACCACGGTTTCAAGTGGTGCTGTGCGCAGGTGCAAATCATCTTTGCCCGCCCGCCCCATTGATTGCAGGATATCGCGGCACCGCTCTGCTTGTTCGCGGATCAAGGCCGCATCTTCCAGCAGTTCGGGCTGATTTTCCAACTCTTCGATCAGCTCACTACTGACCAATTTGATCGTGGCAAGGGGTGTGCCAAGTTCGTGTGCGGCGGCAGCGACCACGCCGCCAAGGTCGGTGAGCTTTTGTTCGCGTGCAAGGGCAAGCTGAGTCGCCAAAAGCGCCTCTCCCATGGTGTGCATTTCATTGGTCACTTGCCGCGCGTAGATCGCAAGGAAGACGACGCCGATCACAAGCGCCACCCAAAAGCCGAATTGGAACAGCGCGGGCAGTATCAAGATGTCGCCCGCCGCTGTCTCAATCGGGATACTGAAACGGTAAAGTAGCGTGGTCAGCGCGATCGCAAGCAAGCCAAGCACGACCGTGCTTGAAATGTGCAAGACCGTGGCGGCGATGGTGACGGGGGCCAGCAAGAGCAGGGCAAATGGGTTGGACAGCCCGCCCGTAAGATACAGCAAGACGCTAAGCTGAACGATGTCAAAGCTCAGGATGAACGATGCTTCGCGTTCCGACAGGCGCTTATTCTCAGGGTAGAGAAAGCTGAAGAACAAGTTGGCCAGTACCGAAGCCATGATGGTCAGAACAGCGGCGGCCACCTCAATCTGGAGGCCATAGATGCGTGTTGCTACAAATATCGCGATGATCTGACCGCAGATCGCACACCAGCGCAGTAACACAAGTGTGCGCAGGCGGACCCAATTACTGCGCTCGCGCTCTTGCAGGACATCATGTATTTCGGTGGGCATAAAAGGCCTTTGTGCTGCGGCGCGCTGTGTCATTGTTAAGGGTCGCATTATCAAGGATCAATGCGACGAATTGAAAGGACACACGATGATCAAGGTGGTTTCTATCGGGGCAAGCATCGCCGTGCTGGCTGTTTTGGGTGCAACATACGTCATGACCCAGCGAACACCTGATGGCTGTGGCGGCAGTGTTGTCGCGGGTGGCGACTTTGGCGGACCATTTACGTTGGTCGATGGAAGCGGCGCGACGGTCACAGATACCGATGTGATTACGCAGCCAAGCCTGATCTATTTTGGCTACACGTTCTGCCCTGACGTCTGCCCGATTGATAACGCGCGCAATGCCGCGGCAGTTGATATCCTGGCGGAACAGGGGATCGCGGCGACCCCCGTCTTTATCAGCATCGACCCTGCCCGCGACACGCCGCAGGTTGTCGGCGACTACATCCAGAATTTCCACCCCGATATGATTGGATTGACCGGTTCAGACGAACAGATTGAAGCCGCAGCAAAGGCATATCGGGTCGTCTACAGTCGCGGGGATGACGACCCTGAATACTACCTGATGAACCACTCTGTCTTCACCTATTTCGTCACGCCGGAAGACGGCTTTGTCGACTTTTTCCGCCGCGAAGACGGGCCAGAGGCGATTGCGCAGCGTGTCGCCTGTCATGCCTCCACCAGCTAGGATTTGACCAAGTCGAAAGGCACCCTAAGTCTGCCCTATGGAACATGAGGCGGCGAAAATGGAAACCGAAGCGCTGGATTTAGGATCCGACAGCACACTGCTGCTTGTCGATGATGACGAAGCATTCGTGAAGCGTCTTGCAAAGGCGATGGAAAAGCGCGGCTTTTCTGTCGAAACAGCGGAATCGGTCACGGCAGGGAAGGCGATTGCCACAGCCCGACCGCCCGCATACGCGGTGGTTGACCTGCGGCTTGAAGACGGCAACGGATTGGACGTGGTCGAGATCCTGCGCGAGCGTCGCCCCGAAAGCCGGATCGTTGTGTTGACGGGCTATGGTGCGATTGCGACGGCCGTTGCTGCCGTCAAGATCGGTGCCACGGATTATCTGGCGAAACCAGCGGACGCGCGTGATGTGACCAACGCGCTTTTGGCGCGGACAGATACACTGCCGCCGCCGCCTGAAAACCCGATGAGCGCGGATCGCGTGCGGTGGGAACATATTCAGCGTGTCTATGAGCTTTGCGACCGGAACGTGAGTGAAACCGCGCGGCGCTTGAATATGCACCGACGCACGTTGCAGCGCATTCTGGCCAAACGCAGCCCGCGTTAGGCTGATCTGAGCCACTTTACGAACGTTTTCAACCGGGGCGCCATGACCCCCGGCCGCGTGACGATGTGATACCCCAACCCAGATTGCGGCATGTTGAAAACGGCGCGCAATTTCCCCGTGGCGATGTCGTCCTGCACCAATGCTTTGGTCATGATTGCGACACCGGCGCCCGCTCGGGTTGCTGCCAAAACCATGCTGAGCGTTGCAATCTCTTTTGACTGACAGCACACCGGGTCCAGACCTTGCGACACGGCCCAGACGCGGGTCTCTCTGTGCACAGTTTCGAAAAGCCAAGGCAGATCATCAAGATCGGACAATGTCTCAGGCTTGCGATCGCCCAATAGGCTAGGCGCCGCCACCACAACATAATCCGCAGCCGCGAGTAACTCTGATGACAATCCCGGCCAATCCCCACGCCCATATCTGATGGCAAGGTCGATCCCATCGCGGCGCAGGTCCGAGATCTCTGTCGTTGGTGTGACCGAAACGGTGATTTCGGGGTGGGCGGCCCAAAAGGACCCCATGCGCGGCATTAGCCAGTGTTCCGCAAAGCTTGGCGTGACAGAAATCGCCAAGGGCGCGTCTGCGACATCGCGCATCGTGTCCCGCACGCCTGCGATCACCTGTTCAAATCCACCAGTCAGCGCTGGAAGCAATTGTGCCCCCTGCGGGGTTAACGCCATGCCGCGCCCTTCGCGGACCAAAAGGGGGCAACCCACAAAATCCTCGACCGTGCGCAGGTGCTGGGCGATCGCGGCATGGGTTACGTTCAGCTCTGCCGCCGCTTTCGACAATGACCCGGTCCGGCCAGCGGCCTCGACCGCGCGCAAGGCAGGTAAAGAGGGGACAGAGCGCCAGTCCATTATGAAAGTTCAACTAACATATTGCTATTCTTCCTGAGTCGCATGAGCGCTGTAAACCCCCTAATTGTTGAGCATAGGAAAAGGAAAGGACGAAACCATGCTTTCAATATTCGCCTCTGCCATGCAAACCGCAACGCGTCAGGATCGTTGGGATGCGCCAAGCTATTGGACGACCCACCGGACGCCGATTAACCGGCGCCAAGCAAAACAGATCGAGGCAGAGCGCAAGCTGGCGCAACTGCGCAACGTCGGGATGTGGTAGCGTTTGGACGTCAAATCTTTTGCACATCCGTCAAACGGGTGTGCAAATTGCTAATGGATGGTCGTCATAGCTTGCTCATCAGGTCCTGACAGCAGGCGGTGTAATCCTTGCGCACCTCAACGGGGGGCCGCAGGCGGATTTCCAGCGTTTCCGCCAATGCCGGATCCTGCTTGCCAAAGAACTTATCTGCTTCTGCGCGGGTAAACCCCGCGATTTGGATCGCCTCGAGCCATGCAGACAACTTATCCGCCTTCTTGATCTGCTTTTTGATCGTCGCGGGCAGCTGGGCCGGCAATCCAAAGCGTAGGTGGATTGCGGCCATCAACCGATCATCCAGCACGCCATATCCCGGACCGACAGCGGCCTTCACTGGGCTGATCATATCACCAATGACATACTCCGGGGCGTCGTGCAGCAGGGCCGCTAACTGCCATTTAACAGGCGCACCGGGCTGCTGGATCTTAAAGATCTGCTGTACAAGCAGCGAATGTTCAGCGACGGAATAGGCAAAGTCACCGTGCGTCTGACCGTTCCATCGCGCAACAAAGGCAAGCCCGTGGGCGATGTCTTCAATCTCGATATCCATTGGGGTTGGGTCCAACAGGTCCAGCCTGCGACCCGACAACATGCGCTGCCATGCTCTTGGTTGTTTTGCCATAAGTCCTTGATGCCTTGGAAAATTCATGGGGTCAAAGGGCCGTTAGCAATCTTTTTGCCTTTTTGCGCCAAGGTAAACCCACAGGGAGCCAAAATTTGCCCCGCGCGGAAAACCGCGCCAGAGATGGGAGCCTTGAAAATGGCCCGACGTCAAATATCCGCAGCGATCGCTGCAACATTGATCTGCCTGAGTTCTGCTGCTCAGGCGCAGCAAACTTGCCTAACCCGCGATGTTATCGTTCAAAAACTGGGTGATGGCTACGCCGAACGCCTTGTTGGTCGCGGCCTTCAAGGTGAAGCGCGATTATTCGAAGTCTTCATGAGCCGGGATGGTTCCAGTTGGACAATCATCCAAAGCTTTCCGACCGGAATGTCCTGCATCATGGCTGCTGGCACGCATTGGCAACAAGATGACATTGCTGCGGTCTTTTCCGCTGATGGCTAACCATCAGATCGCGGGCGGCAGGATGAACAAATAATGCACAATGAATGTGTGCGCCCGCCGATTGTGTCGGGCGCCCCACCAAGTCGCTGAGGTCGCGACAAATGGTTTCTTGTCGGAAGGTCGTTTCTTTTGTATGCGCGTGCGAAATCCAATCGCATTCAGGACATCAAAATGGCCAATGACTACATCGTAAAAGATATTGAACTTGCCGCATTCGGTCGCAAAGAACTGGATATCGCTGAAACCGAAATGCCCGGCCTGATGGCCTGTCGTGAAGAGTACGGCCAAAGCAAGCCGCTGAAAGGCGCACGCATTGTCGGGTCGCTTCACATGACGATCCAGACGGCTGTTCTGATCGAAACGCTTGTGGAATTGGGCGCCGATGTGCGCTGGGCATCCTGCAACATCTTTTCGACGCAGGACCATGCTGCGGCTGCAATTGCGGCAGGTGGCACGCCCGTCTTTGCGATCAAGGGCCAATCCCTGGAAGAACATTGGGACTATCTGGACAAGTCATTCATGTTCCCCGAAGGCGCGAACATGATCCTCGACGATGGCGGTGACGCGACACTCTACATCTTGTTGGGTGCGCGGATGGAAGCGGGCGAAGACGTTCTGGCGGTCCCGACATCCGAAGAAGAAGAAGTCATCAAGAAGCAGATCCAAAAGCGGATGGCAGAGACCCCCGGCTGGTTCACGAAAACCAAAGCCGACATTCAGGGCGTGTCAGAAGAAACAACAACCGGCGTTCACCGCCTCTATGACCTGCACAAGAACGGCCAACTGCCTTTCCCCGCGATCAACGTGAACGACAGCGTCACCAAGTCGAAGTTTGATAACAAATACGGCTGTAAGGAATCGCTGGTCGACGGCATCCGCCGCGCCACCGACACCATGATGGCCGGAAAGGTTGCCGTTGTGTGCGGCTATGGCGATGTGGGCAAAGGCTCTGCCGCGTCGTTGGCCGGTGCGGGCGCACGTGTGAAAGTGACCGAAGTTGACCCGATCTGCGCCTTGCAAGCTGCGATGGATGGGTTCGAGGTTGTCGTACTCGAGGACGTTCTGGACTCAGCCGACGTGTTTATCACCACCACCGGCAACAAGGACGTCATCCGTATCGAGCATATGCGCGAGATGAAGGATATGGCGATTGTCGGCAACATCGGCCACTTCGACAATGAAATTCAGGTCGCCGCGCTGAAGAACCACAAGTGGACCAACATCAAAGAACAGGTCGACATGATCGAGATGCCGTCCGGCAACCGCTTGATCCTGCTGTCCGAAGGCCGCTTGCTGAACCTTGGTAACGCAACGGGCCACCCGTCGTTCGTAATGTCGGCCTCTTTCACCAATCAGGTTCTGGCGCAGATCGAGCTGTGGACAAAGGGCGACGAATATCAGCCGGGCGTCTATATCCTGCCCAAGCATCTGGATGAAAAGGTTGCACGTCTGCACCTGGGTCGGATCGGTGTGAAGTTGACCGAGCTGAAGAAAGATCAGGCTGATTACATCGGCGTGGCTGTCGACGGTCCCTTCAAGCCAGAGCATTACCGCTACTAAGGGGCGGGCAGTTTGCCCAAGAATTCCAAAATCAAAGGCCGCGCGGTGTTTCGCGCGGTCTTTCTGTTTGTTTTGACATTTGGGGGCATTCTGGGGACAGCGCTGGTGCTTCACCCCGATACGCCACTGCCCGACCACTGGAATCCAACACAGCCCCTAAAGGTCCGTGCGCCGATCACGCCACTAACCGATTGGAAATTGTCGCGGACAGCGAGCGACCCGAAGGCGTGCCTTTCCGCCTTGCGGGATCATGCGCATTTGATATCTGCCGGCCCCATCATTTCCGACAACCCCAATTGCGGCAACGAAAACGCTGTGACAATCGCTGGCATCGGTCAAGCGAGCCTGACATTGCAGACTGCCTGCGATAGCGCTCTCCGACTTGCGATGTGGGAACAGCACAGCCTGCAGCCCGCGGCGCAATCCAACCTTGAAACCACAGTCACTCATATCCTTGATCAAGGCAGCTACAACTGCCGTCCGATCCGCTCATCTTCAGGCAACAGTACCCGCTGGAGCACCCATGCCACAGCGGACGCTATCGACGTCCGAGGGTTTCGCATGAGCAATGACGACAGCGTCATTCTGCTGCGCGATTGGGACGGATCTGGGCCAAAGGCAGACTTCTTGCGGGATGTTCACCAAGGGTCATGCCGCTGGTTCAAGACGACGCTTGGACCAGACTACAACGCCCTGCATGCGGACCACTTTCACCTGCAATCGCGCGGCTGGGGGACCTGCCGATGATCCGCCGCCCCGAATTTTCCCCGCTGTTTTTGCTTGTCCGAACGTGCCTCCTGTTATTAGCTTGCCGCGACGCCTTGCATGGGTAGGGCGAAAGGGGCCAATTCTGGCCGAAACTTAAGAAACGGGGACAGCCATTATGGGCAAAAGAGACGAGTGGATCGCGAAATACGCTGATGATCTGAGCAACAAGTGTGGCATGACGCCAGACATGGACCTGCTGACCAAAGTAACGATTGGCTGCGGCCCATCAATCTATAACGCCGACGCTTCGACCGTCGCGGGCAGCCAGGAATCAGAGCTTGAGACCGTCAAGAACAACTTTCTGATTAAAAAGCTGGGCCTGTCCGACGGGCCAGAGCTGATGGATGCGATCAACAAAGTCATCGAAGTTTATGGCAAGTCCGAGCGCAACAAATATCGCGCCGTTGTCTATTACATGCTGACCAAGCATTTCGGCAAAGAAAGCGTCTACGGTTAAATCCGAACGCATCGAACTGAAAACGCCCGCTGGCATCAGCGGGCGTTTTTGGTTTTAAAACAGCGTCAACACAATGCCGATCACAGTGGCCGCAAGCACGGCATAGCCGCTGTCAATCACCGCAAGCTTCCATGGCCGGTTCGAATAGCCGGTATTGATGAAGATCCACGGACTGATAAAGAACAGCCCCACACCAAGGCCCGAAATCAGACCTTTGCCCATGCTATCAATACCCGAAAGCGCAAATGTGTGCCGCATCATGCCAGCGACCAAAAGGATCATGACGAAGGAAACGATATAGGGCGTAGGCCCTTCGTTGACTGGTTTCCCATCTTCGCCGACCTCAATATCGGCCGCCTCCATCCACGGTTTTGACAATGCCATGTAATAGGCCGCACCGACGGCAAATGCCGCGACTGCGGCAAGAACTACACTCAAAAACCCCATAATTTTCCCTTCCTGTTGGCTGGGTCAATTATATGAAATGGAGCGGAACTTGCTATGGTTTTGTTTTGCCCATGCCGCAAAGGATGTCCCATTCCGCGTCGGTCACAGGCTGCACCGAAAGGCGCGAATTCTTGACAAGCACCATATCTGCCAAGCGGGGATCGCTCTTGATCGTCTCCAGGCTGACGGGCTGAACAAACGGGCGCACCGCACGGATATCGACACATTCCCAGCGCTCATCATCGGTTGTGCTGTCGGGGTGGGCCAGCGCACAAACCTCGGCGATGCCGACAATCTCTAACCCGGATCGCGAATGGTAAAAGAACCCCGTATCCCCCAGCGCCATCGCCCGCATGTTGTTGCGGGCCTGGTAATTGCGCACGCCGTCCCATTCTTCGCCAGCTTTGCCCTTTGCGACAAGGTCGTCCCATCCAAAGACGTCAGGTTCCGATTTAAACAGCCAATGTGCCATGGTTATTCCTCTTTCAATGGGCGCGACAGCAAGGCCTGCAAAGCGGTCTGGGCGTCGATTTCATGATGGGCCAGCTGCGCCACGATGGCCGTCACAGGCAGATCCAGACCCAGATCCAGCGCAAGTTTTGTCACCGCCCGCGCGGTCGCAGCACCTTCCACCGTCGTGCCTTTGTCAAAGGCGTCGCCCGCACCCAGCGCCAAACCATATCGGTAGTTGCGCGACAGGTCAGAGGTGCAGGTGAGCGCCAGATCACCCAGCCCCGATAGTCCTGTCAGCGTGGTTGGATCCGCGCCAAGGTGGTCGGCAATCCGTTGCATCTCTGCAAAGCCACGGGTCAACAGGGCAGCGCGTGCGCTATCCCCCAGCCCAGCGCCAATCGCCACGCCACAGCCGATCGCGATGACGTTTTTCAGTGCGCCGCCCAGCTCTGCCCCGATGACATCTGTGGTGGTATAAAGCCGCAGGTTCGACGTCGACAGCCATTGCTGCAACATCTTGCCCGCATCTGCATCCGCGCAGGCAAGCGTCAGCCCGGTGGGCAACCCGCGGGCGATATCATCTGCAAACGAAGGTCCGGTCAGCATCGCGGGGATCGCCGAAGGCACGATGTCAGCAATCGAGGCCGTTGGCCCGGTTAGCGTGTCAAGGTCGATGCCCTTGCAACAAGCCACAAGGTTCTTTCCGGCAAATCCTGCCGCGTGTTCGGTCAAGAAACCCCGCAAGGTTTGCGCAGGCGTCGCCAAGAGCACGGTATCGCAGGCAAAAAGCTGGCTGATTTCACCGGTGATGACAAGCGGCGAAGGAAGGGTGACACCCGGCAAGCGGGGGTTTTCCCGGCTTGATTGCATCGCCGCTGCCGCCTCTGCGTTCCGCGCCCATAGCGTGACGGGGCGGCCATCGCGGGCCAGTGATACGGCCAATGCCGTGCCAAACGCGCCTGCACCTGCAATTCCGATCATGCCTTCGCTCCTTTTTTGCCCGATCCCAACATGGCGGGCGTGCGGTCGTCTAGTGGCCATCTGGGGCGGGCCGACAGGGTCAGGTCATCCAATTGGCCTGCGGCCACGCGCAAGCCGCCAGCATAAGCAATCATCGCAGCGTTGTCGGTGCAAAGCGCCAAAGGTGGCGCGCTATAGGTAATGCCGCGTTTGGCACAAAGATCCATTAGACGGGCACGGATTTCTGTGTTTGCCGCAACGCCGCCTGCCACAGCAAAGGATGGGGTCGCCGGGTTCAAGGAAAGATACTGCGCCAGCGCGCGGTCAGTCTTTTCCGTCAGGATGTCTGCGACAGCCCGCTGGAAACCGGCAGATAAATCGGCCTGATCAGTCGGCGTCAGCCCCTGTTTTTCTGCAACGACGCTGTCTCTGGCTCGCAGCATCGCCGTCTTGAGGCCGGAAAAGCTAAGATCGCAACCGGGTCGATCTAGCAGAGGACGCGGCAATTTGAACCGCAGAGGGTCACCACTTTCGGCGGCTTTCTGCACCGCCGGTCCCCCCGGTTGACCAAGGCCAAGAATGCGGGCGGTTTTGTCAAACGCCTCGCCCGGGGCGTCATCAATCGTGCCGCCGATGCGGGTGAATCTGTCATGGCTATGGGCGATCAAGAACTGGCAATGACCGCCGGACACCAAAAGCATCAGGTATGGATAGGATGCACTTTCAAGCAGCATTGGCGTCAGGGCGTGACCCGCAAGATGGTTCACCCCGATAATCGGAATACCCGTCGCGGCCGCAATCCCTTTGGCGCACATCACACCAGACAGGACGCCGCCAATCAGGCCCGGACCAGCGGTGACGGCAATGCCATCAATATCCCGCAAGGCCAGATCCGCGCCCGCCAAAGCATCTTCGACGCAATGGTCGATCTTTTCGGCATGGGCGCGGGCCGCAATCTCGGGCACGACACCACCAAAATCGGCGTGCAGGGCGGTTTGGCCGTAAACCACAGATGACATCACCCGTGTTCCGCGCACGACCGCGGCTGCGGTATCGTCGCAGCTGCTTTCAATGCCTAAAATTGTGAGGGTCATTACAGGGCCTAACCTTGCACAGGGTGGTTAGGCAGGTAACACTGAGAGGCCGCGCAAACAATGCCGGTGCGAAAGGCCCATGACACCCGTTCTCTTGATCACGCGCCCACAACCTGCCGCAGCCCGCTTTGCAAATGCGGTGCAGGACGCCTTGGGTGAACCGGTTGACGTTGTCGTGTCGCCCGCATTTGAAATCGTCCCGCTGGATCCGGGGCCGATTGCGACGCCCGATTACCTGATCTTCACCTCTGCCAATGGTGTCGCGCAGGCCTTGCGATTGGGCCTGCCCAAGGTGCCTGCGTGGTGCGTCGGGGACAAGACGGCGCAATGCGCGCAAAATAGCGGGTTTGACGCCGTCTCTGCTGGAGGGGCGGCGGCGGACTTGATTGCGCTGATCCGCACCAATGACCCGCAGGGCCGGATTCTTCATGTGGCAGGTCAACACACACGCGGAGAGATTGCCCCGAAACTGCGCGCCGCCGGTTACGACGCGGACAAGATCACAACTTATGCACAAAGCCTTTTGCCGCCGAACAAAGCGATGAAAACGCTGGCACGGGGAACAAAGCCTGTGGTTACCCCTATTTTTTCTCCGCGATCGGCCCATATCCTAGTGGGGTTGGATTGGCAGGGGCCGATACACGCCGTAGCGCTTAGCGATGTTGTCGGCGAGGAATTGGTCCATATCGGTTGTGACACGGTGGCAATTGCAAAACGCCCGACAGAGGCCGCGATGATCGACGCGACATGTGCGACGCTTCGCGCGCTTTTGGACAGGTGAGGTGGCTTGAGGGTCCGACCGGGCCGGGATAACGTAGGCGGCGTGCCAATTTGGGGCGATGCTGTCAGGAAAAGGGTGTGGACGTGGCAAAAGAACCTGCAAAATCGCGAAAGCCGCGCAAGAACGCGAAGGCCAAAGTGGAAGACATCGTTGACTCTGATGCGATGCCGGAGGTCGAAGAAATTGCAGTGGCTCCGTCCGAATCTGTGGTTGATGAACCTGCGCCGGAACCAGTGACAGAACCTGACCCGACACCAGAGCCCGATCCAGCCCCGGAACCTGAAGAACAGGCCGAACCACCTGTGTCAGAGCCTGTTGCCAAGGATTCACCACAACCGAATGTCTTTCTGCCGATGGTCTTGGGTGGCTTGTTGGCGGGTGCGATTGGCTATGGCGTTGCATACCTTCAATACGCCGATGCCGAAGCGACAGACCCCGCCGCGACAGCTCAGGATGTTGCAGATCTGCGGGCGGAAGTTGCGGCTTTACCCGGCCCGACCGACACCAGCGACCTCGCCAGCTCAATTACGGATTTGAATGACACGGTGGCGCGAATCGACAGTGATATCGCCGCTATCTCTGCCCGGATTGACACCGTTGAACGTCAGCCAAGCGGCGATGGCACCCTGCCGCAGACGGCCATCGACGCCTTTGAAGCTGATATGCTGGCCCTGCGCGATCAGGTTGCCGCCCAGCAGGCAGAGCTGGCAAATGTCGCGAATCAAACCGCAGCACAGCTTGAAACAACCCGCGCCGAAGCAGTGGCCATCGAAGAGAACGCAGTCGAAGCAGCCCGTGCAGCGACCGCGAAAGCATCGCTTGCGCGTGTGCAAGGTGCGCTTGAAAGCGGCGCGCCCTTTGGTGGACTGCTTGGCGAACTGGAATCGGCCCTAGGCGCCCCCGCACCAGCTGCAATTGCCGCCGTGGCAGAGGGCACCGCGACATTGGGAAGCCTGCAATCCGAATTTCCCGCCGCCGCGCGCCGCGCGTTGACCGATGCCCGCGCTGAAGGTGTCGATGGTGAGGGTGCGACGGGATTTGGGGCGTTCTTGCGCGATCAACTTGATGTCCGCTCTGTTGCGCCAAAAGAGGGCGAAAGCGTTGATGCGACCCTGTCCCGCGCAGAGGCCGCATTGCGCGAAGGTCGGCTGAATGACACGCTCGCCGAGATTGCCACCTTGCCAGATATTGCCCGTGCGGCGATGTCAGATTGGTTGGCGCTGGCCGAGGCGCGCGCCTCGGCAATTGATGCCGCAGACACTCTTTCCAATTCATTGTCCGATAATTGAAGGCAGACGTAATGCTATTGTCCCTTATTAAGATCATCGCCTTCATCGTTATCGTGACCGCACTGACCTATGGTGCGATGCAGCTGATGTCGGTGGATGGCGGCGCAATCATATCGGTCGCCGGGATCGAAATGACGCTTTCGCCGTTGCAGCTTGCCTTTGGTTTTGTGGCCCTTGTGGTGCTGGTCTGGCTGTTTCTGAAATTGCTCACATTTCTGGTCGCGACCTATCATTTCCTGAACGGAGACGAGACCGCGATTTCGCGCTACTTTGATCGCAACCGCGAACGCAAAGGGTTTGAAGCCCTGTCCGAAGGTATGATGGCGCTTGCCTCTGGCGAAGGGCATTTGGCGTTGACCAAGGCGCAGCGGGCCAAAAAATACCTCAATGCGCCAGAGTTGACGACGCTGCTGACTGCACAAGCCGCCGAAATGACGGGCGATAAGCGTCAGGCCGAAGAAAGCTATAAGGCGCTGCTGGAATCCAGCCAAACCCGGTTTGTCGGCGTGCGCGGCCTGATGAAACAGAAACTGGTCGCCGGCGAAACCGACACGGCGATGGCGCTGGCGCAAAAGGCATTTGCGCTCAAGCCCAAGCACGAAGAAATTCAGGACGTTCTGCTTAAGCTTCAGGCCGAGAAAGAGGATTGGGCCGGTGCGCGCGAAACGCTAGGCGCCAAGCTCAAGGCAGGCAACCTGCCGCGCGACGTCCACAAGCGCCGCGATGCCGTCCTTGCCCTGTCAGAGGCGAAAGGCATCATGGAGGACGGCCAATCCATCGAAGCCCGCGAAGCGGCGATCAACGCCAACCGCTTGTCGCCTGACCTTATTCCTGCGGCCGTCATGGCAGCCCGCGGCTATATTGCGCAAGACAAGCCAAAATATGCCTCTCGTGTCTTGGCCAAGGCTTGGGGGGTGCAACCCCATCCCGATCTTGCTGCGGCATTTGCAGAAATTGCCCCAAATGAAACCGCTACCGCCCGGCTTAAGCGGTTTGTTGTGCTGACCAAGCAAAACCCAGATCATCCTGAAACCAAGATGCTGCTGGCAGAACTGCACATCGCGGGCGAAGATTTCCCTGCGGCCAAACGCGCCTTGGGTGATCTGGTTACCGATGATCCGTCGGCAAGAAGCCTGACGTTGATGGCTGCGATTGAACGGGGCAGCGGTGCGGACGATGCGGTTGTGCGCGGGTGGCTGACACGCGCACTGACGGCACCACGCGGCTCGCAGTGGATCTGTGACAATTGCCAACACATCCACACCGAATGGGCCCCGGTCTGCGCCAACTGCGGATCTTTCGATACGCTCGCCTGGAAACGCCCGCCCGCAGGTGAAGTCGCCATGCCCGCCGGGACGGAAATGTTGCCTTTGATCGTCGGCCAGGCCCCCGCCAATGAGGTGGTGACCGTGGCAGACACAGAAGTCGTCACAGATGCCGAAGTCATCGACGAAGAGACAAAATAGGTCTTTTCGCAGCCTAAGCGGGGTGCTAACACGCCGCTCGGAACGCCGCTGTAGCTCAGCTGGTAGAGCACGTCATTCGTAATGATGGGGTCGTAGGTTCAAGTCCTATCAGCGGCACCAGTTCCATACATACACTGCGATGATCTGGCGCGTTGGCGACTGCGCAGCACTGCTATGCTGTAGCAAGAACGCATCTGTCAATTATTCGAAAATTCCAAATAGTGTATTTCATTCATCGCATCTTATGCCTGAAAGATAGTTTGGTCATGTTGTCATTGAACCTCACGGCGGATCGCCGGGACTTGTGACGCTCTGCGCGTTTGGTGGGTTGTGCGGCTTTGCCCAAGCGGCTTGCGGGCCTAGGTGTCGGACCGTTGACTTCCCGGCGCTATGGCATCTGATTGACGAAGAACAAGTCGACAAAGACGCAAATAGATAAGGAAATACTCCAATGGTTGTCGTTGCTCCCAAAAACAAATCTGTCGAATCGTTGGAGGGTCTTCACCTTTACCACGGTGCCATTTCCAACTGTTCCATGCGCGTGCGGATGACGCTGATCGAAAAGGGCCTTGATTGGACAAGCCATCACCTTGATCTGGTGAAAAAGGAAAACGTGACCGAAGAATATTTTGGCATCCACCCCGCCGGCCTCGTGCCTGCCTTGGTCCACGACGGCGTTGTGCACATCGAATCCAACGACATCATCGACTATCTGGACGAGATCTACCCAGAACCCACTTTGCGGTCCAAAGATAACGAGGCCGAGATGCTGGAATGGCTCAAGCTGTCGGGATCGATCCACATGACCGGGATCAAGCCCTATATCTACTTCAAGCGGATGTCTGGCCGGGTGAAGAAGTCCAAGGAAGAAGAAGAAGAATACATGCGCCTGCAAAAGGATCCCGCAATGCGCGAGTTCCACCGCAAGTTTTCCGGTAGTGGCGGGATCGACCCCAAGGATGTCGCCGCGGCAGAGGCGGTTTTAGACAACGCATTTACCAAGCTTGATAAGGCGCTTGAAGGGAATGAATGGATCATGGGCGATCAGTTCACCCTTGCTGACATCTCTTGGGTGCCGGTCTATTTCACGATGGACGGCGCTGACTACCCGTTTGAAAAGCACCCCAACATCGTGCGCTGGGCAAAGGCGCTGGGCCAAAAGAAAAGCTATCAAGAGGGCATTCTGAAATGGTGCGCTGACTTCGCCAAGGCGTAACTCACCCGCCTTACAGCAAATGCGCAATGTGGTCCGGTGCCGGTCTGGTACCGGGCCTTTTTTCTGCGCATTCAATCCCGGCTTTCATTGAAACAAGGCTTCCGCTACCGTTCCCGAAAGGGACGAGGGGACGTAAATGCGGACACAGGTTGCAATTATTGGCGGTGGACCTTCGGGCCTTTTGCTGGCCCAACTGTTGCAGACAAAAGGTGTCGACAGCGTCATCCTTGAACGACAATCCCGCGCCCATGTCCTTGGCCGCATCCGCGCGGGCGTGCTGGAACGCGGACTGCTTGATCTGATGCAAGAGGCTGGCGTCGCCGACCGGATGCAGGCCGAAGGCTTTACCCACGACGGCACTTTGATTTCCTACGGGGACGAGATGTTTCGCGTCGATTTCAAGGCGCTGACAGGTCATGCCGTGATGGTCTACGGCCAGACAGAGGTGACAAGAGACCTTTACGAGGCGCGCGACCGGACCGGCGGTGAGGTGATCCATAATGTCCAGGATGTAACCATCCACGACGCCAACAGCGACAGCCCGAGCGTCAGTTATACTGTCAACGGTCAGACCCAGACGATCAGCTGCGATTTTGTCGCGGGTTGCGATGGGTTTCACGGCGTCAGCCGCCAAACCATCCCCGCAGATCTGCGGCGCGAGTTTGAAAAGGTCTATCCTTTTGGCTGGCTGGGCATCTTGTCCGAAACCCCGCCTGTCAATCACGAACTGATCTACGCCAGCTCTGATCGCGGGTTTGCCCTTTGCTCTATGCGCAACGCCGGTCTTAGCCGCTATTACGTCCAATGTGACCTGTCCGACAGCCCCGAAAACTGGACCGATGATGCCTTTTGGGCCGAACTCAAGCGCCGGATCCCGTCCGACCAGGCCGCAAAGCTGATCACCGGGCCGAGCATTGAAAAATCCATCGCACCGCTGCGGTCCTTTGTCTGCGAACCCATGTGCTGGGGGCGTTTGTTCTTGTGCGGTGATGCCGCGCATATCGTGCCGCCAACCGGGGCCAAAGGGCTGAACACTGCCGCCTCTGATGTGCATTACCTGTTCGAGGGGCTGGCGCAATTCTATGCCACCGGCAAGACGCAAGGGATCGATGCCTATTCCGAGCGGGCCCTTGCCCGCGTCTGGAAGGCAGAGCGTTTCAGCTGGTGGTTTTCGTCACTGATGCACCAATTTCCAGACCAATCCGGTTTCGATCTGCGGATGCAACAGGCCGAGATTGCGTTCTTGCGTAGCAACGAATCCGCCCAACGCGCGATGGCGGAAAACTACGTGGGTCTGCCCTATTAGGTCACCCGGCTTGGTGTCAGAAAGCGGGGGTCATCCCAAAGACGATTGTCCAGCACATCCGCAAGAACGTCGACGGCGCGGTGAATGTCAGCCTCATCCAGATAAAGCGGCGTAAAGCCAAAGCGCATGATATCTGGCGCGCGAAAATCACCGATAACGTGCTGGGCGATCAGGGCCTGCATCGCCGCATAGCCCTGTTCAAACGCAAAGGACACCTGCGACCCCCGCGCCTGCGGATCGCGGGGGCTGGCAAGGGTCAGGGCGGGGCAGCGCGCCTCAACTTCGGCGATGAATAGCTCGCTCAGGCGGATGCTGGCCGTGCGCACATCATGCATATCGACGCCATCCCACACCCCCATCGCGGCCTCTAACGCGGCCATCTGTAACACTGGTGGCGTGCCAACGCGCATCCGCTCAATGTCTTTGGCGGGGCGGTAGCCCGGTTCAAATGCGAAAGGCGCATCATGGCCCAACCAACCGGCTAGGGCCGGTGCAATCCCCGGTGTGATGTCGGGACGCACATAAATGAAGGCAGGCGCGCCGGGTCCGCCATTGAGGTATTTATAGGTGCAGCCCACCGCAAATTCGCAATCCGTTGCGGCCACATCCACCGGCACCGCACCGGCACTATGGGCCAGATCCCAGATCATCACCGCACCGGCATCATGTGCCTTTTGCGTGATCGGTCCCATGTCGTGCATCCGCCCACTGCGATAATCCACCTGCGTGATCATCACCGCTGCCACCTCAGTCGTGATTGCGTCCGTCACATCCTCTGGCGCTACAATCCGCAATTCGTGGCCTGCGTTCAGCTGCGCAATCAGGCCCTGCGCCATATAAAGGTCTGACGGAAAGTTCCCGCTGTCGGATATGACAACTTTGCGGTCAGGTCGCATCTGCAGCGCGGCCGAAAGCGCCTGATAAACTTTGATCGACAAGGTATCACCCATCACGACCGACCCTTGTGGCGCACCAATCAAGCGCCCCACCATATCGCCCACCGCCACGGGCTGCCCCATCCAGTCATCAAGGTTCCATCCCTTGATCAGATGCTGCCCCCATTGGTCTGTCACCACCTTTGACAGATGCTGTTCCAAACCTCGCGGCAATGGCCCAAGCGAGTTTCCGTCAAGATAGATCATACCCTCCGGCAGAACGAACTTGTCCTTGATCGGCAATGTTTTGGTCATCATTGATCCTTGGTCACACCTGTCTGGCACGACCATCACGCCCATGATGCGGCAATGCAACCGATCCAGCATCCAAAGATTTTGGGAAATTGGTGCCCAGGAGAGGACTCGAACCTCCACGTCCATACGGACACCAGCACCTGAAGCTGGCGCGTCTACCATTCCGCCACCTGGGCAGGTGTCGTGAGGCGCGATGTAGCTGTGCGTCAACGAGGTGTCAACGCTATTCCGCCATCCATCGGTTGAATCTTGAAAACCCTGTTTCGTCTTGTCTGAAACCGGGCTGAGAGGTAAACCGAAACCGAATTGTACAAAGGGGCCAGAGCATGTCCAATCTTGTCACCATCTACGGTGGTTCCGGTTTTGTCGGACGCTACATCGCGCGTCGTATGGCCAAGGCTGGCTGGCGGGTCCGCGTTGCAGTCCGCAACCCGGATGAGGCGATCTTTGTGAAACCCTACGGCGTGGTCGGGCAGGTCGAACCTGTGTTCTGCAATATCCGCGATGATGACAGCGTCGCGGGCGTCATGGTGGGCGCGGATGTGGTGATCAACTGCGTTGGTGTGCTGGATGAGGTGGGCAAGAACACCTTTGATGCGGTGCAGGCCGAAGGTGCCACACGGATCGCACGGATGGCGGCCGCGCAAGGCATCAAACGGATGGTCCATATCTCTGCCATTGGGGCCTCTGACAGTGCCGAAAGCACCTATGCCCAAACCAAGGCGCAAGGCGAGGCGGGCGTTCTGGAACACATGCCCAATGCGGTAATCTTGCGCCCTTCGATCATTTTTGGTCAGGAAGATCAGTTCTTTAACCGCTTTGCGGGCCTGTCCCGTTTTGGACCTGTCCTGCCGGTAGCCGGTGCTGATACGCGATTCCAACCTGTCTTTGTCGATGATGTTGCCGCCGCCGCCGAAGTGGCTGCGACCGGCACTGCAACTGGCGTATTTGAGCTTGGCGGCCCCGACATTGATACCTTCCGCGGGCTGATGCACCGGATGCTGGACATCGTAGAGCGTCGCCGCATTGTGCTGAACATGCCGTTCTGGCTGGCACGCATCGTTGCCTCTGTCGGTGGTGTTGTTCAGTTCCTGTCCCTCGGGATCGTCAAAGCGCCGATTACCAGCGATCAGGTCAAAAGCCTGGCCGTCGATAATGTTGTGGCCGACGGGGCCAAGGGGCTGTCAGACCTTGGCATTCAGCCCACCGCAATGTCAGCGGTCCTGCCTGACTACCTGTGGCGGTTCCGGCCTTCTGGCCAATATGCGGCGATCAAAAATTCGGCCAAGAACCTTCGCAAGACCTGATGGACAGCACGATCATTGCGGGCGTTCTTGGGATCCTCGAAGGCCTGACCGAATTCATCCCTGTCTCATCCACCGGGCACCTGCTGCTTTTGGGTCATTTCCTGGGCTTTGACAGTGCAGGAAACACCTTTGAGGTTGTGATCCAGATCGGCGCCGTCATGGCGCTGGTTGTGCTTTATTTTCAACGGCTTTGGGGGGCTGTCGCAACTGCGCCGAGCGACCCCGCATCGCGCAGATTTATCTATTCCATAATTGTTGCCGCGTTGCCCGCCGTTTTGCTGGGTGTCTTGATGCATGACCTGATCAAGACGGTGCTGTTTGAAACCCCGATGCTGATTGCTGTGATGCTGATCATTGGCGGTGTGATCCTGCTATTCGTGGACCGGCTCGACCTGCGCGAAGACCATCAGGACGCCATGCGTCTGCCTGTCAAAACTGCACTGGGCATCGGGTTGTTCCAATGCCTGTCCCTGATCCCCGGCACCTCGCGGTCTGGGTCTACAATCGTCGGTGCTTTGTTGCTGGGTGTCAGCAAAAGGGCGGCGGCGGAATTTTCGTTCTTTTTGTCGATCCCGATGATGTTCGGGGTCTTTGGATACGACCTGTATAAGAACCGCGACGTGTTGGATTTCAGCGCCTTGTCAGAGATCGCGATTGGCCTTGTCATGGCCTTTTTGACGGCATTGGTCGTGGTGAAATGGGTGCTCAACTACGTCAGCACCCATGGCTATGCCCTGTTCGGCTGGTGGCGAATCGTTGTGGGTGGCACGGCGATGACAGCGCTTTTGTTGGGTTATTGACCGTATAGGTCAGCACAAGTTACCTAAATTCCCCAATTATTTCAGCGTGTGATCGCTTGCATCACGAATTTTCGCCATTTAGGTCAGTCATACTGACTTTTCATCCGTATCCTGACAGATTAAACCGCAGACTTGGGATAAAGAAATGGAGTCTGTGATGGCTGGGCAAAAAATGCTGAAATTCACGAGCGTTGAGCGGGACATGCCGGAAAAGCGTGCGCCTAATCTACGCCGCACAGATTTCGCCGAGATTTACGCTGAGTACGCAACCGCCAAGGCCGAAGAGCAGGCCAGCCGCTGTAGCCAATGTGGCGTGCCCTATTGCCAGTCGCATTGCCCGCTGCACAACAACATCCCCGACTGGCTGCGCCTGACCGCCGAAGGGCGTCTGGAAGAGGCCTATGAGATTAGCCAGGCGACCAATACCTTCCCCGAGATTTGTGGCCGCATCTGTCCGCAGGACCGTCTGTGCGAAGGCAACTGCGTGATCGAACAATCCGGCCACGGCACGGTCACCATCGGGTCGGTCGAGAAATACATCACCGATACCGCGTTCGAGGAAGGCTGGGTCAAACCAATCCGCCCCCACACCGAACGCCCCGAAAGCGTCGGCATCATTGGGGCGGGCCCCGGCGGGCTTGCTGCGGCCGACATGCTGCGCCGTCAGGGCGTGCAGGTCACCGTCTACGACCGCTATGATCGCGGCGGCGGTTTGCTGACCTATGGCATCCCCGGCTTCAAGCTTGAAAAAGACATCGTGATGCAGCGCATGGCGCAGCTGGAAGATGGCGGCGTAAAGTTTGTGATGAATTGCAACGTCGGCGAAGACCTGTCCTTTGGCGCGATCCGCGGCGAACATGACGCGGTATTGATCGCCACAGGTGTCTATAAATCAAGGGATTTGCCTGATGCCGACGCCAGCGGCATTGTGCGCGCGATCGACTATCTGACGGCGAGCAACCGCAAGTCATTTGGCGATGACGTGGCCGAGTTCGACAGCGGCGAACTGAACGCAACCGGCAAGAAAGTCGTCGTGATCGGCGGCGGTGATACGGCAATGGACTGCGTGCGCACGGCCATTCGGCAGGGCGCTGAAAGCGTCAAATGCCTGTATCGCCGGGACAAGGCAAACATGCCGGGATCGCAGCGCGAAGTGCAGAACGCCGAGGAAGAAGGCGTGGAATTTGTCTGGCTATCCGCCCCCGCAGGGTTCGAAGGCGACGCCGTCACGGGCGTCAATGTCCACAAGATGCGATTGGGTCAGCCCGATGCCTCGGGTCGTCAGTTTCCCGAAGTGATCGAGGGTGCCGACTATGTCGAAGAGGCTGATCTGGTCATCAAGGCCTTGGGATTTGAACCCGAAGACCTGCCGACACTTTGGGGTGAAGACGCGCTGGAAGTGACCCGCTGGGGCACGATCAAAGCCGATTTCGGCACCGGCAAGACAACCCTGGATGGGGTCTATGCGGCGGGTGACATCGTGCGCGGTGCAAGCCTTGTTGTCTGGGCCATTCGCGATGGGCGCGAGGCGGCAGAGGCGATCCTGGGCTATCTGGCCAACACAGACGCGGTGGCCGCGGAATGACCCGGTTAACGCACCGTGCCGATGGGCACAGACCATACACAACCCATGCACACCCCATGCGCATAAAAGTCCTAACGGCTGTTAAGATTAATCATGCGGAACGCCTGCTGACCTTTTTTGCCGTTACCGCCGCGATCTTGTGGGCCACAGGTGCGCAGGCGCAGGATACGTTCTCGCTCCCTCAGGGGTGCGACGCGTTTGTGACGGTGCAGAACGCCGATTGTTCCGTCGATCATCATTTCATCTGCACCCGCGATCCCGAGGGGATCAAGCAGCGTGTTAGTCTTGATGAACAGGGCCTGACCTATCTGGGCAGCACCGACCGCGAAACGCAGTGGATCAACTCTTTCCACCCGCTGACCGGCCATTCAGAGCGGCTCGAAGACAGCCCGGTCGATCCTGCCAGCCTGAGCGAACTGATCGAGACCGGCAAGGACACCTATGATTTCAAAACCCTCTCGGATGAGGTCGGCACGACGCGCTATGTAGGGCAGGACTCGCTGACGGGCCGCGAGATCACAATTGATGACGTCACACTGGCCGAGACGGAATACAACATCACCGCCTTTGCCGAGGATGGAACAGAGATCTGGTCGTCATCGGGCAATGAGTTCATCAGCCGCGACTGGCGCACGTTTCTTGCGGGCACCAGCGTGACGGAAACCTCAAACGGTCAGTTCGAATCCAACGGCCGCCCGGTGGAATTCATCTACCCCGGCGAACCCGGCTTTTTGTCGGCCAACCCCAAGCATGGTTGCGGCGTTGTGATGTCGTCGTTTCAGGTGAGCCAATGAACGGGCACTGCATGTGCGGCGCTGTGACGCTCAAGGCGCAAGCATTGGGTCCGGGCATGACTGCCTGCCATTGCGACATGTGTCGCCGCTGGACCGGCACGGCCTTTGTTGCGGTGCATGCCAAGGGCGCGGATGTCGCCTTTGACGGGCCTGTCAAAACAGGCAGTTTTTCGCCCTGGGCAGAGCGTGGCTGGTGCGACGACTGTGGGTCCACATTGTTTTATCGGATCAAGCAAGATGGGTCATATGGCCTGTCGGCGGGTCTGTTTGATAACGCGGCCGATCACGCGCTGACCGGCGAATACTACATCAACGAAAAGCCCGCCGGATGGCATTTTGGCGGCGATCATACGCGGATGACACGGGCTGAATCGCTCGCACATTTCGGCGTTACTGAAGAGGACATGCAATGACCACATATGACGAAAACTGGGTTGCCGCAGAGGAAGCAAAGCGCAAGTGGGTGGCCGAAAACGGCCTGTATCGCGACGACGATGAACATGCGTCCTGCGGCGTCGGTCTTGTGGTGTCGATTGAGGGCAAACCGTCCCGCGATGTGGTCGAAAAGGGCATTAATGCGCTGAAAGCGATCTGGCACCGGGGCGCTGTGGATGCGGATGGCAAAACCGGCGACGGTGCCGGCATTCACGTGCAAATCCCAGAGCCGTTCTTTCAGGATCAGATCCGCCGCACCGGCCATGAGCCGATTGAAGGCGAGCGGATTGCTGTCGGGCAGATTTTCCTGCCGCGCACGGACTTTGGCGCGCAGGAACGCTGCCGGACGATTGTGGAATCCGAAGTGCTGCGCATGGGGCATTATATCTATGGCTGGCGTCACGTGCCGGTTGATAATGAAGTGCTTGGCGAAAAGGCCAATGCCACCCGTCCGGAGATTGAGCAGATCCTGATCCGCTGCGAAAAGGACATGACCGAGGAAGAATTCGAGCGCGAGCTTTACATCATCCGGCGCCGGATTGAGAAATCAGCGCAGGGCATCGCACTTTATGTCTGCTCGCTGTCGTGCCGGTCGATCATCTACAAGGGCATGATGCTGGCCGAACAGGTCGCGACATTCTACCCCGATCTGATGGACGCGCGGTTCGAAAGCGCCTTTGCGATTTATCACCAGCGCTATTCCACCAACACGTTCCCACAGTGGAGCCTTGCGCAGCCATTCCGCATGTTGGCCCACAACGGTGAGATCAACACGCTGAAAGGCAATGTGAACTGGATGCGGTCCCACGAGATCCGCATGGCCTCTGCCGCGTTTGGTGAGATGGCCGAAGATATTAAGCCGATCATACCGGCAGGTGCGTCGGATTCGTCCGCATTAGACTCTGTTTTTGAGGTTCTGGTCCGGGCTGGCCGGACAGCGCCGATGGCGAAAACCATGATGGTGCCGGAAAGCTGGTCCAAGCAGGCGGTCGAGATGCCACAGGCCTGGCAGGACATGTATTCCTACTGCAACGCGGTGATGGAACCCTGGGATGGTCCCGCCGCCCTTGCGATGACCGATGGCCGCTGGGTTTGCGGCGGGCTGGACCGGAACGGGCTGCGCCCGCTGCGCTATGTGGTGACGGGTGATGGCCTGCTGGTGGCCGGGTCCGAAGTGGGCATGGTCGCCGTGGACGAGGCGACAGTGGTCGAAAAAGGCGCATTGGGCCCCGGCCAGATGATCGCCGTCGATATGCAAAAGGGCCTGCTGTTCCACGATCAAGAGATCAAGGACAAGCTGGCGCGCGCGCTGCCGTTTGGTGAGTGGGTGGAGAAAGTCACGAACCTGAACGACATGCTGCGCGATGTGCCGGAAAAGCCGCTGTTTGAGGGGGCCGAACTGCGCCAGCGTCAGGTCGCGGCGGGCTATTCGATTGAAGAGCTTGAAAACGTGCTTGCACCGATGGCCGAGGACGGCAAGGAAATGATCGCCAGCATGGGTGACGACACGCCAAGTGCGGTGCTGTCCAAGACCTATCGCCCGCTGAGCCATTTTTTCCGGCAAAACTTCTCTCAGGTGACGAACCCGCCGATTGATTCACTTCGCGAAAGCCGGGTGATGAGCCTGAAGACGCGGTTTGGCAACCTCAAGAACGTGCTGGACGAAGACAGCAGCCAGACAGAGATCTTGGTGCTGGAAAGCCCCTTTGTCGGCAATGCGGAATTTGAGGTGATGGTGGCGCAATTCGGCGATAGCGTCGTGTTCATTGATTGCACCTTTACCGAAGGGTCCGGGTCGCTGTCGCGCGGGTTGGAACGTATCCGCAACGAGGCAGAAGATGCCGTGCGGTCAGGTGCCGGGCACATCGTGCTGACCGATCAGCATCAGTCCGCAACGCGGGTGCCGATGCCGATGATTTTGGCGACAAGCGCTGTGCATTCGGGGCTGACCAAAAAAGGTCTGCGCACCTTCTGTTCGATCAACGTGCGGTCGGCGGAATGCATTGATCCGCATTACTTTGCCGTGCTGATTGGTTGTGGTGCGACGACGGTCAACGCCTATCTGGCGCAAGACAGCATCGCGGACCGTTTGCGCCGCGGGCTGATTGACGGAAACCTCACCGATGCCTGCCGCCGCTACCGTGCGGCGATTGACGCGGGCCTGCTGAAAATCATGTCAAAGATGGGGATTAGTGTCTTGTCGTCCTATCGCGGTGGCCTCAACTTTGAGGCGGTGGGCCTGTCCCGCGCGATGGTGGCGGAATACTTCCCCGGTATGCATTCGCGCATCTCTGGAATTGGCACGAACGGCATCCAGGGGAAGCTGGAAAAGGTCCATGCGAAGGGCTGGAAGCAGGGTCTGGACGTGCTGCCAATTGGTGGTTTCTACAAGGCCCGCCGGTCGGGCGAGAAACACGCCTGGGAAGCGCAGACCATGCATATGTTGCAGGCGGCCTGTAGCCGCGCCAGCTATGAGCTGTGGCAGCAATATTCCAAGTCGATGCAGGCAAATCCGCCGATCCATCTGCGCGATTTGCTGGCGATCAAGCCACTTGGCACGCCTGTGCCGATTGAAGAGGTTGAGAGCATCACCAGCATCCGCAAGCGGTTCGTGACGCCGGGGATGTCGCTTGGCGCGCTGTCGCCCGAGGCGCATCGGACGCTGTCGATCGCGATGAACCGCATCGGCGCGAAATCTGACAGTGGTGAAGGCGGCGAGAGCCCCGATGATTTCACGCCGGAACCCAATGGCGACAACGCGAGTGCGAAGATCAAGCAGGTCGCCTCTGGCCGGTTTGGCGTCACGGCGGAGTATCTGCTGGCCTGTGAAGAGCTAGAGATCAAAGTCGCCCAAGGGGCGAAGCCCGGTGAGGGTGGCCAGCTGCCGGGGATGAAGGTCACCGACCTGATTGCCAAACTGCGGCATTCGACCAAGGGTGTGACGCTGATTTCACCCCCGCCGCACCACGATATCTACAGCATCGAGGATCTGGCGCAGCTGATCTACGACCTCAAGCAGATCAACCCGCGTTGTAAGGTGACGGTGAAGCTTGTGGCGTCATCCGGTGTTGGCACGATTGCCGCCGGTGTGGCCAAGGCGAAGGCCGATATTATCCTGATTTCAGGGCATAATGGCGGCACGGGGGCGTCTCCGGGGACGTCGATCAAATACGCCGGTTTGCCGTGGGAAATGGGTCTGACAGAGGCGCATCAGGTGCTGGCGATGAACAACCTGCGCGAGCGGATAACGCTGCGCACCGATGGTGGTTTGCGCACGGGCCGCGACATCGTGATGGCGGCGATGCTGGGGGCCGAGGAATACGGCATTGGCACCGCCGCGCTGATCGCGATGGGCTGCATCATGGTGCGCCAGTGCCAGTCCAACACCTGCCCCGTGGGCGTGTGCACGCAGGACGAGGCGCTGCGTGACAAGTTTACCGGCAATGCCGATAAGGTTGTGAACCTGATTACGTTCTATGCCACCGAAGTGCGCGAGATTTTGGCGAGCATTGGTGCACGATCACTGGATGAAGTCATTGGCCGCGCTGATCTGCTCGCGCAGGTCAGCCGTGGGTCGGCGCATCTGGATGATCTGGATCTGAACCCGCTGCTGATCACGGTCGATGGCGCGTCCAAGATCAAATATGACCGCGATCAGCCGCGTAACAAGGTGGATGACACGCTGGACGCGCAGATCGTTCAGGATGCCGCGCGGTTCCTGGAAGACGGCGAGAAGATGCAGTTGGAATATGCAGTGCAGAACACGCTGCGGACCATCGGCACGCGCACGTCCAGCCATATCGTCAAGCGGTTCGGGATGCGCAACACGCTGCAACACGACCACTTGACGGTGAAGCTGCGCGGCTCTGCCGGGCAGTCGCTTGGTGCCTTTGCGGTGCACGGGCTAAAGCTGGTCGTGTCGGGTGATGCCAACGATTATGTCGGCAAGGGTTTGTCGGGGGGCACGGTTGTTGTGCGGCCGCAGATGCAAAGCCCGCTGGTGGCGTCCGAGAACACGATCATCGGCAACACGGTGCTTTATGGGGCGACGGATGGTTATCTGTTTGCCGCTGGTCGCGCAGGCGAGCGTTTTGCCGTGCGCAACTCTGGCGCAAGCGTCGTGATCGAGGGCTGCGGCACGAACGGCTGCGAATATATGACCGGCGGTGTGGCGGTGATCCTGGGCGGCATCGGGGCCAACTTTGGTGCCGGCATGACCGGCGGGATGGCCTATCTTTATGATCCCAAGGGTGAGGCATCGGCGTTGATGAACATGGAGACGCTGGTGACCTGTCCGGTCACGGTGGACCACTGGCAGAACCAGTTGGAGCAGCTGATCGAGCGGCATCTGGAAGAAACCGGCAGCCGTTTGGCGGCAGAGATCTTGCAGGATTGGCATGAGACAAAGCACCATTTCCTGCAGGTCTGCCCGAAAGAAATGTTGGTGCATTTGCCCGCACCGCTGAGCCTTGAAGAAACGGCTATTCCAGCAGAATAGACCGACATTCCATGAAAAAAGACGCCCTGTTGCCTCGCGCAGCAGGGCGTTTTTCATGCGGTCACGGTGAGTTGACGGATCATCTTCCCCTGTAATTGTGGCAGCGCGAAATCGGCAATGAAGATATAAGGTATTGAAAAATATAATTTAATTTTGAAGGTCTCAGATCGCAGGAGGGGAATTAATCCGTTCTTTACCATACTTGCGCCGCCTTTCTCGTGTTTCCTTTGGGTCAAGGTTGGCGCGGCGATTGCGCGGAAGGAATGAGACGACATGGCAGATTTCACTTTGGTGGCACAGGATGTGAATGGTGACCCGCTGGTATCGGGCAGCAACATCAACATCACCAACGGGTCGACCACGACGCTGATCTTTCAGGATGTCGACAACCTTTTGGCCGCACCTGTTGCAGGCGAGTTCGTGTCACTGGATGGCGGTACCACGTTCCTGACGTATACATTTCTGGGCTTTGGCGATGTGCGCGGCGACCCCGGTCAGACCGGCGGTTTTGTGCGTGTCGATATGGGTGATGGCACCTTTCAGACTTTTGCCATCGATATGAATGAAGACGGCGACGGTGCGCCGACGCTGGCCAATGGCAATACCAAGTTGCAGGTCGCCAATCTGGATACCTCGGTTGGGCAAAGCTTTCCGGTGCCGCCTTGTTTCGTCTCGGGCACGATGATCCTGACGCAGCAAGGCTATCGCCCGGTCGAAAGCCTTGTACCCGGCGATCTGGTCCTGACCCGCGACAACGGCATGCAGCCGGTGCGCTGGCACGGGCAGCGGACGGTCTGGGGGCAGGGCACCTTTGCGCCGATCCGGTTCGAGGCGGGCGTTCTGAACAACCATGCGCCGCTGCTGGTATCGCCACAGCATCGGATGTTGATCACCGGCTGGCAGGCCGAGATGTACTTTTTCGAGCGCGAGGTTTTTGTTGCGGCCAAGGACCTTGTGGATGGGGTGGGCGTTCAGCAAGTTCCCAGCGGTTTGGTCACCTATCACCACATTCTGTTCGACTGCCATCAGGTCATTCAGGGTGACGGCGCGTGGAGCGAAAGCTTTTTCCCCGGCCCGGCGATCCTTGAATCCAATCCGGGCATTCGCAAGGAACTCTATGCACTTTTCCCTGAACTTATGTCGGTGGGCGGACGGGCCAAGCAAGTTCTGGCGCGGCGCGAGTTGACAGGTAAAGAGGCGGTTTTGCTACGCGAAGCCGCATAACTGTGCGGTCCAAGGCTTGACGATATCGGTCTGTCCATGACTTAAACCACCCATGGCCAGGACCACAAAACCCAAGACAAAGACGCAGGCGCAAAAGCCCCGCAAGGGGGTGATGCGGCGCGTGGTCGGCTGGCTGTGGCGCGGCGTTTTCGGAGCGGTCCTGATGGTGGTGTTGCTGACGTTTCTTTACGCGCTGATCAACCCGCCCAGCACGCCTTATGCGCTGTCCGAAAGCCGCCGTTTGGGCGGGATCGAGATGGAGTGGGCCGCTTTGGACGAGATCGCGCCGGTGATGGCACGATCTGCCGTGGCCGCGGAGGATGCCAATTTCTGCCTGCATTGGGGACTTGACGTGAATGCGATCCAATCCGCGCTGGAGGCGGGCGGCAATCGCGGCGCCTCGACCATATCGCAGCAGGTGGTGAAGAATGTCTATTTGTGGCAGGGGCGGTCCTGGGTGCGCAAGTCGATGGAGGCTATGTGGACACCGCTGACAGAGGCGGTGTGGTCAAAGCGGCGGATCATTGAGTTGTATCTGAATGTGGCCGAATTTGATGAGGGTGTGTTTGGTGTGCAGGCGGCGGCCCGGCATTACTTTGGTGTGGATGCGTCGGACCTGACCGCAACACAGGCGGCAAGGCTGGCGGCGATCCTACCCAATCCAAAGGCAAGGTCGGCATCAAACCCAAGCGACGCGGTGCGGCGCAGGGCGTCCAGCATCATGGACGGGGCGGCGACAATTGCCGCAGATGGGCGCAGCGCTTGTTTTGAGGATTGAACGGCGCACGGGGATGCGGCATTGAAGAAAGACAACGAGCAAAGGGCATAAGATGAACCGGCTGTATCATTATCCTTTATCACCGTTTTCGCGCAAAGTGCGGCTGAGCCTTGCGGAAAAGAAGATCGAGGTCGAGCTGGTCGAAGAGCGCTATTGGGAACAGGACAGTGATTTTCTGCGCCGGAATCCCGCGGGCAAGGTGCCGGTCTTGAAGATGGGCAACCGAACGATGGCCGATAGCACAGCGATTTGCGAATACCTTGAAGAGGTCCAGCCAAGCCCGGCGCTGCTGCCCAAGGACGCCGAGAGCCGGTATGAGGTGCGCCGTCTGGTGGCCTGGTTTGATGACAAGTTCTATCGCGAGTGCACCGAAAAACTGGTGGGAGAGCGGGTCTTTCGCAAGGTGATGGGCACCGGATATCCCGATAGCACCAATGTCAAAGCAGGGTCCAAGGCGATCAAGTATCATCTGGATTATATGGCGCATCTGCTGGATCAGCGCCGCTGGGTGGCAGGCAATGAGATGTCGCTGGCGGATTTTGCCGCCGCTGCGCAGCTGTCGTGTCTGGACTATATCTCGGACGTGGATTGGAACCGGTCAGAGGTGGTCAAGGACTGGTATGCCAAGATCAAGTCGCGCCCGGCATTCCGGTCGTTGCTGGCCGATCAGGTGCCGGGGTTCCCACAGCCTGCGCATTATGCTGACCTTGATTTTTGATCGGGATCGGGTGGGTGATGCCTGCCCGGCGCTACGTTCGCACGGACCTGTGGTGCAGAAATGGCGGCCCCATTTTCGGGGGCGAGCCCCCGGACCCCCCGGATATTTTTGGCCAAAAGAATGAAGGACCGGTTGCAGGCGTTTGCGCGTGAGGCTGGCTTTGCGCAGATGGGTGTATGCAGGCCTGATGCGGTGCCGGACCTTGCGGGACGGTTAAGCGCCTTTGTCGATGCCGGTCGTCATGGCCAAATGGGGTGGATGGCAGAGCGGATGGGCTGGCGCGGGGATCCATCAGCGCTTTGGCCCGAGGCGAAATCGGTGATCATGCTGGCCGAGACCTATACCCCAGATCACGATCCGTTGGCCGTGCTGGAGCGACCCGACAGGGCGGCGATCAGCGTTTATGCGCAGGGGCGCGATTATCATGACGTGGTCAAGAAGCGGCTGAAGCGGGTCGCACGCTGGCTGGTGGCCGAGGCGGCCTGTGAGGTGAAGGTGTTTGTCGATACCGCACCGGTGATGGAAAAGCCGCTGGCGCAAGCGGCGGGGCTGGGCTGGCAGGGCAAGCATACCAATCTGCTGTCGCGCGACTTGGGCAATTGGTTCTTTCTGGGGGCGATCTTTACCACGCTCACCTTAGACCCTGATACGGGGGAAAGTGAGCATTGCGGGTCGTGCCGCGCGTGTTTGGATATTTGTCCGACGGCGGCCTTTCCCGCAGCCTTTCAACTGGATGCAAGGCGCTGCATTTCCTATCTGACGATTGAGCATAAGGGTCCCGTGGACGAGGAATTGCGCGGGCTGATGGGCAATCGGATTTACGGCTGTGATGATTGTCTGGCCATCTGCCCGTGGAACAAGTTTGCAGCGACGGCCAAGGATCAACGTCTGGCTGCAAGGGATGATCTGATGGCCCCACCGCTGGCGGAACTGGCGGCATTGGACGATGCCGCGTTTCGGGAAAAATTCAGCGGGTCGCCGATCAAGCGGATTGGCCGCGACCGGTTTGTGCGCAACGTGCTTTATGCAATTGGCAATTCGGGAAAGCCCGCGCTGGCAACACAGGCCGCCGCATTGGTCGATGACCCTGACGCGGCGGTCGCTGATGCGGCGCGCTGGGCGTTGGCGAAATTACGCACATCGGCGTGAGCCCGGCGGGACTTTTGCCGGACCGGGGTTATCTATTTAACCAAAGGAGAATGTGATGCGGTTTGCTTTGATATGCGCGCTGATCCCGACGCTGGCCTTTGGTCAGGTGCAGCAAGGCGCGCCGAACGCCGATTTCCAGCCCGCCTTTGCCGGGCAAACGCGGGCGGCGGCTTTGCCACAGACACCCGTCACGGTCACGCGGTTTGCTACTGGATTGGATGCGCCGTGGGGCATTGCGCGGCTGCCATCAGGGCAGTTTGTGGTGACCGAAAAGGGCGGCACGATGCGGATCATCGGGGTGGATGGCGCCGTCTCTGCCCCGTTGCAGGGCGTGCCAAAGATCGCGCGCGGCGGTCAGGGCGGCTTGCTGGATGTTGCCGTCTCTCCCAATTTCAACCGCGACCGCAGTCTGTTCTGGACCTATGCCAAGCCGGTGCAGGGCGGTGCCGTAACGGCCGCAGCACGTGGCACCTTGGGGGCTGATGGCACCTTGAGTGATGTGCGGGACATCTTTGTGCAGATGCCTGCGGTGCGCGGCGGGCGGCACTTTGGCAGCCGGATTGTGCCTGCAGCGGATGGCACCGTTTGGATCACGACGGGCGACCGTGGTGCAGGTGACGACGGGACATTGGTGCAGGATGTGACGACGACGCACGGCAAGGTCATTCGGATCAATGCCGACGGCACGATCCCGGCGGATAACCCATTTGTCGGGCGCGACGGCGGTGATGGGATCTGGTCACTGGGGCATCGCAACCCGCAAGGGGCCGCACTTGGGCCCGGTGGGCTATGGACGGTGGAACACGGGCCGCGCGGGGGTGATGAGCTTAACCAAGTGCAGCCGGGGCGGAACTATGGCTGGCCGCTGGTGTCTTACGGCATCAATTATCGTGGCAGTGACGTGGGCAGCGGGCAGGCCCGCGCGCAAGGGTTAGAGGAGCCTGTCTATTATTGGGACCCGGTGATCGCGCCCAGCAACATGGCCTTTTATGACGGCAGTTATGGGCCGTGGCAGGGCGATATTCTGATCGGGTCGCTGAACCCCGGCGCGCTGGTGCGGTTGAAGATGCAAGGCGGGCGCGTCATCGGAGAGGAGCGCCTGCTGACGGATGTGGGCCGCGTGCGCGATGTTGAGGTTTTGCCCGATGGCGCAGTGTTGGTGCTGACCGATGGCGGCGCTGTTCTGCGCGTGCAACCGGGATGAGCCTGAACCTGCGATTGGCGCGATGGGCGGCAAAAGCAGAGCGCGGGATAGAGCGCGTGCTGATCGTTCCGCGCAGCGCGCAGGTGATCGCACCTTATCTGGGATATGCGACGCCAGATCATCTGGTCGTGCGGGGCCGCGTGCTGGCGGCGCAACGGGTCGACAAGCCGCACGCTGAGCAGGGCCGGATGCGCAATCTGCAACAGATGTTGCGGATGTTCCTGACTGACGAGGTCGCAGGCGTCACCGTGACGGCGCAGGGTGTGACCGCCCTTTCGGACGAGGAAGGCTATTTCACGTTGCACCTGCCGCGCGGCGATCAGGTGGGGTGGGTGGATATCACGGTCAACGCCGAAGAGATCAGCGCCATTTGCCCGGTGCGTGTCGCCGGGCCGGAGGCTGGCTATCTTATCATCTCGGATATCGACGACACGATAATGCTGACCGGGGCATGGTCGCTGCCGCGCAACATTTGGACGACACTGACGGGCAACGCGCTGACGCGGCAGGTCTTTGCGGACGCGGTGCGTTTGATCGAGGTATTGGCGGAAGACGGGCGCAACCCGGTCTATTTTGTCAGTTCTTCGCCGTGGAACTTGCATGACTTTTTGCAGGCCGTCTTTGCCCGTGCGGGGTTACCGCGCGCGCCGATGTTTTTGCGCGACTACGGTATCAGCGAGACGCAGTTTATCACCGGCACCCATGGTGATCATAAGGGTCAGGCGATTGACGCTTTGCTGGCTGCGCATCCTGATCTGCCCTGCATTCTGATCGGCGATACGGGCCAGCACGACAGTCAGGTCTATGCCGCCGCCGCGGAACGGCATCCTGGCCGTATCAGCCGCGTGATCCTGAGGGACGCTGGTGGCACCGGGTCCGAAGAGGTGGCCGATGGCATAACCCTGCTAAGGGCGGCGGGGGTGGTCGTTCATCAGGGCGCGGATTTCTCGGGCGCGACTGCGGCGCTTTCCGTGTGACCACAAGCTGACGCATAGCTGGGCTGCAAAGGTAGCCGTTGTGCGCGGCCAGCAACGACGTAATCTGCGCCTATGCAACCGTTGCGCGGAATCCTGTTCAAAGTGCTTTCAGTCATGACCTTTATGGGCATGGCGTCGCTGATCAAGGCGGCAAGCGGTGACGTGCCGCCGGGACAAGCGGTGTTCTTTCGGTCGTTTTTTGCGCTACCGATCCTGTTCGGCTGGCTCGCCATGCGCGGTGAATTACGCGACGGGTGGAAAACCAAGAACCCGCTTTCCCACGTCTGGCGGGGCTTGGCGGGGACGATGGGCATGGGGTTCGGGTTCACCGGACTGGCCTTGCTACCGCTGCCAGAGGTGACGGCGATTGGTTACGCCGCGCCGTTGCTGGTGGTGATCTTTGCGGCCATGTTCTTGGGCGAAAATGTCCGGGCGTTCCGGCTTTCTGCGGTGGCCCTGGGGTTGGTTGGTGTGTTGATCATTCTGTCGCCGCGCCTGTCGATGGATGCCGACGTGGGATCTCGCGAAACCTTGGGCGCGGTCGTTGTCCTGATGAGCGCGATGATGTCGGCGCTGGCGCATGTCTTTGTGCGCAAGATGGTCGCGACAGAGGCGACGGCGGCGATTGTCTTTTGGTTCACGATCACGTCGAGCGTCTTGGCGTTGTTCACGCTGCCATGGGGTTGGGCCGTGCCATCCGGTCCTGTTCTAGCGATGTTGGTGATGGCGGGATTGCTGGGCGGGATCGGCCAGATCCTGATGACATCCAGCTACCGCTATGCCGATGCATCGCTGGTGGCGCCGTTTGACTATACCTCGATGATCCTGGCGCTGGTGATCGGGTATTTCGTCTTTGACGAGGTCCCCACAGGCACGATGTTGATCGGCGCTGGCATCGTGATCTCTGCCGGGGTGCTGATTATCTGGCGCGAGCGGCAGTTGGGGATCGAACGCGCAAAACAGCGTAAGGCGATGGGGCATCCCGGCGGGAAATAGTGATCAATAGCCCCCAAGACTCCGCCGTCGAAATGTGTTATGAATGTGGCAGTACCTGGGAATCTGTTATGAAAAATGTTGAATTAAACGCCGATGTTGGCGTGCAAGGAGCGTTGTTAGAACGCGCTATTCGTAAGCAAAAAACAGCGGTCGATCAGAGCAAAACGCTCCCGCCTTTGACGGCGCAAGTCGATCTGGAACCGGAAGAGACCGCTTTGCACAGGGCTGCCCGTGTTGCGCGTCACCTGCTGGGGATCAGTCCGGCGTCACACCGCTAAACTTGCCGGCACGCTGCACATCTGCGTTCTTAATCGGAGGTTGCGATGACGGATCAACACGAAAAGACCCAAAGCGAACCGCACACGCGGCACCTATTGGCGATCCAAAAGGCCAAGCTACCCCGCAAGGCCACGCTGGCACTGCAACAACGCCCCAGACGCGAAAATGCCGCGCAACGGGCGCGGCATTTCCTGCGAATTGATAAGGGTGGTGAGGCTTAGGTCCGCACCAGCTTTTCATAGGTATCAGCGACGTCGAGGGTCAGGGCGCCGACCTCAAAGTTGTAGTCGCCGATTTGGCCGACGGGGGTGACCTCGGCGGCAGTGCCGGTGAGCCAGCATTGTTCAAACCCTTCGAGTTCCTCGGGCATGATGACGCGCTCATGCACGGTGACGCCCTTTTCACCCAGCATCTTGATCACCGTTTGGCGGGTTAGCCCGTTGAGGAAGGCATCGGCCTTGGGGGTGTGGACTTCGCCGTCTTTGACAAAGAACAGGTTCGCGCCGGTGCATTCGGCGACATAGCCGCGATAGTCGAACATCAGCGCGTCAGAACAGCCCTTCGCCTCTGCCGCGTGCTTGGACATGGTGGCGATCATGTAAAGACCGGCCGCCTTGGCGTCATGCGGGATGGTTTCGGGGCTGGGGCGCTTCCATTTGGCGATGTCGAGCTTGGCGCCTTTGGTTTTGGCGTCGCCGTAGTAGTTGCCCCAATGCCAGGCCGCGATGCAGGTGCGGACGGGGTTTTTGGCAGAAGCGACACCCATGTCTTCGCCCGCGCCGCGCCATGCAAAGGCGCGCACGTAGGCGTCGGTCAGACCGTTGGCGGCCAGCACCTCGGCCTTGGCGGCCATCAGTTCGTCGGTGGTATAGGGGATCTGGAAATCCAAACGGTTGGCAGAATAATGCAGCCGTTCGGTGTGTTCGCGATCCAGGAAGATCTTGCCGTTGTAGCAACGCTCGCCCTCGAACACAGAGGATGCATAGTGCAGGGCATGGGTCAGCACGTGGACCTGTGCCGAGCGCCAGTCAACCAACTGGCCGTCCAGCCAGATTTTGCCATCACGATCATCGTAACCCGCCATTGGAACCTCCCTTACGGATTTGCATTTGTTGCGCAAATAGGTCCGAAACGGACATTTTATTACGCAATTTCTGTAAATCGGTATCAATCGCGCCTTGGAATGTCAACAAGGCTGACGTATCTTCGCGTCAGCGAGGGAGGGCACCATGGCGCAGGGAACACCGGGGCAGACCGGCCAAAGCCTGCTGTTCCTGACAGATGAACAGCTGCGCAAAGGCATCGAGGCGATGTTCTTTGCCTATCGCGGCTTTACAGCCGACCCGGACCGGATCCTGTCGGATCAGGGCTATGGTCGGGCGCATCACCGCGCGATCCACTTTATCCACCGCAGTCCCGGCACCACCGTCAACAACCTGCTGTCAGTGCTTGGTGTGACAAAACAATCGCTTAATCGTGTCTTGCGTACCTTGATCGAGGACGGTTTGGTGGCAAGCACGGTTGGCAAGCGTGACAAACGCGAGCGGCATTTGACCCTGACGGAGACGGGGGCCGCGTTAGAACGGGCCTTGTCGGATGCACAACGCGACCGGATGCGCCATGCCTACCGCGCGGCCGGGCCAGAGGCGGTTGCAGGCTTTCGGCAGGTGCTGGAAGCGATGATGGATGAAGAGATGCGTTTTTATTATGACGCGCTAAAGGATCGAAGTGATGAACGCTGACGACGCCCATTTGCTGATTGTCGACGACGACGAACGAATCAGAACGCTTTTGCAAAAGTTCCTCATGCGGTCGGGGTTTTTGGTCAGTGGTGCGCGGGATGCAGCCCATGCGCGTCGGATCCTGTCGGGTCTGGAATTCGATTTGATCGTGCTGGATGTGATGATGCCGGGCGAGGATGGGATGAGCCTGTGCCGCGATCTGCGTCAAACCTTGTCGACGCCGATCCTGTTGTTGACCGCCAAGGGCGAGACGGATGATCGGATTTCGGGGCTGGAGGCAGGGGCCGATGACTATCTTGCCAAGCCATTTGAGCCCAAGGAGTTGTTGCTGCGGATCAACGCGATCCTGCGCCGGGTGCCACAGGCAGAGCCGGTCGTGGTCGCGCCAAAGGTGCTGAACCTTGGTGCGATCCGCTATGACATCGCCCGCGGAGAAATGTGGCAAGGCGACAATCTGGTGCGGCTGACGGCCACCGAAAGCCAGCTGATGCGGATCTTTTCCAGCGCACCGGGCGAAGCGATGACGCGGGCGCGGCTGGTGGAAGAGCTGGCGCGGTCTGGCGGGCAGACGCAGGAACGTGCGGTGGATGTGCAGATCACACGGCTGCGGCGCAAGATTGAAGCCGACCCCAAGCAGCCGCGCTATCTGCAAACGGTGCGCGGTGCGGGCTATATGTTGGCGCCGGATTGAGGGTGCGGGCGGGCCCACCCGCCCACCCTTTGTTTGGGGGCTTTGCCCCCGTCCGCAAAGCGGACTCCCCCAGGATATTTTTGGCCAAAAGAAGTTGAAGGACCGCGTGCTTTGCGAGAGGTTGCGGTATGACAACAGCTTTGATCACCCACCCCGATTGTTATGACCATGTGACGCCGCCGGGCCATCCTGAACAGGTGGCACGGTTGGATGCCGTTCTAGGTGCGGTTGCGGATATGGATCTGTTGCGGGTGAAGGCCCCGCTGGGCGCGGAAGACGACATTCTGCGTTGCCACCCGCAGGGGCACATCAACAATATACGTGCAGCAGCCCCGGACGAAGGCTGGCGGTCGCTGGATGCGGATACGCATATGTCGCCGGGCACTTTGGGGGCCGCGTTTCGCGGGGTTGGCGGCATTGTTCGCGCCGTAGATCTGGTGATGGGCGGTGAAGCGGGCAACGCCTTTGTTGCGATGCGCCCGCCAGGGCACCATGCGGAACGCGAGACTGCGATGGGGTTTTGCTTCTTTGGCAATGTGGCCATTGCGGCAAAGTATGCGCTGGATCATCACGGGCTGGACCGCGTGGCGATTGTGGATTTTGACGTGCACCACGGCAACGGCACGCAGGATCTGGTTGAGGAAGACGCGCGCATTCTGTTTTGTTCCACGCATCAGTCGCCGTTATATCCGGGCACCGGGGCGGCACATGAAACCGGCGTCGGCAATGTGCTGAACGTGCCGCTGCCGGGTGGCACGGGGTCAAAAGCCTTTCGCGATGTGATGGAGCGGGTCGTGCTGCCGCGGGTTGATGCGTTCTCTCCGCAACTTCTGCTGATTTCCGCAGGATTTGATGCACATGAGGCTGATCCATTGGCCGGGATGAACCTGACGACAGATGATTTTGGCTGGGTGACGGAACGGCTTTGCGAATTGGCGGATGAACACTGCAAAGGTCGGGTGGTATCGAGCCTTGAGGGCGGGTATGACTTGGCCGCACTTGGGGAGGCCGCAGCGGCCCATGTGACGGTATTAAAGGAGCGGGCGACATGAGTGACGTCGATGAAATGAGCTTTGAAGACGCGATGAAGGAACTCGAACAAGTCGTGGGCCAGTTGGAGCGTGGCGATGTGGCGCTCGATGCCTCAATCGCGTTGTATGAACGCGGTGCTGCGCTGAAAGCACGGTGCGAGGCCAAGCTGAAAGAGGCCGAAGAGAAGGTCGCCAAGATCACGTTGGATGGGTCAGGGCAGCCTGCCGGGACCGCGCCGCTGGATGACTGATTTCCAAGACGCTTTGCGTCAGGCGCAGGCGGTTGTGGCGGCCCGGATGGGGGCCGCGATGGCCCCGCGCACCAGCGTTCTAAGAGACGCGATGACCTATGCGCTGGAGGGCGGCAAGGCGTTGCGGGGATTTCTGGTGCTGGAAGGTGCGGCGCTGCATGGGATCAAACCCGGCATTGCGGGCGATGCCGCCCTCGCGATTGAGGCGCTGCATGCCTATTCGCTGATCCACGATGATTTGCCCTGCATGGATGACGACGATCTGCGCCGCGGCAAGCCCACCGTGCATCGCAAGTGGGACGAGGCGATTGCGGTGCTTGCGGGCGACGCATTGCAGACCTTGGCGTTCGAGGCGCTGGGCGATCTGGGGGCGGATGACCCGGCCAAGTTGCGGTTGATCCGGACGCTGGCGCAGGCGGCAGGCATGGACGGGATGATCGGCGGGCAGATGCTGGATATCGCGGCCGAGACTGCGGCCTCTCCCCTGACGCTGGATCAGATCATTACCCTGCAAAACGGAAAAACCGGCGCGCTGATCACATGGTCCAGCTGTGCCGGGCCACGGATGGCAGGCGCGGATGAGGCACCGCTAAGGGCATATGGCGACGCGCTCGGCCTCGCGTTTCAGATTGCCGATGACATTCTGGACGTCGAAGGCGACGCCGCCGCCGTCGGTAAGGCCGTGCGCAAGGACGATGCCGCCGGAAAGGCCACTTTTGTTTCTCTTTTGGGGCTGGATGGGGCGAAAAGCCGCGCAAGTGAACTGGTGGAATCCGCCTGTGATGCGCTAAGTCCATATGGGGCGAGGGCGGACACGCTGCGCGACGCGGCACAGTTCGTTATCGCCCGGGACAGATAGGACACGACATGACTGACCGCCCTGATACCCCGCTTTTGGACCGCGTGAACATTCCTGCCGACATGAAAGGCATGTCCGATGCGCAGCTGCGCCAACTGGCGGATGAGGTTCGGGCCGAAACGATCAGCGCGGTCTCTGTGACCGGCGGGCACCTTGGCGCGGGTCTTGGCGTGGTGGAACTGACGGTGGCGCTGCATGCGGTGTTTGACGCGCCCAAGGACAAGATCATTTGGGACGTCAGCCACCAATGCTACCCCCACAAGATCCTGACCGGGCGGCGCGACCGGATCCGGACCCTGCGTAGCAAGGACGGGCTGTCCGGGTTCACCAAGCGCAGCGAGAGCGATTATGATCCCTTTGGTGCTGCGCATTCCTCGACCTCGATATCGGCCGCTTTGGGGTTCGCCACGGCGCGTGATCTGGGCGGCGAGGGTGGCGACGCGATTGCCGTGATCGGCGACGGGTCCATGTCTGCGGGCATGGCCTACGAGGCGATGAACAACGCAGGCCATCTGAAGAAGCGCCTGATCGTGATCCTGAATGACAACGAGATGTCGATTGCCCCGCCTGTGGGTGCGATGTCGTCGTATCTGTCGCAGCTTTATGCAGGCGAGCCGTTTCAGGAACTCAAAGCCGCCGCCAAAGGGGCCGTTAGCCTGCTGCCCGAACCCTTCCGTGATGGGGCCAAGCGGGCCAAGGATATGGTCAAACATATGACCGTTGGCGGCACGCTGTTCGAACAATTGGGGTTCAGCTACCTCGGCCCGATTGATGGCCACGATATGGACCAACTGCTGGCCGTGCTGCGCACCGTGAAGGACCGCGCCACCGGGCCCATCCTGATCCACGCGATCACCAAAAAGGGCAAGGGCTATGGCCCGGCAGAGGCCGCGCGCGACAAGGGCCATGGCGTTGGAAAGTTCAACGTGGTGACCGGAGAGCAGAAAAAAGCACCGTCCAACGCGCCAAGCTATACGTCCGTTTTTGCCGATACTTTGGTGAAAATGGCCGAAACAGACCCTAAAATCTGCGCCATCACCGCCGCGATGCCCGACGGGACGGGGCTGAATAAATTCATGCAGCGCTATGCCTCGCGCTGCTTTGATGTGGGCATTGCCGAACAGCATGCCGTGACGTTCAGCGCCGGTTTGGCGGCAGGCGGGATGAAGCCGTTTTGCGCGCTTTATTCGACCTTTCTACAGCGTGGTTACGATCAGGTTGTGCATGATGTGGCGATCCAGCGGTTGCCCGTGCGTTTCGCGATTGATCGCGCCGGGCTGGTCGGGGCCGATGGCGCGACACACGCGGGGGCGTTTGATGTCGCCTATCTGGCGAACCTGCCGGGGTTTGTTGTGATGGCCGCCGCCGATGAGGCAGAGCTGGTGCGCATGGTCGTCACCGCGGCCGCCTACGAGGATGGCCCCTCTGCCTTCCGGTTCCCGCGCGGTGAAGGCGTGGGCGTCGAGATCCCCGAAGACGCGCAGCCGCTGGAAATCGGCAAGGGGCGGATGATCAAAACAGGCTCTAAAGTGGCAATTTTGTCCTTTGGAACGCGTTTGGCCGAAGTTGAAACCGCCTGTGAAGCCTTGGCGGCCAAAGGGATCACGCCGACGATCGCGGATGCGCGCTTTGCCAAGCCGCTGGACCGCGATTTGATCCTGAAACTGGCCGCCGATCACGACGCGCTGATCACGATTGAAGAAGGCGCCGTGGGTGGGTTTGGGTCACACGTCGCGCAGCTTTTGGCGGATGAAGGCGTGTTTGATCACGGGCTGAAGTACCGGTCTATGGTCCTGCCCGACACCTTCATCGACCAAGCCAGCCCTCGCGACATGTACGCCATGGCCGGATTGAACGCCGAGGATATTGAGGCGAAAGTGCTCGATGTGCTGGACGTCGCGACATTGGGGAAGCGGGCTTAGGTGCACGATTGACTGCTCTGAGCCCAAGGTGCAAAATGCTGCGTTGCGCACCAAAGTCTGCTTATCTACGTTTACCGCGCATCCTCAAACAGGTACGAGGGCCTAAAGATGAAAATTAAAGTACCATATTTTGATGGTTTTGAAGTCGAGCTTGCTGATGAGGTTAGCCGTTCAGATCCTACACTGATGGAATTTTTTAACCGCAATGCAACGGACCGCCTGAAGGATTCTCGGCATATATTCAACTACTATAAAGACTTCCACGATGCGGTTGGTGGTGAAGACTGGCTGGATCAAGAAATGGGAGTTGTTTCTGATCCAAAGCAGATTTGGATGCATGTGACCCCCGGCCCAGTCTTTGTCGAGGACGGTCGTGGCTCGGACACAAGTCGCTACGTAGTGATGGAAGCGGAATGTGCTTGGGAAGAGGAACATGGCCTGATGATGGTTTGGAAAGACGGGAAAGGTCTTTGCAAAGTAGGCGGCTATGACGGCCACGTTACAAACGCGAATGCCTACGCAGATGATACGCTGGACAACATCGTGTATTATGCAAGCAACAAGACGTTCACCACAACCAAGGACGAATAAGTAAGCGTCGCAAAGCGGTCGTCGGTGCAGCCGCAGCAAAAGTCAGCTCCGTCCCGCATCATGCCAGTTCGCTCACGGTGCAGCGAACGGCCATCCTTCCCGAACCGGCCCTTCGTGACCGGCGCGGCGGATGACGGCAAAGAGCCCAAAGTGTCGAATGCTGCGATAGCCGCCAACGGCAGCATTCGGAAGGAAAGCTGAAGCGCCGATTTTACAATATTCAAAGGGGAGTGGCGCGGAGTTCGTCATAGCTAATTGCGACGTGCTCGCGAAAGGCCGGGCGCATCATAAGACGATCATGGTATTCATTGAGCCTTGGCCAGTCCGGACGCTCGATATCAATGTCGAAATAACGAAAGAGCACATGTCCAAGCTGAATGTCTGCCAACGTCAGGGATGGCCCCGCTAGCCATTCCGTCTTCTCGAGACGAGCTTCAGCGATTGCAAGCCGTTCATGCAAGGCCCGCAGGGCAAAAGCGATTGCCATTTTGTCTCGTTCGGTTTCAGGCGTACGGACTACGCGCCAGAAAATTGGCACCGTAAAACACATCGCCACGTTGATTTTTGCCCATTCTGCCCACATGTCCACTTCCGTTCTGCGATCTGGATCATTCGGCCAGAACGAGTCTGATCCGTAACGAGTGGCAAGGTACCTGAGAACAGCACCTGTCTCCCAAATCGGCGGACCGCTTTCGTCTCGTATTACCGGAATGGTCCCATTGGGATTCAATGCCAAGAAGAACTCGGTGTCCGTGACGCCGTGTTGTCCGCCAGCGTCGAAACGGATGTGAGGCAATTGCAATTCTCCGACGCACCACATGAGCGCCTGAACGTTAGACGACGAACGACGCCCCCAAATCTCAAGCATTCCCAGTACCGTCCCACTAGAACATCGTTGCTGACGGGAAGCTTGCGATGGAAGATGCCTACTATCAAGAAAAACCTTGTGAAGCAGACTTTTGGCAAACAGATCCGAAAGCTCACTTTGTCCGCGAAGCGGGCCTTACCCCTTTTCCGCCAACCGTTTCTCAATCGCGTCCAGTTTGGCCATGACTTCATCCCGGTAGGCATCGGTGGCGGCGACGTCTTCTTCGTGGTGTGCGTCTTGCATCGAGTTCACGATCAGACCGACCAACAGGTTCACGACCGCGAAGGTTGTGACCATGATGAACGGCACAAAGAAGGCCCAGGCGTAGGGATAAATCTCCATCACGGGGCGCACGATGCCCATCGACCAGCTTTCCAGCGTCATGATCTGGAACAGCGAATAGGCCGACCCGCCCAGTGATCCAAACCATTGCGGGAACGCCGCGCCAAACAGCTTTGTCGCCATGACGGCGCCGATGTAAAAGATAATGCCCATCAGCAGGAAAACAGACCCCATTCCGGGCAAAGCGGTGATAAATCCTTCGACCACGCGGCGCAGGGTGGGTGCAACCGACACCACCCGTAACACGCGCAAGATCCGCAAGGCCCGCAGCACCGAAAGGCCCTGCCCGGCCGGGACCACGGCAATGCCAACGATCACAAAATCAAAGATGTTCCAGCCATTGCGGAAGAACGCCAGCCGGTGAGCAAAAAGCTTTGCGGCAATCTCGGCCACAAAGATCGCAAGGCAGATACTGTCAAGAACAAGGATCAGCGGCCCAGCCACTGCCATCACCGTTTGCGAGGTCTCAAGCCCCAGGATCACTGCGTTAAACAAGATCACCGCGATGATCCCACGCCGCACGCCGGGGTGATCGAGAATGGCCGCGGTTCTGGCGCGAAGTGTCATGTCGGCTCCTGTCTTGGGGTCTGGGTGGATATGTGCGGCCCTGGCCACAGCTTCAAGGCAAAAGGTAGACGCGAGGTTACTGTTGGCAATCCGGCGCGCGACAATGCAGTGTGGCGCGACGAGGGGACCTTGATGCCAATCACAAAAATCTACCGCTGGATCGTGTTCCTTCTGGCCGCTGGGTACTGCCTGCGCATGATCCTGCTAAGCGACTACACCCAGTTTTCCGGCCCGTTCAGGTTCCTGACGGTTTGGGCGCTTTTTTGTTCCTTTTTCGCGGCCAGCCGCATGATGGCAATCGAAGAGGGACGCAGCACAAAACGCTGGGATGGCTTTGTCAGCATGACCGCGGTGGTCAATGCGATGGTCGTCTATCTTTACTGGTCGCTATTTCTGAACGACCCTGCCTCTGTCACCCGTGACGGCAAGCTGGGCGAGCCCTATTTGGAACTTTACCTGCACGCCCTTGGCCCACTCTTGCAATGGATCGATGCGACCTTTATCCACCGTGCGTTTCGCCGGATGACGTCCGCGTTTTTGTGGCTTTTTGGCCTTATTAGTCTCTATATTGTGTGGATTGAATTCGCGGTTCAACCGCTCGCCACCTCACCCAAAGGCACTGTGACACAAGGCTTGCCCTACCCGTTCCTGAATTCGCTGCTGCCTGCGGACCGGATCACGGTTTACGGCACCTATTTTCTGGCTGCTGCCGTTCTTTTGATGGTCTTCACAGGCATCGCCTGGGGTGTCAGACGTCTGTTTCCGCGGTCAAAAGGGCGGCAAGCCCTGCCCGATAGTCCGGGTAACGCAGCTTGACGCCCAGCTCTTCCTTGATCCGATCATTCCGCACCTTCTTGCTTTCGGCGTAAAAGCTGCGGGCCATCGGGGTCATCTCTGCGGTGTTAAAATCCTCTGCCTCTGGCACAGGCAGCCCCAGCAAGTCAGCGGCATGGGCAATCACGTCTTCGGGCGGCGCGGGATCATCGTCGCAGACGTTATAGGCTGCACCTGGATTTGGCCGCGCAATCGAGGCGGCCAAGACCTGCGCGATGTCGGCCACATGGGTCCGGCTGAACACCTGACCGGGTTTGATAATCCGCCGCGCTGTGCCATTGCGGACCTTCGCAAACGGTCCGCGCCCGGGGCCGTAAATGCCCGCAAGCCGAAAGATATGCAGCGGCAGGCCGGGGATCGACGACCACTCATTCTCGGCTCTAACACGGGCGATTCCGCGCTTTGTCGCGGGGGTCAGGGCGGTATTCTCGTCCACCCAATCGCCCTGATGGTCGCCGTAGACGCCGGTGGTCGACAGATACCCAACCCATTCAAATTGTCCGGCTCGTGCGGCGATGTCTTCGCGCAGCTCTGCCAGAACCGGGTCGCCATCTTCGCCCGGCGCGGCAGAGATCAACAGATGCGTGGCATTGTCCAGCGCGGGGATCATGTTGGCGCCGGGCCATATCCTTGGCTCAACCCCCCGCGCCATCATCGCGGCCAGCTTATCCTCGTTCCGCGTCGTGCCAATTATGCGCCAATCGCGCAAATGCCGCTCTAACGCCTGCGCCGAATAGCCGTGTCCGAATGAAAGCAAAGTCTGTGTCATACCTCCAGATGGCGGAGCGCTGGACCGGATGCAAGTTTCTGTTAATCTTTTGTTATGGCGAAGCTACCCAACCTCAATGACGCATATGCGTTGTCCTCTGATGATGGCATCCGCGCACTATATGACGATTGGGCGCATTCCTACGACGCCGGATTTGGCGAGGCGATGGGCTATCAACTGCCGCGCGCGGTGGCCATCGCCTTTGCCGGTGCTGGTGGCTGTGGCCCCGTGCTGGATTTTGGGGCGGGGACGGGCCTTGTTGCCGACCACCTTAGCCGGATGAATATCGGGCCGCTCGATGGCGTCGATCTGTCGCCCGAGATGTTGGCCGTTGCCCGCAACAAGAACCACTACCGCACGCTTAGCGATGCTAATATCTTTGCGCCGGGGCATGACCTTGTGCCTGCGTCCTATGCCGGCATCGTCAGCGCCGGCACCTTCACCCACGGGCACGTCGGACCGGATGGCCTGCGCCCCCTTTTGGCGATGGCCGCACCGGGTGCGACCTGCGCGCTTTCGGTCAATGCCAAACACTTTGCCGCTGCAGGTTTTGAGGCAGAATTGGCCGCATTAGAGCCTGTTTTGGCGCAAATCGCGGTGCAAGATGTCCGCATCTACGACGATCGCGCAGAAGAGGCGCGGCGCGATGACATGGCCAAAATCCTGATCCTGAAAACCCGCTAGCGCCCCTTCCAGACCGGATCGCGCTTTTCTGCAAAGGCACGCGCGCCCTCGGCCTGATCCTCGCTTGAATAAAGCCTGTCAACAGAGGTGAGCTGCCGCTTTGTAATCCGGTTCATCGCATCCTGAAACTTGGCGTCTTCAGCGTCGCGCACGATCTCTTTAATCGCGGCATAAACCAGCGGTGGCCCGCTTGCGATCAGCTCTGCCATTTGCCGCGCTTCATTCATAAGCGTCGCGCCGGAATGGATGTGATTTACGATGCCCCAGCCGTGTGCCTCGGTTGCGTCAAACCAACGCCCGGTTAGCAAAAGTTCCATCGCGATGTGGTAGGGAATGCGCTTGGGCAGCTTGACGCTGGCAGCATCTGCGACCGTGCCGGACCGGATTTCCGGCAGCGCAAAAGTCGCATGATCCGCTGCCAGAATAATGTCCGCCGACAGCGCCAGTTCCAGCCCGCCGCCGCAGCAAATGCCGTTCACCGCCGCGATCACCGGCTTGTTCATGCCGCGCAATTCTTGCAGCCCGCCAAAACCGCCGACGCCATAATCGCCATCGACCGCATCGCCGTCATTGGCCGCTTTCAGATCCCAACCGGGGCAAAAGAATTTCTCACCTGCGCCTGTGATAATCGCCACGCGCAGATCAGGATCGTCGCGAAATGCGGCAAAGACCTCGCCCATCCGTCGACTGGTCTGAAGGTCAATCGCATTGGCCTTTGGCCGGTCCAGCGTCACGGTCAGAATTGCGCCATTGCGCTGGGTCTTGATCGGGTCAGTCATCTGTCTTCCTTATCAATGCATCTGCTGCGACGGCGCGGGTCGGGGTGCAGATCAGCGGGTTGATTTCAACTTCGGCAATGGTGTGTTGATGCGCAAGAACATAGTCTTGTACCGCCATGACCGTGGCCACGATGGCATCCATATTTGCGGCAGGTTTACCACGATAGCCATCCAGCAATTTCGCCGATCTTAGCCTTGTTAGAGCCTGTTTTACTGCAGCCTCCGTCGTTGGCAAAAGCAGATGCGTGGTATCTTCCAGCAGTTCCGTCAACGTGCCACCCGCGCCCAGCGTCAAGAGAAAACCGCAGGTCGGATCGGCGGTCACGCCGACCAAAAGCTCCGCGACGCCATTCTGTACCATTTCTTCCAGCAAATAGCCCTGCGCGTTCATCTGCGCGGCAGCTTCTGCGATTTCTCTATGTTCCAGACCAAGCATCACGGCCCCATGTTCGGACTTATGCGCGAACCCTTCGCCTTTCAGAACAAGTGGCGCGGCGAGTTGATCGGCAGTCGTCAAATCGCGCGCCGCCTTTGGAATTTCCACCCCATGCCAGGCCAGCGCGGCCTTCGCGGCCCGCTCGGACATCGTGCGCCCGGTTTGTGTATGGCTTGTGCATAGGTTGTGCATGGTTTCTGCATGGTCGTTTTGCTGTGCGGCAGCCACTGCGGCCAGCGCAGATTCCAATCCGCAAAACGGCACAATGCCGGCCGCCATCAGGTCCTTCGCCACGTCTTCCGGCATCAGTTCTGGCAGCGTCGCGACCATCGCCAATCGGTGTCCCTTCGCCGCTTTTGCGCCCTTGGCCGCAGCAATCGCACTATCCCAGTCAGACGCGTCGCAGCGATCCGCGCGCGGAAAGTCCACAATCAGCATCGTCAGAGCCAAATCAGTGTCTAACATGGCTGAAAACGCGTTTGTCATCGCCTCTGTGTCGCGCCAGATGTACGTGTGATAGTCCAACGGATTTGACAGCGCGACCTTTGGTCCAAGAGCCTCAAACAGCGCTTTTTCCTGCGCGGGTTTCAGCGGCGGAAAATGCAGTCCGTGCTGCAGCGCCAGATCAGCCGCCAATGCCGCTTCGCCGCCCGAACAACTCACCGTGGCAATTGCCTTGCTTGGAAGGTGCCCCGTGACATGCAGCAATTTCAGCGTTTCCAGAAAGGCGCTCAGGTCATCCACCCGCGCAATCCCCAACCGCCTCAGCAACGCCGCACTTGCCGCGTCACTCCCGGCCAAAGACGCCGTGTGTGAAACGGTTGTGACCTGGGCCTCAATCGACCGGCCAACTTTCATTGCGACGAGCGGAACGCCTTGTTTCCTTGCCTTCCGCGCCAGCTTTTCCCACGCGTGAACGTCGCCGAACCCTTCAATATGCAAGCCAATTGCGGTGACACGCGGATCATCCAGCAAGGCCATTGCGATGTCCGCCTGCGATGTCTGGGCCTGATTCCCACACGTCACGATATAGCCGATCGGCAAACCGCGCGACTGCATCGTCAGGTTAATCGCAATGTTTGACGACTGGGTCAAAATCGCGACGCCACGTTCGCAGGGCATGCAGCCATGTTGATCCGGCCAAACAACGGTCTGATCAAACATGTTGATAAAGCCATAGCAATTCGGCCCAAGGATCGGCATATCACCCGCCGCCATTCGCAAGGCGTCGTGCAAATCCTGACCGTCCGCGACCTCCCCAAAGCCAGAGGCAAAACAGACCGCCCCACCGGCCTCTTGCTCTGAAAGTCCTTGAATAGTGTCTATTGTTGCGTGACGATTGACACCCACAAAAGTTGCGTCGGGCGAGGACGGAAGATCGCCGACACTGGCAAACGCTGGCAAATCAGCGATCGTTTGCCGCTTAGGGTGAACCGGCCAAATCGCACCACGAAACTCTGCCTTCTTGAGCTGATCAATCACCGCTTCGCACCACGCCCCTCCGCCAACGACGGCGACAGATCGCGGGTTGAACAATCGGCCAAGATCGCGTGTCATAGCGACCCCCCGACGGTGCTGAGGCGTCCGAAGCCTCCGGCGGGGATATTTTTGGCCAAAAGAAGTAACGGACCTTTAACCTGAATCGTGGAGCCTTTTGTCGCGGTACAGGCGGGGACGCCGATGACCGCGCCAGGAGAAGCCCCTCGCGTGCTGAGGACGCGGGGGGTGGACCTTAGGCGCACGTCCGGTCTTCTTTTGGCCAAAAATATCCCGGGGGGAGTCCGCTTGCGGACGGGGGGCTGGCCCCCCTGCCACGGCGACGTGCTTGCACGGCGCAACATCTTAGGCACCCAACGCACGCAACAGATCCCGGCTAATGATATGCCGCTGGATCTCTGAAGTGCCATCCCATATCCGCTCCACCCGCGCATCGCGCCAGAACCGTTCAAGCGGGTAATCATCCATCAACCCCATCCCGCCGTGAATTTGGATTGCGGCGTCGGTAACGCGAGAGAGCATTTCAGAGGCATAGAGCTTTGCGCTCGCAATTTCGCGGTTGGCAGGCAGTCCCTTGTCCAGCCGGTCAGCTGCGGCGAGGGTTAGCAAATCGGCGGCGTCAATCTCTGTGATCATATCGGCAAGTTGAAAACTGACGCCCTGAAACTTGCCGATCTTCTGGCCGAATTGCTCGCGCTCGGCGGCGTAGGTCAGCGCGTAGTCAAAACAGCGCCTTGCACGACCAACGGACATGGTGGCGACGGTGATCCGTGTGGCGTAAAGCCATTCGTTCATCACATCAAAGCCGCCATCAACCTCGCCCAGCACCTGCGCATCGGGCAGGCGGCAGTCGTCAAATTCGAGGATCATGTTCTTGTAGCCGCGATGGCTGACCGACTTGTAACCGTCGCGGATGGTGAAACCCGGCGTGCCACGATCCACGAGGAATGTGGTGATCCGTTTCTTGGGTCCGCGTGGGGTTTGGTCCTCGCCCGTGGCCACAAAGACAATCAGGAAATCGGCGTGATCGGCGCCAGAGATAAAGTGCTTGGTCCCGTTCAGCACCCAATCGCCGCCATCACGCACAGCGGAACATTTCATCCCGCGCACGTCGGACCCGGCGCCCGGTTCCGTCATCGCTAGCGCGTCCATCCGTTCGCCCCGCACGGCGGGCATCAGGTAGCGGTCGATCTGCTCACCTTCGCAGGCCATCAGGATGTTTTGTGGGCGGCCAAAGAAGTGGTTGAGCGCCATGGACCCGCGGCCCAATTCCCGTTCGACCAGCGCGAATTCGACGTGATTCAGGCCCGCGCAGCCGACGCTTTGTGGGAAATTACAGGCAAAAAACCCCAGTGATAGAGTCTTATTTTTGATTTCTTGCGCGATTTCGGCGGGGACTTCACCGGTGCGTTCGACAAGGGCTTCGTGGGGGTAAATCTCATTCTCGACAAAGGTGCGGACGGTGTCCGCAATCATGCTGTGTTCGTCAGTCAGGCCATAGGTTGTCATCGGTTTTGCCTTGGATTTGTTGCGTGAAGGGTGAGCGCAAACCGCTCAGCCGCCAAGCCCCAGCCGCGTGAGGCTTTTCCAGCGCACGCGGGTGTCATCCACGGCAATCCCAAGGTGCCACAACAGCCGCGCGCCGGTCATGTGTACATCTGCTTTTTGCGGGCGCGGGTCTCATCCGTTGCCTGTGCGGTGCCGTCGTGATAGCTGCCGAACCAGCGGTCCCACGGCATTTCAACCGTGCCGTAGTTGCATTCAAAATAGCGGTGATGCAGCTGGTGAAAGAAGACGCCCATGCGCATTTGTGGGTTTTCCTTGACCACCAGATTTTCAAAGCCGGAATGGCTGAACACTGGATGCGTGGATTGCACATAGCCGTGGAACATCAAGTGCAGCGGATGGCTGGGCACAACAAGGTGGATCGCAAAGTTGGTGTAGAACAGGACATGTTCAATCGGGTGCATGGAAATACCCGACCAAGGGCCGACATTGACGTTCCTGTGGTGCAGGGAATGCGCCAGTTTATACAGCGGCGGCCAATGCAGCAGGCGGTGGACCCAGTAGAAATGAAAGCTGCTCCAGATCGGGATCAGCACGAAGGCGGCGATAAACCAGACCGGGTTGTCGGGGAACAGCATGGTGGGGGCGAAGCCGTTGGCCATGCACCAGAACACCAGCACCTGCGCGACAGTCCACAAGGTGATGCCGCTGACGATGTGCCAGAACATGTTGTCCAGCACTTGGTTGTTGAACGTGAACGACCCGTTGTTACGGTTCTGGTCGCGGGGGTCGAATTTTGATGTGTCGCCTTGCCCCTTTTTGGTGATCAGAAAGTGATGCAACGTGCCCGCGATGATGACCTGCGGCACGAGGTTGGCCAGCCAAACGCGCGTGATCCAACCGGGCGCGAATTCGGTCATCGCCGCAAGAGGCGGCAAAATCAGGAAATAGGCCATAAAGGCCAGTAATAGACACAAAGTTGTGGTCGAAATCTCGAACCAAAACGCGGCATACCAGCGAAAGATCGCGACAGGGTTAGGCGGCCAGACAAACAGCGGATTCTGCGCAATCGGCGTCGGGGGCCGGTGGTTCCAGCGCGCGGCTTCGCGGGCTTCGGCGTCAGTTGGCATAGGTTGATCCCTCTTCGTCCAGGATCGCCTTGAGTTCGGTCAGGTGGCGGGTGTCTTGGTCGGGATATTCTTCCAACTCGCGGGCGGTTTTCTCTGCGATGTCATCGGGGATGACGCGCAGAGGCTGACCGGTTTGCAGAGCGCGGATATAGGTCTCGGCCGCGCGTTCAAAGTAGTAGAGCCGATTAAAGGTCTCGGCCACGGTTGCGCCTATAATCAGGATGCCATGGTTACCCATGACCATGACCTTTTTCTTGGGGTCGGTGAACTGGGCGGCACAGCGTGCGCCTTCATCCTCGAACGCGAGCCCGCCGTAGTCGTTATCCACGATGATCCGGTTAAAAAAGGTGCAGCAGTTTTGGTCTATCGGCGGCAGGGTGCTGTCAGCAAGGCTCGCCAGGACCGTGGCGTGGATTGAATGCACATGCATCGCACAGCGGGCATGCGGCACCAGCCGGTGCATCCCGCCATGCAGCCCCCAAGCGGTAGGATCAGGGGCGTTGGGCCCCGATAGTGTATCCGGGTCGTTGGCATCCACTTCGATCATATCGCTGGCCTTGATCCGGGCAAAATGCATCTGATTGGGGTTCATCAGGAATTTGCTGCCGTCGTCGTTGATGGCATAGCTAAAGTGGTTGGCGACGCCTTCATGCATGTTCAGCCGCGCAGTCCAGCGAAAGGCCGCCGCCATATCGACACGTTCGGCCCAGTGGGTCATGTTGTGCTGTGGTGCATTCATCAATCTGTCCCCCGTTTGTCCCATCTGACCGCAGGTTGGCCCGACGATCCAGTCTAAAAGCGGCATATGACCGGTCGGGTTTGGTCGAACGAAACGGCCAGATTGATATTGAATCGCCCGCCGATTGCTGGAATGGGTAAGCCGCGCCCTGACATCGCTAACTTCTAAAAGGATATTCCGATGACCTTTGAACCCGCCAAATGGCCCCGCAAGCTGCGCTCTCAGGAGTGGTTTGGCGGCACGTCGAAGGATGCGATTTATCACCGGTCATGGATGAAGAACCAAGGGCTGCCTGCGGATTTGCTGGACGGGCGCCCTGTCATCGGGATCTGCAATACTTGGTCAGAGCTGACGCCATGTAACGCCCATCTGCGTGATCTGGCGGAACGGGTCAGATTTGGCATCTACGAGGCAGGCGGCTTTCCGGTTGAATTTCCGGTTTTCTCTCCCTCTGAATCCACGTTGCGCCCCACGGCGATGATGTATCGCAACCTGTGTGCGATGGACGTGGAAGAGGCGCTGCGCGGCAAATGCATCGACGGCGTTGTGTTGCTGGCGGGCTGCGACAAGACCACGCCGGCGCTGCTGATGGGGGCGGCCTCTGTCGATTTGCCCGCGATCATGGTCTCGGGCGGGCCGATGCTGAACGGGCATTTCCGGGGCGAGCGGGTCGGATCCGGCACGCACCTTTGGAAATTCTCGGAAGCGGTGCGCGCAGGTGAGATGACGGCAGAAGAATTTGTCGAGGCCGAGGCATCCATGTCGCGCAGCCCCGGGTCCTGCAACACGATGGGCACCGCCAGCACCATGGCCAGCATGGCCGAAGCGCTGGGCATGGCGATGTCAGGCAATGCCGCGATCCCAGCCGTGGACAGCCGCCGCCGGGTGATGGCGCATCTGACAGGGCGGAGGATCGTCGATATGGTCAAGGATGATCTGAAGCCGTCGGACATCATGACCAAACAGGCGTTCGAAAATGCGATCCGCACCAATGGGGCCATTGGCGGATCGACCAATGCGGTCGTGCACCTGTTGGCCGTCGCGGGCCGGGTCGAGGTGGACCTGACGCTGGAGGACTGGGACCGTTGCGGCAAGGATGTGCCGACGATTGTGAACCTGATGCCATCGGGCAAATACCTGATGGAGGAATTCTTTTATGCCGGTGGCTTGCCAGTCGTCATCAAGCATCTGGGCGACAGCGGGTTGCTGCACAAGGATGCGCTGACCGTGTCGGGTGGCACGATCTGGGATGAGGTCAAGGACGTCAAGAACTGGAATGATGACGTGATCCTGCCGGTCGAAAAGGCCTTGGCGCAATCGGGCGGCATCGCGGTGTTGCGCGGGAACCTTGCGCCGCTGGGTGCTGTGCTCAAACCCTCTGCTGCGACGGAAAGTCTGATGGTGCACAGGGGTCGCGCCGTCGTGTTTGAAGATATCGACGACTACAAAGCACGGATCGATGACGAGGATCTGGATATTGATGAGACCTGCGTGATGGTCCTGAAAAACTGTGGGCCACGCGGGTATCCGGGCATGGCAGAGGTCGGCAATATGGGTCTGCCGCCGAAGATCCTGCGCAAAGGGATCACCGATATGGTGCGGATTTCTGATGCGCGGATGTCCGGGACGGCCTTTGGCACGGTGGTGCTGCATACTTCGCCCGAGGCGGCGGTGGGTGGCCCCCTCGCCGTGGTGCAATCGGGTGACATGATCGAGTTGGATGTGCCAAATCGCAAGCTGCATCTGGATATCTCAGAGGCGGAATTGGCCGCGCGGCTTGATGCCTGGCAGGTTGAGAATTCTGGCGCGAACCCGCGGCCCGGCGGTGGTTATGCGCAGCTTTATCACGACAAGGTTCTGGGTGCGGATACTGGAGCGGACTTTGATTTCCTTGTGGGCTGTCGTGGTAACGCCGTGGGCAAAGAGGCACACTGATGGTTGATATCTGTCTGGTTGGTATTGGCAAGATCGCGCAGGATCAGCATGTGCCCGCGCTGAGCGCGAGCGAGGACTGGACACTTGTCGCGACTGTCAGCCGCGCGGGGTCTGTTGATGGCGTGCCAGCATTTACCGACTTTGATGCGTTTCTGGCGGGCAGTGATTGCCCGGTGATTTCCCTGTGCCTGCCACCGGTGCCGCGTTTTGATTACGCCGCCAAGGCGATTGCCGCGGGGCGGCACGTGATGCTGGAAAAGCCGCCCGGTGCCACTTTGGCAGAGGTCCATGCCTTGCAGGCGATGGCCGACAAGGCGGGCGTGGTTCTGTTTGCCTCGTGGCACAGCCGGATGGCGGCGGGCGTGGCCGGGGCCAAGGCGTTTCTGGCGGATAAGACGATTGAGAGCCTGCACATCACCTGGCGCGAGGATGTGCGCAAATGGCACCCCGGACAGGAATGGGTGTTCGAGCCGGGCGGCATGGGTGTCTTTGACCCTGGCATCAATGCGCTGTCGATCCTGACTGAGATTCTGCCTGGGCCGGTGTTTTTGCGCGAAGCGACGTTGGATTTTCCCGAAAATCGTGACACGCCGATTGCGGCGGATCTGACCTTTTCCGGCGGGGTGACGGCTGATTTCGACTGGCGCCAGACCGGCCCGCAAACCTGGGGTATGAAGGCTGTCACCGATGCAGGGGTGATGGAATTGGCGGATGGTGGTGCCACGCTTTTGTTGGATGGTGTGCGGCAAGACGTCGGGCCGAACCGGGAGTATCCCGCCCTTTATGACCGCATGGCGGCACTGGTGCAGCAAGGCGTATCAGACGTGGATCTGTCGCCGATGGTGCATGTCGCGGATGCCTTGACCCTCGGCCGACGCAATACCGTCGCCGCGTTTGAATTCTAGGAAATGGGCGCGCAAAGCGCGCACGTGATATTTTGTGTCGCCATCCGGCGCCACGGTCGGGGGCTGTCTGCCCCCGCACCCCCGAGGATATTTCCGGCCAAAAGAAGTTTTCACGCCGCCTAAAATTTACCATTTGATAAAAAATGAAGTTGTGGCAGGCTGTGACAGATGATTTTTCTGACGGAGTGCCCATGACTGATGTGATGACCCCCGGTTTGGCCGTTGGCCGATTGCCCGCAGAAGTGCTGGCCGAGAACTTTGATGATCTGCACCCGGCCCTGACCCCGCACGAGGCCGTGGTGGCGGCGGATCGCTGTTATTTTTGCCATGATGCGCCCTGCGTGACGGCCTGTCCGACGGATATCGACATTCCGCTTTTCATTCGCCAGATCAGCACCGGCACGCCGGAGGCGGCGGCTAGGACCATATTTGACCAGAATATTCTGGGCGGGATGTGCGCGCGGGTCTGTCCGACCGAAGACCTGTGTGAGGGCGCTTGCGTGCGCGAAATGGCAGAGGGCAAGCCGGTTGAGATTGGCCGCTTGCAGCGCCATGCCACCGATACGTTGATGGCGCAGCAGGGGCATCCGTTTACCCGTGCCGCCGAGACCGGCAAGCGGGTTGCCGTGATTGGTGCGGGACCGGCGGGGCTGGCGTGTGCGCACCGGTTGGCGATGTTGGGCCATGATGTTGTGCTGCTTGAGGCGAAGGGCAAGGCCGGCGGTCTGAATGAGTTTGGCATTGCCGCCTATAAGGCCACCGATGACATTGCCGCACGCGAGGTTGAGTGGCTGATGGGTATCGGCGGGATTGAGCTGCACACCGGGCAAATCCTGGGTGAGAGTTTCCAACTGGAGGAGGTCGCCGGATCGTTTGACGCGGTGTTCCTTGGCACTGGCCTGAGCGGTGTGAATGCGCTGGGCGTGGCCGGAGAGGATTTGGATGATGTGGTCGATGCCGTGCGTTTTATCGCGCATTTGCGGCAGGCCAAGGACCTGACGGAGTTGCCGATTGGGCGCAATGTGGTGGTGATTGGCGGCGGGATGACCGCGATTGATGCCGCCGTGCAGTCCAAGCTGTTGGGCGCGCAGAATGTCACTGTCGCCTATCGGCGCGGGCGCGATCAGATGGGGGCCAGTCGTTATGAGCAGGACCTTGCTGCGTCCAAGGGTGTGAACCTGATGTTCAACGTGCAGCCGAAAGAGGCGCACGCCGATGAGGACGAATACCTCGCCGAGGTTGAGTTGGAATATACTGCCGATGACGGCTCTGGCCTCAAAGGCACGGGTGAGACGGTGCGCCTGCCTGCCGATCAGCTTTTCACTGCGATTGGTCAGACGCTGACGCTGGATGCGGGGCTGGAACTGGACGGGCGCAAGATCGCCGTTGGGCCGACGGGCCGCACCAGCCGCGAGGGCGTTTGGGCCGGGGGCGATTGCACGCCGGGCGATGATTTGACCGTGGTTGCCGTGGCCGAAGGGCGCGATGCGGCGATGGATATTCATGCAACCTTGATGGGAGCAAACTAAGATGGCTGATCTGACAACAGACTTTCTGGGCATCAAAAGCCCCAATCCGTTCTGGCTGGCCTCTGCGCCTCCGACGGACAAGGAATACAACGTGCGCCGCGCGTTCGAGGCGGGCTGGGGCGGTGTCGTCTGGAAGACGCTGGGGGCCGAAGGGCCGCCCGTCGTTAACGTCAACGGCCCGCGTTATGGTGCGATTTATGGCGCGGACCGGCGATTGCTGGGGCTGAACAACATCGAATTGATCACCGACCGCCCGCTTGAAACCAATCTTGAGGAAATGGCGCGGGTCAAGGCCGATTACCCGGACCGCGCGCTGATCGCATCCATCATGGTGCCCTGTGAAGAGCAGGCTTGGAAAGACATCCTCCCGCGGGTGGCTGAAACGAATGCCGATGGAATCGAGCTGAATTTCGGCTGCCCGCATGGGATGTCTGAACGCGGCATGGGTGCGGCTGTCGGGCAGGTGCCCGAATACATCGAAATGGTGACGCGCTGGTGCAAGCAATACTACGACCGGCCGGTGATCGTGAAGTTGACGCCGAATATTACCGACGTGCGCAAGCCTGCGCTGGCGGCCAAGAATGGCGGTGCGGACGCGGTGAGCCTGATCAATACGATCAACTCGATCACCAGCGTCAATCTGGACACGATGTCGCCCGAACCGTCGATTGACGGCAAGGGCAGCCATGGCGGCTATTGCGGCCCGGCGGTGAAACCCATCGCGATGTCCATGGTGAGCGAGATTGCGCGGCATGAACCGACGCATGGCTTGCCGATTTCCGGCATCGGCGGGATCACCACATGGCGCGACGCGGCAGAGTTCATGGCACTGGGCTGTGGCAATGTGCAGGTCTGCACGGCGGTGATGACATATGGGTTCAAGATCGTGCAGGAAATGATCAGCGGGTTGTCGCAGTGGATGGACGAAAAGGGTCATACCAACACATCGGATTTCATTGGCATGGCCGTGCCGAATGTGACCGACTGGCAGTATCTGAACCTGAACTACATCGCAAAAGCCAAGATCGATCAGGATGCCTGTATCTCTTGTGGGCGCTGCTATGCAGCCTGCGAAGATACCAGCCATCAGGCAATTGCCATGTCAGAGGACCGCACCTTTACCGTCATTGATGAGGAATGCGTGGCCTGTAACCTTTGCGTTGATGTCTGCCCCGTGCAGGACTGCATCACGATGGAACAGATGGCCCCCGGCACGGTTGATCCGCGCACCGGCAAGGTGGTGGAAAAGGACTATGCCAATTGGACAACGCACCCCAATAACCCCGGTGCGGTGGCGGCGGAATAAGAAGGTAAGGAATACCTGACTTTCCTGACGCGGCGGAAAGCGGCACATTCATCACCATACGAAGGGTGACGAATTGTGAGTGATCTGAGCGGTGATCTGTGTGGAGCAGTCACCGCTCAATTCTTTTTGGGGTCCGAGCGGCGTGCTTACGCAACGAAGTCACGTGACACCTTGCCATGGGTTCAATCCGCTAAAGACCGTCCTTTGCCGCTGCATCGATATAAGGCACCTGCTGCGCCCCTTGCTGTTTCTGCGCAATCTTGGATGCGTATTCCGCGACATGGTGATCGTTGAGGGAAAGATGGCTGAGCTGCCGCCAGAATTCGCCCAAGGCGACCCGCTCGGCGTCATGGCTGTTCAGGTAAACAAAATCCGGCCCGTCGCGCAGCACGATTTCGGGGCCAAAGTGGCGGTAGGGCGTGATCGGCGTAAAGGGTGGCACCAGCGGAACAACATCGGTGTCATTCACAACGCGGGTTGTGACCTCTAGCACGTCTTTTGACACAGGCTCTGACGCGATACGTGGCTGGCCAAAGGTGACGACACGGCCAATCTCGTAACCGTTCTGATCCAGATAGGCGGCCAGCACCACAGCAATGGCGCCCCCAAGGGAATGGCCCGTCACATCAATAGGCTTGTTCTTGTCCAAACGCGGCACTGCGTCATCCAGGATGGCTTGTGCCCCTTCCTGAAACCCCTTGTGAATGCGAATACCAAGGATGGTATCCGGGATCAGCGCGATTTCGAGGTCTTCTAGCACGTTCAACCGACCGGCCGTGCCCCGTACAGAAATTGTCTGTGACGCGCCGTTATTGCGGTCCTCGATGAAGTAAAGGACATCGACGTCGGGCAATAGCTTTGCATAGGCAAGGTTGGGATAATCGGCCCGGATTTCTGCGGGCGTGTCATAGGCGGAATCAGAGCGTTCAAGGAAATAGGCGATCTCGTCAAAGTTGACGTCTTCTGGCGCGGCTTGATCCAATGCGGAACCGATAGATCCGGGCAAAGCCAGATCGCAAGCCGACAGAAAAAGCAGCGCCAAAGCTGCGGGCAACTTGCGCGCAAATGGGCCTCGGGTCTTGGTGGCAAGCATTATTCCATCTCCGTCAGAACTCGAATCGTGTCGGTTTCCGACCGCGATGTGGGTGCAAATTATGCATAAGAATGAGAGCTATCGAAAGGCCTAGTATCCGGTTCAATCGGCGCTTTGGGTCGGGGTCAGGCGCGCGCGCAGCATCTGATCCAGATGGGCGCCGGCATCTTCAAACCAGTGATCGTGCCCAAGAACAGCAGACACCTGCACATCAAAGTCCGCATAATGCTGGGTCAGCGCCCAGATCGAAAAGATCAGATGATGTGGGTCCACATCTGCGATCTTGCCAGCCGCAGACCAGCCCCGGATGATCACGGCTTTTTCGTCCACCAGCGCGCGCAGATCCCCCGAAAGATGCCCGGCGATATGGGGCGCGCCTTGCAGGATCTCATTGGCGAAAAGCCTGCTTTCGCGCGGGTAGTCGCGGCTCATCTCAAGCTTATGCATGGCGTAGGCAAGGATTTCTTCTACCGGGTCGCCATCGGATTTCATCGCGATCAGGGGATCAAGCCAGGTGTCCAGCAATCGTTCCAGCAAGGCGGTGTAAATCGCGTCTTTCGAAGGGAAATAATACAGCAGGTTAGGCTTGGACAATCCGGCGGCCTCGGCGATTTGGTCCAGCGTCGTGCCGCGAAAGCCGAATTGTGAAAACGCATCCAGCCCCGCAGCCAAAATGGCGGCGCGGTTCTTGGCTTGAATACGCGTCTGCGGCTTTTCGGTCATAACGCTTTCGCCCGATAATTGTGCGCCCCATGGTGGGCTTGTCGATGATTGCCCGAAAACGGGGCAAATGCCACTTCTCTGCGCGAGAAACTTGACTGGTGTCTACCCTCTGTTAGCGTGGCTTTGACCACTTGGTCAAATACGAAGCCAGCGGAAGGGGGAATTTCCATGCCAGCACCGGGTGAAAACCTAAGGATCAACGGCGATCGGCTGTGGGACAGCCTGATGGAAATGGCCAAGATCGGCCCCGGTATCGCAGGCGGCAACAACCGCCAGACCCTCACAGATGAAGACAGCGAAGGCCGCCACCTCTTTGCCGATTGGTGCAAGGCCGCTGGCATGACCATGGGCGTCGATGAGATTGGCAATATGTTCGCCCGCCGCGAAGGCACTGACCCCGATGCCCTGCCCGTCTATGTGGGCAGCCACCTCGACACGCAGCCCACGGGCGGCAAGTATGACGGCGTGCTGGGCGTGCTGGGCGGGCTTGAGATCATCCGCACGATGAATGACCTCGACATCAAGACCAAGCACCCCATCGTGGTGACAAACTGGACCAATGAAGAGGGCACACGCTACGCTCCCGCCATGCTCGCCTCTGGTGTTTTTGCGGGCAAACATACGCTGGATTGGGCCAATGACCGGGTGGATGCGGACGGCAAACGCTTTGGCGACGAACTGGAACGGATCGGCTGGAAAGGCCCTGAAAAGGTCGGTGATCGCAAGATGCACGCTTTCTTTGAGCTGCACATTGAACAAGGCCCGATCCTCGAGGCTGAAGGCAAAGACATCGGCGTTGTGACCCACGGACAGGGCCTGCGCTGGATCGAATGCACGGTGGTTGGCAAGGAAAGCCACACCGGATCGACGCCGATGCACATGCGCAAGAACGCAGGTCGTGGTTTGGCGCTGGTGACCGAACTGGTCCACGAGATCGCGATGAAGAATCAACCCAATGCGGTCGGTGCTATTGGCCACATCGACGTCTATCCCAACAGCCGCAACATCATCCCCGGCAAGGTGGTCTTTACCGTCGATATGCGGACCCATCTGTTGGATAAGCTCAACGGCATGGTGGACGAATTGATGGCCCGTGCCCCGGCCCTTTGTGCCGATATCGGAGTTGAATTTTCTTGCGAAATCGTCGGCCAATTCGACCCACCCGCCTTTGACGAAGGCTGCGTGGGCGCCGTGCGCGATGCCGCGGAACGGCTAGGTTATTCCCACATGGATATCGTATCCGGCGCGGGCCACGACGCCTGCTGGATCAATGACATCTACCCCACCGCCATGGTCATGTGCCCCTGCGTGGATGGGCTGTCCCACAACGAGGCCGAGGAGATTTCCAAAGAATGGGCCATGGCCGGAGCCGACGTGCTGATGCACGCGGTCATTGAAACGGCGGAGAATGTGTCATGATCGGACGAAAAACCATACTCATGGTGTCGTGCCTCCTCCTCGCCGCGTGCGGCGACCGTGACGCACCACTCAACCCTGGCCTCCCCGGCATCGTGGTCGAGCAACTCCCGCTTGGCGTCAGCCTCGACACCGTCGGCCGCGACACCAACGGCTGCTTTTTCTATTCCCAGAACGGGTCCGTCTTTGTCGTCACTGACGACCTCGGCGCGCCGATCTGTCTGCCCTGAACAAAGGAGAACGCCATGACCAAGGTCATCAAGAACGGCACAATCGTCACCCATGATCTGACCTACAAGGCCGACGTGCTGATCGACGGCGGTAAGATCATTGAGATCGGGATGGCTTTGAAAGGCGACGAGGAACTCGACGCGACTGGTTGCTATGTCATGCCCGGCGGTATTGATCCGCATGTGCACCTTGAGATGCCGTTTATGGGCACCTATTCGACGGACGATTTCGAAAGCGGCACGCGCGCCGGGTTGGCGGGGGGCACCACGATGGTCGTGGACTTCTGCCTGCCCAATCAGGGCGAAAGCTTGCTGGATGCGATAAAGCGCTGGGACAACAAATCGACCCGCGCCAATTGTGACTATTCGTTCCACATGGCCGTCACATGGTGGGGCGAGCAGGTGTTCAACGACATGAAAACCGTGATCGAAGAGCGCGGGATCAACACCTTCAAGCACTTCCTCGCCTACAAGGGCGCGTTGATGGTCAACGATGATGAGCTTTTCGCCAGCTTCAACCGTCTGTCCGAACTGGGCGGCATCGCCATGGTCCACGCCGAGAACGGCGATGTGGTGGCAGAGCTATCGGCCAAGCTGCTGGCCGAGGGCAACACCGGGCCAGAGGCGCACGCCTATTCCCGCCCGCCACAGGTCGAGGGCGAGGCGACAAACCGCGCCATCATGATCGCCGATATGGCGGGTGTGCCGCTTTATGTGGTGCATACATCCTGCGAGGACAGCCACGAGGCGATCCGCCGTGCCCGCCAGCAGGGCAAGCGCGTCTGGGGTGAGCCGTTGATCCAGCACCTGACACTGGACGAGAGCGAGTATTTCAACACCGATTGGGACCACGCCGCGCGCCGCGTCATGTCGCCCCCCTTCCGCAACAAGCAGCATCAGGACAGCCTTTGGGCCGGGTTGCAATCGGGATCACTCAGCGTTGTGGCCACCGATCACTGCGCCTTTACGACGGACCAGAAACGCTTTGGCGTGGGCGATTTCACCAAGATCCCCAATGGCACCGGCGGGTTGGAAGACCGGTTGCCGATGCTCTGGACTTACGGCGTGGCGACCGGGCGGCTGACGATGAACGAATTTGTCGCCGTGACCTCGACCAATATCGCCAAGATCCTGAACTGCTATCCCCAGAAAGGGGCCGTGATGGTCGGCGCAGACGCCGATCTGGTGGTCTGGGACCCCGAGAAATCCAAGACGATCAGCGCAGGCGCGCAGCAATCGGCCATCGACTACAATGTGTTCGAGGGCAAAAAGGTGAAGGGCCTGCCCCGCTTCACCCTGACCCGCGGCCACGTGGCGATCCACGACGGCGAGGTCCGCACCCACGAGGGCCACGGCAAATTCGTGAAACGCGAAGGGAATACGCCCGTGAACAAGGCGCTTTCGAGCTGGAAAGAACTGACGTCACCGCAGCCGGTGAAACGGACCGGTATCCCGGCGACGGGGGTTTGATGAAGGAAGAAATGGTCGGCCCGGTGGTGAGTGAAAATGCGGCGAATGATAAGATTGGCCGAGCTAGCGCTCATTGGGATCGGGCGAAAGCCTGGTCCGACTACCTAGGATACCATGCGCGCGCGTTCTTCTTTTTGACTTTGGGATTTATCTGCCTTGCGCAAATGCAGGGTGAAGTGCGCTTAGTAGACGACAGTCCTGACACAATGCTATTGCTACAGGTGGCTGCTTTTTTGTCCTTTTCCTATGCTGCAATTATGTTTGTATTTGTTATCGGCGCAACTCACCATTTCTTAAATGTGAGAACTCCGGGTCACTGGTTTGTCTCCTCACTGATTGGTGCCGCTGGAATAACCTATTCTGCGATGGTTGGTTCGATGTTTTGGGCGATTGGTCGAATGGCCGCAATTAGATTGAGTGACCTTCTAGACATTGGAATTGCACAATGAAGTGTGTCACGGCCCGATCCCTCGACCTGACCTTCCAAACCAACGACGGGCCAGTTCACGCGCTTAAGGATGTGAACCTTGAGATCGGCAAGGGTGAGTTCGTCTCTTTCATCGGCCCTTCAGGATGCGGCAAGACGACGTTTCTGCGTTGCATCGCGGGGTTGGAACAGCCGACGGGCGGCGAAATCAGCGTCAACGGGATGACGCCGGATGCGGCGCGCAAGGCGCGTGCTTATGGCTATGTGTTTCAGGCAGCGGGCCTATATCCGTGGCGCACGATTGGCGGCAATATCAAGCTGCCGCTTGAGATCATGGGGTTTTCCAAGGCAGAGCAGAATGCGCGGGTGACCCGTGTGCTAGAGCTGGTTGATCTGGCAGGGTTTGAAAAGAAGTTCCCATGGCAATTGTCCGGCGGGATGCAGCAGCGGGCCAGCATCGCGCGGGCGCTGGCCTTTGATGCGGATATTTTGCTGATGGACGAACCCTTTGGTGCGCTGGATGAAATTGTGCGGGATCACCTGAACGAACAGCTCTTGGCGCTTTGGGCGCGCACCGAAAAGACCATTGGCTTTGTGACCCATTCGATCCCCGAGGCGGTCTATCTGAGCACCAAGATCGTGGTCATGTCGCCCCGACCCGGTCGGATCACGGATGTGATCGACAGCCCCCTGCCGAAAGAGCGGCCTTTGGACATCCGCGACAGTCCAGAGTTCATCGAGATCGCGCACCGGGTGCGGGATGGTTTGCGCGCGGGGCACATTGATGAGTGACCTGCGCGTTCTTTCGGCGGTGCGCCCGCCCGCCTCCCCCTCGGGGAAACCCCTCGGCCTGAGGGGGCGCCGCTGCGCGGCGAAGAGCCTCCGGCGGGGATATTTGGAACCAAAGAAAGCAGGGGGCCGCGCATGAAGGGCAGCGTTGGACCTGTCTTGGCGATCTTAGCGGTCTTGGTGGCGGTGTGGTATGCCGCCGCGGTGCCGATGAACGTCAAAGAGGTGCTGACCCAAGCCGAACGCGATGGGGCGGTGATTGAGCCGGGGTCAGCGGCAGAACGGCGGGACGTGGGGCGCTGGGCGCTGGTCTTTTCCAACGTGGAAAATCTAGGTGCGACGTGGTCGTCCGAGAGATCGCGCTTGCCCGCACCTCATCAGGTTGTTGCAGAATTGTGGAAAAGCACTTGGGTCGAGGAGACGACCGGGCGGCGTGGGATCGTGCGGTCGGGCAGCCTGTCGAACCGATCCTTGGTCTATCATGGTGGCGTGACGCTGGGGGCCACGGCGCTGGGCTTTGTGATTGGCGCATTGGCCGGGGTCCTTTTGGCCGTGGGGATTGTTTACAGCCGCGTGATGGACATGAGCGTGATGCCCTGGGCGATCATCTCCCAGACCATTCCGATTGTGGCCCTCGCTCCGATGATCATCGTGGTGCTCTATTCGATTGGCCTGCCGGGGCTATTCGCCAAGGCCGTGATATCGGCCTATCTGTCGTTCTTTCCGGTTGTCGTCGGCATGGTGAAGGGGCTGCGCGCGCCGGATCACATGCAGCTTGACCTGATGCGGACCTATAGCGCGAGCAAGTCTGACACCTTTTGGAAGCTGCGTTTGCCGGCCTCGGTGCCCTACCTCTTTGCCTCGCTGAAGATCGGGATTGCCGCATCGCTGGTCGGCGCGATCGTCGGTGAACTGCCAGTGCAGCGCGGCGGCCTTGGGGCGCGGATGCTGGGCGGCAGTTATTATGGCCAGACAGAGCAGATCTGGGCGGCGCTGTTCGTCGCGGCACTGATGGCTGCGTTTCTGGTCTGGTTCATTGGCTGGCTTGAGCGGCGCACCCTGCGGGCAATGGGGGTGCAGGCATGACGCTGGTGATCGCAGCGCTGGTGATCTGGGCGGCGGCTTGGGCGCTGAATGTGCGGCTTGCCGCGCGAGGGCAAGGCCTGCTGGTGCCGCTGATCTTTGGCCTGACGATCATCGTGGTCTGGCAGTTGCTGGTGCGGGGCTTAGGCGTTGACAAGGTCATCCTGCCGGCACCCACCGAGGTGGCGGTAACGTTTTGGGAAAACCTGCCGATCCTTTGGGCGGACTTTGTGCAAACCATCCTGAAAGGCGCCTTGGGCGGCTACATCATGGGTGTGATCGCCGCGCTGGTCGTCGCGGTGCTGGTGGATCGCTACGGGTTTTTGCAACGCGGGCTGATGCCGATTGCGAATTTCATGGCCGCCCTGCCGATTGTCGGGGTCGCGCCGATCATGGTGATGTGGTTCGGTTTTGACTGGCAGTCCAAGGCCGCTGTCGTCGTGATCATGGTGTTCTTTCCGATGCTGGTGAACACTGTGGCCGGGCTGGCCGATACCACCGCGATGCAGCGCGATCTGATGCGGACCTATGGCGCGAGCTATTTACAGACGCTTTTCCGCCTACGCCTGCCCGCCGCCTTGCCGTTTATCTTTAATGGGCTGAAAATTGCGGCGACACTGTCACTTGTCGGGGCAATCGTTGCGGAATTCTTTGGCTCGCCGACGGTGGGCCTTGGTTTTCGGATCAACGCCTCGCTGGGGCAACTGAGCCTTGATATGGTCTGGGCCGTGATTGTTGTCGCTGCCCTTGCAGGCAGCCTGTTCTACGGGCTGCTGACACTGGCCGAACGGGCCCTGACATTCTGGCATCCGTCACAACGGAGCCAACGACATTAACAAGCAACCAACTGGGAGTAAGAAAATGAAAAACCTGATGATGGCGGCCGCTTTGGCCGCAGGCACAGCCGGGATGGCGCAGGCCGATGCCCATGCCAATGACGTGACGCTGCAATTGCAGTGGGTCACGCAGGCGCAGTTCGCGGGCTACTACGTGGCGCTCGAAAAAGGCTTCTACGAAGAAGAGGGCCTGAACGTCACGATCCTGCCCGGTGGGCCGGATATCGCGCCGCCTCAGGTGCTTGCCGGTGGTGGCGCGGACGTGATGCTCAACTGGATGCCATCCGCACTGGCCGCCCGCGAAAAGGGTCTGCCGGTGGTGAATATCGCGCAGCCTTTCAAGACCTCGGGTCTGATGCTGACCTGCTGGAAAGACACCGGGATTGAGAGCGTCGCGGACTTCAAGGGTAAGACCATTGGCGTCTGGTTCTTTGGCAACGAATATCCGTTCCTGTCGTGGATGAGCCAGGAAGGCATTTCCACAGACGGTGGCGAGGATGGCGTCACGGTCCTCAAGCAGGGGTTCAACGTCGATCCGCTGTTGCAGCGGCAGGCCGATTGTATCTCCACCATGACCTACAACGAATATGGTCAGGTGCTGGATGCAGGCGTGTCCGAGGATGAGCTGGTGACCTTCAAGTATGAAGAACAGGGCGTGGCCACGCTGGAAGACGGCATCTACGCGCTGGAAGAGAACCTTGAAGATCCGGTCTTTGTCGACAAGATGGTCCGCTTTGTCCGTGCTTCGATGAAAGGCTGGAAGGATGCAGAAGCCAACCCGGCAGAGGCGGCAGAGATCATCATCGACTATGATGAGACCGGCGCACAGACCCTTGCCGCCCAAGAGCGGATGATGGGCGAGATTGCCAAGCTGACCGCAGGGTCGGACGGGTCGCTGGACGAAGCCGATTTCCAGCGCACGGTTGATACGCTGCTTGCTGGTGGCTCTGATCCGGTGATCACAGCACAGCCAGAGGGCGCATGGACAAGCGCAATCACGGATGCCGCGTTGAACTAACTTTGGCGGTGCGTGAAATCACGCACCCTTCGGCGCCCCGTCGGAAACGGCGGGGCGTTTTGCATGGGGGGAGCCTCCGGCGGGGATATTTTTGGCCAAAAGAAGACTTGGACGTCGGTTTTTGGATGGTGCCCGACTTGCGGGGTTGATTATCTGCGCCAGAAGCAAAGAGGCGAGCGATGGCGTTGTTATTGGGTGTGGACACCGGCGGGACCTATACCGACGCCGTTGTGTTGGATGAGACGACGGATGCAGTGTTGGCCAAGGCCAAGGCGCTGACCACGCGGCCCGATTTGGCGCTGGGTGTGGGGGCGGCGATTAATGCTGCCATCAGCAAGGCTGGGGTTGATGCCGCTGACGTGGCGATGGTGTCCCTGTCGACAACGCTGGCGACCAATGCGCTGGTCGAGGGGCAGGGTGGTCGGATCGCACTGGTCTTTATCGGTTTTGCCGAAGGGGAGCTGGATCGCGCCGGGCTACGCGACGCCTTGGCCGGTGATCCGGTGATTGCCCTGGCAGGGGGGCACAACCATGCCGGCGGCGAAGTTACAGCGCTTGATCCGGAGGCTTTGATCGCGGCACTCGACGGGCTTGAGGACGGCGTGACGGGTTTCGCAATTGCCGCGCATTTTGCAACCCGCAACCCCGCGCATGAAGTGGCAGCGCGCGATCTGATCCGCGAACGTACCGGTTTGCCGGTGACCTGCAGTCACGAGTTGTCATCGGCGCTTGGTGGGCCAAAGCGCGCACTGACGGCGGTGCTGAACGCGCGGTTGATCGGGATGATTGACGCCTTGATTGGGGCGTGTGAGGCGCATCTGGACCAGATAGGTGTCACAGCGCGGCTGATGGTGGTGCGTGGTGATGGAGCGCTGATCCCGGCGGATTTTGCGCGGATGCGGCCGATTGAAACGATCCTCAGCGGGCCTGCGGCTTCGATCGCCGGGGCGGGCTGGCTAACAGGTGAAGCGATAGCGCTGGTCAGCGATATCGGTGGTACCACCACGGATGTTTGCCTGCTCAGAGACGGCAAGCCTGCGATCGACCCGCAGGGCGCACAAGTCGGCACCTATCGCACCATGGTCGAGGCGGTGGCGATGCGCACCAGCGGCCTTGGCGGTGATAGTGAGGTGCATGTGACCGAAGGATTGCAGGGCGGCCTTTCGCTTGGTCCGCGCCGGGTGATGCCTGTGGCGCTCTTGGCGCAGGATCACCCGGACTTGGTGCATGACACGCTGGACCGGGCGCTGGCGCAGGACGTGCCCGCAACGGACGGTGGTCAGTTTGCCTTGCCATTGTGGCAGGGCGATATCCCGACGGGTCTGGACAAACGCGAACTGGCCGTGGCCGCGCGCCTTGCGGCGGGGCCAATGCGGCTGGGCCATGCGGTTACCAGCCGGGTCGAGGCACCGGCCTTGGGGCGTTTGGTGACGCGCGGGCTTGCGATGATTGCGGGGGTGACGCCGTCGGATGCGTCCCATGTGCTGGGTCTGGTGGATGCGTGGGACAGCGCGGCGGCTGACAAGGCGCTGACCCTTTTTGCCCGGCGCAGAACCGGTGCGGGCGAGCGGGTTGCACCCGATGCGGCCACGCTGGCGCAGCGAATCGTGGATCAGGTCACGACCCAAACGGTCGATTGCCTGTTGCAGGCCGCCTTTGCCGAGGACCCCCGCGATTTTGGCGCGACACCACAGGCGCTATCCGCCCATGCCCTGACGCAGGCCGGATTGGACGGCCACCGGGGCGTCATCGAAACAACCCTGCGGCTTGGTCTGCCCGTGATCGGGCTTGGTGCCTCTGCCGCGTCGTATTACGGGCCGGTTGGCACCCGTCTGGGGACCCGTATGATTGTCCCGGAACACGCGGATGTGGCTAATGCTATCGGCGCCGTGGTCGGACAGGTGCGGATGCAGGCCGAAGGCAGCGTGACGTCCCCCGGACCGGGCCGCTTTGTGGCGCATCTGGCGGATGGACCACAAAGCTTTCAGGATCAGGACGCCGCCCTTACAGCGCTCGAGGCAGAGCTGCGCGCCGACGCAACGGCGCGCGCGGGGCAAGCAGGGGTCATGGCCCCGCGCTTGGGCATGGAAAGCGACATCAAGCAGGCCGAGATTGAGGGCCAGCCGATGTTCATCAGCGCCACCCTGCGGGTTACCGCGTCAGGCCGCCCCCGGATTGCGACAGGATAGTCACGAAAGCGTCAGGGTGATTGCGCGAAGCCAAGGCTTGGGCCACAAGACTGCGACACTTTGGACCAGACCCATGCTTGACCGCGCCGCCCGCCAGATCATCGACCCGCCGCTGAACCGCATCGGCCAGCAACTGGCCGCGCGTGGCTGGACAGCCGATAGCGTGACGATGCTGGGCCTTGCCCTTGGCCTGATCTGCGCGCTGTTCATCGCGCTGGGCTGGTTCGCACTGGCGCTGATCCCGTTGTTGGCCAGCCGTGTGGCCGATGGGCTGGATGGGGCCGTGGCCCGTGCAACCCGCAAGACGGACTTTGGCGGCTACCTCGATATCGCCGCTGACTTTCTGTTTTACGGTGCTGTGCCCTGCGCCTTTGTCCTGCACGATCCGGCCACCAACGGTGCGGCAGGCGCATTCTTGCTAACGGCCTTCTACGTCAACGGCACCAGCTTTCTGGGCTTTGCGATCCTCGCTGAAAAACGCGACATGGAAACCACCGCCCAAGGCCAGAAATCGCTTTACTACTCCAACGGCATCCTTGAAGGCACAGAGACGATCCTGTTCTTCGTCCTCCTGTGCCTCTTCCCCAACGCCTTCCCCGTGCTGTCATGGGTGTTCGGTCTGCTGTGCTTTGCCACCGCAGGTCTGCGCATCTGGGGCGCACGCCAGATTTTCCAAGACTAAAGGACCACTCAGATGAAACACCTTGCATACCTTGCGGCCTTCCTGCCCACCGTGGCGCTGGCGCAAACTGACCCAGCCGATTGGGATGCCGTGACCGCCGCCGCCGAAGGGCAGACGGTTTACTGGAACGCTTGGGGCGGCTCGACCACCACCAACGACTTTATCGCATGGGTCGGGGAACGTGTGGCCGCCGACTATGGCGTCACGCTGGAACACGTCAAACTGACTGACACCGCCGATGCCGTGACCCGCGTGCTGGCTGAAAAGCAAGCGGGCGAAAACGACGATGGCGCGATTGACATGATCTGGATCAATGGCGCCAACTTTGCCGCGATGAAAGAACAGGATCTGCTGTTTGGCCCCTTCGCCGAACAACTGCCAAACTGGGCGTTCGTCGATGTCGATGGCAAGACTGTTCAGACCGACTTTACCGTTCCGGTTGAAGGGTATGAGGCACCTTGGGCCATGGCGCAGGTTGTCTTTATCCATGACACAGCTGATCTGGCAGAACCGCTTGGCAATATGGGTCTGATCCTTGAATGGGCGCAGGCCAATCCCGGCCGTTTCACCTATCCGCAGCCGCCGGATTTCCTTGGCACCACCTTCCTGAAACAGGCGCTGGTGGACCTTTTGGATGACACCTCAGTGCTGGCTGAACCTGCCACGGACGACAACTATGATGCTGTGACAGCACCGCTTTGGGCCTTCCTTGATGATCTCACACCAGCGCTGTGGCGCGAAGGCCGCGCCTATCCCGCTACCGGTCCTGCACAGCTGCAATTGATCGCGGATGGTGAGGTTGATCTGGCGATTTCCTTTAGCCCCGGTGAGGCGACAGCCGCCATTGCCAATAACCAATTGCCCGACACCGTGCGGACCTTTGTGCTGGACGGTGGCACCATCGGCAACGCGTCGTTTGTGGCGGTGCCTTACAATTCAGGTAGCACCGAAGGCGCGATGGTCGTCGCCAACTTCCTGATGTCGCCAGAGGCGCAGGCCCGCGCGCAAGATCCCAACATTCTGGGCTATGGCACGGTGCTGAACATGGACGCGTTGTCAGCCGACGACCGCGCTGCCTTTGATGCGCTGGAACTGGGCATCGCCACCCTCTCGCCCGCTGAACTGGGCACCGTGCAGGCCGAACCGCACCCAAGCTGGATGACCCGCATCGCCGATGACTGGATCCAGCGCTACGGTGTGGCGCAATAAGCGTGATCGGCAAGACAGGGTTTTTGCCCCGATGAAGGGTCGCTTCCTGCCTGTCTTGCCGCTTTTGACCCTGGCGGTGATGCTGGGGCCGGTGGTCGCGGGTCTTTGGGGCACGCTCTTGCCTGCCTTCGGGCATCTGCCCGCAGCAGGTGAATTCGGCCCAAGCCTCGCGCCCTTCCAGGCGCTGGGCGACTGGCCCGGACTGCCGCGCGCAGTTGGGCTATCCCTGACAACCGGCATAGGGGCCACGGTCATCGCATTGGTGATCGTGGCGCTTTTGACCGCTGGCTGGTCAGGCACCAAACCCTTCCGCGCGTTGGAACGCGCTCTATCGCCGCTTTTATCCGTTCCCCATGCCGCGGCCGCCTTTGGACTGGCCTTTCTGATCGCGCCTTCCGGCTGGGTCTCGCGTCTGTTGTCCCCCGGCGTGACCGGGTGGGAAAGGCCACCGGACCTCTTGATCGTGCAGGATCAATGGGGCCTTGCGATGATGGCCGGGTTGGTCGTGAAAGAGGTGCCGTTTCTGCTGCTCATGACGCTGTCTGCACTGGGTCAGACCGATGCGCAAAGATCGCAGGCTGTCGCGGCAGCACTCGGCTATGGCCGCGTCACCGGATGGCTTAAGACCGTCTTCCCCCGCGTCTATGCGCAGATCCGCCTGCCAGTTTACGTGGTGCTCGCCTATGCGATGTCGGTCGTCGATGTCGCCGTGATCCTTGGCCCCAACACGCCGCCACCCTTGTCGGTGCAGATCGTCAAGTGGATGTCCGATCCCGATCTGGCCATGCGTCTGCAAGCCGCTGCGGCCGCACTCTTGCAACTGGCCCTTGTGATCGCCGCTCTGATCGCTTGGCGCATGGGCGAGGCTTTGGTGGCCCGCCTTGGCAAGCGCTGGATCATGGCGGGTGGACGGGGACGCGTGGATCGCGCCGTGGCCGTCACGGCGCTGGCCTTTGGGACCACCTCTGCACTCGCCGTTCTAATGGGTCTTGCGGTGCTTGCGGTCTGGTCCTTTGCCGGGTTCTGGGGCTTTCCGGATGCCCTGCCAGATACGGCGACGCTCAAGAACTGGATGCGCCACGGCCCTTCGGCTGCGGGTGCGCTTTGGGAAACCGCGCTGATCGCCGTGACCGTAACAGCCGCCGCGCTGATCCTGACGCTTGGCTGTCTGGAGGCCGAATACCGCCACAACCTTTCTGTCTCGCAACGCGGCATGTGGTTGCTTTATCTGCCGCTGCTGGTGCCGCAAACTGCCTTTCTGCCGGGCCTGCAATCTCTGCTGCTTTCGGTCGGGGCGGACGTGGGCATCTGGCCGGTGATGGCCGCACATCTTGTCTTTGTGCTGCCATATGTCTTCCTGTCGCTGGCCGATCCGTTCCGCGCTTGGGATGCGCGTGTTGGCACGGTCGCCGCTGCCCTTGGTGCGTCGCCAGATGGTGTGCTGTGGCGCGTGCGCGTGCCGATGTTGGTCCGTCCCATCCTGACTGCCACCGCCGTCGGCATCGCCGTTTCTGTCGGACAATACCTGCCTACCTTGCTGATCGGCGGCGGGCGCGTTTCGACGCTCACGACGGAAGCGGTCGCACTTGCATCAGGTGGTGACCGCCGTGCGATTGGCGTCTATGGGTTGCTGCAAACCGGGGCGGCGCTGCTGCCCTTTGCCGTGGCCCTTGCTGTCCCGGCGCTTTTGTGGCGCAACCGAAAGGGGCTGCGATATGCCTAAGGGGCTGACCCTTGATCAGGTGGTCATCACCAAGAACGGCGCACCGCTTGTGGCGCTGGACCGCCACATTGCACCGGGCGAGGTGCTGACGGTCATGGGCCCCTCTGGCGTTGGCAAATCCACCTTGCTATCGGTGGTGACCGGCACGCTGGCCAGCGATTTCCGGGCGACAGGCCGGGTTGTGCTGGACGGCCAAGACATCACCCACCTGCCGCCACACCAGCGCATGGTGGGCATTCTGTTTCAGGACGATTTGCTGTTCCCGCACCTGTCAGTCGGCGCGAACCTTGCCTTTGGGCTGCGCACCGGCGGCACCCGCACCGACCGCCGCGCCAAGGTTGAGGCGGCCCTGTCAGAGGTTGGGTTGGATGGCTTCTTTGATCGCGACCCCGCGACGCTGTCAGGCGGGCAAAAGGCCCGTGTGGCCCTCATGCGGATGCTGCTGTCCAACCCCTGCGCGCTGCTGCTGGACGAGGCATTCAGCCGCCTTGATACCGCGCGCCGCGCACAGACCCGCAGTCTTGTTTTTGACCGCGCCCGCGCGCTTGACCTGCCGGTGCTGATGGTCACCCATGACGCCGAGGACGCGGCCGCAGCGGGCGGCGAGATCGTGACCTTGGGCTAAAGACTGGTGGGGGCAGAAGCCTCCGGCGGGGATATTTTTGAACCAAAGAAAGCCCAAGGGCCGTTTCTATGTCCAGCCTGCACGACGCGGCACGCGGACCGCCAGCATTGGCTTGAGCAAAGGCGAGCGAAACCGGGTCAGATCCAGCGCCTCGTGGACCCCTGTCGTGACCTCTCCGTCCAATTGCGTGGTCACGGCAGCACGGGTGTAAAACGGCGCATCAAGCATCGGCAGGACCTGTTTGGGGATCACGCCGGGGTCTGCCCGCGTCTCTCGCTTCACTTGCCATGCCGAATTGCGGAACCGCACCTTTGCGGGAGCTTTGACATGAGCGGCTGACCCATCAGGATCAAAGCGCACCGCCGTCTCAAACCCCGTGCCATCGCGGCGGGTCACATCATAGAATGCCGTGGCCCCGTTGCCGGTAGGGAAACTGCCCCATGTCCAATAGTCAAAATCGGTCTCTAACGCGCGCGTTCCGAAATTAGCGTCAAAATAGCCCTTGCCGGACCATTGCCAGCCGGTTGCTTCCAATTCGACCTTGATATCCGAGAGCGGCGCAAAGGGGCGCCAGACATGCGCGCCATCAACGGTCAGCGGCAGTTCTACCCCCGTCAGCGCGCGTGGCGTCACCGTGATCGTCCCGCGCACACGGCTGACCAAAGGCGGGCTTGCGATTTCATCAATCGTGATGACCAATGACCGCCCATCCCAATGCATCTGGCTTGGCCCGACCTTCAGTGTGTCTTGCGTGGTTTCCAGCGCCGTACGCCCCCGGTCGGTCATGGTGAACCGCCCGCCCTTGCCGTAGGTGGCCACGTTGATGCAGCAGTGATTGGCCGGATCGCGCCGCCCCGACCAGGCATACCATGGCGAAAAGACCGAGCCGATAAACCCTATGACAGAGACGGCTTTTTGCCCGCAGTCGCTGATCCCATCGACATACCACCATGCGTAGCCGTCGGGCGGGACGTCGATGTCAAAGTTCGGTCGTGCATGATCGCCGCGGCCGCATGCCGGGCGGAGAGTGTGGCCATCGGCACTCCCGCGCCGGGATGCGTCCCGCCGCCCACCAGATACAGCCCCTTCACTGGTGTTCGCGCCGTCGGGCGCTTGAACGCCGCTGTCATCCCCTGCGGGGATCGCCCGTAAAGTGACCCCAGCGTGTGTGGACACAGCGCTTCGAACCCCATCGGCGTGGTCAGCGTGTCTGCCTCCGGCGTCGGCGTGAACCGCAGCCCGAAAGCCTTCAGGCGGTTGAACATGAGCGTCTGACATTTTGGTGTCTCCTCGTCGGGGTCGCGCAGAATAGGCGGGGCGTTCATGATGATCTCGAACCGTTGCAGCGTATCTGCCGCAGCGGTGCCGTGGTCCTGGGCGCATAGGTAAAGCGTTGGGTCCTCGGGCATCCGGTTGCGCGCAAGTGCGTGAAATTCGGTCGCGGGGATCTTGCCAAAGAAGACCGTGTGATGTGCCAGCGCGGGCCCGCTTGGCTTGGCGGCAAAGGCCTGCACATAGGCCGACAGGCTGCGCGGCGTTACCGCCGCCTCTGGCACGGCGTCCTGCACGCCTTGGCCCAAGGCTCCCACCTGCAAAGCGCGGGGATCGCCGTTGAACAGGACAACATCAGCGTCAAGCCGATCATTCCCGGCCTCAACCCCGGTGACAGCCCCGCCTTGCTTCACGATCCGGGAGACAGGCGTGTTGAACTGAAATTTCGCGCCCTTGGCGCTGGCCTGTTCCTGCAAGACCTGCGCCAGCCGGTGCATCCCGCCTTTGATGGCCCAGACGCCCTGCGCCTCGGCATCAGATATCAGCGACAGGATCGCGGGCGCGGCATAGGGTGAACCGCCAACATAGGTCGCGTAGCGCCCGAAAAGCTGTGCCAATCGCGGCTCACGAAAGCTGGCTGCAAGGTCCTTTGCCATCGTGCGCCACGGTGCCATGTCTTTGATCAGCCGGGGCTGACGCAGCACGCGTGCCGTCAGATCAGCCTGCCGCGGCACCTCTGTCTGCATCATCGGCGCATCAAAGGCCTGAAACAGCCGGGCGGCCCGTTCGGTAAAGCGGTTGTATTGCTTTGCCGCGGTGCTGCCAAAAACCGACCTGACGTTTTCCACCGTCGCATCGCGGTCGGCCATCAGGTCAAAACAGGTGCCATCGTCCCAATAGTGCCGGGCGATTGTGTCAAGCGGTTGCAACGTCAGATGATCGCTAAGCTTTAGGCCGCAATCGGTAAAAAGCGCCTCGAACACGGGCCGCATGGTCAAGACCGTGGGCCCTGCGTCCACTGGTCCTGCGGCAGATGGAAAGGTCCGCATCTTGCCGCCGGGTCCGCTGTGCATGTCCAACACGGTGACCGCGCAGCCCGCATGGGACAGCCGCAAAGCCGCCGCCAATCCGCCGATCCCGGCGCCCACAATGATCACGCGTGCCGCGTTACTGGTCATGGCTCCTCCGATCCACAGTGTTGACTCAATGCGTGAATGTGTCCAGTTTGATTTACACATAGGCTGTCAGCCTGATCAGACATAACCGCAAAGGATCGCCATGCGCATCGCAGAACGGATCGACACGGCCCTCAGCCACGCCATCTTTGAGGGGCAGGGGGATGCGGCCCCGGCCAAGCTTTCGGCGGCTCTTGGTTATGCTGTCACTCCCGGAGGTGCACGGATCAGGCCGACGATCCTGACCTCTGTGGCAATGGCCTGCGGCGATGACCAACCCAAAATCACCGATGCCGCTGCCGTTGCGCTGGAACTGATGCACTCTGCCAGTCTGGTCCACGACGACCTGCCCTGCTTTGACGATGCCGACCTGCGCCGGGGCAAACCCGCGCTGCATCGCGCCTTTTCCGAACCGCTTGCCGTGCTGACTGGCGATAGCCTGATCATTATGGCGTTTCAGGTTCTTGCCCGTGCCGCTGGCCACACACCCAACCGCGCCTTGCAATTGATCGAGGTGCTGACCAAACGCTCTGGTATGCCATTTGGCATCTGCGCAGGTCAGGGCTGGGAAAGCGAAGAGGTGATTGACCTGTCCGCCTATCACCAGTCCAAAACCGGCGCGTTGTTTATCGCCGCGACCCAGATGGGCGCGATTGCCGCCGGGCAGGACCCCGATCAATGGGAAGAACTCGGCGCGCGCATCGGCGAGGCATTTCAAGTTGCCGACGACCTGCGCGACGCGCTGTGCGATGCCGAAACCCTGGGCAAACCTGCCGGGCAAGATGACCTGCATGGCCGCCCCAATGCCGTTGCGGAGCTTGGTGTCGCAGGTGCTGTCGCCCGCTTTGATGACATCCTTGCCGGTGCGATTTCGTCCATTCCCGCGTGTCCGGGAGAGGCCGCATTGGCCCAGATGGTCCGCGCCTATGCCGACAAACTAGTGCCTGCCGTGGCCCGTGACCGGCCAACCGTACCGGGCGAATAATGGCGGACGTCGGCCTGCCCCGCCGGACCGCACCCCCGGCACCAGATCGCATTCCCGTGGCGCGCTTTGCGCGTCTTCCCGCCTTGCCCGCGTTTCAGGCATGGGCAGCGCGGATGCCGATCTTGCGCCGCATTGTCCGGGCAGAGGGCGAGGCGATGTTCGACCTTGTCGCCGGTTTCTGCCACGCACAGGTGCTGCAAGCGATTGTGCGCCTGCGCATCCCGCCGCTCTTGCTGACCCACCGCATGACCGCCGCCGCCCTTGCCGCCGAAACCGACGTGCCGCTGGACCGGATGACCGTGCTTTTGAACGCTGCCGTCGCCCTGCGCCTGCTCAGACAGCGGCGCGGCTATTATGCGCTGACCATGCGCGGCACGGCCCTTGCCGGGGTGCCGGGGCTGCAAGGGATGATCGACCACCACGATGTGCTTTACCGTGACCTCACCGATCCCGTTGCCTTTTTCCGGGGCGAAGTTGAGACGGAATTGGCTGATTTCTGGCCCTATGTCTTTGGCGCCTCCGGGGCAACGGATCCTGAAACAACCGCCCGCTACAGTCGCCTGATGGCCGACAGTCAATCACTCGTGGCCGCAGATACCATTGCCGCCGTGCCTTGGCGCGACACCGTGTCAGTCATGGATGTGGGCGGTGGCACCGGCGCTTTTCTGACCGCTCTGGGTGATGCCGAACCGAACCTTGCGCTGACGCTGTTCGATCTGCCCGCCGTCGCCCCGGCTGCCGCTGACCGCTTTGCCGCGGCCGGTCTGACCGACCGCACGACCATTGTGCCAGGGTCCTTCCGTGACACGCCGCTGCCTACCGGCGCTGACACCATCACGCTGGTCCGTGTTCTTTATGATCACGCCGATCAAACCGTGCTGGCGCTGCTGAAATCCGCATATGACGCGCTGCCACCGGGTGGCCGCCTGATCGTGTCAGAGCCGATGACAGGCGGCCCGCGCCCGCAACGCGCCGGTGACGCCTATTTTGCGCTGTATTGCATGGCGATGCGCACCGGGCGCGCGCGCTCGGTCTCAGAGGTCAAATCGCTCATGCAGCAGGCGGGATTTGCCCAGTTTCAGACCCCACGCGCGCGTCGGCCCTTCGTCACGTCGGTCGTATCGGGTGTCAAGCAGGCCTGACATTCTAAGTTGTCCAAAACAATTGACATAAGTGAGTGTCAGGCTAGACTGACACTTGACAGATTGTCGCACCTTAGCCGTGGCAGTCGCACAGGGAAAACGGGGAATAACCTTGATAACAAAGGCCGTCATTCTGAACGCACCCGGTGAACTGGGCGTCGAATCGGTGACCCTCACTGCGCCCAGCGCTGGTGATATCGTTGTTCAAACCCGTCACTCTGGCATTTCTACCGGCACGGAAAAGCTTTTCTGGACCGGAGAGATGCCCCCTTTCCCCGGCATGGGCTACCCTTTGATCCCCGGATACGAGGCCGCAGGCGAAGTGGTCGAGGCTGGTCCAGATAGCGGCTATCGCGTGGGCGAGCACGTCTTTGTCCCCGGTGCCAATTGCTACGACGGGGCGTTTGGCCTTTTTGGCGCCGCGTCCCAAACCATCGTGACACCCGCGTCCCGTGTGACCCGTATTGACCGCGGCCTTGGTGCCTCTGGCGCGCTTTTGGCCCTTGCCGCCACCGCCCGCCACGCCATGGCCGGACCGGGCAAGGCTGTGCCTGACCTGATCATCGGCCACGGTGTCTTGGGCCGTCTTTTGGCTCGCCTGACCATCGCATCCGGCGCACCGGCCCCCACGGTTTGGGAAATTGATCCGCTGCGCATGGATGGTGCGGTTGGCTACAACGTCATCACTCCTGACGCCGATGAACGCCGCGACTACGCCAATATCTATGACGCCTCTGGCCGCGCTGATCTGCTGAACGATATGGTCGGTCGCCTGACCCGTGGCGGCGAAATCGTATTGGCCGGCTTCTACACCGCCCCAATCCAATTCGCCTTCCCACCCGCCTTCATGAAAGAGGCGCGCCTGCGCATCTCTGCCGAATGGCAACCCGACGACATGACCGCCACCAAGGCCCTTGTCGAAAGCGGCGTGCTCCGGCTCGACGACCTGATCTCTGAAACACGCCCCGCAGCGGATGCGGCAATGGCCTACGAAACCGCCTTTACCGACCCCGCCTGCCTGAAAATGATCCTGAACTGGAGCGATGCATGAAAGACGAAATCCCCAACCTGAAGGATTACGATCAGGCGCTCCGTGATGAAGCAGCAGAACCCACGCTCGAGGTGCCGCAGGGCGAACCGACCTCCAAGACCCAGATCATCGCGATCTACGGCAAAGGCGGCATCGGCAAATCCTTCACGCTCGCCAACCTCAGCCACATGATGGCCGAGATGGGCAAGCGCGTGCTGCTGATCGGCTGTGATCCGAAATCCGATACCACCAGCCTGCTGTTCGGCGGCAAGGCCTGCCCCACGATCATCGAAACCTCCGCCAAAAAGAAACTCGCCGGTGAAGAGGTCGCCATCGGCGACGTCTGTTTCAAGCGTGGCGGCGTCTTTGCGATGGAACTGGGCGGGCCAGAGGTCGGCCGTGGCTGCGGCGGACGTGGCATCATCCACGGGTTCGAACTGCTGGAAAAGCTCGGCTTTCATGACTGGGATTTTGACTATGTCTTGCTCGACTTTCTGGGCGACGTGGTCTGCGGCGGCTTTGGCCTGCCGATTGCCCGCGACATGGCGCAAAAGGTGATCCTTGTCGGCTCCAACGATCTGCAATCGCTTTATGTCGCCAACAACGTCTGCTCTGCGGTCGAATACTTCCGCAAGCTGGGCGGCAACGTCGGTGTTGCCGGTCTGGTCATCAACAAAGACGACGGCACAGGAGAGGCGCAAGCCTTCGCCAAGGCGGTCGATATCCCCGTTCTTGCGGCGATCCCGCAGGATGACGACCTGCGCAAGAAATCCGCGAACTACCAAATCGTCGGCACCCGCGAAAGCAAGTGGGGCGAGATGTTCGTCGGGCTGGCAGACGCCGTGGGCATTGCCCCTCCCGTGCGTCCGACACCGCTGGACCAAGACGGCTTGCTGGGCCTGTTTGATGCCAAAGACACCGGTGGCGACTACCAGCTGGTGCCCGCCACAGACACCGACATGCGCGGCAAGAACGCCAAGCCCAAAGAAAGCCTCGAGGTGATCTATGACGACGCCTGATCGCATCAAAAGGGCCATGCAAAACGCCAAGAACCTTCAAGACGAAGCCGTCGACCTCAAGAAAGTTTTGACGGACTACAAAACGGAACTCGTCGATGCCCGCAACGCATCAGCGCCGACAAAGGACCCGTCATGACTGGTCAAACGCCCGAACGCGAAGGCTTTGAAGTTGGCTATGACGCCGCTGGCGAGGTCGCTGTTATCCGTGGCGAAGAACGCGCGCCGCAAGAGATGAGCGCATCTGAGACCACAGCGCTGAACGGCGGCTGCACCGCCGGTGCAGCCACGATGGAGGCCGCAGCCCGCGCCGCTGGCAAATCCGACATTCTTGACCAATACGCCGCAGACTATCCCCAAGGCCCCCACGATCAGCCGCAATCCATGTGCCCCGCCTTTGGCTCCCTCCGCGTCGGTCTGCGGATGAAACGCGTGGCCACCGTGCTCTCCGGTTCAGCCTGCTGCGTCTACGGCCTGACTTTCGTGTCGCATTTCTACGGTGCGCGCCGCTCTGTCGGTTACGTGCCGTTCAACTCTGAAACGCTGGTCACCGGCAAACTGTTCGAGGATATCCGCGAAAGCGTCCACGACATGGCCGACCCTGACCGCTACGACGCCATCGTCGTCACAAACCTCTGCGTGCCCACCGCTTCCGGCGTCCCGCTGCGCCTGTTGCCGAAAGAAATCAACGGCGTCCGCATCGTTGGCATCGACGTTCCCGGCTTTGGCATCCCGACCCACGCTGAGGCCAAGGATGTCCTTGCCGGTGCCATGCTCGCCTATGCCCGCGAAGAGGCCGCCGCAGGCCCCGTCGCACGCCCCGTATCGGCCAAGGATGACCGCCCCGCCGTCGCCCTGATGGGAGAGATGTTCCCAGCCGATCCGATGATGATCGGCGCAATGCTGGCCCCCATGGGCCTTGCCGCCGGTCCCGTGGTGCCCACCCGCGAATGGCGCGAACTCTACGCCGCCCTCGACTGCGGCGTCGCCGCCGCGATCCACCCGTTCTACACCGCCTCCGTGCGCGAATTTCAGGCCGCTGGCCGCAAAGTTGTCGGCTCTGCCCCCGTTGGTCACGACGGCACAGCCGCATGGCTTGCGGCCATTGGTGACGCCTACAATATCGCCCCGGACCAGATCGCCGCCGCACAAAACGCTTTCCTGCCCGCCATCCAAGGCGCGCTTGCAGGGTCCAAGATCGACGGCACCATCACGCTCTCTGGCTACGAAGGATCCGAACTCCTCGTCGCCCGCTTGCTGATCGAAAGCGGCGCGAATGTGCCCTACGTCGGCACCGCTTGCCCGAAAACGCCTTGGTCCGCTGAGGACGCCGCATGGCTGGAAGCCAAGGGCGTCAAGGTCAAATTCCGCGCCAGCCTCGAGGATGATCTCTCCGCGATGGAGGGCGTCAAACCCGATCTTGCCATCGGCACCACACCTGTGGTCCAGCGCGGCAAGGAACTGGGCATCCCCTCGCTTTACTTCACCAACCTCATTTCCGCGCGTCCGCTCATGGGGCCTGCCGGGGCGGGCAGCCTGCAACAGGTGGTCAACGCCGCGATCAATGGCGCCGATAAAATGGGCAAGATGAAAGCCTTCTTTGAAGGCGTCGGCCATGACGACACCGCCGGTGTCTGGGAAGGCGCGCCAAACCTGCGGCCTGACTTCCGGGCACAGCATCAAAAGAAGCTCGACAAGCAGGCCCGCGCTAAAGCAGCGGAGGCGATGATATGACCCCGAATATTCGTCGAATATTCGCAGCCCCCAAATATTCGTCGAATATTTGCCGCCCCCAATCGGAGGGCGCGCCATGTTAGTCACCGATCACGACCGTGCAGGCGGATACTGGGGCGCGGTTTATGCCTTCTGCGCTGTCAAAGGCCTGCAAGTTGTTATCGACGGCCCCGTCGGCTGCGAAAATCTGCCTGTAACCTCCGTTTTGCACTACACCGATGGCTTACCGCCGCATGAGCTGCCCATTGTCGTCACTGGCCTGGGTGAGACCGAAATGGGCGAAGGCACAGAAGAGGCGATGAAACGCGCCTGGAACGTGCTTGATCCTGCCTTGCCCGCCGTGGTCGTCACCGGCTCCATCGCCGAGATGATCGGCGGCGGCGTCACCCCGCAAGGCACCAACATCCAGCGCTTCCTGCCACGCACTATTGATGAGGATCAATGGGAATGCGCCGACCGTGCGATGACATGGATCTTTACCGAATTCGGCATGACCAAGGGCCGCATGCCGCCCGAGAAAAAGCGCGCAGAGGATGCCGCCCCCCGCGTCAATATCCTTGGCCCGATGTATGGCACCTTCAATATGCCGTCTGACCTTGCCGAAATCCGCCGTCTGGTTGAGGGCATCGGGGCAGAGGTGAACATGGTCATGCCGCTGGGTGCCCATCTGGCCGAAATGCGCAATCTGGTGAACGCTGACGTCAACATCTGCATGTATCGCGAATTTGGCCGCGGCCTCGCCGAATGCCTTGGCAAACCCTACCTGCAGGCCCCTTTTGGCATCGACAGCACCACGAAATTCTTACGCAAGCTGGGTGAGCTGACGGGCCTCGACCCCGAACCCTTCATCGAGCGCGAAAAGCATTCGACCATCAAACCGGTCTGGGATCTCTGGCGGTCGGTCACGCAAGACTTCTTTGCCACCGCCGAATTCGGCATCGTGGCGAATGAAACCTACGCCCGTGGCATCCGCCATTATCTTGAGGGCGACCTTGGTTTCCCATGCGCCTTTGCCGTTGCGCGCTGTCGCGGGGCCAAGACCAACAACGACGAAGTGCGCCAGTTGGTGCACACCAAAAAGCCGCTCGTGCTGATGGGGTCGATCAACGAAAAGATGTATCTGGCGGAAACCAAAGCAGGCCATGGCCCCAGCCCCAGTTTCATCCCCGCCAGCTTTCCCGGTGCCGCCATCCGGCGTGCGACGGGCACGCCGTTCATGGGCTACGCCGGGGCGACATATGTTTTGCAAGAGGTCTGCAATGGCCTCTTTGACAGCCTCTTTCACATTCTGCCGCTGGCCACCGATATGGATGCCACCGATGCCACGCTCACGCCTCTGCGGCGCGACATGCCGTGGGACGCAGATGCCCAAGCCAAACTGGATGAGATCGTGGCAACACACCCGATCCTCACCCGTATTTCAGCAGCGAAAACGCTGCGGGACGCCGCTGAACGCGCGGCTCTCGACGCCGGGTCAGACCGAGTCGCCCTCGCGACCGTCGAGACACTTCAACCATCTATGGGAGGACAAAAATGACAGATTTCACCAGCGACGTAGGCGCACCGCGCAGCCGTACCGCACCGCCCAAACGCGAATATTATGCCTACTTCGCGATCATCTTTCTGGCGACCCTTCCGCTGGCCATTCTGACATGGGCGCTCACCGCTGGGCGCCAGATGAAGCTGCCCGCCAAGGGGCCCTTCGCCAAGGCCTGGACACAGGCCCGCATCATTACGCCGCAGATCTTCAGTGCTTGATCTGCAGCGCACGAAATTCGCCCCGCTTTCGGGTGAGGTGAATCAGGGCAGAGGGCTCTCCTCTGTCAATACCCGGTCGCAGGGGCTCTGCGGCGTCAGTTCATATTTGGAGACAAACAATGGCTGATAGAAGTGACCTGTCCTTTACAGGTCTGTCGGACGAGCAGGCGCAGGAATTGCACTCAGTCTACATGAGCGGATTGTGGATCTTTACGATGATCGCAATCGTCGCTCATATTCTGACGTACATCAAACTGCCCTGGTTCTCCTGGTCTTAGGAAAGGGAAATCTGATGGCACAGTTCTACAAGATCTGGCTGGTTTTCGACCCACGCCGCGTTTTCGTGGCTCAGGGCGTTTTCCTGTTCCTGTTGGCAGCGATGATTCACCTCGTCCTGCTCAGCAATGAGTCGACCAACTGGTTCCAGCTCGCCTTTGGCGCGATGTAATCGGTCGCTGGACCCAAACAATCGCTGCGGGCGGGTGACACCCATCCGCCCGTAGCAAACCAACACGACGACAAAAGACGACAGGATACCCCAAGGGACCGCCTGTCCATGAATGGAGAAGAAGATGGCACAGCTCAGCTTCGAAAGAAAATACCGGGTCCGCGGCGGGACCTTGATTGGCGGCGATCTGTTCGACTTCTGGGTGGGGCCATTTTACGTGGGCTTCTTCGGGGTCACGACGTTCTTTTTCGCGGTCCTTGGCACGATCCTCATTTTTTACGGGGCCTCTCAGGGGCCAACGTGGAATCCTTGGCTGATCTCGATTGATCCGCCCGCCCTTGAATATGGCCTTGGTGCCGCGCCCCTGCTGGAAGGCGGGCTTTGGCAGATCATCACGATCTGCGCGATTGGCGCGTTCGTCAGCTGGGCCCTGCGCGAGGTCGAGATTTGCCGCAAGCTGGGCATCGGCCTGCATGTGCCCTTTGCCTTTAGCGTGGCAATCCTCGCCTATGTGACGCTGGTGGTGATCCGGCCTGTGCTGCTGGGCGCTTGGGGGCACGCCTTTCCCTATGGCATCTTCAGCCACCTCGATTGGGTCAATAACGTCGGATATGCCTATGGCAACTTCCACTATAACCCGGCGCATATGGTGGCGATTACCTTCTTCTTTACCACCTGTCTGGCGCTCGCACTGCATGGCTCTTTGGTTCTGTCAGCGGTGAACCCCGGCAAAGGCAAAGAAATCGCATCACCCGACCACGAAGACACCTATTTCCGCGATCTGATCGGCTATTCCATTGGGCCGCTTGGCATCCACCGTCTGGGTCTGTTCCTGGCGCTGAACGCAGGCCTTTGGTCCGCGATCTGCATCGTGATCTCGGGCACCATCTGGTTCGACGAATGGATCATCTGGTGGGATTGGTACTACGAATTGCCCTGGTGGGTGGACCTGTAAGGAGGACATGAAAAATGGCTGATTATCAAAACATTTTCACCCAGGTTCAGGTCCAGGGACCGGCCGAAATGGGGGTCGACGGGCCAGATGGCACCGCGATTGATCGTGGCACCGCGACCGGCTTTTCCAGCCTCGCGGGCGTGTTCGGAAACGCCCAGTTGGGTCCGGTCTATCTGGGCGCCTTTGGGATGCTTTCGCTGATGGCGGGTGCCGTCTGGTTCCTGATGGTGGGCTTTTCGTTCTGGGAACAGGCCGACTTTCACCCCGGCATCTTCATGCGTGACCTCTTTTGGTTCTCGCTCGATCCACCATCCCCCGGCTATGGGCTTTCGATGCCGCCAATGGATGACGGCGGCTACTTCATGATCGCCAGCTTCTTCTTGCTGGTCTCGGTTCTGGCCTGGTGGGTCCGCACCTATCTGCGCGCCGAAGCGCTTGGCATGGGCAAACACGTGGCATGGGCCTTTGCCTCTGCGATCTGGCTGTTCCTTGTTTTGGGCCTCTTCCGCCCGATCCTGATGGGCGATTGGTCGGAAATGGTGCCCTACGGCGTGTTCTCTCACCTCGACTGGACGAACCTCTTTTCGATCACCCACGGCAACCTGTTCTACAACCCCTTCCACGCGCTCAGCATCGCCTTCCTCTATGGATCCGCCCTGCTGTTTGCGATGCACGGGGCGACCATTCTGGCGGTCAGCCGTTTCGGCGGCGAGCGTGAGATTGAACAGATCGTCGACCGGGGCACCGCCACTGAACGTGCGGCCCTCTTCTGGCGCTGGACCATGGGGTTCAACGCCACCATGGAAGGGATCCACCGCTGGGCGTGGTGGTTCGCGGTCCTGACAACGCTCACGGGCGGTATCGGGATCCTGCTGACCGGCACAGTTGTCGATAACTGGTACGTCTGGGCACAAGACCACGGCTATGCGCCACTCGACCGTTGATGAAAGGATCATGAGATGAGCGACGAAAAGATCAACATCCTCGGCCACACCGAACGGACGCGCCTGACGGCAGATATCACCTATCTGATGCTCAAAGGTGCAGGCTACGGTGCCGCCCTTTGCCTTGCGATCTGGCTGGTCATCGCCGTCATTGCGGGGATCGGACAGGCGCTGCCCGACGAAAGCCGCGATACCCAGGACCCAACTCCTTGGTCATCGCTGACGGTGCCGATCACAACGGCATTCGTCTGACCCCATTGGCGCGGGCGGCGGCTGATGTCGCCCCGCCAGCAGCCATCGGGCCACCCTCCCTGGTGGGTCCGATTTGGGGGGCGCTTCGGCAAACCCCTGTTCCCTTCCTGTTGGCTACAGGAACGCGCGTCGCAACTTGAGGTCCCCCTTGCGTTGCGGCGCGTATCGCACCGGACCGGAGGCACGCCATGATCCCGACCCCCACACTTGACCGCGTCAACTATCCCGCTGACCTGCGCGCAATGTCGGACGCTGAACTGGCCACGCTTTCGGACGAACTCCGCGCCGAAGTCATCGACGCCGTATCCACGACAGGCGGCCACCTTGGGTCCAGCCTTGGCGTGGTGGAACTGGCCGTGGCGATCCACGCGGTCTTTGACACGCCACGCGATAAACTGGTCTGGGACGTGGGCCACCAATGTTATCCGCATAAAGTCCTGACAGGCCGCCGCGACCGCATGCGCACCCTCCGGCAAGAGGGCGGGCTATCAGGCTTCACCAAACGCGCAGAAAGCGCGTATGACCCATTCGGTGCCGCCCATTCCTCCACCTCGATCTCTGCCGCCCTCGGCTTTACCGTGGGTCGCGACGAAGGCATGGATACCGGCGACGCCATCGCCGTGATCGGCGACGGGTCGATCAGCGCCGGCATGGCCTATGAGGCGATGAACAACGCTGGTGCCGAAGGCCGCCGCATGTTCGTGATCCTTAACGACAACGAAATGTCCATCGCGCCACCCGTGGGTGCCATGTCGAAATACCTCTCCGGCCTCTATGCCTCACCCTTGGGCGAGATGCAGAAGATGGCCGAAGGGTTCGAGGCTGCTTTGCCCGGCCCCCTGCGCGACCACGCCCGCCGCGCCCGTCAGCTTGTCACCGGGGCCGCCCCCGGCAATTCCGGCACCCTGTTTGAGGAACTCGGCTTTTCCTACGTCGGCCCCATCGACGGCCACGATATGTCGCAGCTTTTGCCGGTCCTGCGCGCCGCCCGCACCCGCGCCACCGGTCCTGTGCTGATCCACGTCTGCACCACCAAGGGCAAGGGTTTTGCCCCCGCCGAAGATGCCGCAGATCGCGGTCATGGCGTTGGAAAATTCGACCCTATTACAGGCGAACAGCCCAAAAAACGCCCCAACGCCCCCAGCTACACCAAGGTGTTCGGAGAGGCGCTGACAGTTGAGGCCGAACAGGATCCTGCCATCGTGGCCGTGACCGCCGCCATGCCCTCTGGCACTGGCGTCGATATCATGGCCAAACGCTTCGCCTCCCGCGTCTATGACGTCGGCATCGCCGAACAACATGGCGTGACATTTGCCGCAGGCATGGCCGCCTCTGGCCTCAAACCCTTCTGCGCGATCTACTCGACCTTCCTGCAACGCGGCTACGATCAGATCGTGCATGATGTTGCCCTGCAAAATCTACCCGTGCGCTTTGCGATTGACCGCGCGGGCCTTGTTGGGGCCGATGGTCCGACCCACGCAGGCGCATTCGACATCGGCTACCTCGCGGCCCTGCCCAACATGGTGGTGATGGCCGCATCAGACGAAGCGGAACTCATGCACATGACCCGCACCGCCGCCGCCTATGACGATGGCCCGATCGCCTTCCGCTATCCCCGAGGAGAGGGCGAAGGCGTCACGCTCCCCGAACGCGGCGAGGTGATCGAGATTGGCAAGGGCCGGATCGTGCAAGAAGGTTCTGACATCGCCTTGCTGTCGTTTGGCGCGCATCTCGGCGAATGCCGCAAAGCCGCCGAGATTATGGAGGCGCAGGGCATCGACGTCACCATCGCCGACGCCCGTTTTGCCAAGCCGCTGGACCGTGACCTGATCCGCCAGCTTGTGAGCAATCACCGGGCCGTCATCACTGTTGAACAAGGATCTCAAGGCGGCTTTGGCGCGATGGTGCTGCATGACTTGGCGAACGAAGGTCTTTTGGATGGGCGTTGCCAAGTCCGCACGATGACATTGCCCGACCGCTTCATCGACCACGCCGCCCCCGACGCGATGTATGCAGAGGCTGGCCTGACCGCGACCGACATCGCCGCCACCGCCTTGCAGGCCGCAGGCGTCGACATGACCCGCGCCGCATCGGTGCATTCGTAGGCCGGGCTTCAGACCGGCGCCCCCGACCTTTATCGGTTAACGCAGCTTAAGACTCTGATGCACATGGGTTGTGGCCACTATGTGTATGCTTTGTGCATGGTTTCTGCATGGCCGTTTTTGACCGTGCGGTGGGCATGATTTAGCCGGTGCGGGCCATCTCACCCAGAATCGCGTCGGTGTGTTCGGCCAGATAAATCCGCAGCCACGGGGTGTAGTTTTCGGGGTGCCGTGCCACGTCAGCGGTCAGGTCATAATAGTTCACCCAGCGCACCGCCATCACCTCTTCTGGGTTCAGATCCAGTTGCAGATCATCAGGCGCTTCGGCGACATAAATCTCCACCACTTCGTGTTCTGTCAGCCCATTTCCCACGTCCGCGCGGTATTCAACTTGATCGCGGTGGGCGGGATGCAACCCCTTGATCCCCAGCTCTTCATCCAGCCGCCGCACGGCGCATTTGGCCGGGTCTTCGTCCCATTCGGGGTGGGTGCAACAGGTGTTCGCCCACAGGCCGGGCGTGTGGTATTTGCCCATAGCGCGTTGTTGTATAAGCACTTTTCCACGGCTCATCACAAAGACGCTGACGGCCAGATGGCGCAACCCCTTTTGGTGGGCTTCCAGCTTTTCCACCGGTTGCAACGTGCCATTGACCCAGGCCGGGATCATGATCGTCATGTCCGCAGCACCGACACAAGGCCCGTCAGATGGGCCAGATTTTTGATGCCGATTTTCAGATGCGCCATGGGCCGCGCCTTGACCAGTTTCTTGTTCATATAGGCCTCAAACGTCAGGCGTTGCACATCAATGTCGTGACACAGCGACACGAACCTTTCGCGCCGTTCGTCTGACTTGTAATAGGCGTTTTGCATCGCGCCCAGAACCCGAAAGACCTGCTTGTGTTCGCGCATAAAGAGCTTGCGGGCCAACTGCAAATCTTTCGCCCTGCCGGACGCCAAACAAGCCGCCGCCGCCGTCGCCGCAACCCGACCTCCAACCATCGCATAATAGATGCCTTCGCCTGATGATGGGGCCACGACTCCAGCCGCATCACCGGCTAGAACAACGTCCTTGCCGTTGTCCCATTTATCCAGCGGTTTCAGGGGGATAGGCGCGCCTTCGCGGCGGATGGTTTTGCAGTCGGTCAGCCCTGCGGTGGCGCGCAGGCTGGCGGTTGCGACTTTGACATCGACGCTTTTGATCATCGAACCCATGCCGATACTGGCCTGCCCACCGTGCGGGAAAATCCAGCCGTAAAAGTCGGGGCTGATCTGGCCATCATAGATCACATCGCAGCGTTGCGGGTCATAGGATTCCGTTTGGGCCGGGGCCTCGATAATCTCGTGATAGGCGATCACATAAGGGATCTTATCGCCGCCCGGCACCTCGGCCTTGGCGACGTTGGACCGTGCCCCATCGGCCCCTATGACCAGCTTGGTGGTCAGGCGTTGCGGATTGCCGGAAACCTTGTCCCGGAACACAACATGGGTGCCATCTGCATCACGCTCAATCGCCGTGAATGTGCCGGTATATCGATGCGCCCCGGCATCCACGGCGCGCTGCCGCAGGTAGGGGTCAAAGTGTTCGCGATCCACCATGCCGACATAGCCGTTTTCAATCGGAATATCGACGTGGCGCTGGGTGGGAGAGATCATCCGCGCAGTGTTCACCTTGGCGACGATCTGGCTGTCGGGAATGAAGAAATCCGCGATCAGACGCGGTGGCACGGCACCGCCGCAGGGCTTGATCCGCCCGTCCCGGTCGAGCATCGCGACAGAGTGGCCAGAGCGGACGAGGTCTTCGGCAGCGGTCGCACCGGCGGGGCCTCCACCCACTACAACAACGTCATAGATCATGGTCATTCTCCTGGAACCATATGGGCAGGCGCGATGCGCCGGTCCATGATTTTGGCGGCCATCAAGGTGGCTGCGATAAAGAGGAAAGCCTCAAAAACGAAAACGGTGCCAAAGGCTTGCGTGTCAGTGAAGCTGAGCCGCATGAGGTCAACCATGGCCGCCCCAACCAGCCCGCCAAATCCAGCGGCGATGGCCTGAGCAGCACCCCAAAGCCCCATGCGGGTGCCCTCGCGGCGTGCGCGGCCCTGACCGGCCAGCGCCATCATGGACCCGATGGCGGCGACGGCGAACATGCCGTTAAAGAACCCAAGGCCGACAACTGCAGGCATGAGCGGTGCACCGGGGCCAATGGGACCCAGCAGCGTGATCACGCCAAGGGCGGCGGCAGAGCCAAGACAGCCCGCCATGACCCAATTGCGCAAAGCGCCGATTTTGAAACCCGTGGCCATGATGCCAACGGTCAGCATGCCGATGAAAACGCCACCGTTTTGCGCGCCAGAGAGCGACGTGGACTGGCCCGGCGTGAAGGCAAAGACGAGACCCGCGTAGGGTTCCAGGATCAGTTCTTGCATGAAATAGGCGGTCATCGACAGGAACACGAAGAGGGTGAAATTGCGGGCGCGGCGTTCGGACCAAACCTCTGCCAGCCCTTCGCGGAAGGGGGTTGGGTCGGGTTCGTTGACGGCGATCAGCCCGCGTTCGACCCGCCAGACAGCGAGGCAAGTGAGCAGGATTGCAGCACCGACCACGATGGCCACGATGCGGATCAAGAGGGCGGGTGTGTAAGGGTCCAGCATCGCGCCGACGACGCCTGCGGTCATGGCGATGCCAAAGATCATCATGAGCCATGTGATCGTGGCCGCAGCGGCGCGACGATGCGGTGCGGTGGTGGTGGCAAGCAGTGCCAGAAGTGAGGTGCCAGAGGCCCCGACACCAAGGCCAATCAGCGCGTAGGCCAAGATGGAAACGGCCATGCCAAGCGCAAAGGAGCTGGCCAGAAACAGCACACCAAAGGCGGCCAAAAGTGCACCCAAGGCCAGCGCGATCATACCACCGATGATCCAGCGGGTTCGCTGGCCGCCCGCGTCAGAGGCAAAGCCCCAGTGCGGGCGCGTCATCTGGATACCGTAGTGCAAGGCGACCAATGCACCGGGCAGGACGGCGGGCAAGGCGAGTTCGACGACCATCAAACGATTGAGGGTCGAGGTGGTCAGGACAACGATGGCACCCAAGGCCATTTGCACCAACCCAAGGCGGAAGATCTGAAACCATGACAGGGTCATAGCAGGCCTTTCAATGCAAAGGCGGCGACCATCATGCCAGAGATATAGAGCACGATGCCTGTGCCGTTGTACCAAGGGGCCTTACCCTTGGGGTCACGCAGAAGCACACGCATCGCGGCGACTTGGGCAAGGATCAGCGCGCCGATGATCAGGCTGTGCCAAGGCTTGTCCCAGAGGATCAGAAGGGCTGTGACAGCCAGTTGCGGCACCAGCATGATCCAGCAGGCGACGCGGGCGGCGCGGGCAGGACCGAGTGTGACGGGCAAGGAGTTCACGCCTGTCTGGCGGTCGCCCTCCAGTGCCTTAAAGTCGTTGAGGGTCATGATGCCGTGTGCACCGATTCCGTAGAGCAGGGCGATCAGAATGATCTCTGCCCGTGGTGCGCCCGCGGACAGGACCGCAGCGCCGGTGATCCAAGGCAGGGTCTCGTATGACAGGCCCACAAGTCCCGGCCCCCACCAACCCGATGTTTTCAGGCGCACGGGTTCGGCCGAATAGGCCCAAGCGGCGGCGACGCCGAGGCAGGTGGCGACAAAGCCCCATGTGCCTAATTGCCAACCGACAATCAAAGACAGCACCGACATCGCCAGCGCGATCCACAGCCCCCAGCGTCCGGGGATCTGGCCCGACGGGATCGGGCGGTCAGGTTCGTTGATGGCATCGACATGGCGGTCGCACCAATCGTTGGCGGCCTGAGACATGCCGCAGACGATGGGGCCAGCGAGGATGACGCCAAGGATCACCAACATCCATTGTCCCGAGGGCGACGCGCCAGAGGATACAGCACCACACAGATAGGCCCACATCGGTGGGAACCACGTCACCGGATGCACCAGCCGCAAGGCCGCACGCGGCTGTGGCCAGCGACGAGGGACGGGGGGCAGATCGGACGTGACACTCATGTGTGTCAGTTTATGTGGACATTGTCAGAGTCGGCAAGTGTAAACTTGGATTTACACCTGCGGCATTTTGGGGGTTGCGTCGACCAGAAAGGCCGTGACGGTTTGATCGAGCGCATCCCAATCTGTGAACTCTCGGTCGCCGTCGTTGGGGTCATAGGGGCGGTCGCCCAGCAAGACATGGCGCACCACTTCGGTGGCGAAATAATCGTAGCTGCCGGTTTTAACCGCGCCTGCAACAATGGCGGATTGGGTCGGCTTGAAGCCGGTGCGCATGACCATTTCCTGAATGTAATCCTCTGCCTCTTCCCGGCCATCGACGAAGGCGGCGTTCAGGCTGATGGACAACATCAGGCTTGGCAATGCCTCTAGCGCGTCACTGCTGGCGTTGAGCAAAAGCTCAAAATTGGGCGGGTGTCTGCGTTCGTGGACCGGTGCGGCAAGGATGATCTTGTCGATACCATCAAGATCCACATGCGCCATGCGATCAGCGGTGTCGAACAGGCTGACAATGTGCCCGGCGGTTGAGAGCTGATCGCGCAGGTGCGCCGCGATCTTGGCGGTTTGCCCTTCGATGCTGGCATAGATGATCATGATATTCATCGGACTCTCCTGCTATTACGGCACCATTTTGGATGCGTTTCGATCATGGCAGACCGGGGAAAGCGCGACTTTGTCCAAGATCAAAGTGTGATTGCAATTATGGCCGTTGCTTTGTGTGGCCGGGCGATGCAATCTATCATCCAAAGCGTTTTGGGACCAATGAATCATGACTATTAATGCTGTCGTCTGGGGCGAAAATGTCCATGAACAAACCAACAAAGTTGTTGCGGATCTTTATCCAAAGGGGATGCATCAGGCGATTGCCGATTGCCTGAATGCGGCGGATGGCGTCAATGCCACGACCGCCACCCTGCAAGAGCCGGAACATGGGCTGACCAAGGAAAGGCTGGCCCAAACGGATGTGCTGTTTTGGTGGGGTCACGCGGCACACGGGGACGTGGCTGACGAGGTGGTTGAACGCGTGGTCGAGGCGGTTTGGTCCGGCATGGGCTTTGTCGCGCTGCATTCGGCGCATTTTGCCAAGCCGTTCCTGCGGTTAATGGGCGGGCCATGTAACCTGACGTGGCGCGAGGCGGGGGAACGCGAGCGGCTGTGGCTGACCAGCCGGAACCACCCGATTGCGGCAGGTCTGCCGGATTATTTCGAGCTTGAGAATGAAGAGATGTATGGCGAACCCTTTGGTGTGCCAGAGCCGCTTGAGACCGTGTTCATCAGCTGGTTTCAGGGCGGTGAGGTGTTCCGGTCCGGCCTGACCTATAAGCGGGGGGCGGGGAATATCTTCTATTTCCGTCCCGGTCACGAGACCTATCCCACCTATCACGATGCCAATGTGCAGACCGTGCTGCGCAACGCGGTGAAATGGGCGCATAACCCTGCAAGGCGGATCGCGAACCCGACCGATGCGCCCAATACGCCCGTCGATCAGGCGTTGGAACCGATCGAGGAGCGCGGGCCAAGGCTGCATAAAGATGGCGAAGAGGGTTACAGATGATCCGTGTCCTGATCATTGGCACCGGTGGCATGGCCCATGCCCACGCAGAGGCTTATGCCGCGATGGACGGCGTCAAACTGGTGGGCGGTGTCGACACAGACCCCGCGCGTGTCGCGGCATTCAACGCAAAGTTCGGCATCAAGGATGGGTTCAGCAGCGTAGAGGACGCTTTGGACTGGGGCGCGTTTGATGCGGCATCCAATGTCACTCCCGACGCGATCCACCACCGCACGACGATGCCGCTGCTCAAAGCAGGCAAGCACGTGTTGTGCGAAAAACCACTGGCCGCGAATTATGCCGACGCGGCAGAGATGGCAGAGGCCGCCGCAAAGGCGGGCGTCATCAACATGGTCAATCTGACCTACCGCAACGTGCCCGCCGTCACCGAAGCGGCGCGTTTGGTGGCAAGCGGCGCTATCGGAGAGGTCCGGCATTTTGAGGCGTCTTACCTGCAAAGCTGGCTGACCCAACCGGCCTGGGGCGATTGGCAAACAGAGAGCCAATGGCTGTGGCGTTTATCGACCAAACACGGGTCGATGGGCGTTCTGGGTGACGTGGGCGTGCATATCCTCGACTTTGCGTCGCTGGTGGCGGGGGCGGATGCGGCACGGGTTTCATCCCGCCTGACGACCTTTGAAAAAGCACCGGGCGGTCAGATCGGGGAATATCCGCTGGATGCCAACGACAGTATGACAATGCAGGTGGCGCTGACCAATGGCGCCGTCGGTGTTGTCCATGCAAGCCGGATGGCCAGTGGTCACATTAACGATCTGCGCTTGCGGGTCTTTGGCACCAAGGGCGGGTTGGATGTGCGGTTTGAGAACAACGAAAGCATCCTGCGGGCCTGTCTGACGCCAGATTTGGAAGCCGCAAAGTGGCAGGACATGCCTGTCCCGCCGGTTGAGACAAACTACACGCGGTTCATTGATGCGATCCGCGCAGGCCAGATGGTGCTGCCCGATTTTGCGCGCGGTGCTGTGCTGCAAAAGGCCTTGGATGCCGCGGTTACTTCGGATGGTCAGGGCTGTCAGGATGTGATTGTTTAAGGCATGACCAGTACGGCGATTTTCTTTCACAGCGACGCCATAGAAAGCGACGGTAAGGACCTTGTTGGGCGGCGCAGTGCGGGGCAATCGTTTTTGCGCGGTTATCTTGAACATATGCCCGGCGAGACGGTGCATGCAGTCACCCAACACAAGCGGGCCGCTGAGGAATTCGAGAAAACAGCGAAAGCCTGGGGAGAGACGCGCCCGGTTGATGTGGCAACATTGCGCGGGACGACAGATTTCACCAGCAAGGGCGCCATCTTCTTTCCCGGTCCGGGGTATCTGGATGCGGCGTGGCGCAGGCAGCGCTTTGGCGGGGCGAAGTGCTCGCTTGTGGGGATTACCCACACGATGTCGACCCGCCGTGTAATGGAGGGGCTGCATCGGCTGATGCTGGAACCCGTCGAGGATTGGGATGCGATCATCTGCACCAGCCGCGCGGTGCAAAGCGTCGTGGCCGAGCAGATGGCGCTGGAAGAAGAATTTATCAAACGGCGATTTCGGGCAAAGATCGTGCCGATGCCGCAGTTGCCAATTATCCCGCTAGGGATCCAGACGGCGGACTTTATCCAAGGAGCGGCCCAGCGCAACACGATGCGCGCGCGGTTCGGGGCCACGGATGACGCGGTGGTTGTCATGACGATGGGCCGGATCACCAGCGTGGAAAAAGCAAACCCTGTGCCCTTGTTTCTGGCGCTGGAAGAGGTGGCAAAGACGGCCGGCAAGCCGGTGCATCTATGGATGGTCGGTTGGTCAAGCCGCGAAGACGAAACCAAGCTGCATGAAACGGGTGCCAAGGAACTGGCGCCTTCGGTCAAGGTGACTTTGGTGGATGGCCGCGACGCAGAGGTGCGCAGGCATATCTGGGGTGGGGCGGATATTTTCACCCTGCCGGTCGACAATATCCAAGAGACGTTTGGCCTTGTCCCGGTCGAAGCGATGGCGGCGGGCCTACCCGTGGTGATGCCAGACTGGAATGGGTTTCGCGATACCATTGTGCAGGGCGAGACCGGATATCTGATCCCGACAAGGATGCCTGACGCAGGGCAGAATAGCGGCGCCCGCTTGGCCGAACGCTTTGCCGATGGCACCGATGATTACTTGCGGTTTCTGTCCTTGGTGCAACAACAAACGCAATTGGATGTGCGGGCCTATGCCGCGGCACTTGGCGCTTTGGTGGCGGATGCAGATTTGCGGGCAGAGATGGGGCTGGCCGGGCAAATGCATGTGCGGCGCAACTTTGACTGGCGCGCCGTGATCCCGCAATATCAGGCGCTGGCCGAGGAATTGGCCGCAATGCGCGAGGGGATGAAACCGTCCACACCCGGGATGCGCCGTGGTGCGATTAGCCCGCTTGAGGTGGATCCATTCCAGCTTTATCACGGGTATCCGTCGCATCATTTGGCGGGCACGGATGTGATAACTGCGCACGGGGCCTTGAACGCCAAGGCGCTGACCAAGCTGGATGCGGTGAATGGGCGCCAGCTATACGGGCGCAAGGTGATGCCGGATGCGCAGCTATTGGCGCTATCGGCACTGATCCATGAACACGGTCCCCTCACGATGGAGGCACTGGAAGCCGCGGCAGAACTGCCGAAAGATCAGCTTCAGGCGGCGCTCTTGTTTCTGGCAAAGTATGACCTTGTGGCGATTACGCCGCAGGGGTCAAAATAACGCCGCAGTTTTAGGCGATACCGCCAATCACAGGTATAAACCCCAAGCGGTCCCGGCAGATGGACCCAAGTGGTAAAGGAGAGAGAGCGATGCAGCTGTCGGTTCGTTTTGAAAACACCGAAGGCACCCCCAGCGAAAAGGGGCCGGTGCAGGTGGGTTGGTTTCTGAACCAAAAGAAGGCGAGCATCGTCTATTATCCGCCTGAACGCGTGCGGTCCGTCGAGATGAACAAGAACCACGCCAAAAGCGCTTCGCGGTGCCCGGCGGTGATTAATCTGGAAAGCCGCTATTTCGTGGTGCGCTGCCCGTTTGACCTGAACCTGGAATTCATACGCGACAAGGATGGTCGCCCCGCAATGCGGAACCTGAATGGCGACAAGTCGGGGATCCGCGCCAATAAGCTGCGCGAAAAGCTGCATATCACGGCAGAGCATGAGTGGCGCTATAAGGATGTGCCAAGTCTGCAATTGGAGTTGCCTTACGTGTTTATCGCGGACGAGCCGGTCTATATGAGTCAGGTCGCGCCGTTCATGCATCACGCAAAGACGCCGCTGCCGGGGACGATTTTTGGTGGACGGTTCCCGATCAATGTCTGGCCGCGCCCGCTGATGTGGGCGTTTGAATGGCACGACACCAGCAAGCCGCTGAAAGTGAACCGCGGTGATCCGCTATTCTATGCCACGTTTGAAACCATGCCACAGGACCGGTCCGTGCAATTGGTCGAGGCCGAGGTGACAGACGAATTGAACGATTATATGGAAATGATCTCTGGCGCTGTGAACTATGTGAACCAGACGTTTTCGCTGTTTGAAGCCGCAGAGGAGCGGCGGCCTGCGCAGCTGGTCAAGCCGGTCAAGCGCAGCAAGGCAGACTAGGTCACGCCATGGCGCAAACGCTGGGAGAATTGCGGCAAAAGGCCGTGAAGGCGCATCAGGCCGGTGCATTGGAAAAGGCGGCACGCGACTATGCCAGCTATCTGGCACAGGTGCCGGGCGATGTGGGCATTTGGTCTAATCTGGGTGTGCTGCACAGGGTTGCAGGGCGGCACAAGATGTCGTTGAGGGCGCAGGAGCGCGCCTATGCGCTTGACCAGAAAGACACCGGTGTGCGCAACAACATGGCGAACATACTGTCGGATATCGGGCAATATGATCGGTCGCTTGCGCTGCGCTATGAACTGGCAGCCGAACAGCCCGACGACGTCAATCAATTGGCGATGATCGGTCGGTGCCTGCGCGGCAAGGGCGATTACGCGGGTGCGATCAGCTATCTGAAATCCGCAATTCAGAAGTACCCGGAGGATGCTGAATTGCAGATGCAGCTTGCCTTTGCACAGCTCGGTGCGGGCGACTATCGGACCGGGTTGCAGACCTACAAGGCGCGCTGGGCGGCCGGCGAATTGCAGCCGCGCGCGCTGCCGTTCCCCGAATGGCAAGGTGAACCCTTGAAGGGCAAGACGATCGTTGTCCTGCCAGAGCAGGGGTTCGGTGACGCCGTGCTTTTCGCAAGGTTTCTAAGCATCCTGAAGGGGCGCGGTGCGACGGTGCAACTGGTTGCGAAACGCCCGCTGATGCGCCTGTTTGAGGCGTTTGATGGCGTTGATGAGATGATCGCGGATCTGACGCGCGATACCAAGGCGGATTACTGGGTCAACATGATGGACCTGGCCGCGATCTATTTTGAGACCGAAACGCATGTGCCGCCACCAGCCCGGTTGAACGTGCCCAAGGCGGCAAAGGACCGCGCGGCGACCATGACGGCAGCACACACGGACCGGTTCAAGGTCGGCGTGGTTTGGACCGGGTCGGTCACCTACAAAGGCAACGCCTTTCGGTCGTTCAGCCACACCGACTTTCTGCCGCTGACAGATGTGCCGGGCGTGCAGCTTTTCTCTCTATACAAGGGGCCGGAGCTGAAAGGTTTTTATGCGGACGGCACCGATGGGCTGATCGTGGATGTGGGCAGCAGCGAACAGGATTTTGCTGATTGCGCGGGCATGATGCAGGCGATGGATCTGGTGATAACATCTGATACTGCCACGGCGCATGTGGCAGGGTCGCTTGGCGTTCCGGTGTGGACCGTCCTACATTGGGATGCGTTTTGGGTCTGGCGGCACAAGGGCGAGACGACGGATTGGTATCCGGGGATGCAGTTGTTCCGGCAAGAGACTCCGCTGGATTGGGGCGACGTGATGACCGAGGTGAAAGCCGCCTTGGAGAAGAAAGTGAAGGTGTAGTGTGAAAGAGATCTTGGTTCCAACCGCCCCGGCTGAATTGATTGATAAGCTTACGATCCTGCGGCTGAAATCAGAGCAGATAACCGATGCCGACAAGCTGGCGAATGTTCGGCGCGAACGCGACGTTCTGCAACGCACGGCGGATGAACATATTCCCGAAAGTGCCGACCTTCGTGCCCTTTGGGAGGCACTATACGAGGTGAACAAGGATCTGTGGGTGATCGAAGATGATATCCGCGCCTTTGACGCGCGCGGTGATTTCGGCCCCGGGTTTACCGCGCTGGCCCGTGCTGTTTATGTGACCAATGACGAACGTGCGGCGATCAAGAAAAAGATCAACCTGCTGTTGGGGTCCGATCTGATTGAGGAAAAATCCTATGCCCAACATAGCGGTGATACATGACCCCGCCTGAACGGATTGCAAAGGCCCGGTCAGAGCTTTTGGCCGCACAAAAGGATCTGACTGCGGCGCTCAAGGGCAACGATTCACGCAGCCGCGCGCCAATTGTGCGGATGCTGCACGAAGTGCGCGGGATGCTGAACCCGGCGTTTCCCTATGCCAGTCAGGCCGGGCAGGATCAGGTGGTTGACCGGATACTGGGGGGCAAAACCGAAGGCACATTCGTCGATATCGGGGCCTATGACGGGGTAACTGGTTCAAATTCTCTCTACTTTGAGAAGTGGCGCGGCTGGTCCGGTGTGCTGGTTGAACCGGTGGAAGCAACCCGAAAGACCGCGCAATCCCTGCGCAAAGCGCCATGTTTGCCTTACGCGGTTGCGGACAAAAGGGGCGAGGCGAGCTTTATGGCAGTGACCGAAGGCTACACCCAAATGAGCGGTCTGCTGGACAGTTACGACGACGATCTTTTGGGTAAGGTGCGTGCGGATCCGCGTCACGTCGAAGCGGTGATCACCGTCCAAACCGTTACAATCGCTGATATTTTGGACGAAGCCGGTATTCCCGAACCTGATTTCGTCTCGCTTGATATTGAAGGCGGAGAGCTGGCAGCACTGCGTGTCTTTCCGTTTGAAAATTACAAGGTGCAGACCTGGGCGATCGAAAATAACACCGCTGGTCCTGAGATTGCGCAAATTATGCGCGAAAATGGGTATAATTTGATTGAATTCTGCGGCCCCGACGAGATTTACGCGCGCAAGAAATCTTAACCAAAACCCTGCGATTCCAACCTTTAAGCCCGCTTTCACACCTCGCGCCCTATCCCATGTCCTGGGTGGCGAAATCAGGTGGTGAGAGATGAGCGAAGGTCAAAATGCGCCGATAATTATCAAGCGCAAGAAAGTTGTGAGCGGAGACGGGCATCATGGCGGTGCATGGAAGGTGGCGTATGCTGACTTTGTGACCGCGATGATGGCCTTTTTTATGCTGATGTGGTTGCTGAATGCCACGACGGAACAGCAACGCAATGGCATCGCTGATTACTTTGCCCCAACGATCCCGATCAATCGGATTTCCGGCGGCGGCGATGGCGCTCTCAGCGGGCAGGATATCTTTTCAACGGAATCCATGGCGCAGACCGGCAAGGGCGGCGTTGCAGAACAAGAAGGCGACGCGGTCACAGTTGCACAGGCCGAGGCCGCGGCAGAGGCCGCAGCGCTTGAGGACCTAGAAGCCGCACTGCTTGGCATCGGCGGAGAGACGATGCTGGACGACAATATGTTGCGGCATGTGGTGACGCGACTGACCGATGAAGGTCTGGTGATTGAGCTGTTCGACATCGAAGGCGCACCCCTGTTTATCGGTGATACAGCAGAGCCAACGCAGATGACCAATGAGCTTTCCGCGCTGTTGGCACGGATCTTGCAAGTGGTTGAAAATGATCTGGCGATTGCAGGCCATGTCAGGTCCGAAAGCATCCTGCGGATTGATTACCCGGTTTGGGATCTGTCGACGGATCGGGCGGCGGCCCTGCGTCAGATGCTGCGCGACAACGGCACAGCGCCAGACCGAATTGTGCGCCAAACTGGCCACGCCAATCAGTCACCAACGGACCCCGATCCGCAGGCATTGCGCAATAACCGGGTAGAGCTTGTGGTGCTGCGGTCAGATCGTTGAGCGATGTTAGGAGGACGTTAAGCCATGTGCCTTAGGTCGGAGGGGATAACTTTGACCGACTGCCCAGAAAGGTGCCGTTTATGACGATTTCCTCCTCCCTCAACGCCTCTGTTGCCGGACTTGCCGCCAACGCGTCCCGGTTGGCGACGATTTCCGACAATATCTCAAACTCTTCGACGTTTGGTTATAAACGGGCCGAAACCGACTTTCACTCGATGGTGCTGGAAAACAGCGTTGGGTCATATTCCGCCGGGGGTGTGCGCGTCACCAGCCAGCGGCTGATTGACCAACGAGGGTCGTTGGTGTCGACGTCTAACCCAACTGATATCGCGGTGCGCGGTCGCGGCATGGTGCCGGTAACGCCCGAATCGTCGGTCAATGTTACCAATGGCGAAAACCCCCTGTTGCTGCAGACAACCGGGTCATTTCGCCCCGATGCCGATGGTTACCTACGCAGCGAATCCGGTCTCGTCCTGATGGGTTGGCCTGCAAACCCCGACGGGACCATCCCAACCTATCCGCGCGATTCCGTTGATGGCTTGGAACCTGTGCGCATCAATTCCAACCAATTCACAGCAGAGGCCACGACAGAGGTTGATCTGGCGGTAAACCTGCCTGCCACCTCAACGGAAGCGGGCGCGGCCGGCGATGTCGAGACATTGTCGATTGAGTATTTTGACAACTTGGGCAAATCCGCAAATATCAGCATCGCCTTTACGCCAAACGTCCCCGGTACCGGCACATCGAATGAATGGAATATGCAGATCAGCGACAGTGCTTCGACACCGCCGTTGATTGGGGATTATACGCTGACGTTTGACGATACACGCGGTGCCGGTGGCACGCTCTTGGGTGTCGCAGACACCCTTGGTGGCGCCTATAACCCAGCAACGGGTGAGATTTCGGTGAACGTCGATGGCGGCCCCATGACGATCAACCTGGGACCATTGGGCAGTGCATCCGGCCTGACGCAGCTCTCCGACGCATTTGCGCCCGTGAACATTTCAAAGAACGGTACACCTGTTGGCGCGTTGACCTCGATCGAGATTGACCCCAATGGGTTCGTGCGCGCATCGTTTGATATCGGCATTAACCGGGTGCTTTATCAGATCCCATTGATTGACGTCTCAAACGTCAACGGCTTGGAAACGCTTGATAACCAGACCTATCGCGTCACGCCATCCAGCGGCACATTCTTTATGTGGGATGCCGGCGATGGTCCAACGGGCGACATTGTTGGATTTGCACGTGAAGAATCCACCACGGATGTCGCGGGCGAGCTGACGGAGCTGATCCAGACGCAGCGGGCCTATTCCTCAAACGCAAAAGTCATCCAGACCGTGGATGAGATGCTTCAGGAAACCACAAATATCAAACGCTAACCCCTGGACGAAGGGCTAAAAGATGAGCATTTCGCAATCCCTCAATAACGCTGTAAGCGGTCTGACCGCCACGTCCCGCATGGCTGAAGTCGTGTCCTCAAACTTGTCAAACGCGCTGACTGAAGGTTACGCGCGACGGGTGCTGGATACGTCATCCGCATCGATTGGCGGGCAGGGCGCTGGCGTTCGGATTGACGGCGTGCGTCGCATCTCTGACCCGGGTCTTATCAGCGACCGGCGCTTGTCGGATGCCGCACTCGCGGTACAAACCAGGATGTCGGATACCGTCGCGCGCATTGAAGCGCAGTTCAGCGCCCCTGACGATCCGTCCGGTTTGGGCGGACGTGTTGCCGCGCTGGAACAGGCTCTCGTCCTGGCGGGTGCAGATCCAGCATCAGATCAGCGTCTGGGTGTCGTCTTGACGCGTTTGAACGAAGTGACAGCTGTGCTTCAAACGAACGCGCGCGCCGTGCAGACCATGCGACAGGATGCTGATGCCGACATTGCGCGCGACGTCTCGGACCTGAATACGGCACTCAGACGGGTCGAACAGTTGAATGCCGACATCAGCCGGTCGCGTCTTACGGGCGGTGACCCTTCCGCGCTGATGGATGAACGCCAAAGGGCCGTGGATCGCATTGGTGAAATCGTCACCATCAGGGAAGTTGCGCGCCCAAATGATCAAATTGCGCTGATGACAACAAGCGGGCTGCAACTACTTGACGGCCCAGCGATGCAGTTCGAGTTTACGCAAACACCAACAATTACGTCATTTATGACGCTGACGTCGGGGGGTGTTGCAGGGATCACTCGCGATGGGGTTCCACTTGATCCCGCTGATGGTTTTGGAAAACTCTCTGGTGGGTCGCTGGAGGCGTCTTTTGCGCTGCGCGACAGCACTCTTGTTGATGCACAGACCGCATTGGATGAAGTCGCAGCAGACCTCATCACGCGCTTTGCCGATCCGGCGGTTGACCCAACATTAGGGCCAGCGGATCCAGGACTACTAACTGATGCTGGTGGTTTGCACGATCCACTCGACATTGTGGGGCTTTCGCGCCGCATTAGCGTGAACGCTTTGGTTAACCCCTCTGCGGGCGGAGATCTTTATCGCATCCGCGATGGCGTGATGGCAGTGGCACCCGGGCCTATCGGCGATGCATCTCAAATCGACAGATGGGGTGAAAGCTTGACCGCTGCACAAACCATTGGCGGTACGATCCCGGCACTGTCTGCATCCGGGCAGATTGCACGCGTCGCCGCTCAGTTTGGGACCGACCGTATCCGGGTTGAAGAGCAAATGTCATATGCTGCCGCGCGAAGAGACACGCTATATCAAGCAGAGCTGGCACAAGGTGTTGATACGGATCAAGAGCTTCAAATTCTCCTCCGGGTCGAGCAGGCTTACGGCGCCAACGCTAAACTTATGCAGACGATAAACGCCATGATTCAAACATTGATGGAGATCTAGACATGCCCACGATCAGTATTGGCGATATGTCGCAAAGTTTCCAATCCGCGCGGCAGACTGGCGTGATAAAATCACGATTGCAAACGCTCTCTCAAGAGCTGGCAACTGGTACATCGTCTGATCTGACGGCAAAAATGCGTGGTGACACATCTGAACTTTCTGCATTGGATCGCGAAATCACGGTCCTTGATGGATTCGAACAAGTTGCCCAGGAGCTTTCGCGCGCGTTGGAACGGACACAATTGCAGCTTGGTGCGGTCAATAATTTGCGAAACACACTGGCTGCGGATCTCATAACAGTCAGTGAGGATTCGCTTGCGCCGGAGATTGACAAAGTTGTTGATCGCGCCCGAACGGATTTTTCATCAGCCGTAAGCCTCTTGAATGGTCGCGACGGTGATCGAGCCTTGTTCGCAGGGCGAACGGTGGATAGCGATGCGCTTGCCGACGCCGAAGCAATGCTCGCGGACATGGTCATCGCAATTGGTGGTGCAACCGACGCGGTATCAATTGAGAACGCCATTGCGACATGGTTTGATGATCCTGCAGGCGGCTTTGCCACGATGGGATATATTGGTGATACCGGTGCGGCGATCACTCGCAAAGTGAGTGCATCAGAGGCTTTGACACTTGATGCGCGCGCTGATGATGTCGGCGTCAAAGAAGTGCTGAAAGGGATGGCGCTTGGGGCAATCGCCGATGTCCTTTCCGCAACTCTCAGCAGCGCTGATCAGGCGAAATTGGCCCGGATGGGCGCCGATGCGCTATTCTCGGCGTCGACCGACTTCGTTCAATTGCAGGCCCGCGTGGGTGAGGCCGAAGAGCGCATTGCACTGGCTCAGACTGAGCAGCTTGCGCAAAGTACGGCCTTCAGATTGGCCCGCAACGATCTGACGCTTGTGGACCCGTTTGAGACGGCCACCTTGCTTCAGGATATGCAGCGTCAACTTGAACTTCAGTTTGCCTCGACGGCGCGCTTGTCCCAACTCAGCTTGGTGAATTACCTATGAAACACCTCCTTCACGTGACACTCGTTCTACTTTTGGCATTTTGGCAAACTGCGGGGAGTGCGGCGCCTATCCGACTTAAGGATCTTGTCGAATTTGATGGCGTGAGAACTAACGATCTGGTGGGGTATGGTCTGGTTGTCGGCCTAAACGGAACTGGCGATGGGCTGCGAAATTCGCCATTCACCGAAGAAATCATGGTAAATATTCTTGAAAGGCTCGGCGTCAACGTGACGGGAGAACAGTTTCGCCCCAAGAATGTGGCTGCCGTCCTTGTCACAGCGTCTTTGCCGCCGTTCGCGCGGGCCGGAAGTCCGATAGATGTGACCGTTTCCGCGATTGGCGACGCGAATAGCTTGCTGGGTGGAACCCTGATCATGACCCCATTGAACGCGGCGGATGGAGAAATTTATGCCGTGGCTCAGGGCACAATAATTGCTGGCGGCATCGCCGCGCAGGGTGACGCCGCAAGCGTGGTACAAGGGGTTCCTACAGCTGGGACGATCCCGAGTGGTGCAACGGTCGAAAGGGAAGTTGCTTTCGACTTTGGAGGGTTGAAAACTGTTCGTTTAGCGCTGCGAACACCGGATTTTACCACCGCCGGGCGCATAGAGGCCGCGATTAACCAAAACATGGGCCGTCCGGTAGCGCGAATGGTGGACGCAGGAACAGTCTCACTTAACATTGAAGCAATGCAGATGGCGTCACCAGCGCATGCTTTGGGGCGGATTGAAAACATATATGTTGAGCCTGAACGGCGTGCACGTGTTGTTGTTGATCAACGATCCGGCACGATTGTAATGGGCGAGGATGTGCGCATTAGCAGAGTTGCCGTCAGCCAAGGCAACTTGACGCTACGCATTCAGGAAGCGCCTCTGGTTTCACAACCAAATCCGTTTTCGCCCGGTGAGACGGTCGTTGTGCCGCGAACTAATGCAACCATTGAACAGGAACCAGGAACAGGGCTGGCGATGGTTCCAGAGGGAACGTCGCTGAGCCAGGTGATTGCAGGTTTGAATGCACTTGGTGTTGCTCCAAATGACATGATCGACATCCTGAAAAGTATCAAAGCCAGTGGTGCACTTCACGCTGAATTCATTGTCCAATAATTGGGATAAGCTCGTGGTTGGAAATGCTTTCCCGAACTGGTTTGAGGCTTTGGATTGTGCTTGTCAGCTCGTGGACGACTTCAACTAGCACGCCGTCATTGACGTAAACATTGGCAAGTGACTGGTGGGATCAGAGTTGGCGTGGGTTTATGGGCCACCGATTTGGAATCGTTGTGTGCCCAATTTTCAAGAGTGTTGAAAGTATTATGGCGTGATTTCTATGGGCTCTTCCAAGCCACAAGGTATCGCTTGGGAATGATAGATGCGCTACTATTGGTCTCGCGATTTGCTGCCGGCGCATTTGAGATCAGGATTTGCCTTTTCAGCACGAAATGGGTTTGGATAAAGCCGTCCGGCCCACGTGGATTCTTGTTGCATCATCGTCTTTGATTGATCTGAATCCGGAATGGCGAACGACTGTGGCGTTAGCTGTATCCGCGGACAAGACTTGCTGCGATCAGGGCCCACCCATCGGCAACCACAAAGAACGCCAGCTTGAAAGGCAACGATACAATCGCTGGCGGAACCATCATCATGCCCATCGACATCAGTACCGCCGCAACAACAAGATCGATGATCAGGAACGGGAGGAATATCATAAATCCTACCTGAAACGCATGTTCGATTTCACTCAGCAAGAAGGAAGGCACCAGCACGGATAGCGGCGCATCTGCCGGCGCGAGTCCGGGTTCCAAATCGGGTCTTAGGGACGCAAGCTCCGACAGCGTATCGGCGTCAACTCTTGCAGACATGAATTCGACGAGAGGTCCCATGGCGCGCAAAAAGCCGTCTTCCAAGGCAAGCACACCGTCCAGCATCGGCTTGACACCGGTGGACCAACTTTCGGCAAAGACCGGCTCCATCACGAAGTAGGTCAAAAACAGCGCGAGCGAGATCATCAACATGTTTGGCGGTGACTGCTGCAAACCAATGGCTTGCCGCAGGATCGCCAAAACGGTGACAATGAACGGGAAACAGGTCACCATAATCGCGATCCCGGGCACGAGGCTTAGAATCGTGATGAGTGCAATCAGCTGAACTGATCGCGTCGCCAGCGATCCGTCTTCGCCCAATGTGACGGTGACTTCCTGCGCTGTGGCAGGGTTTGCGCTGGCAACGACCGCCAGAATACATACCCAGATCCAGCTGGGGAGACTATGCCAGATCACGCGTATCACTGATCACTTCCGTGAGCCGAACGGCAAGTTGCCCTTGCTCGGCACCGTCGAGTTCTTGCAATTCTCCACGGGCAATCAACCGATCACCGACAAAAAGCTCGACCGGTTCATCGATGCGACGATCAAGCGGAAGAACAGCGTTTTGACCCATTTCAAGCAGGTCGCGAATAGCGGGGCGCGCCTTGCCGACGGATACTGTCACCTCGATCGGGATCTTTTGCAAAAGGCTTGCGCCTTCGGATTTTGCCGGGGCCAGGTTGGCGGTAGCGGTTTCTGGTTCATCCATGATGTGAACGCTCCTCTGTCATATCAAAAAATGCGGTGAGAATGTCCTTCAGACCGTCCAAGACCGCGTCTGCATCAATTGCGGTTTCAACCGGTCCGCGCCGAATAAGGGCGGCATGTAGCGGTTGATCTGCCCAACCGGTCACCGTGACGTCGGTCATGGCAATCTGGCGCAACAAGTTTTGAACAGAGGCGACCTGATCCGGATGCAGCACCAGTTGGCACGGCTGTTTGGCGTCCGTCTGAACGGCGGTCTGAAGCTGCTCGATCAACCGCACGCGAAACGTCGGATCAACCGACGCGGGCAGTATGAGATCAGCGAGCGTTTCAAAGAATGGCGTCAGCCCTTGAAGAACAAACTGTCGCGCCTCGGCAAATCCAAAAGACAGGTCTTCGATAGATTGCACCAATGCGGCATCAATGGCGTCCTGAGCAGAGGCGGCGGCGGCAAAACCCGCTGCGTATCCAGCATCATAGCCTGGCAGTGTTTCTGCGGCAGCGGCTGCCGCCTCGGGGGATTCCATATCAGCGAAATCCTGAAGAGAAATGAGGAGTCCCATCGTTAAACCTTTTCAGTTGGCTGCGGTTCTTCCATCCAGTCCTGCAGGATCTGAACGGTCTCGGTCTCTCGCTCCGCAATCATTTCCCGCAGGCGGGCGACGGCATCGGGAGGCGCGACGGACCCTTCGATCATAGGCGCTGTGCCATCAAGATTTGCCATCATTTCAGGCGGGTTGAAGGTATCGGGCGCAGGCAGGGCTGCCGAATCGTCCACCTTTGGCGCGTTGGTGAGGACGGGGCGCACCACAAACAGGCCAAGGATCAGGGCGACGACTGCGGCGACGCCAATTTGGATCAGTTGCATCACGTTGAGCGGTTGGTTGAGGATGCCACCGGCAACAGCCTCTGACCCCAATTCTGGCAGCGGATCGAAGGGCAAGGAGCGCAAGGTTAAGACGTCGCCGCGTTCGGCGTTTAGACCGACAGCAGAGGCCACCAATTCTTCGAGAGCCGCAAGCTCTTCTGCGGAACGCGGCGTGATTTCGATGGTTCCATCTGCGTTGATTGTTTGGACGTCGTTCACCAGCACCGCGACGGTCAACCGCTTGATGTCACCGGGGCTGCGCACCACCTGACGTTCGGTCTGGGAAATTTCATAATTTGTCAGCGCACGTGTTTCGCTGTTGTCGTTGCTTGAGCTGCCGCCGTTGGCGCCGGCATCTCCATCGGGCAGGTTCGAGGCGACAGTGACGTCACCGCCGCGCGAATCCTGCGCCTTCGCCTCGCTCTCGGTGACATCGGTGCTGATGGCAACGCGGCTATCGGGGTCAATTAGCCGTTCTGTAATCGATTCGCTCTCGGTCACGGTGTCGACTGTTACTTCAACCACGGCATTGCCGGGGCCAACGCGTGCGGCAAGCAGACGCTCTGCCTGATCGCGCAAAACAACTGCCTTTTCATCGCCCAAAGCCGCAATCGGGCTGTTCGCGGCATCGGACAACAACCCGCCACGATCATCAATCACCGCGACATCATTGGGGTCCAGGCCGGATACTGCGGCGGCAACAAGATACTGAAATGCTTTGATTTGTTGACCACTCAACGGGCCACCAGACGTCGTGATTGTTACCGCGGCAGTGGCCTTTTGATTACGAGCAAAGGCGCGGCTGCTAGGGGTTGAAATATGAACGCGTGCGGCCCGAACTGATGGGCTGGCAAGAATTGTCCGCGCGAGTTCCCCTTCGCGGGCGCGCCAATAGGCGGCGTCAAACATCTGGCTTGTGGTGCCGAACCCAGACAACCCGTCGAGCAATTCGTATCCCTGTGATCCAGCCGCAGGAAGCCCCTCACCAGCAAGGGACATCCGCAGCGAATCCCGAACGGCGGCATCAACATAGATGGCCCCGCCGCGCACTTCGTAGACGACCCCACGTGCATCCAATGCGGTAATAACATCGCCCGCAGAGGCGCTTTCAAGGCCACCGTATAGAAGCGTCAGGTCCTTTTGGGATGCGGCCCGCGCCACGAAGAGCACCAAAAGGAAGACTGCTATCGTCGCCCCAATGGCAACGGCTTGCCGTCCTGCTGATAATTTCGACCAAACAGATAAAAGATTCTGCAATTGGATTCTCCAGATCAAGCGAGCGTTCTGCCCGTTAACCTGCTTATGGCCTCAACAGGCTTAACAATCGGTTAGGGCTTGGCGGTTTATGACAGGGCAACCAAAATATTTGAGAGACCCACCATGACTGCCGCCGCAGATCCAGAGATTGAAGCACCCGTCAAAAAGTCAAAAATGCCTTTGATTCTAGGGCTTGTTCTGGCGCTTGTGGGTGGCGGTGGCGGCTTTTTCGCCGTCAATTCCGGGATGATCCTGGGCAGCGGCGAATCGGGTTCAGAAGATGCGCATGGGGGCAAAGATGCCGATCTTCATGCGGAAGATGGTCACGATGGCGGGATGGATGGGCCCAAGGCCGCTTTTGTCCCAATTGACCCACTTGTGATTTCAATCGCAGGCACGAGCGGGACGCGGTTCTTGCGCTTTGCTGCGCAACTCGAGGTCCCGCCGGAGCACGAGACAGAAGTGGCGTCTGTGATGCCACGGGTCGTGGATGTGCTGAACGGGTATCTGCGGGCCGTCGATCTAGAGGAATTGTCAGATCCCGATGTCTTGATGCGATTGCGCGGTCAAATGCTGCGCCGGGTTCAGGTTGTGACCGGGCAAAGCCAGGTCCGGGATTTGCTGATTATGGAATTTGTGCTGAACTAGAAGGGGACAGCCATGGCGATGATTGCCGATATTTTGCTACTTGCCGGGGCGCTTGGTGCCGGATTCTACTGTCACATTCTGTCAGGACGGTTGCGCCGCTTTACAGACCTTGAAAAAGGCGTTGGCGGTGCCGTTGCCGTTTTGTCAGCGCAGGTCGATGACCTTGCCAAATCGTTGGAGTCTGCCCAGGCGACAGCGACGTCATCCGTTGGAACCTTAACAGAAGTAAGCGCACGCGCGGAAAAAGCTGCCCGCCATTTGGAGCTTTTGGTGGCGTCCATGCACGATCTGCCAGAAGAAAAGCCAACAGAGATCAACCCGTTCTTTGTGCGCCAGAGTGAGCAACAGCAATGAGGAACCCACGTCGCCCCCGCCGTAAACGCGGAACACTCCACGTGATTGGTGCCCTTTTGGTCACTTCCGCGTTTCTGCGGATTACCATGACGGGGCAGGCCGTCGCCGAAAGCGCCGCAATACCGGCGCCCGAAGCGACAGCCGTTCCCGTCAGCCAGAGTGCGCCAGAGTCCAAACCAGATGCAGAAGGTCTTTTGCGGGCGCTTCAAGAACGCGAAGCGCGTTTGAAAGAGCGGGAAGGTCAATTTGCAGACCGGATGCAAGCGTTACGTTTGGCCGAAACCGAATTCGCAGAGCAATTGGCTGCATTAACCGCAGCCGAAGAAGCTTTGCGCGCAACAATTGCGCTGGCGGATTCGGCGGCGGAAACCGATTTGACAAAGTTGACGCGCGTTTATGAAAACATGAAGCCAAAGGACGCAGCGGAACTGTTTGAACAGATGCCACCTGACTTTGCCGCCGGGTTTCTTGGCATGATGGAGCCCGTCGCCGCTGCCCAAATCATGACGCTGATCACGCCAGAGACCGCCTATTCGATTAGCGCTGTTCTGGCGGGTCGAAATGCGGGTGTTCCGACGCAGTGAACGGCACGCTTCGTTAACCTCATTGGTGCATGTTGCAAACGTGGCATGCGCCGCTGCGAAACTTGAAGGATCTTTGGAATGGTTGGCCTGATCGGCATTATTATTGTTTTCGCCATGGTCTTTGGCGGTTACCTGCTTGCCGGCGGTAAGATGGGAATCATCCTCAAGTCGCTGCCATTCGAAATGATCATGATTGGTGGCGCCGCGCTCGGCGCATTTGTCATTGCCAACGACATGAGCGCGATCAAGCACACGATTGCAGATGTCGGAAAGGTCTTTAAGGGGCCAAAATGGCGGCGCCAGGACTACAAAGATCTCATGTGCCTGCTATTTGAACTGATCCGTGTCGCGCGCGCAAATCCGGTGGAACTTGAAGGTCATATCGAAGCTCCTGACGAAAGCAGTATCTTTGGAAAGTACCCAAAGCTGTTGAAAGATAAGGATTCAATGTCCCTGATCTGTGACACCTTGCGGTCGGCATCGATGAACTACGATGACCCCCACCAGGTTGAAGAAGTGCTTGAGAAGCGGATCGAAGCGACCCACCACCACAAGATGCATTCTAGTCACGCGCTTCAAACCATTGCTGACGGCCTGCCCGCACTTGGGATTGTTGCAGCTGTGCTTGGCGTGATTAAGACCATGGGTTCGATCGACCAGCCGCCGGAAGTTTTGGGCAAATTGATCGGTGGCGCTTTGGTCGGGACGTTTCTTGGCGTGTTTTTGGCCTATGGTCTTGTCGGGCCATTCTCTGTGCGGGTGAAGGCTGTGATTGAGGAAGACGCCAATTTCCAACAGCTTATTCGTGAGATCCTGATTGCGAACTTGCATCGTCACGCCCCGAATATCTGCATCGAAGTTGGCCGTCAGAATACGCCTTCGCACATCCGGCCGGACTTTGGTGAGCTGGAGGAAGCGTTGAAGGCTGTCAAACAGGATGCAGCCTAGATGCGTGCATTTGCATTCATTTTGATGCTTTTGCCTGTCATCGTGCGGGCAGAAACGGCGAGCATCAGAACAGGTTGGCATCCAACCTTTACCCGGATTGTAGTGGCAATTCCCCAAGGCTCCGATTGGCAACTCGGTCGGGTTCAAGAAGGCTTTGCACTGCGAGTGGATGGCGTCGATGACTTCGATACTGCGGGATTTTTCTCACGCCTGCCGAATGACAGAATTCAGGGCGCCGATGGATCTAATGGTTTTCTGAGCCTAGACCTTTCTTGTAATTGTCACGCTACCGCGTTTCTTTGGAAGCCTGATCGTCTTGTTGTCGATGTGCGGGACGGAAACGCCGCGCCTGACAATCCGTTTGAATCGGCATTGAAAATGAGTGCGCAGGGCTCGCGCGAACGTAACTCTCCTCCGCAAGTTGTTTTGGACCTCCTGCCGCGACCGGAAACTCGGGTCACCTTGCAGGACCTCAGCCCCCTTACCAACGTTGCGGAGGCCAAACCGGACTTGCGCGATATCGAAGCGCAAATCATTCAAAGTCTCACGCGCGCTGCGGACCAAGGTCTATTGGAGCTGTCAGACAACCTGCCCGCGTCCCCCCCTGCGGCGATTGAGGAGGCTTCCGAACCTGAACCGGAAGAGAGCGTCGCCGATGTGCCGAGGCAGGAAAGTGAAGCGGAACCGACTGTGCGGTCGGGGGTCCGTGCATTTTCAAGTGCCGATCTTGGCATAGATCTTGCCGCAATCTTGACCGAATATAATGCGCAATCAATTGATTGCTGGCCGGACAATTATGTGCAGGTCGACAGCTGGGCTGGCGGCGATGATTTTTCGGAAGATATCAGTTTGCATCGCAGTCGGATCTACGGCGAATTTGATCGCATAGATCATGACGCGGTCACAGATCTTGCACGGACGTTCATTTACTACGGGTTTGGGCGCGAAGCCTTGCAAGCGTTAGAAATTGATACCGAAAAAACGGCGGAGCGCGAAGCAATTGTGGTGTTGGCGTATATCATTGATGATGATGCAGCCGGGCGACAACAACTTTCCACCCAGATCGAGTGTGAGGGATTGATTGCGGTTTGGGCTCTTCTTTCAAATCCCGTAGCAGACCTCAAAGGGCATCCCGATCCGGACCGGTTGGTGCGGCAATTCAAAACACTTCCCGAACATCTACGGACGCATCTGACGCCGCGTTTCGCCGAGCGTCTGGTGGCCTTGGGTGAAGTCGACTCCGCAGAAAATCTGCTTTCGGGAGGGCCGGTTGATGCAGAGCCTAGCGTGGAAAACATTGTTGTCTCAGCCGAAATTTCGACGACTCGCGGTGAACTTGAAGATGCGCAAGACGCGCTTCAGGATCTCGCCGAGAATAATAGCAGGCTGACGCCGGAGGCACTTATCAAGCTGATCGACCTTCAAATGGCGCAGAAACAACCTGTGGACCCGGCAATGATGGCGCTTTTGGAAACGAAACGATTTGAATATCGTAGCAGGCCTATTGACGGTGATCTTGCCGATGTTGAGGTCCGTGCGAGGATATATGAAAACCAGTTCATGAAGGCGCTCGACACCCTTCGACTAGGATCTGCGAATTCTGATACATTCCCAAAAGACTCTTTGAGCGATTTGCTTGCAGAACGTGTCACCGAAACCGCGGATGACATGACATTCCTGACATACGCATTTGAGGGCGAAGCGACTGAGATCAGTCCAAGACAGGGAAACCTGGTTGCCCAAAGGCTTCTCACTCTTGGTTTTCCAGATCGCGCATCTGAGGTCTTGGCAAGCGCCGCATCCGGGGAGGATATGAGAGAGCGGCGATATCTGCGGGCGATGGCAGCCGTTGCAATAGATGATTTTGACAAAGCGAAAACTATCCTTTCGGGCATCACTTCTGAACGCGCGAATACGATTCTATCGGAAGGTCAAGAAGCTGGCACCGACCCAAAGGAGCCATCCGTGACAGCTTGGCGCGCAGGTGATTGGTCGCGCCTTGCATCAGACGAAGATCCTTTGCTTCGGGATGCCTCTACGCTGGCGCTTAACCAAACAAGTCCGTCGCCCGATGCCGACGCGCCGCTTCGCAATGGGCGCGCCCTGATCGAGCAGTCCGATCTGACCCGCAATACTTTGGACGGCTTGTTGGACCGGTTTGAAAGGCCTGCAATAGATTTGAATTAAAGGCCAAAGTTAGATTTCAGTAACCAATCTCCGTTAGTCAAGAACATGACGGCACATGGAGGTTCCGAGAATGCGCAGAATGCCATTTTCCGACAGTTTGATACGGCGATTAAAGCGGCTTGATTTGCGGACTAATAGCGTTGGACAAAGATCCCTTGATCAACGCCGCACCGAGCGACGGAAGCCCAGTAAGAACAAATTCCGTGCCGAGCGAAGCATTCGTCAGAACATGAGGCCGCAGGGATAAGATGAAGTCCCTTGGTTTAAAATCGCTCTTCAACCCCACAATTTTATTGGCCGTGGCGCTTATGGCGATCATCGTCATGATGATCTTGCCAATGCCAGCTTGGGTCTTGGACATTGGTCTCGCGGCGTCTTTTGCGCTGGCGATCCTGATGTTTACGGTCACGTTATTCATCCAGCGCCCACTGGACTTTTCAGCATTTCCGACTGTTCTGCTTGCGTCTTTGATGCTGCGATTGTCGCTGAACGTTTCATCGACAAAACTCATCATCGGTGAGGGTCACACGGGCACAGGTGCTGCCGGCGACGTGATCGAAGGATTTGCGATGTTCGTGATGAGCGGAAACGTCCTCTTGGGGTTGGTCGTATTCTGTGTCCTTTTGATCGTTAACTTCGTCGTCATCAACAAGGGTGCGACACGAATGGCCGAGGTCGGCGCCCGCTTCGCTTTGGATGCGATGCCCGGCAAACAATTGGCCATCGATAGCGATGTCGCAGCTGGCGCGATTGATCATGAAGAAGCGAAGCGGCGGCGGGAACTTGAACAGGCTGAAACTACGTTCTTTGGCTCGCTGGATGGGGCGTCCAAATTCGTGAAGGGTGATGCCGTCGCCGGGCTCCTGATTACCGTGCTCAACCTTGTTATGGGGCTCATTATTGGCATCACCTTTCATGATATGCCTATTGGTCAAGCTTTTGAAACTTATGCGATTTTAACCGTTGGCGATGGTCTTGTCAGTCAGATTCCAGCCGTCGTGATCTCTATCGCGGCGGCATTGCTGCTCGCGCGCGGAGGTGCGACTGGCGCAACCGATCTTGCTTTGGTGGATCAATTGGGGCGGCACCCTGCTGCACTTTCGACCGTCGCCGTTTTGATGGGGCTTTTTGCACTGGTCCCTGGACTTCCATTCTTACCATTCATAGTCGGATCAATCGTCTTGGGCGGCTGCGCCGCAATCATGACATCCGCGGCGAAAGCGCGTGAAAAAGCAAAAGCATTGCCAGTTTCGGAACCTCAGGAAGCGGCCCCCAAGGCATCTATCGGCGATATGTTGGATCTTGATGATATCCACGTCGAATTCGCGCCCGATCTTGTTGACATGGTTCTGGATCAAGGCACGGGTCTGGATGCGCGGATCGCAAATATGCGAAATCATGTTGCGACGGCGTTTGGGGTGCTATTGCCAGAAATACGTTTGACGGATAACGCGGCACTTTCGCCAGGCGTATATGTCGTTCATGTTCAAGGGGTTGAGCAGGCGCGCGATGTCTTGCGATCTGATCAGATTCTTGCACTGCTGCCGGACGGGCACGCAACCGATGTCGACGGCGACACGGTGTCCGAGCCGGTATATGGCGCGCCCGCGCGTTGGATTGATCTTGACCAGCAGGAAAAGGCAGCGCTTGGCGGGTTGACCACGGTCCAGCCGACAGAAGTCCTCGCGACGCACCTTCTTGAAATTGTGAAACGGAATTTTCCACGTCTTTTGACACATAAGGCACTGCGGAGGCGACTGGATGAGATGACGACGCTGACAGATGTAGATCGTGCGGCCGCTAACAGGAAACTTTTGGAAGAGCTGATGCCTGACAAAGTCCCGATGGATGTGTTGTTGTCTGTCATGCGTCTCTTGCTGGAAGAGCGTGTTTCTGTGCGCAACCTGCCCCTGATCATGGAAGCGATTGCCGAAGCACGGCAGGTTCATCAAACCATCGATGGCATCACCGAACATGTGCGCCAGCGTCTTGGGTTTCAGCTGGTTGCGGAAGTGCGGCGAAAGGATGGGACTATTCCCTTGGTGCAACTCGCGCCCGAGTGGGAAGACGCGTTCACCACCTACGAACTGCGCGGTGAGCGCGGCGGGGCGGATGTTGCCCTCCCGCCCGAAACGTTCAACAAACTCGCTGACGGTATCGCCGACAAATTGTCGATTGCTGCGCAGCAAGGCGCTTATGCTGCGGTTGTGACATCCATGCGTCGGCGACGCTTTTTGCGCACTGTCATGGCAGCGCGCGGCATATTGAACCCGGTCTTATCATTTGAAGAAATCGGGATCGATGCGAAACCGGCGCTCGTCGGCCTGGTCGCCACATGATCGCAGAGCTTTTGACGTTGCTGCCCATCGCGCAATCCGCGCTTTGGGCGGGGTTTGTCGTATTCTTGCGCGTCGCAGCAATGATGTCGCTGTTCCCGGCATTCGGTGAACAAAGCGTTCCCGTCCGCGTCCGGCTGGGTATCAGTCTGGCATTCTGCATGATCGTTACACCGGCCCTCGCCCCCAATGTCGGACCTGTGCCTACAGATATCCTGCCCGTATTGGTCAGATTCTTCCCTGAAGTCGTGACGGGGCTATTCTTTGGCCTACTTTTGCGCTTCTTCGTGTTCGCGCTACAAATCGCAGGCACAATCGCCGCGCAGTCCACCTCGCTTTCCCAAATTTTTGGCGGTTCAGCTGGTGTCGACCCTCAGCCCGCCATGGGTCACGTGCTTGTTGTTGCGGGATTGGCGCTTGCCGCGATGATGGGACTTCATGTTCAGTTTGCGGCCTACATATTGCAGACCTACACCTTGGTGCCATTGGGGACCTGGATGTCACCCAGCACAATTGTTGAACTTGGGGTTCACGTCGTTGGGAAAACCTTTGCGTTGGGCTTCACCCTTGCCGCGCCATTCTTGATCGCTTCGCTGATCTACAATGTCACTTTGGGTGTCATCAATCGCGCGATGCCGCAATTGATGGTGTCCTTCGTGGGCGCGCCGGCGATCACGGCTGGCGGTTTGCTGCTCTTGATGTTGACGGCACCCTTGATGTTGTCCCTGTGGCTCGAAGCCTTCGCCCAGGTGGTGATGAACCCGTCGGGGGGCTGGGAATGAGCGGTGAAAGCGGCGACGAAGACAAACAATTTGAACCCTCGCAGAAAAAGCTGGATGACGCCCGCAAAAAGGGAGAGATACCCCGCTCCGTCGATCTGACGACTGCTGCTGCTTACGGCGGGATCCTCGTTGCGGCCTTCGCCTTTGGTCCTGCCGCGGTTGTTGGTCTTGGCGACGCTCTGATGATCTTGCTCGATCAATCAGACGGGCTGGCGCGCGTGACGTTTGCGGGCCCTCAAAATGCCCTTATGGGCGGCGTGTTGTGGGAGGTTGTCATTTCTGTTGCGCCGCTGTTTGCGGTGCCCGCAATCTTTGCCATCTTGGCGGTCATCGGGCAGGGTGCATTTGTTGTGGCGCCAGCAAAGATAAAGCCAAAGCTGTCAAATATCTCTATCTTGCAGGGGTTTAAGAAGAAATTTGGCCGTAATGGGTTCTTTGAATTCGCAAAGAGCTTTTCCAAGCTATTGATCTTTGGCACCGTCTTGTTCCTTTTTCTATGGCAACAAATGGATCGGATGATCGGGTCGATGTTCATGTCACCCGGTATGATTGTTGTGGAACTCGTCCGTCTTGTTCTTGCTTTGATGCTGATTGTTTTGGTCATCGCGCTGGTCATTGGCGGGGTCGATTTTCTTTGGCAACGGGCAGAGCATATGCGCAAGCATCGGATGTCTCGTAAAGAGATGATGGACGAATTGAAGCAGTCAGAGGGTGATCCGATGATGAAACAACAGCGTCGTCAAAAGGGGATGGATCTCGCGACCAATCAGATGCTGGCGGACGTACCAGATGCAAATGTCGTGGTCGTCAATCCAACCCACTTTGCCGTGGCCCTCAAATGGGATCGCATGTCGGCGACTGCGCCGATCTGCGTTGCAAAAGGGACAGACGAGATTGCGGCCCGCATTCGCGAAGTAGCCGCTGAAAATGGCGTTCCGCTGCATTCCGATCCCCCCACGGCACGCGCCCTTCATGCCACGGTGGACGTCGGCGATGAGATCCCGCCCGAACACTACAAGGCGGTGGCCGCTGCCATCAGGTTCGCGGAAAGTATTCGGGCCAAAGCGAAGGCCTGGTCATGAAGACCGAACAACTCCGCGACCTTTTGCAAGTGGCAGAGGTGGCCTTTGCAGCAGAGCAGGCCAAGCTTGCACAATTGAGCAGGGCGGAGACAGAACTAAGGGATCAACTTTCGTCTTTGGCATCATCACGGCAAAGCCGGATAGAGGGTGCGGGTGCCCAGGCAACACCGGCCGCGCGCGCTGGGGCAGAAGTTCGCTGGCATCGCTGGATAGATACGCGGCGCGAGGCGCTCAATCGTGAACTTGCACAGAATCTTGCAAAACGGGCGAAATTGATCGCGGCGGTCAGGTTGGCGTTTGGCAGAAAAGAAGCCCTGACAGCGCTCGTTGCGCGTGCCAGGGCGAATGAGGTTCAACAAAAAGCCCGCCGAAGCGATCATACGTCCTGACGGACGATATCCAAAACCAGAACATCAAGCGCATTTGCCCCAAGGATGGTCTGCGCGCTTTGCAACAAGTCCTGACGCAAGGTGCGCATGTTGCTGGTGCTGGTAAAATTCCCAGAAAACCCGCCGATATTTGCGTGATTGAACATGACCTGCAAAAACGCGTCACGAAGACGCGGCTCGACCGCAAAAACGGCATCTTCCCCGCCCGGCGGTACGGCGATGCCAATGGACAAAACGACCATCGCGGCGATCTTTTCGTCCGCGATCACCGGAATCACAAACTGGTTTTCCAAATTGGCATAGGCGACTTCTTCGGCGGGAACTTCCGGCGCCTGCACGTTGGCGGGAGTTTCGGCGGAAACGGTGTGTTCACCTGGCAAGCAGTTGACCGTGTCGGCGGCGTGTTCTTCTGTTGCGGCGGGCTTAAGCACAATGCCCGCGCCAACGCCCGCACCTGTGCCAACCAGCAAAAGTATCAATGGAACAAGAAGTTTCATGTCGGTGACCTTTCAGATCAGAATGGCAAGATTGCTTCGACGGCCTGTTGGCCATAGCGCGGCTGCTGCATGTCCGAGATTTGACCGCGTCCGCCATAGGAAATCCGGGCCGAGGCGATTTTGTCATAGGTGATCTCATTTTGTCGGGTGACATCCGCCGGGCGAACAAACCCCGAAACCAGAAGTTCGCGCAGTTCGAAATTCACCCGCACTTCTTGTTGCCCCTGTATCGCCAGCACTCCGTTTGGCAAAACGTCCGTGATTGTTGCCGCAACGCGCAATGTTAGTTTTTCATTGCGCCTAACCGAACCATCACCCGATGATGTGCTGGAGGAGTTGATTCCAACAGCATTTCCAAGCGATGCGCCATCGGGCAGGCGCGGATCAATCCGCTGCGGAAGCCCCAAAAGCTGTGGCACGGCCATCTGTTGCGCAGCACTGCGGGACCGGTCTGAGGAATTTGAGATCTCGGCCTGATCATCAATTTCGATGACAACGGTCAGAATATCGCCGCGCTGCATCGCGCGCCGGTCACCAAGCAAGGATCCGCGATCACCAGTCCAAAGGGACGCGTCGGATCCGGGAAACCGCGGAGCGCGGTCGACAACCTGCGGCAGGCTGTAGGTGACCATGGCGTTGCGGTCTTCGGTCGCGACAATTGATGTCATTTCCGGAGCTTTGCCCAAGGGCGTGCTGCTGCATCCGGCCAAGAGCATCAAGGCGAGTATTTTAGCGCGAAACATAAGCGACTCCGTCTTCTCCGATGCGAGCAGAGACGGTGCTACGCGAACTGAGGTTCATCACCCGCACAATATCCCCGATACCCGCACGCCCAAGTGACCGACCCTCGGTCGCGATATAAAGGCCGCCCGAATTGTAGATCAGCGGCACGATTTCATTGCGGTCAACAATCGCCGGAAACCCAACATCTGCGGGGCGCACGGGCCTGCCTGCGTAAAGTGCCACCCGAGCTTCCATTCCGATCAGCAACAACGGATCGTCGACGCCGCCATTTGCAGTGACATTGCGCAGCAAGAGATCCTCTGCGCGGATCAGCGATTGTGCCGGTATCGTGCGCGCGGCAACCAAGACATCGGAGGCGACCGGTCCGGCCAGAGCCATGAAAAAGAGAATAACGCGGATCATCGGATCTGCACCATCGCGCCCAACATCTGGTCGCCTGCCGTGATGACCTTGGAATTCAACTCATATCCCCGCTGCGCTTCGATCAGATCGGTAACCTCTTTGACCGGGTCAACAGAGCTGTCTTCGAGATAGCCTTGCCGCAGAACACCCAAACCGTCCTGCCCCGGGTCATTCACGACAGAGGGGCCGGAGGCGGGCGTTTCAAGGAAAAGGTTAGAGCCGATCGCCTCCAACCCTTTGGGATTGGTAAAACCAGCAAGGGTGAATTGACCTAATAGCTGCGGCTGAATCTGGTCGACAAAATAGGCGTAAACCTCACCTTCGGCGTTGATCGATATCGACCGGGCATCCTGTGGAATCGTAATATCAGGCACAACCGGGTAGCCATCGGCCGTCACAATCTGCCCTTCGCCCGTTCGCTTTAGCGCGCCATCGCGTGTATAGGCCGGCACACCGCTGGGAAGCGTCACCTCAAGATAACCGTCACCCTCAATCGCCAGGTCCAGATCGCCGCCGGTTTGGCCAAGCGCCCCCTGCGCCAACATCATACTGACAGAACTGGCGCGCACGCCCAGACCAAGCTGAACGCCGGTTGGCAATTGCGTGCCGTCCGATGCATTGATGGTGCCGGGGCGGGCAAGCTGTTGGTAATGCAAATCTGCAAATTCCGCCCGTCTTGCATTATAACCCGTTGTCGACATGTTCGCGAGGTTGTTCGAGATCACCTCGACCCGCATTTGTTGGGCGGTCATCCCGGCTGCTGCAATCTTGAGTGCGCGCATCTTGGTACTCCTGTCTGGTTAACGTCCGGCGGATTGGATCACGTTCCGGATGCGTTCATCTTCTTTGTCGAGGAATGTCTGCCCAAGCTCATAGGCCCGCTGCACCTCGATCATGCGGCTGATTTCGACGATTGGGTTGACGTTTGATCCTTCAAGGAACCCTTGCACCATCTTCCCGTCAGGCGCGGGTGCAAAACCGCCCGGTGTTTCAAACATGGTGCCGCTTTGGCGGGTCATGTCGCCTGGGTCATTGGGCACAACAAGGCCGATTTGGCCGATTGGATCACCGCCCGCGCTGATCGTTCCGTCAGATGCAATCCCGATTTGGCCCACGCCTTGCGGAATAAATACGGGTGCGCCACCGGCGTCCAACACGGGATTGCCGTCCATCGTGACAAGGTCGCCGTTGGTATCCGGGGTAAATGACCCTGCCCGCGTCAGTCTGGGCCCAGCTGCGGTATCGATCAGAAAGTAGCCGTCACCCTCAATCGCGAGATCAAAACTGCCACCCGTTTGGGTCAATGTGCCCTGCGTCAGATCCGTGTGTCGCACCCGCGCAGTTGCCAGAGAAAGCGAAGGGTGATCCGCCCCAAGGTCTGATATGTATTCGGAAAACAACAACCCTTCCGCGCGGTACCCGGTGGTAGAGGCGTTAGCGACGTTATTGGCAATCATGCGCAACTCGGACATCAGCCCGGATTGGCGGGTCAAGGTGGCATAGGTTGCATTTTCCATATCAGCCTCCGGCAATAATTGGGATCAAGGTGGCTTGGAAAAAGCTCACCAAAGTTTCGGTCATAAAGGCCATGCTGATCCAAAAAACCGCCACAATGGCGCCTAGCTTGGGCACAAAGGTCAGTGTCATTTCCTGAATGGATGTCAGCGCTTGAAACAGACCCACTGTCAAACCAGTCGCCAAGGCGACGGTCAGGATCGGCAATGAAATCATAAAGGCGATCCAAAGCCCCTGCCGGAGTGTGTCGTAAAACAGCGCTTCTTCCATCAGACAGGCATCCGCAGGATTTCCTGATAAGCCTCGACCACTTTGTCGCGCACGGTCACCGCGGTTTGAACGGCCAATTCCGTCTGGGCGAGCGCATGGACCAATTGATGCGGATCGGCGCCTTCGGTCATGGCTTGCATCGCGGTGTTTTCACTTGCCTGAAGTGTCGCCATGAAATCATTGGCTGCACCCAAGGCTGCGGACGCTGCATCAGGCTGCGTCGCGGATCGGCTGGCCGCATAGTTTTGCGCGACGAGGGTATTGCGAATATCCATTCTGGAAACTCCTATTTCTTGAGTAGATCGTTGAGTGCGGTCGACATTTGCCGCACTTGGTCAAACATTTTTAGATTGGCCTCGTAGCTGCGCTGGGCCTCGCGGGCGTCAGCAATCTCAACCAGCAAGTTCACGTTCGACCCGTCGTAATGACCAGAATCATCTGCCATCGGATGGGTTGGGTCATAAATGCGGTCCAGCGCAGTCTGATCGAGCCGCAGATTAGTTGCCTCGACCGCGCCAGTCTTTTGAGCGCCCTGCATCACCTCTTCGAAAGAGATCATTTTGCGGCGATATCCCGGTGTGTCGGTATTCGCGATGTTTTCGGACACATGGCGAAGCCTGTTCGCCTGCGCTTTCAGGCCACTCGTGGCGACGCTAATGGCATCACTAAAATCTGTCATCCATGCCTCCTATCGACCAAGCGACGTGCGAAGCACAGTCATGGTGTGGCGATAAATTGAGAGTGCGCGATTATGTTCGCGCGCGATATTCACCGCGTTCATCATCTCTTCTTCGATCGAGACCGCATTGCCATTTGGCGAGGGCTCTGCCCCGCCGTCCGTTACCAACATCGCCGTGTTCTGGGTGCCATTGCCCATGTGACCCGTGCGGGTGGCCCGCATCATCGAGGCGTCATTTTTTGCATATGTTTCTGAAAATGGGGCGATCTGTTGCGCGACAAACCCGGGAGTGTCTGCATTCGCGACGTTGCGAGCGGTTGTCGCCTGCCGTGCGCCCGCGTGGCGCGCCATGTCGTTTGCTGTCTGGAACAGTGCCAGTGATTGATACATCGGGGCTTCTCCCTCGTGCTGATGAAACGAAGCATTAAGGGTGATTCCTTAAAAAGGTGTTCAATTGTGAAAGGGAATCTTTGCCATGACCGCGACTTTGATTGATCGCATGACTGCAGCAGCCGCCGATTTGCGCGATGCTCACCCCGTTGGGCGGGTCCTTGCGGTGACGGGAGCGTCCGTTGCAGTGGGTGGCCTGATGCATGTGCTGCGATTGGGTGATCGCGTCATTGTGCGCGCGCAAGGCCAACGCATTCGCGCCGATGTTGTCCGACTGGATGCGGGCATAGCCCATGCGCTTGTTGACGGTCCCTGCGATGGGATCGCGCTGGATGACCCAGTGCAATATGTTGCAAAGCCGCGATTTGCACCAGACGACAGCTGGATTGGTCGCGTGATTGATCCCGATGGTCAGCCGCTTGATGGGCGGGCATTACTGCCGGGTCTTGGCTGGGCAAATCTTCAAAACCCACCCCCAGCTGCCCACCGCCGTCGTCCGCTGGGCGAGCGCTTGGAAACCGGTTTGGCGGTCATGAACACGCTATTGCCATTGGCGCGTGGTCAACGCGTCGGGCTATTTGCGGGTTCGGGCGTTGGTAAATCTTCCCTCTTGGCGGACCTTGCCCGTGGCGTGGATGCGGATGTGATTGTCATCGCTTTGGTCGGTGAACGTGGTCGTGAGGTGCGGCAGTTCACGGAGAATGTGCTTGGCCCCGAGGGCATGAAGCGCACGGTCGTAGTGGCCGCCACATCTGATCGTGCACCTCAGGTGCGTCGGCGCTGCGCTTGGGCTGCAACAGCGACGGCAGAGTTCTTCCGCGATCAGGGCAAACAGGTTCTTTTGCTTGTCGATTCCGTCACGCGCTACTGCGAGGCGCACAGAGAGGTGTCCGTCGTTGGCGGTGAACAGGCAAATCTGCGCGGGTTTCCGCCCTCGACCGCAGGTGCAATTGCCTCACTCTGCGAACGGGCGGGCCCAGGGGAGCATGAAAGTGGTGACATAACAGCGGTTTATACCGTTCTGGTCGCGGGCTCCGACATGGAAGAGCCGGTGGCCGACATGTTACGCGGGGTCCTTGACGGGCACATCGTGCTGGACAGAGGAATCGCGGAGCGTGGGCGTTTTCCTGCAATTGATGTTTTGCGGTCCGTCTCTCGCTCACTGCCAGATGTCGCGGATCGCATGGAAAACAGCCTGATCAGCGAAGCCAGATCGCATTTGGCGACCTACGACAAGGCTGCCCTGATGGTGCAAGCTGGACTTTATGAAACGGGATCAGATGCCGCGATTGACGCCGCAATTGCCTGCCATGAACCGCTCGAAAACTTCTTGACGCTCAAGGATAAGCGCGATGCAAAAGGCCACTTTGCCGCGTTGAAAAAGGCGCTGTCAAAGGGCGCAGGCGGTTCCTCAAGTGGTTGAGTCATCACGAGCCGGTGTTGTCCTGGCTTGTCGTTTTGCGAAGTTTTTTGGAGGCTTCTCGCGTCGATAAGCCGGGGGGCATGGACTGCAAGCAGAGACAGAAGATCGGTTATGGCGTCAGTTTTTGCACAGGACTTGGAATTGATTGAAGCAGGCTAAGCGCAACGCTTCCGCTACTGAACGCACCAATCTGGCTCGCTTCGGAGCGCACAAGAAATAGCCTGATCAGATCTTCCTGATTGTCTGGGTTTGCGATCTCACTCACATCATCGGTTCCGAAGACGGCCATGGCCCTGTCCTGAAAAGCGACCAACTGCTGATCGATATCAATGGTGCCAATGCTCGACGGCAACCCCAACGCATTTTCAAATACTTTCCGCAAAGGCGCGTCACCCATAATCGAAAACCACCGGCCCGTGTTCGTTTGGTTGTTGGCAACAATGTCGTTCAGCGAGTCGTCAGTATTGAGCGCGAGACGCATATCTTGATTACTGTCACCAACGGCGCGCGCAAATTGCTGCTTTTCGAAACGCCCTACAATTTCGTCCGCGAAGAACGTGAGCCCGGTCCTCGGAATATCGCCGTTCCCCAAACCGAACGCCGATGCGAACGCAAGATAGCGCTTGTCTGAAAGCCTATTGGCCAGCGCATCCTCTTCAACAATGCCGTCACTTAGCACTTTCTCGATGAAGAACTTATTGTTGATGTCGTCGTCCAGCCCGAATGCGCCGAGAGCGACAGATAGCAATCTTCGATCCGCGACAAGCTCCTCGGCTGTGTTGACCTTTGCGATGTTCTCGCGAAAGTAGTTCGTGTCGCGCACCACGGGTTGGCTTTGGTTAAAGGTGTCTTGTTGAGCCTCTAGTGTGCGTTGCAAGAACCGCCAACCAACGTACCCGGTTAATGGAACGACGGGCTGGAAAGTCATTGTGTTTGCGCCGACATCAGCCGGTCTTCTTGCGGAAGCAATGCGCGTAGGGATTTCAAAGCGCGATAGAAGTCATCAGAGCGGACCGCCGTTGTTGCGGCAGACAAGTGTTGGTGGCTTTCTTCATCCATCATCGCCTGACTTAGCTGATTGATTCCGCTGATCATCTGCGGCGCTGCATCTTTTGGATCGACGTCGCCGGATAGTACAAGTTGCGCAATATAACAGACACGCCGAACCGGTGTATTCGCTTCATTCGGGCGAATGGCGTCGCGCAAGCGCAGAATATTTGCATTTGGGGTAATGATCGAAAGTTTGCTGCGACGGTCGCCGTTCTCGATCACAGCACCATTGACCAGCACGCGTTCATGAGGGTTCAGCTTCAACACAAGCCCGCTCATGACATGCCACCGGAAGCGCGCAGCCCACGGATGATTGACGTATTGACGTCGATAAGCGCACTTACGTCTGCCTCCCCACGGAGGAATTTTTGGCTGTGAAATTCAGTAAATTCAGCAAGATAAAAGATGCTGGCGCGTAGCTCTTTAGGGAGTGCGTTTTCGTCATCAGCGACATCAACTGCGAGCGCTGTCCACATCTGCCTGTTGTCGTGGATTGCAGAAACGATCTGCGCATAAGGGGCGTCGCGTTGCGAAAGGCGACCGGTAATTTCTGAAATGAGTTGCGCTTCGATGGAGCGCGGAGTGCGAATGGACGCGGTGGATGGTGCATAGGCCTGTCTGGCGAGTTCGGTAGCGTTCACGGCGGATCCTTCCGGGGCGATGTGAAACCTGACGCGATTTTATCGCGCATTGATTGGAAGGTCGGAGGCGCGAATTGCGCCTCCGACAAAGCCCTTAACGGAAGAGCGACAGGATCGTTTGTGGCGCCTGGTTGGCAATCGACAGTGACTGAACGCCCAGCTGCTGCTGAACCTGAAGTGCCTGAAGACGCGCTGATGCCTCTTCCATGTTGGCGTCTACAAGTGTGCCGATACCGGACTTCAACGCATCGGTCAGGCTGGACACAAAATCAGCCTGAGTCTCAATGCGACCCTGGGCCGAACCAAAGCTGGCAGCCGAGTCAATCGATGTTGCAATCAGACTTTCAATCGCGGCGAGTGCTGCGCCAGCACCATCGTCGGTTGTCGCATCAATCTCTGACAGCAGTTGCAGGCCACCGCTTACGGTGCCGCCGGCATCAAGATCAATGTTGGCTGCTGCAGAGGCGGCGAGCGCCGTTGTCGTGTTATTGACGACGCTCACGACATTCCCGCTCACGGTGACGGTGAAGTCATCGCTCAACCCCTGCTCTGCAAGGCGGAAGTTCATGATGTCCGTCAGGCCCTTCGCGATGTCTGCTGTGGTGTCACCATCTTTTGCAACATAAAGTGCTTCGCCCTTCGTTGCATCAACACCTGCGGCGGTCGCAAATGGCGTTCCGGATGCAGCTGCGTCGAAGATCGTCATATTGAAGCCGTAGCTGTCGCCTGCCATAACCGTTTTGGTCCGGCCTGCAGTCGTGGCTTCGCCATTGATTGTATAGGTGGCTGTGCCCGCACCGCTTGCGCCTGCTGTGCCTGCTGCGGTCATCGCGGCCGCTGCCAATGCGAGTGTTCCCTTGGTTCCTGCGACGGTCCCAAGGTCTTGCTTGGCGACAGCGATGTCGCTGGATGTGACACCAGTTGAGGAACGGTCAAGTGATGACAGCACCTTGGTCAGGCCAGAATCATCAACGTTTCCGGCCGCAGTATAGGCCGTGGTGGTTTCGGCGTTCGACAGCAAATTCAGACCATTGAACTGTGCCGCACCAACAACCGACGTGATCTGGTCGCGCAGCGCTTCAATATCTGTTTGCAACTTTTCACGGTCGACGTTGGATTCCTGAGAGGCCACAATCCGGTCTTTCATCTGCACCAGAAGGTCGGTCACAGTTTCAGACGCCTGACGTGCAACGGATACAGTCGATTCGCCCAGTGAAAGGCTGGAGGAGATGGCCTTGAAGCCTTGCACGTCTGATTCCATAACTTTCGAAATGGCCCAGATGGCGGAGTTGTCTTTCGCGCTGCCGACGGCCTTACCGGTGGAAATCTGCGATTGCGTTGTTGCCAGGTCCTTGTTGATGGACTTGAGCGTTTGCAGCGCAACCATTGCGCCATTGTTTGTCAGAATACTTGACATGTTTCACGTTCCTTTCACGAACTGCTTTTGCAGTCGCTTGATGGGGAAGGCGCGCCGAGTTGAGGGCGTCACCATGACGTCTTTCTGACGTTTTCGCCGGCATCTTTGGCCGACAAGTCTACCGTTTTGGTGACCTGATCTTTGGCCCGATGGTCCTCAACAACAGGTTAACATCAGGAGCGAATTTCCAGTCAATTTGAACGAATTTCTCTAGACCTTATGTTCAAGACCGCCGCCGGATTGCGCCACGGTTTGGCGGCCGCCATTGGCGTCGTAAATGTTCAAACCAGCACGCACCGCGCGCAGGGCGGACAGCCTTTCTTGGGCGGCCCGCATACCATTCAGCGCGGCCTGTAGCAGTTTCGCGTTGTGATCAGCGCTGTCGCGCAAGGCCCGAGCGTCGCTGGCGCTTAGCCGCAATGCCGTAAGATCCCGCATCAAGGCGGTTTTCCGGTCAGTCAGATCAGCGACTTGTGCAAGGTGTCCGGACCGGAGCGCGGCCCTTTCTTCTGCAAGCAATTTCATTGCATCGTTATAGGAAGGTTTAGGCATATAACCGCGCTTTCATGGCATTGAACAGCGACTCGGCAAGGCCGATCCCGCCGGCTTTCACCATCTCTTCCGCTTGCGCTTCGCGCAGGAAAGACGAAAACTGTTCTTCGCCGATCCCGCCACCAAATGCGCCGTCTTGTGCATCAAGGCCTGCGGACTTCAACATTTCAGCCAAAAAGGTTGCTTCGAGTTTTTCTGCTGCCGCGCGCAATTTCGCATCGCTGCCAAAGCCAACGATCGCTGGTGGCGGCGGGACTGAAGCGGGTAAGACCGGTATTGGCGTCATGTGACCTCCTGATCATTTTTTTCCCTTTTGACTGACATCGGTAAACATTCCGTAAGCCTCTTGCGTCAAATGTGTGGCAATGAGCTGAAAGGAACTGTGAATGCCGGACGCAATTCAAATCCTGCAAACGAGTGGACCGAAGCCGGATGGGAAATTGTCCGGGCCAGACATGGTAACAGACGAAGCGTCAAGTTTCGTGGACATTTTCGTTGCTGATTCAGCGCCTAATACAGCAAAGGTTGCTGTTGAGGTTTCACCACCCCCTCCCCCCGAGGCCGGGCTTCCGAAGACAGAGTCTGGTGAGGGCGAATCGGATGCGCCAGACCAGCTGACGGCGGGCCGGACAGAGCCGATTGGCCCCACAGACAGGCGCGCGGCAGAGGTCGCGCACCCTAAATTTTTGCCTCAGACAGAGCGTTCTGTTTTGAAAGAAAAAGCGGCGATCCCGACTGGTGCATCGCTTGAAAAGTCCCCTCCAGCGTCGGACCAGGCGGCCAAGGGAGAGGTCCCTCCGAAGGGCCATCCGCAGACGGAAAAAGCAAGTTTCGCTCAGGCGGCGCTGGCAAAGTCAGTAGGTGCAACGCCCCCACCTACATATTCCGCTCTGCCGGCCAAATTGATTGATCAAAAGGGGTTGATGCCCGAAGCACCCAGAACTGTTGCCGCGACACAGGCCCCACCAATGCCGAACGCAGCACCACCGGGCATCAACGAACAGGTCATCATACCTCGGGAAAACGTGCCTGTTCCGGTGACAAGAGAGCGCTCGAACCCCGTGGTAGAGGTCAGAACGCCCCCAAGATCGCCAGAGAGATCGGCCAAGGCTGCGGTGGCTGCAAAAGTCGCTAGCCCGTCGGAAATGCCGACGCTTGGCATGGCAAAAAATGGACTGTTCCATGGGGTGGTTGAGGTCGCTGCCGATGAATTTGGGGCACCGCTGTTGCGCAACCATCATGGGATGGAGGTTTCACATGCAGCACGCGCCGCAATCCCATCGGCTCCACATGCGCAAGCTGAAGTGGCGCGTCATGTTGGCGGGCAGATGGCCGTTGCTGTTTCGCAAAACAAAGCAGGGGTGACAGAAGTCGCACTCAGCCCTCAGGAGCTTGGGCGTGTGCGCATGACCCTGACGGCGCAGGACAATGCGATGGTCCTGACGATTGTCGCCGAGCGGCCAGAGACCCAGGATTTGATGCGCCGCCACATCGATCAGTTAAATCAAGAGTTTCGCGCCATGGGGTATCAAGACGTTGCTTTCAGCTTTGGTGAAGGGGCGCAGGCGCGCGATCGCGCGGCTGGCGACGGCGAAGAAAGTCCTTCGAGCGGTCATGAAGAGTTGGCTCTCGAAGATACCCCATCAGTTTTACGCGGCACGCTGACAGACGCCGCCCTAGATTTGCGACTTTGACAAAGGACAGCACAATGGACGTTTCCAATACGGTCGGTTCAACACTGACAACCCCTCCACCAACGGTGTCTGAAAAACCTGAGATCAGTTCAGATTTTGAGACATTCCTCAAGATGTTGACGGTTCAAATGGAGAATCAGGACCCCCTCAACCCGGTTGATTCGTCGGATTATGCGGTGCAACTCGCGACATTCTCTGGGGTTGAACAGCAGGTGCAGACAAACGATTTGTTGCGCGATCTTGCTAGTCAATTGGGTGCAGGTGGGATGGCGCAGATGGCTGGCTGGGTCGGGATGGAGGCGCGAACAACAGCACCTGTCCTGTTCGAGGGCGCGCCCATCGTTCTTTCAACGTCACCTGCATCGCTCGCGGACACGGTTGAATTGGTCGTCACCGATGATCGTGGGGTAGAAATTCAGCGCCTTCCAATGTCGGCCACCGACATAGAGGTTTCCTGGGCCGGGGTCACGAATGACGGTGGGCCGCTTCCGTCCGGCAACTACAATTTCGAGGTTGTCAGCATGTTGCAGGGACAAGAGATTGGCCGTAGCAAAGCGCAAACCTATGCGCGCGTCACAGAGGTGCAATCAGCTGATGGCGCCGCGGTCTTGGTCTTGGCCTCTGGCGCAACGGTGCCGGTCACGGACGTTTCCGCCGTGAGAGAGCCGGAAGCGCCATAACCGCATTACAACAAAGTCTGCAGTACCCAAGCCGCGCCAACCAGAACGCCGCCGAGCGACATCCAAGCCAAGCGTGCCCGGCGGCGTTGTGGCTTTGGCTCGGGTGGTGGGTTGTTGAGACGGATCAGCTGCTCTTCGGCAATCCGCGGCAATTGTGGTCCAAATCGCGCGAGGATTCGGGCCGTTTTCAACAGGTCCGTCATCAGCGCCTTTGGGCCGATGGATTTGGTGACATAGTCCTGCACGATCGGTTGCGCGACCTGCCAGATATTCGTGTGCTGGTCCAATGACCGCGCCACACCTTCAACCACGACCATGGTCCGCTGCAACAAGATCAGCTCGGTTCTGGTTTCCATCCCGAACCGTTCGGTCACCTCAAAAAGATAGGCCAAAAGCCGCGCCATCGAAATGCGGCTGGCATCCATACCAAATATCGGCTCTCCGACGGCACGCAGCGCCCGCGCGAATTCATCAACATCACGGTCAGCGGGCACGTAACCCGCCTCGAAATGAACCTCTGCCACGCGCTGATAGTCTTTGCGAATAAAGCCGAACAGGATCTCGGCATAGACCCGGCGGGTATATTCGTCGATCCGCCCCATAATCCCAAAGTCGTAGGCAATGATATCGCCGTCAGCCGCGACCTTCAGGTTGCCCTGATGCATATCGCCATGAAAATACCCGTCGCGCAGCGCTTGGTTCAGAAAGACCTGCAAGACCCGGGCCGCAAGGGCGCGGCGGTCATGCCCTGCCGCATCAAGCGCGTCATTGTCGCCAATGTTGGTGCCTTCCGCCCAATCCAACGTCATGACCCGGCGGCCTGACAAATGCCACCGCACGGCGGGCACCTGAAAACCGGGATCGCCTGCGGTATTGGCCGCAAATTCGGATGCCGCCGAGCTTTCGAGCCGCAGATCCAATTCTCCCATGACCACACCTTCGAAGTGTGTGATCACCTCCATTGGGCGCAAACGACGTGACGCGGGCGAAAGCAGTTCAATCGCGCGCGCGGCGAAATAGAACGCATCGATATCCCTGCGAAACGCTTTTTCGATCCCGGGACGCAAGACCTTCACCGCGACCGCATCGCCGCCATCAACCAAATGCGCCTTGTGGACTTGCGCCAGTGACGCCGCAGCGACGGGTTCGGAAAAGCTTGAAAAAACCTCTTCAACGGACATCCCGATTTCGCGCTGCACTTCGGCTTTTGCTTCTTCAACCGGGAACGGAGGCAGCTTGTCCTGCAAGACGCGCAACTGCACGGCCAGTTCGTCGCCAACCACATCCGGGCGGGTCGATAGGATTTGCCCAAATTTGATGTAGGCGGGGCCCAAAGCCGTCAGCGCACGGACCGCCGGCGGGGTCGTGACGTCACCTTTGTAGCCCAGCCATTGGAATGGCCAGACCAACCCGCGAAAAACACCGCGCAGTAGTGGCCCTGCCTCAAACGCGTCGAGCACGACCTTCATCGCCCCGGTGCGTTCCAGCGTGGCGCCCGTGCGGATCAGGCGGATGATATTGTGGGGACCGCGCAAATTACAGTTTCCAGCCAGAGTGCAGCGCCGCAACGCCCATCGTCATATTGCGATACTTTGCGTTGCCAAAGCCGGCATCGCGGACCATCCCCAAAAACGTCTCTTGATCAGGAAATTTACGAATGGATTCAACAAGATATTGATAGCTGTCGCGATCCCCCGCGATCATCTGACCCATCCGCGGGATCACGTTGAATGAATAAGCGTCATAGGCGGCCTGCATCGCAGCATTGGGGAGCTGGCTGAACTCCAGCACCATCAGCCGCCCACCAGGGCGCAACACACGATAGGCTTCGTTCAGGGCCTCTTGTGGGCGGGTGACGTTCCGTATGCCAAAGCTGATCGTGTAGACGTCAAACGTATTGTCAGGAAACGGCAGCGCCATTGCATCCCCGACGACCCAGTCAAGGCTGTCGGCCATGCTGTCGGCTTCGGCGCGTTTGCGGCCTTCGATCAGCATAGGCTCTGTCAGATCCAGCACGGTCGCGTGGCCCGATCCCGCCCTGCGCAGAAACCGGAATGAGATATCGCCAGTGCCACCGGCAACATCCAAAAGCCGCTGCCCGGGCCGGGGTGCCAGCCAATCCATCATCGCATCTTTCCAGATCCGGTGAATCCCGACGGACATCACGTCATTCATAATGTCATACTTACTGGCAACAGAAGAGAACACGCCCTGCACCCGGCCCGCTTTTTCGCCTTCTGGCACGGTTTCATTGCCAAAATGCGTCGTTTTCTGGATCTCGTCAGTCATGTCACCCTTTCGCCCAGTCTTCGTCGCATTGGGGTTATACGTCCTTGTTGCAATACACAAATCCTCTGTTCGGGATGAAAGGAAGGATCCAGATGTCGATTTTGATCAATGCGTTCTTTGTTTTGATTGTCGTGGCGGTCTTCATCTTTATTGGATGGGGTCTCAATACGTTCATCTATCGCGTATTTGCTCAACGTGACGCCAAGGGCCGGTCCATCGAACTTACCACAACCGGCAAGTTGCAAGGCGCAAATCTACCCGTCGACATATCGCTTATTGCACGGCTCGGCAGAAATGCTGAACCGGTTCATAAGGACGATGGCATTACGCTGCGCCCGACAATAGGACTGCGGCTTATCAGCTTTGCTTTGACGCTTATTACTGTGTGGTACATCTATTATTCTGTCGATTTGGTCAGTGAAGTCGATCCGAAGATCGTTTGGGTCGGCGGCGGGCTATTTCTCTACATGTTGGCTTTTACCAATCTGTCTTGGGTCAAATATAACGCAGAGTCATTCAGTACGATGGGCTACGCCTTCCAAACCAAAAGCGCAGCTTGGCGCGACGTCATAAGCATTCAGGACGAAGGCCACTATCTATATGTCTTGCGCACGGTTGATGGGCAAAAGCTTGAAATTCCTAAGTACATGGTTGGGATCACCGATTTTCTGGCTTACGCACAGGATCAGATTGCCCTTCATCGGGGCGCGCAAACAACAGCTTGATTTGTGGGCGTGATTTGTGATGGTTAGCCGTTCCAAAAGCGGGATTATTTCAAAAGATGCCCGAACTGCCAGAGGTTGAAACGGTCCGCGCCGGACTTGCCCCCGTGATGGAGGGGCAGGTGATTGCCCGCGCCGATGTAAATCGCCCCGACCTGCGGTGGCCCTTTCCAGATCGTATGGCTGAACGCCTGCAAGGCGCGACGGTCCAACAACTGCGCCGCCGGTCGAAATACATACTTGCTGATTTGAACACGGGGGAAACGCTGCTGATTCACCTCGGCATGTCCGGGCGAATGCTGATTTCGGGTCATACGGTTGGTGATTTTCATCATGCCCATCCCGCCCCGGCCAAACATGATCACGTCGTATTTCACATGGGGCAGGGCGCGCGGATCACCTTCAACGATGCCCGTCGGTTTGGCGCGATGGATCTGATGAACACCGCGACCCAAGACGAACATTGGCTGGTGCGCGACCTTGGCCCTGAACCCTTGGGCAACGCCCTGAACGAGGCTTATTTGACCACCAAGCTAAAGGGCAAGAATACCCCGATCAAAACCGCGCTCTTGGATCAAAAGATCATCGCCGGGCTTGGAAATATCTATGTATGTGAAGTGCTTTACCGGGCTGGCATTCATCCCGCGCGCAAGGCTGGTCGCATCAGCGCTGCCCGTGTGGCGGGGCTGGTTCCCATCATTCGCGATGTCCTGTCAGAGGCGATAGCCGCGGGCGGCTCATCACTCAAAGATTACCGCCAGGCAGACGGCGAACTGGGCTATTTTCAACATGGATTTCAGGTCTATGACCGTACAGGCCAACCCTGCCAGACGCCTGACTGCAGTGGTGAAATCACCCGAATCGTTCAATCGGGACGCTCATCCTTCTTCTGTCCGCAATGCCAAAGATAGCTTGATTGCGGTCAAAAGATTTGCGACCCCAAGGGTCTGACCAGCGGCAAGGGAGAGCCTGATGGCCTATGAGACGATAATAGTAGACGTTACCGATTACGTAGCACTTATTCGCCTTAACCGCCCCGATGCCCGCAATGCGCTGAATGCGCAATTGCTGGGTGAACTTTGCACCGCCCTTGAAGAGGCCGACGCCAGCGACAAGGTCCGCTGCATCGTGATTACCGGCTCTGAAAAGGCATTTGCTGCCGGGGCTGACATCACAGAGATGTCGGACAAAAGCTTTGTCGATATGTATATGGGCGCGTTTTTTCAGTCCGAGACGACGCGCTTTAACAATACCCGCAAGCCGATTATCGCAGCCGTTGCGGGCTACGCGCTGGGGGGTGGCTGCGAACTTGCGATGATGTGTGATTTCATCATTGCCGCGGATACCGCAAAATTCGGCCAGCCAGAGATCAACCTTGGCGTTATCGCAGGGATCGGCGGGACCCAACGCCTGACCCGCTATGTGGGAAAGTCCAAGTCAATGGATATGCATCTGACCGGTCGGTTCATGAACGCCGAAGAGGCGCTGTCATCGGGCCTTGTCAGCCGCGTGGTCCCCGCCAAAAAACTTGCTGACGAAGCGCGCGGCGCTGCTGAGCGGATCGCAGAGAAATCGCTGATCGCCGCGATGGCCGCCAAGGATGCGGTGAACCGCGCCTATGAAACCACGTTGGCCGAAGGCGTGAATTACGAACGCCGGTTGTTCCAATCGCTCTTTGCGACGGAAGACCAAAAAGAAGGCATGGCCGCATTCAAGGAAAAGCGCGAAGCGCAAGTGCGCGACCGTTAGACCCGGCTTAGCGCGCCCCAATTCCCGACCAGCCGCAGGCCTGATAGCCGGGCCATGTGCCACGCCAGCACCAGATTGCTGGACAGCACCGGCAGGCCGGTTGCGGCCTCAATAGGTTTGATCACGTCCAATGTGCGCAGATTTGTGCAGGACAGAAAAAGCGCATCAATGCCGCCCTTGGCCGCCAATGCCTTTGCCGCGGCAATGACCGACTCCCCGTCGATGCGCGCGACTTTCGCCTCGACGGCCTCATCAAAACTGCCAAATACGGGCGAAGTGACGCCGTTCTCTGCCAAAGTTGCGCGCAGGGCCGCGCTGACCTCTGCGATATAGGGCGACAGAAACCCGATTCGAGAGATTTTCAGCGCATCACATGCGGCGATCAGCGCGCTGACCGGTTCTGTGACTGCCTTTGTGGGGACGCCTTGCTGGACCAGATCTGCAATGGCATCTGTGCCGATCACACTGGTGCCGGATGTGCAGCCGTAGCCCACCACATCAAAATTCAGGCCGCGCGGCATCAAGGCCGCAGCGCTTGGCAAATCATGCCGCATCTGCGCCAGCGTATCGCCGGTCACTTCCGTCGCTGACGGAATACGCGACACATAAAGCGTAACGTCATCTGTGGGTATCAATCGCCGGAAATCATGCTCAATCGTTTCATCGGGTTGCAACACGATCAGCCCAAGCGTGCCGCGCGATCCAAGCCGTTTGGCGGTCTGATATCCAAAAGTTGTCACAATGCCACCATGTGTCGTTCGGCGCGGCGTGACAGATACTCGGCCCCGGTGTCACGGATTACGATGTTTTCTTCGTGCACAATCATGCGGCCGCCCCCTGTTTCAATGCCGGGTTCCAACGTCAGTACCATTCCTTCCTGCAGCACGGTGTGATCGTCGGGGATCAGCGATGGCCATTCGGTCAATTGCATCCCCAAACCATGCCCATAGCGGCCCGCATCCGAACCGCCGCTTCCGCCGGTTAAGACATGGTCCATGGCGTGGAACAGATCCGCCGCCGTTGCGCCCGGACGCGCGATCTCAAATGCCGCTTCGGTCGCATCAATCAACCGGCCATGGGCGGCGGCCGCGGCATCGCTTGGCGGTCCAATGCTATAGTTGCGGTCAAAATCGCAGAAATAGCCGCGATGCACCAACCCTGTGTCCAGCATCAGAACATCGCCAATTTGCAAAGCCTGATCCGACGCAGGAGAGATCACATCATCATACCCATCCGTACCAGCGCCTCCCGCCAGATAAGGCACCCAGTCCGCGCCTTCTTGCAGGCAGATCATCTGAAACCTGCGAAACACATCTGCCAGTGTGACGCCCACACCGGCAATTTCGGGAACCCGGTCAAAGGCGCGGTTGGCGATGTTGCAAGCCTGCCGGATCAGCGCGATCTCTGCGTCAGATTTCACCATCCGCAGGCCACGCATCATCCCTTGATCCGAGGTCACATCGCATGCGGCCTGCAGCTTGGCGAAGTCGGCAAGCGGCATCCGTAAATGGGTTTCATGCCCCATTGGGATGCCCACCGGACCGGGGCACAGCTCAGTCAATGTAGCAATCAACAGGCTGACTCCATCGTCGGTCAGATCCGGCGCGCGCCATGTGCGAATATCGCTGATCCAGCCCCGTGCCATCAATGGCGCACCAATGGCGGGAATCACGGCGACCGGGTCGCCGCTTGCCGGAACGATGACAAACCAGGGCCGCGTTGGGCTTTCCCAAAACCGGGTCAAAAACCCGGTGAAATAGCGCACGTCAGGTTCCGTGGTCAAAAGAAGCCCCGCCAGCCCGTGTTTGGCCATCGCTGCTTGTGCGCGGTGGGTGCGGGCGCGGAACTCTGATGGATCGAAATCGCTCACGCAGGCCCCTCGCTGAGGATACAAAGCACGCGTGCATCAGGGTTAAGCCCCAACCCCTCGGCCAACATCAAGGCCACAAGCCCTGCTCCCCCCGACGGAGAGGTCGCCAGCCCGGCCCCTGCCAAGCCTGTCATCGCGGCCTCTGCCTGGGCATCGGTGATGGTCACGAAATCATCTGCATCGCGCGCCAATCCATTCAGCGCAATCAGCGAGGGCTCTTTGCAATCAAGTCGGCCCATGTTGCTGTCTGGCCCTTCGGTCACGACGGCGCGTCCTGCCCGCGCGCTTTCCATCAGCGCAGGCGCGGCGTCTGGTTCCACAACAATGATCCTTGGCGCGTCGCTCCATGCATGGCGGGCATAGGCCGCCACAGCGCCCGCCAATCCGCCCACGCCAGCTTGCAGGAAAATATGCGTTGGCACTTGCGGTACTTGCGCCACCGCTTCTGCCGCCAATTGCAGATACCCCTCCATCAGCCGATGCGGGATTTGCATATATCCGTCCCACGACGAATCCGACAACAGCGTCCAGCCATTTTCATCGGCTGCCGCCTGCGCCCCGGCCATGCTCGCGGCATAGTCTGATCCCTCGCGGATGACCGTTGCCCCTTCAGCTGCCAATCGACCGGCAAAGACCTCTGGCACCGTATCGGCGATATAAACGACGGATTTCGCGCCAAAGATCCGGGCACCTGCGGCCACAGACATCCCGTGATTGCCCGCACTTGCGGTGACATAGGTGCGTCCCTTTGCCTGACCCTCCTCTGCATCACGGGCTATGACATAGGCCGCGCCCAGCGCTTTGAAACTGCCAAGATCCATCCGCTGGCGTTCATCCTTGACCCAAAGGGCGGCAACCGGGGCCATCCCGGCAACAGAGACCAACGGCGTTTCGTGATGCGCAGGGCAATTGCCCAACCGTGCCGCGACGGCTGCCGCATCAACCGATGGCATCGGCACGCCTGCGATCAATGGCGCCGCTTCGCGATGAGGGTTCTTAAGATGTTGCACGCAAGCCTCCGGTTTTGACGTTCCCACAAACGCTAGACTGCTCTGGGCTTTGCCGTCTATCCCGTGCGACGCAAATAGTGCTTTTCACGACCGCCCGACTTGGCTATACGCCGCGCAAGACATGCGTGTGATGCCCGCTTTGGCAGATTCGGCCGGTAAGAAACCCGGTGGGCCATCAGGCGCATATTTGTATTTGATGAACCCGAACGAAAGACACGAACATGGCAAACACAGCACAATCCAAAAAGCGCGCCCGCCAGAACGAAGCCCGCTTTGCAGTCAACAAAATGCGCCGCTCGCGCATCCGCACCCAATTGCGCAAAGTCGAAGAAGCAATCGCCTCTGGCGACGCAAAGGCGGCACAGGAAGCACTCAAGGCAGCACAGCCAGAATTGATGCGTGGCGTCACCAAAGGCGTGATGCACAAGAACACCGCGGCGCGGAAAATGTCGCGTCTTGCAGCTCGTGTTAAGGCTGTCGGCTAAAAGCCACAGTCGGGCTCCGTTGGGGGTCAAAAATGAGACTAGAAAAGGCGTGCCGCAGCGGTGCGCCTTTTTGATTTTGGATCATTTGGAAAAACTTTTCCCTTCGATTCAAGGACGTCAGAGATTCGATTTCAGATAGTGCAGAGTCAAGCGCGTTGTTCTGTTGATGCGTCCCCAAACCCCTTGCTACGTTGGCCCTGCGATTCACATCGTTCCGGGGGGGACTTGAGGGGTCAGCACCGAAAAGAGCGTCCAGCTGCAACGGCAATTGTAGCAAAGAGGCGCCATTGGGATAAAGGTGCTGGAAGTCTTGCAAAATTGATCGGCAGGTCCGCGCGTGTTGCGGTGCCCGGTCATTTTTGTGTCTGCGCATTGCTGGGGTTGACCTGGCTGCTGCATCTCTCAAACCCGCGTTGTCGCGGCTTTTGCCGTCCGTTCACGGATGGCTCCGGCCGAGGCCTTTGAAGTGGCGGTCGTCCGTACGCCCAACGTGTCGTTGGGTACCGGTGCTGCTGTGACCGATGGGCGATGTGAACGTGGCAGGATGGGCTGTCGGGCAGGGATTTGGTTTGGAACAGGGCAAAATGGCGACGCAAGTGTGGGGACAGGTTCAGCAAGAGCTGAAAGATGGAATGAGCGGTAATAGCTTCAAGAGTTGGATTGCTCCGTTAGAGCTCAAAGGTCTCGACGGGCAAGTTGCGACCTTCGAAGTGCCGACCGGCTTTATTGGCAATTACGTGAACCAGAATTTTGGTGATCAGATTCTGTATCAGCTGAACAAAGCGGGCCAAGATGTCCAACGCCTGAAATTCGCCGTGCCCGCGGGCAAACGCGGTGCATCATCGCCTGCCAAATCCACCGCTGCCAAACCTGCAAAATCCGCCATGACCGATGACATGGGCTCTTCGATTGATCCGCGCTACACCTTCGACAGCTTCGTCGTCGGCAAACCAAACGAGCTGGCCCATGCTGCCGCGCGCCGCGTGGCCGAAGGCGGCGAGGTGAGCTTTAACCCCCTCTTTCTTTATGGCGGCGTCGGCCTTGGCAAAACCCACCTGATGCACGCCATCGCCAACGAATTGGCCCGCGCACGCCCTGATCTGAAGGTGCTCTACCTTTCCGCTGAACAATTCATGTACCGCTTCATCACCGCCTTGCGTGACCGCAAGATGATGGAATTCAAGGCGCAGCTTCGCACCGTTGACGTTCTGATGGTCGACGATGTGCAGTTCATGGCGGGCAAAGACAGCACGCAAGAAGAATTCTTTCACACCTTCAACGCCCTGATCGAGGCCCGCAAACAGATCATTCTGTCCGGTGACCGCGCCCCCGGCGAGATGAAAGATATGGAAGACCGGATTCGCAGCCGCATGCAATGTGGCCTCGTCGTGGATCTGCACCCGACCGACTACGAACTGCGCCTGGGCGTGCTGCAATCAAAGGCCGAAATTCAGGCCGTCAGCTACCCCAACCAATCCATCGCCCCCGGCGTATTGGAGTTTTTGGCCCACCGGATCACCACCAACGTCCGCGTCCTCGAAGGTGCTTTGGTGCGCCTCTATGCCTTCGCCAGCCTTGTGGACCGCGAAATCACGCTGGAATTGACCCAAGACTGTCTGTCTGACGTGCTCAAGGCCAATGATCGCAAAGTCACGGTTGAAGAAATTCAGCGCAAAGTCAGCGAACACTACAACATCCGTCTGTCCGACCTGATCGGACCCAAACGTCTGCGCGCCTATGCCCGGCCCCGTCAGGTGGCGATGTATCTGTGCAAAACCATGACGAGCCGGTCCTTGCCCGATATCGGACGCCGCTTTGGCAAGCGTGACCACACCACCGTCATGCACGGCGTCAAGCGCATCGAAGAGCTTTCGGCAACCGACAGCCAGATCGCGGATGATATCGAACTGCTGCGTCGCGCGCTGGAAGAATAGCGCGCCGCACCCGACGCACTTGTCACAGACTGCGACTTCATTCATGAAAAAGCTTGAGTAGGGCGGAGAAACGGTTAGTTTCTCCCTCCCGACGGTTGCGTCCGTGACAAAAGAAAAAGGGCTAGGGACATGAAACTCAGCATCGAACGCGCAAGCCTGCTAAAGGCTGTGGCACAGGCGCAATCCGTGGTCGAGCGGCGCAACACCATTCCCATTCTCGCCAATGTGCTGATCGAGGCCGAAGGCGATACCGTGCAGTTCCGTGCAACGGACCTCGACATCGAAGTCGTTGACCGCGCGCCTGCGCAGGTCGAGCGCGCCGGGGCCACGACGGTCTCTGCTGTCACACTGAACGAAATCGTCCGCAAACTGCCCGACGGTGCGCTGGTCACTCTGTCCGAGGACGGCAACACTGGCCGCCTCACGATCGAAGCGGGCCGTTCGAACTTTTCGCTCGCGACACTGCCAAAAGAAGACTTCCCCGTCATGGCAAGCTCTGAATACGCCGCGAATTTCTCGGCCCCCGCGCCGATGCTGCGCCGCCTCTTTGACAAGTCAAAATTCGCGATCTCGACCGAAGAAACCCGCTATTACCTCAACGGCGTCTACATGCACGTCTCTGACGGCGACGGCGGAAAAGTATTGCGCTGCGTGGCCACCGATGGTCACCGCCTTGCGCGCATTGATGCTGACCTGCCTGCTGGTGCCGCTGACATGGCGGGCGTCATCGTGCCGCGCAAAACCGTTGGCGAATTGCGCAAGCTGTTGGATGACGATGACATGCAGATCGCGGTTTCGGTTTCCGAAACCAAAGTCCGCTTTGCGACACCTGACATTACCCTCACCTCAAAGGTGATCGACGGCACCTTCCCCGACTACACCCGCGTGATCCCAACCGGCAACACCCGCAAGCTAGAGGTCGACGCCTCCGAATTTGCAAAGGCCGTGGACCGCGTGGCCACCGTCAGTTCAGAGCGGTCGCGCGCGGTCAAATTGCAGCTGGACGAAGATAAGCTGATCCTGTCGGTCAACGCGCCCGATAGCGGTGCCGCGGAAGAAGAACTTGCCGTGGCCTATGGGGATGAACGTCTGGAAATCGGCTTTAACGCCAAATACCTGCTGGAAATCGCCAGCCAGGTGGACCGGGAAAATGCGGTGTTCATGTTCAATTCGTCCGGCGATCCAACCTTGATGCGTGAAGGCAATGATACCAGCGCCGTCTATGTTGTCATGCCGATGCGCGTGTGACGGGCCCACGATTTTTCGTCGAAAAATCGCCCGCTGCGGAATTTTCTAGAGAATTCTGGCGATGACCGGACTGTCGCTCACGCATATATCGCTGTCGCACTTTCGCAGCCACAAACGCGCGACGCTTGACGTTGATGCCCGGCCAGTGGCGATTTTTGGCCCCAACGGCGCAGGCAAAACCAACCTGATCGAGGCCGTCTCGCTTTTGTCACCGGGACGGGGCCTGCGCCGCGCCGGCGTCGCGGAAATTTCGCGACGTCCAGAGTCGCTTGGCTGGAAAGTATCCGCCGCGATCACGACCGCCCGTCAGGTGGTTGAAGTCACCACCGGGGCAGAGACCGGGCACTCCCGCACGGTGCGCATTGACGACAAGGCCGCTTCGCAAATCGCGCTGGGCAAGATCGCCCGCATCCTTTGGCTCGTTCCGGCGATGGACAGGCTTTGGATCGAAGGTGCCGAAGGCCGCAGGCGCTTTCTGGACCGCGCCACGCTTAGCTTTTTGCCGACCCATGCAGAGGTCGTGCTGCGCTACGAAAAGGCCATGCGCGAACGAAATCGTCTGCTCAAGGATATGGTCCGCGACGCCCATTGGTACAGCGTCCTTGAAGCCCAAATGGCCACTGCCGGGGCGCAGATCAACACCAATCGTGCAGCAACGCTGAACCGTCTCGCGGCCGCGCAGGCCGATACGGCCACCGCCTTTCCCACGGCTGATCTGGCGATGACACAGGCCGAAGAAGGCGCGCCAGTAACCGAAGAGGCTTTGCAAGCCGCCTTTGCCGACAATCGCGCCCGTGACATGGCCGCTGGCCGGACCCTTATCGGCCCGCACCGCAGCGACCTTGATGCAACATTTGCCGACAAAGGCATCAACGCCCGCGACTGCTCGACCGGCGAACAAAAGGCCCTGCTGATTAGCCTCATCCTCGCCAATGGCCGCGCACTGGCCGCAGATACCGGCGCACCGCCGATCCTTTTACTGGATGAAGTCGCCGCCCACCTTGATGCAGACCGCCGGGCGGCGCTCTATGATGAAATCTGTGCCTTGGGTGCGCAGGCCTGGATGACCGGCACTGGCCCGGAACTCTTTGCAGAACTTGGAAATCGCGCGCAATATGCCGAAGTCACCGAAAGCGACGGCGTCTCGTCCATTGAAAAAAGGAACGCCCCATGACCCCGCAGCGCGTCTCACTTATCACTCTTGGCGTCGCTGACCTTGCGGTTTCGCGGAAATTCTACGGTGATCTTGGCTGGGTCCCCAAGGATGAAGTCCCCGGAGAGGTCGTGTTCTACCAGCTTCACGGATCCGTCCTTGGGCTCTTTGGCATCGGTCCACTGGCCAAGGATCAAGGCCGCCCAGACGCAAAGCTTGGCACCGGTGCGATCACGCTGGCCCAGAATTTCGTCAACGAAGCAGAGGTTGACGCCGCCTACGCCAAGGCGTTGTCTGTCGGGGCGACGCCCCTGAAAGCCCCTGAAAAGGTCTTCTGGGGTGGCTATTCCGGCTACTACGCCGACCCAGATGGCCACCCTTGGGAGGTTGCCTTTAACCCATTCTGGGAGCTTGATGCCGACGGCAACCAAATCTTACCGGACACACCTGATGCAGATTGAACGTATCGACGAAATTGACCTGACTCCAACTGACGAAGATCGAATCCACACCCTGCTGGTGCGGGCCTTTGATGAGGATTTCGGCGGCCGGTCCTTTCACCAGCAGCGGCACAACTTTCGCCTGATCTTGCGTGACGGGGACCAGATCATCGGCCACATGGCACTGTGCTATCGCGCGATCCGCATGGGACAAAAGCTGGTGCCGATTATGGGGCTGGCAGAGGTCGCAACAGACCCAGATCACCGTGGCAAAGGCATCGCTAGCGCTCTCATGACCGATGCAATTGCAGCAGCGCGGGCCAGTCAGGCAACTTTCTTTCTGCTCTTTGGTGGTCAGCCGCTTTATGCCGGGCGCGGCTTTCGATCTGTCCCAAATACCGTCAAGCACACGACGCATTACCACGCATGGACAGGCGATGTGCAAACTGACTCCCGGGGCCACCTCATGGTGCTCGAGCTACGCGATCAGCGATGGGACGATACAGCCCCCGTGGACCTGCTCGGCTTTTCATTCTAAGCCACCACCATGACGATCACACTCGCCGATATGCTGCTCTATGCAGGCGCACTTTTCGTGCTGTTCCTGACCCCCGGTCCGGTCTGGGTGGCGCTGATTGCGCGCACGCTTTCGGGCGGGTTCAACGCCGCTTGGCCGCTGGCCCTGGGCGTTGTGGTGGGGGATGTGCTTTGGCCGTTCCTTGCGATCCTTGGGGTCACATGGATCGTCAGCGTCTATGCCGACTTTATGCTGGTGCTGAAATGGGTCGCGGTGCTGACGTTCCTTGTCATGGGCTGGCTGGTGATCCGCCATGCCGACAAAACCATCGCCTCTGACACCCGCCTGACCCGTCCGGGCATGTGGGCAGGGTTTCTGGCGGGTCTTGCCGTCATTCTGGGCAACCCCAAAGCGATCCTGTTCTACATGGGGATGCTGCCGGGGTTCTTTGACCTCACCGCACTCACATGGGCCGATATCGCCGTCATCTGCTTTCTGTCGCTTATCGTGCCGCTTCTGGGCAACCTGACACTGGCGCTGTTCATTGGCCGTGCGCGCGCTCTGCTGACGTCACCGACAGCGCTTTATCGCACCAATCTGATCTCGGGCTGCTTGCTGATCGGCGTTGCAGCGGTCATCGCACTGACTTAGGCTCGCAATCCCGACGCCTTAGTCAAGAAACGCGCGGACCATGCGCCTAAATGCCCACAAGACAAAGTACTGCCGCGCCCAATAGCGCCGCTCGGTGCTGCCCCAGATGGCCTGCCAAGCAAACCGCACGACCTCCAGGCAAATGTAGGCAGATATGACCAAGGGCGCATAGATCATCGCCGTCCTAAAGTCCAAAGCAAGCCAAATCAGGAACCCACCCACCAAAACAATGCGGATCGTCCAGAAAATTGGGTCAAGCATCGCATCTTCAGTGTGCTCGCCCTTTTGCGGATCATGTTCCTTTTGAATCTCATGTCGCGCGACGGCGCGGGTCCTGTCGATTGCGTCCAATCGCGCTTGAAATTTTGTCCGACTCATAGGGTCCTCGTTCCGCTTGCTTGGGCCATTCTGGCAATTTGGTGGGGCAAAAGTTTGACCTACAAAGGGCGTCAAAAAACCAACATCCGGTCCGTGATTTACAGGGTCAGCGCTAACTGGGTGCGATACACAAAATATAGGGCTTCGGGCGTGACAAACCCCCTGAAAAACCATATATTTAGCGGATAAAAGAACAGGAATATCCGCATGTCTGACGAGCAGCAGAACAATGCCGAATACGGCGCCGATTCCATCAAGGTTTTGAAGGGGTTAGAGGCGGTGCGCAAGCGCCCCGGCATGTATATCGGTGACACCGACGACGGCTCTGGTCTGCACCATATGGTCTACGAGGTTGTCGACAACGGCATTGATGAGGCTTTGGCCGGTCACGCCGACCACGTCAGCGTCAAAATCCACGCCGATGGGTCTGTTTCCGTGGGCGATAACGGGCGTGGCATTCCTGTCGATATGCACAAAGAAGAAGGCGTTTCCGCGGCCGAGGTCATCATGACCCAGCTCCACGCAGGCGGCAAATTCGACAGCAACTCCTACAAGGTCTCTGGCGGTCTGCACGGCGTTGGTGTGTCCGTTGTGAACGCCCTGTCTGACTATCTGGAACTGCGCATCTGGCGCAATGACAAGGAACACTACGCCCGGTTCGAGGGTGGCTTCACCACCGAAAGCCTGCGCGTCGAAGGCCCCGCCAATGGGCGCAAAGGAACCGAAGTGCGCTTTCTGGCCAGCACCGATACCTTCAGCAACCGCGATTTCGATTTCCACACGCTGGAAAAGCGCCTGCGCGAACTGGCCTTCCTGAACTCCGGCGTGCGCATCATCCTCGAAGATGAACGCCCCGCCGAACCGCTGCGCACCGAATTGTTCTACGAAGGCGGCGTGAAGGAATTCGTCAAATACATCGACCGTTCCAAAACCCCCGTGATGCCCGAACCGATCTACGTCAAAGGCGAAAAAGACGACATCGGTGTTGAAGTCGCGATGTGGTGGAACGACAGCTACAACGAAATGGTGCTGCCCTTCACCAACAACATCCCACAGCGGGACGGCGGCACCCATATGGCCGGTTTCCGGGGCGCGCTGACCCGGACCATCAACAATTATGCCCAGTCCAGCGGGATCGCGAAAAAGGAAAAGGTCAGCTTCACAGGAGACGACGCCCGCGAGGGCCTGACCTGCGTGCTTTCCGTCAAAGTGCCGGACCCGAAATTCTCCTCCCAGACCAAAGATAAGCTCGTTAGCTCCGAAGTGCGCCCCGCTGTTGAATCCCTCGTAGGTGAAAAGCTGTCCGAATGGTTCGAGGAAAACCCAGCACAGGCCAAGCAGATCGTCGGCAAAATCGTTGAGGCCGCACTGGCCCGAGAGGCTGCCCGCAAGGCTCGCGAACTGACCCGCCGCAAGACCGCAATGGACGTCAATTTCTTGGCTGGGAAGCTGAAAGATTGCTCCGAAAAGGACCCTTCCAAAACCGAAGTTTTCCTGGTCGAGGGTGACTCTGCCGGTGGCTCTGCCCAAACCGGTCGTGACCGTCAAACGCAAGCGATCTTGCCCCTCAAAGGTAAGATCCTCAACGTCGAACGCGCCCGCTTTGACCGGATGCTGGGATCGCAGGAAATCGGCAACCTTGTGATGGCGCTGGGCACCGGCATTGGCCGCGACGAATTCAACATCGACAAGTTGCGTTACCACAAGATCGTCATCATGACCGACGCTGACGTTGACGGCGCGCATATCCGCACGCTGCTGCTGACGTTCTTCTTCCGCCAGATGCCGGAACTGATCGAACGCGGTCATCTCTATATCGCGCAGCCGCCGCTTTATAAGGTCAGCCGGGGCCGGTCAGAGGTTTACCTCAAGGATCAGGCCGCGATGGACGAATACCTGATCGAACAGGGCATTGATGGTGCGATGCTGCGCCAAGGCAATGGCGAAGAAATCAGCGGTGCCGACCTGCGCCGTGTGGTGGACGAAGCGCGCCAACTCAAGCGCGTGCTTGATGCCTTTCCGACGCACTACCCCCGCCACATCCTTGAACAGGCTGCTATTGCCGGTGCCTTTGTGCAGGGCGCGGTCGACGCGGATCTGCAAGGGGTTGCAGACACGGTCGCCAAACGGCTCGACCTGATCGCGCTGGAATGGGAACGCGGCTGGCAAGGGCGCATCACTCAAGACCACGGTGTCCGTCTGGCCCGCATCCTGCGTGGCGTGGAAGAGGTCCGCACGCTCGACGGCCCCATGCTCCGCTCGGGCGAGGCGCGGCGCACCGGCAGCTTCACCAAGTCGCTGCAGGACGTCTATGACCTGCCCGCCACCTTGGTCCGCAAGGACCGCTCACAAGTCATTCACGGCCCGCTGGACCTGCTCAAGGGCATTCTGGAAGAGGGCGAAAAGGGCCTGACCCTGCAACGCTACAAGGGCCTTGGCGAAATGAACCCCGATCAGCTGTGGGAAACCACGCTAGATCCCGACGCGCGCACGCTCTTGCAGGTCAAGGTCGATGACGTGGCAGAGGCGGATGATATCTTTACCAAACTCATGGGCGATGTGGTCGAACCACGCCGCGAGTTCATTCAAACGAACGCCCTGTCCGTCGAAAATCTGGATTTCTGATCGCAAGCGCGGTTGGCTATCTTGGCGTCGCTTTTGGCGACGCCAGCAAAACCGCGCTGACCCGTTGACCTAGGTCTTCACGCTTCGCGCCTTGATCATCTCAACACCGCTCTCACCCAGCGGCACGACGGCAAATGGGCCACCATGGCACATGTCTTCGGGGCTTTGGTTGTCCTGTGGTGGTGCCTTGGCAAGGATGTCAGCGGCGAAGTCTTCGGCGTTGTCCTTGGGCCGATATCCCAGCGCTGCGGCGCCCGAATTATCCACGCCCGCGCGATCATTGTTCGACACGCCATAAACAATCGTAAACGCCGTCGTCGGGGCGGTGATCGACTTTTGAACCATCTGGATCAGATCCCCATCCGACAACCACGACCCCAGCGCACGGCTATTGCCCGGCTTTTCCGTAGCAGAGAAGATGCGCATAGCGACCGTCTCAAGGCCGCGCTTGTCCCAGTAAAGACTGGCAAGATCCTCGGTGAAACACTTCGCCAACCCGTAGAACGTATCCGGCTTATGAGGCAAATCGGTCGTCAGCGTCTTGTGCTTGGAATACATCCCCACCGCATGGATAGAGCTTGCGAAAACGATCCGGCGCACGCCATGTTGGTAGGCAGATTCCCATACATTATAAGCACTTAAGATGTTGGAATGCAGGATCTTTTCCCATGGCGCCTCATCCGCGATGGACCCAAAATGCACCACCATCTCCGCCCCTTCCAACAGCGCGTGCACGGCGGCGGCATCACCGACATCAGCCTGCACATAGCTTTCATTCGCGGCCAGATCATTAATGCCGTCCACAATATCGGACGACACCAGCTCTTCGCACATTGCCGCCAATGGTGCGCGGCACAGCCCGCCCAAACGGCCCGCAGCGCCGGTCAAAACAATTCTCTTCAGCATGTCGCTATCCTTTGAGTCCCGACTTGACCTGCGCCAACACACTGTCGGCCGCCTTGGTCAAAAGCCCTGTATCTGTCGCAACTGCAACAAAGGTGAATCCCTTGTTCAGCAAATCTGTCGCCGTCGCCGGATCAGTCACCAGCGTGCCAACAGGCACCTCCTGATCCATCAATCGCTGCGCGGCCGGCATGATCCTTGCCCATACATCCGCGTGCAGCGGCTGACCCAGCATTCCCATATCCGCGGCAATATCAGCCGGACCAAAAAAGACGCCGTCACAGCCATCCACGGCCCCAATCTCTGACGCAATATCAATCGCGCTTTGCGTCTCAACCTGCAAAATCACGCAGGTCTCCTCGGTCACCCTTGTGGTATAATCGGTGATGCGGCCCCATTGGCTCCCGCGCATGGATCCGGCCACGCCGCGCACGCCATGCGGTGGATAGCGGGTTGCGGCAACCGCCGCTTCGGCCTCTGCCACCGTCTGCACCATCGGAAACAACAGCCCCGGCGCACCGATATCCATCAGCCGCTTGACCATCACCGTGTCGTTCCACGGGGGCCGCACAATCGCGCTGCTATGCGGCGCGATGGCCTGCAACTGCTGCATTGCCGTCATTACATCGCCGGGGCTGTGTTCCATGTCGACACATAGCCAGTCATAACCGGCACTCGCGACCAACTCCGCAATCATCGGACTGGCGGTCGAAACCCACAGGCCCACCTGTTTTTGCTTGGCTTTCAGCGCAGCCTTGAAGGCATTTTGGGGCATTTTCATATCACGGCCTTTTCATCAAATGGTTCACCTTTGGCGATACGTTCAAACGAAAACGGGCTCAGGTCCAGCGTCTGATAGGCCCCTGTCGCAATAATTTCGGCCACACCGCGCCCCATTGCGGGCGATTGCTGAAAACCATGCCCCGAAAAGCCATTCACAAAGACAAAGTTTTTGACTTCGGGGTGCGGCCCGATAATCGCGTTCTGGTCAAAGGTGTTAAACGCGTAATGCCCGGCCCAGCTTTGCCGCAGCTTGATCCGCTCAAACGCGGGGACACGGTGCGCCAGCACAGGCCAGACCTTCTCTTCCCAGATCGCATGATCCTCGATGAAGTCATCGTAATCTACCGCCGGGTCATCATCCGGTGGGCAGCCTGCAAGGTAATAAACCCCATCCGTGCGCATATGCACGCCAGAGGGGTCAATCGTCAGCGGCAGATCCCGATCCAGCGGCTCTGCCGCCTCAAAGATGAAGGTGTAGCGTTTGCGTGGTTCCACAGGAATTTCGATCCCAGCCATGCGGGATGTCAAAACAGCACGCGGACCGCTGCAATTGACGACTGTGCCACAGGCAATAACCTCGCCACTTTCCAACGTGACAGAGGCGATGCGATCCCCCTGCCGGTCCATCGCCACAACGGTGTTGTGGATGTATTCCACGCCGCGTTCCCGCGCGCTTCGCTTCCACCAGTCAAACAGCGTATTGCCGTCGAAATAGCCTTCATCAATCAGGTTATGATTCCCCGCGACAATGTCGTCCATGTTGTAGAACGGGTAGGCGGCTTTGATCTCATCGGCGCTCATATGCCTGGTGCCAGCGCCATTGGCCTGCTGGATCTCTTGGCCCTCGCGCAGGGTCTGTGCAAAATCCTCGTTATCGGCCAGATACATATAGCCATAGCTTTGCAGCAGCAGATGCGGCACCCGTTCATCGCCGCCCATATAGTCCCGGAAATTCTTGACGAAGTCCGCCGCGAACTGGCTTATGAAAATGTTCAAAGGGCGCGAAAACTGTTGCCGCATGCAGGAATTTGTGTGCGCTGTTGATGTGAACTCATAGGTGGGGTCCTTTTCGACCACCAGAACAGTGCCATCAAAATCCTTGTTGTCCGACAGCCACCACGCAACAGAGGAGCCATACATGGCCCCCCCGACAATCACGACGTCATAGCTCTTTTGCTTCGGTGCCTGCATGACCCCTCCCTTAAACTGCGCGTGTGATGCCACCATCCACGCGCAGGTTCTGCCCGGTGATGTAGCCTGCGCTATCCGACGCGAGGAAGGCAACAACCGACCCGATCTCTTCGCGCGATTTGCCATAGCGGCCCATCGGCACACGGGCGCGGAATTCTTCTTTTTCCGGCAGGCTGTCGATAAAACCCGGCAGGACGTTGTTCATGCGGATATTCTCGGGCGCATATTTGTCGGCAAACAGCTTGGTGAATGCCGCAAGACCTGCGCGGAATACACCACTGGTCGGGAACACCGGATCAGGTTCAAACGCGGCAAATGTGCTGATGTTCACAATCGCCCCACCGCCTTGTTTTTGCATGATCGGCGTGACCAGCCGTGTGGGCCGCACCACGTTCATGAAATAAACGTCCATCCCGGTGTGCCAATCCTCGTCCGTCAATTCCAGCACCGGGGCGCGCGGCCCGTGGCCTGCGCTGTTCACCAGCACGTCGATCCGGCCCCAGTGGTTCATCGCTGCATCAACCAGCTTTTGCAGGTCTTCGACGGATTGGTTGGTGCCAGTCACGCCGACGCCGCCCAGCTCTTTGGCCAATGCCTCGCCCTTACCCGATGACGACAGGATTGCGACCTTGTATCCGGCCTCTGCCAAGGCCCGCGCGCTGTCCGCGCCCATGCCGCTGCCGCCGGCTGTGATCAACGCAACTTTCATGTCCATTCTCCTTTGGCGACGGCATCCGTGACCGCCGAAATCTCTGCTTCACTTAATCCGTAATCGTCGCGTGCCGCATCGGCGGTGATATACCCCCGCGCCAGATCGCGTTTGACCAGCGCCGGATCACGTTCTGCAACCGCGCCGTATCCGGCACCCCCCGGAAAGGCGAGCATGACGCGCGCGCCGTGTGGCACGAACTGTTTGCCCTTGCCGCGCATCGCCCCGCCATCACTGCGGGCAATTGTGGTTGGCGCACCTGTGGCCCCGCCCTGACGGCCCCTCGCGGGGTAATCCACCCGGTCAAACATGGCCTGTAAATCAAACTCATGACCTTCCTGTGCGCCCACTTCCATGAACTGCCCAAGGCCGCCGCGATATTGCCCGGCACCGCCAGAGTCAGGACGTAATTCCTTGCGCCAAATGATTACCGGGCCCGCGTGTTCTGTCGCTTCAATCGGCATGGTCATCACACCCGACGGGAAGGCGGTGGCACTCATCCCGTCCAGGCTTGGCCGCGCGCCTGATCCGCCAGAGTTAAAGGTCAGCACCTCAGACCGCACCGCATCTGGCGCTGCCACGCCATCGGTGCGGGGCCGCAGGGACACCTGAAAATTGCACAGCGTCCCGGCACCCTCGGCAGGCACCACGCCGGGCAGAATTTTGTCCAGCGCGTCGTAAACCGTGTCCGGCACCATATGTCCGATCACATGGCGCAAGGCGACGGGGGCAGGGTGCACCGCATTCAGGATCGACCCCTCTGGCGCTGAAATCTCAAACGGCGCGAGCGAGGCCGCGTTGTTGGGAATCTCCGGCGCAATCGCGCATTTCAGCGCGTAGCAAGCATAAGCCTTGGTATAGACAAGCGGCACGTTGATGCCCTTCTTGTCGATCCCGCTCGTGCCGTCAAAGGTGCATACGACCCTTTCGTCCTCCAGCGCCAATTGCACATGCAGATCAATCGGCGCGTCAAACCCGTCAATCCGCATCCACCCTTCGGCCTGCGCGGGGGGCAGGGCGGCGATCCGCTCAACCGTGGCACGGTGCGAGTTTTCAAGGATGAACCCGCCGATCCCCTCCAGATCGTCCAACGTAAATTCTTCCATCATCTCGACCAGCCGCCGATGGCCGATCTCGTTGCAGGTCGCCAGCGCGTAGATATCGCCGACCAACTGATCGGGTTCTCGCACATTGCCGCGGATGATGCGGATCAAGGTCTCATCCACCGTGCCGCGGTCCATCAACCGCATGATCGGCAGGTAAAGCCCCTCTTCGTAGACGCTCGCCGCATCCGCGCCAAAGCCGCGCCCGCCAATATCCACGATATGCGCAGTGCAGGCAAAAAATCCGACCATCTGACCCTTGTGGAAAGATGGGGTGACGACGGTGATGTCGTGCAAATGCCCGGTGCCTTCCCACGGGTCATTGGTGATATAGACGTCGCCCTCTGCCATCGTGTCCACACCAATGCGCCGCATGAAATGCGCCACAGCATCGGCCATCGCATTCACATGCCCCGGCGTGCCGGTCACGGCCTGCGCCAGCATCTGACCGCGCACATCGTAGACACCCGCCGACAAATCGCCCGCCTCGCGCACGGAGGTCGAAAACGCGGTCCGCACCAGCGCCTGCGCCTGTTCCTCAACGATAGAGATCAGGCGGTTCCACATCACTTGATTGGCGACATTGCTCATGCCTGACCCTCCTGCGTGATCAACTCGATTGTGCCGTCTGGCCACCCCCGCGCCATCCGGCTTGCGGGCACCACGATTGTGGTTTCATCCTCGGTCACAACGGCCGGGCCTGCGATCGTGGCCCCGGCCATGTCGCCGCGCAACACGACGCTGGCGTTCATGCGCTTGCCTAACGCGGGATCAAATAGATTGCGGCTGCTTCCAACCTTGGCTGTTCCCGCCATGCTAAAGTCATCCACCTGCGACACGATAACCTTTGGCGTTGCTGCATTCACGGCCCAAACCGTGATTTCAACGTCCAGCCCGGCCACGGGCCGCCCGAACAGTGCCGTGTAATCCGCCTCAAACAGGCGCTGAAATGTGGCCGCGTCCGGTGCCTTGGCCTGCACTTCTGTCAGATCAATCGGGATTTCCCAGCCCTGCCCGGTATAGCGCATATAGGCCTTGTATTCACGGCCAATGGGCGCGTCCGCGTCACATGACCGGACAAAACCCGTGGCCTCTTCGGCCAATTCTGCCAGCAAGGTTTTCACCCGGCCCGCATCAAAATCCGACAGCTTCATATAGACGCTGCGGTTGGCCTCAAAACTGAAAGGGGCGCGCAGGAACCCGATCGCGGATCCGACGCCCGCGCCCTCTGGCACCAGCAGGCGTTTCACCCCCAGCTTTTCGCACAACCGGCCCGCATGCAGCGGGGCCGCCCCGCCAAAGGCGATCATCGTATAGTCCGCCAGATCTTCGCCGTTCTCGACCGCGTGGACCCGTGCGGCGTTCGCCATGTTTTCATCCACAACTTCGGCCAGGCCGAAGGCGGCAGTATCCGCGTCCATATCCAGCGCCTGCCCGATGACCTGCACTAACGCGGTCGCAGACGCCGCATCATCAAGCCTAATCGACCCCCCGGCAAAATTGTCAGGGTCCAGTTTGCCTAAGACCAGATCCGCATCCGTCACCGCAGGATTTGCGCCGCCGCGTCCGTAACAGGCGGGTCCCGGCTCTGATCCGGCGCTTTCAGGTCCGACCCGAATTTGCCGCATCGCATCCACATGGGCGAGCGATCCGCCGCCTGCGCCAATCTCGACCATATCAATCACCGGGATCGAGATCGGCATACCGGATCCCTTTTTGAACCGATACGTTCGGGCCACCTCGAACACCCTTGCGGTCTTGGGCTGCTGGTCGCGGATCAGGCAGATCTTGGCTGTCGTCCCACCCATGTCGAACGACAGCACCTTGTTCAGCCCAAACCGTTGCGCCAGCGTCGCCGCGAAAACAGCCCCGCCCGCAGGCCCGCTTTCAACCAAGCGCACCGGGAATTCCGCGGCGCTTTCCAGCGAAATGATTCCGCCGCCAGAGTGCATGAGGAAAATCGGACACCCGGCACCCACCTCTGCCATCCGCCCCTTGAGCCGGCCCAGATAGGACTTCATCAGCGGCTTGATATAGGCGTTGGCGCAAACCGTGTTGAACCGCTCACACTCGCGCATCTGGGGGGATACTTCTGACGACAACGACACCATCGCACCAGGCAGCATCTCGGCCAGCACATCGCGGACCATCTGTTCATGTGTGTCGTTCAGGTAGGAATGGATCAGCCCCACCGCGACGCTCTCATAGCCCGCTTTGGCGATCTGTGCGACGACCGCCGCGACGCCTGCGCGGTCCATCGGCACCAGCTCTTGCCCCTTGGCATCGATCCGCCCGGCCACCGTGAACCGCGACTGACGCGGCAGCAACGGCTCTGGCAATGTCAGGTTCAGATCATATTGCTCAAACCGGCTTTCGGTGCGCATTTCGATCACATCCCGAAACCCTTCGGTGGTGATCAGCGCGGTTTTCGCGCCGCGCCGTTCAATCAGCGCATTGGTCGCAAGCGTCGTGCCGTGGATGATCTGGCTGATTTGTCCCGCGTCAATCCCGGCCTTGGCGCACACCTGCTGCAACCCATCAATGATCGCATCCTCAGGCGCGGCATAGGTGGTCAACACCTTGGTTGAGGTCAGCCCTTCGGGCCCCTCCAACACCACATCAGTGAACGTGCCGCCGATATCAACGCCCAAACGATAGCTCATGCCGTGCTCCTTTGCTTGAGGGCACATTATGCTGCACGATACATCACGTCGAATTATTTGATTGGATGATGAGGATCAGGAAAAATGATCGGCAATCTCGACGGCCAAATCCGCCGCCTGCGCGACTGCGGCCTGCGTGCGTTCTGCATCGTATCGCGCGAAAAACCGCAACGGCTCTGGCACCCAAGCATAGGGCACCTGTACCAATGTGCCCGCGTCCAACGCCGCCCGCGCCATCGCTTTTGGCACAACCGTCACGCCACGCCCGTCCATAGCCATCTGCAACCCCGTGGCCAGATTGCTGGATGGCACCAGCCGCACAGCCGACCCGCCAAGGGCCGCGAAATGGGCAGCGACCTGTTGATAAAGGATCGTGTCGCGCCCGTGGGTCAGGATCGGCTGAGTCACCACGTCGTCCACCCCGGGTGCCGCAACCCAAACCATCGGAAATGCACCCAGCGACACCTCGCCCGACATTGCCCGTTGAAACGGCGCATTCTGCAAGGCCAGATCAATCGCGCGCTCCGCCAGCCGCTTTTCCAGCGTGGCCGAGAAATCGACCGTCAGTTCAACGTCCAGCTTTGGGAAAACCTCTGCCAAGCGCGCCAGAAACGCCCGCAACCAGGTCTCTGCCACCATCTCGGTCACGCCTAGCCGCAGCACCCCGTCGTATAACCCCGCCTCGCCGCTTTCCACCACCAGCGCATCCATCGCCGCCAGCACCGCCCTCGCACGCTTCAGCATGCGCCCGCCCAAGGGCGTCACCTGCATCGTGTCGCGGTCAATCAGGCGGCCGCCCAACATCCCCTCAAGCTTTGCAATCCGGCCAGAGATATTGGGCTGCGTCGTCGCCAATCGCTCTGCCGCCTTGTTGAAGCTGCGCAGATCCGCAACCCAGATCAGCGCTTCCAATTGCTTGAGCGTGATGTTCACGCGACAGCCACGCCCGCGTCCGCCATCCCCTTCAGCGCGGCCTCCAAAGAGCCGTCGAAATCAATCGCCCGCGTCAAATCACGGCGCACGGTGACATCAAACCCCAGCTTGGCCGCATCCACCGCCGAATAGTTCACGCAGAAATCCAGGGCGAGGCCGACCATTACCAAGCGATCTATGCCCCGCGTGCGCAGATAACCCTCCAACCCCGTGGGCGTGGTGTGATCGTTCTCAAAGAACGCCGAATAGCTGTCGATGGCCGGGTTAAACCCCTTGCGAATGATCAGATCCCCGTCCACCCGCAGGTCGTTGTGAAACGCGGCACCATGCGACCCCTGAATGCAATGATCCGGCCACAAGACCTGTGGCCCATAGGGCATGTCGACGACACTCATCGGCGCGGCCCCCGCGTGCGAAGACGCAAACGAAGAATGCCCTGCGGGGTGCCAGTCCTGTGTCAGGATCACGCTGTCGAAATCGCCCATCAGCGCGTTGATCCCGGCCACGATCTCATCCCCGCCCGCCACGGCGAGCGCGCCGCCGGGGCAAAAGTCATTCTGGACATCAATTACGATCAGGGCGTCAGACATTGGCATTCTCCTTTTGATCTCAGGGTTAGGCGCTGGGCCTCTCACCGTCAACGCTCGCCATGTAATCCACCACCGCCTTGCGACTTTGCAGGTGGTGCACCTTCAAATGCGGATGCCGCGCCACCATCTGCGCAATCTTGTTTCGCTGGCTGATCCGCGTCTGAAAGATCCACACGAAGAACTCCCAGGTATGCGAGCCCACGGTCTCTACGCAGCCCTCTGCCATATCGGGTCTGCGCGTCCCATAGGATTGCCATAGCCGTTTCACCACGCGCCAAAACCGCAGCGCCACCGGCAGATCCAGCCAGATCAGCGTATCCGCCCGTGCCGCGCGGCTGTCATAGGTGGACGACATACCGCCCTCAAACACCCAAGCATCCTGCGCCTCAACCGCATGGGCCATCGCGTGTTTCTGTTCCATTGGGCGCGGCTCCCAATTGGGCAGATGATGGATATGGTCCATGTGATGCACCGGCAGCCCGGTTTGCGCGCGCAGCCAGCGCGCCAACGTGCTCTTGCCCGATCCCGGCCCGCCCACGATCATTACCCGTTGCATCTGATCCCCCGCTTGTCAGACCGCCCGCGATACCGTATTGCCGCGCCTCCCGCAAAGAGGAATCGCACCATGGCCCGGCTTGGCATCGACTTTGGCACCTCAAACACCGCCGCTGGCGTCATGGCGGGCGACCGGCCCTTTCTGATCCCGGTCGAGGATGGTGAGACAACCCTCCCCACGTCCGTGTTTTTTGACCCTGACCGCAAAGTCACCCTTTTCGGGAACGCAGCCAACCGCGCCCTGATTGATGGGCGCGAAGGGCGGTTCATGCGTGCGCTGAAATCCGTCCTTGGCACCTCGCTGATGCACGAACGCCGCGTCGTCGCGCACGAGAAGCTGACCCTGATCGAAGTCGTCGCCCGCTTCCTGTCAATGCTGCGCGAACGCGCTGAAGCAACGACCGGCCAAACCTACGACACCGCGCTCTCAGGCCGCCCGGTGCAGTTTCACTCCACCGACGCCGCCCGCAATGCACAGGCAGAGGATGACCTGCGCGCCGCCTACATCACCGCCGGGTTCAAAGACGTGGACTTCATGTATGAACCAGAGGCCGCGGCGTTGACCGCCGGCCCCCTCGACGCGGGCACCTACGGCCTGATCGTCGATATCGGCGGCGGCACCTCGGACTTTTCCGTCTTCGCCCAAGACCCCGCCACCCGCATCATCGCCAGCCACGGCGTGCGCATCGGCGGCACCGACTTTGACCGCACGCTGAGCCTTGGCCACGTCATGCCGCTCTTGGGGCGCGGGGCAGAGATCCGCAATGAAATGGGCCCCGGCACCCACACCGGGCCCAACGCGATCTACAATGACCTCGCCACATGGGAAAAGATCGCTTTTCTTTACTCGCCCGAGAACCTGCGCCTTGCCCGCCGCTACGCCAAACTGGGCGTCGATCCCGCGCTCTTTGCCCGCCTCGCCACGGTAATTGAAGAGGAAACCGGCCACGACCTCGCCTTCGCCACCGAACGCGCCAAGATCGCCGCCAATGCCGAACCGCAGGCCCAGATCGACCTGCGCATCATCGAACGCGGGCTGTCGGCCCCTCTGACGGCGCAAGCGATGTCCGACGCCTTGTCCGACTACGCCCGCCAAATCGGCGAGGCCGCGACCGAGACTCTGACCCGCGCCCAAATTGCACCCGACCAGATCAACCAGATCGTCTTTGTCGGCGGCTCCAGCCTGATGGGCGTCGTGTCATCCGCACTCACAACCCTGCTGCCCGCCGCCAAACCCCAACAAGCCGCCGCCTTCACCGCCGTCGCGGATGGTCTGGCGATGGCGTCAGGAAAGTAATCGCGGCGTTGTGGACTTAGCTCCCATTGACAAACCTTGATTTGGCCTGAAGTTTGATCCCCAAAATCAGGGCGGCTAGGATAACTCAAAGTGGACGAGGAAACTTACTCCAAAACACTTCTGCAACTGTTTCGAAATCGCTCTACCGCAGCACAGGATCAATTGCGTAAGGTTATCTCGGCACTACCTGATGGAGCTACTTCCATAAACGTAGGAGTTCATCCCAACCAAGAACCAGACGGAATGTTCAGCATCTTAATTCACCTTGATGGGCCGGACTTACACAGCCTAAACAAAGAGATAGGCGACTACCGATACCTCTTTGATGTCAGATATCAAAACGGTGTGCTCACTCCCGAAGTGCCGATGTTTGATCCGTTCGACACCGCGTTTGAAGTGAATGATGTCATCGTGGATACGTCATTGATTTGGCTGAAGGAGTTGTTTTCGAGTTTCGCCGGCTGTCCTGATACCCCACCCGTAACAGTGTTCGGAGCGGATGGGTACGGCACTCTAACACCCACAATAATCATGGGTTAGTATAGTTTGTAGGTCCGGGCTCTCAACCGACCTGCACGGCCCCAACCCCAAACCCACTTCCAGCCAAGCCACACAGCAACCATCTTGCACCCCAATTCGCACAGGCGTATCTGGCTGGCATGTATACAATTGCCGCCCTTTACCACTTCACCCGCTTCGATGATCCCGCCGCTCTGCGGCAGGGTCTGATCGGCGCTTGTGATACGCATGGCATCTCTGGCACGCTTTTGCTGGCGGGCGAGGGGATCAACGGCACCATTGCAGGCAGTCGCACCGGGATTGATGCGATCTTGGGTTACCTGCGCGCGTTGCCCGGTTGTGCCACGCTGGAACATAAAGAAAGCCAGTCCGACACGCCGCCCTTTCACCGCATGAAAGTGCGGCTGAAAAAGGAAATCGTGACCATGGGCCAGCCGCAGGTCAAACCGGCAGAAGGCACCGGCCACTACGTCGACCCCGCCGACTGGAATGAGCTGATAAAATCCCCCGACGTCGCCGTTATCGACACCCGCAACGACTATGAGGTCGGTATCGGCACGTTTGAGGGGGCCATCGACCCCGAAACCAAATCCTTTGGTGAATTCCCCGCATGGTGGGAGGCGAACAAAGACCGCTTCCACAACAAAAAGATCGCCATGTTCTGCACGGGCGGCATCCGGTGCGAGAAATCCACCAACTTCCTCAAGGGGCAGGGGGTGGATGAGGTCTATCACCTCAAGGGCGGCATCCTGAAATACCTCGAAGAGGTGCCGCAGGAAGACAGCACATGGCAGGGCGAATGCTTTGTCTTTGACGCCCGCGTTTCCGTCGGCCACGGCCTTGATGTCGGTCCGCATCTACTCTGCTACGCCTGCCGCCGTCCGATCCTGCCCGCCGACCGGGACCGCCCGGAATACGAACACGGCGTGGCCTGCCACCAATGCAGCGATGAAACCACCGACGCCGACAAAGACCGCTTTCGCGAACGCCAAAAGCAAATCGCGCTGGCGACAGAACGCGGCACCCGCCACATCGGTAGCCTTTGATGCAAACGATCCCGCTCCGTGCGCTACTTGCGCTGTTGATCGGGGCGGTGGCGGGCGTTTTGGGTTTCAGCCTTGGGATGCCGCTGCCGTGGATGCTGGGGCCGATGCTGGGCGTCACCATCGCCGCACTGATGCACGCGCCCATCGCCGGACCTGACCGCTTGCGCCCGATTGTGATCCCGGTGATCGGCGTCATGCTCGGCTCTGCCATCACCGCTGATACCCTGCGCCATCTTGGCCAATGGTCGGGCACCATGCTGATCCTCCCCTTTGCGCTGGCGGCGGCGGCAACGGCGTCCTACCTCGTCTATCGCCGCCTCGGCAGCTACGATTCTGCCACCGCCTTCTATAGCTCGATGCCCGGTGGCCTGAATGAGATGTTGCTGATGGGGGCGGCCCATGGCGGCGACGAACGTCGCATCGCGCTGGCCCATGCCGCCCGCGTGCTGATGGTGATCTTCTTTGTGGCGCTGTTCTTTGGGGCTTTCCTAGGGGTGCGCAGCAATGGCCAATCGGTTGCCTGGATCGGCCTGACGGCGCTGTCGCTGGCAGACTACCTGATCCTTGCCGCCTGTGCTGTGCTGGGCGTGCAACTGGCCAAACGCGCCCGCCTGCCTGCCGCGCCGGTCTTTGGTCCGCTGATCCTTTCGGGGGCGGCGCATATCCTGGGCTGGGTCACTGTGCCGCCACCCACCTTGGTCGTCATCGCCGCGCAAATCGTCGTGGGCACGATCATCGGGTCCCGCTTCATCGGCGCCACACTGGCAGAGGTGGGCCGCGATCTGGCCCTAGGCGCCGTCGCGACACTGGTGATGCTGGTCATGGCCGTCGCCGCCGCCTTCGCGCTGACACTGCTGGTCGATGTGCCACTGGCCCAAGCCTTCCTCGCCTATGCCCCCGGTGGCCTGACAGAGATGTCACTGATGACGCTGGCCGTCGGCCAGGATGCCGCCTTCGTCTCGGTCACCCATATCGTGCGCATCACCCTGGTGATCGGCGTGGCACCGGCCCTTTACACACTGCTGAAACCCTACCTGTCTCGGTAAGACTTGCGTGGCCCCTGATCCCGACCTAGCCTGCATAAAACCCATGCCATAGGTCGCCCATGTTCGAACGCATCTTGTCGCTTTTCACCCCCACACCCCATGTCACCGAACTGCCGCCCGAAGACGCCCGCCATGCGCTGGGCGCGCTTCTGGTCCGCACCGCCAAGGCCGACCACGCCTATCTTTTCGAAGAGGTCGAGGAAATCGACCACGTCCTCGCTGACCTCTACGATCTTAACCCGGTCGAGGCCGCAATGATGCGCGCGGCGTGTGAAAAGCTTGAACACGAAATGCCCACAACCGAAAACCTCGCGCAGATCCTGCACGACGCGATCTCTCAGTCAGAGCGCGAAGACGTCGTTGCCGCCCTCTGGCGCGTGGTCTTTGCCGATGGCATCGAAGAGGAAGAAGAAGACGCAATCCTGCATCAGGTCGAAGGCGCGCTTGGCGTCTCTGCCGAGATCAGCAAGCGCCTCCATGATGAGGCACAGGCCGCAGCCTTAGGCGGATGACACACCAGTCATTCCTGCAAACCCTCTCTGCTGATGACCGTGCCCGCCTGACCGCCCTGACCAACCGCGCGGGGCTTTTGCACCTTGCCCTGCATGTGGGCGCAATCGTGGTGCTTGCCACCTGCGTAGCACTTGGCGTGCCCTTCTGGCCGCTACTGCTGCTGCCCTTGGGCCTTTTTCTGGTGTGCCTGTTTCACCTCCTGCACGAGGTTAGCCACGAAACCGTCTTTGCCCATAAGGCACTGAACATCTGGACCGCCCGTGTGGCGGGTTTTATCCTGCTGATCCCGCCTGTGTGGTTCCGCTACTTCCACTTTGCGCACCATAAACATACGCATGATCCCGCCCATGATCCCGAACTCGCCACCCCCAAACCGCGCACATGGCCCGGCTACATCTGGCACCTCACGGGCATCCCCCTTTGGCGCAGCCTGCTTGGCGTGCTCTGGACCAACGCCACCCATCGCTGCACCGCGGCCTACGTCCCACCCCGCCAAATCCCCCGCATCACGGCAGAGGCGCGGGTCTTTGCAGCACTTTACGCCCTGCTCCTTGCGCTCTCGCTGATCGCAGGCTCTGCTCTGCTATTCTGGATCTGGGTGCTGCCGCTCTTGATCGGCCAGCCATTCCTGCGCGCCTACCTGATGGCCGAACACACCGATTGCGCCCATGTGCCTGATATGTTCGCCAACACGCGCACCACCTATTCGACCCGGCTGGTGCGTTGGCTGGCATGGAACATGCCCTACCACGCCGAACATCATGCTTTTCCGACCGTGCCGTTCCACCAATTGCCCGCGCTGCACGTACTGGCGCGTGATCACCTGACCGAAACATCCGATGGCTATGCCGACTTTCACGCAGGCTATGCCGCCCGCCTAACGCCCGCGCCCGGCAGCCAAAGCTGATCCAACGCCTGCCGCAATAATCACCATCAGGCCCACAAGCGTCCAGCCGTCCGGCCAGTCGCCAAAGATCACAAGGCCAAAGATCATGGCCGCAATCAACTGGCTGTAGATCAGCGGCGCAATCACCCCCGCGGGCGTGGTCCGGTTCACTTGCACCAACAACAGATTGCCCATCGCTGACCCAATCGCGCTGATCGCCAGCAACCCGGCCACCGGCGCATCAAACGCTCCCACTCCGCTTGCGGCAAAGGGGGACAGCAAGACCGCGCCAATGATCAGCTGTGAAATCAGCAAGAACCGGGGCCGATACCCTGGCGCCAGCCAGCGCGTCGCCACCAGATAACTGCCGTGAAAACAGCCTGCCAGCACCGCAAATCCCATGCCCGCCGTAAATCCAAATCCGGGCCGCACCACGATCAGCACGCCGCAAAAGCTAAGCGCCAGCAAAATCGCGCGCAGCACCGTCACCCGTTCTTTGAGCAGGATCGCAGACAGGACAAAGGCCACCACGGGTCCAATGAAAAAGCCAGCAAAGGCATTGGCCAACGGCTCTGTCTTCAGCGCGGTCAGGATAAAGCAGATACCACCCGCAATCAGCGCCGCCCGCAGGATCAGCCGCCAATCTGCCAGCATCCGCCATTCGTGCCTTTGGATCCCGCTGAACGGCAGCAAGATCACCGCCGCCAGCGCAAATCGTGCCCAGGCCACAAAGAACGGCGCGAACCCCTGCGCGGACAGAATCTTCCCCGCCGCGTCGCCGCCCACAATCAGGAACATGGCCGCGACAACAGACAGGATGACAAAGGGCAGGGGCATGGGGCGTCCGTTTCGAATGTGCCTCGCCTCACTGCGGGCAAAAGGCGCAAAGTGCAATCAGATTGCAGTGCCGCTAATCAGGATTGCGGGCACCGGCACCCGCCAGCGGTCCTCTGCTTTGGGCAGGGCCATGACTGCTTGCGCCACCGCCTCGCGGATCCGCGCCTTATGCATCGCTGATTGCGGCCGCAGCACCGCCCCACCACGCACCGTGCCATTCATGAAATAGTCAAACGGTGCGCCGGGGTCGCTGACCTCCCAAAAACTGGGCACCTCGGTAAACGTGATATCGCCAAATCCTGCCTTTGCCATCGCGGCCCTTGCAACGCCCCTGTCGGCATAATCATGCGCCCCCGGTCCCGGCGGCAATTGGATCGACCTATCGCCATGTGCGGCAATCGCCGCGAACACGATCGCAAAGGCGTCCCCCGGTTCCGGGGCTTTCCACACCGAATAGATCAATCGCCCGCCCGCGCGCAGCACCCGCCGCGCCTCGGCCAGGACTTTTTCGGGGTAAGACACATGCGGCACGCCAAACCCGATTGTCACCACATCATAGATCCCGTCGGGGTCATCCAGCGCCATCGCATCGCCTGTTCTGAACCCCGCACCCGGCACCGCGCCCCGCGCCGCCTCCAGCATCGCGGGCGAGAAATCGACGCCGGTGACCTCTGCGCCCGTTTTCACCAACCCGGCGGCGATGATCCCGTGCCCGCAACACAAATCAAGTGCGAGGTCCCCCGGCCCAACCCCGGCCAGCCGCACAAACGCCGGCACGCACATCTCTGCCGCCTGCGCGAAATCGCGGGCATAGGCCGTGGCCGTCCCGGCATCGGCCCAGCCGTCCCGCTCAACTTCTGCAAATGCATCAAAATCCGCCACCATACCGGATCCTACCGCAACCCGCCGCCATTGCAAAAACCCGCGGCCCTTGGTCTAACCCCGTTCAAGCAAAGGAATACTGCCATGGTCGACATCGCCACCCGCGTCTGGAACCACAAATGGAAGATCGACCCGATCGTCCGGTCCCTCATCGACACCGACTTCTACAAGCTCCTGATGTGCCAATCGGTGTTCCGCAACAAACCCGACACCCAAGTCACCTTCTCGCTCATCAATCGCGCCACCCATATCCCGCTGGCCACCCTCATCGACGAAGGCGAGCTGCGCGAACAACTCGACCACATCCGCTCCCTCTCGCTCCGCCGCGGCGAAAGCACATGGATGCGCGGCAACACCTTCTACGGCAAACGCCAGATGTTCTCGCCCGAATTCATGGACTGGTTCGAAAACCTCCGCCTGCCGCCCTACCACCTGATCCGCGTCGGCGACCAATACGAACTCACGTTCGAAGGATCATGGCCCGAGGTCATGCTCTGGGAAATCCCCGCCCTCGCCGTGCTGATGGAACTGCGCGGCCGCGCCGTCCTGGGCACCATGGGCCGGTTCGAACTGCAAGTCCTCTACGCCCGCGCCATGACCAAACTCTGGGAAAAGGTCGAGCAACTGCAAACCATCCCCGACCTCACGCTGGCCGACTTCGGCACCCGCCGCCGCCACTCCTTCCTCTGGCAGGACTGGTGCGTGCAGGCCATGTCCGAAGGGTTGGGCAGCCGCTTTGTCGGCACCTCCAACTGCCTGATCGCCAAGAACCGCGATATGGAGGCGATCGGCACCAACGCCCACGAACTCCCCATGGTCTACGCCGCACTGGCCGCCGATGACGCGGCCCTCGCCCAGGCCCCCTATGACGTGCTGTCCGACTGGCAGGCCGAACACGACGGCAACCTGCGCATCATCCTGCCCGACACCTACGGCACACCGGGGTTCCTGGAAAATGCCCCCGACTGGCTCGCAGGCTGGACCGGCATCCGCATCGATTCAGGCGACCCCGCCGCCGGTGCCGAAGCCGCAATCGCATGGTGGACATCGCGAGGGGAGGACCCCCGCAAAAAGCTCATCATCTTCTCCGACGGCTTGGACGTCGACAAAATCCTGTCCCTGCACGCACAATTCGTCGGCCGAGTCCGCGTGTCCTTCGGCTGGGGCACCATGCTGACCAACGACTTCAAAGGTCTCACGGATGGCGACAGCCTCGCCCCGTTCTCACTGGTCTGCAAAGCGGTGTCGGCCAACGGCAACGCGACCGTGAAGCTGAGCGACAACCCCAACAAAGCCATGGGCCCCGAGGCCGAGATTGAGCGCTACAAGCGGGTGTTTGGGGTGGGGGAGCAGGAGAAGGTTGAGGTTATTGTCTAAAATTAATTTAGGAAAGAAATAATGAAAATTGAATCACATGACGTGTCGCTTGAGAAGCTTCTACAAGGAAACTATTTTGTAATTCCCAAATTTCAGCGGCCCTACTCATGGGAGATAGATCAAATATCTGAATTCTGGAACGATATTGTTGCAAATATTGGGGAATCTTACTTCATTGGGTCTATGGTTGTTTACGAAACTAAGGCCGGAAAACTCGCAGTTGTTGATGGTCAGCAACGGCTTACCACCATTTCAATATTCATGAGTGCTATTAGAGATCATTTTTTTGCATTAGGGAGTAAGGAGTCAGCGAAAGGTTTGCATCAATTTATTGAAAGAAAAAATGTAGATAACGAAAATGTCTATGTTCTGGAAACCGAGTCGTCCTTTCCGTTTTTGCAGGAAACGGTGTTCAGTATGGATCCACCCGACATTCCAATGGATACTGGAAAGGAAGAAAAATCGATAGAAAAGGCCTATAATCACTACAAATCCTGCATTTCAAAAAAAACACAGAGCTTCCTTGATGACCCGACCGTTTCCGACAAGGACGATAGACGAAATAATGCTCTCGGGTGGCTAAAGGCGTTACGTCAAACCGTTCTTAGTTTAAGCATAATCGTTGTTACTCTTGATGATGAAGACGACGCCTATTTGATTTTCGAAACTCTCAACACGCGTGGTAAAGATTTAGCGCTTTCGGATTTGCTAAAAAACCATTTTGTAAGAAACCTGAAATCGAAAAGTTCGGTAGATAAAGCAAAATTGAAGTGGGACAAGGTTCTTGAGACAATCTCAAGCTCGGATGTTGACCTCGAACCAGATAACTTCATCGTTCATTCATGGCAATCTCGATTTGACATGGTCACGAAAGGGAAGGCATTCAAGAAAATCCGTGGAGCGATTAAGAAATCGAACGCAAACAGTCATCTTGATGCATTCGTTGCAGATGCGCAGCTTTGGCGTTCGATTTTTGAACCGACGTATAAATTCGAAAGCGATGAGAGAGATATTGTAAGGTCACTCGCTGCGTTGCGAGATTTCAGGGTCGTACAGCCGGTGCCGGGAGTTCTATCACTATTGAGGGCTTATGATGAAAAGAAAATTAAGAGAAAGAAGTTACGGGCCGCTCTAAACGCAATTGAGAAATTCCATTTTAGTTTTACGGCTGTAACCTCTTCGCGTTCGTCGGGCGGGATATCCGGAATGTACTCTTCGTTTGGGCGAAAGTTATATGAGGCCAGCGACTCCAATGACGCTTCAGATGCCATCAAGGAGCTTTTGGGAAAGCTTCGCGAACGTGTTCCGACAGAAAGCGAGTTTGATGCTGGGTTTGAGCAACTAAACTATACGAAGTACAATACGTCTCAGCGGGCGGTTGTGAGGTATGCGTTGATGCAAATTGCTATTCACGAAGAGCAGCCACTTATTGGCAATACGGATGATTTAACCATTGAACATTTGCTTCCACAAGAATTAATCGGGAAAGGAGTCTCAAGTTTGAAGATAGGGCAAATGGGAAATCTGCTTATTGTCGATGCAAAAACTAATGGAGAGTTGGGTACCAGGAGCTTCGTTGAGAAGAAAAAGATACTGCTCAAGAAAGGGTATAAACTGCCAGACATGCTTAAAAATGCGGATGAAATATCTGTCGAACTCATCGCTGAAAATACCAAAAGGATATCTGAATTGGCAAGGGAGGATGTATGGAGTATCTGAAGTCTCTTCCCTCTTCCCCCGCAACGCCTTCACCGCACTGTTTCTTCCTCTCCAGCCGCCGCTTGACCGACCCATAGGTCGGCTTCGTCGGGCGTCGCCGTTTGGGCACCAGTGTCGCAGCAAGATGTAGGCCGGGCTTCAGACCGGCGCACGCGGCGTCGGCGGTCTAAAGCCCGCCCTACTCAAGGCGTCGAAAGATCTGCCGTAGGGTGCGTGATCTCACGCACCGAACCGCCAAAATGGTGCGTGTAAACACCGCACCCTACTCCTCCACCTTCCCCCTGAGCGCCTTCACAGCCCCGCGTTGTTTCTTCCCCTCCAACCGCCGCTTGACCGACCCATATGTCGGCTTCGTGGGCCGCCGCCGTTTGGGCACCTCGGTCGCCTTGCGGATCAACTCCGCCAAGCGCTCCATCGCGATCTCGCGGTTGCGGGCTTGTGACCGGGTCTCTTGCACAAAGATCACCACGGCCCCGTCCTTCGTCCATTTCTGCCCCGCGATCCGCCGCAGCCGCCGTTTGACCGCGTCGGGCAGGTTCGGTGACCGCTCCGCCTCGAACCGCAATTCGACCGCCGTGGACACTTTGTTCACGTTCTGCCCGCCGGGGCCGGACGCGCGGACAAAGCTCTCTGTCAGCTCCCAGTCGGCAATCTCGATATGATCGTTAACGCGCATTCAGACTTTCGGACACATGGGTTGTGTATGGTTTCCATATGGTTTGTGCATGCTTTGTGCATAGCCCAAAACCACCGTGCGGTGCTACGCGAAAGCCGACACAAGGATCCCCGCCACGATCAGCGCCAGCCCCGCAACCCGCGCCAGATTGACCGTCTCAATCTGCAACGCGACGCTGACCACGGTCAGCCCCACCATGGCGATGGCGGTCACGGCGGCATAGGTCAGGCTCAGCGAATAGACCCGGATCGCGGCGACAAAAGCGGTCAGCAAGACACCAGCACTCAGCACCGATGCCCAGGCCCACGGCGACAGCAAAACCGTTGATATCAAACGCAAAATGCTGTCCGTTTCCACCGCGCGGCCCACTTGCCGCAGGCAGAGGTTCAGCCCGATGTTGGCCGCCGCCGCGATCAGGATCAACGTCCAATGTGTCATGCCGCAGCCCCTTGTTTTCGTTGGAATGTCTGGATGACCCACCACAGGGTGACCCCCGCCAGCAACGCCACAAAGGGCGCACTTGGCATATGGTAACGATCCCCGCTCACGATAATCGCGTGAACGGCCGTGAAATAGGCCCAGCCGCCGAAAATCGGATGAAACAGCGCCCCAAACCGCAGGTTCTTCCAAAGCACCAGAAGTCCAATGATCGCCATGAAAACAAGGGCAATCCAGTATAATGACGACACGGCTTTCAGCACAAAGATCCCGCCGTCCCCGACCATCCGTTTGATCGCATCACCGTTCCAAACCACGCCAATCGTCTCGCGACTGTGCAGATCAACCAACCGCTTTGCCACGCGCTTTGCGAACAACCCCGGCTCGGCTTTGATATAGGCTTTGGCTTCGGCGTTCAGATATTCTTCCCGCTCCATTTCCGACATGCCCTTCACCTCTGCGGGCAGGGGCATGTAACCCCCTGTCGTGTCGGGATTATTCCCCATCCAAAGGTTTGGGCCAAAGTTGGAGGATACCGTGTATCCCTTGCCGATCACCTCGGCGTTGCGGGCGGTCCAGGGCGATACGATCAGCAAGATCAACGCGATGCTCACGGCGGTTTTGACCGCGGCCAGCGCCGCCGCACGCCCGCCCTGCGACAGGGCCGCGATCAGCATCGCGCCGGGAAACAGCAGGATCACCGGACGAACGTAACAGGCCAGCCCCCAGATCACGCCGCACAGCAGTAAGTTGACCCAACGGTTCCCCGCCTCGCGCGACCAAAAGAACAACCCGCCAAGGGTCAGCGTCATGAAATATAGCTCGCTCGACAGGATCGAGGTAAAGAAGATCAGGTTCGGCCAAAGGGCGACCAGCAATACCGCGCAGGCCGCGGCGTCATCGCCAAAATACTGCTGCCCAACCCGCCAGACCAGCACCATCAGCAGCAGCGAGGCCAACAAATTCAACCCGATGACGCCAAGATAGGTGTCGCCCAAAATCCAATAAGTCGCCGTCGTAATGGCAGAGGTGCCGACTGCCCAATAGGCGCTGGGTTTCTCGGGCTCGAACCCGTAAACCCCATGCTGCCATATGTTTTTCGCCTGAATGTCGTAGGCGGCACTATCGGACACGGGCTCCATCGGGATCAGCACCACCCAAAGGATCCTTAGCACCATGCCAAGCAAAATGAATGTGCGAAGATGACGCGCCATCGCCTAGATCCCCCGCTCTGCCAGAAACACGATCAGCACGACAATTGCGCCCGTCGCGAGGCTGATCTTGTCCTTGACCGCAAAGACAATCGGGTCGTCATCCATCTGTCCGCGATGGGTCAAAATCGCGACCCGGCTAAGCCAATAAAGCAGGATCGGACAGATCAGCCACAGGATCTCTGGCGTGGCATAAAGATCCACGACCGCAGGGCTGTATAGATAAAGTGCAAAGACCAAAACCGCAGCCTGTCCGGCGCTGATCGCGATCATCTGAATGACGGAAACGTCGTTGATCCCATAACCCCGGCCGGGCGGGCTTTCGTCGCTTCGCTTGGCCTGATCCACCAGTTCGGCCTGCCGTTTGATGCTGGCCAAAGAGTAGAACAGAAAGATCGAAAAGGCCAAAAGCCACGGCGATGGCATGATCTCTGTTGCCGCCCCGCCTGCGACAATCCGCAAGGTATAAAGCCCCGCCAGCGTGATGACATCGACGATCATTTTGCGTTTCAGAACAAAGGAATAGGCCGCCGTAACGGCAAAATAGAACGCCAGTACCGCCAGAAACATCGGCGGCATTATCAAGAGCGACAGGATCAGGCTGCCACCAATCAGGCCAAGCCCCAGCAGCGCGCCATCCCGGATCGGGATCCGTCCGGCAGCAAAGGGCCGCATACGCTTGCGCGGGTGAACCCGGTCAGATGGTAAATCGACCAGATCGTTGAAAATATAGACACTGGAGGCTGTCATGCTGAACAGCACAAAGGCCATCACAGCATAAAACGCCATCGTGAAATCATGGGCGGCAAGCATGGGCAAAAATACCAGCACGTTCTTGACCCATTGATGTGGGCGCAACGCCTTAAGGTATGATTTCCAAAGCGGCGGCGTTTCGGTCGCAACCGGCGTCAAAGTGACGCCTGCAGCGCGCGCCTTGGCGATCAGTTGTGCGGATGGATCAACTGCGAATGCCGTATGTGCAGCCCGCCAAACGGGGATATCCGTGGCGCTGTCGCCGATGTAATCAAACCCCTTTTCGCCGTAGCGGGCTGTCAGAAATGCAGCCTTGTTTGCGCCATTCAGGTTGCTGCCGTCAGTCGCGTCGCTGCCGGTGCCAAAGGCCTCGTCGATCTGTGGCAATTGGTCGGCCACCGCGCTGACCTGCCGATGGTCAGAGGCGGACGCCAGCACGACAGTGCGGCCTGCGGCCTTGGCCTCTGCGATCATCGCATCAACGTCCGGGTTCAGCGGCAGGCGATCTGCGCCCAGCGTCATGCGGTCGGCGACATAGGATTTCAGCGGCACCTTGCCACGACGCACCGCACTGACCGCGCCAAAAAGTGCGGCGGGGTTTTGGGCGCTAAGCCGCAAAAGCGCCTCGTGCAGCGTATCGGTGCGCGACAGCGTTTCATCCAGATCGACAACAAGGGCACGGGCCGCGTTGTTTTGCAAAGATGTGTTGTGTTCCAAAGGACCGGACCCACCGTAAATGACAAAGAATAACGTGCTCGTATCAGCGCGTGGATGCCTCCAAACGCTTCAAAAAACAACCTTTTTGCCGGTTCAAAGCGTTTCGCGCCGACAAGTGTTGCCGCGTTTGGATAGCGCGTCACCGCGGCCAAAGTATGAACGCGGCGGGGCCAAATCGGGGTTAATGCGGCTTCAGACATTCGGCGGCATGGTTTGTGTATGGGGTGTGCATGGTATGTGTATGGTTTCTGCATTGCCGATTTTGGCCGGACGGGGCGTTAAGAAATCGGCGCGGTTTGCCGGGTCGGGACGCAAAAAGGGCCACCCCGGCGATGGGATGGCCCTTTCCTGAAAGTTGCGGAGGTGGGTCGGTTAGGATCTCCACCTTGTGGTTTTCTCAGCTAGGGGCTGCCCTAGTTGTGACCCCCACAAGTTGTCCCGACTGCCTTCTCCAATACTTCATGATGCACTGGATCACCTCCTTTCAAATGTTTCGCCTAAGCTCAGCTTTGCACAGATTTGGTATATGTCAAATTAATTTCCACACATTTTTGTGCTTAGGCCGCGCGGGGTAGCATCCGCCCAACAATCAGGCGGAACGGCACCAGCGCCAGCAGCGCAATGGTTAATTTCACGCCCCAATCCGCGACAGCAAGGCTGACCCAAAGTGGCACCAGTGGACCACCGTTCAAGAACGGCACCGGATCTTGTGCCCAGATGATCTGATCTGCGGCGGCAATGCTTAACGCGTTAAAGGCGGCAGAGAAGGCGATGGAGAAGAAGATAAAGGTATCCACGGTCGAGCTGACCAGCGTGGATCCCAGCGGTGCTTTCCACCATGACCCCTGACGCAGCCGGTTAAACACTGCGATATCAAGAAGTTGCGCGATCAGGAACGCCGTGGCAGAGGCGATTGCCACCCGGATCGGCACAGCGGGCCCGAATTCCAGCATGATCTGGCTACCGATCAGCGAACAGATAATCCCCACGCAAAGCCCTGAAAACACGACCTTTCTTGCCTCTGACGCGCCATAAACACGGTTCATGATATCCGTCACCAGAAAGGCCAGCGGATAGGTAAAGGCCCCCCAGGTCAGCAACCCATCAAGTATTAGAAATTGCACAAGAATATTAGAGGCGACCACGATAATGGCCATGGCGATGACGCCGGGAAGAATACGCATTTTGATGTTCCGTTTTGACAAGGGTGCGGCACTTGGCCCCCGACCATTCAGGGACGGCGCGGTCTACCCCTTTGGCGCGTCACGGTCAATCCGGTATTCGATCACTTCGGTTTGCTGGAAGAACTGGAAATTGTCGTCTGATATCAACGTCATAGTCAGCCCGCCATCGGGGTCACGCCAGACGCTGATGCCTTCCAGATTGTCGTGCGTGGCATTGGCGGTTTGCAGCAGGACCTCTTCGGCATTGCCAGTCAGGTCAAAGCGCCTGATCCGGCTGCGAAACCCGATGCCGGTGAAGTCACGCTCGAGCAGATACAACATGTTGTCAGGCCCGATATCGGCCCCGACAATCAGGAAGGCACCGCGCCGCGGGATCTTGAATGGGACGTCCCAAGCGCCTGATTTATAACGGTAAACCGGAAATGGGCGGTTCGCGCGGCCAGAGCGTTCGGGCATCGCGTAAAGCGCCCCATCAGATCCGATCGCGAGGCTTTCAAGCGAGGCATTTGACGCCAGGGCCTCAAACGCGGGTTGGGTGAATTCCTGCAGGGGCGGGGCGGTGATATCGCGATAGGATGCGACCCTGTGTTCGGCCTCGAATGCCACATAGATCAGCCCGTCAGCGCCAATCGCCAGCCCCTCGGAATCGCTGGTTTCCATCCTGACGCGCCGCCCGTCCGGCTGACGCAGCCTTTCGCGGACCTCGATTGGCATGGCGACGATCTTGCCGTTCTCGCGGATGATCGGGCCGCTGCGGATGAACCCTTTGTCGTTCAGCGCGACGTAACGGGTGCCGCCCTCCAGCACCTCAATCCCGGACAGCCCGCCAAAGCCCTGGTCGCCGCCGTTCCAGTCGAACTGACTGGTCAGGGTCACCGCCTTGGGCAAGGGCGCACAGCCCGCAAGCAGGGCAAGAACCGGCCAGATCAGGCGCATATCAGTTGGCGTTCAGGATGGTTGTGCACTGCGCAGGCAGGCGGGCCATCGTGATCTCGCGCCGGGGTGCTGCCGGTGTCGCGTTGGGATCGGGCGGCGGTGGGTTCAGGATATTGTTCACCCAGGTTTGCGCATCCGCACATCCGTCACCGGGCGGCGGCGGGGCCTGATCGACGCAATTGCGGTCGCCTGCGGGACACTTCAGCCGCACATGGAAATGATAGTGATGCCCCCACCAAGGCCGGATCTTGTTCAGCCAACTGCGGTCGCCGGTGGCGGAATTACACATCGCCACCTTGGCGCCGGGAAAGACGAAAATCCGCGCCACGCGCGGGTCAGAGGCGGCGGCCTTCATGATCGCCTCGTGCTGGGGGGTCCAACTGCTGTTGGTATAGGCCCCTGCCGCGCGACGCATGGAGATTGACGAAATGCTTTCGCGTTCGGCTTCTGTCAGGTTGAGCCGCTTGGGCGGCAGCATCCAGACGTCGATATCAAGCCCCGACTGGTGACTGCGGTGCCCGGTCAGCATTGGCCCGCCGCGCGGCTGGCTCATGTCGCCGACATAAAGCCCTTCCCAACCCGGCTGGGTGGCGGCAAAGCGGCTAAGTTCTTGCACGTAATCCACCGTAATCGGCTGCGCCCAGTTGCGGTTGCGCGACAGGCGCATCGCCTGCCATGTCGGGCCGGTTTCGGGCAGTTGAACCGCCCCGGCCTGACAGCCCAAGGCATAGCCACCCACCGCATCAGGCGCCTGAGCAGAGGCGACGCGGGCCGCCCCAAACAACTGTTTGGCAATGCGCGTGTCATTGGTGTTCTGCGTCGAAACCGTCGCCGTCGGCGTGCTGGCGGTTTCGGTCTGGCACCCGGTCAGGGCGGCGACTGCTACGATGACTGCTAAGAAACGGACCATTCTGCGCGATCTCCATCTTTGTTGACCCATCTTAGCAAGAACAGGCCCAAAAGGAAGAGCAGGATCACCGGCAAAAAGCCCAATTGCACGTTTCCGGTCACGGCGGTGAAAACGCCGATCAGGAAGGGTGCCAGAAACGCGGTCGCCTTGCCTGATAGGGCAAAGAGGCCGAAAGCTTCGGTCGGGCGTTCGGGGTTGGTATGGCGCACCATCATCGACCGGGACGCGGCATAAAGCGCACCGCCCGCGCCACCGATGATCGACCCGCAGACAAAGAAGATGATGTCGGGCAGCGACGACCCCTCTGGTAGCGGAATACCGAACAATTGGGCCCGCGACATACCGACGATAAAGGAACTGACGATCAACAGCATGATGATGCAGAAGATGATGACAGGCTTGGGGCCAAGCCGCGCGTCAAACCGGCCACCGACATAGGTAAAGACGGCCGCCGTAATCACGCTGATGATGCCAAAGGGGCCAAGCTGGGCAATGCCCCAGTCCAGCACCAGCGTCGCATAGACGCCGCCAAAGGCATAAAGCGCGTTCAGCCCGTCGCGATAGAACATCGACGCCAACAGAAACGTGCCAGTGCTTTTGCGTTTGAACACCGATTTGATTGTGGCCGCCAGATCGCCAAACACCTTGCCGATGCTGGGGCGCGCGCCTGCATCTTCGGGGTCATCCTTGACCCATAGAAAGAACGGCAGAATGAACAGCGCATACCAGATCGCCATGAATGGCCCGACGGCGCGGGTGCCCTCGCGTGTGTCTGGATCAAGGCCAAAGAGCGGCGCTAAGCCTGCGATGGTTTTCCCTGAATCCCCGCTTTCGGCGAAAAAGATCAGCATGATGATCAGCGACACCAAGCCACCCCAATAGCCAAAAGACGCGCCAGATCCTGAAATGCGCCCGACCTCTTCTTCGGTGCCAAGTGACGGCAAATAGGCGTTGATAAAGTTCAGCGCGGATTCGGCGGCGATAAAGCCGACATAGAACAAGATCAAAAAGAAGATCAGCGAAGAGGTGTTGGGCTCCATATACCAAAGCGACCAAGCGCCGCCGATATAAAGGATCGAAAACAACGCGATCCAAGGGCGTTTGCGGCCCGTGCTGTCGGCGAATGCACCCAAGAGCGGGGCGGTCAAAGCGATGAAAAGGCCTGCAACGGTCTGGCCAAAGGCCCATGTGCTTTGGGATTGGGCGCGGGCGGCTTCGTCATCCAGCCCGGTGCCAAGAAAGTAATTTGTGGCGACCAGCGCAAAGTAGGGGCCAAAGATAAACGTCAGGCCAAGGGTGTAATAAGGCTGGCTTGCCCAATCGAATAACATCCACCCCCAGATGCGTTTCTTGTTGACTGCCATGTGCCTCTTCCCCGTCTTGTTGCAGGGATAAGAGCCTGATGGCAGGCCATGATGCAAGGATTGGTTTTAGGCGGCCGCGGCTTTGGCAGGAATCTCTGGCGGCCAGGGGCGGGTGGCATCGGCGTCGATCCAGTTTTGCACCCATGTGGGCAGGGTCGGGCGCTCGCCCTCGAACCCCATGGAGCGGAAAACAGTGCCAGGGCGCACGATGCCGTTCTTGTCCGTCACGGCAGAGCGGAACAGCGCCTGCACCGCGCATTCGTCCCCGATCCAGATGGAATGGTCGAGGTAGAAGAACTTATCATCCCAGCCGACACAGCGGTGCACGGCCTTGAATTTGACAAAGGTGCGGATGCGCTTGCGATAACGCACAGAACTGCCCGCCATCGTGATGCCCCATCCGTTCTTGCGCACAGCACCCAAAAGCCCGACACGCTGCGCCAGCACAGAGCGGCCGAAATCCAGCACGGTCATGATGCGGCCGTTGTTCATTTCAAGGAAGATATCAATGTCCTGCGGCCAGCAGCGGTGCCATGTTTCATGCGCCCCCAAGACCGGCAAAGCGGGGGCATTGCGGCTGATGATCAGTTCTTTTGCGGCGCGGATAAAGGGGTACATCGGGCTCTCCTAATCGCACAGTTAGTGACGTTGACGTCAACGTCAACTTTGACCTAACGGCAACCGTATCTTGCAAGGTGGCGGAGGATTGCTTACCTGCTTTTGCGTGGATCAAGGAAAGGCCCAACCATGAATGATATCGTCCAGATCGCGCTGCTTCTGATCTCTGTTGCGCGGACGTTTATTTTTATCCACTTCATCATGAGTTGGCTGATCAGCTTTAACGTGCTGAACCTGCAGCAGCCCATTGTGGCGCAGATCTGGTACGGTTTGCAGCGGCTGTTAGAGCCGATTTACCGCCCCATTCGCAGTGTTTTGCCCGATATGGGCGGGATTGATCTGTCGCCGATTGTCGCGCTGATCGGGCTGGAAATTCTCCGCATCCTGATCATCTGACGCCTATCGGAAACAGGTCATGGCGCAAATGCTGGCCTGCGCGTCGCGGATGGGCTTCTGACAAGGCACGAAGAATGATGTAAACGCGGGTAACGCGCAGGAGTTACCCGATGTCTGACAAGATCACTTTCACCCTTGATGGCGAAACCGTCACCGCCGACGCAGGCATGACGATTTGGGAGGTCGCAAATGGTCGCGGCCTTGTGATCCCGCATCTATGTCATAAACCGCAGCCCGGTTACCGGTCCGATGGCAACTGCCGCGCCTGTATGGTCGCGATCGAGGGCGAGCGCACGCTGGCCGCATCCTGCATCCGCGAACCGCAGGACGGCATGGTCGTGACCACCGATCAACCGCGCGAAGTGCAGGCCCGCAAGATGGTGATGGAACTCCTTGTCGCCGACCAGCCCGCGCAGGACGTCGCCCGCGATAAATCCAGCCACCTGTGGGACATGGCCGCCGCACAAGACGTGGACGCCAGCCGCTTTCCGGCGATGGAACCCGACCACATCCCCCTGCTCGATAACAGCCATGTGGCGATGAACGTGAACTTGGACGCCTGCATCCAATGCGGGTTGTGCGTGCGCGCCTGTCGCGAAGTGCAGGTCAACGACGTGATCGGCATGGCCGGGCGCGGCCACAATGCCTACCCAGTTTTCGACATGGCCGACCCGATGGGCGACAGCACCTGCGTGGCCTGCGGCGAATGCGTGCAGGCCTGCCCGACAGGCGCCTTGATGCCCGCCACGGTGCTCGATGATGCGCAAGTGGGCGATAGCGCGGACTATGATTCTGAGGTCAAATCGGTTTGCCCCTTCTGCGGTGTCGGCTGCCAGATCAGCCTCAAGGTCAAGGACAACAAGGTGAAGTTTGTCGAAGGCATCAATGGCCCCGCGAACGAAGGGCGGCTCTGCGTCAAAGGCCGCTTTGGTTTTGATTATATCCACCATGACCACCGCCTAACGAAACCGCTGATCCGCCGCGATGACGCCCCCGCCAAGGGGTTGAACGTCGATCCCGGTAACTGGCAGGAATTCTTCCGCGAGGCATCTTGGGACGAAGCGCTGGATGCGGCTGCAAACGGCATGAAAGAGATCGGCGGCACCGGTGTTGCGGGCTTTGGATCGGCGAAATGCACCAATGAAGAGGCCTATCTGTTCCAGAAACTGATCCGCCAAGGCTTTGGGCATAACAACGTCGACCACTGCACGCGGCTTTGCCATGCTTCATCCGTGGCGGCATTGATGGAAAACGTCGGATCGGGCGCTGTGACCGCGACCTTTAACGAGATTGAGAATGCAGACGTCGCCATCGTGATCGGTGCCAACCCGGTCGAAAACCACCCTGTTGCCGCGACCTATTTCAAGCAATTCACCAAGCGCGGTGGCAAGCTGATCGTGATGGACCCGCGCGGCGTGGGGCTGAAGCGGTTTGCAAGCCATATGCTGCAATTCCGCCCCGGCGCGGATGTCTCAATGCTAAACGCGATCATGCATGTGATCGTCGAAGAAAAGTTTTACGATCAACAGTATATCGAAGCCTACACCGAGAATTGGGAGGCCGAGAAGGCCCACCTTGCCGATTTCACGCCCGAAAAGATGGAAGGCATCTGCGGCATCCCCGCCGATACCCTGCGCGAGGTTGCGCGCACCTTTGCCGGTGCCAAATCGGCGATGATTTTCTGGGGCATGGGCATCAGCCAGCACATCCACGGCACCGACAATTCGCGCTGCCTGATCAGCCTTGCGTTGATGACTGGTCAAGTGGGTCGCCCCGGCACCGGCCTGCACCCGTTGCGGGGCCAGAACAACGTGCAAGGGGCCTCTGACGCGGGACTGATCCCGATGTTCCTGCCCGACTATCAGCCGGTTGGTGATGACGGCGTGCGCAGCGCGTTTCAAGAGGTCTGGAACGAAGGCAGCATTGACCCCAACAAGGGTCTGACAGTGACCGAAATCCTTGATGCGGTCCACGCAGGCGACATTCACGGCATGTATATCTTGGGCGAAAACCCCGCGATGTCGGACCCCGATGTGGAACACGCGCGGGATGCCTTGGCCAAGCTCAAGCATCTGGTTGTGCAGGATATCTTCCTGACAGAGACGGCCAATTATGCCGACGTGATCCTGCCCGCCAGCGCCTTTGCCGAAAAGACCGGCACGGTGACCAACACCAACCGGCAGGTGCAGATGGGCCGCCCCGCGGTCACCCCACCGGGCGACGCCAAAGAAGACTGGTGGATCACGGTGGAACTGGCCAAGCGGCTTGGGCTGGGCTGGACTTATACTCACCCGTCCCATGTATTCGGCGAAATGACGCAGCTGATGAAGTCGCTCAATAACATCACTTGGGACCGGCTGGAGGCGCAGAATGTCGTGACCTATCCGTCGCTGTCGCCCGAAGATCCCGGCCAGCCGATTGTGTTTGGCGATGGCTTCCCCCGGCCCAATGGTCGGGCAAAGTTTACCCCCGCCAGCGTCATCGCGCCCGATGAAACGCCCGACACCGAATACCCGATGATCCTGACCACGGGGCGGCAGTTGGAACACTGGCACACCGGGTCGATGACGCGCCGGTCCAAGGTGCTGGACGCGGTCGAGCCAGAGGCGAATTGTTCGCTGCACCCCTCCACCTTGCGCAAGCTTGGTGTGGAACCGGGCGGCATGATCCGCCTGACGACACGGCGCGGGTCGATCACGGTCATGGCGCGGGCCGACCGTGCGGTATCACCTGACATGGTGTTCCTGCCCTTCGCCTATGTCGAAGCCGCAGCCAACATCCTGACCAACCCGGCCGTTGATCCCTATGGCAAAATCCCAGAGTTCAAATTCTCAGCCGTGCGGGTGGAAAAGGCAGAAGCGGTGGCGGCGGAATAGGCTTAAATGAACACTTGTTCAAAAAACCGTTGACGTGACAGGGGACGGCGGATCAGTATTGTTCTTATAGACTGGCACAAAAGTGACTCGGTCAGGATCGGCAACGTCCGATCAGGGAGGACAATTGAATATGACGCCTGCTACGCCCGAAGGGGCGCTGCATTCTATTCCTGCATTGCTGGCCCGCAACGTGGCACAGCACGGATCAAAGGCAGCATACCGCGAAAAGGAATATGGGATCTGGCAAAGCTGGACCTGGGCCGATGTCGCGGAAGAAACCGATGCGCTTGCCATGGGCCTGCTGGATCTTGGGGCGGACGCTGGCGATCATATTGCGATCATTGGGCGCAACCGACCGGCGCTATATTGGGCGATGATCGCGGCACAAAAGATCGGTTGCGTGCCGGTCCCGCTTTATCAGGATGCCGCCGCGGAAGAGATTGCCTATGCGCTGGAGCATTGCGGTGCCCGGTTCGCGATTGCGGGCGATCAGGAACAGGTCGACAAGATCGCCGATGCCCGCGAAGGGCTGACCACGCTGGAACATGTGATCTATCTCGATGGTCGCGGCCTGCGGAAATACGACCATGCGGCGATGACATCTTACGCCGATGTGCAGGACCGGGGGCGCGCGTCGGGCCTTGCCGCTCGCCTCGCGGAACGCACCGCCGCGCAAGATTACGACAGCACCTGTGTGATGTTATATACCTCTGGCACCACGGGGCGGCCCAAGGGCGTTGTGTTGTCGAACCGCAATGTCATTGAAACCTCTAAGAATTCTGCCGAGTTTGATGACCTGAGGGCCGGGGATGAGGTGCTGGCCTATTTGCCGATGGCATGGGTTGGGGATTTCATTTTCTCCATCGGGCAGGCCGTTTGGACCGGGTTTTGCGTCAACTGCCCCGAGTCAGAGCACACCATGATGACCGATCTGCGCGAGATTGGGCCGACCTATTATTTCGCACCACCTCGGGTGTTCGAGGGGCAGCTGACCTCTGTCATGATCCGCATGGAAGACGCAGGCCGGTTCAAGAAATGGCTGTTCGATCACTTTATGGAGGTCGCGCGCCGCGTTGGCCCCGATTTGTTGGACGGCAAGCCCGTGAGTTTCGGCGACAAGCTGCGTTATCGGCTGGGCAATCTGCTGGTGTTTGGGCCGCTGAAAAACACGCTTGGCCTCAGCCGTGTGCGGGTGGGTTACACCGCAGGAGAGGCCATCGGGCCTGAGATTTTTGACTTCTACCGGGCGCTGGGCATCAACCTCAAGCAGCTTTATGGCCAGACCGAAGCCACTGTTTTCATTACACAACAACCTGATGGAGAGGTCCGTTCCGACACTGTCGGCGTGCCCTCACCGGGGGTGGAGTTGAAGATCGCCGACAGCGGAGAGGTCTTCTATCGCTCGCCCGGCACCTTTGTTGAATACTACAAAAATGCGGACAGCACGGCCTCGACCAAAGACGCCGATGGCTGGGTCGCGACGGGGGATGCGGGGTTCATCGAAGAGGGCACAGGGCACCTGCGGATCATCGACCGGGCGAAGGACGTGGGCAAGCTGGCCGATGGTGGGTTGTTTGCGCCGAAATACGTGGAAAACAAGCTGAAGTTCTATCCCAATATTTTGGAGGCCGTGGTCTTTGGTGCGGGGCGAGATCGCTGCGTCGCCTTTATCAATATCGACCTGACGGCGGTGGGTAACTGGGCCGAGCGCAATAACATCGCCTATTCCAGCTATCAGGAATTATCGCAGCACCCCAAGGTGTTAGAGACGATCGAGGGCCATGTAAATGCGGTCAACGCCAGCGTCGCGGACGATGACATGTTGTCGGGCTGCCAGATCCATCGCTTCCTTGTTTTGCACAAGGAGTTGGACGCCGACGACGGTGAGATGACCCGCACGCGCAAGGTGCGCCGCGCTGTGATTGGCGACAAGTTCGATGACCTGATCGCAGCGCTCTATGATGGGTCGTCAGAGGTCTACACCGAAACCGAGGTGACCTATGAGGATGGGCGCAAGGGCAAGATCACCGCGACGCTGGATATTCGGGACGCGAAAGTCCTCGCAAAGCGAGAGGTGGCAGCGTGAAAGACACCGTAGACAGCTATGTCACCGAGGACGGCCGCACCATCGGTAAGGTCTTGATGGATATGAAGAATATCACGCTCCGCTTTGGCGGGGTGGAGGCAATCAAAGACATCTCTTTTGACATCCGAGAGGGTGAAATTCGTGCGATTATCGGGCCGAATGGGGCAGGGAAATCTTCGATGCTGAACGTGATCTCGGGCTTCTATAACCCGCAGGTCGGAGAGGTCTGGTTTCGCGGCGAAAAGCGCCCGCCGATGAAGCCCTTTCAGGTCGCAAGGCACGGAATTGCAAGGACTTTTCAGAACATTGCGTTGTTTGAAGGCATGAGCGTTCTGGACAATGTGATGACCGGGCGATTGCGGCAGATGAACACCGGGCTTTTTGCCCAAGCCTTGTGGTGGGGGAAGGCCCAGCGTGAGGAGACGGAGAACCGAGAAGCCGTTGAAAAGATTATTGATTTTCTTGAAATCCAAGCCATTCGCAAGACCCCTGTGGGGCGGTTGCCCTATGGTTTGAAGAAACGGGTGGAGCTTGCCCGCGCGCTGGCCGCTGAGCCTGATCTGTTGTTGCTGGACGAGCCGATGGCAGGCATGAACGTCGAGGAAAAAGAGGATATGTCCCGCTATATCCTTGATGTGAATGACGAATTTGGCACCACGGTTGCCCTGATCGAACACGATATGGGGGTTGTTATGGATATCTCTGATCGTGTTGTGGTCATGGATTATGGCCGCAAGATTGGCGATGGCACGCCTGATGAGGTGCGCGGTAATCAAGATGTGATCGACGCCTATCTGGGGGTGCAGCATGACTGATTTGTCACATGCAGAACCCATGCACAAACCATACACAACCCATGCACAACCTATGCGCATGAAAGTCTTAAGCGGTGTTCACACCTTGACGATGGGGGTGCGCACGCATGTCTGCTGATTTTCTTTACGGAATTGAAGTTGTCATCAACGGGCTGATGGCCGGGGTGCTTTATGCGCTGGTGGCTTTGGGCTTTGTGCTGATCTTCAAGGCCTCGGGCATTTTCAACTATGCGCAAGGTGTGATGGCGCTGTTCGCGGCGCTGACGCTGACCGGCATCATGTCGGGGCAGGTGCCGTTTTCGCATCTTATCAACGCGATATTCGGGACGGAGATTCACCATTTTGGCTGGCATGTGCCGGCGCTGCTGGCGATCATTCTGACGCTTTTGGTGATGATCGTCTTTGCCTGGGCGGTGCAGAAGTTCGTCTTCCGGCATCTGGTCGGGCAAGAGCCGATTATCCTGTTTATGGCCACGATTGGTCTGGCCTATTTTCTGGAAGGTGTCGGCGATCTGATGTGGGGGTCCGACATCAAGACGCTGGATGTTGGCCTGCCACAGGGCGGGTCGATGTGGGTTGAGAATGCGACATCCGGGCTGGGTGGCGACGATTTCTACGGCTTCTTCATCGACAAGCTGGATATGGTGGCGACGGTTGTCGCGGCTATTCTTGTCATCGGCTTGGTTGGATTTGCGCAATATACCAAGCAGGGCCGCGCGATGCGGGCCGTGGCAGATGACCACCAAGCGGCTTTGTCTGTGGGTATTTCGCTGAACTTCATCTGGGTGCTGGTCTGGTCGCTGGCCGGGCTGGTGGCGCTGGTGGCGGGCGTGATGTGGGGCGCGAAATCGGGGGTGCAGTTTTCGCTGAGCCTGATCGCGCTGAAGGCTTTGCCGGTCTTGATGCTGGGCGGCTTCACCTCGATCCCCGGCGCGATTGTCGGGGGGCTGATTATTGGCGTAGGCGAGAAGCTGTTCGAATATACGATTGGCGCGCCCTACCTCGGTGGGGCCACGGAGAATTGGTTTGCCTATGTGCTGGCGCTGATCTTTCTGGTGTTCCGTCCACAAGGCCTGTTCGGGGAGAAGATCATTGAGAGGGTGTGATGGCTACGACGGTTCGCCAATCGGAGAGGAGACCGCATGAGCGGTGTAGACATCCTGCGGTCGATCCTTTTGATCGGCAACGCGGCGCTGGCGGCGTGGAGCGTCTTTGCAACGCTGTCTATCTTGGGCCTCCTGATGTTGGGGCGCGCGGCGCGCGAAGGGTTCGAGGGGCAATCGGTTCCATTGAACGCGGAGTGGGCGCCGCTGACGGTCGCAACAGGGCTGTCGCTGGTCTTTCTGGTAGCGGCCGCCGGGCTTTTGATGGGCCGTCACTGGGGGCCGTGGCTGGGCGGGATCTGTGTTGCAGCGCTCGTCCTTTGGCGGTTCGTGGGCTGGCCGGTCAGCTTTCCGCTGGATGTCTTTCCCACCCTTTCGATTTGGCTTGGTGCTGCGACGACGCTGGCAATCATCTGGCGGTTGGCAGAGACATGAGTAAGGGGGGTGGTCTGATGACGTCACTATGTGTCCGTGCGGGCAACCGCGTGAGGCAGAGCCTCACGACGCCCGCCCACCCGGCCCTGTTTGCCTCCGGCGGGGATATTTTTGGCCAAAAGAAGGGGGGACGTCATGCTCTATCGTGAAGCTGGAGACTTTAAGACTACATATGTCGACGACAGTCAGACGTTTCCGATCAAGTTCGACCGGGTCGGGTTCTGGGTGATCATGGTGGTGGCCTGGCTGGTCATTCCGTTTGTGATCAATGATTATTGGGCCTCGTCCCTGATGGTGCCGTTCCTGATCTATGCGATTGCGGCGATCGGGTTAAACATTTTGACCGGTTATTGTGGGCAGGTGTCGTTGGGCACCGGCGGATTCATGGCGGTAGGGGCCTATGCCTGTTACAAGCTGATGACGTCATTTCCGGATGTGTCGATCCTGATCCATATCGTTTTGGCGGGTGGGATCACCGCGGCAGTTGGCGCGGCGTTTGGCCTGCCCAGCCTACGGATCAAGGGGTTCTATCTGGCGGTGGCGACGCTGGCCGCGCAGTTCTTTTTGGTCTGGCTGTTCAACAAGGTCAGCTGGTTTTACAACTATTCCGCCTCGGGCCAGATCAACGCGCCAGAGCGGTTGGTGGCAGGGGTCGCTGTGACCGGGCCGAATACGCCGGCCTGGGCGCAGTATCTGATTTGTTTGCTCTTTGTGACGCTGTGTGCGCTGGTGGCGCGGAACCTGACGCGGGGGTCCACGGGGCGCAAGTGGATGGCCATTCGCGATATGGATATTGCAGCAGAGATCATCGGGGTGAACCCGCTGCGCGCCAAGCTGACGGCCTTTGCGGTGTCGTCGTTCTTTGTGGGCGTGTCGGGCGCGCTGTTCTTTGCGGTCTATCTGGGGGCGGTCGAGGTCGGCGAGGCCTTTGGCATTCAGAAGTCGTTCCTTGTCTTGTTCATGATTATCATTGGCGGGCTGGGGTCGATCTTTGGGTCTTTTGCGGGGGCGGCGTTCTTGGTGATCATGCCGGTGGCGCTGAAGTGGATTGGCGTGGATCTGCTGGGCTGGCCCACCGATCTGGTGGCGCATTTCCAGCTGGTGATTGTCGGCGCGCTGATCATGTTTTTCCTGATCAAGGAGCCGCACGGGCTGGCCGCGATCTGGCGGCATATCAAGGAGAAATTACGGCTGTGGCCGTTTCCGTATTAACCAAATGAGTCGGGGTGAACCCTGGCCTGCATCAAACATTCAATGGGAGGAGACCATGATGAAGATGAAGACACTGATTGCCGCCGCTGTGGCGAGCACGATGGTTGCGGGGTCGGCGATGGCTGATCTTGTGATTCCTGATCTGTCCTATCGCACTGGGCCATTTGCGGCGGGTGGTGTGCCTGTTTCAGACGGGTATCAGGATTATTTCAACATGCTGAATGCCCGTGATGGCGGCATTGGCGGCGTGCCGATCCGGATCATCGAATGCGAGACCGGCTATAACACCGAAAAAGGTGTGGAATGCTATGAGAGCACCAAGGGTGAGGGCGCGCTGATTTATCAACCGCTGTCGACGGGCATTACGTATCAGCTGATCCCCAAGGTGACGGCGGATAACATTCCGCTGCACACGATGGGCTATGGCCGGACGTCTGCTGCAAATGGTGAGGTGTTCAACTGGGTGTTCAACTATCCTGCGAACTACTGGGACGCAGCATCAGTAGCGGTGAATTATCTGCTGGATGAGAACGGCGGCAGCCTTGAGGGCAAGACCATCGCGCTGGTCTATCACAACTCTGCCTATGGCAAGGAGCCGATCCGCACGCTGGAAGCCCTGTCAGAGATGCATGGGTACGAGCTGAGCCTGCTGGCTGTGGACCACCCCGGTCAGGAACAGAAATCGCAGTGGCTGCAAATCCGTCGCGAACGTCCTGACTATGTCCTGATGTGGGGCTGGGGCGTGATGAACCAGGTGGCTGTGCAGGAAGCGGCCAACATCAATTTCCCGATGGAGAATTTCATCGGTAACTGGTGGGCCGGGTCAGAGCATGACGTGATCCCGGCGGGTGCTGCGGCCAACGGCTATAAGTCGCTTGGGATGACGCGGTCAGCGGATTATCCGGTTTTTGCCGAGATTAAATCGCTGGTGCATGATGCCGGTAATGCCGCAGGGGACGGGTCGAATGTTGGCACGGTGCTGTACACACGTGGTGTCTATGCCGCGATGCTTGCAGCCGAAGCGATTGCCAAGGCGCAAGAGATCCACGGCGTTGCAGATGTGACACCCGCGATGGTGCGCGACGGTATGGAAGCGCTGGATATCACCGATGCACGGATGGCCGAACTTGGTATGCCCAACATCGGGCCTGCTTTCTCGGTCTCTTGTGAGAACCACGGTGGTCCGGGTCTGGGACTGGTGCAGCAATGGGATGCGGCCGCTGGCAAGTGGAACCCGCTGACAGATTTCATCGCACCTGATGATAGCGTCACCGATCCGCTGATTGCCGAAGACAGTGCGGCATATGCGGCAGAAAACAACATCGAGGCAGGTTGCCTGTGATGTGAACAACCTTTCCCGGCCCGCGTTTGGTGGGCCGGGGATTTTGGATATTTTTGGCCAAAAGAAGACAGGACGCCCTGCCCATGTCGGACGCTGCACAGACCGAGACCTTGTTGGAGGTCAATAATATCGAGGTGATTTATAATCACGTCATCCTTGTGCTGAAGGGTGTCAGCCTGACGGTGCCCAAGGGCGGGATTACCGCGCTGTTGGGCGGCAATGGTGCAGGCAAGACAACGACGCTCAAGGCGATTTCCAACCTGCTGCATTCCGAGCGCGGCGAGGTGACGAAGGGCACGATCCACTATCGCGGTGACCGGGTGCAGGACAGCAGCCCCTCTGATCTGGTGAAGCGCGGTGTCATTCAGGTGATGGAAGGGCGCCATTGTTTTGAGCATCTGACGATCGAGGAGAACCTGATGACCGGCGCCTATACAAGGCGCGACGGGTCTAGGAAAGTCAGCGAAGATCTGGATCTGGTTTATACCTATTTCCCCCGGCTGAAAGAGCGGCGGAAATCTCAGGCCGGTTATACGTCAGGTGGCGAGCAACAGATGTGTGCGATTGGGCGCGCGCTGATGAGCCGCCCGGAGACGATTCTGCTGGACGAGCCGAGCATGGGCCTTGCGCCGCAACTGGTGGAAGAGATCTTTACCATCGTGAAGAATTTGAATGAGCAGGAGGGCGTGTCGTTCCTGCTGGCCGAGCAGAACACCAATGTGGCGCTGCGGTTTGCGCACCACGGCTATATTCTGGAAAGCGGCCGCGTCGTGATGGAAGGCCCAGCGGCCGAATTGCGCGAGAACCCGGATGTGAAGGAGTTCTATCTGGGGATGTCGGACGAGGGCCGTAAGTCGTTTCGCGATGTGCGGTCATATCGGAGGCGCAAGCGCTGGTTGGCGTGAGCGGCGCTTCGGACGAAGCTTCCATTTACCGCCTCACACCGCCAGCGACGTGCGGTTCATCAAATCCTTCGCATTTGCCGTAATTTTGCCTTGTTTGTGTGCGAATTTCACCTTGTTCGATAGGGCCGCTGAGTGAGAATGATATGACAGACTGGGACAACGCAGATCCAAATAGTGAATACAACAAGTGGGCAAACTGGACGATGAATCCGCCGCGCCCCGCGACACCTTGGGTCAAATATTCTTCTGCGCTTGCGTTCTGTTTGACTGCCAGCATTCATATGGTTGGGACTGTCCCGTTCGTCTGAGACGCCTCGCAGTCATTCCCAGGTTGGTGCGTTTCGGGTTCAAAGCCGTCAATCATCATGACAGGTTACCGGCTGACGATCGGCTGATATCGCATATCGCGCACTGCTCCCCCTAGCTTTCCCTTGTCCGCCCCGGCACGATGCCGGGAGCAATGGACAGGAGACCGCGATGACCACTTTTTACGATGATCTGGAGACCCGGACCGCGCAAGCCAGGGAGGCTGCGCAGACTGCGGCACTTCGAGAGCAGATCAAAAGAGTGGAGGCTGCAGAGCGGTCGTGTCTGGCAGGCGGGGATCAGGTAAAGACGTTGGACGACCTGCCTCGCCTGTCGGTGCTTCGTAAAAGCCAGTTGGTCGTTTGGCAGGCAGAGGATCCGCCCTTTGGCGGCATCCCGGTGCAGAACATCAGCCACATTTTTCAAAGCCCCGGTCCGATCTATGAACCGGGTGGAAATGGCCATGATTGGTGGCGGTTTGCGCGGTTTTTGCATGCCTGCGGGATTGGCAAGGACGACGTGATCCAGAACTGCTTTGGCTATCATTTGACGCCTGCGGGCACGATGTTTGAAAACGGCGCGCGGGCCGTCGGGGCGACGGTTTTGCCGGCTGGCACTGGTCAGACAGAGTTGCAGGTGCAGGCGGCCAAGGCGGCGGGTGTGACGGCCTATGCCGGGACGCCGGATTATCTGAAAGTCATTTTGGAAAAGGCCGATGAGATGGGGGTGGCCCTTGGCATCACCAAGGCCGCGGTGTCGGGTGGCGCGCTTTTCCCCAGTTTGCGCGATTGGTATGCGGCGCGGGGGATCACTTGTCTGCAATGTTATGCCACCGCCGATCTGGGAATGATCGCCTATGAGACGATGGTGGGTGAGGGGATGATCCTGGATGAGGGTGTGATCGTCGAGATTGTCACCCCCGGCACTGGCGAACCTGTCCCACCGGGTGAGGTGGGCGAGGTGATCGTTACCAGTCTGAACCCGGACTATCCGCTGATCCGGTTTGCCACCGGCGACATGAGCGCGGTCATGGAAGGCGAAAGCCCATGCGGGCGGACCAATACGCGGATCAAAGGCTGGATGGGGCGCGCCGATCAGACCACCAAGATCAAGGGCATGTTTGTGCGCCCTGAACAGGTCGCCGCTTTGGTGGCCAAGACCGGGGCCGCGCGCGCCCGCGTCATTGCCGACCGGGATGGTGAGACCGACACGATGGCTGTCAGTTTTGAGGGGGAAAACCTTGATGCGGCGACCCTTGCGGGTGCGGTGAAGGATGTCCTGAAATTGAAGGGCGAGGTTGCTATTGTCGCGCCGGGAACGCTGCCGCGCGATGGCCTCGTGATTGAGGATCGCCGGACATACGAGACCTAAACCAAGAAGGGGTGCCAACATGCGCCGATTGCTTTTGACGACTTGCCTGACTTTCGGGTTCAGCCCTGCGCTGGCGGAAGATGCCGCCTTGCTGCTGGGTATTGAGCGGTATGAAACATTGGATCGTGTGGTTGAAGGCACCGCGCTTTTGCAAGCGACGACCAAGCTGGAGCGGGCCGGTTTCACGGTGATGGCAGGCGCAAATTCGGAACGAAATGATATGCGCCCATTGGCATTCGCATTTCAGCGGGAGGTTGAAAGCGCGGATCGTCTTGTCGCAGCGGTGTCCGGTCGGTTTGCGACCGATGGCACCAGATCGTGGCTCATGGCGAGCAACATGACAACGCCAAGGCTGTTTAATGTTGGTGATAAATCCGTCGCTCTTGAGGCCATATTGCACTTGCTGGGAGAGACGCCTGGTCGCGCGATCCTGATGATCGGTGAGGTGGCGGGCGACGATGAGGTCTATGACGGAGAGCTTCGGGCCGGGATCGGGCCGCTGAAGATTCCGCAAGGCGTCACAATCATCAGGGGCCGTCCGGGTGCGATTGCAGAGCTGTTGGAAAACGCTGTCGCGGGTCCGGGTGTTGATGTGTTGCAGCAAGCGCGACGCACACGGGGCGTCAGGGTCGACGGATATCAACCCAATGCGCTGGTGATGACGCCACGCAATGCGACACGCTCGGTTCAACCCGAAGCGCCAAATGGCACCGATCCAAACAATATGTTGGACCAAACCGCGTGGGACGAAGCAGTCAAGCAGAACAGTGCGCAGGGGTATTTGGCCTATATGGCGCGGTTCCCGCAGGGGCGGTATCTGGAAGAGGCCCGCGAAAAGCTGGCTGAGATCCGGGAGGAGCCGAACCGCGCGGCACGGCTGGCGGAAGAAGCGCTTGCGCTTAGTCGTCAGGCGCGGCGGGCCATTCAGCGCGATTTGAACGTGTTGGACTACAACACGCGTGGCATCGACGGGATCTTTGGACCCGGCACGCGCAGGGCGGTCACGAATTGGCAGCAGCAAAACGGGCTTAGCCAGACCGGCTATCTGAATGCGAACCAGATCGTGCGGCTTGATGCGCAAGCCAGCCGTCGCGCGGCAGAGCTTGAGGCAGAGGCCGAGCGCCAGCGCCAGGCCGAAGAGCGCCGCGACCGCGCCTATTGGGAAGAAACCGGGACGCGCGGGAACGAAGCAGGATATCGGGCCTATCTGCAAAAATACCCCGATGGGTTGTTTTCCAATCAGGCAACGGAGCGGTTGGGCCAGATCCAAGAGGCCAAGCGTCAACGCGCCCAAGCCGAGGAGCGCGAAGCATGGGACCGCGCCCGCAATCGCGGAACCACTGAAAGCTATCGCACCTATATCGACCAATATCCCAACGGGTCATTTGTGGATGAGGCGCGGGCACGCATTGAACAGACCGAGCAGAACAATTCCAACGCGCCGAATCGAAGCCGGGCAGAGGCAGAGGAAGAGCAGTTGGGGCTTGATCCGATCACGCTGCGGCTGATCGAAGCAAAATTGCAGCAGCTTGGGCTTGAACCGGGGGCCGTAGACGGCCGCATTGACGGGCAGACCCGGCGCGCGATCCGGCGTTATCAGCGCGACCGAGAGCTGGAGCGCAGTGGATTCCTTGACTCAACGACCGTGTCGCGGCTTTTGCGTGATGCCTTCCGTTAGGATCCTGCCACTTTCCGCGGTGCCCGAATGGCACGCGGAGGTGGCGGACATTCTGTGCGCCACATGGCCTGACTATTATGGTCCCGGTGGTGATGGCGATGCGGCGGCGCATGTGACCGCGCGCGCCGAGGATCAGGATCTGCCGGTGGGCTTTGCCGCGATCACGCAAAGCGCGCTGGGCACCGCCACATTGGGTGCGCAGAGTTTTGGATCACGGCCCGCAGATCGTGGGCCATGGTTGATTGGTCTGGCGGTGATGCCAGCGGCACGTCATCGCGGGATCGGCACCGCGTTGGTCGCGGCGGTCGAAGACTATGCCCGCAGCACCGGCGCACGCGACATTTTTGCGACGACACGCACCGCGACAGGCCTTTTGAAGCGCCGCGGCTGGGCCGTCATCCGCGATGTGGCCGATGACGAAGCGCAGCTTTGGCAGGTCTGCGCCAAACGGTTATGACCTAGGGTGCCGGAACATATCGTTCCATCAACAGGCGGACGGTGCCTCGACCGGAATCCAGTTGCTTGACCGCCAGCAGGAACCCGCCATTGGAGATGCGTGCGGCGATCATGCTGTCCAAGCCACCGGCGGAATCGTCGTTGATTTCGATTTGCCGACCAAGATCGTCATAAAGCGCGATCCAGGGATCAACGCCACTGCCTGCGCCAATCGCCTCGATCAGCACGAGGCCGGGGTCGGAGACGGTGAAGCTGAACCAAGTGGCGGTATCGGTGACCTGTTCATCGCGGCGCAGGCGATTTGACAGGGTGCCAAGGTCCGTGATCGCGATGGTCCCATCAAGTGGCGGCGCGGCCTCTCCGCTGGCGTAAAGGGCGGCAATGGCGGCTTGTGGATCATAGACAGAGACCGCGACGTCAACGGGCGCGTCGCCATCATCCAATGCGGCCACTTGCAGGCAATAATCGCCCGCAGGCAGGCCGTCGGTGAAATCAAGCTGGCTATCAAGGCCGTTGAAATCGTCGTTTTCGCCAAGCACCGTGTTGTTGGCATCAAACAGGGTGATGACGGTATCTGCCGCTTCATTTGCCGCCGTCACCGTGATCGGTGTCGGGGCGGCAAGCGAAAAGCCCCAGAAAGGCGTGGCGTTGGCGCTGCCGGTCCCGGTCAGTGGGCCATCAAGGGTGCCAAGGGGCGCGGCATCGCCGCAGCTGCCGCTCACGGCGGGGGGCGAACCCGTGCTGCCTGTTCCGGCCCCGGTTGTCAGCGCCTCTTGGTCGGAACGACCGATGCGGACAAAGGCTGTCATTGGCGCACCATCATAGCTTGCCATGTTCAGGCAATAGGTTCCGGGCTGAAGGGACAGTTCTGCGCGTGCGGCACCGTTGCCACCCGAATCATCGTCGGACACCACGATATTGCCGTCTGCATCAAACAGATCGAAGGCCGGGTCGCCATTGCCACGGCCTGCGGCCTCGACCCGGACGTCCGTTGGCGCGGACAGCGAAAAGAGCGAAACATGCTGATTGCCAGACAGGACAAGGGCCATTTGTTCGCGGTAAGCGTCAGCAGTGGAGATATCAGAGGCGGCCTCTGACCCGCCGATCCATTGGCCGTCTGTGCCTGCACCACCGCAATAGTCTTGCGCCTGAGCCGTGCCTGCCACAAGCGCCAAGGCGCTGGCGATCATGGTGCGTTTGGGGGTGATGAGCATGGGCGGACCTCTTTGACTTACTGATTTGCAGCCAGCCTAGGGGCAAATGGCGATATGATCTACCCAGCGGTTCAGCAGTGTTTGCGCAAAAGAAAAGGCCGCGCCCCGAAGGGCACGGCCTTTGATCTGATGTCGCTGCGGTTTAGCCCTGGCGGGCTTTGAACCGACGCTGCGTCTTGTTGATCACATAGACGCGGCCCTTGCGGCGCACGATGCGGCAATCGCGGTGGCGCTGCTTGAGCGAGCGGAGGGAGTTGCGAACCTTCATGGGTTGGCTTCCTTATCTCTGTCGCGGCGCGCGGATTGCGCCGAAGTTGCGTTTTGGGCCCGAATGGACCCGCGAATTCTGGTGGACGATACTGGGATCGAACCAGTGACCCCTTCGATGTCAACGAAGTGCTCTACCGCTGAGCTAATCATCCATGTCCTTTGCGAATCGACGTCCTATAACGAAATAGGACGCGGGTTGATCCGCGTCGGTCAACCGGGTCTATAAAAGGATCGTGTCAGGGGATCAAGGGCTTTTGGTATTGATACGAAACGCGCTAGGCTAGGGGCAGGAAGGGCGATATTTATGCGCCATATGGCATTTGAACTGACGCGACCGAAAGACCGCACAACTTGCGTTGTTTTTGCCTCGCCCCATAGCGGGCGGGACTATCCGGCGTCGTTTTTGGCCCGCGCACAGCTGGATGAGCGCGAGATCCGGTCATCCGAGGACGCGTTTGTCGATCAGCTGTTTGATGTGGCCCCCAATCATGGCGCGCCATTTCTGACCGCTTGTGCGCCACGGGCCTATGTCGATTTGAACCGCGCGCCCGAGGAATTGGACCCCGCGTTGATTGATGGTGTGCGGCGATTGTCACATAATCCAAGGGTCGCCAGCGGTTTGGGTGTGATTCCCCGCGTCGTCAGCAATGGCCGGGCGATCTATCGGGGCAAAATCTCGCTTGAGCAGGCGCATGGCCGGATTACCCGGCATTGGCGGCCCTATCACGACCAGTTGCAGACCCTGCTGGATGAAAGCCGCAATGCTTTCGGCGAGGCGATTCTGGTCGATTGCCATTCGATGCCGCATGAGGCGCTGGATAATGTTGGTGTCGCAGGTGGCGTGCGCCCTGATGTGGTGCTGGGTGATCGCTTTGGTGCGGCTGCCGCGGGTCATGTGGTGGAACAGATCGAGGCCGCATTTGCCAGTGCAGGCCTGCGGGTCGCGCGGAATATGCCCTTTGCCGGGGCGTATATCGCGCAGCAATACGGGCGCCCCTCGCGGCAACAGCACGCGGTCCAGATCGAAGTGGACCGCGCGCTATATATGAACGAGCGGACATTGCAGCCAAACGGCAATTTCGCCACCTTCCGTGCATTGCTGGCCGGTGTCATCGCCGAAATCGCAGAGATTGGCAGCGCGACACCACGGCGCGTCGCCGCAGAGTAGGGTGGGCAATCCGCCCAAAGTCCTTAGCCCAGAACAACGATGTCCGATTGCCCCGCGCCGCGCCGCAGGGCGTGAATGTCGGCAAGGGCCGGGTCATTGATCCAATTCTGTGCCGCATCCGCGTCGGGGAAGGTCAGCACGGCAACGGTGTCATGCAGCGCTGGCGCGCCGTCTATCGCGGTGAGGGCGCGGCTGGCACCGGCGACTGCACCGCCATGTTTGGCAAGCGCTTCGCCCGCGACGTCACGGTAGGCTGCAAACTTATCAAGATCGGTGATCGTGAGATGTGCGATGGCGTAGGTCATGATGTGTCCTTTGATTTGTGATGCCTCAGAAGTAGGCAGGCAGCGCACTTGCGTAAACGCGTGTCTTTGCATCACGCATGTGCAATAATGCATGGTATGGATATCAGTTGGGATGATTTGCGCACGGTCTTGGCGTTGGTGCGCGGCGGGACCCTGGCCGCGGCAGCACAGGATCTGGGCGTCGCCTATACCACCGTCGCGCGGCGGATCGCACGAGTGGAGGCTGCGATGGGCGTGACCCTGTTTGAGCGGTTGGCCGATGGTTACAAGCCGACCGAGACGGCCAAACTGGTGGCAGAGCACGCCGCCCAGATGGAGCAGTCACAAGACGCGCTGTTGCGCGGGGTTTCGGGCCGCGACAAACGGCTGACCGGAACGCTGACAATCACTGCGCCGCAATTGCTGATCGGTCCGGCGCTTGGACCCGCGATTGATGCGTTTTGCAAAACCTATCCCGAGGTGCGGCTGGACGTGAGGGCGACGAACACGCCGCTGGATCTAACCCGTCGCGAAGCGGATCTGGCGATCCGGATCAGCCGGGAACCCGGTGACAGTTTGATGGGGCTGCGGTTGGTGGAACAACAGACAGCGGCCTTTGCAGCACCCGACGTCGCGGACCGCATCGCGCAGGACCACCAAAGCCCGGTCGATTGGTTGAATTACGCAGCCTTTGAAGATGTGCCCAAGGGCATCGACTCAAGCTGGCCCAACCATCGGGTCAGGATCAGGTTTGACGATATGGTTGCCATTCTGGGAGCGGCGCAGGCGGGGCTGGGCGTGGCGCGGGTGCCGTTCTTTTTGGGCCGCACAACGGCAGGGCTCGTGCAGGTGCCGGTGCTGCCGCCGCAACCCTATATGGACATCTGGATCGTGGCGCACCGCGACGTCTGGCCGTCGGCCAAAGTCACGGCGTTCCGCGAAATCCTGACGACTCATATGCGGGCAAACCGCGGGCTTTACGTGGCCTGAGCCATTTCGGAGGCAAAGAAGCTTTCGGCGTCCTCAACCTCAATCAGGCGTCTGCGGTCGATCAGCCAGAACCGGTTGCCGACATTGCGCACAAAGCTGCGGTCGTGACTGACCAGCAGACAGGCGGCACCGTGGGTGATCAGCTCATCCTCCAGCGCCTCTTGCCCTTCGATATCCAGATGGTTGGTGGGTTCATCCAGCAGGTAGAAGTTGGGATTGGTCAGGCGCAGCACCAGCATCGCCAGCCGCGCCTTTTGCCCCCCTGAAAGTCGCCCAAGTGGCACATCCTGCATCTGATGTACAACGCCTGCCCCGGCCAAAAGGCCCCGCGCGCGTTGATCACCGACGTCAAAACGGCTGGTGATCGCGGTCATCGGGCTGTCGGCCAGATCAAGCTGGCTCAGGTGCTGGTCGGCGTAGCCCGAAACCACGGTGGGCGCGGTTTTGATCGGGCTATCGCCGCCGGACAGGGCCGCGTTGATCAGGTTCACCAGTTGGGTTTTGCCAGTGCCGTTGGCCCCCAGCAGCACGACGCGGTCGCCTGGTGTGATCCATTTTTGGCCTGTGCTGTAGAGCGGGCGATCGTCGGGCGTTGTCACCGCTACGTCATCCAGCGTCACAAGCGCCTTGGCATGTGTGCCTGCGTTGACCAGTTTGATGTCGCCCGCCGAGTGTTCGCGGTGCGCGGGCCTCGCCGCGGCTTCCATCTTTTCGGCACGTTCGGTCAATTGCTTGGTCTTTGTGATCAGCAGATCAGAGCCGGAGTTGATGCCGATATTCTTGAGCTTGGCAGCCTGTTTGCGCAGTTGCGTGGCCTTGTTGAGGTCATTGGCGAAGCGGCGGGCGTCGGCGGCGTCAGCCTCTTCCAATGCGGCGCGCGCTTTGCTGAAGGGCAACGGGAAATCCCGGCTGCGTTCGGCACGCAGGAACAGGGTGCGGGTGGTGACGGCATCAAGGAACGCGCGATCATGGCTGGTGATGATACAGGCGGTGTCGCGGGGCAAGTTGGCCAGCCAGTCCTGCAAAAGCGCGATGCGGTGCAGGTCAAGGTGGTTGGTGGGTTCGTCCAGCAAAAGGACATCCGGTTCGGTGATCCATGCCGCCGCCAAGAGGGCCGTCCGCTGCCAACCGCCGGACAGCGTATTGAGGGGCTGCTGTTGCAGGTCATAGGGCACCGAAAGACTGTCGAGGGCGACGTCCACGCGCCAGCTTTCGTAGTCCTGTTGATCCGGCGGCAAGGCGCCGAGGACATGGTCGTAAAGCGTGCGGTCAAGGGCGGCATCGGGCACGTATTGCGCCACGTGCCCGATCCGCAGGCCCCGGGCGCGGGTGATCTCTCCGCGTGTGGCTTCTGCCGCGCCAGAGAGGCAGGCCAGCAAGGTTGATTTGCCACGCCCGTTGGCTGCGACAAGGCCAAGGCGGTCGCCCTTGTGCAGGGTCAGGTTGAGGTCAGAAAAGAGCGGGTCGGCGAGGGTCACGCCGAGGTTCGTGATGTGAAGAAGGCTCATGGGTCAGTCCATTGATCGTGGTGCCGCAAGTGCGGCGATGGGGCTGACGGGGTCTGGTCAGCCCTGCAAACGTGTTCGCAGGGCGTGACGGGGGCCATGCTGAAGTCGGCGTGTGATCGTGCGCATCAGCGAGGGCCCTCCTGTTGTTTGGTGTTGCGTTAGCTATTGTTAGCCCGCGTTTGTGGTGGGCGTCAAATATTCGTCGAATATTTGGGGTGCCTAGCGGAGGGCGCGGCCTTTCATGATGGCACGATCGCCAAACTTCTCACGAATTTTGTCGGCGGCGCGTTCGGCTTCGGCGCGTTTGCCGGCGTCGGGGTCCAAAAGGTCGCCTTCGCGGTCAGCATCGGCGTCGCTGGTGATTTCGCTGAGACCCACGCCGAGCAAGCGGAAGGGGCCACGGTCCGAGACTTGGTCAAACAGGTCGCGGGCCGTGCGGTAGATCGTGTCGGCAAGCTGCGTGGGGTGACGCAGGGACAGGCGTTTTGACACCAGTTTGAAGTCTGAAGTCTTGAGTTTCAGCGTCACCACGCGGCCTGCCTTGTCCTTGGCCTTTGCGCGGGCGCTGACCTTTTCGGCCATCCGCCAGAGGTGACCATCAAGGATGTCGATGTCGGCGGTGTCTTCGTTGAACGTCGTCTCATTCGACAAGCCCTTCACCGGAGTATGGGAAGAGATGCGCCGCCCGTCTTCGCCGCGTGCGAGGGAATAGAGCCTTTCTCCCATGCCGCCGAAGCGGTCGTGCAGGTCGCGGCGGTCCCAGCGCAACAAATCGTCAAAGGTGCGGATGCCCGCCTTGGCCATGCTTTCCTGCGCGACGGGGCCGATGCCCCAGATCAACCGCACGGATTTCGGGCGCAGAAAGGTGGTGGTTTCAGCCTTGCCGATGATCGAAAAGCCGCGCGGTTTGTCGAGGTCCGAGGCGACTTTTGCGAGGAATTTGTTGTGGCTAAGGCCGATGGAGCCGGTCAGTCCGACCTCGTCCTTCATGCGTTTGACCAACCGCGCGAGCATGACGGCGGGGGGATGCCCGTGCAGTCGGGCGGTCCCGGTGAGATCCATGAAAGCCTCGTCCAGCGACAGGGGTTCGACGATCGGGGTGAGTTCATCCATCAGGGCGCGGATGGCTTTGGAGGCCTCCACATAGGCGTCAAAACGGGGGCGGACGACGACCGCATCGGGGCAGAGTTTCAACGCTTTGAACATGGGCATCGCGGATTTGACGCCTTTGATCCGCGCCACATAGCAGGCGGTAGAGACGACGCCGCGATGCCCGCCGCCGATGATGACGGGCTTATCGGCGAGGTCAGGATTGTCGCGCTTTTCGACGCTTGCATAGAAGGCATCGCAATCCATGTGGGCGATGCTAAGGTCAAAGAGTTCGGGGTGGCTGGTGACGCGCGGACTGCGGCAGTTGGGGCACCGGTTGGTGTCCTCAAACGGGGTCAGGCAGTCGCGGCATAGGCTGGGCATGGGATCAGAATAAGGGGTCAGAGCAGTGGTCACAACGCAGGAGTTCTACGGCTGCAAGGTCGCCCTGTTCATTGGTGACATGCTGCTGATCACGCTGCGCGACGATTTTGACCACATCCCGTTCCCCAATGTCTGGGATTTCCCCGGCGGCGGCCGCGAGGGCGCTGAGACACCCTATGAGACATTGGCCCGCGAAGTCATGGAAGAGGTCGGGCTGGAGCTGCCCGAGAGTGCGATCAGTTGGCAGCAGATGTTCCCGGCCATTGGCGCGCCGGGCAAATGGAATTGGTTTTTTGTGGCGCAGATGCCCGCCGGCACTGAGGCGAAGATCATCTTTGGCGACGAAGGGCAGAGGTGGAAATTGATCAGCTTGGCCGATTTTCTGGCACTAGAGCGCGTGGTGCCCACGTTTGCAGAGCGGTTGAGGATTTGGGAGGCGGAAACCGGCGGTTTATCAGCGGGTTAAGTGAAAATCGTGATGGTCGATTTGGGCCACACAGCTATCGTGAAACGGCCACAATCGCGTGGCACAACCATTGCGGGCAGGCCACGTGCTGCATATATGAGCGTTGAAACTGAAGGATAATTTTATGCCGATTGAGCAGCTACTTGCGAATTTTCTGGGTCAAAACCTCGTTCTGATCCTTTTGGCGATTTTCATCGTCATTTGTATTCTGGCCGGTGTTCGCATCGTGCCGCAGTCCGAAAAATACGTGGTTGAGCGGCTGGGCCGTTTGCGCGCGGTTCTTGGGCCGGGCATCAACTTTATCGTGCCGTTTCTGGATCGGGTGCGCCACAAGGTGTCGATCCTTGAGCGTCAGCTGCCGACGATGGCGCAGGACGCAATCACATCGGACAACGTGCTGGTGCAGGTTGAAACAAGCGTGTTTTACCGCATTATTGAGCCCGAAAAGACAGTTTACCGGATCCGCGACGTGGATGCGGCGATTTCGACCACTGTGGCAGGTATCGTCCGATCCGAGATTGGCCGGATGGAGCTGGACCAAGTGCAGGCCAACCGCAGCCGGTTGATTGAGGCGGTGCGCGAACAGGTTGCCCAGCAGGTGGACGACTGGGGGATCGAAGTGACGCGGGCCGAGATTTTGGACGTGAACCTGGATGCCGCCACACGCGCTGCGATGTTGCAGCAGTTGAACGCGGAACGTGCGCGGCGTGCGCAGGTGACGGAGGCCGAGGGCACAAAGCGGTCGGTCGAGCTGAAGGCCGACGGTGATCTTTATGCCGCCGAGCAAGAGGCGAAAGCCCGCCGGATTGCGGCTGAGGCAGAGGCCTATGCGACCCAAGTTGTTGCCGTGGCAATCGCGGAAAACGGGCTTGAGGCGGCGCAGTATCAGGTCGCTCTCAAGCAGGTTGAGGCGCTCAATGCGCTGGGCACAGGAGACGGCAAGCAGACGATATTGCTGCCCGCCAATGCGCTTGAGGCCTTTGGTGATGCGTTCAAGATGTTGAAAGGTGGTCGGTAATGTTGACCGAACAATGGTGGGTCTGGATGTCAGCGGCGCTGGCGATGGCCACGCTTGAGGTCATTGTGCCCGGCTACATCTTTTTGGGCTTTGCGGCGGGCGCGTTTTTTGTGGGTGCGATGTTGTTGATCGGGATTACCGGGTTATCACTGCCGTGGATGTTGGTGGTTTTTGCGGTGCTGTCGCTGATTGCGTTTCTGGCATTGCGCAAAGTCTTTGGCCTGAAGAACGGGCAGGTCAAGATCTGGGACCGCGACATCAACGAATAGGTGCGCCGGTCTGAAGCCCGGCCGACGCTCAACGCGACAGGCGCGGCGGTTCGAGGCTTTTTGAGGCGCGGTGGGCCAGAATATCTGACAAGAGCGCGGGGCGCAGGGTTTTGTGTGTTTTGACGCGGGTTGGGATCGCAACGATCCGGCCCGCGTGTTGGACACAGACCTGTGCCTGATAGGCACCCGTGCGGGGGTCGTAGTGCAGATCGCGAATTTCCATGTTTGAGGCCCTTTTGCAGTGACGTCTGAATGTCACCTATGACCCCTTAAGAAAGTTTCACCGCCGCTCTCAATTTTGTGAATCTGCCTAGGCGTTTGGCCGCGCGGCCTGCGGGGACACCATTTCTGCGAGGATTGCTTGCGCGGCAGCGCGTGGGTCGGCGGCCTGCCAGATCGGTCGACCCACGACAATGTGGTCGACGCCATCCGCGATGGCTTGCGCCGGGGTAGCGACGCGTTTCTGGTCGCCAAGGTCTGCGCCTGCGGGCCGCACACCGGGGGTCACGATCAGCTTGCATTCGGCTTCGGGCAAAGCGCGGATCAGCGCGGCCTCTTGCGGGGAGGCGATCACGCCGTCGGCGCCAGCGGCAAGGGCGGTGCCTGCGCGTTCCTGCACAAGATCGGTGATGCTGCCCGCTTTGATGCAAGATGCGTCCAGATCGTCGCGATCCAGCGACGTCAGGATTGTCACGGCAAGGATATTTAGGTCGGTGCCTGCGGCCCCTTCTTTGGCAGCGCGGACCACATGGGGGTCGCCGTGGACAGTCAGAAAGTCGAGGTCAAACTGGCTGATGCCGCGCACTGCAGCCTCGACCGTGGCGCCGATATCAAAGAGCTTCATATCGAGGAAAATGCGCTTGCCGTGTTCGGATTTGAGCTCATTGGCCAGTGCCAGCCCGCCGCCTGTCAGCATCCCCAACCCGATCTTGTAGAAATCAACGGAATCGCCAAGTTGTCTGGTCAGTTCCAGCCCATCAAGCACGTTGGGGACATCAAGGGCCACGATCAGGCGTTCATCAGACATCTGCACATTCCTATTTTGCTGGATTTCGGCGGGTCTAACCGGGTCAGCCAATTTGGGCAATGCAAATGACGCAGCCTACAGAGTGCAGACTGCGCCATCAGGCTCGGTTGGGACGTATCCGAGCATCCGTTTGGCCGACGCCTTGCGGATTATCGTGCGCCCTTAGTCGGGCGTTTTCGTTGTTTCGCCGGTGCCTTTTGGAAGGCGTGCGACCGCAGAGGATTCGGCATCATGCGCCCGCAAGAGCCTGATCGCCTTGGGCGAAAGCGGGAATAAACGATTACTTCCCGAGGGGTGCGTGTTGGCCGTATCGGGCACTTGCATCATCGGGGTTTCCTCTTTGGTCATGGGGTGACTATGGCGACAGGCGCGATAGGCCATAATGGGAAGAATCCATGGTGCTTCCCCCTTCTTGCAACGCGGTGGCCTCATGCCCATTTAGGGTGTGAGGCCCAAACAGGGGTGTGCTGCGAATGCGGGCGCCCCAGGAACGGGGCGCTTGTAGAAGGAGAAGGACCATGAACTTAGAAAAGTTCACAGAACGGTCGCGCGGCTTTGTTCAGGCCGCACAGACCATTGCAATGCGCGAAGACCACCAGCGCATTTTGCCAGAACACCTTTTGAAAGCATTGATGGACGACGATCAGGGGCTGTCGGCCAACCTGATTACCAAGGCCGCGGGTGATGCGGCTGTGGTGCGCGTGGCTGTTGATGCGGCGGTGGCGAAGATTGCCAAAGTCTCTGGCGGAGACGGGCAGGTCTATGTCGATACGTCGTTGGCACGTGTCATGGACGAGGCCGAGAAGGTCGCGGCCAAGGCGGGCGATAGCTTTGTCCCGGTTGAACGGCTGCTGATGGCGCTTGCGATCATCAAATCCAAGGCCAAGGACGCGCTGGACGCAGGTAAGGTAACGGCGCAGGGCCTGAATGCCGCGATCAATGACATCCGCAAGGGGCGCACGGCAGATAGTGCCAGCGCCGAGGATGGCTATGACGCGCTGAAGAAGTATGCGCGGGATCTGACCGAGGCGGCAGAGCAGGGCAAGATCGACCCGATTATTGGTCGTGACGAGGAAATCCGCCGCGCGATGCAGGTGCTGTCGCGTCGGACCAAGAACAACCCGGTGCTGATCGGTGAACCCGGTGTGGGTAAGACCGCGATTGCCGAAGGTCTGGCCCTGCGGATCGTAAACGGTGACGTGCCAGAGAGCCTCAAGAACAAGAAGCTGATGTCTTTGGACATGGGTGCCTTGATTGCCGGTGCAAAGTATCGCGGTGAGTTTGAGGAGCGCCTGAAAGCGGTTCTGAAAGAGATCGAGGCGGCTGCGGGTGAGATCATCGTCTTTATCGACGAGATGCATACGCTTGTCGGCGCGGGCAAGTCGGATGGCGCAATGGATGCGGCCAACCTGATCAAGCCTGCCTTGGCGCGGGGCGAGTTGCACTGTGTCGGTGCCACGACGCTGGATGAATACCGCAAATATGTTGAAAAAGACGCGGCTTTGGCGCGTCGGTTCCAGCCGCTGATCGTGGAAGAACCCACTGTCGTTGACACGATTTCAATCCTGCGCGGGATCAAGGAAAAGTATGAACTGCACCACGGTGTGCGGATATCGGACGCGGCTTTGGTGTCGGCGGCGACGCTGTCGCACCGCTATATCACTGACCGTTTCCTGCCTGATAAGGCGATCGACCTGATGGACGAGGCCGCCAGCCGGTTACGGATGGAAGTCGACAGCAAGCCCGAAGAACTGGACGCGCTGGACCGGCAGATCATGCAGTTGCAGATCGAACAGGAGGCCTTGAAGAAAGAAGACGACAAGGCATCCAAGGACCGGTTGGAAAAGCTGACCGAGGAATTGGCGAACCTGCAGGATCGCGCGTCAGAGATGACCGCGAAATGGCAGGCCGAGCGGGATAAGCTGGAAGGATCGCGCGAGTTGAAAGAGCAGCTTGACCGGGCGCGGGCCGAATTGGACATCGCCAAGCGCGAAGGCAACCTGGCCAAGGCTGGGGAGCTTTCCTATGGTGTGATCCCAGAGCTTGAACGCAAGCTGGCCGAAGCAGAAGACAACGACGATCTGATGGTGGAAGAAGCCGTGCGGCCCGAACAGATCGCCGAGGTGGTTGAGCGTTGGACCGGCATTCCGACCAGCAAGATGCTGGAAGGCGAGCGTGAAAAGCTGCTGCGCATGGAAGAAGAGCTTGGCAAGCGGGTCATTGGCCAGCGCGGGCCGGTGACGGCGGTTGCAAATGCGGTGCGCCGCGCGCGGGCTGGTCTGAATGACGAGAACCGCCCGCTGGGGTCGTTCCTGTTTCTGGGGCCAACGGGCGTGGGCAAGACAGAGCTGACGAAGGCCGTCGCCAACTACCTGTTCGACGATGACAACGCGATGGTGCGGATTGATATGTCGGAGTTCATGGAGAAACACGCCGTGGCCCGCCTGATCGGCGCGCCGCCGGGATACGTTGGCTATGATGAAGGCGGTGTGCTGACCGAAGCGGTCCGCAGACGCCCCTATCAGGTCGTGCTATTTGACGAGGTGGAAAAGGCGCATCCGGATGTCTTTAACGTGCTGTTGCAGGTGCTGGACGATGGTGTGTTGACCGATGGTCAGGGCCGCACGGTGGATTTCAAGCAGACGCTGATTATCCTGACGTCGAACCTTGGCGCACAAAGCCTGAGCCAGCTGCCTGATGGGGCCGATCCAAGTCAAGCCAAGCGCGATGTGATGGATGCGGTGCGGTCGCATTTCCGGCCAGAATTCCTCAACCGTCTGGACGAGACGATCATCTTTGACCGTCTGGCACGCGAGGATATGGCCGGGATCGTCACGATCCAGCTTGCGCGGCTTGAAAAGCGGTTGGAAAGCCGGAACATCAGGCTTGATCTGGATGAGGGCGCGCTGAAATGGCTGGCCGATGAGGGCTATGACCCTGTGTTCGGCGCACGACCTTTGAAGCGTGTCATCCAGCGGGCCATTCAGGACCAACTGGCCGAAATGATCCTGGCCGGTGACGTCATGGACGGGGCGGTGGTTTCGGTCAGCGCGGGCGCTGACGGGTTGATCGTCGGTGACCGTGTCAGCGGATCGAACCGACAAAAACCGGATGATGCGGTTGTCCACTAAGTGATGAACCGGCCCGCCATATGCGCGGGCCGGTTTTCGTTTGGGAAATCGACGTCTGCGGCTAGGGTGGCAGTATTTGCACCACCAAGGATTTCCAAATGCCGCCGTTTCCCCAGCCTGACTTCTCCTTTGACTTTGATCCCGCAGATGAGGTCAACGCCCTGCGCCAGTGGCGTGATACGGAACCGGGGCGGACGATCCCGGACAAACAGGACGGCCGGGTGCTGCTTGGCAGTTGGAATGTCGCCAATCTGGGGGACAGCGGCCAAGTCAGAGACGCGCGGGACTTGCCGTTGATTGCGGAAATACTGAGCTGGTTTGATATCATCGCGGTGCAAGAGGTGAAGGAAAACCTTGGTGACCTGATGAAGGTCAAGGCGCTGATGCCCGGCTATGATGTCGTGCTGTCGGACCAGACCGGCAACGGTGAGCGGATGGTGTTTCTATATGATGCGACCCGCGTGAACCGGTTGGCGTTGGTGGGGGAGATCGACATCTCACCCAAGGATCAGCGGCATATCAAGATACCGGGGTCGACCCAGAAATTCACGGGTTTTGACCGTGCACCTTATATGGTGGCGTTTGAAAAGGACGGCTTTGTCCTGACGGTCGTGAACGTGCATTTGTTCTTTGGGTCGAGTTCGCAAAGGTCAGTGAACCGGCGCGCGCTTGAGACCTATGCCGTGGGTCGCTGGGGCGACTTGCGGCGCAAAAGAGGTCGCGCATTTTCGCATAACCTGGTGGTGATTGGCGATATGAACATGCCGGTGGCGGATGTTGGCGATGAGGTGTTTGACGCGCTGACAAAGCGCGGTCTGCACATCCCGCCATTTCAGTCGCGCATTGGCACCACGATCACCGAAGGCAAGCATTATGACCAGCTTGCGTTCTTTCCCGGCGGGGCGGGGCAGGCCTATGAGCAGGACGGTGTGTTTGATTTTGATGGCGCTGTCTTTGCCGATCTGTGGAACACACGGACCGAGAAAGAGTTTGAGGCCTATGTCCGGTATCACCTGTCGGACCACCGCCCGATCTGGGTGCAGTTTCGAACGGATTAAAGGGGCCGGGCAAACCGGCCCCCTTGGTGGTCTAAAAGATAAAGTCGTCGGCTGTCACCGTATGGGCGCGGGTCCCCGCAAGCACGATGTCGGTGCCGTCCAGATGGATCACGGTGCCGCGCCAAGAACCAGAGATGTTGTGCGCAAGATCGTCGTAGCTTTCGATGTTGAAAGCGGTCAGGTCGATCTGGTCGTTGCCGCGACGGTCAAAGTCACGGATGTAGTTCACGCCTTCGTCTTCGTTGAAGATAAAGGTGTCACGCCCACGGCCACCGGTCAGGACATCACGCCCGGCACCTGCCGAGATCTCATCATGGCCGCGCCCGCCTTTGATGACGTCGTTGCCATCTTCGCCCTTGAGGACGTCATGACCCCGACCGCCAAAGACAAAATCACGCCCGTCGCCGGCAAGCACAACGTCATCGCCTCGGCCGGCAAAGATCAGGTCCCAGCCACCTTTGGCGTCGATATAGTCGTTGTCCCGGCCAAGATGCGTGACAGAGCCTCGGTCATTCCCGATCACGAAATCAACTTTGTTCGCGCCGGTTGATTGCAGAATATCAACGGGCACAAGCACACCGTCGATGACATGCACGATGCCATTGCCAGCCTGAATGTCGGTGGCGATCAGGTTGGGATTGGCGATATCGGGATCACCATCCACCAGCGATGCACCATCACGGCCCAGATCAACACCCAAGAGCGTGGGGATCTGGTCGAGGGCAAGCACTTGACTGGCCTGAAGGCTTTCAGGGGCGACGTGATAAAGCAGGATGTTTTTCAAAAGCGGGATGGGATCTTCGCCGTTGGACAGCAAACGCAGGGCGTCGACAATATAGCCAAAGGCGTCGGCTTCATCGTCACCCGAGAACCCAAGCGCCTGCGCAAGGCCGACAAAGGCGGCGTCATTGGGGGCAAAGACCGTCAGATCCGCGTCGGGGTCTGCCAGCGCACCTGCCAAATCGGCGGCAACAACAGCTTCGCGCAACATGTCAAAGTCGGACAGGTCGTTGTCAAAGCCGGGGCCAGAGGCGACCGCGATATCTGTGATCGTCGGCGCGTCATTGCCGGGCAGGTCAATGGGCAAGAGCACCTTGTCGATGACATGCACCACGCCATTGGTCGCCATAATGTCTGTGGCGACCAGCGAGGGGTCAATCAGATCGGGTTCGTTATCAACCAGTGTAGGCAAATCGGCGGTGATGCTTGCGCCGAGGGCCGTTGTCAGCACCGGTGCCGCGGCGATGTCAGCAGCAGTCTTCACTTCTGGCAGGACATGATAAAGCACCACATCGCGCAGGGTCGTGGCGGGGACATTCGTTGCCAGAAAGCCAAGCACTGCGTCGGCATCAGCCGGATCGCCGGTATATCCAAGGTCTGCTGCAAGCGATCCAAAGGCCGCATTTGTCGGTGCAAAGACCGTCAGCGTGCCAGGGTTGGAGAGCGTGGCGACCAGGTTGGTGCCAACATTGGCATCCAGAAATTTCACGGCACCCAGCAGGACAGAAAAGTCCGGGGCAGATGCGATTTCAGCGATTGATTTTGTCATCTTCTATTTCCCTATTGGTAAGCCCCAAAGCCAAGGGCCCAAAGAAAGGGGCGCTTGGTTGACCAAGCGCCCCTGTTTTGTCGCTTACATTGGCGGCAGGATCACCGCGTCGATGACGTGGATGACGCCGTTTGACGCCTCGATATCCGCTGTCACAACATTGGCGTCGTTCACCATGACGCCGCCTTCGGTCATGATGGTGATGTCAGCGCCATTGACGGTTGGGGCCATCATTTCGTTGGTCAGATCGCCAGACATCACCTTGCCTGCGACTACGTGGTAGGTCAGCACTTTGGCCAGTGCCTCTGGGTCGGCAAGCAGACCTTCGACTGTCCCTTCGGGCAGGGCGGCGAATGCCTCATCCGTGGGAGCGAAAACGGTGAAGGGGCCTTCGCCCTTCAGCGTGTCAACAAGACCTGCGGCCTCGACTGCGGCGACGAGCGTCGTAAATGACCCAGCCGAAACAGCGGTGTCAACGATGTCCATGCTGTGGCCATCCGCAAAGGCGGGGGCGGCAAGAGCGGATGAAGCGGCGAGAGCGATAAAAGTTCTGCGAAGCATTTGTATTCTCCAGTTTTGGTTGGTTGTGAAGGGATTACGCTGAACCGTGGCGTCTGGATCGCCGGGGATTTTTGCCGAAGCCGCTTGATTTCTTGCGAATTGCGCTAAGCTGGGGCGAAATTTGATTTCCACTAAAAAGACTGTGAAGACGCGTGAACACAGATGCGTCATCCGGGCAGACATCGGCAGATATCTGGCGCATGGTTCGACTACAAAAGGGAGAGCGCCCATGGCCATGTTTTCGGATTTCACAATTAACCTGATCCAAGGTCTGGTTTTCTTGTTTGTGCTATTGGTCGGCGTCGCGGTTTTGGCGATCTTGGCCCTCTTCATTATAGATCGCAGCCAACGGGCGGATGCGATCCGGCGGAACTATCCCGTGATCGGGCGGTTCCGCGGATTGTTCACCGAGTTGGGGGAGTTTTTTCGCCAGTACTTCTTTGCGATGGACCGCGAAGAACTGCCGTTTAACCGCGCGCAAAGGGACTGGATCAAACACTCCGGAGACGGCAAGGGCAATACGGTGGCTTTTGGGTCAACGCGCAATCTGGCCGTGGCGGGCACGCCGATCTTCGTGAACGCAGCATTCCCACCGCTTGATCAACAGGTCGCGGCCACAGAACCGCTGATCATCGGCGCAGGCGCACGCAAACCCTATGCGGCGGGGTCAATCTTTAACCTGTCTGGCATGTCTTATGGCGCAATTTCCAAACCAGCGGTGCAGGCGCTGAGCCGCGGGGCCAAGGTGGCGGGGATCTGGATGAACACCGGCGAAGGTGGGCTGTCGCCGTTTCACCTTGAGGGTGGTTGTGACATCGTTTTTCAGATTGGCACGGCGAAATACGGTGTGCGCGATGCGGATGGCAATCTGGACGATGAAAAACTGCGCGAGGTCGCGGCCCACCCACAGGTCAAGATGATGGAGATCAAGCTGGCGCAGGGGGCGAAGCCCGGCAAGGGTGGGATCCTGCCCGGGTCCAAGGTGACGCCAGAGATCGCCAAGATCCGGGGCATCCGGGTGGGGGAAAGCAGCATTTCACCCAACCGCCATGTGGAGGTGGATGACTGGGGCGATCTGTTGGATTTGGTGCACCGCGTGCGTGAGGTGACGGGCCTGCCTGTTGGGATCAAGACAGTGATGGGGAATGGCGAGGCGTTTGAGGAGTTGTTCGCGCTGATCAACGCCCGTGGTCAAGACAGTGCGCCTGACTTCATCACGCTTGATGGGGGTGAGGGCGGCACTGGTGCCTCGCCCATGCCGCTGATTGATCTTGTCGGCGTCTCGATCCGCGAAGCGCTGCCGTTTGTGGCCAACCTGCGCGATCAGGCGGGGCTGCATGACCGGATCCGTCTGGTGGCCAGTGGCAAGCTGGTGAACCCCGGTGACATTGCTTGGGCGATTTGCGCGGGCGCGGATTTTGTGACCTCTGCGCGGGGGTTCATGTTTGCGCTCGGCTGCATCCAAAGCCTCAAGTGCAACAAGAACACCTGTCCCACCGGGATCACCACCCATGATCCACGCTTTCAAAAAGGCCTGGTGGTCGAAGATAAGGACAAGCGCGTGGCGCATTACGCCAAAACGATCATCAAGGAAGTTGAAACAATTGCGCATTCCGTGGGCGTGACAGAGCCGCGTCAGATGCGTCCAAAGCACGTGCGGATCGTGCAATCGGACGGAAAATCAGTGCCTTTGGACGTATTGGAGGCGCGTTACAATAATCTGGCGGCATCGTGAGAAACACTTCAGACTTTTGCACCTATATACTCCGTAACGAGAAAACGGAGATTTCATAATGGCCTATCGCTGGACCAACGACCTGACCCATGCCGACGTGACCCCAAAGGCTGCGTTTCTGAACCGTCGCCAGATTATTGCAGGGACGCTTGGTCTTGGCGCAATTGCGGCAGGACTGCCCGCCGCCGCACAAGAGGCGTTGGTGCCCAACAGCCTTGAGGACATCACCAGCTACAACAACTATTATGAATTCGGCACTGGCAAGTCCGACCCCGCGCAGAACGCGCATCAGCTTGAGATCTCGCCCTGGTCGGTGAAGGTCAGCGGCATGGTCGACAACCCTGGTGAGTATAGTCTTGAGGACTTGTTGGACGGATTGACCGTGGAAGAGCGAATCTACCGCTTCCGCTGTGTTGAGGCGTGGTCGATGGTGGTGCCATGGAATGGAATCGAATTGGCCGATATCCTCAATAAGGTCGGCGTGCAGTCCGGTGCCAAATACGTCGCATTTGAAACCGTCGTGCAACCCGAGAATATGATCGGTGTGCAACGCCGGGTGCTTCAGTTTCCCTACGTTGAAGGATTGCGGCTGGATGAGGCGATGCATCCGCTGACCATCATGGCAACCGGCATCTACGGAGAGCCGATTTCAAAGCAGAACGGCGCGCCGATGCGTTTGGTGGTGCCGTGGAAATATGGATTTAAGTCAATCAAGTCGATTGTGCGGATCACCCTGACAGATGACGAACCTCCTATCAGCTGGAATGTCGCCAACCCGCGCGAATACGGTTTCTATAGTAACGTGAACCCAAAGGTGGATCACCCGCGCTGGAGCCAAGCGACCGAACGCAAGATCGGTGGCGGGCTGTTCGCCAAGCGTGAACCAACGCTGATGCTGAATGGTTATGCAGATGAGGTCGCGGGACTTTATTCAGACATGCCGCTGAACGAATATTTCTGATGCGTTTGTGGGCGGCATCCATGCTTTGTTTGTTGGGCAATTCGCTGGTAGCTCAAGAGAACGCCTGGGCAGCCCCCATTTTGGACAAAGATAACGAAGTTCTTGCCGACATACGGTCATATCCACTGTTTGCTGATCCTCGGGTGAATGTTCTTTTGTGGAGGCCGCCTGAAGGAATTGAAAAGGCCGTTCTTGATCTAGACACAGCTGAGGTTCTTGACGGGGTAGCCGAGGCGGATGGTGTGGCACTTAGCTACGCACCGCCTTTTGTCGTCTATTTTGTCGGAAGCGATGAAAAGGATGGAACGGAGCGGGCACTTGTAGAGCTTGGGGGTGATCGAAATGGACAATCCATTGTTTTTGCCACGGTCGACTATCGAGATCCTGAAGTAAACCACGCGACAATCAACGCATTTTGGCGGAACCACTTCCTTGCAGTGTTTCCTAGGGCGAGCGGCGCAGAGCATGTACCTGAATGCATTGCGCGCCAAATCATCGCTACAGTCTATACAGGCGGGCCAGAGTCCGAAGTTGAATATCAATCGTGTTTGGAAGGTTTCCAATGACAGACCACATCAAAAACGCCCTGCGCCGCGTTCCAGCTTGGACTATATACATAGTATTCGCCATCTGGACCGGGTGGGAATTCTGGAAGGCCCTGACCGGCATCGGCGCTTACGCGGTTGAGCCGATCAATGTGCTGGAACGTGCCTATGGCGAAATGGCCCTGATCCTGCTGGTGGCGGGTCTGTTTGTGACGCCGCTGCGCCGCTGGTTCGGTGTGAACCTGATGAAGTTTCGGCGCGCAATTGGTGTCACGGCTTTCTTTCTGGTGCTGGCGCACTTTCTGGTCTTTGCGATTTTGGACGTGCAGTCGCTCGAACGCGTATGGACCGAGATCATCAAGCGCCCTTATGTGACTGTTGGCATGTTGTCCTTTGCCGGGCTGATCCCGCTGGCGCTGACATCGAACAATTGGTCGGTGCGCAAGATCGGGGCGGCAGGGTGGCGCAAGCTGCACAAACTGACCTACCCGGTCGCGGTCTTTGCGGCGGTGCATTACCTGTGGCTGACAAAGGGGTTCCAGATCGAGCCGTTGGTCTACACCGGTATTATCGTGGGGCTGATTGCGTGGCGTTATTGGCCTAAACTGGGTCAGGAATCGCGCGCTTGACGCAAGCTATTTATCTCGCTTAGTTTTTTGTCCGTTAAACGATCTTTTTGAACGGACAGTATGATGAAGACTTTATTAGGCGCCCTCATTGCTGGGCTTATGGCTGCAGGTGCGGCAAATGCGGCGAATATTACCCTGACAACGATTGATGATGGACGCACAGGTCAGAATGCAGTCGGGCAGTTGCCGACCGTCACAAATGACACAACGATTGGTGTTTCTCAGTCAGGCAGCCTTCTTTACAATGGCATCTTTGAATTTGACCTTTCATCCATTGCCAGTGGTTCCACGATTAACAGCGTAACGTTCGGCTGGACCAACACACGATTTGTATCCAACACAGGGGGCAACCCGGCAAAGGTGGATCTGTTTGCCTTTGCAGGCGACGGCAGCGTGACGGATAGCGACCACACCGGTGGCACGCTGGTTGTGGACAGCTCGACCCCAGCGGGCGGATCGGGCGGTGATACTGACAGCTTCCTATTCTCTGATCTGTCGATGTTGTCGTCGGCACTGACAAACGGTTTTCTGACCGTTCGTTTCGAGACGAACAGCTTTGCAAGTATCAGCGTCGCGACGCTTGAGAATGCGATCTATGACGCCGCAACGCTGACGGTGGATTATACCGCGCCGACAACGACGTCTCCGATCCCTCTGCCCGCGGGCATGCCGCTGTTGCTGGCGGGTCTGGGTGCATTGGGCGTTGCCAAGCGGCGCAAGCGCTAAGCCTGCACCATAAACAAGTCATGAAACGCGCGACCCGAAGGGGCGCGCGTTTTGCGTTTTGGGGTGGGCAAAAACAAGGTTGTATATAGTGTCGCCCCTATGACTTCGGAACGTCGTACGCTCTTGCTGACTATGCTGGTCTTTGCGCTGCAACCGCTGCCCTTTGG
>CANMPL010000001.1:597500-771010 GCA_947499715.1 uncultured Paracoccaceae bacterium
GGAAAGCAGGTGGGACGACCAAAACAACCAGGAGGTTGGCTTAGAAGCAGCCATCCTTTAAAGATAGCGTAACAGCTCACTGGTCTAAATAAGTTGTCCTGCGGCGAAGATGTAACGGGGCTCAAGCCATGAGCCGAAGTCTAGGATGCAATTTATTGCATGGTAGCAGAGCGTAGTGTGACATAACTCTATGTCTCTACAGCGGGTTCGCCCGTTTTGGAGACAAAGAGTTTTCTGTGAAGCCGGCCTGTGAGGGATCCGGTGGAGAGATCACTAGTGAGAATGATGACATGAGTAGCGACAAAGGGAGTGAGAGACTCCCTCGCCGAAAGTCCAAGGGTTCCTGCTTAAAGCTAATCTGAGCAGGGTAAGCCGACCCCTAAGGCGAGGCCGAAAGGCGTAGTCGATGGGAACCAGGTTAATATTCCTGGGCCAGGAGGATGTGACGGATCGAGACTGTAGTTTGCCCTTATCGGATTGGGCGGGCTGCTTATCGGTTCCTGGAAATAGCCCTCCGCTAGATCGTACCCTAAACCGACACAGGTGGACTGGTAGAGAATACCAAGGCGCTTGAGAGAACCACATTTAAGGAACTCGGCAAAATACCTCCGTAAGTTCGCGAGAAGGAGGCCCGTTCAGAAGGCAACTTTTGGGCGGGGGCACAAACCAGGGGGTGGCGACTGTTTACTAAAAACACAGGGCTCTGCGAAGTCGCAAGACGACGTATAGGGTCTGACGCCTGCCCGGTGCCTGAAGGTTAAAAGGAGGAGTGCAAGCTCCGAATTGAAGCCCAGGTAAACGGCGGCCGTAACTATAACGGTCCTAAGGTAGCGAAATTCCTTGTCGGGTAAGTTCCGACCTGCACGAATGGCGTAACGACTTCCCCGCTGTCTCAAATGTGGACTCAGCGAAATTGAATTGCCTGTCAAGATGCAGGCTACCCGCGGTTAGACGGAAAGACCCCATGCACCTTTACTATAGCTTCGCACTGGCATCAGACACAGTATGTGCAGGATAGGTGGTAGGCTTTGAACCGGAGACGCCAGTTTTCGGGGAGCCTCCCTTGAGATACCACCCTTATTCTGTTTGATGTCTAACCGCGGTCCGTTATCCGGATCCGGGACCCTGCGTGGTGGGTAGTTTGACTGGGGCGGTCGCCTCCCAAAGTGTAACGGAGGCGCGCGAAGGTTGGCTCAGAGCGGTCGGAAATCGCTCGTTGAGTGCAATGGCAGAAGCCAGCCTGACTGCGAGACTGACAAGTCGAGCAGAGTCGAAAGACGGCCATAGTGATCCGGTGGTCCCGAGTGGAAGGGCCATCGCTCAACGGATAAAAGGTACGCTGGGGATAACAGGCTGATGGTGCCCAAGAGTCCATATCGACGGCACCGTTTGGCACCTCGATGTCGGCTCATCTCATCCTGGGGCTGGAGCAGGTCCCAAGGGTACGGCTGTTCGCCGTTTAAAGAGGTACGTGAGCTGGGTTTAGAACGTCGTGAGACAGTTCGGTCCCTATCTTCCGTGGGTGTAGGATACTTGAGAAGAGTTGCCCCTAGTACGAGAGGACCGGGGTGAACGATCCACTGGTGGATCTGTTGTCGCGCCAGCGGCAGTGCAGAGTAGCTATGATCGGACAGGATAACCGCTGAAGGCATCTAAGCGGGAAGCCCCCTTCAAAACAAGGTATCCCTGAGAGCCGAGGTAGACCACCTCGTCGATAGGCCAGAGATGTAAGCGTAGTGATACGTTCAGTTGACTGGTACTAATTGCTCGATAGGCTTGATTTGATCCAGTAGAAGGGAGACCTTCGACTGATCTTCAAGATACATACACAACATTAGCCGTACATGGCTTGGAACCTGATGTTCTTTTTTTGGTGTGGTGGTCATAGCGTGAGCAAAACACCCGATCCCATCCCGAACTCGGCCGTTAAGTGCCACAGCGCTGATGGTACTGCGTCTTAAGACGTGGGAGAGTAAGTCACTGCCACACCTAATAAAGAACATTAGGGTATCTCTCTGACGATGACATAACAAACGGCGCCGCTTCTGCGGCGCTTTTTGCGTTTTAGGGCCAAGTTTTTGGCTTTTTAGGTCTCAATCGCCCAATCAGGGTGACCCAAATCCTCCAAAACCGCGATCACTTGGTCCCGATCTTCGGGGATGAAGCGGTCCAGCAGGTTGTTCGAGTGAATCTTGGCCAATGGGATCTCTAAATCCGCAGCGTTGAGGTTCAGAAACGGTGGAATACGTCCGATTTGTCCGTTGAGGATGTCGCTGTAGCTGAAGAAAAGGCAGGGCCCTTCTGCCTTCTGGCGCACTTGTTCGAAATTGCGCTGCTGCCCGAGGACAAATTTTCGGAAGCGTTGTTCCTCAAAGGCGAGTTTGAGCGGTTCCTTGGCCTCTGCCGGGCCATTATTGCTGTGCCAGACACCGGATTTGCGGGCCAGTTCCTGCGAAGAGAAGCCGCCGAGCTTGTTTTTTCGCTCCAGGATGATCTTGTAGACGTCCGGATCGCTCAGAATTGCGTCGCTGGTGTCCCGTTCCTGTCCCGGCCACATCTTGAACCCGACGCAAGAATGTCCGTCGCCGTGGTTTAGGACGTCATAGGCGAACTGAATGGGCGCGGTGTCGCGCAGTCCGATGTCATGATCAGCCAGAAAATTCGCGCTGAAATCATCTTGGGTCCGCCTGCGATGGAAAATTTCTTCGTGAGCGCGCACGTCGGGATGGGATCGCAGGGTCCGCATGACCACTGTTGTGCCGCTCCGCGCGGTTGAGATCAGCACAAAACGGGTTTGTGGCCTGTTGGTCGACATCATTTTCCCTTCCCGTTTCTTGGGCGACCATCGGTTTGCAACGTGGGCGTGTCAACAGAGCGGGTCACAGCAAAAAAGGGTGAAAGAATCACGGATTCAAGACCAGACCCCCTTGCAGTCCTGATCCGCTAGGCCTAATTAACGCGGACTTGGCGCGGGATGGAGCAGCCCGGTAGCTCGTCAGGCTCATAACCTGAAGGTCGTAGGTTCAAATCCTACTCCCGCAACCAAGACAAACCGCCCTCTGGGGCGGTTTTGTCGTTTCGGGGGCAAGAAATCGCATGTAAATTTGTCCAGACCTCAATCGGAGTTGTTCATGCGTTACGTCTTCCCACCCAAGGCCATCCCGGCGCTGCCGATTATCGGATCTGATTTGTTCTATCCAGTTGCACGCATCTTCTGCGTCGGCCGGAATTATGCGGCACATGCCGTCGAGATGGGTGGAGAAGTTGATCGCGAAGCGCCTTGGTATTTTACCAAGTCTTCTCATGCTTTGGCGCAAAGCGGTAAAACGCTGCCATATCCCCCGGGGACCTCGAATTATCATCACGAGATGGAACTGGTCGTCGCAATTGGTGCGCCGATTTTCGAAGTGGATACGAACGACGCCGGGGCTGCGGTGTTTGGTTATGCCTGCGGGTTGGACATGACGCGGCGCGACCGGCAGCAAGACGGCAAGGATCATCGTCGCCCATGGGATCTGGGCAAGGATGTCGAAAATGGTGCGGTCATCGCGGGAATCACACCCATTGCTGATGCGGGCCAGTTAAGATCGAAACGCATATCGTTAAGCGTGAATGGGGATGTTCGGCAGGACGCGACGCTCGACGATATGGTTTGGAGCGTGCCCGAAATCGTTCGCCATTTATCGCGGTTCTATCATTTGGGGCCCGGTGACCTGATCATGACGGGCACGCCAGCTGGTGTTGGTCCGGTGCAAGTGGGCGACGACATTGTTGGCAACATTGACGGGCTGGCACCCGTCACGCTGACAATCGGCCAAGCAGCGGGATGACGCTGCGCACTGTCATTGTGGTGGCCGATAGCGCCCAGATCGATGGCGGTCTTGGGAAAGTTGCCGTGACGTCCGCGATCGCCTTGGCGGACAGGGGGCTGGACGTGATTTACTTTTGCCCGGTCCCAGGCGTTGACCCAGGGCTTGTTCAGGCCGGAGTTCAAGTGATCTGTCTTGACCAAGTCAGCCCGTCAGCGGATCCTAACCGCATACGCGGATTGTGGCGCGGCATATGGAACAGCGCTGTGGCCGAGGCGCTACGTGCGCTGTGTGCAGACCATGACCCAAAGACCACGGTTGTTCATTGTCACGGCTATTCAAAGGCGTTGTCGCCGGCCATTGGCCCAATCCTTACGAACGGGCCGCTGCGCAGTGTCTATACAATGCACGAGTTCTTTTTGGCTTGTCCCAATGGTGGCTTCTTTGACTTTCCACGCGGTCAGATTTGCACGCGCAAGCCGCTTGGCCTGTCTTGCTTGACGACAAACTGCGATAGCCGTCATGTCGCCCACAAGGTTTGGCGGGTGGCGCGACAGGGTGTGTTGCATGGACCGGGGCGTATGCCGAAGAAGCTGCGTCATGTGATCACGATTTCTGACACGCAGCGTAACGTGATGTCACCACACCTGTCGCCGATGACCGTAATGCATCATGTTCCGAACCCCGTTGATTTGGGTGACGAACCCAGAGTGCGCGCTGAAGACAACGACCTGTTCGTTTTTGTTGGCCGCCTGGAGCCTGACAAGGGTGCGCTTGATTTTGCATTGGCGGCGAAAGAGGCGGACGTTCCCGCGGTCTTTGTTGGTGCAGGGCGGCAGGAGGCGGCAATTCGTGCTGCACTACCAGAGGCGACGATCACCGGCTGGCTGGCCCCCACGGAGGTGGCCGCTTGGCTGGCGAAAGCGCGAGCGCTCGTGTTCCCCAGCCTTTGGCAAGAGACATTTGGCCTTGTCGCCTACGAGGCGCTTGGGCGCGGTGTCCCGGTAATTACAGGCGGGTGGAACGCCGCGCGCGAAGGTGTGGAAACGGGCGTGAACGGTTTGATCTATGATGATCCGGCAGAGTTGGTGGCTGCAATAGGCCAGATGGATGCGGGGACTGCTGGGCGCATGTCACAGGCTGCATTCGAGCGCAGGGGCGGCTACGGCTTGACGCGCGAAGCACATGCGGCCCGGCTGGTCGAGGTCTACGCAGCGGTCCTGCAATAACGCACAGTGCCGACGCAGAATAGCGGTCTTCACTCTGTACCGATGCGGGTCTAGGGTGATACCAACAGCATTCCAAAGGTCCTTCCATGTCCAGTATCGTGTCGGTCAAGAACCTGCGCAAGGCTTACGCCGGCGGGTTTGAAGCGCTTAAATCCGTCGACCTTGAAATCGAAGAGGGCGAAATTCTTGCTCTTCTTGGACCCAACGGTGCAGGAAAAACAACTTTGATTTCAACAATTTGCGGCATCACCACTGCGACGTCGGGCAAGATCGAGGTTGGAGGGCATGACACCGTCACGGATTTTCGAGCTGCACGAAATCTGATTGGCCTCGTCCCGCAGGAAATCAACCTTGAGCCGTTCGAGACGGTCATCAACACGGTGCGGTTTTCCCGCGGGCTATTCGGTAAGCCGCAAGATGACGCCTATCTGGAAAAGGTGCTGGATCAGCTTTCCCTTAGCGACAAGAAAGATGCCAAGATCATGATGCTGTCCGGCGGGATGAAACGCCGGGTGCTGATTGCCAAGGCGCTAAGCCATGAGCCGCGCGTGTTATTTCTGGACGAGCCAACCGCTGGCGTTGATGTGGAATTGCGCAAAGACATGTGGGACGTGGTTGCCGGATTGAAGGCCAATGGAGTCACGATCATTTTGACGACCCATTACATCGAAGAGGCCGAAGCGATTGCGGACCGGGTTGGTGTGATCAGCAAAGGCGAGATCCTGGTGGTTCAGGACAAAGCCGAGATGATGGCGCAGATGGGCAAGAAACAATTGCGCGTCGACCTCTCGGAGCCCGTGGGTGAAGTTCCCGCGGCGCTGGCCGGTTATGCGCTTGAGCGCAGTGAAGATGGCCTTTCGCTGACCTATTCCTACGATACGCGTGGCGAACGCACTGGCATACGCACTTTGCTGAATGATCTGTCAGAAGCTGGGTTGAAGATGGTGGATTTGCAAACACAGCAAAGCAGTCTGGAAGACATCTTTGTCGGCATGGTGAAGGAAAACGTATGAACCTCACGGCGATCAAATCCATCTATAAGTTTGAGATGCAGCGATTTTTCCGTACGATTACGCAAAGCCTCGTGTCCCCGGTGTTGTCGACCTCGCTGTATTTCGTCGTCTTCGGTGCGGCGATCGGCAGTCGGATCCAAGAGGTCGAGGGCGTCAGCTATGGCGCGTTCATCGTGCCCGGCCTGATCATGCTAAGCGTGATGACACAGGCGACGTCAAACGCCAGTTTCGGGATCTACTTTCCCAAATTCATTGGCACGATCTACGAGCTGTTGTCGGCCCCGGTGAACTTCTTGGAAATTACAATTGGGTACGTGGGGGCGGCCGCCACCAAGGCGCTGTTCATCGGGCTGATCATTTTGGCGACCGCGTTTATTTTTGTGGATATCCAAATCGCGCATCCGATTGCGATGCTCGCATTTTTGGTAACCACCTGCGTTAGTTTCGCGCTATTGGGTTTTATCATCGGGATCTGGGCCGGAAACTTTGAACAGTTGCAGCTGATTCCGCTTTTGATCATCACGCCACTCGTGTTTCTGGGTGGGTCGTTCTATTCGATCACGATGTTGCCGCCGATTTGGCAGTCGATCACGATGTTCAACCCCGTTGTCTATCTGATTTCGGGCTTCCGTTGGGCGTTCTTCGGGACGGCGGATGTCAGTATCGGACTGTCGCTTTTTGCGATCTCGCTGTTCATGGCAATCTGTCTGACTGCGATTTGGTGGATTTTCCGCACAGGCTGGCGAATTCGGCAGTGACGTAGGGGGTCCGCCCTTGTTGCAGGGGCCTATGCAGCCTAAGTCAAACCCCATGAAGCACCTCATCCCGTTTATGAATTCCGAACCGCTGGTGAACGTGGTCCGCCTACAGGGCGCGATCAGCAACAGCGGCCAAGGTTTGGACGATCCGTCTTTGGCGGGGGTCCTTGAAAAAGCGTTTCGCAAGGGCAAACCCGCAGCGGTCGCATTGCAAGTCAATTGCCCCGGCGGTAGTCCGGTGCAGTCTTCCTTGATCGCCGCGCGTATCCGGCGACTGTCAGAAGAAAAAGAAATCCCCGTCTATGCGTTTGTCGAAGATGTTGCCGCCTCTGGTGGCTATTGGCTGGCCTGTGCTGCGGATGAAATTTATGCCGACAGTAGCAGCCTTGTTGGTTCCATCGGTGTAATCTCTGCGGGATTTGGATTGCAGGACCTGATCGCGCATCACGGCGTTGAACGGCGCGTCCATACAGCTGGCACTTCGAAATCCATGCTTGATCCGTTCCAAAAGGAAAAGCCCGCGGATGTGAAGCGCCTGAAAGGGTGGCTGGATCAGTTGCATGTGAACTTCATTGACTATGTGAAGTCGCGGCGCGGCGCGAAGTTGAGCGACAACAAAGAGATGTTTACTGGCGAAGTCTGGATTGGTCAGAATGCCGTTGCTGAAGGACTGATCGACGGGATCGATCACTTGGTGCCGTTCATGAAGGCACGATTTGGCGACAAGGTCCGCCTTCGCCGCTTTGGCCCCAAGCGTAGCTTGTTTCAACGCCTTGGTGCGAGCGTGACCGCGGCAACCGTCAGCGGGATCGAAGATCGTGCAGCCTTCGCCAGGTTCGGGCTATAACGTGCTGATCAAAATCGTCGCCCTCTTCTTGGCATTTATGGCCGTGCTTGCAATGTTCGGGAAATTCCGTTTTCCGGGACAGGCCCGACTGGCGGCTGCAAAGTGTAAGGGATGCGGACGCTACCGCATCGGCAAAGGGCCCTGTTCATGCGGGCGAGGTAAGACGTAATGGACTGGCTTTATGTGATCGTTGGTCTTGTGATCCTGCTTTTGGCAGGCGACAGCCTTGTGAAGGGTGCGGTCAATATGTCTTTGCGCCTTGGTGTGCCAGCTTTGATCGTGTCGCTGACAATTGTCGCATTCGGCACCTCGGCGCCGGAGCTGCTGATTTCAGTTCAGGCGATTCTGGACGGGGTGCCGGGCATCGCCTTGGGTAACGTTGTTGGGTCGAATACGGCCAACGTGTTGCTGGTTCTGGGTATCCCGGCCCTGCTGGCCACCATGCACACGTCTGAATGCGACACCCGCAAAAGCTATTTGCAGATGATCGCCGCAACGGCCCTGTTTATCGCGCTGGCCTTTTCAGGCGTCTTTACATGGTGGAGCGGACTGATCCTTTTGACTGCGCTCTTTGCCATGTTGGGCTATGCAATGTTGGAGGTGAAGCGCCATCGCGCTGCCTGCGCCGACGATGAGGAAGAGATTGAGGGCGCAGACCCGAACCTAAGCTGGGCCAAGATCGTCATGTTCTTGGTGTTGGGGCTGATCGGCTTGCCATTGGGGGCAAACCTGTTGGTCGAGGGGTCGACCAACATTGCGCGTGCCTATGGCATCAGTGAGACGGTGATCGGCCTGACATTGGTCGCGATCGGAACCTCGCTACCAGAGCTTGCAACGACTGTGATGGCGGCGCTTCGGCGTCAGGCAGATGTCGCATTGGGCAATGTGATCGGGTCGAACATGTTCAACCTGCTTGGCATTATTGGCGTGGCTTCTTTGGTGGGCCCGATCCCGGTAGATGGCCAATTCCTGCGCTTTGATCTTTGGGTCATGCTGGGCGCGTCACTTCTGTTGATCCCATTTGTCTTTCTGCGGCAGGACATTACCCGGATCTGGGGCGTAATCCTCAGCGTGGCCTACGCGACTTATCTCGTCGTGGTGCTCGTCTGATGCCTGCGGCGCTGGTTACGGGCGCTGGTGCGCGTCTGGGGCGCGCTATGGCGCTGTATCTGGGGCAGCGCGGCTTTGATGTGGCCGTGCACTATGCCAGTTCCGAAAAGGGGGCCCTGGAAACGGTCGAGGGGCTGACGGCAATGGGTCGCCTTGGCGTAGCCTTGCAAGCCGATTTGCTGGACGAGGACGCGACGCAAGCCCTGCTTCCTGCGGCGGCGAAGTCGCTTGGGCAACCGATTACATGTTTGGTCAACAACGCCTCGATCTTTGAATACGACAATATTGAAACCGCAACGCGGTCGAGTTGGGACCGGCACATGGACAGCAACCTCCGTGCACCATTTGTGCTGACGCAAGCCTTGGCGGAACAGGCCCCTGATCCTGTCATGGATGACAATGACGAACCTGTTGCACAGGCACTGGTGGTCAACATGCTGGACCAAAGGGTTCACAAGCTGACGCCCGAGTTCATGACCTACACAATCGCCAAGATGGGATTGTGGGCGCTGACCCGAACGGCGGCCCAGGCACTCGCCCCTAGGGTGAGAGTGAACGGTATTGGTCCAGGCCCCACGTTAATCGGCGCGCGGCAATCGCAGGCCCATTTCGACCGCCAGCGCAAGGCGACGGTCCTCAAGCGTGGCGCGGATCCCGCGGGGATCACAGCAGCGCTGGGATACTTTCTGGATGCAAGCGCTGTCACTGGGCAGATGCTTTCGGTAGATGGCGGACAACACCTGGCCTGGCAAACCCCAGATGTTCTTGGTGTTGAATGACCTAGCGGTAAGTTGTGCACCACGGCTCGAACTGTCACAAATCGTTAACAAAAGATTAACGATTTCAGCAGCTTGAAAATTGACGTATAAAATGTGCATTCAAAACAATAGCTTAAAAAGATGCCTAAAAATTAGGCAATGCGATGAAACCCCCGATAACCAACGGAAAATTGGGCAGGGTCGCAAATTGCCCACGGAGTTATCCACAGTTTCGGGGGATACCTTTCATCTTGTTCTGGACCAACTATCGTTGCAGCAGGATACAGAATCACAGGAGAGGTCGTGACGGACGCGAAGCCAACTGAAAAAAGCGGTTATGATGTCATTCATGACTATCTCCGGTCGCTTGACAGCTCTCCGGGTGTTTATCGCATGTTGGATGCTGAGAGCCGGGTGCTTTATGTTGGAAAGGCGCGCAACCTGAAGGCGAGAGTCAGTAATTATGCGCGGCCGGGGCAGCATAGCGCGCGGATTGCGCGAATGATCCAAGAAACCACCTCCATGATGTTTTTGACGACACGGACAGAAACAGAAGCGCTGTTGCTTGAGCAGAACCTGATTAAGCAGCTTAAGCCGCGTTACAATGTGCTGTTGCGCGACGATAAGTCATTTCCGAATATTTTGGTCGCCAAGGGCCATGACTTTCCCAAGATCAAAAAGCATCGCGGCGCAAAAAAGGAACAAGGCGACTATTATGGCCCCTTTGCGGGCGCAGGGGCTGTTAACCGCACGCTCAATCAATTGCGGCGTGTGTTCTTGCTGCGCAATTGTACTGATGCGGATTTCGAAACGCGTACACGTCCCTGTCTGCAATATCAGATTAGACGGTGCACAGCGCCCTGTGTCGGTAAGATCAGCAAGGCGGATTACGCTGCCAGCGTGAAGGATGCCGAAAGCTTCTTGCAGGGGCGCACAAAGGGCATTCAGGAAAACCTTGCCATGCAGATGGCCACTGCTTCGGACGCGATGGAATTTGAACGTGCTGCAGCGCTGCGCGACCGGATCAAGGCCTTAACGCAGGTGCAATCAGCGCAGGGCATCAACCCCAAGGGCGTGGCCGAGGCTGACATCATGGGGCTGCACATTGATGGCGGTCAGGCCTGTATACAGGTCTTTTTTATTCGCGCCAATCAGAACTGGGGCAACCACGATTATTACCCGCGTATTGCGGGGGACGAGGATGCTTCTGAAATCATGCAGGCCTTTGTCGGCCAGTTCTATTCCAACCGCGAACCGCCACGCGCGCTGATCCTTAGCCATGGTTTGGACGACCCTGACTTGATGGCCGCCGCGCTCGCCGAAAAAGCGGGCCGCAAGGTTGATGTCACTGTGCCGCAAAAGGGCGAAAAGGCAGAGCTGGTGCAAGGTGCGTTGCGAAATGCGCGCGAAAGTCTTGCAAGAAAGATGTCAGAGACCGCGACACAGAAAAAGCTGTTGAAAGGCGTGGCAGAGGCTTTTGATTTGTCAGAGCCACCGCAACGGATCGAGGTTTATGACAACAGCCACATTCAGGGCGCTCATGCCGTTGGCGCCATGATCGTGGCGGGGCCAGATGGATTTGAGAAGAACCAGTATCGCAAATTCAATATTCGTGGCGATGACCTGACGCCCGGCGATGACTTTGGCATGATGAAAGAGGTGCTGACCCGGCGCTTCCAGCGCTTGTTGAAAGAAGACCCCGACCGAAGTTCAGGCAGTTGGCCGGACCTGTTGTTGATCGATGGTGGCGCGGGTCAGGTCAGCGCCGTGCGCGAGATCATGGAGGATCTGGGCGTCGGGGATGTGCCAATGGTTGGTGTTGCAAAGGGGATCGACCGCGATGCAGGCAAAGAAGAATTTCACCGCACCGGGATGCCGGTAAAGGCGCTGCGGCACAACGATCCCGTGCTGTATTTCATTCAACGGATGCGGGACGAAGTTCACCGTTTCGCCATTGGCACGCACCGTGCGAAGCGGTCAAAGGCGATTGGGGCGACGCCGTTGGATGACGTGCCCGGTGTCGGGGCGACGCGCAAGCGGGCTCTGCTGGCGCATTTCGGCTCTGCCAAGGCAGTGTCACGGGCCAATCTGGCGGATCTCAAGGCGGTCGAGGGCATCTCTGGCAATATGGCGCAGACGGTCTTTGACTTCTTTCACGAAAACGGCTGACGGCGGGGTCACTGGGATATGGCAAGTCGCGACCCGTGCAGGTAAGGTTTAGCCATGACGTTTAACATACCCAACACCCTGACCATTCTGCGCCTGTTTGCTGCCCCCGGTGTCGCAATCATGTTCCTATATTTCGCGCGGCCATTGGCCGATTGGTGCGCGCTGATCCTGTTCGTCGGCGCGGCCGTGACAGATTTCATCGATGGCTACCTTGCTCGCGCATGGAAACAAGAAAGCGCCTTTGGCGCGATGTTGGATCCGATTGCTGACAAGGCAATGGTTATTATCGCGCTGCTGGTAATCATCGGGTTTTCGTCGTGGTCGCCTTGGCTTGTCCTTCCGGCGACGATGATCGTTTTCAGAGAGGTCTTTGTGTCCGGCCTAAGGGAATTTCTGGGGTCCAAAGCTAGTCTTTTGAAAGTGACAAATTTGGCAAAGTGGAAAACGACAACCCAGATGGTCGCCATTGCCACGTTGTTTGGACAGGGCATCTTTCTGCATCACCAACTTGACCGGATCACCGGCATGGATATGCAGATGGCGGAAGATATCTTGGCTGGCGTGGTGCCGGATGAAGTTGGGCTGCTTTGGCTGCAGCAGGCCTATGCGGTTACGGGTTGGGTCGGGCTGGCGCTGTTATGGATCGCGGCGATTTTGACCATCATCACCGGTTTCGACTATTTCCGAAAGTCGCTGCCTTACCTTAGGGACGATGCCTGATGGATGTGCTGTATTTTGCTTGGGTGCGTGAGCGGATCGGCTTACCGAAAGAGCGGATCGAGACGCAAGCGGCGACTGTGAATGATTTGATCGCAGAGCTCTGCGCGCGCGAGGAACGCTATGCGATGGCTTTTTCCGACATCAGCGCCCTACGCGTCGCAATAGACCAAGAGCTGACGGATTTTGATGCCCCCCTTGATGGCGCGCGTGAAGTCGCTTTCTTTCCACCCATGACGGGTGGCTGATGGACATCCGCGTTCAAGAAGCAGCGTTTGATGCTGGGGCGGAACTGAACGCTTTTACCCAAAGGCAGGAAAATGCGGGCGCCGTGGTCAGTTTCACTGGCATTGTACGTGATGTCACCGGTGGTCTTTGTCAAATGCGGATCGAGCATTATCCCGGTATGACTGAAAAGGCGCTAATGCAGATTGCCCAAGAGGCGTGCACGCGTTGGCCGTTGGGTGATGTTCTGGTGATCCACCGCTTCGGCGATCTGGCCCCGGCAGATCAAATCATGATGGTGGCCACCGCCAGCCGACACCGTAACGCGGCATTTGCGGCCGCTGATTTTCTGATGGACTACCTCAAATCCCGCGCGCCTTTCTGGAAGAAAGAAACGACGGCGGACGGCGCTGATTGGGTTGCAGCTAAGGACGAAGACGAGGATGCGCTGAACCGTTGGACAGCGCCGCATGGCAGCGACACGTCGTCAGGTGATCGTTGACCATACCGGTGGCCTGCATAAAGGCATAGACAATCGTTGGGCCACAAAACTTGAATCCCGCTTTTTTCAGGTCATTTGATATCTGCTTTGACAGCGCGGTTTCGGCTGGAACGTCAGCGTTGGTTGCGCGATTTGGCTGTAGGGGTGCAAAATCGACATATCGCCACAAGAATGTGTCAAACCCTTCCTCCGCCTCAATTCTTTGCCAGGCCATTGCGTTTGAAATGGTGGCTTCGATCTTTCCGCGATGACGAATGATGCCTGCATTCCCCAGCAATCGCTGCACGTCAGTTTCGCCCCACGTCGCGATCAAATTCGGATCGAATCCGGCAAACGCTTCACGAAAATTGTCTCGTTTCTTAAGAATCGTGATCCAGCTTAGCCCTGCTTGGAAACCGTCCAGGATAAGCTTTTCCCAAAGCGCGCGGCTGTCGTATTCTGGCACGCCCCATTCGGTATCATGATATGCAAGGTAAATCGGGTCTGGCCCAGCCCAGCCGCATCGGTCGTTTCCGAATTCATCCATGTCCTTAACTCCGCGTTAGGCGCACTTGGGCTAGCTTGTCGCATCCTCAACTGGATATGCGCATGACCGTCACGTTGCCCAATCAGCTGGACCTTGACCAGCCCCCGCCTGATCCGCTGACGTTTGCTGTTGCCAGCAGGGACGCGGATGTTTTGAAGTTGGTGCGCAATGCGTTGCTGGCTGGGCGGGCACGCTTGGCCTTTCAGCCGGTCGTTTTGACCCAAGATCACAACGTTGTCGCCTTCTATGAAGGCTTGGTGCGTGTTTTGGACGATGCGGGCCGCGTGATCCCAGCAGCACACTTCATGCCGGTGATTGAAGAAACAGATCTAGGGCGCGAAATTGATGCTGCGGCCTTGGCGCTCGCCTTTGAAAAACTGCACGACAACCCGGATATGCGCCTTTCGGTCAACGTGTCGGCGCGGTCCTTTGCAGACGGACGTTGGCGCAACGTTCTCGAAGCCGGCCTGACCCGGCCCGGCACTTTGGGCGAGCGGTTGATTTTCGAAATTAGCGAAACGTCGGCCATGATGCTGCACGAGGTTGTCGTGCGTTTTATGGAAGAAATGCAGCCGCGCGGTGTGGCTTTTGCGCTGGACGGCTTTGGCGGTGGAATGACGGCGTTTCGTCACCTCAAGGAATTCTTCTTTGACTTGGTGAAAATTGACAAAAGTTTCGTCAAGAACCTAGCAAATGATCCTGACAATCAGGTCTTGGTCGAGGCACTGATCACCGTCGCACATCAATTCGAGATGTTTGCCGTCGTCGAAGGCGTCGAAAAACCTGCTGACGCCGCTTTCTTGTCCCAGATTGGTGCCGATTGCTTGCAAGGATATCATATCGGGTCTCCGCGATTTGCATTGCGGTAACGCGGAATCGCGTTGCCCTAGCGTCCGGTAAGTTCTAAAAACGCCGCGATGCAGCAGGCCGGGGCTTCCTGTATTTGTAATCTGCGCTGTTACGCGCTCCGGTCTTATCAACGCTAATCGTTTGAGAGGACTAACAATGACCAATGTCGTAATCGCGTCGGCCGCAAGGACCCCTGTAGGCAGTTTCTTAGGTTCTTTGGGCACAACCCCTGCCCATGATTTGGGAGCCGCAGTATTGAAAGCGGTCGTCGAACGCGCCGGGATCGATGCCGCGGACGTCAGCGAAACTATCCTGGGGCAGGTCTTGACCGCGGGTCAGGGGCAGAATCCTGCGCGCCAGGCGCACATCAATGCAGGCCTTCCGATTGAGAGCGCGGCATGGAGCATTAACCAAGTTTGCGGATCCGGCCTGCGTGCCGTGGCACTTGGTGCCCAGCACATTCAGCTGGGCGACGCTGCGATTGTTGCCGCGGGCGGTCAAGAAAGCATGTCTTTGTCCCCCCACGCGGCGCAGCTGCGGACGGGTCAGAAGATGGGCGATATGAAATATATCGACACCATGATCAAAGATGGTCTGTGGGACGCTTTTAACGGCTACCACATGGGTCAAACCGCTGAAAATGTTGCCGAAAAATGGCAGATCAGCCGCGATCAGCAAGATGAATTTGCCGTCGCAAGCCAAAACAAGGCTGAAGCTGCGCAAAAGGCAGGCAAGTTTGCCGATGAAATCGCGGCCTTCACCGTCAAGACCCGCAAGGGCGACATCGTCGTTGATCAAGATGAATACATCCGCCACGGCGCGACGATGGAGGCAATGCAAAAGCTGCGTCCCGCGTTTATCAAGGATGGCACCGTGACTGCTGCGAATGCTTCGGGCCTGAACGATGGCGCTGCGGCAACCTTGCTCATGACGGCGGATGAGGCTGAAAAGCGCGGGATCGAGCCGCTGGCGCGGATCGTGTCCTATGCCACCGCAGGCCTTGACCCTGCGATCATGGGCGTCGGACCTGTGAACGCGAGCCGGAAGGCATTGGAAAAAGCGGGCTGGAAACCAGAAGATCTGGATCTTGTCGAGGCCAACGAAGCCTTTGCCGCGCAAGCCTGTGCAGTGAACAAGGAAATGGGCTGGGATCCTGCCGTCGTGAATGTGAACGGTGGCGCGATTGCGATCGGTCACCCGATTGGTGCTTCGGGCTGTCGTGTGTTGAACACGCTCTTGTTCGAAATGAAGCGCCGCGACGCCAAGAAGGGTCTTGCGACCCTTTGTATCGGTGGTGGTATGGGCGTCGCGCTTTGTGTTGAGCGTCCGTAAGTGCCAGCAATAAACGCCGCTGCGTAATAATATTGCGTGGTGGCATTTATTTGCATAATAAGATTACACACATATTGAAGGAGACTCAAATGGGACGTGTCGCACTTGTGACCGGTGGATCGCGCGGAATTGGCGCGGCAATTTCTACAGCATTGAAAGACGCAGGTTATGCCGTAGCTGCGACCTATGCCGGCAACGACGAAAAAGCCGCGGCTTTCACGGCTGAAACCGGTATCAAGACCTATAAATGGGACGTTGGTAACTACGATGCCTGTAAAGAGGGCATCGCTCAGGTAGAGGCCGATCTTGGCCCGGTTGAGGTGCTGGTAAACAACGCCGGTATCACCCGTGACGCGCCATTTCACAAAATGACGCCCGATCACTGGCAGGCCGTCATCGACACCAACCTGTCAGGGCTCTTCAATATGACCCACAATGTGTGGGGCGGTATGCGCGAGCGGAAGTTTGGGCGCGTTGTGTCGATTTCATCGATCAACGGTCAAAAAGGTCAATTCGCGCAGGCGAACTATGCCGCCGCAAAAGCGGGTGACATCGGCTTTACGAAAGCGTTGGCTCAGGAAGGCGCGCGCGCTGGCATCACTGTGAACGTCATTGCGCCGGGTTACATCAACACCGAAATGATGAGCACAATCCCCGAAAAAGTTATGAACGAAGTCATCCTGCCGCAGATCCCGGTTGGCCGCCTTGGCGAAGCATCTGAGATTGCACGGGCTGTTGTCTTCCTTGCGTCAGATGATGCCGGATTTGTCACCGGCTCCACCATTTCGGCAAATGGTGGTCAATACATGTCCTGATGGGACGACCCCGAAATTTTTAAGGGCCGCGCTAGCATTAGCGCGGCCCTTTTCGTTCGGCGGCCCCGAGGGCACCGTCGGAGCGAATTAGCGTCGGCCAGTCAACATGCGCCACAGGTCCCGCATCATTTCGCCGCGTGCGGCATGAGCGTCTTCATAGGCGTGACGGGCGCGGCAGGTTGTTGCAATCTCAAACATGGGTCAAATCCTTTTGATCTCTTTCTAGCTTGTGTTGAATATGGGCCCTGAAACGGTGCCTGACAAACGAGTCTTTCCATGACTTCAGTTAAGCTGTATTTAACTGAAGATGAGCGACCGGTTACCATCCTTGACTGCATTGCGCGCATTTGAAGCGGCTGCGCGACACATGTCGTTTGCGCAGGCGGCGGCAGAGCTACACGTCACCCCTGCGGCCTTGTCCTATCAGATCAAATCGCTTGAGACGGATATGGGGCAGCCCCTCTTTCGCAGACTTAACCGTGCCGTCGAATTGACGGCGGCAGGGCGGGCTTTGGCACCCGGAGTATCCGATGCCTTTGGAACGCTTTCAGCCGCATGGCGTGGTGCGCGACGATTGAACGATACGGGTGTTCTGACCGTAACTGCGGGCCCCGCGTTCACGTCAAAATGGCTCGCGCCGCGCATGTATTCCTTTGCGCAGAACCATCCAGAGATCGAGCTTCGGTTTCTTGCAAGCCTACGGCTGATCGACTTTGACAGGGATGAAGTTGATGTCGCTATTCGATTTGGACTGGGCCACGACAAAGACGTATATGCGCGCCCATTGATCCGTGAATGGATGACGCCTTTGATGACACCGGAACTCGCCAGGCGCATAAAGACACCTAAAGATCTTGAAGACGCGGTGCTGATTCATGACGATTCCATCGCCTTTTTGAACGCGCCTGCCGATTGGCCTGCTTGGTTGCTGGCGAGCGGGCTTGACCTTGAAGGGGACCACGGACCTCGCTTTTCACAGGCCGACCACGCATTGGATGCCGCCATATCAGGCGTTGGCGTCGCGCTGGGCCGCGTGTCATTGGCCACCCGCGCGTTAGAGGCGGGACAGCTTGTTGCGCCGTTCGAATTGGGGCTCGTCGCAGAGGCGCAGTTCCGCTTCATGTGCCCAAAGGGGAGCGAGACCCGACCGCACATTGCCGCGTTCGAGGCATGGATGTTGGAGGAAATCCAATCGTCACGAAAGTTTGAGGAAGGTCGTCGATTGCTGCGGTCTGCCGACCTGCAGCGGTAAGCTGGGGCATTGGCGGTTCCCGCCAACGCCCTGTGTTAATCTAGTGTGGGCTAAGCCGTGAAATCTCTTCTTTTAGAACGAGCTTTTGTTTCTTCAGTCGCGCAATTTCGAGGTCATCAGTTGCGGGGCTGCGTTGCAGCGCCTCTACCGATTGTGACAGGTTTTGGTGTTTTTTCTTCAGTTCCTGCAAATGCGAACTCAAGCTCATGGTCGTCCTCCTGTAAAAGATTGCGATACGCTACTTCACCACACGACCAGTAGATTGTCACGCGGCAGTGCAGCGACACGAAGTGAGATTAGACTGACCCGCAAACCTTGCTGAAAAGTTAAGGGGTGATGTCCAATTTCGCACCGTTTCGCAAAACATCCTTAATGGCGGTGGTATAGCTTTCCGTGTCGCCAAAATGGCTTTCGCCAGCGTGCAGAACCAATGTCGGGGCCATGACAAACGCGGCACGGCCCGCTTGTATCCCCCGCAATAGGAACCGCGACGGTGCTACATTCTGTCGTCCGGCAATGGGCCGCACGACAAGACTGCCCAATCGTGCGCCAATGGCGTTCAGCACATCCGGCAACCGTTCAATCCGTTGAATCATCGTCAAATGACCCTTTGGCGCAAGCCGCTTGATCCCAATGTCAATCCAATCGCTGAGATGGGTATCACCACCAAATGCCGCATCGCGCCCCGGATCGGCAGCGGCAGAGCCCTTGCTACGGTCAAAATATGGTGGATTCATAAGGACGTGATTAAACTGCGCCTGTCGAAGCTCTTTTGGTAAATCGCGCAGGTCCGCCGTTACGACGGTCATTGAGAGGTTGTTTTCATCGGCATTGCGCTGCGCCAGTTTGGCATAGTCCGGCTGAAACTCCACCCCGGTCATCTGCAGGCCGGGGACGCGTGCGGCAAGACAAAGCGCCACAGCGCCCGCCCCACACCCCAGCTCAAGCACGCTTTCGCCGGTCTTGGCGGGCACGCTTGCAGCCAAAAGCACCGGATCTACACCCGCGCGATAGCCTTTGCGTGGTTGCCACAGATGAAGGCGCCCGTTCAAGAACGCATCATGCGTCCGGTCACTCACGGCCCAAATCGATCTCTGCGTCGCGCATGACCGCCTCTGCAATGAACAAATCTCGGTCTGCGACCATCAAGCGCCGCGGCATAATGCCTATGCTTCCTTCGAGGACGCTCATGTTTACGTCAAACTCAAACACGGGTATATCCTCGGACCGCAACAGGGCGGTTGCAAAGGCGATGATGGTAGGGTCATTGGTGCGCAAAAGCTCTTTCATATTCACGACGTAAGATGCTGCGGCGTCTTTGTCCATTCACCTGACGGACCGCACCCCATGGGCCTAGATCACGCTGCAACAAAACCGCATGAGCGACTGGCCGAAGCGCTGGCCGAAGACATGGCGGCGGTGAATGAGATGATCCGCGCCCGGATGGCATCAGAAAATGCGCCGCGCATCCCCGAGGTGACGGCCCATCTGGTGGAGGCTGGGGGCAAGCGGTTGCGTCCGATGCTGACGCTCGCCGCGGCGCGGATGTGTGGCTATGACGGGCCCTATCACGTCCATCTGGCCTCGACGGTTGAATTCATTCACACCGCGACTTTGCTGCACGACGATGTCGTCGACGAAAGCAAGCAGCGGCGCGGGCGGCCGACAGCGAACCTGCTGTGGGACAATACCAGCAGCGTTTTGGTCGGTGACTACCTATTTGCGCGATCTTTCCAATTGATGGTCGAAACCGGATCAATGCGGGTCTTGGATATCCTGGCCAATGCTGCCGCCACCATTGCAGAGGGCGAGGTCTTGCAATTGACCGCAGCCGCCAATCTGGCAACGACGGAGGACATCTACCTCAAGGTGGTACGGGGCAAAACGGCCGCGCTGTTCTCGGCTGCGATGGAGGTTGGTGGTGTGATCGCAGGCAAAGATGATGTCTTGGTTCAGGCCCTTTATGACTACGGCGATGCCTTGGGTATCTCATTCCAGATTGTGGATGACTTGCTTGATTACGGCGGCACCGATGCGACCGGCAAAGACATCGGCGATGACTTTCGAGAGCGGAAGCTGACCCTGCCTGTGATCCGCGCAGTTGCCGCGGCAAATGAAGAAGAACGCGCGTTTTGGGTGAAAACGATCGAAAAAGGCCAACAAGACGACGGCGATCTGGACGTTGCGCTCGGTTTGATCGCGAAACACGGTACCATGGACACGACGCGGCAAGACGCTGTGGCTTGGGCCGCAAAGGCCAAGGCGTCTCTTGATCAGGTCCCGGAACACCCGATCAAAGAAATGCTGATCGATTTGGCGGACTACGTCGTGGCGCGGATCGTCTAAAGAACCAAAGCTGGCGCAACCCACCACGTCATTTCACTGACCTGAATGGCGCGTGCCACGTGGCGTGCATCCGCCATGTTGCGGACAAGACCAAAACACGTCGCACCCGACCCCGACATGCTTGCGTATTTCACGTTTGGCATGGCGTTGAGTTTTGCGAGCGTCGCGTCGATTTCGGGGGTTAACGCGCGTGCAGGTGGCAAAAGATCGTTGCGTTGCTGTCCCAGCCAATGCGCAAAACCGTCAAAGTCGGCGCCCGTAGGAATTGGGTCCATGGCCGGGTTTGCCCGTTGCGAAAGGCCTTTGAAGATACCTGAGGTGGGCACCTTCACACGCGGGTTGACCAGCACGACCGCACAGTCCGGCAACGTCTTGACCGGTGTCAGCACCTCTCCGATACCTGTCATGCGCTGCGGTTCAGGCGCGGCCATGCAGACTGGCAGATCAGCACCTAGTGCCAGCACGTTTGGGGAATTGGCGGCCAGCGGTGGCACGTTCCAAAGGTCAGCAAGTAACGACAGCACCGTTGCTGCATCGGATGAGCCGCCGCCGATTCCGGCGGCGTTCGGCAGGTGTTTTTCAAGCGTGATCGCCGCACCTGCCGTCACCCCGCGCACTTTGCGCAAAACATCTGCGGCGCGCACGACAAGGTTGGTGTGGTCGGTCGGAACGCCTTCAGAAAAGGGGCCGCTGACACTGACGCGCAGGTCTGGCGCAGGAGCCACGCTGATTTGATCGGCCACGTCAGCAAAGACAACCAAACTGTCGAGCAAATGATACCCGTCGTCACGTTGCCCTGTCACATGCAGGGTCAGGTTGATTTTCGCAGGGGCCTGGCCCTTATGGATCATCGTTCGCAACAGTGATCGGGTCCGCACCTTCTGATGCGAGGACGGCATCAAGCCCGAGTTCCAGCTTGGCGCGAATGCGCGTTGCAAGTTCCTCGTCAGGATCAAAAGACAAGGCGCGGTTCCATTGAAACGCCGCCTCAATCTTGCGGCCGACGGCCCAGTAGACGTCGCCCAGATGGTCGTTCACGATGGGATCCACAGCTTCAAGGGCCGCGGCGCGTTCCATATGCACCACTGATTCCTCATAGCGACCCAGTTGGAACAGCACCCAGCCCAAGCTATCCACGATCGCACCGTTGTCGGGCCGCGCCGCGACGGCGGTTTCGATCATTTCGAGCGCTTCATCCAGCTTTTCGCCGCGTTCGACCAGTGAGTAGCCAAGATAGTTCAGCACCTGTGGTTGACCGGGCCGCAGAACAAGCGCTGCGCGAAAGTCATCCTCTGCCTGTGGCCAATTGTCTTGTGCGTGGGCGGTGATCGCGCGGGCATAAAGAACAAGCCAGCGATTGGGATCCTCTGCGCCATAAAGATCAAGCGCCGCGCTGTAGGCGGCAAAGGCGCCGTCATAGCGTTCTTGTTCGCGCATGACATCGCCCAGCTTGCTGTGAACAAACGGAAGCTGCGGATTGGTGCGCGCCAACGCCTCTGCCACTTCGAGGGCCGCGTCAGGCCGTTCCAACCGACGTAAGGCATCAATGCGGGCCATTTCTGCATTTGGAAAGGATGGAGAAGTCTGCGGCACACGGGCCAGCGTTTCGCTCGCAAGCTCGTATTGATCCATGTTCTGCAACAGACCGGCGCTCATCATGATGGCGTCGGTATTGGCCGGATCAAGGTATTCTGCCACGCGCGAATACTGCAAGGTATAGGTATCCTGCGCCTCGCCGCGCAGCAGTTCGGCGATCATATAGACGACCTCGCCAAAACCCTGTGCCGGACCCGTCACAACTGTAAAAGGAACAGCGTCCCCGTCTTCCAGTTGCTTGCGTAACAGCGCGAGCCCTGGATCAAAGCTTTGGCCAAAGGTCGCCTCAAGCATCTCAAGCGCATCACCGTTGCGGTCAAGTTGGCTGAGGACCTGTGCATGGGCAATCGCGGCACGTGCGCTTAGCGGCGTCCGACCCGCATCATCAAAGATCGCGTCAGCACCTTCGAAATCCCCAACAGAGGCAAGCGCAAGCGCCTTGTGATACCGGCCATATGCGCGCATGCCCTCGGTTTCGATCACCTCGTCAAAGCTTGCAATGGCTTGGTTCATCTTGCCAAGTCCTACTGCGGCCCATGCCTGTGCAAGGCCATCGACCAGCGGGCTTACACTTTGGCCAGTCTCAAGGCTGTCAAAGATCCCCATCCAGTCGCCTGCATCCGCTGCAACAGCGTCGATGACCAGATTGGCGCTTTGACTTTCGATCCCCAGCTCCACCATGGCTTTTGCCACGGGGACGGCGCGTTCAATCTGACCCAAGGCAACAAAAGAGGTTACAGCGTTTTCCAGCAGCAGCGGATTGGTCGGATCCGAAATCAGCGCATCGGTGAAATACCGTGCGCCTTGGGCGAAATCGGTGCCAATGGCGGCCTGTCGTGCCGCCAGATATGCGCCCGCATCGACGTCCGCCATAGCAGGGGTCACACCACAGGTCAGGCTAGCCAGCACAAAACTGCGCAAAATCGGTTTTAACACGCGGAACGCTCCCTTAGAATTCTTGCCCTGCGCGACCCTAAGAGCTCACGCGCACCGGCGCAAATGACAGGTGGTCACAGTGGCGAAATGTTGCAACCAATTGGTTAACGGGGCAGGGGTGCCGCCCCGCCCTGATCACATATTTGGATAATTTGGCCCATCACCACCCTGCGGCACGGTCCAAGTGATATTCTGGCTTGGATCTTTGATGTCGCAGGTCTTGCAATGCACGCAGTTCTGGAAATTGATCTGGAACCGGGTGTCCTTGCCCTCTTCCTCGATGAACTCATAAACACCAGCCGGGCAATATCGGGCCGATGGGCCTGCAAATTCCGCCAGGTTGACGTTCACCGGCACTGTGGCGTCGGTCAGATGCAAATGCGCAGGCTGACTTTCTTCGTGGTTGGTAAAGCTGAAGGCGACGTTTGTCAGGCGATCAAAAGACAATTTGCCATCGGGCTTGGGGTAGTCGATTGCCTTGTGTTTGCTGGCCTTTTCGGTGGCGGCAGCATCGGTTTTGCCGTGCTTCAGCGTGCCCAAAAGCGATGTGCCAAAGAATGTGTTCCACCACATATCAAACCCGCCAACCGTCAAGGAAGCGATCAGCCCCTTATTGGACCAAAGCGGCTTGACGTTGCGGACTTTCTTGAGGTCCTCGCCAATCTCACCGGTGCGGACAAGCGCATCATAGCCATCCAGCAGGTCACCGCCGCGACCCTCTGACATGGCGACAACGGCCGCCTCTGCAGCGGCAATGCCGGACAGCATCGCGTTATGGTTGCCCTTGATGCGCGGCACGTTGACCATGCCAGCCGCACAGCCCAGCAGCGCGCCGCCGGGGAATTCCAGTTGCGGCATCGACTGATAACCACCCTCAGAGATCGCCCGCGCGCCATATGCGACCCGTTTGCCGCCTTCCAGCAGCTCAGCCACCATGGGATGATGCTTGAAGCGCTGGAATTCCATGTAAGGGAAGACATGCGGGTTCTTGTAGTTGAGGTGAACGACGAAACCTACGTAAACTTGATTGTTTTCAAGATGGTAGATGAAAGACCCGCCACCCGCATTCTTACCAAGTGGCCAGCCCATCGTGTGGGTCACGGTGCCCTCTTTGTGCTTGGCAGGGTCGATCTCCCAGATCTCTTTCATGCCCAGACCGTATTTCTGAACATCAGCTTTTGCACCAAGGTCATACTTTGCGATCACCTGCTTAGAGAGCGATCCGCGCACACCTTCGCCAAGGAAGACATATTTGCCGTGCAACTCCATGCCGGGTTCATAATTTGCGCCCTGGCTGCCGTCGGCCTCTTTGCCGAATTCACCTGCAACGACGCCTTTAACCTCGCCGTTGTCGCCGTAGACCAGTTCTGAACAGGCCATCCCGGGGAAGATCTCAACACCCAGCTCTTCGGCCTGCTCGGCCATCCAGCGGCAAACGTTGCCCATCGACACGATATAGTTGCCGTGATTGTTCATCAGTGGCGGCATCGCGATGTTGGGGATCCGCACCTCGCCCGCTTCGCCCATCATGTAAAAGTTGTCTTCTTTGACGGGCACATTCAGCGGTGCGCCTTTTTCTTTCCAATCGGGGATCAGTTTGTTCAGCCCAACCGGGTCCAGCACAGCGCCCGAAAGGATATGCGCGCCGACCTCGGAGCCTTTTTCAAGGACCACCACATTCAGATCGGCATCCAACTGTTTAAGGCGGATCGCCGCTGAAAGGCCAGCGGGGCCTGCGCCCACGATAACCACGTCATATTCCATTGCTTCGCGTTCAATATCGGCCACGGTCCTGATCCTTATCCCATCAAGAAACATTGTTGCGCACCGGGTTAGCGCAACGTTGCCAAAGGGGCAATCGGGACACGACGTTAAAACGCTTAGCCGCGACTTGATCGCGCAGCTTGCACTTGACACTGGCTTGCCCACATAAGCTATGAACGATCGATTGATAGATTTACGCCCAAAGGGGTGACGATATGGAAAAAATTCTGATGACGCAGTCTGGTTTTGCGAAACTGGACGCAGAGTTGAAGCACCTCAAGACGGTGGAACGCCCGGCAATTATCCGCGCGATCTCTGAGGCACGCGAACACGGCGATCTGTCCGAGAACGCCGAATACCATTCCGCCAAGGAAAAGCAGTCCTTCATCGAAGGTCGCGTGAAAGAGCTGGAGGGAGCGATTTCGTTGGCCGACGTGATTGATCTGACCAAGCTGTCGGGGTCTATCAAGTTCGGTGCGACCATCGAACTGGTGGATGAAGACACAGACGAAGAGAAGACGTTTCAGATCGTGGGTGAATATGAAGCGGACATCGAAAAGGGGTTGCTGAATATCAAATCCCCCCTGGCCCGCGCCATGATCGGCAAAGAAGAGGGCGACAGCGTCGAAGTGCGCACGCCCGGTGGTGAAAAATCCTACGAGATCCTCAAGGTCACGTATAAATAAACAGAGGCTCGCATGGCCGAAGGCCCGCGCAAACCCGTACTGGTCAACGATACCGGCATCAGCTCGACCGAGATCGTGGCAATTGTGCTGTCTGTCGTCTGGATGGCGGCAGTGGGCTTGTTCTTTCTGTTGATGCCGCCCGCGCCAGCAGAGGGCGAGTCCGCCGATAGCCTGCGCATTGTCCTGATCCTGATGGCGATCTTCCTGCCCGTTGCGATGATCTGGGTTGCCGCCGTTGCGTCGCGTACCAGCCGCATCATGCGAGAGGAATCCTACCGCCTCCAGTCTGCCATCGACGGGCTACGGCAAACCTACGTGGCGGATCGTTCGCAGGGTGGATCTGCGGTGCCCACGGTTGAAAAAAAGCTCAACGAGATTGCGCAAACCGCGCGCAAAACCGAAACAGCACTTGCGACCTTCGCTTCAACCCGAGAAGCGCAAAAAGCGAAAGCGGTCCCGCTACATCCACAACCGGCAGAGGACCAGCCGGGTCTTGCGCTGGGCACACCAGCAGAAGACATGTCACCGCCGCTGAGCCGGATTGATTTTGTGCGTGCGCTAAACTTTCCCGACCACGATCAGGACGAACAGGGTTTTGGTGCACTACGCCGGGCGCTCAAAGACCGGACGGCCCGCCAGCTGGTGCAAGCCAGCCAGGACGTGCTGACCCTACTGTCCCAAGACGGGATCTATATGGATGACCTGCGCCCTGACCGCGCACGTCCAGAAATTTGGCGGCGCTTTGCCAAAGGTGAACGCGGGCGTACGATGGCATCGCTTGGTGGGATACGGGACAGGTCTTCGCTTGCCCTGACAGCGGGCCGCATGCGTGAAGACACCATCTTTCGCGATGCCGCTCATCATTTTCTGCGTCTTTTTGACAAGACGCTTGTGACGTTCGAACCCGATGCCAGCGACGAAGACCTGATCGCTCTGTCCGAAACCCGCACCGCACGCGCCTTTATGCTGCTTGGGCGCGTCACAGGCGCATTCGACTGACGTGCTGGATATCTTCCTGCAAACATTGCCATTCTTCGCTATCATCGGGCTTGGATATGGATCGGGTCGCAGCGGGTTCTTTAGTCCAGAGGCAACGGCCTATCTGACAAAGTTTGTGTTCTACTTTGCGCTTTCCGCGATGCTTTTCCGGTTCTCTGCCAACCTGTCGCTTGCGGATATCCTTGATTGGCAATTCGTCGGCGCTTACCTCTCGGCCTCTTTGGTGGTCTATGCTTTTGCCACCGTCGTCGCGATGTTGCGCCGACTGCCCATCACAGAAGCCGCGGTCGAGGCGCAGTGCGCCGTTATCGGCAACGTCGGCTTTCTGGGCATCCCGATGCTCGCCCTTTTGTTGGGAGAGGCCGCAGTTGGCCCCGTGATGATGGTGTTGGCCGTCGACCTGATCGTTTTTGGCAGCCTGATTGTGATCCTGATTACCGGCAGTCGCGACGGTCGCTACAGCCCTGCTGTTCTTGGCACCGTCGGCTTAGGGCTGCTCAAAAACCCGATGATTGTGTCGATCACCTTGGGGCTCCTTGTGTCGTCTTTGTCGCTTCCGATCCCGAACCCGGTGAATGATTTTCTGGCCTTGCTGGGCGGGGCTGCGACCCCTGGCGCGCTTTTTGCGATTGGCGCATCGCTTGCGACGAAATCGGCGGAACGGGTCAGCGTTGCGGCGTGGCTGTCATTTTGCAAATTGGTGCTGCACCCCGCTGCGGTCGCGCTGGCGGCGCTTTGGGTCTTTACCGTCGATCCCTATGCCGCTGGCGTAATGATCGCGGCCGCCGCTTTGCCGGTTGCCGGGAACGTCTATATCATCGCGCAGCACTACGGCGTGGCACCGACGCGGGTCTCGGCGTCGATCCTGTTTTCTACGGTGGCGAGTGTCTTGACGGTATCTGGCGTCATTGCATGGGTGACAAGCTTCTGACCCTGCGGTAGCCCTTGTGCAAACGACAGGGGACTTGCCATGGACACGATCTCGGAAAACAACTGCTTTGGTGGGACGCAGGGCGTCTATTCCCATGCCTCATCGGCTACAGGCACGGATATGACTTTCGGGTTGTTTCTACCCGAAGAGGCAGCGCATGGACCCGTTCCGCTCTTGTGGTTCTTGTCCGGCCTGACTTGCACGCACGAAAACGCCATGACGAAGGCGGGCGCGCAGGCTTGGGCCGCAGAACAAGGCATCGCACTTTGTTTTCCTGACACCTCGCCGCGTGGCGAGGGCGTGCCAAACGATGACGCCTATGACTTGGGGCAGGGCGCAGGCTTCTACATTGATGCCACCCAAGAACCTTGGTCGCAGCACTTCAAAATGTGGACTTATGTGGCCGAAGAATTGCCAGCCCTGCTGGGCAAGAATTTCGCTTTGGACATGGAGCGCCAGTCGATCACGGGCCACTCTATGGGGGGGCATGGGGCGTTGACGATGGCCATGGCGCTCAAGGGACAGTTCCGGTCCGTGTCCGCCTTTGCCCCCATCTGTAACCCCACCAAAAGCGACTGGGGTCGCAAGCAATTTGGTGCCTATTGGGGGGAAGAGGCCAACTGGGGCCCGCATGACGCCACTCTGTTGATGGAAGGCCATGGTTTTGATGGCCCAATGCTGATTGATACTGGCACAAAGGATCAGTTCTGGGACCTGCTTGGCACAGAAGCCTTCGCAGGGGCCTTTGCGGCCAAGCGCCAGCGTGGCCAAATCCGGCTGCAAGAGGGCTATGACCACAGCTATTTCTTCATCTCGACCTTCATGGAAGACCACGTCGCCTTCCACGCAGAGGCGCTTTATTCGTGATCTACGTCGACGCCGATGCCTGCCCTGTGAAAGCAGAGGTCGAACGGGTCGGCACTCGCCACAAGATCAAGATGTTCGTCGTCTCAAACGGGGGGATCCGGCCCTCTCAGAACCCGTTCGTGGAAACTGTGGTGGTGCCTGATGGCCCCGACGTGGCCGATATGTGGATCGCTGACCGCGCGGGGCCGGGTGACGTGGTGATCACCGGCGACATTCCCCTTGCAGCGCGCTGTATCGAAAACGGCGCGCAGGTGCTCAAACACAATGGCGAGGCGCTGACAGAAAAGAACATCGGCAACGTGCTTGCCACCCGCGACTTGATGGCCGACATGCGTGCGGCTGACCCGTTCCGACAGGGTGGCGGCAAGGCATTTGGCAAGGCTGACCGGTCGCGCTTTCTTGATGCGTTAGAGCGTGCCTTGCGCGCCGCGGCGCGTTGACACGTTCGCCGCAATTCGTTGGCGCTGCCTGTGCATCCGCCTCGGTGGTCTTCTTTTCAATCAACGATGTGCTAATCAAGTTTCTATCAGGCGGTTACGCGCTGCATCAGGTCGTGCTGTTCCGTTCGCTTATTGGGCTTTTGGTGATCGCGGTGATGATCCTGCCCTTCTCTGGCGGCTTGTCAGCCCTGCGTACCAAACGCCTGGGCATGCATCTTTTTCGCGGTCTCTGCGTTGTGGTTGCGAACATGACGTTTTTTCTGGGACTGGCTGCCATGGAACTGGCAACGGCTGTGGCGATCTTCTTTATCAGCCCCCTCGTGATCACGATCTTTTCGGTGGTCTTTCTGGGGGAGACCGTCGGCCCCCGGCGCTGGGCGGCCATCGTGGCGGGTTTCATTGGCGTCCTGATTATCTTGCGCCCCGGCACAGATGCGTTCCAAGTCGCCTCGATCCTGCCGTTGATTGCTGCGGTCGCCTATGCCGGTATTCACATGATCACGCGCAAGATTGGCGGCACCGAAAGTGCAGCGACCATGGCTGTATATATCCAACTGACTTTCATCGCGGTCTGCGCCCTGATCGGGCTTGCCGTTGGCGATGGCCGATTTGGCGATCAATCTGATCCGTCGCTCCGGTTCTTGTTGCGGGCATGGGAATGGCCTGCGCACGCTGACTACTGGATCTTTGCCCTGCTCGGGTTCGGCGTGGGCGTCGCAGGCTATTTGATTTCGCAGGCCTACCGCGTGGCCGAGGCCGCTTTCGTCGCCCCCTTTGAATACCTTGCCATGCCCTTGGCGATCATCTGGGGCTATCTGGTCTTTGGAGAGGTGCCAGACGCCCTCACCTTCCTTGGCGCTGCTCTAATCGTCGGCTCTGGCCTGTTTGCGCTTTGGCGTGAAACGCGCGTGGCTAAGGTGGCTGCAGCCCCGCGTACACGCCGTTGAATTGCAACGCCCAATCGATAAGGTGCGCCTATGACTATCAACGCAGTGATCTTTGACATCGGCAACGTTTTGATCGAATGGCAGCCAGAGCGGTTCTACGACCGCACCATCGGTGCGGACCGCAGGCGGGCCATGTTTGCCGCCCTCGACCTGCACGGCATGAACGATGACGTCGATAAGGGCGCCAATTTCCGCGACACTGTCACGGCATTTGCCGCAGCCAACCCCGACTGGCAGGCCGAGATCATGATGTGGCACGACAACTGGATTGAATTGGCCGCCCCGGCGATCCCCCACTCGGTCGAGATCCTGCGCAATTTGCGCGCGGGCGGTACCCCGGTTTTTGCCCTGTCAAACTTTGGCATCCAGACCTTTGACATTGCAGAGCCGGTCTATCCCTTCCTGACCGACTTTGACCGCCGCTATATCTCTGGCCACATGGGCGTCACCAAACCCGATGCCAAGATCTACAAAATGGTCGAGGCTGACTGCGGGCTAGACCCAACAACGCTCCTGTTTGTAGACGACCGGCAGGAAAACCTTGATGCCGCGTCCGCTCGTGGCTGGCAAACGCACCTATTTGAAGGACCCGCGGGCTTTGCAGATCGATTGCGGGACGCGGGGCTTTTGTCATGACGCAATTTATCCCGTTTGAGGCGGAAGATCAGCTTGATTGGATCGCCCTGTCCGATGCCCTCGCTGTGGGCCACAAGGCCCCAAAAGGCACGGTTGAGGATGTCTTTCTCTACCGCGACGACAACACGCTGCTTAATCGCTCTGCCTGGATTAAAGGCATGGGACTGGCGGTCAAATGCGCCACCGTGTTTCCCGGCAATCCCGCCTTGGGCAAACCAATGATCGCGGGTGCGGTGAACCTGTTTTCTGACAACGACGGCAGGCTCGAAGCCATCTTGGATTTTGCCCTTGTGACCAAATGGAAGACGGCAGGCGATAGCCTTTTGGCGGCGCGCCGGTTGGCGCGCCCAGACAGCCGCAACATCCTGATCGTGGGTGCCGGAACTGTGGGCCGATCCCTTTGGCAGGCCTATGGCGCTGCATTCCCAGCCGCCAAATTTACTGTCTGGAACCGTTCGCCGGCAGGGGCTGCGCAGTTTGCGCAAGACTGTCCCGGTGTCGCAGTTGCTGATGATCTGGAAGCGGCCGTGCGTACTGCTGACATCGTCACGTCTGCAACCATGTCCACGGACCCGATAATTATGGGCGATTGGCTGCAACCAGGACAGCACATTGATCTGATTGGTGCCTACCGTCCTGATATGCGCGAGGTTGATGATACCGCGCTGCGCCGTTCGCGCATCTTTGTAGATAGTTTCGACACAACGCTGGACCATATCGGCGAACTCAAACGCCCGCTCGCCAGCGGTGCGATTGTCCGCGATGATGTACTGGCCGATTTCTATGCGCTCGACCAATTCACGCGCCAACCGGGTGATATCACGCTCTTCAAGAACGGTGGCGGGGCGCATCTGGATCTGATGACAAGCCGTTATATCCTTGAAAGCTACAAACCATGATGACGCCTCAGCAGGTTGCCGATTTTCAGCGCGATGGCGCCATTGTTGTGCGTGGCGTCTTTGCCGATTGGGTCGCACGCATGGCCGAAGGGATTGCGGAAAACATGAACAATCCCGGCCCCTATGCCTCGGAGAATGCAGCCAGCAAAGGCCGTTTTTTCGATGACTACTGCAACTGGACGCGCATTCCCGCGTTCGAGGACGTCGTGCGCAACAGCCCCGCCGCCGCGCTTGCCGCGCAGGCGATGCAAAGCCAATCTGCGCAGTTTTTTCACGACCACGTCCTCGTTAAGGAACCCGGCACGCCCAAGCCAACACCATGGCATCAGGACGCGCCCTATTATTTCGTCGAAGGCCAGCAGACCGTCAGTATCTGGATCCCGCTTGATCCGGTGAAAGAGGCGTCGCTCCGCTTTATCGCGGGGTCCCACAAATGGGACCGCATGGTCCGGCCAGTTAGCTGGGCAGATGACAGCGATTTTTACGAAGGCGACCATGAATGGACGCCCGTGCCAGATCCGGATGCTGATCCCGGGCAGACCCAGGTCCTGGAATGGCCGATGGATCCGGGCGATGCGGTGCTGTTTGATTTTCGTACCGCCCATGGCGCGCGCGGCAATGCCTCGGACATGCGCCGGCGGGCGCTGTCGTTGCGTTGGGTCGGGGATGACGCGCGTTACGTCGAACGACCGGGGCGAACATCTCCGCCGTTCCCGGGGCATGAAATGGTCGCAGGTCAACGGCTTCGCCCAGATTGGTTCCCGATTATCAAAGGACCTATGGCGTGACGTTCCTCGCAATTCTCATCGTGGCTGCGATCGCGGCATGGCCTTTCATTGCTGAAAGTCGCCGGGTCAAAATTGGTCGGGCCGAACGTCAGGGCGCACCGGGCGACTTTGCCAAACTCTCGCAGGGGGTCACTTATTATCGGTGGTTCGGTCCGGCGCGAGGGCCAGTGATCGTGGCAATCCATGGGCTCACCACGCCCTCTGTCGTGTTTGAAGACCTTGCTGCGGGGTTGGGTGGTTTGGGGTATCGGGTGCTTGCCTACGACCTTTATGGTCGCGGCTTGTCAGACGCACCAAAGGGTCGGCAGTCTCAGGCCTTCTTTCACCAGCAACTTGACGATCTGCTCGCGCATCAGGAATTGAACGAGGATCTGACATTGATTGGCTATTCGATGGGCGGGTCGATTGCCGCAACATTTGCAGCCACGCAACCAGAGCGGATCAAGCGGTTGATTCTATTGGCAAGCGCAGGCGTGGTAACCCATGAATCTGCCTTTTTGCGCTTTTGTCGCAACACGCCTTTGCTGGGTGACTGGCTGTTCCTCGCTCTGTCCAGCAGACGCATGACGGCGGAAATTGAGGCAGTGGCCGCAAAGACCCCATCGCCCGCAATCCAAGGCGCACTGCGGGTTGAGCTGACACGGCAGGGCTATTTGCCTGCGGTTCTTGCCAGCCGTCGCGGGATGCTGGCCGAAAGCACCGAGCAGGCCCATCGGATCTTGGGCAAAGAAGCGATCCCGGTGATCGCGATTTGGGGCAAACAGGATGAAGTGATCCCGATAACGGCGCTGGGGCAACTGACCCAATGGAATCGCAACACCTTGCAAGAGGTGATCGACGACGCAGACCATGCGTTGGCCTATAGCCACGCCGCCACAGTGGCAGAGCGGCTAAAGGGTGTGTTGCGCGAAAGGGATTAGGCAGCCTGCATGTTTGGGGCCGACCCTGTACTGAACGTCTGGTCAAGTGCCACACAGTTGCGGCCATCGGCCTTCGCCTCGTAAAGTGCAACGTCAGCGGCGCTTAGCAACTTGTCAAAGCTGGATTGTTCGTTGCTGAACGTGGCGCCCATGCTGATGGATACTGGGATACTGCGTTGATTGACCTGGAAAGGCTGGTCACAGATCGCGGCCCGGCAACGCTCTGCCACGATCCGCGCTGTGTCCTGCGTCACATCCGGCAATAGCACAACAAATTCATCACCCCCAAGGCGGGCGAAGACATCCGCAGGGCGCAAGCACGATTTGATCCGATCGCTGATGCACTGCAGGATTTGGTCACCCGCAAGGTGCCCGTAAATGTCGTTGATGGATTTGAAGCGGTCCACGTCAAAGCACAACATCACACTCCCGTTGGTGGTTTTGCCGCTTGATTGATGGCGTTCCACAACTTCAATCAGGCTTCTGCGGTTCAGCAGATTTGTCAGCGGATCGGTTTCCGCCGCAAGCCGCAAATCGCTCATTTCCATGCGCAGATATCGCTCGCGGATGATAAGACGGCCAACGACCCAGGCGCTGATCAGATTTGCCACCAATATGATCGGTGCCAATTGCGTCATGAAGACCGCTCTGACAGGACTGGGCAGCAGAACCCCAACGACAATATGTGCCGAAATCATTGCCCCAAGAACCAAAAGTGATGCATCGCTGGGCAGCTGTGATCGCCGCACCCAATGGTGCCAGATGATCGCCATGCCTGCGCTGGCACACATCGCGGTGACCCCCAGCATGGCACCCTGACCCCCGATCAGCAGTCGGGTTGTCACACCCATCGCCAATGCGACGATCCCCGCAAGTGGCCCCAAAAGGGCGCAGGCCATACCAACCAGCAAATTCCGCAAATCAAAAATCAACCCATCAGCGAGCGTGATCGGGGCCGCCATAGACATCATAGCACCAAGCCCGAACACGCATCCCATTGTCAGGCTGCGGGTCCGGTCAGACTGGTTCCATCGTCCAACCGCCCCATAAAGATAGACGAGCGCGACTGTCAGCACGACGGGCTGAAGGAACACGGTGAAGATATTGATTATTGACGCCATTCTTGGCCTCCCAACGCTTTTGCAATGTCGGGACCCTAGCTGCCTCGGCGTCTCGATTTCCTTAAGGTCAGCTTGAATTGACCGCGTAAATCGCCAAAACCAGACTCAAAATTTGCTAAAATTTATCCGAAATGCGAACCGGTTCGCCATGCGGGCCGATCTTCGCGGATTGGCAAATGCACAATGGCACTAAATGCGCCAACACCAATCCCAACCCACCAAACGGCAGTGTAGCTGCCATAAAGGTCATACAGCCGCCCGCCCAGCCAGACCCCGATAAACGACCCCAGTTGATGGCTAAAGAATACAATTCCGTAAAGCGTGCCCATGTAGCGTAACCCATAAAGGTGCGCCACTAGTCCTGAGGTCAGCGGCACCGTCGCGAGCCACAGGCTTCCCATGCCGACTGAGAAGATGATGACTGTCGTGGGTGTCATCGGCACCATAATGAACCAAGTCGCGATGATCGTGCGTCCGGTGTAAATTGCCGCCAACAAATACTTTTTCGGAAAACGCTTGCCCAAATATCCCGCAAGCAACGTGCCCGCGATATTGGCCATCCCAATCAGCGAAATCGCAACAGCACCCAAGGCGCTTGTCGTCGTGATCCCCATGTTGGCCAGTGTCCCGCCCGGTTGGATCGGGCCGCAGATTTCAGCCACGAAGGCCGGGAAATGCGCCGTCACAAAGGCCAGTTGATAGCCGCAAGAAAAGAACCCGACAAAGATCAACGTATAAGACGGATCGCGAAACGCCCGCATCAGGATGGCACCCATGCTTTCTTCGATCGTGTCTTTGCTGGCCGCCTGCGGGCTACGCATCATTGGCAAGACCAACAGGATCGCGAGGATCGCGCCGGCAAACCAGACAAAAACCATCTGCCAGGTCATTATGCCCAATAGGATTTCCGCGAGCGGTGCGCCAAAGACCTGACCGGCGGAACCGGCCGCTGTCGCAATCGCCAGCGCCATTGACCTGTTGTCGTCCGAAGCAGCCCGTCCAACGACAGCAAGGATCACACCAAACCCCGTGCCGGCCACGCCGAACCCGACAAGCACTTCATAGATCTGATGCTCGAGCGGTGTTGTCGCACCCGCCGACAAAAGCAAACCCGCCGCATACAATAATGCGCCGATAACAATCGCTGTCCGGTCCCCGATCTTTTCTGCGACGGCGCCGAAAATCGGCTGTCCAATACCCCAGGCAAGGCTTTGGATCGCAATGGCAAGACTGAATTCTGCGCGGGGCCAGCCAAATTCTTCTGAGATCGGGATTTGAAAGACGCCGAACGATGCACGTATCGCAAAGCCTGTCATGATGATCAGGCAACCAGCCACAAGAACGGGCGTGATCAATGGGGCATTGCGTTCCATGTCGATAGTTGGCTGCGCCCTCTCAATCTTGTCAATCGTGCTTTATGTGATGTCAGACATACCGTCACGTGATCTGATCGCGGCTTGCGAAAATCTGAGACTTTTCAACTCTGTGCTGCACGCGTATCCATGTTTCATGACGATCCAAGATGCATATGCTGCGGCGGTTGCCGCAGGCACCCTTCACGAAGATCCCGCACAGCTTGGCGTGTTGCCAGAACTGGAACGCATTCGCGCCGCCCTGTCTGTGCCGGTCAAGAAATCAGGGTTCTTTCGCAAAACAACAGAGGCCATTCCCGGCCTTTACATGTGGGGCGGGGTGGGGCGCGGCAAGTCCATGCTGATGGATCTGCTGTATGACAACGTCGACGCTCCCAAACAGCGCCGCCATTTCCATGCTTTCATGCAATGGGTCCATGCCGAAATGGCCGAGGCCCGCAAAACCGGTGTTGATGACGCGATCAAACCGGTTGCCGCGAAACTGACCAGTGACATTCGGTTTCTCGCCTTTGATGAGATGCAGATCACCGACATCACTGATGCTATGATCGTTGGCCGCCTGTTCGAGGCGCTTTTTGCAGCGGGCGTCGTTGTCGTGACCACCTCGAACCGTCCCCCCAATGACCTCTATAAGGACGGGCTGAACCGGCAATTATTCTTGCCGTTCATTGAGCTTATCAAGACACGTCTGGTCGTGCATGAGCTGGCCAGCGACACCGACTACCGTCAGGGGCGGCTTGCAGGGTCTGATCGCTACTTTACACCCGTCAACGCGGACAGCCGTACCGCGATGGCGCAGGTCTGGCATGATCTGACCAATGGTCAGTCAGAAACGCTGACGCTGCATGTGAAGGGCCGTGAAGTCGTCTTGCCGCATTTCCATAATGGCGTGGCGCGCGTGCCGTTCTTTGAACTTTGCGGCAGGCCTTTGGGTGCTGCGGATTACCTGACCTTGGCCGAGAACGTGCGCGTTTTGATGATCGACGATGTGCCGCAACTGGGGCGGCAAAACTTCAATGAGGCAAAGCGTTTCGTGACCCTGATCGATGCGCTCTACGAGGCAAAGGTTCAGCTAATCTGTTCCGCCGCGGCGGTCCCAGAAATGCTTTATATCGAAGGCGAGGGGACGTTCGAATTTGAACGCACCGCCAGCCGCCTGCGCGAGATGCAGGCCGCCGATTGGGGCGTTTAAGTCTGCGGCAGTTCCGGGATTGCCAGCCGCTGACCAACGCGGATTTGGTCGGGGCTGGATAGGATGCCGCGATTGGCCTCGTAGATCAGCTGGAACTTGGTGACATTGCCGTAAAACTTGACTGCAATCGCACCAAGGCTGTCGCCGCGGCTAACGGTGTAGAACCGGTATTGCTGGGTTTCGGTGGCCCGTTGAACGACGCGGACCTCAACCCCGGTGCCGTCGCCGGTTGGCACCTCGGGCACTGCGGGCGCGTCGCCGCCAGCGGCGATCTGAGCTTCGTTCAGGATGGACTGCAGCAGGATCGCCGTGTCGACCCGACCGTCTGACGTGACCAGAATTTCCGGCACGGCCAGTTGCCCAGCACTCGCGGCTTCGTTGATCAGGCTGTCGATTTCTGCGTCAGGGCGGCCTTCTTTCAGGGCCGCAACCACCAGGTTTTCAAGGGCTGTCGTCGGCTTTGGAGGGCTAATCGTGGCAGGGTTGCCTGTTGCGGCACCGATGTCTTGCAACACGTCATTCGACAAATCGGTGATTGCCGGATCGGCCACGGGCACATCAATCGTAAGCCCCAAACCCGCCAAAACATTGGCCGTTGTCGAACTGATAGAACTGCCATCGGTCCGCACTTTTGGCGTTGGCGCAGGGGTCGGTGCGGGGGCGATCACCAGATCGTCGGCGTTTGTATCCCCGGGCAATGGAACGCCCGGCAGCAAGGATTGGGACGCCGCGCGGGTCACGTCTGTTGCCGCCGTCAAAGGCTGCTGCGGTGTCGGCCGGTCATTTGGAGAGATCACGATATAGGCGCAAAGCGCGACAGCAAATGCAAATAGGCCCAATACGGCACGGATCATGACAATACCCCCAAATCGGGCCGCCTATATCTTGAGAACTTCTCTGAATACGGTGGTGGCAGCCCCGTTGCGGATAAGATGTAGTAGGTCCGTTAACGATATGTCAAAGGGGGAATGGCCGGTTTTGCGACAAAAACCTCGACCGTTGTCCTGAAACAAGAAGACAGGCCAAAGCCTGCCCCCTCGCCCTGCCAAGATCGTCGGATCAAGCGCAATTGAAAGGCGTCTGTCCCGTTGGTTGCGAATCTAGCCTTAGCAATGATTCGCCGTCAATCAGAATGATTCGTTTTGGCTTGATTTACTCATCAGCGCCTCAAACTGACACTGTGCGCCGCCCTTGCCGGACACAGCCGTTAGTGGGCTTTCAGGTGCAATACTACTATCCCTAGCCCAATGACCGTCAACGCAGACGTCTTGGGCATGGTTGCCGGAGTTGAAGCCGAAGCCGGGATTTCCACAATCGTCAGCACCGCCATCAGCGTTCCAGCCCTGCGAATTCTGGGTCGGAAAACTGCCCCCCGTCGGAAAGGTTTGGGTGGCGGTGTCAAAGCGCAGATGCCATGTCGCGCCGGGATGCAGATCGGCCATGTCCCAGGTGCCCAAGAGCGTGCCATTGCGATAACCGGCGATCTTGAAGGCGGTGACATCCTTTTCGGTCGCCATGCCGGTAACGCCCTGAGACAGCGACATTTTTCCAGTCATCGTATAGCCATTCGCGCCGACCCAACAAAAGCTGAAGTCGGAAGCGAGTGCGGCAACTGGCGTGGTCAGGCAGGCCATGACGGCCAAAGGAAAAGCAAAACGATGCAACATCAAACAACCCATCAAATGTGGCAAAACCATAGCACGATTGCCCGCATCGAGGGAAGTTTTCCGGCAGAAATGGCCAAGGCTGTCACCAAAAAATCGACGATGCACATACTGTATGAAAACCATGCACAATCCATACACAAACAGCATGCATGAAATCCCGGAGGTCACGCATCTCTCACATAACAGAGTTAATGTCAGGACGCGGTCTCGACCACGCTGAGACCAAGGGCAACCCAGACCAACATCCCGCCCCGGTAGTAAGAGATCCGATCAGCCGGGTACCCAGCGGCCAGCAGCGCATCAACAAGCGCGGCGGCTTGGCCGTCGGCAGGGCCGCCGTCGTAGATCATCACTGGCGGGACATTATCAAAGTTCAGCGCGTTGGCTGTGCGCTGCGCTCCCAGCGCCATCAAGATGTCGATCCGATAGGGATTGTCCGGTGCCAAAACGGCGACGGGAATATTGGTGGAACCGGCGATCGCCCCGCCGTCGCGGTCGGTCCGCTGACGCGCATCGATCAAAAGACCACCCTCTGTGGCGACGGCTTGGCCAAGGAAACGAATGACCTCGGGCTCTGCCACGGTGGCGATGCCGGGGGCGACAAACGTTGGCGCGAGACAAACCGCGCCGCAGCCGTCGGGCCGCGCCGCCAAGGGGCCAAGCCGGGTCAGATCAGCGCGGGCACTTTGCGTGATCGCTGCGGTGTCGGCATCAAAAGCAATGGTCTGGGTGGTTACGTCCTGCGCGGCCAAAGGTGTCGCCAGCAAGGCGCACAATCCAACACTTCCATATTTACGCAACATCATGCCAAACCCCCACGTGTGACACTCAACAACTTGACACAGCCCCCATACCCTGAGGCTTTTGTCTCAATAATGCTAGATATAGACCTGTCGCGATTCAGGCGTCAAAGGAAAATTTGTACTTTTTCATCAGGTGTCGTGCGGATGGTTCACCCGCAAAACATGTCCTGCCAGATAGAGCGATCCACAGATCAGGATCCGGGCCTGCGGATCTGACGTAGTGATATCGGCCAAGGCCGCTGTGAGCGAAGGCGCGGTTGTGGCCACTTTGAAACCCGCTTTGCGGGCAAAGAGTGCGGTGTCGTCGGCAGCGATTGTTGCCGGTTCATCGGGGATAGAGACCGCGGTCAGGCTGGTGGCCTGCGTGGCCAAAGGGGCGAGATAGCCGGTGATGTCCTTGGTATTGAGCATTCCGCAGATCAGATGGGTCGGGCGTTGCGGCAATGTCGCAAGGGTCGCGGCAATGGCGTGCCCTGCAGCCGGGTTGTGACCGCCATCCAGCCAAAGCTCTGCCGGGTGGTAACTGTCCACCAAAACGCCGTCGGTCATGCGCTGCATCCGGGCGGGCCAACTGGCGCGGGTGACGGCGGCTTCGCAGGCGGCCTCATCCTTGCCGAGCACGCGCAGGGCAGCAATTGCGATCCCGGCGTTCATGATCTGATGCGGACCGGGCAGGGCGGGCAGGGGCAGATCCAAGAGGCCGGTGTCATCTTGATAAACGAGCCGTCCAGCTTCGACACCCACGTGCCAATGCTGGCCGTGGACATAAAGGGGTGCGCCATGTCGGGCGGCCGTACGTTCAATCACGTCGAGGCTTTCGTCATGTTGCGGACCAACGACGCAAGGCACGCCGCGCTTGATGATGCCCGCCTTTTCACCGGCGATTGCAGAAAGCGTGTCACCAAGGAATGACTGGTGGTCGAGGTCAACAGGTGTGATCACAGTGACGGCGGGGCTGCTGATGACATTGGTGGCGTCGAGCCGCCCGCCTAGCCCGACCTCGAGCAATGTGTAATCGGCCTGCGTTTCTGCAAAGGCCACGAGGGCGGCAACGGTTGTGATCTCAAAATAGGTGATCGGTTCGGGGCCGTTGGCGGTGTAGCACCGGTCCAACACATCCGTCAGAGCGGTTTCCGTGATCAGATCGCCCGCGAGCCGGATGCGTTCATGAAACCGTGCCAGATGCGGAGAGGTATAGGCATGCACTGCGGCACCTGACGCCTCTAGCCCGGCGCGGATCATGGCCTGGGTAGAGCCTTTGCCGTTGGTGCCTGCGATATGGATCACCGGGGGCAGGCGGTCTTGTGGGTTGTCCGTCAGCGAAAGAAGCCGCCAGACCCGATCAAGCGTGAGGTCGATGATCTTGGGATGCAGCGTCATCATCCGGGTGAGGATTTCATCAGAGGATTGGGTCAACGGGCTACCTTACCGGATTGGATGAGTTGCAGGATAAGTACGCCCGCGACGATATCGAAGCTGGCGCAGAAAAGCGGCCACCACGCCGGACCGGGTGCGGCGATCAAGCCTGCCATGATGTCGAACAGGCCATGTGCAATCAGCCCACCAGCAAGCAGAAACATGCCACGGGCATAGCCGCGGATCGCAAGGGTCGCGAAACCGGCAAAGATCAAGAGGTGCAAGGCAAAGGCCAGCAGATCGCCTTCGGCAGCGGCAAAGACGGGAAAGAACAGCGCGACGGCGATCAGCATCACCGCCACGCCAGAGCGTTCGGACAGCATGCCTGCGCGCTGCATCATCGTGGTCGCGCCAAAGCCTGCCGCCGCGCCAACCAGCGCGGCCAGCAGCATCATGCGGAGGCGTCCGCCTTGTCCGCCGTGGCGGGGGCGCTTGTTTCGGCGGTCTCTGGTGCGGGCAGGTCGCCTTTGACCGCGGGGTCCTGCTTCATCATCATCCGCAGGATGGTCACCAACTCCTCTTTCAGGTCGGTGCGTTTGGTCACCCGGTCCAGCATCCCGTGATCCAGCAGATATTCGGCGCGTTGGAACCCTTCGGGCAGCTTTTCCCCGATGGTTTGTTCAATCACCCGCGCCCCGGCAAAGCCGATCAGCGCGTTGGGTTCAGCGATTTGGACGTCGCCCAGCATCGCATAGGATGCCGTCACACCACCGGTTGTGGGATGCGTCAGGACGACGACGTAAGGAAGCCCGGCCTCTTTCAGCATTTGCACGGCAATCGTGGTGCGCGGCATTTGCATCAGGCCAAGGATGCCTTCTTGCATGCGCGCGCCGCCAGCGGCGGAAAACAGCACCAGCGGGCGGTGCGTCGCAATGGCACGTTCGGCAGCAGCAATGATGGCGTTGCCGACATACATCGACATCGACCCGCCCATAAAGGAAAAGTCCTGCACGGCCACGACAACGGGGGTGCGGCCCATGTCGCCTTCGGCCACCAGCATCGCGTCTTTTTGCCCGGTCTTTTTGCGGGCGTCCTTGATGCGATCAGTATAGCGTTTTTGATCTCGGAAATGCAGTGGGTCGGTGGTTGGTTCGGGGACAGCGACCTCGACAAAGACGCCATTGTCAAAGAGCGAATGCAGCCGGTCCACAGCGCTGATCGGCATGTGGTGGTCGCAGTTGGTGCAGACATTCAGGTTATCGGCCAGCTCGCGGTGAAACAGCATGGTGCCGCAGTCATCGCATTTGGTCCAAAGGTTGTCCGGCACCTCGCGCCGCGAGAAAAGCGAATTGATCGTGGGGCGGACGTAGTTGGTGATCCAGTTCATGAGGTGCCTTTCTGCCGACCGCTTTTGAGATAATGACGTGCGACAAGGAATGCAATTGCTTTGGAGGCAGGGCGCGAGGCCATTGCGTTGATCAGCGCCGCAATGCGACTCGCGCGGCGAGCCACATGACCCAGATGCCAGCGAGCGACAATGTGAGGTCAAGGGCCAGGATGCTGAAGGGCGGCGGGTCGAGGCCCCAGGGGTCTTGGTAGGGATAAAGCCAAAGGGCGAGGCCGGAGGTCGGCCAATCCTCTATCCCGGTGATGAGCAACGCAAAGACGTTATTGGCCAGATGAAGCCCAACAGCCGCACCGATATTGCCGGTCCGCGCGGTCAGATCGGCGCAGGCAAGTCCCAGCGCCATGGCCCAGATCGCCCAAATGGCGCCATCAAGCGGTGTCGCCCCATTCACAAAGTGTGCAAGCCCGAAAAAGGCCGAAGGGATCACCATCCAGATCAATGGGTTACGGTATCGCACGGCGAGTTGTTGTTGCAGGTAGCCGCGAAAATAGATCTCTTCAGTGCCGACCTGAATAAGCAGGGCGGCAAAGGCAAAGGGCAGCATCACCGCCCATTGGTCAAACGGGCGCATACGGGCCAGTGCATCCCATTGGTCCCACATGCGCAGGGGTTCCTGCACCAACAGCACCAACCCTACGGCGAGGGCCACGCGGCGCAGGTCGCGCCAAGCCGCTGATCGGGGGCCAGTCAAGGAACCAAGTCCACGCCGATGGAACAAGCGCACCAGAACCAACAGCGCGATGCACGGGATAATGAAGGCCGCAAATTCGACCAGCGTGTCCAGCGCCGTGACGGGTGCCGGCGGGCCAAATGGATCGGTCGCGGGGCCGGTGAAGAGATATGGGGTCGCCTCGAACACGATCTCAAACCCGAGCACAACAACGATGACGCGCCAGATGTCATGCAAGGCATGTGCGGGCGCAATAAAGCGGCGGTGCAGGGGGTAGGGATCGGGTTTGCGCATGGTCAGGCCGCCACCGGGCGCAGCAAGGCGCGGCGCAAGATCAGCCAGACAAGAACAACGCTGATGGCATCAACGGCCACCACAAGTCCGGGCGCATTCACGGTGGCATAGGGTGTCGCCAGCCAAAGATAGCCGGACAGGTAATCGGGTGCGCCCAGCACCGTCATCACAAAGAGGTTGTTGGCAAAGTGCCATCCCCAAGCGATGCCAAGGTTGCCCGTGATCCGCACCAGATCCATCCAGACCAGACCGTTGAGTGTGATGATCGCAAGATAGGGCCAAAGCCATGGACCAAGTGTTTCGGTGTCATAGTGTAACAGACCAAACAGCACCTGCGGCAGCACGAACCAAATGGCGGGGTGCCGAAACCGCGCGGCAAGCTGCTGCGGCAGGTATCCGCGGAAAATAACCTCTTCCGCCGCTGTTTGCAGCGCGATCAGGATGACAGCCAAAGGCAGGAATAAGATCACAGTCCTGAGCGGCGATTTTGGCACTGCGTCATAGAACATCGACCAAATGGCGAGGATCACGCAAAGTGCGAAGGTGCATACGGTGGCGCCATAAACAAAGCCGCGGCGAACCTCTGGCCATGGTCCAAAAAGCGATCCGAGCCCGCGCCCGTGCAACAGCCGCGCTGCGATCCAAGTGCCACCCAACATGAAGGCAAATGTGAAGAGCGCGAGCGCCATGCCAAAGCGGGATGTGCCGTAGATCATATCGTTCAGGATGCGGTTTGCTTCTGCTGCCGGCCAAAACTGAAAGGGGATCATGGACAAGAGAGTGGTGCCGAAAATCACACTGGCCGCGATCACCACGCAACCCAGAAACAGGCGCCAAAGCTCGGGCGAGGCGGTCGCGGGCACAAGAAAGCGGGCAAAGGGCGTCATGTTGCCGTTCAAATCATGCAGCAGGGCGCGGCGCAACGCGCCCGTTTCGGCTTGTGTCAGCACCACCTGCCAATTAGACCCATCCGCAACAGTTTTTGAGGAGGACACTCACCATGCTTAAGGGCCCCGTCGACAAGACCAATCTGCCAAGCCGCCACGTCACCGAAGGGCCAGCGCGCGCGCCGCACCGGTCCTATTTCTATGCGATGGGGCTGGACGAAGAGGCGATTAAGCAGCCGTGGGTTGGCGTGGCAACATGCTGGAACGAAGCGGCCCCTTGTAACATCTCGCTGAACCGTCAGGCGCAGGCCGTGAAGCTTGGTGTCAAAAAAGGCATGGGCACGCCGCGCGAGTTCACCACAATCACCGTGACCGATGGTATTGCGATGGGTCACGAGGGGATGCGGTCGTCCTTGGCCAGCCGCGAGGCGATTGCCGATACGGTTGAGCTGACGATGCGCGGCCATTGTTATGACGCGTTGGTGGGTCTTGCTGGCTGTGATAAATCCCTGCCTGGCATGATGATGGCGATGGTGCGTTTGAACACGCCGTCGGTCTTTATCTATGGCGGGTCGATCCTGCCGGGCCGTGCGCCATCTGGGGCGGATGTGCCTGAGCAATACCTGAACCGCGATTTGACCGTGCAGGACATGTTCGAGGCCGTCGGCAACCATCAGGCGGGCAATCTGTCGGATGAAGCGCTTGAGGTGCTGGAACGGGTGGCTTGCCCGTCTGCGGGTGCCTGTGGTGGCCAGTTTACGGCCAACACAATGGCCTGCGTGTCAGAGGCAATTGGCCTTGCGCTGATGAACTCGTCCGGCGCGCCAGCCCCATACGAAAGCCGCGATCAATACAGCATCGCGTCGGGCGAGGCGGTGATGAACCTGATCGAAAAGAACATCCGCGCGCGTGACATCGTGACCCGCAAGAGCCTTGAAAATGCAGCACGCGTTGTGGCCTGCACCGGTGGGTCGACCAATGCCGGTCTGCACTTGCCCGCGATTGCGGCAGAGGCCGGGATCGACTTTGATCTGTTCGACGTCTGCGAGATTTTCCGCGACACGCCCTACTTTGTCGATCTGAAGCCGGGCGGTCAATTTGTCGCCAAAGACCTATATGAGGCAGGCGGCGTTCCGGTTGTGATGAAGGAACTGCGCAAGGCGGGTCTGATCCACGAAGATTGCGTCACCGCATCGGGCAAGGCCATTGGCGAAGAGCTTGACGAAATCAAAGGCGAGGCTGATGGCCGCGTGATCTACCCGGTCGATGCGCCGCTGACCAAGACCGGCGGTGTGGTTGGCCTGTCGGGCAACCTTGCACCTGAAGGTGCCATCGTGAAGGTCGCAGGCATGGCGACGCAAGAGCAGTATTTCGTCGGCCCCGCCCGTGTATTTGAATGCGAAGAAGACGCATTTGAGGCGGTGAAAGCGCGCCAGTACGAAGAAGGCGAAGTCATTGTGATCCGCAACGAAGGCCCCGCTGGCGGCCCCGGTATGCGCGAAATGCTGGCGACCACTGCCGCCCTATCTGGTCAGGGCATGGGCAAAAAGGTAGCGCTGATCACCGATGGCCGTTTTTCCGGTGCGACCCGTGGTTTCTGTGTGGGTCACGTCGGCCCAGAGGCGGCGCACGGCGGCCCGATTGCCATGATCCAGAACGGTGACATCATCACGCTGGATGCGGTGAAGGGCGAGTTGAAGGTCGATCTGACCGACGAAGAAATGGCCGAGCGCAAAGCCAATTGGAAAGGCCCGCGCGAAACGATCTATGCCAGCGGTGCGCTTTGGAAGTATGCCCAGCTGGTCGGTAACACCCGTCAGGGCGCCGTGACGCACCCCGGTGCAAAGGGTGAAAAGCACATCTACATGGATCTCTGATCTTGCTGTCGCGTCTGGGAGGAGCGCTTGCCATTGCAGTGACGATGGCAAGCTGCGGCGGCATCGGAGGATTGACCGGCGACGGCGAGGGCCAGAGGAGCATCGCGCTTTTGGGTGGTGCGGTGCAAGCCGCCGGGCCGGATAACTTCTGCGTTGATCGGCGGTCAAGTCGTGCCCGTGATGGCTTTGCCTTGTTGGCGCCGTGCCGGTTGCTGACAGGCGAAGGCGAAGGGGTGCCGGGCCTTGCACTGATAACGGTGCAGGCCGGGGCGAGCGGGACCGCCTCTGTTGCAGGATCGGAGCCTGTGTTTGAAGCATTCTTGAAGTCTGCGGAAGGCGCGGCCTTGCTGAGCGCCTCTGGCGACGCAAGTGCAATCACGTTGCGCCGCACGCGGGCAAACGGGGGCATCGTCACGGCGTTCTTTGATGACACCAATCCACCGCCAATTGCCGGAACACAGCCAACCGAATGGCGCGGATTTGTCGATATCAACGGCAGATTGGTGACCGTCAGTTTGCGCGGTCTGGCAGATGCCCCGCTGAGTGTATCTGTCGGCGACGCGCTATTGCGTCAGGCGCTCGCGGCCTTGCAGGCGGCCAACGCAACGGAAACGGCAACCGATAACTGACAACTGTTTCCTTTTTGGCAACAATTTGGCAGGTATAGAGGAAAGACAAATGCAGTGCGCGGGGGCGGCGCTGCTGCTGTGAACCGCAAAGAAATAGATGGCACGCAACAAACAGTCACTGCTTGATCGCATTTCTCATCGCCGCAGCCTGCGGCGCTGGGCTGTGGCCGCGCGCGCGGCAGAAACGGCGGAACTGTCCTTGCTGCGGGATCAGCGGCAACAGGCGCGGCAACTGAAGGGGCGGTTGGATCAGCTGGTCCATGTGGCCGATAGCAGGCTGGCCTTGCCCCGGATTGGATCGACTGCCTTTAACCGGCCCAGTGGCACGCTTTGGTCTTGGCGGCCGCAATTGTGGCGCGGCCCCATCACCCCCAAGGGAATCGCAGCTGCCCCAAGCAAGACCCCCCTGGGCGATGAGGTGCATTTGTTTCACGATTGCACCATTTCAGAACTGACCATGCGTCAGGTCCGCAATTCGCGAGAGGAAGACCTTGCGCCGTTTGGCTTGCGGATGGACGTCTTTGGTTTTGATGGCAGCTTCTTGTCGCTGGTGCTGGATTTCCCGCCTGACGCTGTTGAAGGGATGCAGCGCCGACACCTCATCCGGCTGTCCACAATCATCGAAACCGAAAAGGACATTGAGGTCTTTGGCCGCCTGAACATCAAGCACGGCCCAAACACAGAGCAGGTGATTGTCGAAATTCCGGTCAATCAGCCTGAATCTGTGGTAGAATTTGACTTGGCCTACACAGATCTGAACGACAAGCGGATCGAAAAGATCTGGTTGGATTTGATCTTTGAGGGGCCTGATATGAACCAGATCACCATGCGTGATATGACGTTTTGTCGTTATCCAAGGGCGGAATTGTGATGGCAAAAGACACGCAAGACACGACCCATATGACCCTGACCAAGACGACATTGGCAGCGGGCGTCTGGCAGGGTGAGTTGCGCGGCGCAGGTGTGCATCCGCCAGCGCTGATCGCTACGCATTTGGGGGAAGAGGTCGAGGGGCTGAATCTGACGCAGGAGGGCGACGTGTGGCTTGTGCGGTTTACGCTGCCTGCAGATCGGATCGCTGATGGCGTGCAGACCTTTGTCATTGCAGAGGCGAGCACGAAAGAAGTCCTCAACAGCTTTGCTGTCATGGTCGGTGAGGCGCTGGGCGATGATATCCGCGCAGAGATGGATCTGCTTCGTGCGGAGCTGGATATGTTGAAGAAAGCGTTTCGGCGGCGTTGCACCGAGACCCCCTGATCCGGTGGCAGTGAATTGCCGTCTTGACCACACCATCAGTTGATCTCGTTTCCTATCGGGCTCTTGTTGGATCGGCGCTTCGCTTGTTCCGATCCGGGGCAGTCAAATGATGTTCAACAATCGCTCAGAATTCGCCATTTGCGCAGACGGGCATCTTATCATTCCACCCTGACGCGGCGTTTTGGATGACGTCCACGTCAAGCTGCGTCATGAACGACACAAACCGGAGGACGCCATGACCGACTACCCACATATGCTCGCGCCACTTGATCTGGGGTTCACGACGCTGAAAAACCGCGTGCTGATGGGATCAATGCATACCGGGCTGGAAGAAACCCGCGATTGGAACCGGGTGGCGGAATTCTACGCGGCGCGTGCGCGGGGCGGCGTGGCCTTGATGGTGACAGGCGGCATGGCCCCCAATAAGGAAGGCGGCGTGTTTCCGGGGGCCGCTGGGCTTTTTACCGCAGACGACATCGCGAACCACAAGGTGGTCACGGATCGAGTGCATGACGCGGGCGGCAAGATCGCGATGCAGATCTTGCACGCGGGCCGCTATGCCTACTCGCCCGATTGCGTCGCACCCTCCGCCGTCAAATCCCCGATTTCGCCCTTTCCGCCAAAAGAGCTGGACGCCGAAGGCATCGAAAAGCAGATCAGCGATATCGTCACCGCCGCGACCCGCGCGCAAGAAGCCGGGTATGATGGCGTCGAAGTGATGGGGTCAGAGGGATATTTCCTCAACCAGTTTCTTGTCACCCACACCAACAAGCGAACCGATGAATGGGGCGGTTCTTATGAAAACCGGATGCGGTTGCCGGTCGAGGTTGTGCGCCGGGTGCGGGCGGCAGTTGGGGCTGACTTTATCTTGATCTACCGGTTGTCGATGATTGATTTGGTGCCAAATGGGTCGACATGGGATGAGGTGGTCACACTGGCCAAGGCGATTGAGACGGCAGGTGCCACGATCCTGAACACCGGCATCGGCTGGCACGAGGCGCGGATCCCGACGATTGCCACCAGTGTGCCGCGCCGCGCCTTTACGTGGGTCACCAAAAAGCTGATGGGTGAGGTGTCGATCCCCGTCATTACGTCAAACCGGATCAACATGCCCGATGTGGCAGAGGCCGTGCTGGCCGACGGCTGCGCCGACATGGTTAGCATGGCGCGGCCGTTTCTGGCGGACCCTGATTTTGTCGCAAAGGCCCAGGCCGGTGCGGCGACAACCATCGCGCCGTGCATTGCCTGCAATCAGGCCTGTCTGGACCATACCTTTGGCGGGAAACTGTCATCCTGCCTGGTCAATCCACGCGCCTGCCATGAGACCGATCTTCTTGTGGCCCCTACAAATGTGGCCAAGAGGATTGCGGTCGTGGGTGCGGGGCCTGCGGGATTGTCTGCGGCTTTGACAGCGGCGGAACGCGGGCATGAGGTGACGATCTTTGACAAGGCGGCAGAGATTGGCGGCCAGCTGAACATGGCCAAGCAGGTGCCCGGCAAGGAAGAGTTCTGGGGATTGGTGGACTACTACCGCGCCATGGTCACCAAGGCGGGCATCACTTTGCAGCTGGAAACGACGGCTGATGTGGACGCCTTGGCAGGATATGATGAGGTTATTATTGCCACCGGAGTCATGCCCCGCGATCCGGCCATTCCGGGCCAGGATGGCCCGAATGTCCTGTCCTATATCGACGTTCTGCGCGGCAAGGCCCCGGTTGGCGATAGGGTCGCGATCATCGGGGCGGGCGGCATCGGCTTTGATGTGGCCGAATTCCTTGTGACCGATGACAGCCCGACCGAAGATCTGGACGAATGGCTGCGCGAATGGGGCGTAGGTGACCCCGCCCAGACGCGCGGCGGGTTGCGCCCAGAGGGCCCGCAGCCCGACGCGCCGACCCGGCAGGTGACGCTGTTGCAGCGCAAGGCGCAAAAACTCGGCAAGAACCTTGGCAAGACAACCGGGTGGATTCACCGCGCCGCGTTGCAGATGAAGAACGTGAAAATGGTGGGTGGCGTGAACTACGAACGTATTGACGACGAAGGTTTGCACATCAGCTACGGGGAAGGGCGTGAAAATCCGGGCGTCATCGCGGCTGACACCATCGTACTTTGTGCCGGGCAGTTGCCAGAGCGGAGCCTTGCGGACGCGCTGGAAGCCGCTGGAAAGGCCTGTCACGTTATTGGCGGGGCGGATGTCGCAGCAGAATTGGACGCCAAACGCGCGATCGATCAAGGGACCCGGCTGGCCGCAACGCTTTAGCCGCGCTGCATGAAGAGAAACCCCTTGGTGTCCTTGTGGGTTGTCCATTCAGCCGCATCATCGGCAAAGACCTGACGAAAGCCTGGTAAGTTGCTTTTCTCATCGGCAATCAATGTCCAGCCCCCCGGCGTGACCTTTTGGATCAACGCCGCAAGAACCGCTAGGCGGGGCGCTTCGTCCAGCATGTGCAGTGTCCGGTCGATCAACAATATGTCATGTGGGGCGTTGGGCGTGTAATCGGCAATGTCTGCGACGACGCCAGTGATCGGCAGATCTTCGGAGAGCGCCACCTTATTGATGTCTGCGATCCCAGCAGGCGAAAGGTCAACGGCCGTCACCTGATGACCGCGCCGCGCGATAAACAGGGCATCGCGTCCCTGACCGCAGCCAATGTCCAGCACATTTGCCGATGTATCAGGCAGGTCCTCAAAGAACGCGACAAACTCTCTGAATGGAGCGCCTAAGGCGTCTTTTTGCTGTTGGTAGAGCGCATCGTAGTCATAGGTCATATGTCCCCCAGTCCAGCCAAAGTGGTTCGGAACCGGTGAAAATAGATTGCGCGGGAGGTGTCAATTCTGTTTCCGCTTCCGCACCAGTCCCGACATAACCCCGATATTGTCAGGCATATGCCCCATTCCTGCCGGGTTTCAGGGTCAAATCTGTCTGCGAAGTCTGAATGAACAAGGAACCGGTATGGATCGCCTGACTGAAATGGAAGCCTTTGCCACCGTGGTGGATCAGGGCGGCTTTACCGACGCGGCCAAAAAGATGGGGATTTCGAAGTCCGCCGTCTCAAAGCACGTGTCCTCGCTTGAAGCGCGGCTAGGTGCAAGGCTGTTGAACCGTACGACGCGACGTGTTTCTCCGACCGAGATTGGCCTTGCCTATTATGACCGCGCTCGTCGCGTTCTGAACGACGCAGGCGAAGCCGACGCGCTTGTCACGTCGATGCAATCTGCACCGTCCGGCTTGCTGCGGATCTCTGTCGCGACTGACTTTGGCGTCAATCACCTGTCGCCGGTGCTGGGTGATTTTCTGACGGAATTTCCCGACATCACCGTGAACATGGTGCTTAACAACCGCTATGTTGAACTGATCTCTGAAGGGTTCGACATGGCCGTGCGCATCGGCGAGCTGGAAGACAGCACCCTGCGCGCCCGCAAGCTGACGGAAACAACCCGTCGCATGATCGCAAGCCCTGACTACTTCAAACAATATGGGCGCCCTGAAAAGATCGACGACCTGAACGAGCACAAGCTGCTGCATTACTCTAATCAGGCGAATTCTGCCGTTTGGAAACTGACCGCGCCTTCTGGCGAGCGGCGTCAGGTGCGCACCGCGGGTTGGTTGACGGTCAACGATGGTCAATCGCTGCTAAACGCCTGTGTCGGCGGCCTTGGCATCGCCTATCTTCCAAGTTTTCTTTACGCCGATGCACTTAAGCAGGGTCTGGTCGAAGAGGCGATCCCGGATCTGCCCGTTGAAACGCAGGGCATCTACGCGGTTTACCCGCCCGGTCGCTTTACCCAACCAAAGGTGCGCGCCTTCATCGATTTCCTTGTCCATGCGTTCGCCGAAAAGGGCCCCGACGCTTGGTAAGACGATTTCCCGAGGTGTGAGAACACCCGACTTTATGCGGTCCCCTCGGGGGCCGCTTTTTTGTTGGGGCCAATGTTTCTCCATTTATCCAAATGTTTACGCCTTTCTCGCTAGGGTGCTGAGAGGCGGGGTCAGACAGCATGCTCACAACGATATTTGACTATTTCGTGCCACGAAATTGGTGGTCTGCGATGCCAAAAATATTGGTGCACCTGTGCACGATTGTCGCGATGAACGTGTTGTTTGCGCAAGTTTATTTGGGCTATCAGCCTGTCACACTTGATTATTTTTTCGCCAACGCCGTCTTTGTTGCAACGCCGCTGTTGCTTTTGTTCTTCGTAGTCGGGATGCGCCAACGCGAGACCGAAGATCGGTTATTATACCTTTCACGGACCGATGATTTGACCGGCATGTTCAACCGCCGGACGTTTATGACGGAAACGCGTGCGCGGCTGAAAAAGGATGGCGCGGGTGTGCTGCTCATGTTGGATGCCGACCATTTCAAAAGGATCAATGACACTTATGGCCATGCCGCTGGCGATATCTGCCTAGAGGCGATCGCGCGCCGTGTCGAAATTGACCTCGGGCCATCGGATGTCGCTGGGCGTCTTGGTGGTGAAGAGTTCGCTGTCTATTTACCCGGCAAAAACCTTGCGTCCGCGCGGGACCTTGCGGCGCGACTGACCGAACCAATTTCGTTTCAGCAGGTCGATGATAATCCACACCTGAGGGTGACGTTGTCAATTGGCGGTGCTGCCGTCGGCGCAGAGAAGTCGTTGGATCTGGCCATGCAGCAAGCCGATGAAGCGATGTACGCCGCAAAGTCCGCTGGTCGCGCCCGCGCCATTTTCTGGGAGGATTTGGAGGGTGTTCAGGATCAAACTTCGGATCGTTCGCAGGCGCAGCTATTGGCCGGTTGACGTAATAATGACTTCCACCCGTCGGTTTGTCGCGCGCCCATCCTCCGTCAGATTGCTCGCCAAGGGCGACAGATACCCCATGCCTTGCGCCTCAAGCTGGCGGCGCGGAACCGCGTAATCAGCAACAAGCCGTTCAAGCACTGCACCAGCCCGTCGGCGGGACAGGGCAATATTTCCGTCAAGTGATCCAGCACTGTCCGTATGTCCGACGAGGGCAACCGTCAGATCGGGGCGCACCGCCAGATAGGCCGCAAGCTGATCCAATACGGGGACCTCTGTGTCAGCAAGCTGCGCAGAGCCGGTGGCAAATTCCAACCCCGGCAAAACAAAGCGCCCAACCTGATCCAGCGCATCGCTCAGATCATCGGGGCGTCCACTTTGGGGCTGCGTGGTGATCCGCGCCGCGTTTGCCTGCACGTTCGGGGTTGCCTCTGCCGGGCCGATCCAGACCACTTGAACAAATCCTGCATCAGCCGTCACACTCGCCAACAGGCTGACCGCGCCGGTCTCACCTGTGGCAGAGAGAAACCGAAAATCGCCAAGGTTCACGGCCATTGCAGGCGGCAGGATGACAGGCGTTGCAAAGCGAAAGTCAAAACCGCCACAAGCCCGCGTGTCGCATTCAAAAATGACCTGATACCCAGCGTTTCCCAGCTGTTCGCGCAGAGGGCGCAGCATTTGCAGCGTCGACAGCCCGGTTGCGTCGATGCGCCACGCTTGTTGGGTCATATCGCCTTCGTGCCGTGCTATCGGAAGGGTCCCGCTGTTCCACGGCCCGGTCGGCAAGTCGTAGCTGGTGTCAGCATTAGCAACTTCTGCCGTCATCTGCGCATTCGACGGGAACGACAGATTTTGCGCAGACAAGGGGCTGGCAAGGACGAGAAAGGCAGCGACCCGGATCATCGCGCCTGTGCGTGATATTCGTCGTTTGGCCGCATGTCCGTGGCAGAGGCAACGCGATTGGTCATGTTGAAGAATCCGGCGACGCCGGCGATGTCCCAGATATCACGGTCGCTAAAGCCCGCGTCGCGCAGCGTCTGCCGGTCGGCCTCTACAATGTCAGCGCTGGCTTTGGTCATCTTTTCGGCAAAGGCGCACATCGCGGATTGGCGCGCATCCAATTGCGCCGCGCGCCAGTTCATCACCAGCGCCTCGCCCAGCATCGGATCGCCAGACATCGCCCGAACGGCAGCGCCATGGGCCGTCAGACAATAAAAGCACTTGTTCACCGACGACACGACCACGGCGATCATTTCGCGTTCCAGCTTGGACAGGCCGCTGTCGGCCAACATCAGATCGTTGTACATGCCGGAAAACGCATTCAGCTTTTCAATATCAAAGGCATAGGCCCGCAGGACGTTTGGGATCATCCCCAGCTTTTCCTGACAAACATCGAAATATTTCTGCGTCTGTGGCGGCAACGGGTCCACCATGGGCAGATCAAGGGCGGTTGGACGGTCCGACATAAGGTTAACCTCTGGGCTTTGTGCGGTAGTGATACCGTCCCACACAAGTCATCCCAAGGGAAGAATAGAGCGCGATTGCGGCCAAATTCGCCTCTGTCGTGACCAGGGTGAGGTAGGTGCATCCTTGTTCCTGCGCCCAAAAGGCAGCCGCGCGGGTCAGGTGCCGGGCAAGTCCCTTTTTGCGATCCGTCGAGAGAACCTCAAGCGCATGGATCATGGCACAATCGCCGTGCGCCCCAAGGAAAACCGTCGCGGCGGGCCGATCATCCACGCGGCCCAAGAGTGTGGTCTTTGGTTGCGGCGCGCGGTCCATCACGGCCAATCTGCCGTCTCCAATCCCACTTGCGGCCCAAATCTCTTTCTGGACGGCAAGCGGCGGCCAGATGGTGAAGGCGGTCACAGGTGGCGGGCGTTGCGTCGCGATATCGCTGACCTTAGCGGCATATAGGACCGAAGGATCCTTGATGCTGTACCCTGCTTCTTCGAGCAGGGCATCAAGCGCGCTGTCCCCCTCGCGGATCATAAAGAGCGGCGTTTGCCACAGATCTTCCATTGCGGCTTCTGCCTGCGGCAGGTCGCTCGGGTCAATGGGGCATCGAGATGTTGTCGCGCTGACCCGGCTGCCACCGCCCTTTCCGGTGCGGATCTGCCAAGGTCCGACCTCGCGGACCTGTGCGGCTGGCCAGGTGTTGGAAACCACCTCATACAGCCGATGGACGTCAGGCAGGTTCATGCGTCAAATGCCGCCCTGACCTCTGCCGCTGCGGCATCCAATTCCGCCGGGTCTTGCCCGCGCAGCACCACGTTTGATCCGTAGACGCCGTTCCTTTGGAACGGATAGGACCCAACAGAAAGGGCTGGATATTTGGTGTCGATTTCGGCGAGTGGGGCCGCGATATCGCCTTCACCGCGCATCACCTCGACCGTTACGGACCGCAACGGCACGCCGCCTTGCAGGGTCGACATTACGCTTTCGACCATGGCGCGAAAGACCGACGGGACACCGGCCATCACATGAACATTGCCCAAAGTAAAGCCCGGAGCAGTGCTGACCGGGTTGTCGATCAGGGTGGCCCCATCGGGGATCCGGGCCATCCGTAAACGCGCGGCGTTAAGTTCTTGCCCAGTGCTGTCATAGCGGGCCTGTAGCAGGGCGCGGGCGTCGTCGCGCACATCAATCGGCGTATCAAACACCGCGGCGATGCAATCAGCCGTAATATCGTCATGGGTGGGGCCGATACCGCCAGAGGTAAAGACGTGGTCATACTTGTCTGACAAAGCCTTGACCGCTGCAGTGATCGCCTGTGCATCGTCGCTGACCACCCGAACCTCTTGCAGATCAACGCCGGCGGAGGTCAGCACCCCTGCCAGATGGTGCATATTGGCGTCGCGGGTGCGACCAGACAGGATTTCATCCCCGATCACACACATCGCGGCAGTTGGGTTTGTCATGCGGGTTCTCCAATCGCTTTGGTTTCGGTATAGCGCGGGATATGAACTTTGCCACGCCTCTGATCCCTGCGCGCCTGATCCGTCGTTACAAACGCTTTCTGGCGGATGTCAGATTGGAGGACGGGCAAGAAGTCACAGCCCATTGCGCCAACCCGGGCAGCATGATGGGCCTTGCGGAACCAGGCACAAAGGTTTGGTTGGAACCCAACGACGACCCCAAGAAAAAGCTCAAATATGGTTGGCGTTTGGTGGACCACGAGAATGGGCATTTCACCGGCGTTGACACCAGCCTGCCTAACCTTGTGCTGAAAGCGGCGTTGATGGCCAAAGAGGTGCCGGGTTTGGAAGGCTATGACGTTGTGCGGCCAGAGGTAAAATATGGCGAAAACAGCCGCATTGATTTCCTGCTAAGTGGTCCGGGCCCCGATACCTATGTCGAGGTCAAGAGCGTCACACTGTGCCGCACGCCCGGTCTGGCGGAGTTTCCCGATAGCGTGACGGCACGTGGGGCCAAACATCTGGCAGAGCTTGCTGGCGTTGTCGCACAAGGGCACCGCGCTGTGATGTTGTACTTGGTGCAACGGACGGATTGCGCGGGCCTGACGCTGGCCGCGGACCTCGACCCGGCTTATGCGGCCGCGTTCAAAGCCGCCTCTGGGGTTGAGGTCATGGCGATGGGGTGCAAAATCTCTCCACTTAGGATCTCGCTTGCGGGGCCGATCCCGTTCACTTCACCTGACTGACCCTCTGGCACAGGCGCGCGGGATCACTTATGTGGGCAGTAAGCGATGAAGGGTAGCGACGTGAACACGAACACCAGCCGACTGACCAAAGATGGGATCCGCCTGTATGAACCGGGCGATTTTGCGGGCATGCAAAAGGCCGGACGTTTGGCGGCGCAAATCCTGGATGATATTGCGGAACATGTTTTCCCCGGTCAGACCACAGGCGTCTTGGATCAACTGATCACCGATTGGGTTGCGGCGGCTGGGGCGACCTCTGCCACGATTGGATACAAGGGCTATCAACACGCAAGCTGTATCTCGGTGAACCATGTGGTCTGTCACGGGATCCCCGGTGACAAAGTGCTGAAGGATGGGGACATCCTGAACATTGATGTCACGGTGATCGTGGATGGCTGGTTTGGTGACACCAGCCGGATGTATGTGGCCGGCAACCTTAGCCGCAAAGCAGAGCGTTTGGTGCAAGTCACCCATGACGCGCTGATGAAGGGGATCGAGGCGGCAAAACCCGGTAACACCTTTGGCGATATCGGCAATGCGATCCAGATCTATGCCGAAAGCCACCGCATGTCTGTTGTGCGCGATTTCTGTGGCCACGGGCTTGGCCGGGTTTTCCACGCGCCGCCCAACGTCTTGCACTACGGTCGCCCTGGCACCGGGGCCGTTCTGGAAGAGGGGATGTTCTTTACGATTGAGCCGATGATCAACCTTGGCCGCCCCGAAACCAAGGTTTTGGCCGATGATTGGACGGCTGTGACACGCGATAAATCGCTGTCCGCGCAGTTTGAACATTCAATCGGAATTACGACGCAAGGCGCTGAAATATTTACGCTTTCCCCCAACGGAATGTTTCACCCGACCTACAAGGCCTGAATTTGTATGGGAAAGTAACGGCGGCATTCCCCTCTTGCGAATGACTTGCAACTGGCACGGCAAGTGCCTATATCTGCCGTGTCGCTAGCGGTGACACCCTTTCAAAAACACACCTCAAAGGATGCACCATGCAGACCCGTATTACTGCCGCTTTTGCGGCCACTCTCGCCCTGTTCGCAGCCACGCTTTCGGCCCAAGAGGTCACCTTGCGCTTTCAGCACTTTGTTTCGCCAGCCAGCGCCAACCCGACTTATTTCATGCAGCCTTGGGCGGATGCGATTGAGGAACAATCGAATGGCCGGATCAAAGTCGAACTTTATCCGTTTATGCAATTGGGCGGCGCGGCGCCAAGCCAATATGACCTGATCGCCGATGGCGTGATCGATGGCGGCTGGGTCATCCCAGCCTACCAACCCAACCGCTTTCCCGAGGCGGAAGCTATGGAATTGCCGTTCCTGACGACCAAATCCGGCGAGGAAGCGAGTGCGGCCGCATGGGAATTCACGCAGGATTATCTGATGGATGATTTTGCTGACGTGCACCTGATTGCGGCGCATATGCACGGCCCCGGTATCGTGCACAAAAAGGGCGCAGAAATCACACAAGTTGAGGATTTCGCAGGCCTGAACCTGCGCGGCCCATCGCGACCGGCGACATTGTTACTGGACAAGCTTGGCGCCAATCCGGTCGGTATGCCTGTGCCCGCCTTCCCCGAGGCGCTGTCAAAAGGTGTGGTCGATGGTGGCGTGATCACCTGGGAGATGTCGCCCTCGCTGAAGCTGAACGAGTTGACCGACAGCCATACCGATGTGGCGGGTGATCGCGCGCTTTATAACCTTTATTTCATCTGGGCGATGAATAAGGACAGCTATGCTGCCCTGCCTGATGACCTCAAGGCGGTGATTGACGCCAACTCTGGCATGATGGCCAGTCGTTGGGCCGGGCGCGCCCATGATCTGGGCGATGTGGTGGGCCGGGAGGCCATGATCGCTGACGGAAACACGATCGCGCAGATCAGCGTCGCAGAGACGGATCGCATCAAGGCGCTGGGCGCAGAGGTGACGGCAGAATGGATCGCAGAGATGGACGAGAAGGGTTTCGACGGTGCTGCCCTGGTCGCCCGCGCACAGGCCGCTGTGGCCGCGCATGTTGATAGCGCCGAAGCGTTGAGTAACTAGTTCAAGCGACGGGTAACGAGTGTCTTGTTACAGGGGGCCGCGTTCGTCGCGGTCCCTTTGCTGTTGGCCGTCAAGACTTTTGAGTAGGAGCGACAACACGGTCTCACCGCCCAAGGGGGTCACACAATCACCGATCAGAACGGGGGCCGAGAATGGCACGGGCGCAGGTAGCGCCACCTCTTGCGGCTTGGGTCGTGCCCAGGGTCCGTGGATGCTTGCGTCAGTCATGGACAAAGCCTAGCCGCGTCAGACCAGTCCGATCAACCCCGGCACCTGTGACATCTTGGTAAAGCCCGTTTCGCGGTCTGTGGCGCGGGCCAATCCGCCTTCTGCAACATAGGCCAGCGCCCTCACACCTGCGGCATGGGCTGCGTGCCAACCGGCAGGCATATCGTCAATCATCACGGTTTCGTCTGGGCTAACGTCTGCAACCTTCATGGCGTGCAACAGCATCCCCGGTCCCGGCTTTGGTTCATGCTGTTCGCGGCTATAGATCCGCCCTGCCAATCTGTCCCAAAGGCCAGAGGGGCCCAAGGAAATCTCCATCTTTTGCATCGGCCCGTTTGAGGCGACTGCGACGGCCACACCGCGTGTTTCGAGCAGATCCAGCAGGTCGATCACGCCGGGAACGACAGGCACGCCTTCGCGCAACTTCGCAAAGACTTGCGCGTAAATATCATCAAGCCAGTCGTCAGGCAGGTCCGCACCTTTGGCACGCGATGTTTCCATCACGCCCTGCATTGTGCCGCCTGCGAATAACTGATGCACTTCTTGCGGTGCGACGGGCAGCCCATGCGCGGTCAGGCTGTCCGACAGCACTTTGTCCGTTACAGGCTCTGTGTCGACCAACACGCCATCGCAATCAAAGATCACCAGCTTTGGTGTCACGATGCGGCCCTTAGAAATGTAACCCAACTTGTGCCGTAGCGGCGTTGATCCAGCGCCTCAAACCCTACGGGGGCAAGTTGTGCGGCGGCCTCTTCCCAGACAATCAGGGCACCCGGCGCGATCCAGTTTTGCGCGGCATTTAGCGCCTTGACGCCAAGGCCCTGCCCATAGGGCGGGTCCAGAAAGATCAAATCGCAGGCCGCATCAGCGGTCGGCAAAGCATCCGCAGGCACTGTCAGCAATGTGCAATCATCACCGCGCCGCAGCTTGGCAATATTGGCGCGGATTAGCTTTTGCGCGGGTTTGCCATTGTCCACAAAGGTGACATGTGCTGCACCACGCGACAGTGCCTCTAGCCCCAGCGCGCCGGTTCCGGCAAACAAATCAAGCACCCGCGCGCCGTTGATCGGGTCACCAAAACGCCCCCCTTGGAGCACATTGAACAGGCTTTCGCGCACGCGATCCGTTGTGGGGCGAAGGTGGGCGCTGGCGTCCCCTTTGCCGACCTCTGCAAGTGTTGTGCCGCGGTGGGTGCCTGCAATAATCCTCACCCGCGCAACAGGGCCTTCATATCGGTGGCCGGGTCGGCGATGACCGCGGGCGCTGGTGATTTGCCGCCCTCGATCAGGCGCTTGCCAACCATGTAGTTGCGCGGGTCATTCATTGCGTCCACCGCGATGAGATTGTCACCTTTGTAATACCAATGGCTTTGGCTGCCTGCCGTATCGCCCATGCGCACGATCACGTCCGTGTAGCCAATATTCAATCCGGCGATCTGCAATTTGCAGTCGTATTGATCCGACCAAAACCAAGGCTTGGGCTGATATGGCAGATCGTTTCCCAGGATGTTGAGTGCAGCATTTTCGGCCTGATCAATGGCGTTTCCGACGCTTTCGACCCTGACGCGCTGACCTTCAAACAGGCATGACGCGCAGTCGCCGGCGGCCCAAATGTGCGGGTCGGACGTGCGGCTATTTGCGTCGCAAGCAATGCCATTGTCGATAGTCAGGCCGGCGGCATCTGCCAGTGCGATTGCGGGTGTGATCCCGACACCGACGATGGCAAAGTCGATGTCCAATGAGGTGCCATCTGTCAGCTCTGCCCCGGTTACTGCGCCTGTTCCAGTCAACCGCGACAGCCCCACGCCTTCGCGGATGTCAACGCCATGTGCTGCGTGCAGGTCGCGGAAATAGGTGGATGTTTCGGGGGCGGCGACTCTTTGCAAGATCCGGTCTGCCATCTCGACCAGCGTGACTTTCACACCGCGCTTTGCGGCGACGGCTGCCGCCTCTAGCCCGATGTAACCGCCGCCGATGATGAGTGCGCGTGCACCGTCGCGAAAAGCAGGTGCCATCGCATCTGCATCAGCGAGGTTTCGCACGGTAAAGACGTTGTCCAGTGTTCCGCCAATGCTGGCTGGCAGCGCGCGCGGCTGCGCGCCGGTGGTCAGCGCCAGCGCATCATACGAAAGTACGCTGTCATCGCGCAGCGTGACCTGTTTCTTGGCCGGATCCACCGCCACGGCATGTGTCCCTAGGATTAGGTCAATGTTCTGATTGGCGTAAAAGCTTTCAGGCCGCAGGTAGAGCCGTTCTTCGGTCATGTCACCCAGCAGGTAGGCCTTGGACAGGGGGGGGCGCTGATAGGGGGGGACAGGTTCGCTCCCAACCAAGGTTATCTGGCCGCCAAAACCTTCGCTGCGCAACTTGGCCACCAGGCTGGCACCAGCTTGGCCCGCACCAATAACGACAACATTTTGCATGACGACTTTCCCTTATCCCGCCGCACCCTATATGCGTCAGAGAGCACGATGCAATTGTCAAAAAGGAACTGCAACATGACAATAACCGCCGGTGATCTACTCCCTGATGCAACGGTCCTTGTGATGGGTGAAGATGGACCTGAAAAGGTGCAGATCGCGGATAAGGTAAAGGGCCGCAAAGTCGTTATCTTTGGCTTGCCTGGCGCCTATACTGGCACCTGCTCGACCGCCCATGTCCCGAGCTTTATGCGCACAAAGGACCAATTCACTGCCAAGGGCGTGGATGAAGTGATTTGTCTTGCCGTTAACGACCCTTTTGTTTTGCAGGCCTGGGGCGAGGCGACAGGTGCGACCGCCGCCGGTATTACGATGCTTGGCGATGCGGCGAGCGAATTCACAAAGGCGATCGGGATGAATTTTTCGGTCGACGCGGTTGGCTTTGTGGAGCGATCACAGCGCTATTCACTCTATGCAGAGGATGGTGTTGTGAAGGTACTCAATACCGGAGATGGCCCCGGAGAATGCGAAATTGCAGCGGGTGAAACGCTGCTTGATCAGATCTAATTTCGAAGGGCCGGGAATGACCCGGCCCTTTTGTTAATCAGCGCTGACATTGACGATTGTGCGTGTCGGGAACGGAATATCGACGCCCGCTTCATCCAGCGCCTCTTTGACCGCGCGCTTCATATCCGCCTGATAGGCAAAGTAGTCACCGCGTTTGCACCACACCCGCACCAAAAAATCGACGGAGCTCGCGTTGAGGTTATTGACCTGAATAAACGGCTCCGGGTCTGCCAAACTGCGTGGATCAGACAGGATCGTGTCGCGGATGACCTGCTCTGCCGTAGCCAGATTGGCGCCGTAGCCCACGCCGAATGACCATTCAGCACGGCGGGTATCATAGATCGAATAGTTGGTGATCGTGTTGCCCCAAACCTGCGCATTGGGGATGATGATTTGCACGTTATCGATGCTCGCCAGTTCGGTGAAGTTGAGCGTGATATCCTTAACGGTGCCCATCTCGCCGCTCACCGCGACAAAATCACCAAGCTTGATGGGGCGAAAAAAGATGATCATCACACCAGCCGCGACATTGGACAGAGTGCCTTGCAACGCCAGGCCAATCGCCAGTCCTGCCGCACCAATAACGGCCACAAGTGACGTGGTTTGAATGCCAAAGGTGTTGAGCACGAAAAGGAACGCAAATCCAATGACAACATAGCGGATAACATTGCCCAGAAAGTTGAAAAGCGTGGGCTCAAGATGGTCGTGCTTTTCACCCAAGGCCCGGACCCGACGGCTAAGCCAACCGCCGACCACAAAGCCGATAAACAAGATCACGATGGCGGTCAGCACATTGCCCAGTACCGACACCAGAAACTCCAGCGTCAACAGGTCCATGATCGACTTGCCGTCGATGATTTCGGTATTCAGTAACTTGTCCATTCAGCCCGCCAATGCATCCATCTTTGCCGCCAATTTGGCGTCCAGCGCGCTCAAACCACCGGTATCGTGCGTGGTCAAGACAACCTCGACGGTCTTGTAGACATTTGACCATTCGGGGTGGTGGTTCAGCTTTTCAGCCCAGATCGCGGATTGGGTCATGAAACCAAACGCCTCGACAAAATTCTTGAACACAAATGTCTTTTTGACCGCATCGCGACCGTCTTGCATGGCCCAACCTGCGTCCAAAAGGGCGGCGCGTCCTGCGTCATCCAAAGCATCTGTCATTGTTGTTCCTCTCTGTTGTCTTTGCGAAAAGGGCCGTAGCTGGTCAGCACCTCAATTTCGTGGTCAATCGCGTCGCGTTCGTGGTCAAGATATTGGGCCACCGCCTCGCGAAAGCCCGGATCGGCGAACCAATGCACCGAATGGGTGGTCACCGGTAGATACCCCCGCGCAAGCTTGTGTTCACCCTGCGCGCCCGCCTCGACCCGCGCCATGCCGTTGGCAATCGCAAAGTCGATGGCCTGATAATAACATAGCTCAAAATGCAGGGCAGGGTGGTGCGCAGTGCAACCCCAGTAGCGACCATAAAGCGTCTCACGCCCGATCATATTCAACGCCCCGGCGATCGGTTGACCGTCTTGCAGCGCGAGCACCAACAAGATGTCGTCGCGCAGATGGGTCTGAGCCTCGTCAAAGAATTGCCGCGTCAGGTAAGGCGTGCCCCATTTGCGGTTTCCGGTGTCTTGATAGAACTGCCAGAAGGCATCCCAATGGTGCGGCTGGATGGCGTCTCCGGTCAGGCTGACGATCTCGCCGCCGAATGCTTGTGCCGTCGCGCGTTCCTTGCGGATGTTCTTGCGTTTGCGGCTGGACAGGTCTGCCAGAAATGCGTCGAAATCGGCGTAGCCGTTGTTTTCCCAGTGAAATTGCTGTCCGGTTCGATGTAACAACCCCATTTCAGCGGCGGCGATTGCCTCGGCCTCTGTGCAGAAGGTCGCATGCAACGACGAAAGCTCGTTGTCGCTGGCGATTTGGACGGCCCCTTGGATCAACGCGCCCATGCCCACCGCCTCAAATCCGGGGCGGGTCAGAAACCGACGTCCCGTGGCCGGGGTGAACGGCACCGCGATCTGAAGCTTGGGGTAGTAGCGTCCGCCCGCGTTTTCATAAGCGTGGGCCCAATTGAAATCGAACATGTATTCGCCCTGACTATGCCCTTTTGCATAGAGGGGGGCCACGGCGATGACCTGATCGTCGATCTTTGCAGCAAGGTATCGCGGTTGCCAGCCAGTGCCCGGCCCGACCGATCCGCTGTCTTCCAGGGCTTTCAAAAACCGATAGGTTGTAAAGGGATCGTTCGGACGACCATCTGCCGCTTCAGGGCAGGCGCAGGCATCCCAGTCGACAGGATTAATCTTGTCCAGCGAGGGGAAAGCGGTGATTTCGATTGGCGCATCTGTCATGCGTCTAACTTGTGCGCCGCGCGGTGCGGGTCAAGCGGAGTAGCCTTCAAATGTCACGTTATCCGCTATTTTCCGGGCTTCAGCTTCAACCTCTGCCGACCGCACGGTCCAGCACAGGATGCGAGCGCCCTGTTGCTTGAGTTCTGCCACCCGCGGGGCCGCAAGATCGTTGACGTTGTGGCTGATGAAAGAGGCGTCAACCGCGTCGTAATCGGGGATTTGCGCCGCGCGTTTGCGAACCCCGTCCGAAATCGTTGGCCAGTCTTTTGCAACAAACGGATCGGTCACCAATCCGCGCGGGACCTGAGGCAAAATGCGGGCCATTTCGCTGATATGATGCGGGTTGAACGACATCACGGCCACGTCGCCTTTGTAGCTGTGCAACAGGGTGGCTACAGCTTTGCCGACACCACCGATTTGCGGGCCAAGGTTGCCGTCCTGATCCTTGATCTCGATCAGCAAGGGCACTTCACCGTTGACCACTGACAAGACCTCTTGCAGCGTGGGGATCGTGCCGCGATCGTCCTTGAGCTGGATTGCCGTCAACTCGTCTGACCGGTGTTGTGCAACTGGCCCTTTGGCAGGTGTCAGCCGCGACAGATCATAGTCGTGAAACACCATGGGGACGCCATCGCGCGAAACCTGGATGTCGATTTCCATGCCATACCCTGCCGCGACTGCGGCCATGATGGACGCAATGCTGTTTTCAACACGCCCATGCGCACGACGATGCAGGCCGCGATGCGCGATGGGACGGGCAAGGAAGGACGCAGGCAGGGTCATGCGATCTCAAAGATGCCTTCGATTTCAACGCTGACATCAAAGGGCAAAGCGGCTGCGCTGACTGCTGATCGCGCATGTCGCCCTTTGTCGCCAAGAGCTTCGACCATGAAATCAGATGCGCCATTGATGACCTTGGGCTGGTCGGTGAAATCGGCGGTGGAATTCACGAAACCGACCAGTTTTACGACCCGCACCAAGCGGTCGATGTCGCCACCACAGGCCGCCTTGAGCTGGGCAAGCAAGCTGATCGCACAGGTCTTGGCAGCAGCTGCGCCGTCTTCCACGCTGACACTGTCGCCGAGCTTGCCGGTCAAGAAACCATCAGGTCCCATGCTGATTTGGCCCGACACATAGACTGTGTTCCCGGTGATCACATAAGGGACATAGTTCGCCGCTGGTGCGGGGGCTTCGGGCAGGGTGATGCCCAATTCTGACAGGCGTGTTTCAATAGCGGACATCGGCAGGCTCCTTGTTGCTTGCCGGAAACTAGACCGCCCCGTCAGGCGGCGCAATCAGGACTCGCGGAATGCCTTGGCGAAATAGTCAGAGAGTGGTTTGAGCAGGTAATCCATCGGGCTGCGGTCGGCGGTTCGCACAAAAGCCTCGACCGGCATGCCGGGAATCAGCGTCGACCCTTCGGGCAGTCTGTCAATCTCACCTTCGTTCATCTGCACTTCGGCCCGGTAGTAGGACAGGCCCGCGTTCTGATCTTGAAAGGCATCGGCGGAGATAAGCGTAACCTTGCCCTTCAACTCGGGTGTCCGGCGTTGATCAAGGGCAGAAAAACGCAAAGTCACATCCTGACCGACATGGATCTGGTCGATGTCATTCAGCTGAACCTGCGTCGCGATCACAAGAGGGCGGTCTTGCGGAACGATATATAGCACCGGATCCGCAGGCCTGATGACGGAACGCGGGGCAAAAACGGTTAAGCCATAGACGATGCCGCTTACGGGCGCGCGGATGTCCAACCGCTCGAGTTGCGTGCGCAATGTGCGGCGGCGTTCAGATAACTCAAGCTGCGTATATTGCAGGTCGCGCAACTGCGTGATCGCCTCTTCCCGGCGGGTCGTGGTCAGACCAAGCACCTGAATTTCGATCTCTGTCATGCGCTCACTTGCCTGCGCTGCAGATGCGGTTAGCTCCCCAACGCGGCCCAAAAGGCTTGCTTCTTCACGCTGCAAGGCAAGCACGCGGCTGGCCTGCGCGAGGCCGCGGTCTAGTAGGGATTGCTGATCGGCCAATTCCTGCGCAATAAGCTCTCTTTGCGTGGAAAGGGCGGTTTGCTGTGCCTGAATCCCTGCCAGTTGGCTTGCGATTTGGGCGGTTTGCTGGGTCAGTTGCTCTGTCGCGCGGTTGATTGAATCGACGCGCGCCTCGAACAGGCGTTTTTGCCCATCCATCAACTCAACAGCGTCCGGGCCGCCGTCTTTCAGGATGTCATCAAAGTCCAGTTCCACTTCGCCATCGCGTTCAGCTTTCAACCGGGCAGTGCGGGCCAGAATTTCATAGAGCTGCCCCTCGATCACGGCGAGTTCTGAGGTGAGGATAGAGCTGTCGAGCCGGATCATCATCGTGCCTTCGGCCACGTTATCGCCTTCATCCACAAGGATTTCCGCAACAACGCCGCCATCGGGGTGTTGGACAACCTGCCGGTTGCGATCAACCTCGATCTGCCCCGTGGTGATCACTGCACCTGTGATCTGTGCCATCACGGCCCAGGTTCCAAAGCCACCCACCAAGATAACCAAAGCAATCAGGCCCAAGGTCATTGGGCGCGTCGCGGACCAGCGGTTTTTGTGGTCGTCGGTCATGATACGCCTCCGGCCTTGCCTGCGTTTTGCGTAATCGCCTGCGCGTTTTTCACCACGTCTTTCATGACTTCATCCTTGGGACCAAAGGCGCGTTTCGCCCCGTTTTCAATCACCAGCAGCATGTCACATTCCTGAATAGCGGCCGGACGGTGGGCCATGATAAAGACGGCTTTGCCTTCTTCCTTGGCAATCTTGATCGCATTGTTCAGGGCCATTGACCCGTCATTGTCCAGGTTTGAATTGGGTTCATCCAACACCAGAACAACTGGGTTGCCATACATTGCGCGGGCCAAGCCGACGCGCTGAATCTGTCCGCCCGAAAGACGCCCGCCGTTTGCGCTGACACGGGTGTCGTAGCCTTCGGGCAACTTCAAAATCATCTCGTGGGCAGCGGCCTTTTTGGCGGCAGCGACCACGGCGGCATCATCAGGTGTCTTGGACATGCGCGCGATGTTTTCCTTGATCGTGCCATCAAAGAGTTGCACGCGCTGCGGCAAATAGCCGATATGCTGGCCCAGCACGTCAGGGTCGTATTGGTCCAGCGCGGCCCCATCCAGCCTGATCTTGCCGCCCGCAGGCTTCCAAACACCGGTCAGCGCACGCGCCAGCGTTGACTTGCCCGCACCAGAGGTGCCGATGACGCCCACAGCCTGCCCTGGCCGCACTTCAAAAGAAATCATGCGCAAAGCGGCTTGCTGTTCGCCGGGGGGAATCACCGTGACCTGATCTGCGACAAGACGTGCCGCGGGTTGCGGCAATGCGGTGCGCGGTTGATCTACAGGGATTGCGCCCAAGAGCACAGACAAACGCGCCCAGCCTTCACGGCCCTTTTGGAAATTTGCCCATTGGCCCACGATCAACTCGATCGGCGCAAGGGCGCGGCCCAACAGGATTGACCCTGCGATCATCGCGCCTGGCGTCAGCTGTCCCTGCAGCACCAGATAAGCACCAAGGCCAAGCATCGCCGATTGCAAAAACAGCCGGAATGCCTTGGTCAACGAGGTGAATGTGCCAGCCGAATCCGCGGCCCCAATTGTCGCATCGAGTGACGATCCGCGGGCGACCTGCCAGCGGTCAAACGCCGCCTCGCGCATGCCCAATGAGTGCACCATTTCGCTTTCATTGCGGATTTGGGCGCCCAAGGCCTCTGACTGGAAAGACGCGGCATTCGCCCGTTCCAGTGGCTTGCGGGTGGTCAACTGGTTGGCGATGGCGATGATGATCAGGATCACCCCACCGACAAGCCCCAAGATCCCCATCAATGGGTGAAAGATGAAAATCCCCAAGAAAAACAAGGGTGCAAACGGCAGGTCAAATACTGCCATCAAGGCGGGCGATGTGATCAGCCGCTGCACCGCTTCAAGGTCACGCAGCCCTGTCGCAGCTTCTTGCGGCGCGCGGTTCAGCGTTGTGGCTTTGAGCACCGCAGAAAAGACGCGCCGGTCCAGTCGGGCCTGAAACCGCGCACCGACGCGGGCCATGACCCGACTGCGCACAAAATCCAGAATGCCCATCATCGTGTACAAGAACGCAACCAAGACCGACAACGCGATCAAAGTTTCTAGACTGCCGCTGCCCAGCACCCGGTCATAGACGTTCAGCATATAAAGCGGGCCGGTCAACATCAGCAGGTTCACCACAAGGCTGAAGACCGCCACCATCCAATACAGGTGGCGGCTTTCGCGTCGTGCCGCGACCAGTTCTGCCCGGCCTTCATTTGTCTGGTGGTCTGCCATTTTACCCGTCCGCTGGCCCTTTGGGCCTTGTCTGCCTATTCTTACGCTGCGTTCTAGCGGCATTTTTGCTGCCAATCACGCCCTAAACGTCCCCATTGAAAAATCTGCCCAATGTGGTCACATCAAAGGCTCAATCATTTGTATGAGTATTTGCACATGTCGTTTTCAAAACCATATCACCTTGCCGCGATCCTCGCAGTTGCTCCGGGCCTTCTATGCGCTGGTCCTTATGATGGCGTTTACAAACAGACGTCAAATTCAGAATGCAGCCTTGTAGGCGTCGATGGCGGGGCGGTTGAGATCCGCGAAGGCATTTTCTACGGGGTCGAGGTTGAGTGTCGGATGACACGGCCCGTCAATGTGATCGACATGGATGCCACCTTGTACACCATGCAATGTTCGGGTGAGGATCAGGCATGGTCCGAACGTGCGATGATGATGAAACCTGCCGAAAATGCAGGGCTTATCATGATCTGGGACGGCTACGCCTTTGCCTATGAGGCCTGCACGATCCCCGAATAATCGTTATTCGCCCAGACCACCCAGGATGTCGTCCAGCACGTTCAGAATTTCCTGATCCGCGACAATATCCCCTCCAGAGATGGTCCCGGCGCCTGACGCAACTGACGGTGCTTCCATCGGAAGGCGAGAGGGCTGCCAACCCGCAGTGATCCGCGTCATCGTCTCGCGCCAGATATCTGCAGGCAGGCCGCCGCCCGTCACCTTGTTGAGAGGCGTGTTGTCATCATTGCCCATCCAAACCCCGGTCACATAGTCACCGGTAAAGCCGATGAACCATGCGTCGCGCTGCGAATTTGTAGTGCCGGTTTTGCCGGCCACTTGCCACCCTTCCATTTGAGCACGGGTGCCGGTGCCGTTTTCGACCACTTGATGCATCATCCATGTCAGCTGTCGCGCGGCACTTTCGTTGATCACACGCTCACCGATGCCGGCCCCTGCATTTGTCATCAAGGGTTCCGCATCGCCGCGTAGGCGCAGATCTGTCAGGCCATACGGGATGACAGAGGACCCACCATTCAGAAACCCCGCATAAGCGCCCGTCATTTCGATCAGTGTGCTTTCTGAGACGCCAAGTGCAAGCGCCGGGCCAGCGGCAAGATCGCTATCGATGCCGAACCCCTGTGCGACAGTGCGCACCAATTCGCGCCCAACTTCTTCGGACATGACCACGGCAGGAATATTCCGGCTTTCCGCCAAAGACCGCGTGAGCGTTACGTCGCCCTTGAATTGTCGGTCGTAATTCTGCGGCTCCCATGGACCGGATCCGGGGATGGTGATGGTCAAAGGCGCGTCTTTTATGAAGTCATTCGGCGAAAACCCAAGCTCGAGCGCGGTTGCGTACACAAACGGCTTGAAGACGGACCCGGTTTGCCGGTTTGCCTGCGTCGCCCGGTTAAACGCACCAGAAGCACGGACATCTCGCCCGCCAACCATGGCGCGCACGGCCCCGTCGGGGGACATCACAACGATGGCCGCCTGTGCAACAGATCCTTCGCGCACCTTGTTTTCAAATACCCATAGCAGCGCCTCCTCGGCTGCCGTCTGAATGCGCTGATCCAAAGTGGTTTTGACGATGATGTCTTCGGTGGTGTCATCGGTCAGAAAGTCCGGGATGCCATCAAGCGCCCAATCGGCAAAGTATCCGCCCGCCTTTGCCGCTGCCGCTTCGCTGAGGACGGCGGGATTGGCGCTTGCCTCATCCGCCGCGCGTTCGGACAAGTAACCTTGTTCGCGCATCAGCCGGATCACGGTCGCGGCACGATCCTGCGCGCGCTGCAAACTAGACGTGGGTGCTGTTGAGGAAGGCGCCCGGATCACACCGGCCAGCATTGCGGCCTGAGCGGGGTTCACCTCTGCTGCGGAGATGCCAAAGAACCGCTGGGCTGCGGCCTCTGCACCCCGCGCACCGCCACCCATGTAGACGCGGTTGAGGTAGATCGTCAGGATCTCGTCTTTGGTATATCGCGCTTCCATTGCCATCGCAAAGACGGCCTCTTTCACCTTTCGCCAAAGCGTGGTGCGGCGGCAGTCCTGTTCATAGGCTCGTTCGTCGTCCCAACGGCTTGGGTCATAAGGCACTCCATTACAAAGCAACTTTGCCGTCTGCTGAGAGATCGACGACCCACCAGCGCCCGACAATGGATTCCGCCCCTGGGAATAGTTGCGGTACATCGCTGCGACCGTGGCATAGGGGTCGATCCCGAAATGAATTCCGAAGCGCTTGTCCTCGGTCGCGACAACCGCGTTGCGCAAATGGGGTGAGACCGTGTCAGCCGTGATCATGCCACCAAAAAGTTCCCCGCGAGAGGCGAATCGCGCGCCATCCCGGTCCTGCAGAATCACCGACCCGCGGGTGCGGGCATCCACAAGCTCTTCAATCGGCGGGAGTTGGCTGGCGTAATACCATACGCCAAGTCCTGTCAAAACCGTGACTGCGAGACCCAGCCGCCATGTCAGACGCCAAATGATGCGGAAAAGCCAGACAAATGGCGACAGCAACCAGCCGATGATGCCGCGCTTGGCGGTCTTCTTGCGTGGGGCCGCGCGGCGTTTGGCCTTGCGGGCTGGCGCCGCCTTGCGCTTTGGTTTTGGCTTGGAATTGGAATAGCGCTTGTCGGCCACAAGTGGCCCGCGTTTCCCGCCTTGTCCGGTCATCTGCTTCTCAATCGTATTTGTCGTTTTGTGGTCATACTAACCGCAGTTGCAGGGCTTGTCCCCCACCCATATGTTCGGGCCTTGCCTTTTCTGATGTGCCTAAAAATGAGGCGATGAGGGTGGTTTGTGCAAAAATTGTGCAAATCGTCAGGACTCCGCGCGTCTATTCAGGGCTCGTTTACTTGTTCCTCCGGCCCCAAAGGCTCTTTCTCCCCCCAACCGCCCGGCCAACGTGCCGACGGGTCTGTGAAAGTTAGACGAGGGAACAACACGTGAAACTCATCATTGCAACGATCAAACCGTTCAAGCTTGAAGAGGTCCGCGAAGCGCTGACCGCTGCTGGCGTGCGCGGCATGATGGTGTCCGAGATCAAGGGCTTCGGCTCTCAGTCGGGACATACCGAAATCTACCGTGGCGCGGAATACGCTGTGAATTTCGTACCAAAGGTCAAACTTGAAATCGTGGTGCCCGATGCGGTGGCCGAACAAGTCGTGACCACAATCGCCACAACCGCCAAGACCGACAAGATCGGCGACGGCAAAATCTTCGTGCTCGACGTGGAAAGCGCGCTGCGTGTCCGCACCGGCGAGCTGAACGACGACGCACTGTAACCAGTGATCGGGACAAGGGAAAACATGATGAAAATCACCAAAACACTAATGGTCGGATCCGCGCTTGCGCTGCTTCCGACCTTGGCCGCGGCGCAGGACGCGCCCATGGCCGTGCCGACCGATGCGGTCTGGATCCTCAACTCGCTGCTGTTCTTGATCGGCGGCTTCCTCGTCTTCTGGATGGCGGCAGGTTTCGCCATGCTCGAAGGTGGTCTTGTGCGGTCAAAGAACGTGACCATGCAGATGACCAAGAACGTCGCGCTCTTTTCGCTGGCGTCGATCTTTTACTACCTGATCGGCTACAATCTGATGTACCCGCTGGGTGATTGGATGATCGGCTCTGATGAGACCGGCGGTTATCTGTCGGCTCTTTGGGGGCCCGGCGTCCTTGAGGCCGTCGGCGTCGGTGCTGATGGTGTTGATGACTATAGCTACGCCTCGACCGGTTCCGACTTCTTCTTCCAGCTGATGTTCTGTGCGGCGACGGCTTCCATCGTGTCAGGCGCGCTGGCTGAGCGGATCAAGCTTTGGCCGTTCCTGATCTTTACGGTCATTCTGACCTCGATCATCTACCCGATCCAAGCGTCTTGGAAGTGGGGCGGTGGTTTCCTTGACAGCCAGTATGGCTTCCTTGATTTCGCCGGTTCGACTGTCGTGCACTCTGTCGGTGGCTGGGCTGCGCTGGTTGGTGCGGTGATCCTTGGACCACGTATCGGCAAATATAAGGACGGCAAAACTGTGCCGATCATGGGTTCCAACCTGCAGATGGCCACTTTGGGTACATTCATTCTGTGGTTGGGTTGGTTCGGCTTCAACGGCGGCTCTCAGCTTGCCATGGGGTCTATCGGTGATGTGGCTGACGTCAGCCGGATCTTTGCAAACACCAACACGGCGGCAGCCGGTGGTGCGATTGCCGCGCTGATCCTGACGCAGCTTCTGTACAAAAAGCCTGACCTGACGATGGTCCTGAACGGCGCACTTGCCGGTCTGGTGTCCATCACGGCTGAACCGCTGACGCCGTCGCTGGGTGCTGCTACCCTGATCGGTGCCGTGGGTGGTGTGATCGTGGTCTTCGCTGTGCCGTTCCTTGACAAGCTCAAGATCGACGATGTGGTCGGTGCCATCCCGGTTCACCTGTTCGCAGGGATCTGGGGCACGATGGCTGTGCTGCTGACCAACTCCGACGCCACCTTCATGGGGCAGCTTCTGCCGATCATCATCGTCGGTGTCTTCGTGGTGGTCACCAGCGCCGTGGTCTGGTTCATCCTCAAGGCGACAATGGGGATCCGGGTCAGCGAAGAAGCTGAGATTTCCGGCCTCGATACCGTCGAAATGGGCATGGACGCCTATCCGGAGTTTACCCGCAGCTAAGCCCACAGCTTAGTTGTTCTTCCCTGACCCGGGCGCCCCGCTGCGCCCGGGTCTTTCGTTGCCGCACCCGTCTTGGCGATAGTTGTGCGCCAGATTGGCCATATGCGCACGATCCTTGCATGTATGGGGCGATACGCACCTCATTACGCGAAGACATCTGCCGCAGGGCGGTGGAATATGGCGCGAAACATGATTCTTCTGGCGGAGGCCCAAATGATCCAGACCCCTTACCTTCTGTTCCTCGGCGATGCGCCAGATCAACTTGCCGCAAAAGTCGCGCAAGGCATCAAAGACTGGAACCCCGAAGCCGCTGTCGGACAGTATCGGATGCCCGGTTGTGGCGCTGACGTCGGTCTGGCCGACATGACGCTGGAAGAGGCGAAAGCTGCCGGTGCAAAGACTGTTGTCGTCGGCGTCGCCAACCGAGGCGGCGTCATCTCTGCCGCGTGGCAAGAGGTGCTGGTGAAAGCACTTCAGATGGGGTTTGATTTGGCCTCTGGCTTGCACAATCTGTTGCGCGATGAAGACGCGCTGGTTGCCGCCGCGCGCGTTGCCGGCATGACATTGCACGATGTGCGTATCCCGTCTGTGGCCTATCCCATTGCCAACGGCGTCAAGCGGACCGGCAAGCGCTGCCTCGCCATTGGCACCGATTGTTCGGTGGGCAAGATGTATACAGGTCTCGCTATGGATGCCGAAATGCAAAAACGCGGCATGAAATCGACATTCCGCCCTACCGGGCAGACAGGCATCCTGATCACGGGTGGCGGTGTGCCGCTTGATGCCGTCATCGCGGATTTCATGGCGGGCGCGGTTGAATATCTGACACCGGATAACGACCCCGATCACTGGGACCACATTGAAGGACAGGGCAGCCTGTTCCACGTCAGCTATTCCGGTGTGACCATGGCGCTGATCCACGGCGGGCAACCGGATGCCTTGATCCTTGCCCATGAACCAACGCGCACCCATATGCGCGGTCTTCCAGGTTATGCGCTCCCATCTCTTGAAACGCTGCGGGACACCGCTTTGCCGATGGCCAAAATTGCCAACCCGGCCTGCGTCGTTGCCGGCATTTCCGTCAATACCCAGCATTTGGCCGCCGACAAATTTGAAGATCACCTCAAAGAGATCGAAGACCGCATGGGCCTGCCAGCGGTTGATCCGTTTCGGCAAGGTGCGGCACGTCTGGTCGATGCCTTGGACGCGATCTAAGATCGCTTGCGCATGCTGCGGGCGGGATAAAGAATTTTCGCGAAAATTCTTGCCTCCGGCGGGCATATTTGAGTTCGAAAGAAAGGCCGGGCATGAAGATTGACGTAACGCGCGACGTGTTCCAACTGGCGCAGGTCTTTACGATCAGTCGCGGATCACGGACGCAGGCCGAGGTTTTGACTGTGATGGTCTCGGACGGTGTTGTGGCCGGTCGGGGCGAGTGTGTGCCCTATGCGCGGTACGGCGAGACAATGGACAGTGTTGCGGCGCAAATCACGGGCTTTGATGGATTGTGGTCTGACCTGCAAGACGCCTTGCCCGCCGGGGCTGCGCGAAATGCGCTTGATTGTGCCTTTTGGGATCATGCCGCAAAGACGGCCGGAAAACGTGTTTGGGATCTGCTGGAATTGCGGGCACCGCAGCCAGAGATCACTGCGTATACGCTTTCGCTTGCTGCGCCAGAGGCGATGGAAAAACAGGCCCGCCAAAACGCCCACCGTCCACTTTTGAAGATCAAGCTTGGCACACCGGACGACATGCCTCGTCTGGAAGCTGTGCGCAGGGGCGCACCTGATACACCCATTATTATCGATGCGAACGAAGGCTGGACGGCAAAGGTTTATGCCGACCTTGCGCCACATCTGATTGGACTTGGCGTGAAAATGGTCGAACAGCCGCTGCCCGCCGGTACCGACGATATGCTGGCCGAAATTGACCGTCCCTTACCGGTTTGCGCTGATGAAGCCTGCCACGACCGCGCCAGCCTGCCAGGATTGCGCGGCAAATATGATATGATCAACATCAAGCTGGACAAGGCAGGCGGCCTGACAGAAGCGCTGGCGCTCAAGCAAGCTGCCCGCGCCGATGACTTTGACGTCATGGTCGGCTGTATGGTCGGTTCGTCGCTTGCTATGGCACCAGCGACCATTCTGGCGCAGGGCGTGGCCTTTACGGACCTTGACGGCCCGCTTCTTCTGGCCGAAGACCGCGCGGCACCTTTGATTTTTGACGCAGCCGGGGTTCATGCCCCGACACCAGCACTATGGGGATGACCATGCGGACCGTTTATTTGAATGGCGACTACCTGCCCGAAACCGAAGCCAAGGTTTCTATCTTTGACCGCGGGTTCCTGATGGCGGATGGCGTCTATGAGGTCACATCGGTGTTGGATGGCAAGTTAATCGACTTTGCCGGCCATGCCGTCCGACTTGAACGGTCGTTGTCAGAGCTCGACATGCGTAGCCCGATTTCGATGGATGACCTGTTAGAGGTGCACCGCGAACTTGTGCGCCTGAACGAGATCGAAGAAGGCATGGTCTATCTGCAAATTACCCGTGGCGCACCAAACGACCGTGATTTTGCCTATCCACCCGCGGAGACCGAACCAACTATCGTATTGTTCACGCAGAACAAGCCCGGACTCGCCAATTCACCTGCGGCCCTCAAGGGTATGAAGGTTATCAGCATTCCAGACGCAAGATGGGGTCGCCGCGACATTAAGACCGTGCAGCTGCTTTACCCGTCGATGGGCAAGATGATGGCCAAGGCCGCTGGTTGTGACGATGCGTGGATGGTCGAAGACGGGGCCGTAACCGAAGGGACGTCCAACAACGCCTATATCGTCAAGGGCAACACTATTATTACACGCCAGCTTTCCAACGATATCCTGCACGGGATCACCCGCGCCGCAGTGCTGCGGTTCGCGAAAGAGGCGCAGATGAAAGTCGAAGAGCGCGCTTTTACCATTGCCGAGGCGCAAGAGGCGGACGAGGCGTTTATCACCTCCGCCAGCACCTTTGTGATGCCCGTGGTGGAAATTGATGGCACGGCGTTGGGCGATGGCACCCCCGGTCCGGTTGCCGCCCGCCTGCGCGAGATCTATTTGGAAGAAAGCCGCAAGACGGCCGTCTAAGCGTAGCTGCTGACCTGAACGGACCGCGCGGGCACATCGCTCGGGCGGACCCCTTCAAGCAGTGCGACCTCGCGGTTGCCAACAAATATGCGGGTGTCATTGCCGGATGCCTCGGTCCGCACATCCATATTGCCGCCATCAACACCAACCCGCAGGATGTCCTGGCCGGGTCTGAAGTCGGTCACGCGAACAACGTCATCGCCGCGCGCAAATTCCTCGATATCAAAAATGTCGCGCCCCGCACCGCCTGTGGCCTCATCGCCGTCATTCAGCACCATGCGGTCATCACCTGTGCCACCAAAGACGCTGTCAGGGGCCGGGTTGTCGACGTCGAAGGCATCTATGACATCGTTACCGTCGCCGCCCCACAACTTGTCTGCGCCGCCACCACCAAGGATCAGATCCTGACCAGCGCCACCTTGCACCATGTCATCTCCCATTCCCCCAAGCACCCGGTCGTCGCCGCTACCTGCGTTTACGGTATTGTCACCCCAACCCAGACTTCCTTCGCCCGCAAAAGGAAAGGAGGTCCGAAGCGATATGTAGTCGTCGCCGGCGCCGGTGCTGATTTCATCGTCACCGCGTCCGGCAAATACGGCGTCATCACCGCTGCCGGTGCGTATGTCGTCATCTGCCTGTGTCCCTAGCGCCAGTTCGCCCGGCATGATTGTCTGATCTGCCACATCCATGGAATCAAAGAACAAATCGACCTCGTCAGGATCGGTCACACCCTCAAGGCGCAAAATGACTGTCCCGCTAAGCATCAGGTCAAGGCCATCGCCATTCTCGACCAGCTCTGCGTCTTCACCTTGGAACGCCAGCGGGACGGTTACGAACAATCCTTCGCCAGGTTCGTAGTCGGTGATGACTGCAGGTTCGATCGGCCCGGCGTTTAGCACAACAAAGAAGGAATCCATATCGGCCCCGCCGGTCATGACGTCACCATTGTCGCCTGCGATGATGTCTCGGCCAAAGCCACCATAAAGCTCATCCCCGCTTTCGGGTTCGCCATTGCCGTCCACGCCGTCAACAAGATCGGTGCCAAGGCCGCCGTAGATGGTGTTACTGCCCAGAAAATCGATCAGAATGTCTTCGCCCGCACCGCCTCGAATGAAATCATCGCCGGCAACCTGATCGGGGTCTTGATCCTCGACGGTAAAGTTCCGGTCGTTGCCATCGCCCAGAAATATGCGGTCATCACCTGCGCCACCGGCAACTTGATCGTTGCCCTCTTCGCCAAACAACCGATCATCAGCGCCTGCGCCATTGGCAATGTCGTCGCCATCGCCAAGCTCTAGCTGGTCGCGCCCATCGGTTCCGGTCACATTGTCACTGGATGCCCCAAAAACCTGCATCAACAGCGGTTCGGGTTTTTCCTGCGGTGTGGGTTCATCAATTGGGTCAGGCATGTCCGGATCATCGCGATCCGATGTTTCGTCCGGCGCATCATTGTCGTCGATAAATAGCAGCCCAATTGCTGCCATCATTAGAAGGGGGACCGCAAATAATTCCATCACTCAAAAACCCAAACTGCCCCCATCCGTTGTGGTAAGTTAGGCTTGGGCGACAAGGTCTTGTCAACGGCGGGACATTGGTAATAACCCAAATTTCGGAAACAATGGGCATCTCACGACGCATTGTTTCCGTTTTGTGATCAATCACGGGTTTTGGTTTCCCCCGGTTCCGGTTCAAGCCCATAGTTCTTGGTTAATGACCAGACATGCGCGGGCACCATATTCTTCATCTTAGCAGGCTCTTCACGGCGTAGGTGCAAAACGGTTTCTGCCGCCTTCATCTCAAGCCGGGCTTTTGCAAACTCAATTCCACGTGGCCCGATGCGCGGTTGCAACCACGCCATCAAGGGGCGCAGCCAATCCGGCATCCGGCGCAGCGGCAAACCACCCGCCGCAAGCTTGGTGTTTTCAATAAATCCCTTCACCGCATTGACCCGATTGCCGCGTGTGCCGGGCGATGCAAGGCGAAGCTGATCGCCCAATCCCGCGACCATCTCGGCACCGCGCGCGTTGCGCACGATCAGCCATTGGTCACCTTCGCCTGCCATATACCCGACGGTAATGTCGGCCAGCCGATTGGTGTAATCCACGCAAGTGCGGCAGGTCAGCGGAAAGAAATCGCGCGGCAAGTCGGACAGGGGTAACTTTAGAAACGGGATCAGCTTTTGACGGCCGTCTTGGAACCGCAACTCCACCCGGTAGTCAGCGCGGAACTCAAGATAGGTCACGTCCTCGGGCCGATCAGTCAGGCGGGACAGGAAGCCGTGAAAATTCGCAGTCGTTGTATTGTCCGAACAGGGCGTGCCGATCACATATATCCGCTCTAACCCCAGTTTTGCCTCCAACGCCCGCAGCGCATAGATCTGACAAGGGATCCCGATCACCGCCAGTCGCCTGTGACCCGCCGCTACGGCCGGTTCCAGCAGTGCAAGCAGGGGCGCATATCCCATTCGCATCCCCCGTGCCTGTGCCATATCGGCAGGGTCGGTGATGATCGCGGGGCGAGGGGCCCAGTTGTCATGCGCGTCAGGCACCATGCACAACACCGCATCCACCTTTCCCTTGGCCAGCAGGTCGGCCGCCAACCCGGTGGTGATCCCCGTCCATTGCGCGCCCTTCGCCGGGGTCACCATCGCCGCGCGGTACATCTTTTGGGTGACACCAAAGAACCTTTCGTCACCGCCCGTGGCGGCACGACCGTGAACCTCAGTTTCGAACTTTGGGTAGTCGGGTTGAATAAACTGACAGGCCGCCCCACACGCGCCGGGGTCCTTCATGCGCGAAACGCCACAATCCGTGCACAAGCCGCGCGGCGCCGGATCAGCAAATTCGGGGGTGGATAAACTCATAGAGTCAACCTGCCCGATGACACGCGCAGGTGTAAAGCCAGATGGACACCGCAACTGCCCCTTCCCAATGCCGCACCTGCATTGTAAGAGGCGCGGACTCATATAAGGAGTATCAAGATGGGTTATAAAGTCGTCGTCGTTGGCGCCACGGGCAATGTGGGCCACGAAATGCTGAATATCCTGGCAGAGCGTAGCTTTCCGGTGGATGAAATTGCCGTGCTCGCCAGCCGTCGTTCGCTGGGCACCGAGGTCACGTTTGGCGACAAAACCCTGAAGACCAAAGACCTTGATACCTTTGATTTTACCGGTTGGGACATGGCGCTGTTTGCTGTGGGATCGGATGCCACCAAGAAATACGCGCCTGTCGCTGCCAAGGCCGGATGTGTGGTGATCGATAACTCTTCGCTTTATCGCTATGACCCAGATGTGCCGCTGATCGTCCCAGAGGTGAACGCCGACGCGATTCACGGCTACACAAAGAAAAACATCATCGCCAATCCCAACTGCTCAACTGCGCAGATGGTTGTGGCATTGAAGCCCTTGCACGACCGTGCCACGATCAAGCGCGTCGTGGTTAGCACCTATCAGTCTGTTTCAGGCTCTGGCAAAGCGGGCATGGACGAGCTTTGGGACCAGACCAAGGGCATGTATGTGCCGGGTCAGGAAAAAGCCCCCGACACATTTACGAAGCAGATTGCATTTAATGTGATCCCGCACATTGATGTCTTCATGGATGACGGATCGACCAAAGAGGAATGGAAGATGGTCGCCGAGACCAAAAAGATTGTCGACAAAGCGATCAAAGTCACCGCGACCTGCGTGCGTGTGCCTGTGATGGTCGGCCACTCTGAGGCCGTGAATATCGAATTCGAAGACTTCCTTGATGAAGACGAAGCGCGCGAAATTCTGCGCACGGCACCGGGCATCATGGTGATCGATAAACGCGAAGACGGCGGCTACGTCACACCTGTGGAATGCGTCGGTGACTACGCGACATTCATCAGCCGAATCCGTCAGGACAGCACGATCGACAATGGCCTGAATCTTTGGTGTGTTTCGGACAATCTGCGCAAGGGTGCTGCCCTGAACGCGGTTCAGATTGCCGAAGTTCTTGGCCGTGAGTGCTTGAAGAAAGGCTAACCTTTCCAAACTATTAGACTGTATGGGGGGTGTGCCGCGGCGCGCCCCTTTGCATTTTGCGAATGGGGCGCAAATGTGTTCCAAATCGAGCCTTCATGTGGTAAAATTTGGCGAAAGTTATGTTTGTTAACGAGGATAAAGTTATGAAGGTTCTGTCTACAACTGCATTGGCGGGCGCGTTTGCGATTGTCGGGGCGACAGCCCAAGCGGCTTATCTTTACGAAGCGTCATCCTATGACACCGTCGCGGGGAGCCACAGCGTCTGGATCAGCACGGGTCTGGGTGGGGGCATCGGCACCGACTTCAACTTTGACCCAGTTGGTCTTTTCCTGACGAACAAGGTCGATTTCGGTCAGCTGTCCGGCCGCTTGGTATCCGCCGATTCCACACCTGCTGACGAAAACGGATTTATCATGGATTTCAGCTATGATGGCACATTCGTCGACAGCCATGGCAATCCGTTCAATCCGCTGTTCAAGGACGAAGGCCCCGACGGTCCGGCTGAGTACTTTCTGAACCTAGTCGGCGGCACTCTGAAGGGTTTTGGCTCCAAATTGGAGGGGCTGAACCTGAAAGTCGAAGCCAAGCCAATTGACGGTCCCTACGCGACCCAAGTCGGTGACGCATCAAACGCTAAGAACAATAACTATGGATTGGCGAATTGGTTCACTGTGTTCCTCGATGGCGATCTCGCTGATCAGACCTGTGCTATCTGCACAAACAACCAGACCATCGCAAATCTTGCCAATGGTGTGCAGGGTGACGTGAACATCAATCTGGAATTGATCGACGATAACGCAGTCATTCCCGATGTCCCACTGCCCGCCGCTGGCTGGATGCTGATCGCAGGTGTTGGTGGCATGGTCGCCGCTGGTCGTCGCAAGAAGGCTGCCAAGAAAGCCTAATCGCTTTCTACACGGTATTAATTTGAAACGGCCCGGCGCATCTGCGGCGGGCCGTTTCTGTGTCAGAACCGTTCGGCTCGCAAGACCTGCGCATCGGTAACGCTGACCACGCCGATATGCGGCTCTACCACGGCAAAGGCGGCCTCTAGCAGCCCGTCCAAACGCTCTGGTCGGATCAGACAGATAAAGTTCACCATGCCGGAGCGTCCCAATTGGCCCTCGCGGCTCCATTTGCCAGACCGACCGGACCCGCCCAACACCGGCATGATGGTAAAACCGGTGACGCCTGCCTCAGTCAGCGCCTCTGCCAATCGGCGTTCCAACGGGGCTTCGATCACAATTGATACGCGCTTGGCGTCATGCATTTCCATATCAGCCTCCGGTCATGGATTGGGCAACCGCCAGATAAAGCGGGATCCCAAGGGTTAGGTTAAACGGGAATGTCACGCCCAGCGACAGCGTCAGGTAGATTGACGGGTTCGCCTGTGGCAGGGCAACCCGCATCGCCGCGGGCACCGCGATATAACTGGCCGAAGCGCTCAACACCATCAACAGCACGATACCGCCCAGCGACAGCCCGATCAGCATCCCCAAAGCCAGCCCGGCAAAAGAGCTGACCAGCGGCATCAGGATCGCAAAGCCAATTGCACCCATGCCCAAAGACCCACGCACATTGCGCAAACCGCGCCCGGCGATCAGGCCCATATCAAGCAGGAACAGGCATAGCACGCCTTTGAATGGGGTGACGATAAAGGGCGCGATTTCATCCAGTCCCTTTTGGCCCGTGACGCCGCCAATGATGAACGACCCGACCAGCAGGACAATTGAACCGTTCAACAGGATTTCCCGCATCAGTCCGGCGTCCATCTTGGCCCCCGACCCGCCACGCGCAACCAGCCACAAGGCCGACAGAATGGCCGGGGCTTCCATCGCGGCGGCGACGGCAACCATGTATCCTTCGGCGTCGATCATCCGGCCCTCCAGCACAGAGGTCGCTGCCACAAAGGTCACAATGCTGATTGACCCATAATGCGCGGCGACGGCGGCCGCGTCGATCCTGTCCATACCGGTCATGATTTTGAGCAAAGCAAAGGCGATCAACGGCAAGCCAAACGACAGCACCAAACCGGCACCTACGGCCATCAGCAAGGTTGCGTCAATTCCATTCGCCGCGACCGCCGCGCCGCCCTTAAAGCCAATCGCGAAAAGCAGATAGATCGACATACCCTTGGCCACAGCTTCTGGGATCGTCAGGTCCGATCGCGCCAATGCTGCGACCAATCCAAGCGCAAAACTCAAGATAATTGGCGAGACCAGGTTGCTCGCGGCCAAGTCAAAGATTTCGGTCATATCTGCCCCTCATTCTGGCGCTTACTTAGCGTCAGAATGGGCGGCTGCAAGGGAATTGATAAAATAAATGAACGATTGTTCATTTACAACCCATCACGCCTATCGTGTGCGGTCCGTTTCGGCCGTCAGGCCGGACCACGCATCCTTGATCTCGTTCCGCATCATCACCAACCCAATCCCGACGAAAACGCGCGAACTGACCCGACTGGCAAGCTTGAATTTCTTCGCGGCTTCCTCTGCAATCTTGTCTTGTTTGCTGCGCAGCAGTTGCCGCTGAATTTCGTTCACACCGCCGGGCAGAAAACGCTGGGCGGTGGTGTTGGCCGCGCCTGCTGGTGCGCGTGCTGCACGCATCGCCTGCTGGATCTGGTTGCTTGCGGCAGCACGGTTCGCGGCCTGCGTCGCTTGCTGCAACTGTTGGCGGATCTGGTGTGTTTGTGCCTTGTCCAAACCGGCTTGTGCAAAGGTGCTGGCAACATTGGTCAGACCGGCCTTGCCCGCTGGGCCAAGCGCCATGCCGCCAACTTTGGCGCGCTTCGCGGTCTCTGGATCGAAGGCGATGGAATTCAACGTCCCGTAAACCATGCCCACGCCCGCCACCTTGAGGGTCACATATCCAGATGACCCCATCAAAACCCCGGTGCTGGCTGTCGTGCCAGCCGCCGCCACCGCAATCGGCAGGCATCCAACAACAAGAAACGCAACACTGGCACCAACACTGATCCGATAGGCACGATCCAGGGCGTCGTTCAGCTTGATATTCACCTCATTGTTGACGCTGCGGGCCAGTCCAAATTGTTCATTCGTGGCCGCCGTGGCGCGAACGGCGCGCGTCACCAGCTCTTTGGCATATTGCCTTGCCTCGCCCGGTTTTGTCTTATTGAGGAGCTCGAACTTCGCGGTGAAATCCTTGACGTTGGATTTGAACAGCGCCGCACGTCGCGCCGCGTCTACCTTGACGACAGTCGCGCCCGATATGCTGGACGGGCGGGCGGGGTCGCGGTCTTCCCAATGTCCAAAAGAAACGGCCCGTTTGGCGTTGTTCCAGCTAAAGGCCGACCAGTCGCTGTTGGCAAACCCATTATAAAGGGCGCTGACCGGATTGACGTCTTCGATAAATTGCACCGCACGGGAACTTGCAGACTTGTCCTGTTCCCATTCCGTGCTCAGCGACATCTGCGTGGCAAGCGCACCGGCGGCGCCATGAATGATTTCACCAATCTTGTCGGGGTCGAAAATATCTGCGACCGGCAGTTCGCCTTCGGGCATGACTCATCCTCCAAAAGCTAAACTATAGCATGTTTGGTGAATGATTTTGGGCCTCGTACCAAAAACGTCGATCAGACGGGGGCAAAGCTCTTTTGCGTCGAATCGTAAACCTCTAACGCGCCCTCACCGATGTGGTTCCACACACCGTGCAGCGACAGCATGCCGTCTTTCACGGCAGATTCCACAAATGGGAACGTCATGAGGTTCTCGAGGCTGATCAAAATGGCCTCTTTTTCCAGCGCGGACCGTCGCATGTCTTCTTCGCCTTCTGGCAGTCGCGCGTAACCGGGACGCAGAATATCCATCCAGCGCCCCACAAAGCTGCTTTTCTCTTCAAGTTCTGGCGCGGCACCGCTGCACATATCGTAACACCCCTTCACGCCGCCGCAGCTCGAATGCCCCATGACGATCACATGCGCGACCTTCAGCGCGGTGACAGCATATTCAACGGCCGCAGAGGTGCCGTGATATTCCCCGTCGGGATTAAACGGCGGTACAAGATTGGCGATGTTGCGATGAATAAAGAACTCTCCGTGGTCTGCCCCAAAAATAGAGGTCACATGCACACGGCTGTCACAACAGGAAATCACCATCGCGCGGGGGTGCTGGCCGTCTTCTGCCAAACGCCGATACCACGATGCATTCTCTGAATAGGTCGTTGCTTTCCAACCGTGATAGCGGCTGACCAAATAAGCGGGAAGCGGGCGTGCTTGATCCATGGGCGTCCTTCCGATCTTGCTGTGGGTTCAATAGGTTGCATTTGCACGAATTTCGAGAGATTTCTGCTCTTGGCCTCAACCTTCTGGGAACCATCCCGCGCTAAGACGGTGCCATGAAACATATGATGCCTTTGCCCCCGTCGACGCCCGTCATGCCCTCAAGTGTGACTGTTCTTGATTGTGGATCACCTCCGCGGATCGATCCGATACCGCTGACGACGATCTATGCAGAAATGGGTCCTGACGTGGCCGAGGATACGATTTGCCGTGTTCTTGAAGACATTGCACGCCGCTTGAATAGCCTTCAAAAACAGCGACTTGATTGCAAATTCGCCGAACTGGTGCGCCCTGCGCAACGGGTGGGCGCGGTCGCCCGCCAAATTGGCCTGACAGAAGTGTCGATCGCCGCAGACCATGTCGCCACCGCTGCCGATCAAAGCGATCCGGTCGCATTGGAAGCCACGTTGCAGCGTTTGGAACGCGGATTTGACGTCGCAATCTGCCAAATCTGGGAAGTCGATCACGTCTCTTAACGGGGTGGACTTGTCGTTTGGACGCGGGTGTCTAGGGTGGGGATGAATGAAGACCCACCAAAGGCCAATCATGACCCTGACATTTGCCCCTGCCGACCCGAACACCATCCCGCTACATGTGATCGATTCCGATCATCTGGATGCAATCCCTGCCGCCGCCAAAAATTTGGCGACAGCACACGGCTTTAAGGGCGCAGCGGGCAGTGTTCTGACCGTGCCAGATCAGGACGGCGCAATCGCCATGGCCCTTGTTGGTCAGGGCAGCACCTCGAGCCGCAGACGCGGGCGTTTTGCCATCGCGCCCGCCGCGCGGAAACTGCCAGCGGGCACCTATGCAATTGCGCATGGTCTGTCCGGTCAGCCCCTGGAAGAGGCAGCACTTGGCTGGCTATTGGAATCATACGACTTTGACCATTATCGCCGGTCAAAACCGGCGCTTGCCGGTCTGGTCGCGCCCAAAGGGATCGATGCACCGCGTATCGAAGCAATCGCCGCCGGGGAAGCGTTGACGCGCGACCTGATCAACACCCCAGCCTCTGATATGGGGCCAGACGAGCTAGAGGATGCGACCCGTTCGCTTGCGCGCCAGCATGACGCTTATCTCAACGTCATCACCGGCGACGATTTGATCCCTTCAAACTTTCCAATGATCCACACCGTTGGCCGCGCCTCTGCCCGCGCCCCGCGCCTATTGGATCTGCGATGGGGTAAGTCCGGGCCGCAACTGACGCTTGTGGGCAAGGGCGTGTGTTTTGACACCGGTGGATTGAATATCAAGCCCGGTGGCTCCATGGGCTTGATGAAAAAGGACATGGGCGGTGCGGCCACCACGCTGGGGCTGGCACATATGATCATGACGCTGAATTTGCCGATCCGCTTGCGCCTTTTGATCCCGGCGGTCGAAAACAGCATCGACGGCAGCGCGTTCCGCCCACAAGACATCCTGACCAGCCGCAAGGGTCTGACGGTTGAGGTTAACAATACCGACGCCGAAGGTCGCCTGGTGCTGGCCGACGCGCTGACCCTGGCGGATGAAGATGATCCCGATCTGGTTATCTCAATGGCGACGCTGACCGGTGCCGCGCGGGTGGCCGTCGGTCCGGACATCTCACCGTTCTTTACCGACAATGACACCCATGCCGCCGCGCTGTCGCAAAGTGCGGCAAAGGTCGCAGATCCGGTCTGGCGGCTGCCCTTTCATGAACCCTACGAGGCGATGATTGAACCGGGCATCGCCGACCTGGATAACGCGCCTTCAGGCGGCATGGCCGGATGCATCACAGCCGCCCTTTTCCTGCGTCGCTTTGTCGAAAGCCCCTATGTGCATTTTGATATCTATGGCTGGTGCCCATCCGCCAAACCCGCCCGCCCCAAAGGTGGCGTTGGCATGGGCGCGCGTGCTGTTCTGGACGCTCTACCCGATCTGCTGGACCTGTAACGATGGACGCCCGCCTCACCCCTGCCAATGGGCGCGTCGCGGCGACCACCTTGCGTGGGCACGTGACGGCAGAGGCCTTCGTGACAGGCACTCCGATCCGCATTACAGCACCCGTCACCGACATCCGGCAAAGCCCAGATGGTCCGCGTGATCGGCAACGCCTTTTGGGCGCGTCTGTCACCCGATACGAAGATCGCGCGGGCTGGTCATTTGTTCAAGGTATCGACGGCTATGTCGGCTACATCCGGTCCACGGATGTCGGTGAAGGTGCGACGCCCACACACCGCGTCGCGACCCGCGCCACTCATGGCTACAGCGACCAGGATTTCAAATCACCCGAACGCGTGACGCTTCCGTTTGACGCCCGCGTTGCCGTGCTGGATGAGCGGCCAAAGTTCTTTGAAACCGATCAGGGTTATATCCCCAAAAAACACCTTCGCGCGCTCGACCGGCCCTTTGCGGACCCTGTCACAATCGCACAATTGCATTTCCAGTCGCCTTATCTTTGGGGCGGCAACTCGACCTTCGGGATTGATTGTTCGGGCCTCATTCAGGCCGCCCTTGGCGCGTGTGACATCGATTGTCCTGCCGATAGCGACATGCAGCGCGACGGCGTGGGCGAACATGTGTCAGGCCGCTACCAGCGGGGTGATCTGATGTTTTGGAAAGGGCATGTGGGGATGATGGTCGACACCGATGTGATGATCCATGCAAATGCACATCATATGGCCGTGGCCTATGAACCGATCGCGGCTGCGATCACGCGCATCGCGGCCCAAGGTGACGGCCCTTTGCTTGCGCACAAACGGCTTTAGTCGACCGCCCGGATCAGCTTGCGTTCCAGCACGCGCAACACCACGCGTAGATCGTTCCCCCGCTTGAGGATCTGCCCATCCATGCCCACAACCGCATATTGCCCTTGTTTCATGCGCAATTTGGGCCGCTTTTCGATCTTGTAAAGCGGATGTTCTGCGGTGCGCCGAAAGACGGAAAACACCGCCAGATCCTTCAACGATGAAATCCCATAATCGCGCCATTCGCCTGCTGCCACCATGCGCCCATACAGTGACAGGATTGGGCCAAGCTCTGTGCGGTGAAAGGCCACCTGACCGCTGGGCAGGGGCACGATGTCAGGCGTGCTTTGCATGTTCATGGAACCAGATTTGCGCCAATTTCAGCGCAAAGCAAGCACCGCCTTTGAATTGCCTTAAAATGACCGCCGCATCGCCGTTGCGCGCCCGTGAACCGAACACTTTGCCTTGTCAGACAGGGAGCATAGCAAAAGTGCTACCCCGGCGTCGTATGTTTATTGCCCCCACCCAGTATGCGGCGCCGGGGGACTTTTCCCAACATTGCTATCCGCAGGTAATGGACGCGATGCGTCCATCCGCGCCGATGTTGAAATTCATCCGCTCTGGTCGATAATCCTGTGTCACTACGGACCCCGGCCGCACCACGCGCACTTGTCCCAATATCATCACACGCTCCAGCACGGTGGCATCCTGACCGACGAGCGTGCCGTAACGCTCTCCGTCGCAGGTATTGTCCAGCCCGGTCGGAAATGACCCGCCCGGCGGTGGCCCACCCGCAGACGGAGGAGTGGGGGTGGCGGCACAGCCCGTAAGGGCAACAAGGGCAATCGCAAATACATACTTCATGCCCATACATTGCCGTGGCCTGCATAAAAGTTGCAAGGGTGCAAACGCCTATGCTTGAAATTGCGGGCCAATTCGCAGACCCTTCGTTCCGAACACAATTGAAAGGTCATGCCCCATGCGTACCCGCGCCGCCGTCGCCCTTGAAGCTGGAAAACCCCTCGAAGTCATGGAGGTCAATCTAGAAGGCCCCAAAGCTGGCGAAGTCTTGGTCGAGATCAAGGCAACCGGTCTGTGCCACACTGACGAATTCACCCGTTCCGGTGCTGACCCCGAAGGCGCGTTTCCTGCCATCCTTGGGCATGAAGGTGCGGGCGTGGTCATGGAAGTCGGCGAAGGTGTGACCAGTCTGGAAGTCGGCGATCACGTGATCCCGCTCTACACACCTGAATGTCGCGAATGCGAATACTGCCTGAACCCAAAAACCAACCTCTGCCAAAAGATCCGCAGCACACAAGGTGCGGGCGTGATGCCAGATGGGACGTCGCGATTTTCGATGCTCGATGGCACGCCAATCCTGCACTACATGGGCTGTTCGACGTTTGCCAATCACACGGTGCTGCCGGAAATCGCGCTTGCAAAGGTCAGGAAGGACGCGCCGTTTGACAAGATCTGTTACATCGGCTGTGGCGTTACGACGGGCATTGGGGCTGTCATCAATACCGCCAAGGTCGAAATCGGCAGCCGTGGTATCGTCTTTGGCTTGGGCGGCATTGGCCTGAACGTGATCCAGGGATTGCGCCTTGCTGGGGCCGACCAGATCGTCGGCGTGGATTTGAACCCCGGCAAGGTCGAAATGGCCAAGCATTTTGGTATGACCCACTTTGTGAACCCGTCAGAGGTCTCGGGCGATCTGGTGGCGCATCTGGTTGAGCTGACCAATGGCGGTGCGGATTACACCTTTGACGCAACCGGCAACGTCGGGGTGATGCGCACAGCACTTGAAGCCGCGCACAAGGGCTGGGGGGAATCGATCATCATTGGTGTGGCGCCAGCCGGTGCCGAAATCAGCACGCGGCCCTTCCAGCTTGTCACCGGACGCAGCTGGAGAGGCACCGCCTTTGGCGGCGCATCCGGCCGGACAGATGTGCCGAAAATCGTGGATTGGTACATGGACGGCAAGATCGAGATTGACCCCATGATCACCCACACCATGCCGCTTGAAGACATCAACAAAGGCTTTGATCTGATGCATGCCGGCGAAAGCATCCGGGCCGTCGTCACCTTCTGATGCGCCAGCACCTTGACCAGATGGCCCGGTCACTTGCCGGGCCTTTTGCGTTTTGTGGCATCGCTGTCTCCCATCAGGGGACAGACAGCTTTCATGTCGCTACCGCCCCCAACATCTTCGGCAAAGATACCTCTTTGATGCGGGTGGCCTCAGTGTCCAAGATCGTCGCGGGACTGACTTTGGCCGAAACGATCCGCCGGTCTGGCCTGATGACCGGCTATGACACATTGGTCTCTGACGTGCTGGGCTGGCCGTTCTTTAGCCCTTTGTACCCGGACGTCCCGATCACGCTGGGCATGCTGGCATCCCATTCCAGTGGCATCACCGATGCCGCTGGGTATGAGATTTCGACCGAAACGGATTTACGCAATTGGGTCGCGCTTCAGGATGCCGCGATCTTTGGTGCGAATGCGCCAGGAACCCGGTTTCAATATTCCAACCTTGGCTACATCATTCTGGCCGCCTGCATTGAACGCCTTGGGCAGGCCAGGTTTGACCTGCGCGCACGGGCCTATGTGCTTTCACCTCTGAACGTTCTGGGCGGTTTCAATTGGTCAGGTGTCAGCAATGCTCATCGCCTGCGTGCGATCCCGACATACCGGCGCGGACAGGATGGGTTTGCGCCGATGATCGACGCAAAAGTCGCCGCCGAAGGCGTGTTGAACGCCGATGGTCAGCCCCTTCATCTCGGCGGCTATGTGTTGGGCAGCAACCCCGCAGTCTTTTCGCCGCAGGGCGGACTGCGGATGTCTTTGCGGGGTATGCTGCGCTTGGCGCGCAGTTTGAAAGACGCGGAACTGCCGCTGCTTTGGTCGCCCGATATGGGGGCCATGGACAATCCTCACGGTCTGTTTGATGGCTACGCGACCGGCGTTCAGATCTTTCGTGCACCTGCGTTCTACCCGCGCCCCCTGATCGGGCATTTCGGCAGCGCCTATGGCTTCAAAGGGGCGGTCTTTTATGATGCAAAGGCTGATCTGGCCTTTGCCTATGCGCTGAACGGTGTCGCAATGGATGATGAAAGCGATGGGCTGTCCGCACCCGAACTGCAAGTCCTTAGAACAATTTCAAAACTGGAAGGTTAACCAATGGGTCAAAAAGACCGCATGCTTTTGGCCGTCTTGATCGACGCCGACAATATTCCGGCGAAATTTGCCAGCGCGATCCTCAAGGAAATCACCCGCTTTGGTGATCCGGCCCTGCGCAGAGTCTATGGCGATTGGTCCTCTGATCGGCTTCAATCTTGGAAGAAAGAAGTTGCGCGGCTCGGTCTGGATGCAATTCAAGAGACGGCCAATACAAAGGGTAAGAACGCTTCTGATATTGGACTTGTTATCGATGCAATGGACATCCTGCACAAAGGCCGTTTCGATGGTTTCGTCTTGGTCAGTTCCGACAGTGACTTTACGGCGCTGGCCAATCGTTTGCGCGAAGATGGGGTCGATGTGATTGGTATCGGCGAGGGCAAAGCGCCAGCCTCGCTGCGAAACGTTTGCAACCGCTTCATACTGATCGAAAACCTCAATGACATGGAAAAGTCCGCTGGCCAAGGTGACGCTGACAAGGAACCGAATGGCAAAAAAGCTGGGGACGGGCTGAGAGCCACTACCGAAAAAGCACCGGCCTCCAAAGTTGTACCGCTGGTGATCAAAGCAATGAACGCGCTCGACCCCGAAGGCGAATGGTACAACCTCAGCCCGCTAGGAAAACAGCTGAACGTTGCCAATCCTGACTTTGACCCGCGCACCTATGGTCGATCGAAGCTTTCGGAATTGCTCGTGTTGACGGGGCAATTCGAAGTGCGCAGAACGGCGTCCAACCAGACTGAAATGCGCAGGAAAACCTAAGCCGCGTAGCGCGCCATGAATGTCGCGACTGCGCCGTCGATCACGCGGTGAGTCTCGGCTTTGGAAAACGATTTTTCACCCTTGAATACCATTCGGGGAAATAAATCCGCCTTGCACAGTTCTGGGAATTGATCTGCGGCAAGGCCCACATCCCCGATCACCAATTCGCCGCGTGCGATCCCGCATTCAAGCATTTCGATCATCTTGGCGCGCACCACCGAAGGCCCGCTTTCATAAAACGCGCGGCCCAATTCGGGAAAACGGTCCGCTTCTCCGACGCAGATGCGGAACATCCGCTGGCCTAGATCAGAAGTGAAGAAGCCAACAAATTCGCGCCCAACGGTCCGAAGGATCTCAGAGATTGGGGCATCCATGTCGATCGCACCAATGGCATGCTCTGCCTGCCGGTCGCAAATCCGCTTTGTCACTTCCATGAACAACAAACGCTTGTCGGGGAAGTAGCTGTAAAGGGTAGCCTTGGACACATCGGATGCACGCGCGATGTCGTCCACCGACGCGCCTTCAAAGCCGTCGCGCAGGAACACGTGGCGCGCGCCCTCTAGGACCTGATCAAATTTGCGTCCCTGCTTAATTCCGCCACTGCCGTCCGGCATGTCACCACCTAATGTCCCGAAGGCTCGAATATAAACCGAACGGTTCACTTCAGGCAAGCGTCTGGGGTTGCCTCGGCGAAATGACTTGCTATCTTAGAACCATTCTAATTTTGGAGGCACATCATGATCCCCGGATTTGCCAACCGTCGTCGGTTCTCTGACCTGTCAGAGCAAGAGATCCTGGCACTGGCCATATCTTCCGAAGAAGACGACAGTCGCATTTATCGCAGCTACGCTGCAATGCTGCGTGATGAGTTCCCCGGCTCTGCCGCCGTGTTTGATGGTATGGCCGCAGAAGAGGACGACCACCGCAGACGTCTGATTGATCTGCACGCGGCGCGCTTTGGCGACGTTATTCCACTGATCCGCCGCGAACATGTGTCTGGCTTTTACGCGCGCCGCCCGGTCTGGTTGATTGAAAACCTCGGGTTGGATCGGATCCGCGATGAGGCCGCACAGATGGAACGCGATGCTGCGCGATTCTATGAAACTGCCGCTGCCAATACGACCGATGCACCAACTCGGAAATTGCTGGGTGATCTTGCCGCCGCGGAAGCCGGGCATCAGGAAACGGCAATCGCCCTTTCGGCCGAGATATTGGATGCGGACACCCGTGATGCCGAAGAATCGGCGGCTTATCGGCAATTTATCCTGACCTGGGTTCAGCCGGGCCTTGCAGGTTTGATGGACGGCTCTGTCAGCACGTTGGCCCCAATTTTTGCGACAGCTTTCGCGACACAGGATACCTGGACGACATTTTTGGTAGGCCTCGCCGCCAGTGTCGGTGCGGGCATTTCCATGGGCTTTACCGAGGCCGCGTCAGATGACGGCCAAATCTCGGGCAGGGGGTCACCGGTCAAGCGTGGCTTTGCCTCTGGCATCATGACCACCATCGGTGGGCTGGGTCACGCCTTGCCCTACCTGATCACAGATTTCTGGACCGCGACCGTCGTGGCTCTGATCGTTGTCTTTGTGGAACTGTGGGCGATTGCCTGGATTCAAAACCGCTTTATGCAAACACCCTTCATGCGGGCGGTGTTTCAGGTCGTGGTCGGTGGTGCGTTGGTCTTTGCCGCAGGCGCCTTGATCGGATCTGGCTAGTTGGGGGCCAGCCCCCAAACCCCCGGCATATTTTCATTCAAAAGAAAGGCGATGCCGATCAAAGCGCCTTGGCCATGGCGGTGCTGGAACGAAACCCAAAAAGGTGGCGGAGCGGACCGATTGAGACCGTCTTGAATGCGACAAATCCGACCCGTTCGTAAAGTGCCCGGGCGCGTGGGTTGCTATCGATCACGTCCAGTCGCACTTGGGCATAGCCGCGCGCCTTGGCCTCTTTGCAGATAGCATCAAGCAGGGCGGTGCCGACCCCCTGACCACGCGCATGTGTCGCAACGCAGACGCCATCCATCAAGAAGCGCGTATTTTCCGTGTCGCGTTCCAGTGCCTGCAACACTGCTGCGCGCCACAGGGCCCCGATCGCCCCATAAATCGCCCGCAGATCGCTGAATGAACCGCCAACCATCGCGCCTTTTGCTGTCTTGAATCCCGCCACGCCCAACATCGTGCCGTCACTGGCATGGGCGCTAATCCCGTGGCTTGGATCAAATACCCGAGCCACATAGGCCTGCCCCTTGGCGTCTGGCCCCATGACAAAGCCCAGTTTGCCCGCAAAGGCCTGCCAATAAAGTGCTGCAGCTGCCTCTGATACCTCTGCCGGGACCGGATGTTGCAGGATCACAGCCCAAAGCTCGCAAATGGAAGGAACCGTACCGGGTCGCCGGGCGCAATGGAACAGGCCTCATCGGGCAATTCGACCAGCCCCGTCGCCCAACTAAGCCCCGATATCCGACCAGATCCTTCGGAAGCGAAGACTTCGATACCGTCAGCGGTGGCGCGCGCGCGCAAATACTCTCGCCGCCCGGCCTTTTTGGTTTTTGCAAAAGCGGCAGGCAGGTCAAAGGCTACAGGATCAGTCCAGCCCGCACCCGCCATCTGCATCAGCGCAGGGCGCGCGAAAATCAGCGTGCAGACCTGTGCCGCGACGGGGTTACCGGGTAACCCGAGCACAGGCATACCGTGCCACAACCCCATGACCAACGGTCGCCCCGGTTTGACCGCAATCCGCCATAACGCAAAGGAACCGCTATCTTTTAAAAGCGCCGAGATGTGGTCTTCGTCCCCGCCTGATGCGCCGCCTGACGTCAAGACGGCGTCGCAGCGGGTGGCGGCTGCGTCAAGCAGGGCAGTTAGAGCTGCGCGATCGTCGGGCGCGCGACCCAGATCAATAACGTCAAAGCCCCAACGTGCCAACGTCGCACGCAGCATAGGCCCATTGGCATCGTAAACCTGACCATCCGTGGCAGACGCACCCGGCGCCAAAAGCTCATCCCCTGTCGACAGCACCCCAACGCGCAGCCTTGCATGAACTTTGAGTGTCCCAACGCCCACCGCCGCCATTGTGCCAATATCGGCGGGCGTCAAGACGCGCCCGGCTGGCAACACGATATCGCCCGCCATCAAATCTTCACCGGCAGATCGGGCGTTGGCACCCCGTTTCAGCGGCCCGTGAAACGCAATCTCACCTTCTCCGACGCGCACGTCTTCTTGCAGAACCACCGTGTCGACGCCGGTTGGTAGGATCGCGCCGGTCAGAATGCGGATCGCGGATCCTTGCGGCACTGCGCCATCAAACGGCGCACCCGCCGCAGATCGACCTTTTAGCAGCTTGAGGACTTGCGGCCCATCCGGCGCAGCACCCGCAAATCCGTAGCCGTCCACGGCAGAATTAGCAGCCGGTGGGTGGCTCCGCCTTGCTGTCACATCTGTCGCAAGGATGCGCCCGGCACCTTGTTCCAATGGCAGGTCCTGCGTTGTCACGACCGCTGTCAGATGCGTCGCCAAATGATCAAGTGCCTCATCCACCGGCGTCCAATGCGCGCCCTGCGGCATAGCAAAGCAATCGTTACGCAAAGGCGGCGGCGTCAACCTGCCCGATAGCAATCCCTCGTGTCCAAGGCCCATGACCCAGCCTTCCGGGCCAGCAGGGCGATCAAGGACTTGCGCCCAATCCTCGCCCGACAAACCACTAAACCGCGCGGCATAAAGCTGCACTTGCGCGGCATCCTTGATGTCATGGCCATCAAGCGGCAGATCCAGCATGGAAAAATAGGTCTCTGCCAGAACGATCCCTGTCCCCGTGGCCTCGAACGGCCAGACCGACAGATCGCGGCCAAAGTGCCGCCGCAGCCGTGCAAGCGTTGGCAACCCCATGATGACCTGCCCGCCGACGGCCCCAGCACCACCCAGCTTAAACGGCGATTGCGCGCCTTTTGCGGCCGCATCCGCCTTGCGTAACTGGCCAAAGGCCTGCTGCGTGAACCCTTGCTGATTCCGCGGCAAATCCGCGATATCACGCTGTAGGCCGTTGTACCAAAACGGCCCGTTGCCGGGGAACAGGCGGTTGATCTGGCCGCCCAGATCAAACCGATTGTTGGCCTTTGGTGAATCCTCAACCCGTGCTTCGAACCAATCCCAAAGTGCCAGCGTATCCTCTGACCCGATCAGCGCCTTGGCAAACCCTGCAGGAAAGGCAAAGCAAAGATCAAATCCAACAAGCACCCGGCGTCCTGCCGCGCGCTCTGTTGTGATGGCCTTTTTGATCCAGTCTTCTGCGACCTGTCGATTGCGCAGATAGAGGGGGTCTTCTGCGATGCCACCCCGTGCAATGCAGGCCCAGATCGCATCTTTCTTGGGGGTCGCGCCGCGGTCATTGCCGCCTGACCAATCGACCATGACGACTGAATCAAAGCTCACAATCCGACCTCGGCAAGAATGAATTCTGCGATGGATTTGGTGTCGTCCAGGTCGAAGGTCGGGCAGGGCACATCGACGGCCCCGTCGCAGGCTACCGCGCGCACCGTGGGGTCGGTTGGTGCCAAAAGTGGGTTGCCGGTCTCGTGGCGGTAGGCCTCAATCTTGGGATGTGCGTCGCGCTTGTAACCTTCGACCAGCACCAGATCGACAGGGTCCAACCGGCCCAACAGATCCGTCAGCTTCGGCTCTTTCGTGCCGCGAAGCTCGCTCATCAGGGCCCAGCGTGCGCCCGATGCCAACAAGACCTGAGAAGCACCGGCAACCCGGTGCCGGTGGCTGTCCTTGCCGGGTTGATCCACATCGAAACTGTGGTGGGCATGTTTCAGCGTTGATACTGTGAACCCGCGCGCAGTGATATCACTGACCAGCCGTTCCATGAGCCCGGTCTTGCCGGCATTCTTGTAACCCACAACACCAAATACGTTCATAACATCGCCTGTGCTGTGCGCAGATCATCTGGCGTGTTCACATTGAAAAACTGGTTATCGTCGGGGAATTCGGCGGTGCCCGCGCCGTGGCGCTGCGTCCACTGCACGACTTTGCGGAGCCCACCATCCAAGGCCGCGCGCAGATCATCGCGCAAGCCAACCGGCCAAAGCCCAAAGGTCGGTTGCCGCCCGGATGGGGACGCCGCAAGCGCCAAACCCTGCGTGCCGCCTGCAAGGATCAGACGCGGCACCAGATCGGCAGGCAAGAAAGGTGTATCCGCCGCCGCTGATACGACGTGATCGGCGCCTTGTTCGGCGGCCCAATCCAGCCCGGCCAACACGCCACAAAGCGGACCGGCAAAGCCTGCGATACTATCGGCGACGACCGGCAGACCGAAATCCGCAAACCTTTTGGGATCGCCATTCGCATTCAACGCCAGCCCCGCGACCTGTGGTTCAAACCGGTCAATGACCTCGGACAAAATCGAACGGGACCCAAGCGGCAAGAGCCCCTTATCGCCGCCGCCCATACGGGTGGCCTGACCACCCGCCAGAATGACCCCCAAAGGCTGCTTCATGCCGCCCCCTTGCGACCGGTTTTGCGCGGCTCGTCGGCCACCGCCTTCGGGTCCGCGTCGCGGATCAAGCGGTGCTCTCCGGCGAGGCAAACGAACCTTTGGCCCTTCATCCGCCCGATCAGCGTCAGCCCAACCTGCTGCGCAATATCAACGCCCCAGGCGGTAAACCCGGATCGTGACGCAAGCACAGGGATCCCCATCATCGCCGTCTTAATCACCATCTCAGAGGTCAATCGCCCGGTGGTATACAGAATCTTGTCTTGCGCTGTGATGCCCTCTGACAGCATCCAGCCTGCGATCTTGTCGACAGCATTGTGGCGTCCGACGTCCTCCATGTAGACCAGTGGCCGGTCGCCATGGCACAAAACCGTGCCGTGGATCGCGCCCGCTTCAAGGTAAAGGCTGGGTGTGCGGTTAATCACAGCAGCAAGCGCATATAGGTCAGAGGTTTTGACAGGCGTTTGCGGCAAGGCCACCCCCTCAAGCCCGGCCATCATATCGCCAAAGACCGTGCCAACGGCGCAGCCACTGGTGCGGGTTTTTTTGGCAAGCTTGTCTTCGTGGTCGGTCTCAATTTCGGTCCGTACCACGACAGTTTCGACCTCTGCGTCGAAATCAACGGCCGTGACGACATCTTTGTCCGTCAGCATCCCCTGATTGCGCAGAAACCCAAGCGCCAGGTATTCGGGATAATCGCCAATGGTCATTGCCGTCACAATTTCCCTGCGGTTCAGGTAGATCGTCAAAGGGCGCTCCTCGACCACGTTAAGGTCCACCGCATTGCCATTGTGATCAAATCCCTGCACCGCACGGGTGAGCCCTTTGCGCCCCGGCGATGGGGCGAGCACATAATTTGATGAATTTTCGAGCTGTGCCAAATTGAACCTCTGCCCGTGACCAGATAACGCTTGTCCAAGCATCCATAAGCTAGGCCAAATCTGTGACCACCGCTACCGTCAAATCCGTCTACCGAAAGGGGGTCCGCGACGGCGGGCCATTCTTGCTGATGGCCTTGCCGTTTGCGGTGTTTTTTGGGGTTGCGGCGGCAGATGCGGGGCTGATGCTCAGCCAGATCATCGGCTTTTCTTTGTTGGTGATTGCCGGGGCGGCCCAATTCGCCGCATTGCAAATGATGATCGACGACGCGGCGATTGCGCTGATCTTGCTGGCGGCACTTGCGGTTAATCTGCGCATGGCGATGTATTCCGCGGCCCTCGTGCCCCATCTGGGCGCGGCCCCCCTGTGGCAGCGGGCCGCTGTGTCCTATTTCAATTTCGACCAAAGCTACGTGCTCAGCATGATGGAATACGAAGCCCGCCCAGAACTCGCGCCACATCTCAAGGCTTGGTATTTTTTGGGCATCGCTACGTTGATCTCACCCGCTTGGGTGCTCGCAACATATCTTGGTGCGCAGATTGGTCAGTTTATTCCGCCCGAATACTCGCTCGAATTTACCGTGCCGATCATGTTCATGGCGATGGTGGGGCCGATGCTGAAATCGCTGGCCCATGTGGCGGCCGCATTTGTGTCTTGCGTTGTGTCACTTGCGCTCTTGTTCCTGCCGTCGGGCATGGGCCTGATCATTGCGGCCTTTTGCGCCATGGCCACCGGCGCAGTCGTTGAAACATGGGCAGAGCGGCGATGAGTTATTCCAATGCAGAAATCTGGACAATCATCGGGCTGATGGCCATTGGCACATTTCTGATCCGGTTTTCGTTCCTGGGCCTCATTGGCGACCGCCCGATGCCGCCCGTTGTGCTAAAGCTTTTGCGCTTCACCCCCGTTGCAGTTCTGCCGGGGATGGTGGCACCCCTTGCCCTCTTCCCTGACGCGACCGGCGGACAGACAGAACCTGTGCGCCTTCTGGCGATCATCGTGGTCTTGGGCGTCAGCTGGTGGCGGCGCAGCGCGCTTTGGGGGATTTTTGCAGGCGCGCTGGTATTCTACGCGGGGCTTATTGCGACTGGGCAGCTCTGATCTGCATATCGACCTGCTGTGCGGCCAACGATTTGTCGTCGCTGTCATTCTCGCGGTACTCGCGCGTCACTACCCCTGCAAGACCGGCAAAATCGGCGGATAGATTGTTTGGGAACCACGTCTGAGAGATCCCCTCAAAGCCCGGCAATTGCCTTATGATCGCGCTTGTCGCGCGGGTGCAATTGGCCTGCCCAACCGCGCCGTTGGTCATCACCAATTGCAAGGCGCGTTCTGCCACCTCTGGCGCGACAAGGACCTTTTGGCTGATGATGTAGAACGACGACCGGGCATGGTAGGATGCGTAATATTGCTCAACCTGTGGGCTGAATCCGAACAGAACATCGTTGCGTTCCGGGATCGTCGGATGGCCAAAGGACCCCGCCGGATCAAACATGACGCGCTGGCTTGCATCGACCAAAAGCGCGGTATGCGCACCATTACCCGAACCCGTATTCCGCATTGTGTAAAGGGTAAGCGATGCAGGCCCGCTGCTGCGGAATGTCTTCGAAGCGATAACGTCGTCAGGAGCCCAGACCGGCGTGCCGCTGCACCCGGCAAGGCCCGCCACTGCGGCCCCTGCCAAAAACGCGCGCCTTTGCATCAGGCGTTTACAAGCGCCATGAAGATCAAGACGCAGATGATCAGGATGATGGCCCGCTGGCTCATCTTGATGACACCTTCAAAGGTCTTTTCCTGAACAGAGATATCCATCTCACCGTGCTTGTGTTCTGACATGATTTTGTCCTCAGTAATTGTTGTGGCCCGTCTAGACGATTCACGCGAGCCTGTCACGGGGTCAGGCGGTCGCATCCTTACCGCGTTCCAGCGCGCGGGCCAATTGGAACCCGATCCGCGTCGGCTCCTTGTGATCCGGCTGCTTGGGCGCAGCCACCAGCATCACATTCAGCTGGGTCACATGCTGCACCAACTGGGTGCGCGCGCCACGATCCGTCATGCCGTAAAAGGTAATCAGATCGGGGTCAAAATATCCTAAACCCTGAATGGTAATCATACCGCCTTCGCCGCCCACAAGACCCATCCCGACCTCGTGATCCGCATCCAGGCCTTCTTCAAAGTTGCGGATGTAATTGATCAGCCGCTCATAGGCCCATTGCGCGGCACTTTTGCCCTTTGGCGATTCTTGCAGGGCAGGCGGCAAAGACAGTGGGGTCTGAACCGGGCCGCAGTGAACCTCTTGCGTATGGGGGATCGCCGCGTTTTCGACGATCTCTGCACTTGTGTCGATCGTATTCATCGAATCGGTCATAGGGGCACCGCTGTTGTTTCCTTGATCTCTTCCATAACGAAACTGGCCGAGATGTCCGAGACAGAAATCCGTGATGTCAGCCTTTTGTAGAAGGCATCATAGGCGGGCACGTCAGCGACCCGGACGCGCAAAACATAATCCAGATCCCCAGTCATCCGATAGGCGCCCACAACTTCGGGCATTTGCCGCAGTACCGATTGGAACTTTTCGATCCATCCTGCCTCATGCGCGTTCGTGCGGATCAGGACCATCGCCGTCAACGGGCATCCGGCCGCTGCCTCATCCACAAGCGCGACACGCGCGCGGATCACACCTGATGCCTCCATCTGCTTGATCCGTCGCCAGCACGCATTGCGTGACAAGGCGACTTGCGCGCTGATCTCATCGACACTGCGTGTCGCATCAGATTGCAGCAATCCAAGGATGCGCCGGTCAATTTCGTCAATAACGTGCGTCATTCGTGGGACACTATCCCAATATATAAGTTTCTCAAGGGCATATTTGGGACCTGTTAACGCGGATCCCAGTATAGTTAGTCCCAAAACCACACTCACGGAGCATATGATGTCCGACACCTCAAGCCACGCACCTCGCGCTTTTTTCGCGCGCCTGTTCACCGATCATCCGGCCTCTGTCGATGAAACCTATTTCGGACATATGCGCTTTGCCTTCGGGTTCAGCTTTTGGCTGTTTGTTGCCGCTGTTGCGGCGCTCGTTCATGCGCTGATCCCGGCACTTTGTGAAACCACGGCAAGCCGTATTCTCAAGCGCCTGCACGCCAAGATCACGGCACGTCACTGAATGTGCCGCATCGCGACCTACAACGGCCCGGCCATTCCGCTTGAAAATATCGTCACTGGTCCACGGCATTCGCTGCTGGAACAAAGCCAGCGCGCGACTGAGGCAAAGCTTGCCGTCAACGGTGATGGCTTTGGTGTCGCGTGGTATGGCGATGGCCCCACGCCGGGGCTGTTTCGCGATGTCCTGCCCGCATGGGCTGACAGCAATCTGGCCAACCTGTGCCGTATGGTGCAAAGCCCCTTGTTCTTGGCACATATCCGCGCCTCGACCGTGGGCGAAACCAGTCGCGTCAACTGTCATCCCTTTGCCTTTGGCCGCTGGTCATTTTGCCACAACGGCCAGATCCCGCATTTCTCCGCGATCCGTCGCCAGCTTGAAACCGCACTACCCGATGATCTTTATGCCGCCCGTCAGGGTAGCACCGATAGTGAGGTGATCTTTCTGACTCTGCTGGCCAATGGCCTTGATCGCGACCCGCATGCCGCGTTGGCCGCGACGCTGGCTGATATCGGCCCGCAAGTCGGACCCCCGATCAAGCTGACCTGCTGCTTCTCGGATGGTGAGACGCTTTATGGATTTCGATACGCCTCTGGTGGGGACGCGCCGACGCTCTACCTTTCAGGGGACCTCGACAATGGTGGTCGCAGCATGGCGTCAGAGCCGCTTTGCAGCACCCCCGGACGCTGGACCATGATCCCCGAAAATACGCTTTGCCGCATAGGTCGCCACGATTGTGCGATGCAACCGCTCGCCGCTTAGTGTCGCGTGCGGCTGAACCTCGCCATCCCACTTTCCAGCGCATTCAGGCAGTCGCCGTCAAAGGCCGTCCCGACCTCTTCGCGCATCATCTTGAACACATCGGCAATCGGGATCGGACCGCGATAGGGCCGCTCTGCCGACAAGGCATCAAATACATCGGCCACACTGACCATCCGCACCTCAAGGCTGATCTCTTCGCCACTCAAGCCAAGCGGATACCCTTTCCCGCTTAGCTTTTCGTGGTGCCCATGTGCGATCGGCGCGATATCGGCAAAGGCATCAATCTGGCTCAGCACCCTTGCGCCATTCGTCGGGTGATGCCGCACCGATTGCCATTCGGTCGCGTTCAGCTTGGCGGGCTTGTCCAGCACCTGATTGCTGACCCCCAGCTTGCCCAGATCGTGTAGCAATGCCCCCCGGCGCAGCCACCGCCGGTGCCCGGCGGCAAGCCCCATTTCTTCGGCAATCATGTCGGTATAAAGCGTCACACGCCCAGAATGGTCCGCGGTGAAGGGGCTTTTGGCATCTACGACATCTGAAAACGCGGCGGCCACATCGTCCAGAAAGCCTTCGGTCACATGCGCTTCGTTCAGCGCAGGGGGAAGCTGAAACACCACGTCTTCGATATGCGGATCTTTCAGATCGGCCCAAAACCCCGCGTCCCGCCCCAGCCGTTCCATTGCCGCTACCAGATCAGGATCAAACCAGCGCCCTGTGCGGGATCTGACCTCTTGCAGCGCGGCGTCCCGCCCATCCCCTTGGTGAAAAATGTCGACGACCTGCGCGAGCAAGGCGATATTTGCCTCGCGCGGGATCTCATGCCCCTTCAGCCCCGCCGGTTTGCCCGAACCATCCCAATGTTCGTCCAGCGCCATGATCCCGGCTTGTACCACCTTGGAAAATCGCATCTTGGCCGCAATCTCTGCCCCGCGCTGGCAGCGGGTTTCGATCAGTTCCTGACTGATTTCGCCGCCATTTTGCATGATATTCACGATGGCCCGAAACCGTTCCGACAGGCCGGATTCCAATCCGGTTTTTGCAAACACAAACCGCAGCGCCGACGAAAGCGATCCATCCACCGTCTTAAAATCGCGCTTGAAACTGATGTCATCAGCAAGATAAAGCGCGCAAATCCGGGCCGCATTCGATGAACACCCCAGGTCCTTCAGCAACAGGGTGTAATACAGATCATTCAGCGCATCGCCCGTGATCCCAACCTCTTGCCCGATTCGCGTCCCGATATAGGCACATCGAATGCAATGCCCCGGTGCTTGGCCTTCGGTCATATCAAGTGCGTGGCTAAGCGGTGCCAAAATTTCGCTCATCCGCATGGTGGCGGACGGGCTATTGCGGGCATCACTGATGAAAAGTTGAAACGTCATATCCGCAGCCTAGCGCGGAATGGTTAATCGCCCGCTACGGCGCGAAAAACATAAGCACCATCCGCGTTCAGATCGCGCGTTGCCTTGCCGGTATGATGGAGGTGGTTAAGATGCGCTACCGCTTCGACCAGTGCTAAGCCATACTCACTGCCACCGATTTCGCGCTTGAACAGGGGCTTGAAACATTGCCCCGCAGTGCGCGGCTCGGCCAGATGCGTAACCAATCGGCGCAAGGCGCCGTGATGATTATCAATCATCTGCTCCAACCGCAGCGGCAACCCGGTATAGGGCACCTTGTGCCCGCCAAGGATCAGCTGGTCGTCCTCTGCGAAGGGCTTGAACCGCTCGCAGGATGCAAGCCACTCCGCCAGAGGGTCAGCATCCGGCTCTGTTGCATAGACCCCGATATTGGCGCTGATCGACAGCAAAAGCTGATCGCCGCCCACCACCAGATTGTCATCGCGGCTCCAGAATGTGGCGTGTTCCGGCGCGTGACCGTCGCCGCAGCGCACATCCCAATCGCGGCCCCCAAAACGGATGACATCGCCTTCTTTCAGGCGGGTATAACCCAACGGGATCGGGTCGACGCAATCGGCAAAATTGAACGGGCGCTCTTGTGCGCGTTTGGCCAGCTCTGCGGCCTCCATTCCGGCGCGCGTGTAAAACGCCAATGCCTCGGGCGCGGGCACGGGCTGTTCATCCAGCGTCAGCATCCTCGCCGACAAATACGATGTGCGCGTGGTCAGCAACTCTGCCCCGCGCGCCATGAACCAGCCCGCCAACCCGACGTGATCAGGATGGTAATGCGTAACCATCACCCGGCTGACCGGTTTGCCGCCCAAAGGCCCCGCCAATAGCGCGCCCCAGATCGCCTTTGTGCGCTTTGTGGCAAAGCCGGTGTCAACGATCGTCCAGCTTTCGCCTTCGTCAAAGGCAAAGACATTCACATGATCCAGCGCCATCGGCAGCGGCAATCGCAGCCACAGCACACCCGGCGCGACAGCGATGGCTTTACCCTCTGCGGGGATCTCCTCAAATGGGATCGTGATGCTACCGGTTGCGAGGGTGCTGTTTTGCAAGTCGTTCATTCCCGCGCTTATAGTTTCCGGTCAGGCGTGCCATCTCGTCTTGCTGGCCTTGATGGTCAAGCGCGTCCATATCGTCAAGAAAGGTTGCAGCCCGATCCCCCCGCAACGTCGCGGCAAGCCGGCCTTCATGAGTGACCTCTACCATACCGCCCTTGCGGGTCTGCCAAAGAAATCCGTGCGCCGCCTTCACGCCACCAGATCGTCTGCGGTGATCGCCATGACATCCCCTGCGCCTTCGCGCACCTGCGCCAAAAGCCCTGCGAATTCGGGCAACAGCCGGTTGATATAGAAGGTCGCCAACCGCAACCGCGTCGCGTCGCCCTTCATGGCAGAGGTCAAATGCACGTGCCCCCCAAGCACCCGTGCAAAGGCCCGCAGATATGGCACCGCCCCGGCGAAGCGGTCCGTCATTTCCTGTTCGATCAGCCATTCGGTGACTTCGCGCAGGGATTCCGCCGCCCCCCAGACCGCCTCTGCAAGGTCGGGCTGGGCCGCTTTGGCGGCCTCTGCACCCTGTTCGATCTCTTCGATCAGGCGAAACGCCGCTTCGCCGCCATCCATCATCTTGCGCGCCACAAGATCCATGGCCTGAATGCCGTTGGTGCCCTCATAAATGGCCGTGACCCTAACGTCGCGGCTGAATTGAGCGGCACCAGTTTCTTCGACAAAACCCATACCACCATGCACCTGCACGCCGGTGCTGGCGACGGCAATTCCGGTGTCTGTGCCAAAAGCCTTGCAAATGGGCGTCAGCAGCGCTGCGCGCGCCGCCCAGCCGGGGTCGTCAGTGGCCGTTGCCATATCAATCGCCACGGCATTCATCAGGGCAATGGCGCGTGCTGCGTAAACATCGGCCTTCATCTCGGCCAGCATCCGCCGCACATCGGCATGTTCAATGATCGTGCCGGTGCCGCCCGCGCGGCCCTGTTTGCGTTCCTGTGCATAATGCAACGCGTGCTGATAAGCTCCCTCTGCCGCGCCGACGCCTTGCACGCCGACGCCCAGCCGGGCGTTGTTCATCATCGTGAACATCGCCGCCATGCCGCCATGCTCCGGCCCGACGAGCCATCCGGTTGCTGCGTCATATTCCATCACTGCCGTGGGTGACCCGTGTAGCCCCAACTTATGTTCCAGACTGACAACGCGCAGGCTGTTGCGTTTGCCGGGGTTGCCATCAGCGTCCGGGATCAGCTTTGGCACCATAAAAAGACTGATCCCCTTGGTGCCGGGCACCCCATCGGGCAACCGGGCTAAAACCAGATGACACGTGTTTTCGGTGAAATCGTTGTCCGCCCAGCTGATGTAGATCTTCTGTCCACTGATCCGGTAGCTGCCATCCCCATTCGGTTCGGCTTTGGACCGCAAAGCACCGACGTCCGATCCTGCTTGCGGCTCAGTCAGGTTCATCGTGCCGTGCCATTCCCCCGAAATCAGCTTTGGAATATACAGCGCCTTGATCTCTTCGCTCGCATGATGCTCCAGCGCCTCGATCTGGCCCTGTGTCATCAGCGGGTTCAACTGCAACGCAAGACAAGCGCTCGACATCATCTCATTTACGGCCGTTGTCAGCGTCATCGGCAGGCCCATGCCGCCGACCTCTGGGCTGGCACTCATCCCGATCCAGCCACCGTCCGCAATCGCGCGGTATCCTGTATCAAAACCGGGTGAAGTCCGCACAACGCCGTTTTCCAGAACTGCCGGATGCAGATCACCCGCGCGGTTCAGCGGGGCCAAGACTTCTTCGCTCATCTTCGCCGCTTCGGTCAGAATCGCATCGACCATATCCGGCGTCGCCTCGGCAAAGGTTTCGGTCGCGGCGACGTCGGCAAAACCGGTCACATGGTCCATAAGAAAACGATAATCGGCGACGGGGGCACGATACGGCATGGGGTGTCCTTGATCTGGCGCACGGCTTGGCAAAATAGCGGACCGCAGCTATGCATCTGAAATCTTTGCGCCAAGGTATCGTCCTAGCGCCGACCATCAACTGAAACGCCACGTCATGACTTTGCGCCTTGCCCCCGACCCTGCTGGCCTGACCGTCGCCGCGGACCTGCTGCGCGCGGGCGATCTTGTGGCCTTCCCGACCGAGACGGTCTACGGGCTCGGTGCCGATGCCTGCAACGATACTGCCGTTGCCGGAATCTATGCCGCCAAGGGCCGGCCCAGCTTTAACCCACTGATCGTGCATGTCCCCGACATCGCAACCGCTCGCCGTTATGTCGTTTTTAACGACGTAGCAGAACAGCTGGCCGCTGCCTTTTGGCCGGGTGCTTTGACGCTCGTGCTGCCCCTGCGCCGTGATGCAGGTATTTCGAAACTGGTCACCGCCGGGCTTTCGACCTTGGCCGTCCGCGTGCCGGATCATCCAGTGGGGCAGGGGCTCTTGGCGGCGTTTGATGGGCCCGTTGCGGCCCCTTCGGCCAATATCTCGGGCCGGATCAGCCCGACCACTGCGGCCCATGTAATCGCGGGTCTTGATGGAAAAATCGCGGCCGTCGTTGATGGCGGGGCCTGCACCGTTGGCCTTGAATCAACCATTGTCGCCTGTGATCCCGCCACGCTCTTGCGGGCCGGAGGCATCCCGGCCGAGGCGCTCTCTTCCTGCCTTGGTCATGCCCTTGCCCTTGATCTCACCCCTCAAAATCCGCAGGCGCCTGGCCAGCTTGCCTCGCATTATGCGCCCGTTGGCACCGTCCGGCTGAACGTGACAGCCCCCGCACCTCATGAGACCTTGCTTGGCTTTGGCCCTGTTGATGCGCCGCTCAACCTCTCGCCGGCGGGTGACCTGATCGAAGCGGCGGCCAACCTCTTTGATATGCTGCACCAGCTTGATGCAATGGGCGCCGCCGCCATCGCCGTTTCACCCATCCCGCAAGCCGGGCTGGGGGTTGCGATCAATGATCGTTTGCGCCGTGCCGCCGCGCCGCGTTAGCCTCCTGTTCAAACCGCATCCAGGATGGATTGCCCATGCCCCATGACTACGATTCCGGCCGCCTGAATCTGCCTTTTGTGGGCATCGCGACCTTTGGCAAATACGAATATGTCGCGGACTGGTCTGCGATTGACGCCGATGTCGCCGTGCTGGGTGCGCCCTTTGACTTTGGCACGCAGTGGCGTCCCGGTGCGCGCTTTGGCCCGCGTGCCATCCGCGAGGCATCCACCCTTTTCGCCTTTGGTCATGCGGGGGCCTATGACCACGAGGATGACGTGACCTATCTGGGTGAAGGCACGCGGATCGTTGATATCGGTGACGCCGATATCGTTCATACCGACACGGCGCGCAGCCATGCCAACATTGAAACCGGTGTGCGTGCAATTCTGGACGCAGGCGCGCTGCCCGTCGTGCTTGGCGGCGATCATTCTGTGAACATTCCCTGCATTCGGGCCTTCTCCGATCGCCCGGTGCATATCTTGCAGATCGACGCCCATCTCGACTTTGTGGATGAACGTCACGGGGTGCGCCATGGTCATGGGAACCCTATGCGCCGGGCTGCCGAACAGGATCACGTGACCGGCCTGTCGCAGTTTGGTATTCGCAACGTGTCGTCAACGGCCAAGGACGGCTACACCGACGCCCGCGCCATGGGGTCTGATATCTTGTCCGTCCGGCAATGCCGGGCCTTGGGCACCGCTGCCCTGCTGGATCGTATTCCCGCTACTGCTGATATCTACCTCACCATCGACATCGATGGCTTTGATCCTTCAATCGCACCGGGCACAGGCACGCCCAGCCACGGCGGATTTCTGTACTATGAGGTCCTGGAACTGATTGCCGCTGTCGCCGCGCGTCAGCGCATTATCGGCATGGATCTGGTAGAGGTTGCCCCGGATTACGACCAGACCGGCAGCACAGCGATCCTTGCGGCACAGCTTTCGTTGAACATCATCGGGCGGATCTTGCACCACCGCACGGCTGCAAAGGGTTAGCCGACCGCTGCGGCCTCTGCCCTGTAGGCAAGCACATCCTTCATCAGATCATCCACGATCGGGTCCGCGATGCCGATCGCGGCAAATTGTTCCTGAATGCCAGCCACGTAATCCAGTGAGGACCCCATAAAGCCTCTGCCAGTGGCAATATATCGAACCTGCTCTGCCCGTGTAATCTCCGGCACCATGATCTCTGACGCGTGGTCAGCAAGGAATGCCAGGGCCTTGACCGGACCCATCTTGGTGTCGACATCAATCAATGTCGGGATGTAGCCGGGGCAGACATATTCGCGACGCCACAAGATCGACGTTTCTTCGGTGATCAGGGCTTCGGGCACCCGAAAAATCAGCCCGTCACAGCCGTCGCCCGCATCAAGTGCAGCCATCAATCCGGGGGCCTCAACTGTGCCGCGCGTGCCGTATATATCGCGCAGGATAAACGCCCTTTCGTGGCCGGGCGCCCTTGCGCGCAATACCCGGTCAAACCGCAGGGCCGGGTCCCACATCAGCGATCCATAAGCAAAGATCCAAAGATCGCCCTGATGCCCCGCAAGTGCCGCGTCACGCGACGCACGCCGTTCTTCACAGGTGTGCAACAAATGCCAGAAAGACGCCGCCGCCGGATTGGCCAGCATGACATCACGCAGGTTGTTCACCCGGAAATAACTGTCCTCGGCAGTGTCAATTTTGCCCCGCAATTCGGGATGATCAAGAAACGGATCAATGGTCATTAAAATTCCCGAAGGTCTCAGTTTCCCACGTCATAACAGCAGTATGACTGCAAAGGGTTAATTCCTATATAGAACAGGTGTAGCTTTTTGAGGTATTTACCTCAACTTGCGTTTTGCCGTTCCACATAGGCGCGCAATTCTTCCGCCTCCCGGCGCGCATCGCGCAGCCCGTCCATTGCCGCGCGTAATTCCGCTTCGGTCTGGGCCAATTGGTTGGTAATTTCTGCTTCGCGCTGCTGCAAATAGGTGATGGCCTGGTCGCGGGTCTCTTCCGCCTCGTGCAGGGCCTGTGCCATCTTGTCCAATTCGCCGATTTCGGCCTTGGTCACACGGGTAAAGCGGTTGACCAGCCAGCTTGCAAACCAACCCAGCATAAAGGCCACAAACAAGATCACGGCAGTGGCGATAATGAATTCGTTACGGTTCAACGGTGCGTCCTGTCTGTCATTCGCTCGCGGCCTCAACGGCAGCTTCTTGCTCTTCTAGTGCAGTTACTTCCTCAGGGGTAGGCTCTGGCACGATCAAGCTGAACTCGATGCGCCGATTGGCCTCTCGCCCGGCTTCTGTCTCGTTATCGGCAATCGGATCCGCTTCGCCAAATCCGGTCGCTTCAAAACTGGCAACTGGCACGCGACGTACCCGCAGGGCAGCCAAAACCGCCTCTGCGCGTTCTTGCGACAGCTGCAGGTTCATTTCTTCGCGCCCCTGACTATCGGTGTAGCCCGCAATGCGGATCCGCAGGTTGGGGCACTTTTGCAGGATTTCTGCAATGTCATCCACAACCGGTTGCGTGTCCGCCGTGATCGAGGCAGAGCCGGGATCAAACAGGATCTTGCGCGCCTCGGTGACCACACCAATCTGGGCCACACATTCCTCGGGCGTTGGAAGTGCGGCAATCGGATCAAGCGTTTCGACGTAAGTAACATCAAGCTCGACCTTGGCGTTCTGACCCAATTTGTCGATCAATAAGCTGGTGATTTCGGTATTGGCATTGGTGTTCCCGGTATTGCCCGAGATTGAAACAAGATCAGGTTCCACCAGCACCGCGCCATTCGACAGCTCTGACAGCGCCTCGATTCCGGCCAGCACGCGCACGGTCCAGCCCTGTGGCAACCCGTCAACGACGCGTGTGCCCATTGTCACGCTGTTCTGGCCGAACTTGGCCTTGGCATAGTTTTCCGCCGTGATGTTCACCAGGTCATCCGGCACCCGCCCGCGCAACTGCACCTCGCCCTCGGGCGACAATGTCGCCGTGAACTGCGGCGGGCCTTCTTCCCCGGCATCAGCTGGCTTTGGCAGGATCGCGGACAGTGCAAACACATCCGGCAATGCATTTTCCAGCTCACCGACTGTGCGCTCAAACAAGGCCTCTTGCGTGCCTAGCGCAGCCTCAAGTGTGACGTCGGTATCCGACAAGGTGACGGTCCCGCCGCCCAATTTTCCCACCGCTGCGATCGACATTGCGACCGCTTCGCCCCATGTGCGCGATGGCACGCCCAATGCATTGACGCAGGATGCCTTGCCCTCAAATCCGGCTTCTGTCGCTGCGGCCAAAATCTGTCGCTCTGCCTCTGGCGTGTCCACGGCACAGGCCACAAACCTTGCGCCGCTTTCATCCAGCACGAAGCGGGTCGTATAGGGTGAAATCACCGGGCGCGGTGCAGTAATCGCCACCGCCATTGCCACCCCATCTGGCGTGTTGCGCGCAAGGCTCGTTTCCATCCGGCGCTTTTCTTCGGCGCTGTCTGCGATGGCGTTGACCGACACCCGAGTCGCCGTGACCGAAATCTTGCTCCGCTCAAGCTCTGACAAGGCGCGCAGCGCATAGTTCAGCGCCGGGCGCCATGTTTCAGGCACCGGGTAATCGGCCATCTCAAGAAGGTCGGTGACCGGCTGGTTGCCCGCCAACCGTGTAATCCGGTTGGTCAGTTCTTCGCGGTTGGTATCTGCCGGGATCAACCCGATCAAAGAAATCCCGCTGTCATTGCGCAAAATCTCGATCGCGAATTCCGGCGCTTCGATCCCAGCGCTGTCGATGACCCCCATGTCGTCGATGATCCGGCTAGCGTCGACAACCCGGCCCGCGGCCGAGATTGCGCGAAATCGGGATGCCTCACTGGGGGCCTCGCCGTCGATGATCACCAAGAGCCCATCACCCGTGACCGACGCCCACTCGTGACCCCGATCAAGCAGGTCCTCCTGAACGGCAACAACGGATCTGTCTTCAACCACCGCCACCGCAGCGCGGGCGGCGAGGACTGACAGGAATGCCGCGACAATAAAGACGCCGACACGCAGGAAGAGGGATGAAAGGCGCATAAAACTCCGTCACGGTTGACCGCTTGTGCCCTTCAATAGGCCCAGACGGTCAGGGGTTCAATCACACGAAGAGGGCAATGGCAAAAAACGGCAAAGGCAAAAGCCCTGCGTTCCGGTTTGAATGAAAAAGTTTTAACAATCCGTCATTGTCTTCGGGGTTAAAGCGCGCAAGCTGCCAGGTCAGATGCCAGCCGAGCGCCCAAGGCCCACCCAAGGCAATCACTAGGCTCAGAATTGACCGGTCCTGACAGGCCAGCACAACCGCCACACCCACCAGCACCAGGGTCGCCACCAAGAACCCGCGCAGCCACGCCTTCGACGCATCGCCAAACAAACGCGCGGTAGATTTCACCCCGATCAGCGCGTCGTCCTCTGTGTCCTGATGGGCGTAGATCGTGTCATAGAACAGCGTCCAAGCGATCCCGCCGACATATAACGCAAAGGCCGCCCAGCTTAGCGTGTTGGTATGTGCCGCCCAGGCCAGCAATGCGCCCCAGTTGAACGCAAGACCCAGAAAGACCTGCGGCCACCATGTAAAGCGTTTGGCAAACGGATAAATCGCGACCGGGGCCAGGGCCAGAATGCCCAGCCAGATGGCCGTCGGGTAAAAGGTCAGCAGAATAAGGAACGCCAGTAGCGCCTGCACAACCATCCAGACGACCGCGCCCGAGACTGTGACCTGCCCCGACGGGATCGGCCTTGATCGGGTCCGGGCCACACTGCCGTCGATCTTGCGGTCCGTAATGTCGTTCCAGGTGCAACCCGCACCGCGCATCAGAAATGCGCCCGCACCGCAGCCCACGACCGTCCAAAGATCATGCACCCCGTAGCGCCCTGTCGCCAGGATGGCGAGCGCCAGCCCCCACAGACAAGGCACATACAAAAGCCAGGTCCCAATCGGCCGGTCCGCCCGGCTTAGCCGCAAATAAGGCCGCGTCGCTCTTGGGGCAAATGTATCAACCCAATTGCCGATGCTATCGGCAACAATCCCGTCTGGCTTTGATGAAGGCTCGGTCATATGTTGCGCCCATGGCATCCAAGGTTCGTCTTTATGTAGAGCACCCGCTGGGGGAAGGGCAATCGGTTCCGCTGTCGCGGGATCAGGCGAATTACCTCTTTGCCGTGATGCGTCTGCCTGTTGGGACGGTTCTGTCGCTGATCAATGGCCATGACGGCGAATGGGATGCCGAAGTTATCGAGGGCAATAAGCGCGGCGGCATCTTGCTATGCCAGACCCAGACTAAACCGTTGTTGCTGCCGCCAGATCTTTGGCTCGTGTTTGCGCCGATCAAAAAGGCCCGCACGGATTTTATTGTCGAAAAAGCGGTAGAGATGGGCGCACGCCGGATCCTGCCGGTGCAGACTGCCTTCACCAACGAAAAGACCAAGCCGGAAAAGCTTCAGGCACATGCGATTGAAGCGGCAGAGCAATCTGGCGGCACGTTCGTCCCCGAGGTGACCGACCTGCACAAACTGGATGCGCTGCTTGCCGATTGGCCTGCCGACCGGCGCTTGATGTTTTGTGACGAAGCACAAGCGGGCGCCTCCGTGACCCTCCCCACCGATGCTGGGCCTTGGGCCATCCTGATCGGCCCCGAAGGCGGGTTTTCAGCGGCCGAACGCGACACACTCCGCGCCTTGCCGTTTGCTCACCCCATCAGCCTCGGCCCCCGCATCCTGCGCGCCGACACTGCCGCCGTGGCTGCGCTGACAATGTGGCAACTGGCGCTGGGCGACTGGCGCTGAAAAGCGGCATCGTGGAAGTCCACTTTGAGCCCAATCTAACCGGCGTCACCAGACATGCGGACGTCTGAATTGGCCGGTCTTCACGGCGATCGCATTCACGTTCCGATTGCCTAAAGGCATATCACACAGACCACGAAAACCGCGATCTGTGTGCGCAAAGGGTTTCCACTTCATCGCCACGAAATCCATTGCCTAGGGTTCCTTCAACAGGGCCCCGAAGCCCCAATGCAGGTTCCAGCTCCAAAAACCGTCACATCTGCCAGAGCAAGACCGTCTGTTGCCCAGACATCCCGTGCGACGCGCCAGACGTTATCCGCGCCCAAACGGTAGATGTTGATCCCGTTTCCGGTCTCAACTGAAACATCGCCACCGCCGCGCGGTTGATCAGCCGCCTTGTAACTGTACCGCTCAAATGCCCAGTCCCCGGCGACGACAAACTCCAGAGATGTTTTCTCCCAAGATGTCTCTACAGCATCAAAATAGCCGCGCACCCATGGTTCAAGCTTGGCTTTGCCGACAATTGCAGGCGCATTGGGGGCAATGAAGACAACGTCCTCTGTCACAGTTGCAAGAAATGCGACCGGGTCATTGGCATTGATCGCTGCAAGATATCTGTCATGCGCGAGTTGCGCCGCGTTTTCAGCTGGATTTGCGGTGAGGGCTGTGCCGGTAAGCGCAACGACGGCCGCCAAAGCCGCGATAGGAGTGTTCTGGCGTATCATCTTCTTCTCCTGTTCTGTTAATTCAACTATAATCAAACTCATTGGTGTGCTGATCACATCTCCACTTAATAAGTTGAAAAATCCGATTTAGTGAGTCAGAAATGATTTCAAATCATTTAGCTGAGCTATCAAATGAATGTCATCAACTGGAACCAACTTCCTGCGTTAACAACACTGCGTGCCTTTGAAGCGACAGCGCGCTTGCAAGGTTATTCCGCTGCATCCAGAGCGCTCAACGTGACGCCTGCTGCGATTGCTCAGCAAGTTCGGAAGCTTGAAGCAGAGATTGGGATGAGCCTTGTTCGTCGTGAAGGTCGCGGTCTGGTTCTTACGCAAGCTGGGGAGCAGCTGGCACAGCCCCTGAAAGAAGCATTCTCTCTGATTGCGAGCGCCATTCACGATGTGAAGGCCACCGAAGACATGCGCGGTGTGCGTGTGTCCACCACCGACCATTTTGCCAGCACGGTTATTCTTCCACGACTGAGCGAGTTTTGGGCGAAGCATCCAACGCTACAGACGTCCTTTTCGCCGGATGGCAACACCGCCCCGGTCGATCTTGAGGCTTTCGATATCGTGGTGCGCGCAGCTAGCCCCGACCGCATATGGGACAACTGCCAAACCTTTCGATTACTAGAGACGCCGTTGATTATTTGCGGCGCTCCCAGCCTGGTTGGGGGCGGCAATGTCGATGTCGCCAGCCTTCCGTGGATCGCGGACCGTGGGATCGGCGGGGGCGTCTTTCGAGAGGCCGTCAGGCGAGCTGGTTGTGACCCAGATGAGATTTCGCTTGTGGACCCTGGCAGCGCCAAACTTGAGCTAGAAGCAACCCTTATGGGCTACGGTCTTCAGGTCAGCCCGGAATTGACGATCAGAGATCATTTGGCAGACGGATCATTGGTAAGGGTAAATGTGTCACCCGATATGAGAGGAGTGTACTATGCGATCTGCCGACAAGGTCCGATATCAAAGCAGACAAGGAAGTTTCTGGATTGGCTGCTCAGGATCTGCGCACCGCTTTCCCGCACATCCTAGACGCTGCAATTCCCAAAACACACGTCGTCCTTCGGACGCGTTAGCAAAATCCCTCCGAAAACGGCTTGCGCGTCAAGGCGTTCCCTCTTTTCCGAATGCTGACATGGCGTATCTGCGGCGAATCCGGCTGAGAGGTTTCAAGCATCGCTATTGTCGATGGAAGGAACCCCAAAATCCAGAGGAGAACGATTATGAAATGCTACGTTGGGATGGATGTCGCCCAAAAGGAATGTGCCCTTTGCATTGTGGATGTTGCAGGCACGATCCTGTTCGAAGGGACGTGTGTGACAGATCCTGATGAGATTGTGCGCGTGATCGCTGCTGAAGTCAGTGAATTTGAATAGATCGTTCACGAGTCCGGCCCACTGTCGATTTGGTTGACGCGGGAACTGGTCAAGCAGGGCGCACCCGTGGTTTGCATTGATGCGCGGGCCGCTCACAAAGTGCTGTCAGCGCGGATGAATAAGTCTGATAAATCGGATGCCGTCGGGCTGGCCCAACTGGCACTTACGGGTTGGTATGGCGCGGTGCACATCAAGAGCGAGGCGAGCGATCAGTTACGCCTGATACTGTCAGCGCGGGAGCGATTGATCCGCATCCGGATGGATATCGAAGGGCAGGTCCGAGGTCTTTTGAAGGCCTATGGGATCCGGCTTGGACCGGTCAATGCTGGCTACAGCCGGAAGAGCTGTCGCGATCAGCTGGGGGCTGCCATCAGGGGAGACCGAAGCTTGGAAATGATTTTTGCCTCATTGATCAATGTGCATGAAACTGTCTGTCTTGAAGGCACCGCGATCGATGCAAAGGTGCAGCAACTAGCGAAAGACACCCCTCTTGCCCGACGGCTGACCAGCATTCCCGGCGTCGGCCCCATCGTCAGCCTCAGCTTCATCGCGACAATTGACGATGTTGCTCGGTTCCGCAAAGCAACGGATGTCGGCGCCTATTTGGGTCTGACCCCGCGGCGATACCAATCCGGTGAAACGGACTGGTCGGGACGCATCTCAAAACGCGGTGACGGCGGTATGCGTAAACTGCTTTATGAAGCCGCCAACATCCTGATCCAACATGTGTCGCGCTTCTCGCCGCTCAAAGCATGGGCCATGCGTCTCGTCGCGCGAAGGGGAATGAAGAAGGCCATCGTCGCCACGGCCAGAAAGTTAGCTGTCATCATGACCCGCATCTGGCGCGATGGCACGACCTTCGCCTGGACCAAAGAGGAGCTGCCTGCATGAGATAGCCCAAACCCGAATACACCCTTCCGGGTGTAAAGACGTCCCTTCGGGACGGTGGCCGGATGACCTCGCCGTCTAATGTCGATGCGCCTGAATACAGGAGACCTCGCAGCGGACCTTTTTGAGGCACCAGTCCCCGACGCCATTATGAGGCGGCATCGCCGACCTCGGAGAGAACCATGAGCCCGATGAGACTAAAACACACCCTTGAATTAACGACCGCAGATAGAGAACATTCGCACAGCCGCAACAAAATAGTGCTTAGTCCCAAAAACTTGCCATGACCTCGCCTCTGGATCAAACCACGCCCATCCCAAACACCAACTTGACCTGACCCGCGCCTTCCGCAACGCTGGCGTTCACAACCGCGTGAAGAGTAGCCGGATGAGACTCGCGAAAGCCAACGACACCGACGGCATCATTGCTTGCCTGCGAACAGCACCGCATCAGGCGATGTTTACGCTCGGCTATCTGCACCGTGATGGCTTTGCCGGGCAGGGTGAACGGACCATGCGGTTCTGGGTGAATGACCACGGTCCGGTCACGGATGTGCTGGCGCTGACGCGGGCCGGGATCGTGGCACCCTTCTTGCCCAACGCGCCGATCCTTGGCGCGGTCCGGGCATTGTCGCGGCAATCGGTGACCGGCATCATTGGCCCTTTGGATCAGGTCCGCCCGTTGCAGCGCGAACTTGGCCTTGATGACGCGCCCACAACGCTTGATCAGGATGAACCGCACTACCTCTTGCCGTTATCCGATCTGATCATCCCCGATGGCCCGGGTGACCTGCACCCCTTGTCGCAAGCCGACCCCGCAACCATGTTGGACTGGATGACACAATATCAAACCGAAGCCCTGATGACCCCGCCCGCGCAGGCCCCGATCAGGGCCGCCGCCGGGTATGAAACCGCCATGGTCGCCGATAATCGCAGGGTTTTGATGTGGGGCGACGTGCCATTGGCCACAACCGCGTTTAATGCCCAACTGCCCGACATGGTGCAAATCGGCGGCGTCTTCACCCCCAATGACCTGCGCGGCAAGGGGCATGGCCGCCGCGTTGTCGCCCTTCACTTGGCAGAGGCGCGTGAGAACGGCGTAACCCATGCCGCCCTTTCTGCCGCCAACGCCGCTGCGGCCCGCGCCTACGAGGCGATTGGCTTTGCGCAGGTGGGGGACTGGGGATTCCGGCTCTTTGCAAAGCCGCAGGTGATCCGTGTCTGACCTGATCCGCCCCGCCGTGCGGGCTGGCCTTTGGCGGTGGCGCGAAAGCCTGTTGGGCGGTGTCGTCATCCTGCTGGGTTTGTGGTGGCTGGCCACGTTCTTTTCTCCGGTGCAATGGATCGGCTGGGCGATTGTCGCGGCGGGTGCTGTCTGGGCCGCGGCGGGCTGGCAACGTGCGCGGTTCCGCACGACCGGCAAAGGCCCCGGCGTGGTGCAAATCAACGAACGCCGTCTGGCCTACTTTGGCCCGCTCACCGGTGGTGTCATGGATATCGAAGACCTCACCCTGCTGGAACTGGAACCTGCCGCCATGCCCGCGCCCCACTGGGTGCTTTCGGGCGTGGGCGGCCAGTCGCTTGCGATCCCTGTCAATGCCACCAATGCGGACGCGCTTTTTGATGCTTTCGCCAGCTTGCCGGGGATCAAAACCCAATCCATGCTCGATGTGCTGTCGCGCACACCTGATGCGCGGGTCACCGTCTGGCGTCGCAACCACCCGGCCTTGCATTAGCCTGCATTCTACGCCACCACCAACCGCAAACGCATCAGCAAAAGGCCAGCGTCCCATGTCCATCCCACAATCCGGCGGCGGCCCGATCGAACATCACGACCAACTGGCCGAACTGCTGGCCAAAGGCTGCAAACCCAAAGAAGACTGGCGCATCGGGACAGAGCACGAGAAATTCGGCTACTGCAAAGACACCCATCTGCCACTCCCCTACGAAGGCGAACGCTCCATCCATGCGGTGCTATCGGGCCTGCGTGACCGCTTCGGCTGGGCCCCAGTGGAAGAGGGCGGCCACCTGATTGGCCTGACCAAAGACGGCGCGAACGTCAGCCTTGAACCCGGTGGCGCGCTTGAACTTTCCGGCGCGCCCTTGGAAACCATCCACCAAACCTGTGACGAGGTGAATACCCACCTCACGGAGGTCAAATCAGTCTCTGACGAAATCGGCGTCAAATTCATCGGCCTTGGGGCCGCCCCCGAATGGACGCACGACCAGATGCCGCTCATGCCCAAGGGCCGCTATAAGCTGATGAACAATTACATGGAAAAGGTCGGCACCCTTGGCACTGCCATGATGCGCCGCACCTGCACCGTGCAAGTGAACCTCGATTTCGGGTCAGAGGCGGACATGGTCCAGAAACTCCGCGTCTCGTTGGCCCTGCAACCCGTCGCCACCGCCCTTTTCGCGAATTCGCCATTTTTCGAAGGCAAACCCAATAACCACAAAAGCTGGCGCGCCCATATCTGGCGCAACCTCGATGACGACCGCACAGGGATGCTGCCCTTTGTCTTCGAAGACGGCTTCGGGTTCGAAGCTTGGGTGCAATGGGTCCTCGATGTGCCGATGTATTTCGTCTATCGCGACGGCAAATATATCGACGCGTTGGGCATGTCCTTCCGCGACTTTCTGAAAGGCGAACTGCCCGCGCTGCCGGGCGAGAAACCGCTTCTGTCCGACTGGGCCGACCACCTGACCACAGTGTTCCCAGAGGCGCGGATCAAACAATTCATCGAACAACGCGGCGCCGACGGTGGCCCTTGGCGGCGTCTTTGCGCGTTGCCCGCCTTCTGGGTCGGGCTGCTTTATGACCAAACCGCGCTCGATGCGGCTTGGGACCTCTGCAAGGGCTGGACCGCCGAACAACGCGACGCCCTGCGGGTCGCGGCCTCTATCGACGGGCTGCAAGCGCAGGTCGACGGCATCAACATGGCGGAACTCGCGGCAGAGGTCGTCGCGATCTCGGAACTTGGCCTCAAGAACCGTGCCAAACCGGGGGCAGGTGGCCTTGTCGCCGACGAGACGCATTTCCTCAATGCCCTGCAAGAAAGCCTCGCCTCTGGCGAAACCCCCGCCGACGAACTGCTGCGCCACTACCATGGCGACTGGGACGGCGATCTGTCAAAAATCTACGACGCCTACGCTTACTGAGAAATCGGCACTTCGCCGACACCAGCAATCGCTGCCATATGGCGCATGTCTGTGCCGCAACAACCGTCCAACACGGTGATGTTTGGATGCCGCGCCCTGATCGCCCGCAGTTGTGCGCCAAGCTCTGTTGGGTTGCCAGCATCCAGCACCGTTGCTGCGTCTAGCTCTGCGTGGCTGCATCGCGATGCATTTGCAATGATGCCTTTCAACCGTCCCATGCTGGCCGCGCCATTTAGCACAGCTTCGAAATGGTCGGGGTGCGCGCAGTTGATCATGAAATAGGCCGCGAAACCGTCGGTCGCCTGATCAACTTCTGAAATTGCATCGACCAAAGATGCGCCAGTGGGCAGTTTCCCGTCTGTTTCTACGGTAAATGATACCACAACAGGCAATTCAAACCGCTTGGCAGCCTGCACGATACCAATAGCCTCGTTTGGATAGGCCAGCGTATAGGCGCTGACGACATCAACGGCCGTGCTCGCCAACGCGCCGATCTGCTCTGCGTGGTAGTCTTCGGCCTCGGTGGCCGTCATCTGTGACGCTGGCGCATAAGCGTCACTGCGGGGACCGATATTGCCACTCAGGATTGTGGGCAGATCGCCATGCGCCTTGCGCACTGCGTCGATCAATTCAATGGCCTCGATATTGAGCGCCCGCAACATTTCGGGGCTGTATCCGATTGGCCCGCCGCGATCCCGGTTGGCGACCCATGTAGGGCTTTCAAGGATCACACCCATGCCCGCTCGCCGTCCCAGCGCAATTAGCGCCTCGCAGTACCCCTCCAACCGCGCGCGTCCGTCACGACTTTCAAGTAATGGAAATGACGCAAAGCCCGGCAGGTCAATACCGTGGTTAAAAATCAGGTCTGTCTCCATGCCTGCGTAGGACAGGAAATCACCCTTTTCCATTTGCGCCAAACCCGCCATCACCAATCCCCCTGACATGTCACATGCAAAAACCCGGTTCCATTGGGGGCTGCATAACACACATCCCGGTCGAATTGTTGTGCATTTGCCACGCCGAGCGGCGCCCCCATGCGGCGCTGCGTTTACGCCGGTCGTCGCGACTGATTCACTCCACTCACGGATATTGAATAGGAGATTTCCATGCGTGACTTTTTCATCAACGCGCTCGATAAACTTATCAGCGTCTTTGTCGTTCTCGGGGTGATTGGCGTTATTGTGGCGTCCGTCCTTTCGATGGCGACACCCTCTGAAATGGGCGGTGCCGGTGTCTTGGGTGGCCTGCTGCTACTCGTTGTTGGTCTGCTCTACATCGCATTCATGGCGGGCTTTATGTATTTGGGGCTTGGCATCTACCACAACACCCGCCGCACGGCGGTCGCGACAGAAAAGATGGCAGGCAGCAGCACTTGATCCGCATCACGTGGTCTGCCCAATGCGCGGCAGACCACACCCAAACGCGGTGAATCGCCCCGCGGACCGCCTAAAAATCCATCCCCTTCGATCATTCTCGCGGCACCGCTGTGGTGAATAAAACGACAGCACCCGCCAAAAACATCCCATTTTTTAGGCAATCGCCGTTTTGCGTCGCTTTCGCTGCACTGCCGCATGGCAATTCGCCCGACACCGGGCCGAGATACCTCTGCCTACAACAGGCAAACGCCGCGCGGTGAATATCCGGCAAGATACTGACCACCACGCGACGGCAACATCACTGCTGCGGGGGGCTGTTTAGCAGACCTTGGCCGATTGGCGACGTTATTTGCGTCCCTTGGCTGAACCGTGGCGACAAACGGGGATTTTCTTTCCATGCGCCTTCCTGCCTTTACCTTGGCCAGCCTTCTGGCCTCCACCGCCATCGCCTCTGCTGAATGTGCCGACCCGATCAAAGTCGGCGTCCTGCACTCGCTCTCGGGCTCGATGGCGATTTCCGAAACCACCCTCAAAGACGTCATGCTGATGCTCGTCGAACAGCAAAACGCAGCCGGCGGCGTCCTTGGCTGCGAACTCGAGGCCGTCGTCGTTGACCCGGCCTCTGACTGGCCACTTTTCGCTGAAAAAGCGCGCGAGCTGCTGACCGTGCACGAGGTCGACGTGATCTTCGGCAACTGGACCTCCGTGTCCCGCAAATCCGTCCTGCCCGTGATCGAAGAACTCAACGGCCTGCTCTTCTACCCGGTTCAGTACGAGGGCGAAGAAAGCTCCAAAAACGTGTTCTACACAGGCGCGGCCCCGAACCAGCAGGCGATCCCTGCGGTTGACTACTTCCTCGAAGAACTGGGCGTTGAAAAATTCGCGCTGCTGGGCACCGACTATGTCTACCCGCGCACAACCAACAACATCCTTGAAAGCTACCTGATCGACAACGGCATCGCCGCTGAAGACATCTTTGTGAACTACACCCCCTTCGGCCACTCTGACTGGGCCACAATCGTCGGCGACGTGGTTGCGCTGGGCGAAGACGGCAAACAGGTCGGCGTGATCTCTACCATCAACGGTGACGCCAACATCGGCTTCTACAAAGAACTCGCCGCCGCTGACGTCTCTGCCGACGACATCCCTGTCGTGGCCTTCTCTGTCGGTGAAGAAGAGCTTTCCGGCCTCGACACCTCCAACCTCGTCGGTCACCTCGCGGCCTGGAACTACTTCCAATCTGCCGAATCCGACGCAAACGCCGAATTCATCGCCGCATGGAAAGCCTTCGCAGGCGAAGACCGCGTGACCAACGACCCGATGGAGGCCCACTACATCGGCTTCAACATGTGGGTGAACGCGGTCACCGCGGCTGAAACCACCGACGTCGATGCAGTCCGCGCCGCGATGTATGGTCAGGAGTTTCCGAACCTGACCGGTGGTACAGCCGTCATGCTGCCAAACCACCACCTCGCCAAGCCCGTCCTGATCGGCGAGATCACAGCCGAAGGCCAGTTCGACATCATCAGCCAGACCTCAGAGGTCCCCGGCGATGCATGGACCGACTTCCTGCCCGAAAGCGCCGTTCTGACCTCCGATTGGAAAGACCTCGGCTGCGGTATGTACAACACTGAGACCGAGACCTGCGTGCAGCTCACCTCGAACTACTAAATCCTCCCCGGCGGCGCGAGGGATCGCGCCGCCACCCCCCTGAATACCCGGAAATACCCAATGCGCATTCTGCTCAGTGCCATCGCTTTTGCCCTTTGCGCCATGACCGCGCAGGCCCAGGACCTGCAAACGCTGCTGCAAGACAACGCCGCCCAAATCGCCAAACCCTCTCGCAACGCCATCGGCCCCGTGCTTGACGACATGGTCGCCACCGGCCTGCCACAGGTCCCGACATTCCTTGAACAATGGTCCGACAAAAACGTCTGGCAGAACGAAGACACTGGCACCTTCTTCATCGCCACCAAAACGGGCGACACCCTGACCCTCACCGACATCGACACCGGCGCGCAATCCACCGCCCCCGCTGACGGGTTCAAGCAACTCAAACCCAACGGCGGCGTCCGTCGCGTCATCGGCACCGCCCTCGTGCAGTTCCAGCTGATCGACCCCGATACCACCCGCCGCGCCGCGGCCCTCGAAAGCATCGCCCGCAGGCCAGAGGCCGCGCAGCTTGCCCCGCTCATGGCCTCCCTCGACGGTGAGGACGACCCCGCCCTGCGCGCCCGCAAAGAGAACCTGATCACCATCCTCTCCGCCCGCTTCGCCGAGGACCCTGCCGACCGCATCGCCGCGATTGAGGCCCTCGCGGAAGAAACCTCCGTCGAATCCCGCGCCGTCCTTAACCAAATCCTCGCGACAAAACCCGGCGTCGCCACGACCCTTCCCGACGCCAATATTGCAACCCAGTACGACCCAATGGCCGACCCCGATGCTAATCACGCCGCCCTCGTCACGGCAGACCTCGCCACGCCCCTGACGACGCCCGACGACATCCGCGCGGCGATGGAGGCGCACATCATCGACGGCCGCGTCGGCAACACCCCCACGGCCCAGTTGAACACCGACGCCGCCCGCGCCACGGCCTACGCAACCCTCGCCGCCGCTGGCACCGTCCCGCCGCTGATCGGCATCCCTGAACGCGACAACGCCCTGCAATCCCACGTCTTCTTCGACACCTATACCGAAGACGACCCCGCCATCACTACGGCCGCCCGCGCCGCACTCGACCAGGTTGAAACCGCGGTGGCGCTGGCCCAAACCGTCGACCTCGGGCTCGACGCGCTCTCGCTCGCCTCGATCTACTTCCTCGCCGCCATCGGCCTCGCGATCACCTTCGGCGTCATGGGCGTGATCAACATGGCCCACGGCGAATTCATCATGATGGGCGCCTACACCGGCTACGTGATCCAGCTGTTCGTCCCCGACTACACCATCGCCATCCTGATCGCCCTGCCCACGGCCTTCGCGATCACCTTCGCGGCAGGCGTCACCATGGAACGCCTCGTGATCCGCCACCTCTACCACCGCCCGCTGGAAACTCTGCTTGCGACCTTCGGCATCTCCATCGCCCTGCAACAACTGGCGAAAAACATCTTCGGGACCCAAGCCCGCCCACTCACATCCCCCGCATGGCTCGACGGCGCGTGGGTCATCTCCGACGTGATCCAGATCAGCTATATCCGCATCGCGATCTTCTTCCTCGCCCTCTTCTTTCTGGCGCTGATCCTCTTCATCCTCAAACGCACCCGGCTGGGGCTGGAGGTCCGCGCCGTCACCCAAAACCCCGGCATGGCCGCCTCCATGGGCATCAACCCCGACCGCATCAACATGCTGACCTTCGGCCTCGGCTCCGGCATCGCGGGCATCGCCGGTGTCGCCATCGGCCTCTATGCCAAGGTTACCTCGGAAATGGGTGCCGACTACATCGTGCAAAGCTTCATGACCGTGGTCGTGGGCGGCGTCGGCAACGTCTGGGGCACGCTCGCGGGCGCTTCCCTCATCGGCGGCCTGCAAAAAGGCATCGAGTGGTTCAACCCGTCGAACACGCTGGCCGCCCAAACCTACATGATCCTCTTCATCATCCTCTTTATCCAATTCCGGCCCAAGGGCATCGTCGCCCTCAAAGGCCGCGCAGCCGCGGACTGATCTCATGCTTTCTTTGGTTCACAAATATCCCGGGGAGGTCTGGAGGGGCAGCGCCCCTCCAGCGCCGCGACGCATGAAATGCGGCGCAATCAAAGGCACGCGCCATGCATAACACCTTTATCGCCCGCAATCCCTCCGTATTGTGGTTCCTCGCAGCCCTCGGCCTCTTTACCTTCGGCGTCACCATCCTGTCTGAAGCCACCGGCCTCGGCCTCATCTCCACCTCTTTCGTGAAAACCTTGGGCAAGACCCTCTGCCTCTGCTTGATCGCCATCGCGATGGACGTGGTCTGGGGCTACTGCGGGATCCTCTCGCTCGGCCACTTCGCCTTCTTTGGCATCGGCGGCTACGCCATCGGCATGTGGCTGATGTATGCCCGGACAGAGGCCATCGTGCTGCAAAACTTCTCTGCCCAAACCATCCCCGCCACGCCACAGGAAATCTCTGACGCCATCGGCAACCAGATTTTCGGCGTTGTCGGCTCCTCGGACTTCCCCGCGATCTGGTCCTTTGCCGACAGTCTCGTGCTGCAACTGGCCATGGTCGTCCTGATCCCCGGCCTTCTGGCGCTGGTCTTCGGCTGGCTCGCCTTCCGCAGCCGCGTCACCGGCGTCTACCTCTCGATCCTGACCCAGGCCATGACGCTGGCACTCTCACTCTACCTCTTCCAGAACGACAGCGGCTTGCGCGGCAACAACGGCCTCTCGGGCCTGCAAAACATCCCCGGCTTTGAACAAACCCCCCAAGCCACGATCTCCATCGTCTTCTTCCTCGCCTCCGCCTTCGCGCTCGGCGCGGGCTATCTGTTTTTCGCTTGGGTGATCTCTGGCAAAATGGGCAGCGTCGTGCAGGGCATCCGCGATAACGAAGCACGTGTGCGGTTCCTCGGCTACCACGTCGAATCCTACAAGCTCTTCATCTTCACCATCACCGCCGTGGTCTCTGGCATCGCCGGTGCGCTCTATTATCCACAAGCAGGCATCATCAACCCCGGTGAAATCGCCCCCATCGCCTCGATCTATCTCGCGGTCTGGGTGGCCATTGGCGGACGTGGCCGCCTTTATGGCGCGGTCATCGGCGCCGCCTTCGTCTCGCTTCTTTCAAGCTGGTTCACGGGGGGCGGTGCGCCTGACATCAACCTCGGTTTCTACACCATCCAATGGACCGACTGGTGGCTCGTCCTCCTCGGCCTCTCCTTCGTTGTCGTCACCCTCTACTTCCCCAAAGGCATCGGTGGCCTGTTTGATTATCTGGTGAGGAAGCCATCATGATCGCCACCCTGCTTGAGGTCTCCGGCGTCACCGTCACCTTCGACGGCTTCCGCGCCATCAACAACCTCTCGATCCAGTTCCCACCCACCGGGTTGCGCGCCATCATCGGCCCCAATGGCGCGGGCAAAACCACCTTCATGGATATCGTGACAGGCAAGACAAAACCGGATGAGGGCCACGTGATCTGGGGCGAAGAAAACGTCTCGCTCCTCGGCCTCTCGGAATCCGACATCGCCACCCGCGGCATCGGCCGCAAATTCCAAAAACCAACAGTGTTTGAGGCGCAGACCGTGCGCCAGAACCTCGCCATGGCGCTGAAAAACCCACGCAGCCCATTTGCCGTGCTCACCCACCGCAGGACCGCCAAAAACGCCGCCAAGATCGAGGCTATCGCCGATGAAATCGGCCTGACCGACAGCCTCACCCGCATCGCCGGTGAACTCTCACACGGCCAAAAGCAATGGCTGGAAATCGGCATGTTGCTGGCCCAAGACCCAAGGCTCCTCTTGGTCGATGAACCCGCCGCGGGCATGACGGTGGAGGAACGCGAAAAAACCACCGACATCCTGCGCCGCGCGGCTGAAACCCGCTCCGTCGTCGTGGTCGAACATGACATGGAATTTGTCCGACGTCTCGATTGCAAAGTCACCGTCCTGCACGAAGGCGCGGTCCTCGCTGAAGGTTCCCTCGACCACGTCACTTCCAACCAAACAGTCATCGACGTCTATCTGGGGCGCGGTCATGCTTGAGGTCAAAAACATCAACCTGAAATACGGCCAGTCGCAGATCCTCTATGACATCTCACTGACCGCGAAGCCGGGTGAGATCACCGCGCTGATGGGCAACAATGGTGCGGGCAAAACCAGCCTGCTCAAGGCCATCGCTGGCCGCCACACCGCCTTTGACGGCCAGATCACCCTGAACGGCCAGCCCGCCCAATTCGGCAACCCGCATCAAGCCGCCCGCGCGGGCATCGCCTATGTCCCGCAGGGGCGCGAGGTCTTTGCGATGATGACCGTGCAGGAAAATCTGGAAACCGGCTATGCCTGCCTGCCAAAAGACCAACACTACGTCCCCGACACGATCTTTGACCTGTTTCCGGTCCTCAAAGACATGCGCGCGCGCCGGGGTGGCGACCTGTCTGGCGGCCAGCAACAACAGCTTGCCATCGCCCGCGCCCTGATCGCGCAACCAAAAGTTCTGCTGCTTGATGAACCCACCGAAGGCATCCAGCCCAACGTCATCGAACAGATCGGCGACGCGCTGCGGCTCTTGCGGACCAAAGGCGACATGGCCATCGTGCTGGTCGAACAAAACGCCGATTTTGCCTATGCGCTGGGTGATACCTTCGTGCTGATCTCCTCGGGTCGCTTCCAGAACGCCGCCCCAAAATCACGGATGAGCAAGACCGACCTCATCGGCGAACTCGCCCTCTAAGCGCGCGCAGACGCGCCGCGAGATCCCGGTCCTCATGCACGAATTGGGCGTGTTGGGCAGACCGCTTTGCATCCGAATGTGTACCTGCGCACGTTTCAGCATTGAATCCAGAACAACGACTTTGCACAGTCAGACTTGTCAAACGGCCTCATGCTCGTTAACGATTGGATCCAATAATGCACTGCATTGCGACCTGACTGACGATTCGTCGTGATATTGGATGCAATGCTGAACGAAAACGACACGTAGATAGCTATATAAGGGAGGAACAAACATGAAATTCACACCTAGGAACATGCTGCTTTCGGCGGCGATGATCGGAAGTCTGGCCACAATGGGCACCCGCGCCACCGCCGAGGAGCTCTCAGTCGCGACCTTTATTCCGCCGCAGCACCACATCAATGCGTTCTTCTTTGACTGGTTCGGCAAAGAAATTGACGCGCGCTCTGGCGGCACCATGACGATGAAGCTTTATCCAGCCGGTCAGCTTGGCGCAGGCCCGGTCCAGCAATACAAGCGCGCCGTCGAAGGGATCGCCGACATCACGTTTGGCCTGCAAACCTACACGCCTGCGATCTTCCCCAAATCCATCCTGATGGTGCCGCCGGGCAACAACACAACGTCGCTGGAAGCCACCGAATCCCTGTTGCGGGTGTTTGATGAGCATCTGGCGGACGAATATGAAGATATCAAACTTCTGGGCCTCTTCACCGTTGCCGGCGATGCTTGGGCCGCGACCAAAGATCTGTCCACGCTCGACGGGTTGAATGGCGCAAAGGTCGTGCCTTTTGCCACCATGACATCACCGCTGATGGAACAGCTTGGTGCGGTGCCTGTGCAAATGCCCGTGACAGAGATGTATACAGGTCTGTCCACCGGAACCATCGACGGCACCACCATTTCGCCTGCGCAAATGGATAAGCCCTGGAACTTCGCCGAAGTTTCCACCCACTACATCGACAATATCCCCGTGACCCACGCGATCTTCTTTATCGCGATGAACAAAGAACGCTACATGGGGCTGTCCGATGAGCATCGTGCAATCATTGATGAAATGGCCGGTGAAGAAATCTCGATGATGGGTGCAACCAGCTTCCATAACGAAGGCGAGCGCGGCAAAGCGTGGTTGGCGACCAACCCTGACGCGATGAAAGACGTCGTCTCGGTGACAATCTCTGACGACGAACGCGCCAAGATGGATGCTGTGATCAAAGAAGGCCTGCAAGGCATCTTCGCCGAATACGCCACCAATGGCATCGACAACGCCGAAGAAATCTACAACGCAATGAACGAATGAATGGAACGGGCCGGGGTGCATCTTGCCCCGGCCCATTTCACCCCACTTGGACGCCGCAGCCAGCCTTGGCCGCCGTCACCCGCGTCGACCACCCAATGGTCCGCACCCCTCATCACCTTCAAAACTTCACAGCCAACAACCTATTTGAATGTCGAATTCGTATCGGTTCCGGGGGAATTTGGCTGACATCAGTGCCTGTGCAAATCTTCGCGCCTCATTCTTTGGCGGGGTGCGTGTTGACCTCTTGTGCTCGCCATACCCGCGCTGAACCTTCATGAATTGACGCCAAAACGCGCGAATCCGACAACAACGAATCCCTCATTTTCGCGCCGCAATCAGGTGCTGCTGTGTCAAAAAGCAGCAGGTTTTGGCAGGAAATGTGGTTACGACTCGTCAGAATGATGAATTTGTATTTGCAAATGTTGGTATTGTATTTGCGCGGCTATGACGAAATCCGCAACGTAAGGGCACAGACAAAAACGAATCTGTGATTTCTGGGAGGAAAGACATGAAATCTCTACGTAACACGGCTCTGGGCCTGTCACTTGTGGTTGCTGCGGCACCATTCGCGGCCGCCGACGGCCACGCAAGCCTGACCATCGCAATCGTCAACAACGGCCACATGATCAACATGCAGACCGTTGCCGAAGCTTACACCGCAGAAACCGGTGTTGAGCTGAACTGGGTATCCCTGGAAGAAGGCGTTCTGCGCGAGCAGGTCACATCTGACACAGCAACCGGTGGTGGCCAGTACGACATCATCAACATCGGCATGCAGGAAGCACCCATCTGGGGCGCTGCAGGCTGGATTGAGCCACTGAACTTCGGCGCTGACTACGACGTCGACGATATGCTGCCAGCTATGCGTAACGGTCTGTCTCACGAAGGCACGCTCTATGCTGCACCATTCTATGGTGAGTCCTCGATGGTCATGTACCGCAAGGACCTGATGGACGCCGCTGGCGTTTCCATTGCTGACAACGACAGCTGGGACAACATTAAGGCAGCCGCTGCTGCAGTCCACGATCCAGACAATGGCGTCTACGGTGCATGTTTGCGCGGTAAGCCAGGCTGGGGCGACAACATGGCGTTCATCACAACTGTTGTGAACTCCTTTGGTGGCGCATGGTTTGATGCTGACTACACACCAACACTCGACTCTGACGAGTGGAACGCTGCAATCAACTTCTACGTTGATCTGCTGGGCAACTACGGTCCTCCAGGCTCCGAAGGTAACTCCTTCAACGAGATCCTCGCGCTTTACAACGAAGGCAAGTGCGGCTTGTGGATCGACGCGACAATCGCTGCTTCGTTCCTTGAAGTAGACGGTGTTGCATACGCTCAGTCGCCAAACGCTGGTAACCCAGTTGGTGCGAACTGGCTGTGGGCTTGGGCAATGGCAATTCCTGCCGGTTCGCCAAACGCTGAAGCTGCTGCAGACTTCATCGAGTGGGCCACTTCCAAAGAGTACATCCAGGCCGTGGGTAACCACCCTGACTTCGGCTGGGGCTCTGTCCCAACTGGTACACGTGCGTCCACATATGAAATCCCTGAGTTCCAGGCTGCTGCTGCATTCGCCGCCGCCGAGAAAGCAGCGATTGACTCTGCCGCGCCAGAAGCAACTGACATCAAGCCATACGTTGGCGTTCAGTTCGCTGCTATCCCTGAGTTCCCAGAGGTTGGTTCCGCTGTTGCTCAGGAAATGGCTGCTGCTCTGTCCGGTGCCAAGTCTGTCGAAGACGCGCTGGCCGCTGCTCAGGCTGCTGCTGTCGCGATCATGGACGAAGCTGGCTACTAAGCCGCCTCGCGTTTGATATCGGGTCCGGCGGCAGTCTGCCGGACCCACCCAACGTACTCAGTTTGATCGTCACCCTGATCCGCGCAATATTGTTGCTGCTGGCAGGACGTTGACGACCCGCCACACCATCGACTTGATCCAACCTCAGCTTTGCAAGGGTACTCTAGCCATGTCTGACAGATCTATCCCCCGTTTGCTTCAAACGCCCGCAGTTCTTCTCTTGCTGGTTTGGATGCTGGTCCCGCTCAGCATGACGCTGTTCTTCTCATTCATCCGCTACGCGCTGAACAACACGCGCCGCCCTGAATGGACCACCCCCGACATCGCCAACTGGCGTGGCTTCGGCAACTACAATTACGTGCTCAACAACAAGGACTTCTGGTTCGCCATTCAGAACTCGGTCATTATCGTTGTCAGCATCCTGATCATCACCGTCATCTTTGGCCTCGCCATTGCCGTGCTGGTGAACCGATCCTTCCCTGGGCGTGGCATCGTCCGTGTCTTGTTGATCTCGCCCTTCTTTGTGATGCCTGCCGTGAACGCGGTTCTGTGGATCAACATGATCCTCGACCCTGTGCTTGGCCTGAATGGTGTCGCCGTCGCGGGGATCAACAATATCGTCTCGGGGTTACAGGATTTCCCGGTGCTGGGCGCGTTCTTCTCGCTCTGGCCCGAATTTGAACCGGTCTCGTTCCGTGCCACCCAAACGTCCGCTTATGCCGTGATCATGATGGTCTCTTGGCAGTGGACACCCTTCGCTGTGCTGATCTTCATGACCTCGCTGCAATCCGAGGATGAAAGCCAGAAAGAGGCCGCCACACTCGACGGTGCATCGCCTTGGTCGCAGTTCATCAACCTGACCGTGCCGCACCTCGCCCGGCCCATCGCGATCGTCGTGATGATCCAGTCGATCTTCCACCTCTCGCTATATGCAGAGATTGAGATCGTCAGCCGTGGCAACGGCAACAAGAACCTGCCCTATCTGATCGGCGAGTTCTCAACCAACAACATCGGTGCCGCAAGCGCCACGGGCATTTTCGCCGTCATCCTTGCCAACATCATCGCGATCTTCCTGCTGCGCATGGTTGGCAAAAGCTTGATGGATTAAAGGAGCAAGACCATGGCAGCCGTTACCGAACGCTCAAACTTTGGCAAGATCGCATGGCCCGTTGTGGCTTGGGTCGTCGCCTTGATCTTCTTCTTCCCAATCTTCTGGCTGGTCTTCACCAGCTTCAAGACGGACGCCGACGCAGTGAAGCCTGAACACCTGTTCTTCTTCACGCCGACGCTGGAAAACTACACCAACATGACGCAGAACTACGACTACTGGCGTTTTGCGATTAACTCGGTCATCACCTCCAGCTTTGCGACCCTGTTCGCGCTGGCCGTTGGGGTGCCTTGCGCATATGCGATGGCCTTCAACCCCAGCCGGCACACCAAGGACATCCTGATGTGGATGCTCTCGACCAAGATGCTGCCGGCTGCGGCGGTGCTTTATCCGATGACCTTCCTGACCAAGAACTTTCTGGGCATCTTTGATACCCATTTCCTGGTCATTCTGGTCCTCTGCCTGATCAACCTGCCCATCGCGATCTGGATGCTGTTCACCTACTTCAAAGAGATCCCGAAAGAGATCATCGAAGCCTCCAAAATGGACGGCGTCACCACATGGGGCGAGATTAAGGACATCCTGATCCCGCTGGCCTGGGGCGGCGTGGCCTCGACCGCACTTCTCACCTTCATCTTTTGCTGGAACGAGGCCTATTGGACCGTGCGCCTGACAACTGTTGACGCAGCGACCCTGTCGAAACTGATCGAAGGGAACCGTGCGCCAGAGGGTCTGTTCTTTGGCCGCCTTGCGGCTGTGTCCACGGCTGCCGTTGGCCCAATCGTCGTGCTGGGCTGGTTCTGCCAGAAGCAGCTGGTGCAGGGCCTGACTTTCGGTGCGGTCAAGTAATGTTGAACGCGGCTCCCTCAGATCTGACCGGAAAGGTGGCGCTTGTGACAGGCGCATCCGGTGGCATCGGTGCCAGTGCCGTAGAACACTTTGCGGCCCTTGGGGCGCAGGTGTTCGCCACGGACATCGCCGAGACGTTTGAGGGGCCCGCGACCTACCAACGCTTTAATCTTCTCGACGATGACGGGCTTGCAGGTTGCACCGACTGGATTGCCAGTATCAAACCCGACATCCTGTTCAACAACGCAGCGATCTTTGACATGGGGTCAGTGCTGGACGCCGATCTTGCGCAATACGACAGGCTTTTTGGGGTCAACGTGCGTGCCTTTTATGCGGTCATGCAGGCCACTGCGAAATCCATGGTGGCGGCCGGGCAGGGCGGGTCAATCATCAATCTTGCCTCTCAGGCGGGCCACCGGGGCGAGGCGCTTGTCGCGCATTACTGCGCCACCAAGGCCGCCGTCATCAGCTATACCCAATCCGCCGCTCTGGCGCTGGCCCCACACAAGATCCGCGTCAACGCGATCAGCCCCGGCGTGATTGATACGCCGATGTGGGCCACGGTCGATGCGCTCTTTGCGAAATTCGAAGACAAACCCCTGGGCCAGAAAAAGCGTGAAGTCGGCGAAGCCGTGCCGCTTGGCCATATGGGCGCGCCTGATGACGTGGCCCGTGCTGCCGTCTTTCTTGCATCCGATCAATCCAGCTATATGACCGCCCAGACCATCGGTGTCGACGGTGGAAATGTCCTGAGGTAGCGCGATGTCAATTATCAAACCCGAAATCGAAATGGTTGATCGCAGCACGCGGTCCATCCGGTATCTTGAACATGGCTGGCCGAACGAGCTTTGCCGCTGGCACGCGCATGAAGAATACGAACTGCACCTGATCGTCGAAACCCGTGGCAAGGCCTTTGTCGGCGACCATATCGGTGACTTCAAAGCGGGCGATCTGTTTATGACCGGTCCCAACCTGCCGCATAACTGGATCACCGATCAGGTCTATTCCGAACCCGTTGAGACCCGCGATATGCTGGTGCAATTCAGCCATGACAGCGTTGAAAAGCTCGCCGATGGCTTCCCCGAATTCAGCCATGTGCTGCAATTGCTGCAACTGGCGCAATCGGGCATCTGGTTCGAAGGGTTCAACCCGACCTTTGCCCGCGGTCACATGGAATCCATCCGCGACAACAAGGGCGCCGAACGCATCCTCGCCTTTGTCCGCTTCCTTGTGCGCCTGAACGAACACGCCGAGAAAAGGACCCTTTCCGCGACCAAGCTGATCCAGCCCGAAGGCGGCAGCAAACACGCCCGCATCGCGCAGGTCGTGGACTACGTCGTGAAGAATTTCAAAGATGGCTTTTCGGTTGCCCAAGCCGCCGAGATGGCATCCATGACCGAGATCACATTCAGCCGCAATTTCCAGACCGTCACCGGACATGGGTTTGTCGAGTTCTTGAACCGCATTCGCATCGGGCAGGCCTGTGGGATGCTTTATGCCTCTGACGACCAAATCATTACAATCGCGCAGGAAGCGGGATTCAAAAACCTTGCCAACTTCAACCGCCACTTTCTGAAATTCAAGGGCATGACCCCATCGGAATATCGCGACACGGCACGTAAAGATCTTGTGCCCCAAATGGATTCCGCATCATGAACACCGCCACGCACGCCTCGATCTCAGCCACGACATTCGACCGCTCTGCCTGCGATATCGGCGTGGTGCATATCGGATACGGTGCATTCCACCGTGCCCATCAGGCGGTCTATCTTGATGATTACATGGGCCTTTCCGGCGATCTGCGCTGGGGCATTGCCGCCGTCAACCTGCGCGGATCAGAGGCGGGCCAGTTCAGCGAAGCGGACGCAGATGTGGCACGCAACGATGGCTACCTGCTCAAATCCATTTCCGCGCAGGGACAGGTCGATCTGCGTCTGGTGCGCAGCCATGTGGCCTTTGCCGACTGGACGGTGGACCGCACGGAAACCGAAAACTTGTTGTCGCGCCCTTCGGTGCATCTGGTCACGATCACCGTCACCGAAAGCGGGTATTACACCGATCCAAACGGGGATCTGAACCTTTCCGATCCAACCATCAAGGCCGAGGCTGCGGGCCATTCCGCCAGCAGCGTCTACGCCTATCTGCGGGCCGCACTTGCGGGCCGCGTCGCCACCACAGGGGCACCACTCACGATCGCTTGCTGCGACAACATCCGCCAGAACGGCAAGATGCTGCACCGCAACCTGCTTGCCTACCTGACCGCCTGTGGTGACGACACGCTTGCCGCATGGGTCAGCGCCAACGTGGCCTTTCCCTGCTCTATGGTGGACCGGATTACGCCCCGCAGCCCCGCAGATCTCGGGCCAGAGCTGTCGGCGATGACCGGACGCAAGGTCACTTCGCCCGTGATGGCAGAGGATTTCATCCAATGGGTGCTTCAGGACAAGGCCGCAGGCCCGATGCCCGATCTGGCCCGTGCCGGTGTCACCGTCACGCCCGATGTGGACCCCTACGAGGAAACCAAGATCCGGGTGCTGAACGGTGGCCATACCGCACTTTGCTATCTGGCCGCACTCGACGGTGTGGAAACCTTTGATGCCGCCATGCGTGTGCCGCATCTGGCCGAACACTTCATGCGCTTCGAAACTGACGAAGTGCTGCCCGCCATCACCATTGATCTGCCGTTCTCCAAGACCGAATACCGGGACAAGATCGCGGCGCGTTTTGGCAACCGCGCGATTGGCGACACCGTCGCCCGGATCTGCGCCGATGGCATGGCCAAATTCCCGATCTTCATCCGCCCCACGCTGGAAGGCTGCTTTGCACAAGGGATCACCCCCCTTTATGCGATCCGCAGCATCGCCAGCTGGTACGTCTTTGCCCGCCATGCTGCGGCTGGCAAAATTCCGTTCAAATATGTCGAACCTAGCTGGGACGATCTGGCTGCGATGTTAGGCACTGATGCCTTCCTGACCAGCCGCCAGCTTTGGGGCGACCTCCCTTCAACCTCCCCTGCGTTCGTGGACACCCTGCGGCGCGAGATTTCAGAATTGGAAGCAAAATGGCCGGTTTGACACTGCGCGATGTGCGCAAAAGCTATGGTGAAACGCAAGTTATGCACGGCGTTGACCTTGATATCGAAGACGGTGAATTCGTCGTTTTTGTTGGTCCGTCGGGCTGTGGTAAATCCACCCTCTTGCGGATGATCGCAGGTCTGGAAGAGATCTCTGGCGGCTCTGTCGCGATTGGCGACACCGAAGTGAACGAGGTCGCAGCCTCCAAGCGTGGCGTGGCCATGGTGTTCCAGACCTACGCGCTTTATCCCCATATGACGGTCTATAAAAACATGGCGTTTGGCCTCAAGCAGGCCAAAACGGACCCCGCCGAAATCGACCGGCGCGTGAAAGCCGCGGCCGAGATCTTGCAGATCACCGACTACCTTGAACGCAGCCCGCGCAACCTGTCAGGTGGTCAGCGTCAGCGTGTCGCCATTGGCCGCGCGATCGTGCGCGACCCCAAGGTGTTCCTGTTCGACGAACCGCTCTCAAACCTTGATGCCGCCCTGCGCGTGCAGACCCGGCTCGAGATTGCCCGCCTGCACGAGCGGCTGCAAACCACCATGATCTACGTGACCCACGATCAGGTCGAGGCGATGACGCTCGCCGACAAGATTGTCGTGCTGCGTGATGGCCGAGTGGAACAGGTCGGCTCTCCGATCACCCTATACGACACGCCCGCCAATTCCTTTGTGGCGCAGTTCATCGGCAGCCCGAAAATGAACTTCTTTGAATCCAGCGACCTTGCAAGCGGCGCCTCCGAAGTCTTGGGCCGCACCCTTGCCGGCGACGAACACGTCGGCCTGCGCCCCGAACACCTTTTGCCAGTTTCCAGCGGCTCTTCCGTGATCGAGGGTAAGCTGGAACTTGTTGAAAACCTTGGTGAATACGCGCTCGTCCACCTTGTGACCGAAACCGGTGTGGAATTCATCGCCAAGACCGAAAAGCCGCCGGTGCAAGCCAAAGGCGAAACCATCGGTTTCAGCATCAAGCCGGAACTGGCGCATATCTTCGACAAGCAGACCGGCCTGCGCAAATAAATCCATCAGGCTCTGCGGCCCACCGCAGAGCCACTTTCGACCAAGCGGCCCGACAGACCAGTGGCGGCCTCGATCCGGTCCAGAACCCATCGCACCCCGGCGATCGCCGCGTTGCAAAGCGCGGGTCTTGAATGTCTCTGGCGGTCGCAGCGCTGCTGCGATAAACCCCACGTCCTTCAGACCAAAAAGAGCCTTAAGGGGCTGATCAACAACACCCGCTTCAAGAGCGTGTTCGAGGCGACGACAAGGGCCAGAGCGTCAAAACGGCGGCTTAGATCACCGTTTGGGCGGTCACCTCAACCGATCTTGATGCCGCCACCGGGCGCTGTTTTGATACCCATGCGAAGGAACAGAACATCTTTTTCGCGCAAATGCAGCAAAGATCCGTCTGATAACTGCAAGGAGCGCTCTGTCTCAACGTCCGCTTCGGTGAAAAATTCGGCATCGCCAAATTTTTATCGCATTAACAGCGAGAAAATTCTGCGTAGGCAAAAGCTACAGGCGCTAAAGTCGGCTTCGCCCACAACCCGCCCATCAAGTCACGCAACCGCCTTGTCAAACACCGCTTTCGCGCGGCCCCAGACCCCACCTTCCAGATCCCCCAGCGTCAGCAGACTTGGCAACAACTGCCCTGCAAAATCCTCAGAGCTTTCGACCGGCAGCATCGCAGGCAGGTTGTCAATCGCGGTCACGTCCAGCGCCGGGGCCTCGTGCACGCGCAGCGCTGGTGCGTCCCATGTGGTCGTTCGGTCATAGACTTTGATCGGGTTGAAATCGCTGTCAGGGTCGCAGGCAATATCGCCGATCACCGACAATTCGCGCAGCGCAGATCCGGCCCCTTCATGAACAAAGACTGGCGTGCCATCGCGCGCCAGAATGCAATTGAAAAACAGGGCATGTTGCAGGATCTCGGGGAACGGCCCGCCGCTTGCGGTCTCTTCCATGTCCCACAGCGTGGTGGCGACGTTCATCTCTTGGCATAGATCAGCGGCACCGCTGCCGACCCGACCTTTCGCGCCGATGATCAGCGCCGTGGGGCGGTCGGTGCCAAGCCGCACAAGGCTTGACTGAAGGTCCGCGATCATATGGCTCGCACTCAGGTAGGTGTGCACCGGCCCGGCGATGCCGCCGCGCTGTTGCGCGATCCAGCAGCGCAGCGCCACGGCCGCCCCGGCAAAGCCCGCCCAATAGCCAAAGGCCGCAACCCGGCGGCCATCCTCATCCACCAGATACTCCAGATCATATAGCGCACCACCCCCGTCCTGAAACCGGTCAAGCAGGACCCGCCCGCTCGGCTGCCCCTTGTAGGCGTGTCCAAACATGATGTGCCGATGGCGCAGCGCGCTGCCGTCGTCGGGCAGCTCCTTGAGGCCAAAGATGATGGCGTCATCCGGGGCATCCACCCATGACCCCTCGGGCACGATCTCGCAGCCAGTCGCGCGGTAGCCATCCAACGGCACCGCCCGCTGGCGGCTCTCCTCGATGGTGACCTGCAGTCCTGCCGCCATCAGTGCCACGGCCCCTTCGGGCGTCAGCCCGACCCGTTGTTCATGCGCGCGGCTTTCCGCCCGAACCCAAACATGTGTCATAGCATACCTCGCGCCGTCAGGGCCTTCACACTATCGCGCGCCTGCATCATGGCCATGAACGCCCGTAGCTTTGGAAAGGGTGCCATGTCCACGCCATCGCCGGGGGCCCAGCTTGTGACCATAAACAGATAGGGGTCCGCACAGCTCATCTTGGCGCCGATTGCAAAGGGCTCCAGTGGCAAAACCTCTTCAATGTAGGCGCAACAGGCCGTCATGGTTTCAGGCACCATGGCTTGCATGTCGTCATAGCTGCTCTGGTTGGCGGCCCAGCGACTGCCGCGCATCTTGTGGGCGTGGGCCACATGCATGGTGCTTGCCAGATAATACATCACCTCGCGCATCCGCGCGGCCCGGAGCGGGTCTTTTGGCACCAGTTGCGGCGCGACATATTCCAGCAACGCACCCGTTTCGGTCAAAATCCCGTCCGCCGTTTCCAGCGCCGGCACCCGGCCCTTTGGGTTGACTGCCAGATAGGCCTCGCCCTGCTGCGCCCCGCTTGCGAAATCCACCGGTACCGCCTCATAGGCGATCTCCGCCTCTTCCAGCGCGATCGCTGTCGCGATTGAGATCGTCCGCGGGGCATAGTGCAGTCGTAGCATGGCGTTTCCCTAATAATGCGTGCGCGCGTCCAGCCTATCAGAATGATCCAGATGTGGCGCAGAATTAAACGTCGACAGGATCGGCCCATGCGGCGTGACATGGATCCGATGCACAGAGGTGTTCAGGATCGGCAAGGCAATCTGCGCCATCTGTGGAATATCCAGATGCAGCAGGTCTGCGACAGCGCGGCTGATGATCCCGCCCGAGGTCACGCAGAGCACCCGCCGTCCCGGCTGTGCGGCCATCTGCATCACACCCCGCACCCGTTCGACAAAGGCATCCCAGGTTTCGGACCCCTTGATCCGCTGGTCCTTCCAGGCCTGCAAAGTCGCGGGAAAATGCACCGCAAAATCCTCTGGCCCATCGCGCTGAATACCGCCCAAGGCGTCCATCTCTGCGGTCAAATCATAATAGGTGATCTCATTCAGCCGCGCATCAACCTCTGCTTCGGCCCAACCCATATTGGCCACCGTCTCGCGCTGGCGGCGCAAGGACCCCGACACCACGTGGTCAAACGACCCATCATGCGCGCGCATCCATTCGCCAAGCCACTTGGCCTGACGATGCCCCAATTCCGTCAACCGATCGTAATCAGCCTCGTTATCTGCCGCCGAATTGGCCTGCCCATGCCGGACCAGCGTAATTTCACCCATGCATGTCTCCCTTTGGTCCAAGGGGTAGGACGCCCGTCGCAACAACGCAACGCCCCTGCTTTCTTTGGTTCAAAAATATCCCCGCCGGAGGCCCGATTATTCGCCGAATAATCGCCGCCCACCCCAGAACGCAATCCCTTGTTAACGACCTGTTCATCTGCGATTGTCACACCAAAGAGCAGAACAATAAAATCAACGGGACCCCATGCAAAGCGCTGCCACGCTGCTGTCTGACGTATTCGGCTTTGACACCTTCCGCCCCGGACAGGAAGAAATCGTCGATGCGGTCACGCGCGGCGATGACACCCTAGCCATCATGCCCACAGGCGGCGGAAAATCCCTTTGCTTTCAACTGCCTGCCCTCGCGCGCGCGGGCGTCACTGTTGTCATCTCACCCCTGATTGCCTTGATGCGCGATCAGGTCCGGGGCCTGCGCGCCGCAGGCGTCGCCGCGGGCGCGCTCACTTCTGGCAATACCGACGAAGAAACAGATGAGGTCTGGCGCGGCCTCACCGATGGCACGCTGAAACTCCTCTACATGGCCCCCGAACGCCTCGCTTCGGGCGGCACCCAGCGGATGCTGGCAGAGGCAGGCGTCAGCCTGATCGCCGTGGACGAGGCGCATTGCGTCAGCCAATGGGGCCACGATTTCCGCCCCGATTACCTGCGCATCGGCGAACTCAAACGCAGCCTTGATGTGCCACTTGCCGCCTTCACCGCCACCGCCGACGCCGAAACCCGCGCCGAAATCGTTGAAAAGCTCTTTGGCGGCCAGCAACCCGCCACCTTCCTGCGCGGCTTTGACCGCCCCAATATCCACCTCGCCTTTGCCGTCAAAGACAGCCCCCGCCAGCAAATCCTGCACTTCGCCGCTGCCCGCAAAGGCCAATCCGGCATCGTCTATACCGGCACCCGCGCCAAAACCGAAACGCTGGCCCAAGCCCTGAACCAAGCCGGCCACACTGCCTGCCACTACCACGGCGGGATGGAGGCGCAGGACCGCCGCGATGTCGAACGCCGTTTCCAGCAAGAGGATGGGTTGATCGTCTGTGCCACCGTCGCCTTTGGCATGGGCGTCGACAAACCCGATATCCGTTGGGTCGCTCACGCCGATTTGCCGAAATCTATCGAAAGCTACTATCAGGAAATCGGCCGCGCTGGCCGCGACGGCGCACCGGCTGAAACCCTGACGTTGTTCGGCAGCCAGGACATTGGCTTCCGCCGCCAGCAAATCGACGAAGGCCTCGCACCCCCCGAACGCCGCGCTGCTGACCACGGCCGGCTCAATGCACTGCTTGGCCTTGCCGAGGCACTCAAATGCCGCCGCCAAAACCTGCTGTCTTACTTTGGCGAAGACCCCCAGCCCTGCGGCAATTGCGACCTCTGCGACAAACCGGCAGAGGTCTTCGACGCCACCACCCCCGTCCGCATGGCACTTTCTGCCGCACTCCGCACTGACGAATGGTTCGGCGCGGGCCATCTCATTGATATCGTCATGGGGGCCAAGACCGACAAGATCACCCAGCGCGGCCATGACAGCCTACCAACCTACGGGGTGGGAAAAGAATACTCCAAACCGCAATGGCAGGCGATCTTTCGGCAGATGATGGGCCATGACCTCTTTCGCCCCGACCCCGAACGCCATGGCGCTTTGCGCATGTCCGACCACGCCCTGCCGATCCTGAAGGGCGAGGCGACGATCACCCTGCGCCGCGACACGATCCGCGCCGCCAAAACCGCCGGTCCCAAGGTCCGCCAGATGGTCAGCGAAGAGGACGCGCCGCTGCTGTCTGCCCTTAAGGCCAAGCGCCGCGCCCTGGCAGAGGCCGCAGGCGGCCCGGCCTATATCATCTTCAATGATAAGACCCTGATCGAAATGGCCGAAACCCGGCCGCAAACGCTCGATGACATGGCGCGCATTGGCGGGGTCGGGGCCAAGAAACTCGAAAGCTACGGCAATGCATTTCTTGAGGTGATCGCGGGCGAGGCGCAACAGCTTCACCCCTCGCGCCGCAAGCTTGCAGGCCGGACTGAAGGGGCCGTTTACGACCGCCTGCTCGCCGCCCAAGCGGACCTGCAACGCGGACACGATGGCACCGGTAAACCGATGACCTGTTCGGCCTCTCTTCTGGCCAAGGTCGCGCAACTGCGCGACCCATCAAAAGACGCGATTGCCCGGCTCTTGGGTGACCGTTACGCTGACCGCTTTGCCGATGCCTTCCATGATGTCCTGTCAGACGCGTAGGGCGGGCTTCAGACCGCCACACCTGAACAGGTTAATGTCGTTAAGACTTTCATGCGGCCACTTTGTGCATGGGATGTATGAGAGCGACGAGGTCTTTGGACCGCAATTGTGGGTAGATGAGATCGGGCAATCTGTTGGTATGGTTGCCTTTCTCGCGACGCACACAAGCCCGTGGGGCGTTTGAACGACCCAAGCTCAGTTGCTTCCCCGCTTTTCTTAGCTGCTTCCCAGCAATCTGCGTGGAAATTTTCCTGAAGCTTGAAGGAATGGCAGCATGCCAAAATCAAACCTGGACCGCGCCCACAATCATGTGGCGCAGATGTCCACGGAAACTGTGGAATGGGATTGCAACGTCCCGCAGCTCGGCCGGAGAACGCGTGGCGCGCAGCAGACTTGGATCGTGCAATGGTGCGCCGATGGGAAGACCCGCAAGAAGACGCCTGGCGCGGTGCACGGCATGTCGCAAGAGGCGGCGCGGCAGTTGGCGCTGTCAATTTTTCGATCAGTGACGCGCTGGTTGGGGCGCCGGAAGTGAAGTCTCAGACGATTGCAGAGCTTAGCGTGCAGCTTCTTGCGGACGGCGCGGCCAAGTGGAAGCCGGGTACGATCCACCGCGCATTGGCGATGCTTTCAGGCATGATGCGCATGCAGTACTGAAAGGATTATGCCGGCCCGACCGCAACCCGTGCCAGATGTTGCGGCGTCACAGGTCGTCGTTTGAAGCGACCTATTTTGAGACCGAAGACTGGATGCGTTTGGGGGACGCTCTGGTAGCGCTGCAAGATGGCTTTGCCAGGGAGGTTGGCTGCTTCAAATTCCTCGCCCTGACGAGGTGTCGGCGGAGCGAAGCACTTGTCCTGATTTGGGACATGAAAGACGGTGCGCATGTGGCCTTGCCGGACGCCAAATCCGGACCCCGCGCCGTCTGGCTGGGGCGGCCTGCAAAGCGGTTGCTTGCTTCCCTTCCCAAGCCGCAAAATTACGTGTTTGAGGATGGAGACGATTCACTGCGATCCATCGCTTTCGCACAGGTTCGGCATCTCGTGCGGACCCGCGCAAAAATCGGGAATTTGCGCAACCACGATCTGCGGCATAGCTTCGCTTCGGCTGCTGTGAACGCGGGGTTTGACCTGAAAATTGTCAGTGGTTTGCTTGGCAATCCGGACCTTGGCACTACGCAAGGTTACGCCCACTTGGCCGAGAAGCCGATCCAGGAGACCAGCAAGAGGGTTGGTGTTCGTCTGGCCAAAGCACTTATCAAAATGGAGCCCATGGCGAAGATGAAACTGGCACCCAAGAAAACGGCACCGGCAAAACAGAACCCCCGTCAGACCCAATATCAACGGATTGCCACATCCTCCCAAACCCTCTTAGCATTCTGCCAGCATCATGGGCTGAACCCGGATCCCTTCCGCATTTGAGATTCTGGATCGTTGAGATTCTAGTATCTAGAAATGGCAGCCTGAGTGAGGTTGAATAGGTGGCGAAGACTGTTCCTTCAAGTGCGACTCTCTCCCATCCAAGGCAGGTCAACATTCGCAACCGCATTGCGTATCGAACCATCCACTGCTCAGGTTGGAGACGGGCAAAACGTAACCATCCTTTCTGCCTTCATCCCGCACACGCAAAACCAGAATCTCTGCTACGGGCAGCAGTCGGAAACGAGTACTGGCTAGCTTGTTAGCCTGACCCGAAAATTACAGCCAATTGCGCCAACCAAGACCTCACTGGTGGCCAAGCATTGCTGGAAAATCGGCAATCCATCCACCTCAAACCATTGCAGCTTGGAAAAGCATGGGGAAAGAAACTGATTGACGTCACTATGACATCGGTGTCATGACATCGGTGTCATAGTGTTTCGAGATGATTCCTTTTGTCTCCGAAACGAGGTTTGGGAGGGCTCTCATTTGGCGACGATTTATGATGTTGCACGTGTATCAGGCGTTTCACCCAAGACGGTGAGCCGGGTCATCAACGGTGATGCAGCAGTAAAGAAATCAACCAAAGAAAAAGTCGAAAGCGCGATCGCTGAACTGGGCTATGTTCCTTCGACTGCCGCCCGGGCGATGCGATCGAACAAGTCTGGACTGGTTGGGTTGATCACCGGTGCCATCTCTTTGTCGCCGAACCGGACTGAGGTTTCCGGTCTGCCAGACCTCTTCATTGTTCAAGGTATCCAGAAAGCGATTGAGAACAGCGGCAAGACGCTGTTGATTGCCGATACCGGCGGGCAGATGGACCGTGTTCCCCAGCTTATTCGGACGTTTGAAGAACATCGTGTTGAAGGCCTAATCTATGCCGCCGACCACCACCGAAAGGTGTCGCTCCCGTCAGTGACGTCATCGACGAAGCTTGTCTTGGCCAACTGCTACGATGACATTGGCACGCCTTCAGTCCTGCCCGATGATTACCGCGGGCAATTCAGCCTTGTTGAATCGCTGATCAGCAAAGGGCACCGGCGCATTGCCTATCTGTCCCTGAGCCCTTCACTTGAAGCAACCAAGCAACGCACGCGCGGCTACCGCGATGCCCTCAACCAGTCCGGAATAACAATCGATCCTGACTTGATAATTCCCGCTGACATCGACACCGAAGACAGCGGCCTGGAAGAACAGCTTTTGTGGGACGCAATAGACCGGGTCCTCGCCTTGGCTAAGCCACCTACTGTCATTTGCTTTGGAAACGACCGGATGGCAATGCGTGCCTATGGCATCCTTCGCAGTCGCGGTTTGTCGCTGCCCGATGATATCTCTGTCGCGGGTTACGACAATCACAAGCTGATCACCCAAACGCTTTATCCAACACTCACATCCGCCGAACTGCCATATGCCGCCATTGGCATCCGGGCCACAGGCCTTCTGCTTGGCATGATTGATGGCACTGTAGAGGCCCCGGGATCGCCAATTCTTGTGAGCGGCCCAGTTACCGCGGGCAATTCCGTCAAGGAATTGCCGGCCCCGATTACCAAGCTTTCATCAATAGGGAGGACGACCAAATGAAACTCAAGGCAACCCTTGTGGCCGCACTGCTCGGTTCTACCGGCTTTGCGGGCATGGCAGCCGCGCAGACGGATCTCACACTTTGGTATCACGGAGGCGGCAATACCGTTGAACGTGACATCATCGATTCCATCATTGCAGACTTCAACGGCGGGCGAAGCGATTGGTCCGTAAGCCTCGAGGCATTTCCTCAAGGCAGCTACAACGACTCCGTTGTTGCGGCAGCCCTTGCAGGCAACCTGCCTTGTATCCTTGATGTAGATGGTCCCGTGATGCCGAACTGGGCATGGGCGGGTTATATGCAGCCATTGCCGATATCGGACGCCGCGCTTGAAGGGCATCTCGACTCAACAATTGGCCGCTGGGACGGTGAAATCTATTCTGTCGGTCTCTGGGAAGCAGCAGTCGCACTTTATGCCCGTCAGTCTACGCTGGATGATCTTAGCCTACGCACGCCAACGCTCGATGCGCCTTGGACTGGTGACGAATTTATGGCTGCTCTTGAGGCCGCCAAAGCCTCCGGTAACTACGAATTCGCCCTTGATCCCGGCATGGCGTGGACCGGCGAGTGGTATCCATACGCATTCAGCCCATTCCTGCAATCATTTGGCGGCGACATCGTGGATCGGTCCACTTACCAGACTGCCGAAGGTGCGTTGAACGGCGACGCGGCCCTCGCATTTGGTGAATGGTGGCAATCGCTCTTTACCCAAGGCTATGCACCAGGGACCAGCCAGGACCCCGCAGATCGCGACACCGGGTTCATTGATGGCAAATACGCCTTTGCATGGAACGGCAATTGGGCAGGTGTGGCCACGCTGGATGGCGGCGTCGAAGACGTCGTGTTCCTGCCCGCGCCTGACTTTGGCAACGGCTCAGTCATCGGCGCGGGGTCATGGCAGTTCGGCGCATCGGGCACCTGTGAACACCCCGAGGGTGTCGCAGCTTTTGTCGAACATGCTTTGCAGGACAAATACCTTGCGGCCTTCTCTGACGGGATCGGCCTCATCCCCTCTACCACCGAAGCAGCTGCGATGACGGAAAACTACGCCGAAGGTGGCGCGCTGGAACCGTTCTTTAGTCTGTCAGAAGCGCAGGCCCTCGTGCGGCCGGTGTCCCCCGGCTACGTGGTTGCCGCCAAGGTCTTTGAAAAGGCGCTGGCCGATATCGCCAATGGTGCGGACGTGGCTGACACGCTGGATGCGGCAGTTGATGAAATCAACACCGATATCGAGCGCAACAGCGGCTACGGTCACTAGGCTTACCTCCCTGCCGGGGCCCGCATCTGTGGGCCCCGGTCCCAATGGCAGAGGCTGAAAATGATGGCATCCAAACTGACAAATTCAAACCGCGCTGGTTGGGCCTTTGCCCTGCCGGGTTTCGGGCTGCTGACGCTGTTCATCGTGATGCCCTTCTTTTTTGCTTTCTTTCTCTCGCTGACCAACCAGCGCCTGATCTCACCCAATCCAACGGAGTTTGTTGGCCTCGATAACTACCGCAATCTGTTGTCGATCAGCGTCCTGACGATAGAACCCGAGCTTGATGATGCAGGCGAAATCATCCGTGACGCCGATGGCATGCCAGAGTATCCGCGAGTCCGGACATTCACCCGCAATAACCCGGATTTCCCGGAATACGCCGGGATGCGCGAATGGTTCCGTTGGCACAGCGGCGACACCGCCAAGGTGGTCGTCGCCACGGATGTGGTTTTCTGGAAATCGCTGCGCAATACCTTGATGTTCGTCTTGGTCGTCGCTCCGGTGCAAGGTGGATTGGCGCTGGGACTTGCGCTTTTGATCAATCAACGGCTGCGCGGGATCAACATGTTTCGGGCGATCTATTTTATGCCGGTTGTTGTCTCGATCGTGGTCGTCTCTCTGTTGTGGCGTTTCCTTTATGCAGAAGACGGATTGCTGAACAGTATCCTGCATGCAGTTAGCTTCGGACTGTTCGAAGGCCGCGATTGGTTGGGCAATGAAGACACCGCATTAGGCGCGATCAAGGCCATGTCGATCTGGCAAGCCGTGGGCTTTCACATGGTGATCTGGTTGTCCGGTTTACAGACAATCTCTCCGACCCTGTACGAAGCCTCATCCATCGAAGGCGCGTCAAAGTGGCAAACCTTCCGCTACGTGACATGGCCGGGGCTGCGCAACACCGCAGTATTGGTTCTGATCGTGATCACCATGCAGGCCTTCGCCCTTTTTGCGCAGATCGACGTGATGACGAACGGTGGTCCGCTGGACAGCACCACAACGGTCGTTTTCCAAGCGGTCGAGCGTGGCTACGGCAAACAGGATATTTCAGGCGGTTCGACGATCTCCGTGATCCTGTTCCTGATCGTACTGACCATCAGTCTGATCCAACGCTATCTGACTCGGGAGAAATAGTATGGCAGCCATCTCAGCCGATAATCACGGCCTGCGCCTCGCGACACGATATGCTGTCCTGACGCTTATCGCGATCATCTTCATATTCCCGTTGGTGTTCATGGTCATGTCAAGCTTCAAGCCGGACCTGCAGTTATTGCGCGACACATCCAGCATACGTGCATTCCTGCCAGTGGGGGATATCAGCACCGACAATTATGCGGCCGCGTTTCAACGTGCGCCGGTGGGGTTGTTTGTGTTCAATTCGGTCTTTGTGACCGGGGTCACCGTCCTGTTGTCCTTGCTGTTGTGTTCCATGGCTGCATTTTCATTCGTGTTCTTGAACTGGACGGGCCGCAATGTGCTGCTGTCGATCATAATCGCGACGTTGATCGTGCCGTTTGAAACCATCGCCATTCCACTTCTTCTGTTGGTGTCAAAACTGCCGTGGATCGGTCTGGAAGGTTTTACTGTTGGTTGGCTCAATTCTTATCGCGTTCAGATCATTCCGTGGATCGCTGATGGTCTGACGATCTTTCTGTTTGTTCAGTTCTTCAAGGATCTGCCGCGCGACCTGATTGAAGCCAGCCGTGTCGAGGGCGCAAGCTGGTGGCAGATCTATACCAAGGTTGTTATGCCTCTGTCGGGCCCGGTTATCGCCACGGCGGCGATCCTGAAATTCCTAGTGATGTACAACCAATACCTCTGGCCACTGATTGTGGTGCAGGAAGAAACTTACCGCCCTGTCATGGTGGGCCTTCAATACTTCTTCCAACTCAACACCGCATGGGGCGAGGTCATGGCCTATCTGACCATCATCACAGTCCCCGTGCTGGCATTCTACCTCGTCCTGCAACGTGCGTTCATTGCGTCGATTGCCTCAACCGGTGTGAAAGGCTGACCCATGGTTCTTGCTTTGAAAGATCATTACATCTGGGACAGTTGGTACGTGCATGACGGTGATGTCTGGCATGGCTATTTCCTCAAAGCGCCACGCGCGATTGGCGATCCAGAGCTACGCCATTTCAATGTGAGCTATGGCCACGCCACCAGCGTCGATCTGAAAAACTGGACCCACCTTGGCACGACGTTCGCGCCGGTCGATGGGCCAGCGTGGGATGATTATACCACTTGGACCGGATCGGTCGTGCGCGGTGACGATGGGCTTTGGCACCTCTATTACACCGGCAGCTGCAAGGCCGAAGAAGGCATGAAGCAGCGCATCGGTCACGCCACATCTAAAGACATGCACAATTGGTCGCGCGTGGGCGATGGCCTGCTGCTCGACCTTGAAGGTCCCAACGCCCACCACTACGAGGCCGATCACACCGGCAAATGGCACGACCGTGCAATGCGGGATCCTTGGGTCATGAAGGACCCCGAAGGCGACGGATGGCTGATGTATTTCACCGCCCGCGCAGACGGCATTGCTGAACCAAATGCGGGCGGTTGCATTGGCTTTGCCACTTCACCCGATGGATATCAGTGGGTCCTTCAAGCCCCCGTTTTCATTGGTGGTTACGGCCAGATGGAAGTGCCTCAGGTCTTTTCCAAGAACGGGCAATGGTATTGCCTTTTCTGCACCGCAGCCGAACATTTCTCCAAGGAGCAGGCGCAGGCAACCGAAGGCGGACCCGTCACCGGAAACCACTATCTGATCGGCGACAGCCCCCGTGGCTCTTGGCGCATCGCACCGGGGTTTCTGGACGGTGATCTACCCTGCCGGCGTTACGCCGCGCGGATCGTGGATACTGGTGATGAATTGGTGATCCTTGGGTTTGCAGACCGTCCCGACGGTGCCCCCTTTGTGGGTCACGTGATGGACCCTGAAACGGTGTCCATCACAACCGATGGGCTCTTGGAAATCACCCCTAACATAAAAGCGGCGGAGTAACTTATGGCTCAGGTAAAACTACGCGACATCCGAAAGAGCTACGGCTCGGTTGAGGTCATCAAAGGTGTCGATATCGACATTGATGACGGTGAGTTCGTGGTCTTCGTCGGTCCCTCGGGATGCGGCAAATCCACATTGCTTCGCATGATCGCAGGGCTTGAAGACATCAGCGACGGGACACTTGAGATCGACAGTGCGCGCGTCAATGATCTTGAGCCATCGAAACGCGGCATCGCGATGGTGTTCCAGTCCTACGCGATTTTCCCGCATATGACTGTGCGCGAAAACGTCGCCTTTGGGCTTACGATCAATAAGGTCAGCAAAGCCGAAAAAGAACAGAAGGTCGCAGAGGCTGCGCGCATCCTTCAGATGGAGCATCTGCTGGACCGCCGCCCCTCAGAATTGTCGGGTGGGCAGCGTCAGCGCGTTGCAATCGGCCGCGCAATCGTGCGCGACCCCAAAGTCTTCTTATTCGATGAGCCGCTGTCCAACCTTGATGCCGCCCTGCGCATGGATATGCGGATGGAGATCGGGAAATTGCATCAGGATCTTGGGGCGTCAATGATCTACGTCACCCACGATCAGGTCGAAGCGATGACGCTCGCTGATAAGATTGTTGTGTTGAAAGACGGCAAAGTCATGCAAGCGGGCGCGCCGATGGAGCTATACCATGAACCTGCCAACCTTTTCGTTGCGGGCTTTCTTGGCGCGCCCTCGATGAACTTCTTACATGTTGAGGTTGATGCGATCCACGAAACCACGGTTGCGGTCAGGAATGCCTCTTTGGACTTGATCGAGGTGCCACACAAAGGACGGAACTTCACTGTTGGACAAACCGCCACACTTGGCATCAGGCCGCAATACCTTCACCCGGCAAATGAGGGGGCGGGGAAGTTGCATGGCAAAGTGGTCCTGACCGAGCGTCTGGGTAGTGAAACGGTCATCGATATCGCACTTGCAGACGACAGCAAGATCATCGCAGCCTTGTCCGAAGATAGTATTCTGGCCGCTGGCACTGCTGCAAATTTCGATTTCGATCCCAATCAGGCGCACATTTTTCCCGAGGTCCAATGACGAAACCTGTTTTGATCTTTGACCCTGACTGGCGACGGGTTGACGAACTATTTTCCGAAACGGCCAAATCAGAACTCTTCGCGGCCTATGACGTGGTTTGGGGGCAAGATTGCCCAATTCCACAAGAGGTGGTGGATCAGGCACTCAATCATGCCGAGGTGCTGATTGCCGCCACACCACGCGTAGATGCCGATGTCTTGGCACGCGCACCAAAATTGCGCACTATTATTGAAGTATCGGGCGCGTTTCCCGATACGATTGACTACTTGGCCTGTTTTGACCGCGATATCGAAGTGCTCAGTTGCGCCCCAGGCTTCCGCCAGTCCGTTGCCGAAATGGGACTTGCTATGGCCCTTGCAGGCGCGCGCGGGCTGGTTGCCGAACACGAGGCTTTCCGGCGGGGCGATGAACGCTGGCTTGCTGACCGACTGGATACAGATTTCTCGCTGTTCAACGCGGAAGTGGCATTCATTGGCTTTGGTCAGATCGCACAGGAACTGACCAGACTGCTCGCGCCATTCCGACCCTCGCTGACGGCATTTGATCCGTGGCTACTTCCCGCCGTTGCAGAGGAATTTGGCGTCTCTTTGAAACCGCTCGATGACACGCTGAAAACTGCACGATGCTTGTTTGTTACCGCTGTACCGACCGCAGAAAACCACCATCTTCTAAATGCTGAACGATTTGCTTTACTGCGTGATAGCGCCTTGGTGATATTACTTAGCAGAGCCCACCTAGTGGACTTCGACGCACTCACTGCAGAGCTGGCAAATCAACGGATCCGTGCCTGCATCGACGTTTTCCCGTCCGAGCCGGTGGCGCTTGATGATGACATCCGCGGTCTGCCTTCTGCGATCCTGTCACCACATCGTGCGGCAGCGGTCGACAAAGGCCGCCAGTTGATCGGTGACATGATCATTGCCGATTTGGACGCTATTCGGATTGGGACCCAAAAAAGGCAACTATCAAAGGCAAATCAAGGCACAATCACAGCGCTCGCCGGAGTGGGTGATGCACAGTCCGTTTCAGATATGGCAGCGAAGCGATGAATTGTTGGCACGGTTTTTGCGGTCTGCGTTGAAGCCAACAGTTCACTGGACAATTTGATCGCGTAACCCGCACTGCTTTGCGTGGGGTCGTCGACGCAGTATCTAACTCAAGAGTAGGCTGTATTGAATTTGTTGCCGCCCTTGCATCGATTCTTTGCAACCTTGGTCTAGCCAGAGCCATTTCTGCGGTGGAAGGCCCAAACCAGACGCCGAGTGTGAAGCCCATTGCTGCAATGCAACTTCCCGCAAGCAACTGTTCTTGCAGGCCGCAGCGACCGACCGCTAAGAAATCACTTTGCAGGATTCTGCGGTGGTGGCTTATGACCGCTGCGCGTATCTGAATTTGCCCAAGTCTTGGCATATTCATATCCAAATCTCGATCTAAGCAGTAAACACCGGTCGCGGTCTTGGAGCCAATAGTTATGACGAAATCAAGCACAGGTCCCAAGGATAGCGGCGATACGTCGTGGTGGCGTCGCATGTATTCAGAACTGCGCAAAGAGGTTGTTGCGGGCGAATATGACGGTATCCTGAAAGGCGAGGCGAAAGATAATTCACAAAAACGGCCTGAACCGGCTGAGCGCGTCTACCCTGCAAATGAGGCCGGACGCGCAGAACAGGCGCGTGATCGTGACGCCAAACAATCCCCGCCCGGCACGCCATCACAAAAGCAAGTTGATGCGAGATTGCCCGAAAGCAAGATCAGGGAACTGGTCGGACTTTGCGCACATATTCGCCCCGGCGCGCGGGTAGAAGACATTGATGCGTTGGCGGGCATAAGCGATGGATTGTTGTCTGTGGACCGTTTGACCGATGCCAGCAATTGGGCGAGCGGTCAGATGCCCTGCTCAATCAATGTGTCGCAAGAGGGCGAGATGGCCGGTCTCGTGCGTAGCGTCACATTTCAGGCGATACACCATGACCCGGAAGGTGTCGCGCAATATGGATCGGCAGAGGCGCTTTTGGATTCTCATCCGAATGCACGCCCTGTGTATCAAACATTGCTCGCTGCCCGTGCCAAATATGAATATGTTGATGTGATAACGCCGCTCCCGGACATTTCTGCGCGAATAGAGTTCCAGTCTGGCAAATTTCAGAAGACGCAATACGCCAGCGCATCAAAGCTCAAGAGCGTCGACGACATTTTACAGAACCAAGAGAAGGACGAATGGGCCAAAGTAAAGGCGACCCAGGCGCTTCAGGATGCCTATAACAACCTGTCACTGCATGAGAAACTGGCCCAATTTCGCGAACCCCGAAATGCGCAAGAGGCGTCAGTTGGCGTTGACGGTTGCTTGCGCGATTGGGCGGCGCGTTACAGTTCCTGGGGGGAAAGTCCGAACCGCTGGGCGTCTTTTGCGAATTGGTTGATCACGGAAAGTACACCTGATGACCGGCATGCGCTTGCCGCTGGCATGAACTGGGATCATGGGTTTGATGTGTTCCACTGGATCATTCGCCAACCAGATACGGATGTTGCCACAGCTGCGCTGATCATCTGGCAGGGCGGTGTCAGCCATCACGTCCCCGAAAGCGCAAAGGCGCCAGTTGGGTATGATCTGCGGGGATATGATTTGTTGCTGGAAACAGCCGACCGCATCCGTGGCGGTTTCTATAAACCTATGCCAAGCCACACACCCATCGGATTTGAGCCACTGCATAAGCTGGGCTTTGATCTAGACGATCCGGCCGTCCGTGCAGCCGCTGATCTTTTGATGCCAGATGTGGTCCGCAGCGCGATTGCCGGGCGCAAGACTTCAGAGCTCAAACTCACAATGCCAGAGCGCTACTGGGAAATCCTGATCTGATCTTGGATCCGAAATTGTTCTAAGTGGACATTGAAATCCAATGGACAGACCGCCGCTTTGAGGAAGCCGCATCGCAGCGCCGCGATCACCTGCGATTATCCGGCAATGGGCCGTAAAGGTCGCAATACTGGCGAAGTGGTATCGCCCCAGACATTCGGTCCTGACGGTACGGTTGTAACCTTCGACATAGGCGTTCTGCTGGGGCTTGCCTGGTTGGACATATATCAAGCTGGTGCCTGCCTTCTCCGCCCGGTTCAGCAGCCGACCACTGATGAATTCCCGGCCATTATCGAAACGCATGGCCAATCCTTCGCGATTGAAGTTGTCTAACACGTTCAACGTTCGGAATGATCTGCCGTCGGCAAGCTGATCCGCTTGTTCAGCCCCCGCTCGCGATAGATGCGGTCGGCACGCTTGTGGTTCCAATTGAACCCTTTCACGTTCCGCAAATGCAGACAGCAATGGTCGTATGTCGCGCTGGCTAGGTTAGATTTTCGCAGTAAATCACCGCCCAGTCCCGCGTGCGACAAGTGCGGCGTGCCAGTATTGATCCTGTTTGGTATGTTGCGCCGAAAACTTAACGAAAACCTGCCAACTTGTTGACAATTCTCATTATTAACCAGCAGATTGAGAGAAGTGTGTGAGCAGGATCGGATCAGGTGATGAATAGGCGATTTCAGCAAACCGCCCGGATGGGCGAGCTGTCGACTGTATTGGGTCGAGATGTCCTGAACCTTGTTCAGTTTCAAGCCGAAGAGCACATGAACGACGTGTTCCATTTTCGGGTTGAAGCAATCGCAGAGCACAATGACATCGATTTTGAGGATCTGATCGGGACACATGCGACCGTTCACCTCAGATCCTTTGCACATCCGGCCGTTCCTTTTGATGGGATCGTGACAGAGGCACAGTTGCTGGGGCCGGGGCGCAACGGCTGGCGCTACGCATTGATCCTGCGTCCGTGGTTCTGGATGCTTGGATTGCGGCGAAAGCAGCAAATCTATCACGAGAAGACCGTTATCGAAATCCTGCAAGAGGTGTTCGCGCCCTATGCCGGGCAAGGGCAGCCCGCTTATGAGATCAAGCTTTCGGGGGATTATCCGACGCTTGAATACACGGTCCAATACCGAGAGAGCGATTTGACCTTTGCCTGTCGGATGATGGAGCGGTTCGGGATCAGCTATCATTTTGCCCATCAGGACGGGAACCACACGCTTGTGTTGACCGATAGTGTCACGGCACACGATCCGTTGCCGGGTGGGTCGCGCGCTTTTATCAGTACCAGTGAAGGACATCGCGCAGATCAGGAACATTTCTGGCAGGTCAGGCCGACACGTCGGATGACCACCGGCGCGATCCGGATGACTGATTACAATTTCAAGACGCCGACTGCCGCGATGGAAGCAGCCCGGACCGGTGATGCGGCCTATGAGAACGGGCAGATTGAAAGCTATGACTATCCCGGCGTCTATCTGGATCAAGGTGCCGGCAAGTCTGTTGCGCGTTTGCGCGTTGATCAAGAGCGGGGGCAGGATCCGCGCCATCAGGCGCAGGGCGATTGTACCACTTTGCGGGCCGGTCATTTGGTGAATATTACAGGCGATAAGATGCCCGGTGTCGGCAAATCCTTATGCCTGTCGGCGCAGCATAGCTATGTCGGTGGCGGCTACGGCACCGATGACAATGAAGATGATATGTATCAGGGCGATTACCTGTTGATGCCGGCCGGGACGCAGATGCATCCAGAGCGCAAAACAGCCGCAGCGATTGTTCAAGGCCCTCAAACCGCGACCGTCGTGGGCGAAGGTGAGATCGACTGCGACGAATACGGTCGCATTCTGGTGCATTTCCACTGGGATCTGGACAAGCGCTATTCCATGCGCTGCCGGGTTAGCCAGAACTGGGCGGGCAAAGGCTGGGGCGGGATGGTGATCCCAAGGATCGGGATGGAAGTTGTGGTCGAGTTTCTGGAAGGCGACCCCGACAAACCGCTGGTCACGGGTTGTGTCTACAATGGCAAGAACGATGTGCCTTATGAACTGCCCGCGCATAAGACCCGCTCTGTCTTTCGGAGCGATACGCATACGGGCCAGGGGTTCAACGAATTCACTTTTGAAGATGCGCAGGGGGATGAACGCGTCTATCTGCACGCGCAAAAGGACCACGAGGTGCATATCCAGAACAACAGCGCCAAGCGCGTTGATGTCAGCGAGGTGGAATCCATCGGCAACAGCAAATTCGCCGAGATCGGGAAGGACTATAACTTTCAGATCGGCGGAAATGCTGTCACGGCGATTGGTGTGCCTGACGTGAGCGTCCATGCGCCCAAGCGGATGGAAGCCTATGACGACGGGCCGCTGCAATTAGCTTACAAGACCACGATTCACGGCAAGCCAGACGCCGGGCGCGGGCATTACAAACTGATGGTGGCCCAATCCATGACCGAGGTTGTGGGCACGCAGTCCAATACGCGGATCGGGTCCAGCAGCACGGTTGCTGTTGGCACAAGCATGCAATTGAATGTGGGTGCGCAAAAGAACGAAACCATCGGTGATGGATCTTATGAAACCGTCGGTGGCGGACGCTACATGCATGTCGGCAAAGAGATTGACCTGCGCTGCGGTGCGTCGCGCTTTATCATGAAACGCTCGGGCGAGATCGAGCTGGTGGGCACGCATATTAAGCTGCGCGCCAAGAAGATTGATCTGAATTAGGGACGATTGCGTTGAAGACGAAACTTTTATCAGGTGCTGTCGCCGTATTCGCCATTGCCGGTGTGACTTGGGCGATTTGGCCAAAGGGCCCGGATGTCGCGACTGCTTGTGCTGCAACCTCGGCACGGATCGGGGCAGGTGCCCCAGCCGAACTGGCCGCGATGTTGGATCGGGATTGTGCCGCGGCATGGGTGGCAGAGGCGGGTCCGGCGGCGGCGTTTGATCTGGGTTATCCGTCATTCGCCTTTGAACACGCCGCAAAAGATGAGGTGATGGAAGTGATTGCCGCCACCATCAACGAAGGCGATCGCGGGTTCTTTGCTGCGGATCCGGCGCTGTTGGATCAGCTGGATGCCGGACCGCTTGCGGATACGGTAAGGGCAAGTCTGACGCCGCAAGCAGCCCTGGCGCAGGCCGATGACGTGGCCACCGTTCTGCAATCCGTGCCGATTTGGAATGCATCGGGCAATGCGGCAGTCATTGTCGCGGGATGTAACGGGGTGGACTGCAACAGCGACGAAAGCAGCTGCGCCGGCTATGTCGGGATGTCCGACAAGCTTGCTGTGGCACTGGGCACCAAACCGCTTGCTGATGTTTATGCCGCCTGCCCGGTGAGCCCGGGTTGGGTGCTTGGTCTGCGCCGCGCAGGGCTGGTCGATACGGCGTGCACAAGTTCCCTGGCTGTCAATCGGGCGATGGCAGATCCTTCGGCCTTGGGCACGGCCTGCTTTGGGGATGATTTTGATGCAAGCGCTATACCGGCTGTTTCGTCGGCAGATTTCCCGCGCTTGATCCGGGCCTTGGGCGTAACCGGGCTGGCCGACATTGCGCCGGGCACAGTTGCGGCGATGCAATCGGCCTATCCAGAGGCTGCCGGATATCTCAACAGTATCGGAGACCAGTAGATGGTTGAATTTACACGCGAAGATCTGGATGCTTTCTTGTCCAAGACCGACTTTGACTTTTCCAAGGCCGGAGATTGGGAGGCCTTTCTGGAGGAGCGGCGCCTTGGCGGTGCAGGTCGCGATGCGGATGGGATCCAGTTGCGTGACATCAAGAATTACGCGGTCGGCACGGCCAACGTGATCACCACAAGCGGGACCGTCACGGCACGTTTCAATGTGCGGACGCTGGGCTCTGGTCTCGCGCTGCCGCCGGGCATTCTTTATGTCTATCACAACGACAGTCCGGGCCCGAAGAAGGTCACCAGCTTTTATGTTGGACCGCCGGGATCTTCGATAGACTTTCAGCTTGAGGTCAGCAGCGGTGGTCCTGACGGCGAAGAGGGCTGGGGCGCGCTATATTATGTGATCATCAAATCGGGCAATTTGCCGGGGCAAGGGCTTGCAGAGATGGCCGGTAAGCGCGCGCTGCGACAAGCGATCCGCACCGCAGGCTGGCTGACGCGCGGCGGCTTTCGGCTTTTGTCGATGGGCGAGGCCGGATACGACGTGACTGTCCAGATCGGCAGCGGTGCGCCGACGCGGGACTTTATGCCGCAAGAGATCATTTCAGACGCCGGGATGGAGCAGATCGAAGAGGCCGCACGCGGGGCCTGGGAGGCCTTGACGGACTGATGCAGACGGGAGTTTCCATATGCCTGTAGCCTCCCGAAAGGGCGATATCTGTGTCGGCCACGGGTGCTTTCCGCCGACCCCGGCCGTCGCAGGAAGTCCAAACGTGTCTTTTGACGGTATCCCTGCACTGCGCAAGGGCGATGCTGTTGCACCCCACGGGTGTGGCAACTGCCCACCACATGGCCGCGCCGTATCCGCCGGGTCACCCACGGTGTTTGTGAATGGCAGGCCGCTGGCGCGGGTTGGCGATGGCGTGGATTGCGGCGGGTCCGTAGCCGCCGGGTCGGGGACGGTTTCCGCTGATATCCAACGGCCACCCGTTTTGTCCATTTCGCCGTTCAAACTGGCCCGGGGTGCCCCTTGCGTACGCGAATGCATGCGCGCGGCAAACCGCAAGGGCCAAGCCTTTGTGACCAGCACCGGATGAGCAAGGCAACACCGATATCCACACGCGGCTTGTTTGGCCTGCGGGCTGCATTTCGTGCGGGGCAATTGACGGCGGTGCTGGATGCGACAAGCTTTCCCAATCTGCTGGCCGCCCTTGGTGCGTCTGGCCTGCCATTTGAAAGCCTTTTTGATGGTGAGGACGCCATCATGCTGTCGGGCGAGGCCCCTTATATCGTAGCGCTTGATCCCGCACGGCCGCAGGCGGTGCGGGATCTGTTGGCCAAGGCCAGTTACCGACATGCGGGCTTTGTTGTGCAAAGCAACGCTTCTCTGGATGATTTGCGCAGGCATTTCTCAGCCCAGCTTCACGTAATTCTAAACACAGGTCATGACATGGCACTTTTCCGGTTTTACGACACCCGCATTCTGTTGGCCTTTCTTGGTACCTTGGGGGCAGGAGAAGCCGCGGCGTTCTGGGGCCCTGTAGACCGCGCTTATGTGGCATTGGAAACCGGGGTGGCGCAGGTCAACATGCCCGTTCTGACCAGCGGCCCGGATTTGCCTGCGGGGGCGACGCCGCCAGTGCTGCGGCAGATCAACGATACCCAGCTAGAGCAGTTCAGCATGGTCACGGACACGGTTTTTCGGGCGCGGTTGGCCGCCTATCTGCGCGCCAATTGGGGCGCGGATCTGGGGCAGCGCAATGACGCAGGCGTCGCCGACCTGATTGGCGATGCGATCAGTGATTGCACGCGCCTCGAGGTCTGTCGCGAGATGGACGTTGTCATCATGTCCATTGCCCGGATGCGTGTGCCAGAGCTTGTCGGGTCAGATGAATTCTGGCGGATCCTGTTGGAACAGCGCCCCAATCCCAATAGTCGGGCGGGCACGTTCCTCAGCGCGATGATGCTGGACATGGAACCGGAACAAAAGAACGCATTCTATCAACAGGTGAATAGCTGGTGGACGTTTGAAGCGCAGGAGGCGGCGGAATGATTCCACCGTCACAAAAGCAAGCTGAAGCCATGGGCGAGTTGGGCCGCGAGATCGCCCGGTTCGGGCAAGGTGCGGCGCGGCGCGAGGCGCTGGACCCTGCAACGCGCCCTTTGCCGCCCTATGACTGCCCGACCGGCACCTGTGCCACCGACAAGCGCTGCGAAGAGGTGCAGCCCGGAGATACAATCGCCCCCGACAGCCGCGAACATATTGAACGCAACAGCTGCAACCGCTGCCCGACGCGCAACCCCGATCCCGTGATGCACACGGTTGAGCGGTTGTTCGGGCTTACCGAAAAGGAAGAGTTGTCGCATTATGAGGATTCCGAGGGCAACCACTGGCAACATGACAACTGGCTGACGGCCCCCCGTTATCACGGTGATGCGGGTATTGGCGCGCGCGACGCCCCGAACATGACGTTCCGGGTGGTGCTGGCAATGGGCGGCGGACGCGGCTGGCAATGTCGCTATTATGGTGGCGCACTGGATGACACCAGTCTTGATCTGGGCACTTTTGACTATGCTGACGGTGGCACCTCTGCCCATGTGAACATGGATGTGAGCCCGCATAACGCAAATCCCAATTATGCACCCAACCTAACCGAGACGTTTTGATCCGTGACACAGCCTCTTGATCCTTCTGATGGTGTTTTTCGTCTGGGCGACGGCCTGACCCTTGCTGAAATCTGGACCGGCCTGCATAGCGATGCTGTGCAATGGCAGCGGGCGGGCTTTGCACCCGATACAACGCGCCAACGGGCCGCGATTACCGACAATACGCGCGCCTTGCTGCTGGCCTTGACCGACTGCCCCGTGACTCGGTGGAAGACCTTCCTGGATGCGCAAGGCGTGACCCAGATCGGGGCCATTGCGCTGTCATGGTGCGACAAGGCCGACCTGAAGCTGGTGGCCGCAGTATTTCTGAACGGGATAGAGACCCCGGCGCAGATTGATGAACGCGCAGCGGGACTTTTGAACCCAACCTTATTGCCGCGCTCCCGGTCTCTTTTGGAAATGGCGGATACCGTTGGCTTTGATGTGAGTTCCCTTGTGCTTGCCACTTTGGGGAGTCCGGATCCGTTGATCATGGATGCTTCGCCGGTTTGGTTGTCCGATCTGCCTGCGATGGTTGGGTCCGTGTTGCTTAGGCGCTACGATCCCAGCGTGTCGGCGCTGCCTTCGCACGTTCTGGAAGACTGGAACGCCGCCGCCTGACCGGCCTAAGGACGCCATCACTTTAGGCCCAAGACCGCCAAGTCAAATTGACAGCTTGTCGCCGAATCGTCACCGCGTTCGTTGTGTGGAAGCGATTGATCTAAGACAGGATTTTGAGGTGAACGCTCCATGGGAGCAGGACGCGCTCGGGTCAGATGACATCGAGCTAGTGGAGAAGTTTTCAGGGCAAAGTCACCAGATGTTGACCACGAGGCATTATTATACCCTTGGACCGAGACCATCGCGGGCAGGACGATGAGGACCAACGCGGATAGTTGAAGACCCCGCCGCCCCAAAACGGTCCAGGTCAAACCGGTTCCCGAACCGGAGACCTGGAAGGTATTTCATTGTTGTTCGCTCTTGCTCAGCCTCTAAGGACACACGCCACGCATGCCGAAAACATGCAAGAATCGCGCCATGTGAGTCCAAACCTTGTGTATCAAGGCCATCGGACCCCCGAATGTAAGACCGTATGATCGGAAGCTCTGCCCTGCGGCCAAACTTCAGGATTCATTTGGCCGGTTTTGGGTCGGATTGTCCAGAGATTAGCAAGAACACACAGCGTGAATAGTTGGCCGGATTGACGCGTCTTTTGGTATAGGGGGCGGGAAGCCGACCTTCGCTGCTTAAGCAAAAGGGTTCGGGTCCCAAAAAGAAAACGGACATTCAAACCAAAAGAAACGCTGCCGCTGATGGCAAGCGCGACTCTTGCTAGATGTTTTTGCACAACCCTCTTGATGAAAACAGATTTTAGTAGGGATTGAGCTTTGAGGAAGAACACTGTATTTAGGGCGTCCCCAAGGAATCTAAAGAAGAAAAATACTATATCTAGAGCTTGAATGCTTCGGTTCGACCGCACATTTATTGTAGAACATTTAGGAAACAGTGAGGCAAATCATGTCAGCCCAGAGACTTTCTATCTTTTCGTGTGACAACGGCGATGCTTCGTTGATCGAGGCCCACGGCTGGGTGATTATGACAGACATAAATTATCGCGCTGAAGCCCGCGATGCGAAGAGCGACGCTTTGGATTTTGCGCCCAAGGTCAGAAACGCGTGCAAAGACGACAAGCTTGATATCTTTGTATTGACGCATCCGGACGAAGATCACCTAGGAGGTTTCGGAGAAATCTTCCATCTTGGAAAGCCGGACGACCGCGACGCTGATCCCGATGAGGGTGATGTTTTAATATTGGTCGATGAGATTTGGTGCAGCGAATACTCTGCCAACCCAAACTATACGACAGATAAGTCCAAGCCGATTTTGGACGAGATCAAGCGCAGAAAGGCATTACAAGGAACAGATGCGGGAAACCGGGATGGAAACCGGTTGAAGGTTTTGACAGCCGGTTCCGGTTCGAAAAACACCCTTTGTAACGGCATTGAGTGGCGGCTCTTGGCCCCAAACGCTTCCGAAGGAAACATCCCCAAGGCGAAAGAGGGTGAACCCAAGAATTCATCGAACCCGGCAAGTCTTGTAATCCAGTGGACGGTTACTGTTAGGGGGCGAAAATCCGTATTTTTATTAGCCGGGGACACAACAGTAGATATATGGGAACGGCTCAACAGAGAAATGACCGCAGAACAGCTTGAGTGGGATGTTTTGCTTACACCACATCATTGTTCCAGACATTCTCTCGGTAAAAAAACAGTCAATAATGGTGTTGAATCTTTTGAATGGTCAGATGCCGCATACGACGGTTTAGACCATCCGAGGTCCGGAAAGTCTCATATTGTTGCCTCCTCGCGAAAATTTGGACAAAAGCACCCACCACACCCAGAAGCACGCGACAAGTATCGGAAGATGCTAGCAAGAGGCGGCGATGTCACCCAAGCTGTAAGGGACCGGTTTAAGTGCACTGCAGGTGCACAAGGCGAAAAACCCGGAGATGTTGTCTTCAACTTCACTGCAAGCGGCATGACGCTTGCAGTTGCCTTGGCGGCACCCACAATCGGTACCCCCACCACCTCCGCTGCGGCAGGCGGCGGCGGCTACGGATGATCTGCGACCAACGAGGGCTGGCAGAATTCCCTCGAAACGTGCTGTGGGAGTTATCGCGCATCAGCCGTTCTGGTCCGGTGGATGAAGAAAGCATTTGTGCGTCCGAAGATTCAGACGGACGTTTCATTGTGCAGTTCGACATAAAGACTGATGTCCTGCTTGATGAGAAGGACACCGCCATACTCGACATAGAGCCTGTGGTATTTAGATATCCCGGGAAGGATCTTGTGGGGCGCGTCGCTCCTGTCGTCTCAAGTGGACGGGGCGACTTTCCACGAAGTCTGCAACACCTGATCACTTCTGGGACAGATGAGCCTGCCTTATTCTGCTTGGCGCGGGCAGGACTACAACCCATCTATGAGCATGTGGGAATTGAGGGGGTTATTGCTAGGCTTGTCGACTGGTTCCGCGACGCGAAAACGAAGTCCTATCACGCCGATGGATGGGAGCCAGTTCCAGTTGTTTGGCCGGAAAAACCTATCCTTGGCTACTTAAATCCGAAAACTCTCCAGGAGCATGCTGCCGCGAACCCAAGTGGTGGTTACGCTTACATCCGTGCTCAGATAAATCGCAATTATCTCGACGGGGTCTTCATTCACGCGGAGCTCCCAATAATTGATCTGAAGAACAGCGAAGCTGTCGACCAAGCCAAAGAACTGTTTGCTACGCTTGAGGAAGACAAGACCTCTCACATCCCAGCAGTATTCTGTTGGACGGATGCTGATCAGCCAGACGATTTTCCATACTTCAACACATGGACTAGTGTCGAAAGTATCGTTCAGGGAGCTGAAAAAGCTAAGCTTGCTCCTCATCTGACAACAGCAATGCAGCACTTGCACATTAAGTTCGGCGTGAACTGTGACACAGACAAGGCAGGAAATCGTGCAGTCATATTGATTCTTGGTATTTGGCGTCCTGTACCAATTGACCCCACGATCGTCGGTCTGTCGAAAGATGATAAAGCGCGTCGACTAGAGCTCAGGACCTATTACCTTGAACGCGACCTTTCTGATTACATGAATAGATGGGACACCCTCTCGGTTGTTAAGCCATTTGTTGGGATGGTGCCTCCGATTGGCGAAACACTTGCTGCTGTATCTGGTGAGGAACCCCTCCCATCTTTCACATTAATCGGTGCTGGCGCTCTGGGAAGCGCATTTGTGGATTACGCCTCCAGAGGCGGTGCGACAAGTTTCTCAGTCTACGACGACGATATGCTGCTTGCTCATAATTTGGCGAGACACCGTGGTACCGAACAGCTGATGCGGTACGGCAAGGCTGATGTAGCTGCAGTGCTGGCCAGTCAGCGAGTGCAAGGCGCTCGCGTGACACCACATGCTGAGAACATTCTAAACGTTGGTCTTGAAGACTTTTGCAAGGAACTCGAAAAAGCCGAAATGGTGATCGACACCTCTGCGGATGCCCAGGTCAGACGGAGGTTGTCTTTGGGTTGGGGAAGTGCAGCGAAAGTCTTTAGGACAGAGATTTTTCAAGAGGGACGTTTGGGTCTCAGCTATGTGACCGCTTTGGGTAACGATCACAATCTAACAATGATGCATATGCAGCTGATCGCACACGCTAAGCACATCACAGCTGTAAGGGATTGGCTCAAATATGAAGCAACAAACTCTTTCTTAGATAACGAACTTATTCTCGGCTTCGGCTGCAGTTCGATGACCACAAAGATGCCAGCCTACAAAGTCGATGCACATGCATCGGCTTCGTTCGCATTCTGCAGAAAATACACAAATGGGCTCTCGAAACCCGCCATACTTTTGAATTGCATTGATGACGATGGATTGCCCCAAGGCGCAACGGAGTGGCATCCTTCACCAATTGCAACTTTCGGCCCTACTGACGAGACCGCACACTGGACAGTGCTCGTTTCTCAATCCGTTCTGGAATTGCTGCACGACCTACGACTGGAGCATGCACCTGATGAAACGGGTGGGTACCTCTACGGCGGGATAGATGAACACTTATCGCAGATTTATGTTGTTGCGGCTTCCAGCCAGCCACCTGACACAGTTGCGTCGCCGACATGCCTCAAGCTTGGTCGGTGGGGACAAACCCCATGGGAAAAGAGTTTCGTTCGAAGAACACGGGGGCGGCTTTCAGTCATTGGCACCTGGCACTCACACCCAAACTCATCACCCACTGCATCTACCCGTGATTGGAAAACGGTCAAAGGTTTTGTCGCAGAGGATTTATTAAGGGCGCTTCCCACGCTAATGGCCATCACTGGCTCACAAGAAGACCGCGTGTATGTACTTGATGCAACAGTCGAGATTTGAAGTTTATCTAGCAGGAGAGGATGGCGGCGTCCGAAGATACTCGGCAAATGCCTCGCGCGCATAGTGCCTACCAAATCTAACCATGCGGATAGTGAAAACCAAAGCGGTCGCCGCAAGTAGCAGCGCAATCGAGTACTTATCGCGATGAAATCCCAGAACCATAGTCGCTGCCATGAGGAACGCGACTGCCGTTCCGCGCATCAACCCATAGGTTCGGTTGAATTTTTCCACACGGTCGACACTTCCATGTTGACGAATGTGTACGAACAGTTCGCGCATTTGCCCACGACCTTCGCCGAACGCAGTGGCTGTGTTCTCATCAAAGTCAGCCGCGAGTTTTAGCTGCAGACGCTCCCGTTGCTCCTGGTTCAAGAGATTGGACGAAGCGCTCATAACAGATTCAGTCGGCCAGCCGCCCAAACACTTCCACACAATGAGCTCCCAAGCGTTGCCGCCTGCCTGAACAAAATGGCCGGCAATAAACGCCAGAATGAGCATCAGTCCGAGATCACCAAGGCTCAGAGTGTTTGTGATGCTGGGCAAGATTTCTGGGAATATCAACGCCAGCGTGACAACCAACACGCTGCCGGGTACGATCACGCCAGTGTATTCATAGGGATCAAATTTCACTCTTTGGTATTCCTTGACGTTCAGTTCTACTTATCCGAGTTGTTTATTCTACAAAAGTTCATGCGCCGTTGGAGTACTAAACTGCATGTTTTCTTTATCTTAACACTGATGTCTAGTCGCTCGTTCCGACGAGTTGGCTCTTTAGATGTTTAAACGGCTTTCGTGGGATCGTATGAACCAAGTACCACCTGTATTCTGATGTGACCACGCTTGAGCGAAACTCTGTTGTGTCGCGTGCCGATTTGCGATCCACTTGATTTGTTTGATGACAGAAAGAAACGCTATTGTGACACTTGATGCCAACTCGGTCGAATGGGCCGTTGACTTCGTATCTGAACACTCGGACGGTGATCTGTTCCCACGGGTCCTCGAAATGCGAGCAATTAATGCCCAAAAGGCGGAGCTAGTCGCAGAGATCGCAGGCAAGGATCTCAATCAACTTCCGCCAGGTGGATCGCGCCGTTTCATTGTCCCAAAGGACGAAATTTCTTACCGACAAGCGACCCAACTCGACCCTCAAGACGCAATCGTGTTGGCAGCCATTACTCACCAGTTTGGAGAGGGCATCGAGTCGCGTCGGCAGCCAATCGACACAGTTTTCAGTTACCGCTTCAATCCAACTAAGGAGCACGGACTTTACGCGAGCCAATCCGGATGGAACGACTTTTGGGCGAAGGCAAAAGATCTTTCAGACGAACACGAGCTGGTGCTCTACTGTGATATTTCTGATTTCTATAACCAAATTTATCACCATGTCGTAGAAAACCAACTCATAGCGTCACAGTTCACAAATCAAGCCACAAAATGGGTAATAAAACTTCTCGAGAGTACGACGGCCGGTGTGTCGCGCGGTGTCCCAATCGGTCCCCATCCCATCCATCTTTTGGCCGAAGCTTCCTTGATCCCCATTGACAACAGTCTTTCTGCTCAGGGGCTAAACTTCATAAGATATGCAGATGATATTCTTGTGTTTTGTGATAGCCAAAATGATGCTCGGAAAGCTCTTAGTCTTGTCGCAAAGGTGCTTGATCAGCAGCAAAGGCTGACTTTGCAACGACATAAGACTCGTTTCCTGACACCTAGTGAATGTATCTCGCTATGTGAAAGTATGGTCGAAGACCGCCCTATCAATCGAAATGAACGGAAACTCCTGAGGGTTGTGCAAAGGTACTCAAGTGGTAACCCGTACAAGACTATATCATTTGGCGCGATCTCCGAGAGTGATTGGAATACGGTCAGCGGCGCGGACATTTCTGGTATTGTTGAGGAATATCTTGCCGCAAATCCGACGGACTACATACGATTGAGGTGGTTGTATCGACGTTTAGCGCAAGTTGGGCATCCAGGAGCAATTCGGGTATCGATTGAAAGGCTGTCGGACCTTGCTCCCTGTCTCGCTGGAATCTGCAATTACATTGCCTCAGTTCAGAACGTGGAACAGGAGGATTGGGTAAGTCTGGGCCAAGAGTTAATTTCGTTGGCAACGAGTGATGAATTTCTGGAAAATGAGTACTTCCGTCTTTCAATCTTTAGTCTTTTCTCTCGCAACCCAACTTTGAACCACATAGCAGATCTGATCGCGTTATTTCAGTCTGCAGACCCCTATCTACGACGAGAGATTGTATTAGCTGCACGGAATGGTGGTGGCATAGATTGGTTGCGTGAGCTCAAAGAGTCCTTTTCAACAATGGACGTCTGGCAACAACGTGCCTTCATCTACTCCTGTTCTGAGCTGCCGTCGGACGAGCGCAAGTACTTCCTTGCAAGGTTCCCTCAAGCGCGGCCCTTCGACAAAGTTCTTGCAAAGTGGGCGAAGACGTAGGCTGGTTTGCCTCTCGTTTAAGTGAGCCTTTCGCCGCAATCCATCTACTTTTTTGAAGGGTAGTGCCTGCCAGTACCGGAGCTTCTCGTCGAAGTTCGATACTCTCCGTTTAGTTGGATGTTGCCGCCATAGGGCTGGACAAATGGCCCAATCCTGTCATCGGGATGACCGACGGTGATGTGTGGGACAAAGGCTTGGTAGTCCCAAGAAGCTCCTGCCCTATTGAGTTCATTCCATCGTTCTTCGAGCGTGGTCGACTTCAGTGTCAATACTAATTGCTGAGTTCCGAATACTTCAAAACGCCGCTCCGAGCACCTGAGTGTCAAGGCTTCTTGTTTTGGCGCAAACACTGATTCCCGCCAGTCGACCGGCCTGTTTGAATAAGCCAACGTGACATGAAGGGTTCGCAACCTCCAACGTTCGAATCCTGAGGCGATGAACCAGTCTTCGAATTCTTCAGTGATCTTTACAGGTCGTCCGATGTGTATTGGCCCTACCAGTGGCAACTCGTCGACCCCGCCGTATTGTAAACAAGTGATTTCAAACATTGTTGGGCTTGAAAGCAAAGTCCACACCGATTGATGGTTGGATCATGCCGCCCATCGGTTTCCGCTATTGGGAAGCAGCGACGCGGCGTTGGACGACATCGTCGAAGTCTGATGGGTCCGAAGAACTAGAGGCCAAACTCCATAGCACTTCTAAACCTATCAAACGCTTCATTTCCTTCCGCTTCTTGGTAGGCTTCATTCAGCACAAACAATGCAGCTTTCATAAGCTGAGTGTCTCGTTCGTTGTCGTGTTTTTTGTCCCCATGAAACAGGTTGTTGCGTGCAGTCTTGATGCTTTGAAAGAGACTAGCCGCGTCGCTTGGTGTTTTCGGGGCTCCTGACCAAGCCACGCCACCCTCAGCCGTGGCTACGAGATGATCTGGCGGCGCTTCGAAATAGATCCGTGCTTTTTCTGCTTCTCGCATCCTTTGAAAGAACTGGTGGGGAAGGCGCTCTGCAAATGTCGGCCAAGCAGCATCAGGGTAGTTTTCACGGCGGAATCCGCCTTTCTTCAACGCGTATTCGAACCTACTGAAGACGGCCAAAAGATCGTAGCCTGCCTCGGACAAGCGAGGTCTGTAGTACTCTTCCAGTTTCACCAAAGACCTCCATACGAACGCATTGCTGTGTTTGACATCTCAGACACTGGCACACCATCATTGGCCAGTAAACGAATGACCGCTATGCGGGCTGCGAGCGCAGCAACACGACCGCCTTCTGGTCGTCTCCTTTGGGCCGTCCGCGAGATTCGTTTGAGGCGGATCAGGGGGCAATGCTGCGCCGCTTCTGATGTCCGCTGAGAGCCCAATTCGACCGATGCTGCACCGAGCACCAATGTCCGCTCATTTTGCCGACACCAAAAACGTGACAGAATCAAACCGAGTTTCGGCAAGGGTTTGTGGCACAAGATTTTTCAATGCTTGCGGTCGCGTCGCCTTCAGTGACAAAAACGACCGTTCGAGACAAAAAAGATCGTTGACGAAATCTCCCTTTGGCCGCAGTTCCAACATTCGATCAAGGCGAAGGCCTCGCAAATCTTTTGTTTGCATACTTGTTTCAGGATGCTGCAGAAATACACTGAGTTGTTGGGCGCTGCACCCTGTTAGCGCCGGCATTATCGAAGCGATCAAATGCTCAATATCCAAGCCTCTTGGACAGGAGATGCGTGCGGACAATGTTCTCATAGTCTCTGTTTAAGACACAAATCACTTCCTGAGTACCGGCATAAGTGTTACCATCAATTTACCATTTGAAGCTCTTCAGTCCGAGGGAGCAGACGTAAATGACTATTTTTAAAGAAACTATATCAGCTTTGACTGTTGTCGCCATGCTCTCTGTTTTGGTGTCGTGCAAGGTAAGTGTGAATGCAACGGACACCGAAACTGATACCGAGACAGGTACAGAAATTGATCCTGCGCCTTCTGGTACAGAAACCACAGAAGTTCATGTTTTTCCGAACGGCACCACGATGACCATGCCGGGGCGGGACTCGGGAACACAAGAGGGCAATCAGATCAATTTCGATACTCCTGGAGCAGTACCCCAGGGCTCTCCGTATGAGGCTAATCCAGACAACACCACTATCATTTATCATGACAACTAACTTATGAGACAAGCCATCACCTCGATAGCAGTCTTTCTGCTGACATTCCTTCCCATCGGCGTGAAGGAAAGCTTTGCTGCTGAAGAAATAAATATTCGTATTTTTTTTCGCTCTTTCATAAAAGCGCAACATCCTGGAAAGCCAGACGATACGATCAGAACAGAAGCTGGGACACATGTAATTCGCGCCCCAAATATGATTCCTTTGCTTGTGGCTTACCCCAGCTTGACTGGAACATGTTTTTCCACCGATGATCGCGACTTCGATAGCAATCCAGATGCCTCAGCTCGAACTGCCGTCGAATTTAATGTGAGAATTGCGGGCCGAGCCGTTGCGGTTGAACCATATGCTGGCCGTGAGATGATGCGCACAGGCATTACCAGAAATGTCGATTGCAAAACTGGTGAGGATCTACAACCGCCAAAGCAAGCACCCACAAGTTCCTTTTCGATCGGTTCTGTGCGCAAAGATGGCTTTGTTAGCACGTTCTTTGTAAAAGCAGCAGCTTTTGATCCCTTCTATGATCTACCGCCTCCTCTTCGCGCTCCCGACGTCGATTTTTCATTTTATGTCAAATACGACGCTATCAAACGCTTACTAACACTCGTTGGCTCAACGGACAATTTCCCCGCTTTTGAGGGTTATTACTCGGTCGATGGTGGGGCGTGGCAAGTTCTGCTGAATCGCGACCCGCCAAATGACGCGACTGCTCTTTCACTAATTGACGCAAGCATTGGGCTTAACACGACAAATTTTTCCGTCGAGGTCGATATATCTACACTATTTTAGGTGAATCCTATGCTAACAGGTCGAATTAATGAACTTTTCTCTTGTTTACGCTTTACCATTATTCTCTGTCTCGCAATGATGTTTCCATGCCTGTTGAGCGCCGATATTGTTGGCATCATTCTTGAGGAAAAGGCAGGTGATTTTAGTCTATCAACCGATTCAAAGGTGTGTGGATCATTTAGCAGTGATGATGCGCACAAGATTAGAATAAGTGAAGCTCTCCAAAGTTCATTTGGCTACACTTACGATTCCCACGTTATGCTTCCTGGTTTTCAGTCTGTAGATGCACTAAAACTAGGTCTCTGTGATATACATATCTTATCTGGTAATATTAGGTACTATAGTGATGTTCCTGAGGAGTTCGTAACATCTATAAGGGCTCAAGGTGGGTACTTTGTTACCGTTGCAGGTACAGGGACAGTTCAGAACACGACAGAATCGGGGAGCGGTTGTCCCGATACAACTGTTACGCTCGATCTTCCAGCAATCACTGTCCCTCTTAATTCGGGTAATAGCTTTCAAGCACCATCGAGCGTCACGTACACTTTCAAGACTGGATCAGGGGGGCGCTGCCGCATCGATCGGGTTGTTTCAACTCGAATAGGCAATGGCCAAGCCGCATTAGAAAGATACGTTCAGAGTAACGTTCCGAGCAACTCATGCTCCCAACGCTACTCCGCATGGGGAACCGGTATCGGCTCAGAAGGGAATGGGCAGGGGATCATTCGCTATCATGCTCGTGTGGAGTTTTGGTCATGTATCACTTTTCGGCGGCACTGCTGTAACGGTCAGTCCTGTCGTGACCTTGGGCTCCTAGGCAAGCATTGTGTCCCGCGTTGTGGAATGCTCTGTACAGAACGTGGAGAGACGCGCACAGGTCGAGATACGTTTCGCCACGATATTCGCCTAGTCCCACAGTATGATGCTGCAACCGACCAGGTTAGTATCCGCACCAGATCCTCAACCCACGGAGACGGAGCGCAGCATTGGGCTATAAATGCAATTGGTGCCATTTCGTTTGGGACGCTAAGCAAGTGGTACAACGACACACTTGCGGCTGAGCTAAATCGCATCAAGGACGCTGTTCCAGACCAACTTGGAACTGGAGGCGGAAGCGACGGAGTCGATTTCCAATTCGTCCGGGCTTACTTCGCAGGGAATGGGAATGACACGCGCCTAGTTATTGAGCACTTCCTAGAGCCAGATGTCATTGGTGCGAACATTACACTTGGTATTATCAATCAATAGAGTGCACTATGGTCTATACGACGAGAACAAAACTTTGGTCGCTATTTTTGGTTCTTCTATCAGGATCAGTCCGCGCTGAAACATTCGAGACTTGTGTATCGGAATGTCGACCAAATAGTACTCGGTGCCTTTCAATTGAAACCAGTAAAGTAATGTCCAGTTTTCACAACTCTTTGATTGCAGTTCACGCCGCCACGAGGGGTGGTGCTCTAACGAAAACTGATCTTATGGGAATTTTTGGATATTCAAGCGACCCTTGTAGGCGGTCAGAGAAAGTCCTTTCGGACTCTAGGATAGAAAATTTTGGGCGAGACTGCGTCGCGGATTACCAGACACCCGTAGTGGGCTTTAGGATAGAATTTGGCCGGATTGTACTCGGTGATATTGAAAAATCTGGCGCTTGGACCATAGCGAACTTTTCACAGGAGTCAGGCTTCCAACTTCAACTGTCTGCAGGTGGAAACCCTATCAACAATGGCAGTTGGAATTTTGTGGCGTCAGATGGTGCTTCTGTGCTCAGCCATGTTGGCACCCAGTGTATTCTTTTGAGATAGCGACCTACAAGTCTACGGATACCTTACATACCCTTGTGTCGGCCTGCAGTCGATGTCACGATCTTTTTCGACCTCTTGATCCTTCTCCTGTTTGCGCGCGTCCTCGATCTCCGGTTTCTCGCGCGGCTTGTTCAGCACGTACCTCAGAAGCTCGTTCACATTACAAGCGAAAAGGACCGTTTTTGACCCCCGCCGATTTCCGATAGCGGCCATTGGAGCAGCCACAGCGAATTGGCGCTCTGTCCCGCAGAGCTGTCCTCTAGCACTGCTTCGAGACAGTTGTACGTGATCAAATCCGTCAGATGACCGGTCTGCGCCATCATCGACCGATGCTGCGCGCTGCACAAATGACAGCTAAGCAGCCTCGCCCACAATTTGGAAGCCCGGTGCGTTCAAACCCGCAGGTGAGGCTGTGAACACTTCGCATCCGTCGGCTGTCACCCCTAACGAATGCTCAAACTGCGCCGACAAACTGCGATCACGCGTTACAGCAGTCCAGTCATCAGGTAGCAATTTGACCTCAGGACGCCCCAAATTGATCATGGGTTCGACCGTGAATATCATCCCTTCGCGAAGCTCCAGACCTTCGCCAGGGCGGCCAAAGTTAAGGATATTGGGAGAATCGTGAAAAACCCGACCTATTCCATGGCCACAAAAATCGCGGACAACCGAACATCGCTCGGAGTGCGCATAGGATTGGATTGCATATCCAATGTCACCCAATCTTGCACCAGGACGAACCGCTTCAATGCCGCGCATCATCGCTTCATGGGCAACATTGACAAGACGTTCCGCTGCCCGCTTGGGTCGACCAACGGCATACATCCGGCTGGAATCGCCGTGCCAACCGTCGAGGATTAGCGTGACATCGACGTTCACAATGTCGCCGTCACGTAGTTTCTTCTCGTTGGGAAATCCGTGACAAACAACATGATTAACTGACGTGCAGCACGCATAGTTGTAGCCCTTGTAGCCCAAAGTTGCCGGGGTCGCATTATGTGCAGCCGCAAAGTCGAGAACGAAGGCGTTAATCTCGGAGAGTTGAGCGCTTGCTTTGATAATCGCGGCGACGCCGTCCAAACATTCCGCAGTCAGTTGGCCGGCGCGCCGCATACCTTCAAAGGCATCTGGGCCATACAGCTTGATCGCCTCGGTTCTGCTGGCCTTGCCAATTGCTGGGGCTACCGGAACATCGATATAGGAATGCTTCATCCTCATTTTCCTTTTGATATCTGTTGACGCCCCATGATTCAGACGGGCAACTTGACAAGGTCACAGATATACGAATCATATACGTTTCGTATAGCGATTACAGAAGGGAGACGTCCATGGGAATTGTGAAAATTGGCGACGCGCTGCACGAGGATATTCGACGGGCAAGCACGGTGATGTGTCGGTCAATCAATGCTCAGGCTGAGTTCTGGATGAAGGTCGGGATGTTGGCGGAGGCCAACCCCACTCTTTCTTTTAACGAGATCATGGCTCAGCAACTGAGCGATGCCGATGTGCAACCGTCCGAGATTGAAGCCGCCTGAGGCACCTGCAAGGCGCCCTTTGCGAAAGTATGTTTCGAGGCATCAGTGTCTGTTGTTTTCCACAGAACCAATCTTCAATCCGAGCGCTTCACTCCTTGCGCCTTTGTTGCAAGAGCTTGATCAGCTCTGTTAGGGCGGCGGATTTCTGGCGTCGGCTAGGGTAATAGATGTGATAGCCGGACCATGCGACACAGAACGGCTCCAAGCAGGTTTCAAGTCTGCCGGCTTCAAGATGATCCGCGACAAGCGGTTCAAACGTACAAGCCAACCCTAAGCCATTGATAGCCGCCTCAACGATGATTGGCGCTTCGTTGCTTGCAAAATGACAGTCTACGCGCACCTCAATACTGCGGTCTGCGCGCCGGAATGGCCATGGAAAAATGTCACCATGGCTGGCAGATCGCGCCCCAATGCAGTCATGCGTTGCGAGGTCTTCAAGTGACATCGGGCGACCCCGACGTTCAAAATACGATGGGGCTCCGACAACCACTGTTCCGATCTCGGGTCCAAGCGGAAGGCTGATCATGTCTTGTTCCAAATGCGAGCCAAAACGCACCCCAGCATCAAAACCCTCAGCCACAATATCCACGAACTTGTCGCTCACATGCAGATCAACAGTCACGTTCGGATGCTGATCAAGGAACTCGGGCAATGCAGGAACAAGGATTTGCTTTGCCGCATGTGCGACCGCCGTCAGCCGCACTGTACCGGTCAGGCCGTCCTGACCCGCCTTCGCGACGTCAAGGCCGTCAGAGATTTGCCTGAGCGCAGGCGCTATCTCTTCCAACAGACGCTGGCCCGCTTGTGTGGGGCGCACTGATCGGGTCGTCCGGGCCAGAAGGGGCACATTCAATCGTGCCTCAAAATCCGACATGGCTTGACTTACGCCTGATTGCGCACGCCCCAATTTTGCGGCGGCACGGGTAAAACTTCCAGCCTCGGCGACAGCCTGAAAAATGAGAAGGTCTGACAAATCCCTACGATCCATTTATCATCCTTTGTGATTGGGTATATCTGAAAAATCAGCCTACCGGATAACTCTCTCTTGCGCCAGTTTGGTTTCAACAAAGAAACAAAGGAGAAACCCGATGACGCTGACTGAAAACGAATCCCCCCAGGAAAGGGCATTCGACTCTCTGTCGGGACTTCTGCGGTATGCACTTGGCGACGATCTGATTTCGCCCGATGCAGAAACGCTTGTTGACATGATGACGGATGACATCGTCTTTGAGTTTCCCTTTCCAATGCCAAACGGCATCCAGCGGATAGAGGGAAAAACTGCGTTGGAGGATTACCTGCCTAAAGTTGGCGCAGCTCTGACCATCGAAACACTGGCGCTGACACGCGCATTGATCTCCACGGACCGAACAACGGCTACCGTCGAATTCAGCTGCAAAGGCTGCAACAAAACCAGCCATGCCCGCTATGACCAAAACTATGTATCCGTCATTGATCTCCGCGACGGGCGAATTAGCCGTTACCGGGACTACTGGAATCCACTTATTGCGCTGGCAGCTCTTGGAGACAGCGAATTGGTAGATTCCTCTCCGGTCGTCAGCTCTGTTGATCAGTCGCCGCCTCATTCACACAACCGCCCTTGATCAAAGGCTGGCCCAAGAATTCTCGCTGAAAGAGAATGACTGCTGTCTCGCAGTGGTCCCCATTCCTGAAACCAACGACATCCAAAGGAGTAATACAATGTCTGCGAATGATCCGTTCCCCCCTCTCACGAACCTAATGCGGAAGAGCATCGGTGACTTGCTGTCACCGACCGACAGCTTCTCGGATATGTGTGCCGAAAACGTGGACTTTGAGGCGCCCTACGCACCCGGCGGCGCAAAACGTATCTTTGGCCGCGAAGAAGTTGCCAAATACATGCCAGTTGTCCCTGAGTTTTTCTCCATCGATGAACTGGTTGAGACCGCTCAATACCGGAGCACAGACCCTGAAGTCGTGATCCTGGAATTCTACGCCCGCAATGGCGTCGGCGTTAAGACCGGGCTGCCGTATGATCAAAAATACATCAATGTCATTCGTGTCCGCGACGGTAAGATTGTCCAATACCGCGATTACTGGAACCCAAGTGTGGTTCTGGAAGCGGCTGGTGGTGCTGAAGCATTACCAGAAAATGTGAAGACTTCGGCCTGAGCCGTCTCCCAGCTCAGCTGACGAAGTGAAGCCGCTCGATCCAAGTATCCTCCCACTGGGACAAGTGGTTTCACGTACAAGCACCCGCACAGCTTTGCCTGTGCGGGTGTGATTTTCTCGATTTGCATTCGAAGATTTCAGACAGCATTCGACACCCTGCAGAAAGAGACCAAGAATGCATAGGCCAACTTGCTTTGATCCCGTCGATAGACAGATCGAACAGTAGACATTCGCGCAGGCGCAGCGAACGGCATGTGTGGATGGCTCCTGCATAGCAAGACATTTTTGATCTGATTTGTGCATTTGTCAGAAGCAGTCAT
>CANMPL010000002.1 GCA_947499715.1 uncultured Paracoccaceae bacterium
ACGGTTGTGACCGGTCGGGTTGAGCGTGGCGTGATCAACGTTGGCGACGAGATTGAAATCGTGGGGATCAAGGACACGTCCAAGACGACCTGCACAGGCGTTGAAATGTTCCGCAAGCTGCTGGACAGCGGCGAAGCTGGCGACAACATCGGCGCCCTGCTGCGCGGCGTTGACCGTGACGGCGTTGAGCGTGGTCAGATCCTGTGTAAGCCAGGTTCGGTCAAGCCACACACCAAGTTCGAAGCCGAGGCCTATATCCTCACCAAAGAAGAAGGTGGCCGTCACACGCCATTCTTCGCCAACTACCGCCCACAGTTCTACTTCCGTACAACGGACGTGACCGGCACGGTTGAGCTGCCTTCGGGCACTGAAATGGTGATGCCTGGCGACAACCTGAAGTTCAACGTCGAGCTGATCGCGCCCATCGCGATGGAAGAAGGCCTCCGCTTCGCCATCCGCGAAGGCGGCCGCACTGTTGGCGCTGGCGTCGTTTCCAAAATCACTGAGTAACGGGGTGCGGGCCTAGCCCGCGCACCGGGTGGGATGCGGCAGTGACTTCGCAGAAGTCATGAGAGCGTCCCACTCAGACGAGACAAAAGGCCGTCGCAGAAATGCGGCGGCCTTATTTTCTGCCGGTATGATTTCCGGCCTCTCCATCCAACTTATGGGCAATCTGCACACCACTCTGCCTCGTGACGGAGCGCGCCCCAAAAGGCCTCCGTTGCTTCAAGCCAACGTCAGGACAATCGCGCCGTCAGTATCGAGCGTGTAGGCGGGGATCGAAAGGTATTCGCCTTCGGACGCTCCAGAGACCCCAAATCCAGACGCGTCGTAAACGGAGCTGTGCCGCGACCGGCGGTCTGTGCAGGCAAAGGGTGCTGCGGGATCACCGGTCAGGCCAATGGCCTTGCCACGGTGGGTGCACACAAGGTCGACGACAAAGTATCGTGCGTCTTGCACCGTTCCTTCCCGGTCATTGGCGGCGCCAAAGGCAGCCTGTTCATCCGTGCGGTGATGGACCGCAACATATTGGATGTTCCCGGTCGACGCGTAGTTTGGATCTTCTGTGGGTCGTGCGATTACTGTGACCTCGCCGGGTTGCAGATCTGTGATGTCGACACTTGCCGGACCTGCTGGCAAGTTGATCAGGGTATCGTGCCCAACCGGCGCATCGGTCGGGACATCGCCCCATTCAGCCGTCAGGTCGGTTTGCGCGTTGAGCAATGCCGGGCAAAGCAGCACGCTGCTGCTTGTCAGTGTTGCGATGACATTTCGGCGGGTCAATTTGTGCATTGTGGTCATCCTTTTCTCGACGTGAAGGTGATATTGTGCAGGGCGTTTTCGCGTGGCACGACAAGGTGTTTGAGCGCGCCCGCGACATGAATCGTCATAAGCGTCAACAAAACCCATTTGAGCGTATAGTGCAGTTCAAGCAACAATTCGCCCGTGTCAGATCGGGCAAAGGCCAGATCCGCGGGCCAAATCAGGTCGGGGTCCTGAAAGGCGGATGCAGCGACATATCCGGTTCCCACATAGACCAGCAGCACAGCATAAAGCGCCAGATGCACCAAATGGGCCAAAACGTCTTCAGCCGAGCGCGCGGTGTCGCTGATTATGCGGCGTTTTACCAGCCGCGTAATGATGCGGATCACAAGAACAACAATCAGCGCCTGTCCCATATACTGATGGGTCAGCATCGCACCATTATCCGCAAGCTCATACCGGTAGGCTAGGCCCGTGCCCGCCATGCCAAGGACAAGTCCAAAGGTCAGCCAGTGATTGATGATCACGCTTGGCGCATACTTCATGTTTTTCTCCTTTGCTAAGAATTAGCGCATGGGGCGTAGGGTCAAGGTTGAAGGCTCAAACGATGCAACGTCGTGTTTCGGGTGAAGTGTGACGTAAGCCTCTTGCATTTATGGCGGGTCCCGATTAACGCACTGCTTGTCACCAAGGTGACATCCATGTGGGAGGCGCGGCGCACGCGTGCGGCAACCCGGACCACACAACGAAAAGCCCTGCGGTCGCGACCAAGGGGCGTTGCAAAAGGAGATGGCCAATGGCCAAGAAAGTTATGGGCACGCTCAAACTGCAGGTTCCTGCAGGTGCGGCAAACCCTTCCCCCCCCGTAGGCCCTGCACTGGGTCAGCGCGGCATCAACATCATGGAATTCTGTAAGGCCTTCAACGCCAAGACAGAAGCGCTTGAAAAGAACGCACCATGTCCCACCGTGATCACCTATTATCAGGACAAGTCATTTACGATGGAAATCAAGACGCCACCTGCGTCTTATTACATCAAGAAAGCGGCTAAGCTGAAGTCAGGTTCCAAAGAGCCGGGCAAGTCCGTCGCAGGTTCGATCACAGGTAAGCAGGTGCGTGAAATCGCCGAAGCCAAGATGAAAGACCTCAACGCGACGTCCATCGAAGGCGCAATGCTGATCATCGCGGGTTCTGCCCGCTCTATGGGCATCGAGGTAAAGTAAAATGGCAAAACTTGGTAAGCGTACAACCGCAGCTCGGGCCGCATTTGCTGGCAAAGACAACGTCTCTGTTTCCGAGGCGGTCAGCCTTGTGAAGGACAACGCCAAGGCGAAGTTCGACGAGACCATCGAAATCAGCCTTGTGCTGGGTGTTGACCCACGCCACGCCGACCAGATGGTCCGTGGCACTGTGTCCCTGCCCAATGGCACTGGTAAGACTGTCCGCGTGGCTGTCTTTGCCCGTGGCGAAAAAGCAGACGAGGCGAAAGCCGCCGGTGCCGACATCGTCGGTGCAGAGGATCTGATGGAAACCGTGCAAGGCGGCACCATCGAATTTGATCGTTGCATCGCGACGCCCGACATGATGGGTGTTGTTGGTCGTTTGGGTAAGGTCCTTGGTCCACGCAACCTGATGCCAAACCCACGGGTTGGCACGGTCACGATGGACGTGGCCCAGGCCGTGGCTGACGCCAAGGGCGGTCAGGTGCAGTTCAAAGCCGAAAAAGCAGGCGTTGTGCATGCTGGTATCGGCAAGGCGTCCTTCTCTGCTGCGCAGATCGAAGAGAATGTGAAAGCCTTTGTTGATGCTGTGCAAAAGGCCCGTCCAACCGGCGCCAAAGGCACATACATGCAAAAGATCTCTTTGACCTCGACAATGGGTCCTGGCGTGTCCTTGGACATCGCTAACGCCACTGGCAACTAAGCCAACTTGAAAGAATTGGGCGGGCCGCGTCAGGCCCGCCTCTGCGACATCTGGGATGACGCAAAGGTACCCCCTGTCCCGTTTGCGCGCGAGGACATAAATTTGACCAGTGCCGCCTCTGGCATGGGACGCGCCACAACATATCCCTGGATGTGATGGCAGCCCAAATCGCGCAGTGCCTGAAGATCCTGTTCATCCTCCACACCTTCGGCAATCGTATCGATCCCCAGCGACCGGGTCATATCCAGAATGGCCTGAATCATTGCGCGTTTTGAGGGATCTTTCAGGATCGCCTGCACCAGCGCTTTGTCGATCTTGATGCGGTCGGGCCAAATACTAAGCAGGCTGGCGATGGATGCTCGGGCGCTGCCAAAATCATCAATCTCAAGCCGCACACCGGCGGCGCGCAGTTTTTCCAGAACCGCGGCGCGGGGGTCATCGGGGCTGTTGGGATCAAAATAGATGGTTTCCAACAGTTCCAGCGACAGGCGCACCCGCTTGTCGGTCCAAAGCCGTTCGATGTCAGTGATCAGACGCGGTTCGATCAGGCGGCTTTCGCTGATGTTGACCGACACCGCCCCAATCGGAAGCCCGCCATCGGCCAGCCTGCCTGCGGCGGCAAGGGCCGTTTCCATCATCAGGCCATCAATATCGGCGGTCAGGCCGAGTTCCGCAGCGATATCGAGGAACCGGTTGGGGGTCAGCAGGCCGTGAACCGGGTGTTGCCAGCGGGCCAAAGCCTCTGCCCCGATAATCGTGTCGGTTTGCAGATCGATTTGCGGCTGAAAGAACGGGATAGATTCGCGCCGCTCAATTGCATTGCGGATGTCGGCGGCAAGGCTGCGTTTCTCTTCGATCCGTGACAGAAGCTTGGGTGTGACCCTGTGCAATGTGCCGCGACCCCGACGTTTGGATTCGTACAAAGCCACATCAGCGTTGGCGATCAGTTCCTGCGCTGAAACATGCGGTGGCCGCGAAACCGCAAGACCGATGCTCGCGCCAAGCTGGCAATGGCGATTTTCGATTGTAAGTGGCTCTGACAACGCGGCGATCAGGTTTTCACCTAACCGGCTGGCGCGTTCAAACCGGTCCTGACCGGTCAGAACGACGGTGAATTCATCACCCCCAACCCTGTAGGTCCTGCCATGATCGACAATAACAGCCGCCATCCGCTTGGCCGTTTCGACCAGCACAAGGTCACCCACCAGATGCCCCATCATATCGTTGATCATCTTGAAGAAATCGAGGTCGACATGCATCAACACAACCGGATCGGTTTGGTTTTCCAGTGCGGTGGCGATATCGCTTTCAAAGGCGCGGCGGTTCAAAAGATCGGTGAGCGGGTCGCTAGAGGCAATGCGTTCGATCGCGCGTCGGGCCTCCAATAGTTCGCGATTTCGTTCGGACAGCGCCTTGTTCGACGCCTCTAGCAGTTCCATCGATTCCTTTTCGGGCGTCACGTCATGACCGACGCCACGATATCCCTGAAACACGCCGTCTTCGTCAAAAACCGGTTCTCCCGAGATGCGGATCCACAAATCACCTTCAACAAGATTGCGCTGCATCTTGTATTCAAAGTTGCGAAAGGGCCGGTGGTTCACAAGGTCATCAAGATGCGCCTGCCATTCAGGTTCACGTGCGCGGTCGGGGCTGATTTCCAACCGGGTTTGACCGATCAGATCTGCCATCCGAACGCCGGTGACTTCTTCCATCTTGTTGGAAAAATAGGTGAAACGCTGGTCCCCATCCGTTTCCCAGAACCAATCTGACGCAATGCTGGCAAAGTCTTCGAGGTTGCGGATCACGATCTTGCCCTTATTGGCGAACCTCTCCGATACCCGACGAAAATTAAGCTTTGATTAAGGCGTTTGGCATCTCAAGCGGTAAAATGAGCGTGCGATGCTAGGGTTTCCACCCTTGGCAAGCAAGCCTTTAGCCAGTAATGCCCTTCCACGGACATCTGCGTTGATTCGTAGATGTCCACTTTCGTCCGAGACGGTGGGTTGGTCAGCATGACCGTTAATTCCTGCCTGAGATGGGAATGACCAGATAAACCACTCAGGGTTCTCCTGATCGGTTTCCTCCGGCTCACCCCCGTACATCGCGGACTTCGACGGCCAAGCAGGTCCAAAACCTGCGCGGCCAAATTGAGCCGGGTCAGGCACTTTGCTTGGCCCATAACTTGGAGTGAAACTGTGGATAGAGCCCAGAAAGAGAAACTGGTCGACGAGCTCGGCCAAATCTTTGAAAGCTCTGGCGTCGTAGTGGTTGCCCACTACGAAGGCATGACAGTTGCTGAAATGCAGGACCTGCGCGCGCAAATGCGTGAAGCTGGTGGGTCCGTGCGCGTTGCCAAGAACAAGCTCGCCAAGATCGCCCTTGCTGGTAAGCCGTGTGAAAGCATCACGGAATACCTCGAAGGGATGACCGTTCTCGCCTATTCCGAAGACCCCGTGGCAGCAGCCAAGGTCGTGGATAAGTACGCCAAGGACAACGACAAGCTTGTCGTCCTGGGTGGTGCAATGGGTGAAACGGCACTGGATCCTGCTGGTGTGAAATCGGTTGCCGGTATGCCAAGCCGCGAGGAGCTTATTGCCTCCATCGTGGGTTGCATCGCTGCACCTGCTTCGAACATCGCCGGGGCCATTGGCGCGCCTGCTTCGAACATCGCGAGCATTCTTTCGACCATCGAAGAGAAAGCTGCATAAAGCACCTGAATTGACTGGGGGCGAAAGCCTCACGTTGGAACACACTATTTAGAAATGGAAAAGCAAATGGCTGATCTGAAGAAACTTGCTGAAGAGATCGTTGGTCTGACCCTTCTCGAAGCACAAGAACTGAAAACCATCCTCAAGGACGAGTATGGCATCGAGCCCGCAGCTGGCGGCGCAGTGATGATGGCTGGTCCTGCTGGCGACGCTGGTGGCGCTGCTGAGGAAAAGACTGAGTTTGACGTTGTCCTGAAGAACGCAGGCGCATCAAAAATCAACGTGATCAAAGAAGTTCGCGGCATCACCGGTCTTGGCCTGAAAGAAGCCAAAGATCTGGTCGAAGCTGGCGGCAAGATCAAAGAAGGCGTCGACAAGGCAGAAGCCGAAGACGTCAAAGCCAAGCTGGAAGCAGCTGGCGCCGAGGTCGAACTGGCCTAATTCGAGTGTCCGGCGCGGATCATCCGCGCCGGACATTTCAAGAGCCGCGCTATGACCCGAAGGCTACTTTGCTTGGTTGTGTAGGTCGGCGGTTATGAATGCTCCTCCAAACATGCAATATATTCGATCGAACGCAGTGACTTCACCGTAGTGATCACCGAATATGCAAAGGATCCTTCGCGGTTGGATGCCCTTTGGCGTTACGCGTCAGATCAAGTTTTGGGCGCGATACGCGGGACCGAACGTAACAAAGTTTAAAATGACAAGCGCAGGTTAGGTTCTAGCCCTTGAACTTTTGGTGAATCCCGACTAAATGGGCGTTTCGTCCAGCAAGCGTGGCCCCGCAAAAACCAGAAAAACCCTTAAAAACTTGTCTTTCAAAGCGCCGATTCGCGCGTTTTGACAGGTAAGTTGCTCGTTTCGAGAGAGATGTTTGGGCGCATCTCAGGAATGGAAACGACACTACCGCAATTGGACGCGCTTTTGGTTCCCAGCCAGATGCGCGTTCTGACATTATGGAGACATAGCTTTGGCTCAATCGTTCCTCGGTCAGAAGCGCCTGCGTAAATACTACGGCAAAATCCGCGAAGTTCTTGAAATGCCGAACCTTATTGAGGTTCAAAAATCGTCATATGACTTGTTCCTGCGCTCTGGCGACAGTGACACGCCACTTGACGGCGAAGGCATCAAGGGCGTCTTTCAGTCGGTCTTTCCGATCAAAGACTTCAATGAAACCGCCGTGCTTGAATTCGTCAAGTACGAGCTGGAAAAGCCAAAGTACGACGTAGAAGAATGCCAGCAGCGCGACATGACCTACAGCGCCCCGCTGAAGGTGACCCTGCGCCTGATCGTATTTGATGTCGACGAAGATACCGGTGCCAAGTCGGTCAAGGACATCAAGGAACAAGACGTATTCATGGGCGATATGCCCCTGATGACGCCAAACGGCACGTTCATCGTGAACGGCACAGAGCGCGTGATCGTGTCCCAGATGCACCGCTCGCCCGGCGTGTTCTTTGACCACGACAAAGGTAAGACCCATTCTTCTGGTAAGCTCCTCTTTGCTTGCCGGATTATTCCTTATCGCGGCTCATGGCTCGACTTTGAATTCGACGCCAAGGATCTGGTGTTCTGCCGGATCGACCGTCGTCGTAAGCTGCCTGTGACAACTCTGCTTTATGCGCTGGGTCTGGACCAGGAAGGCATCATGGATGCCTATTATGACACCGTCGACTATACGCTCGATAAGAAGGGCAAAGCCTGGACCACAAAGTTCTTCCCAGAGCGCGTGCGCGGCACCCGCCCTGCGATGGATCTTGTCGATGCCAAGACAGGCGAAGTGATCGCCAAAGCGGGCGAAAAGGTCACCCCGCGTTCGGTCAAGAAACTGATCGACGAAGGCAAGGTCACCGATCTGTTGGTCGACTATAACGCCATCGTTGGCAAGTTCGCGGCCCGCGACATCATCAACGAAGAAAACGGCGCGATCTATGTCGAAGCCGGTGATGAGCTGACGCTGGAGATGGACAAGGACGGCGAAGTCATCGGCGGTACGCTGAAGGAACTCGTCGACGCGGGCATCAAGACGATCCCCGTGCTGGACATCGATAACGTCAACGTCGGCGCCTACATGCGCAACACCATGGCGTCGGACAAGAACATGAACCGCGAAACCGCGCTCATGGATATCTACCGCGTGATGCGCCCCGGTGAGCCACCGACCGTTGATGCGGCCTCTGCCCTGTTTGACACGCTGTTCTTTGATTCAGAGCGTTATGACCTCTCGGCTGTTGGCCGGGTGAAGATGAACATGCGTCTGGATCTGGATGCCGAAGACACCATGCGCACCCTGCGCAAGGAAGATATCGTTTCCTGCATCAAGGCGCTGGTTGAACTGCGCGATGGCAAGGGCGATGTGGACGACATCGACCACCTTGGTAACCGTCGTGTCCGTTCCGTTGGCGAGCTGATGGAAAACCAGTATCGCGTTGGTCTGCTGCGCATGGAGCGCGCGATCAAAGAGCGTATGTCCAGCGTTGAAATCGACACTGTGATGCCGCAAGACCTGATCAACGCCAAGCCAGCGGCTGCTGCGGTGCGCGAATTCTTCGGCTCTAGCCAGCTGTCGCAGTTCATGGACCAAACCAACCCGCTGTCAGAAGTGACGCACAAGCGTCGTCTGTCGGCCCTTGGGCCTGGCGGTTTGACCCGCGAACGTGCCGGTTTTGAGGTGCGCGACGTGCACCCGACCCACTACGGTCGCATGTGCCCGATTGAGACACCGGAAGGTCCGAACATTGGTCTGATCAACTCTCTGGCCACCTTCGCCCGCGTGAACAAATACGGCTTTATCGAAACACCGTATCGTAAGGTTGTTGACGGTAAGGTGACAGACGACGTCCAGTATATGTCCGCGACCGAAGAAATGCGTCACACCGTGGCGCAGGCCAACGCGAACATGAACGATGACGGTTCTTTCAAGAACGATCTCGTGTCCACCCGGATGAACGGTGACTACACGCTTGCACAGCGTGAAACTGTCGATCTGATCGACGTCTCGCCCAAACAGCTGGTCTCTGTCGCCGCTTCGCTGATCCCGTTCCTTGAGAACGACGACGCCAACCGCGCGCTCATGGGGTCCAACATGCAACGTCAGGCCGTGCCGCTTCTGCAGGCCGAGGCACCGCTTGTCGGCACCGGCATCGAAGAGGTTGTCGCCCGCGATTCAGGTGCGGCGATCATGGCGAAACGTGCCGGTATCATCGACCAGGTCGATGCGTCGCGTATCGTTGTGCGCGCTACCGCAGATCTTGAGGTCGGCGACCCCGGCGTTGACATCTACCGTATGCGCAAGTTCCAGCGGTCTAACCAGAACACCTGCATCAACCAGCGTCCGCTGGTGAAGGTGGGTGACACCGTCCAAAAGGGTGAGGTCATCGCAGATGGTCCCTCCACCGATATGGGCGAACTGGCACTGGGCAAGAACGTGGTCGTCGCGTTCATGCCGTGGAATGGCTACAACTACGAAGACTCCATCCTGATCTCCGAGCGTATCGTGCGCGACGACGTCTTCACCTCGATCCACATCGAGGAATTTGAAGTCGCCGCCCGTGACACCAAGCTTGGGCCAGAAGAAATCACCCGCGACATCCCCAACGTCGGCGAGGAAGCCCTGCGCAACCTCGACGAGGCTGGCATCGTCTATATCGGTGCCGAAGTTGGCCCTGCGGACATTCTGGTTGGTAAGATCACACCAAAAGGCGAAAGCCCGATGACGCCGGAAGAAAAGCTTCTGCGCGCCATCTTTGGTGAAAAAGCATCCGACGTGCGTGACACATCCCTGCGCCTGCCGCCGGGTGACTTTGGCACAATCGTAGAGGTGCGGGTCTTTAACCGTCACGGCGTCGAAAAAGACGAACGTGCGCTGCAGATCGAGCGGGAAGAGGTCGAACGCCTTGCCCGTGACCGTGACGACGAGTTGGTGATCCTTGATCGGAACATCTATGCCCGTCTGAAAGGCATGATCCTTGGCAAAACGGCTGTCAAAGGCCCCAAAGGCTTCAAGGCCAACTCTGAAATCACCGAAGAGGTGCTGGAAGAGCTGTCCAAAGGCCAGTGGTGGCAGTTGGCGCTCAAGGACGAGGCTGACGCACAAGTGGTCGAGGCCCTGAACGAGCAGTACGAGGCGCAAAAGCGCACCTTGGATGCCCGTTTTGAGGATAAGGTCGAGAAGGTTCGCCGCGGCGATGATCTGCCCCCGGGCGTGATGAAGATGGTCAAGGTCTTCGTGGCTGTGAAGCGCAAGCTGCAGCCCGGCGACAAAATGGCTGGTCGTCACGGCAACAAGGGTGTCATTTCCAAGGTTGTACCGATGGAAGACATGCCGTTCCTCGCCGATGGGACACCGGTTGATTTCTGTCTGAACCCGCTGGGTGTGCCGTCGCGTATGAACGTCGGTCAGATCTTGGAAACGCACATGGGTTGGGCCGCACGCGGTCTGGGCCTTGAGATCGACGAAGCGCTGGGCGAATACCGCCGCTCTGGTGATCTGACACCTGTGCGTGAGGCGATGAAGATTGCCTATGGCGATGATGTCTATTCCGAAGGCCTTGAAGGCATGGACGAAGACCATCTGGTCGAGGCCGCAGGCAACGTCACACGCGGTGTGCCGATTGCCACGCCGGTCTTTGACGGTGCCAAAGAGGGTGACGTGAACGATGCGCTGGTGCGTGCCGGGTTCTCAACCTCGGGTCAGTCGGTTCTGTTTGACGGCCGGACCGGTGAACAGTTCAGCCGTCCGGTGACGGTGGGTGTCAAATACTTGCTGAAACTGCACCACCTCGTGGATGACAAGATCCACGCACGTTCCACCGGGCCTTACAGCCTTGTCACGCAGCAGCCTTTGGGTGGTAAAGCCCAGTTCGGCGGCCAGCGTTTCGGGGAAATGGAAGTCTGGGCACTGGAAGCATACGGCGCGGCTTACACGCTGCAAGAGATGCTGACAGTGAAGTCGGATGACGTTGCAGGCCGGACCAAGGTCTATGAGAGCATCGTCAAAGGCGAGGACAATTTTGAGGCCGGTGTGCCGGAATCGTTCAACGTGCTTGTGAAAGAAGTCCGGGGCCTCGGCCTCAACATGGAACTCCTGGATGCGGAGGACGGGGAATAGAATTTTCGACGAAAATTCTGGGGTGACGATTATTCGACGAATAATCGCGCCTCCCCACCCTAAGCACCCTATTTCAAGGAATTGAAGATGAACCAGGAACTGACAAACAACCCGTTTAACCCGCTCACTCCGGCGAAAACGTTTGACGAAATCAAGGTCTCACTGGCCTCTCCTGAACGGATCCTGTCGTGGTCCTTTGGTGAGATCAAGAAGCCGGAAACCATCAACTACCGGACGTTCAAGCCAGAGCGTGACGGCCTGTTCTGCGCGCGTATCTTTGGCCCGATCAAAGACTACGAATGCCTTTGCGGTAAATATAAGCGGATGAAATATCGCGGCGTTGTCTGCGAGAAATGCGGCGTGGAAGTCACCCTGCAAAAGGTCCGTCGCGAGCGGATGGGCCACATCGAACTGGCCGCACCTGTCGCGCACATCTGGTTCCTCAAGTCGCTGCCGTCCCGCATCGGCTTGATGCTGGACATGACGCTGCGCGATCTGGAACGGATCCTGTATTTCGAAAACTACGTTGTGATCGAACCCGGTCTGACTGACCTCACCTATGGTCAGCTGATGTCCGAGGAAGAGTATAACGACGCACAAGACACCTACGGTATGGACGCGTTCCAGGCCAATATCGGTGCCGAAGCGATCCGCGAGATGCTGTCCCAGATCGATCTGGAATCCGAAGCAGAGCAGCTGCGCGCTGACCTGAAAGAGGCGACAGGCGAGCTGAAGCCCAAGAAGATCATCAAGCGTCTGAAAATCGTCGAGAACTTCATCGAATCCGGCAACCGCCCGGAATGGATGGTCATGACCGTTGTGCCTGTGATCCCGCCAGAGCTGCGCCCGCTGGTGCCGCTGGATGGGGGTCGCTTTGCGACGTCTGACCTGAACGACCTTTATCGTCGTGTGATCAACCGCAACAACCGTTTGAAGCGCCTGATCGAATTGCGCGCGCCTGACATCATCGTCCGCAACGAAAAGCGGATGTTGCAGGAATCTGTCGATGCGCTCTTTGACAACGGCCGTCGTGGCCGCGTGATCACCGGTGCCAACAAGCGTCCGCTGAAATCGCTGTCAGACATGCTGAAAGGTAAGCAGGGTCGCTTCCGTCAGAACCTTTTGGGGAAACGCGTCGACTTCTCCGGTCGTTCGGTCATCGTGACTGGCCCGGAACTCAAGCTGCACCAGTGTGGTTTGCCAAAAAAGATGGCGCTCGAACTGTTCAAGCCGTTCATCTACTCGCGCCTTGAAGCCAAAGGCCTGTCTTCCACCGTGAAGCAAGCCAAAAAGCTGGTCGAAAAAGAGCGTCCCGAAGTTTGGGATATTCTGGATGAAGTCATCCGCGAACACCCTGTCATGCTGAACCGTGCGCCAACGCTGCACCGTTTGGGCATTCAGGCGTTTGAACCGGTCCTGATCGAAGGGAAGGCCATTCAGCTGCACCCGCTGGTCTGTTCTGCGTTCAACGCTGACTTTGATGGCGACCAGATGGCTGTGCACGTCCCGCTGAGCCTTGAGGCCCAGCTGGAAGCACGCGTTCTGATGATGTCCACGAACAACGTGTTGTCGCCCGCCAACGGCGCGCCAATCATCGTGCCTTCGCAGGATATGATCCTTGGCCTCTACTACACCACCATCATGCGCGACGGCATGAAGGGTGAGGGCATGTCGTTCTCGGATATCGAAGAAGTCGAGCACGCCCTGACCGCTGGTGAGGTGCACTTGCACGCCAAGATCAACGCGCGGATGATGCAGATTGACGAGGAAGGCAACGAAGTGCTGACGCGCTTTGAAACCACGCCGGGCCGTCTGCGTTTGGGGGCATTGCTGCCGCTGAACACAAAGGCACCGTTCAGCCTTGTGAACCGTTTGCTGCGCAAGAAAGAAGTGCAGCAGGTCATCGACACGGTCTACCGTTATTGCGGTCAGAAAGAGTCGGTCATCTTCTGTGACCAGATCATGACAATGGGCTTCCGCGAAGCGTTCAAGGCAGGCATCTCCTTTGGTAAGGACGACATGGTCGTGCCGGATACCAAGTGGGAACTGGTCGATGAAACACGCGGTCAGGTCAAAGACTTTGAACAGCAGTACATGGACGGCCTGATTACACAGGGCGAAAAGTACAACAAAGTTGTCGACGCTTGGTCAAAGGCCAACGACAAGGTGACGGACGCGATGATGAACACCATCTCGACCACGCCCAAGTTGGAAGATGGCGCAGAGGGTGAACCAAACTCTGTCTACATGATGGCCCACTCTGGTGCCCGTGGTTCGGTCACGCAGATGAAGCAGCTTGGTGGTATGCGCGGCCTGATGGCCAAACCATCCGGTGAGATCATCGAGACGCCGATCATCTCGAACTTTAAGGAAGGTCTGACCGTTCTTGAGTACTTCAACTCAACCCACGGTGCCCGTAAGGGTCTGTCGGATACGGCGTTGAAGACGGCGAACTCTGGTTACCTGACACGTCGTCTGGTGGACGTGGCGCAAGACTGCATCGTGCGCGAAGTTGACTGCGGCACCGAAATGGCGATCACGGCAGAAGCCGCCGTCAACGACGGTGAAGTTGTGGCATCGCTGGCTGAACGTGTACTTGGTCGTGTTTCGGCTGATCCGGTTCTCAAGCCCGGCACGGATGAAGTGTTGGTCGAACAAGGTGAACTGATCGACGAGCGTAAGGCTGACATGATCGACGTGGCCGGGATCGCGAAGATGCGTATCCGTAGCCCGCTGACGTGTGAGGCCGAAGATGGCGTTTGTGCGATGTGCTACGGGCGTGACCTTGCCCGGGGTACCCGTGTGAACCTTGGCGAAGCTGTCGGCATTATCGCCGCACAGTCCATCGGTGAACCCGGCACACAGCTGACGATGCGGACATTCCACATCGGCGGCGTGGCCCAGGGTGGCCAGCAGTCGTTCCTCGAGGCGTCCCAGCCCGGCAAAGTTGAATTCCGCAACGCAAGCTTGCTGGAAAACACCGCCGGGGAACAGGTCGTCATGGGCCGTAACATGGTCATCGCGATCATGGGCGAAAACGGGGAAGAGCGTGCCAACCACAAGGTCGGCTATGGCTCCAAGGTCTTCGTCAAAGAGGGCGCAGAGATCCACCGTGGCGACAAGCTGTTTGAATGGGATCCATTCACGCTGCCAATCATCGCTGAAAAGGCCGGTAAGGTGAAATACGTCGACCTCGTGAACGGTATCGCCGTGCGCGAAGACACCGATGATGCAACGGGTATGACCCAGCGCATCGTGTCGGACTGGCGTGCCGCACCCAAGGGGAACGAACTTGCCCCCAAGGTGATCATCGCCGGTGCTGATGGTGAACCTGCGCTCAAGGATGACGGCAACCCCGTGTCCTACGCCATGTCGGTTGATGCGGTTCTGTCCGTTGAAGATGGTGAAGACATCCAAGCCGGTGACGTGGTTGCACGTATTCCGCGTGAAGGTGCCAAGACCAAGGACATCACCGGTGGTTTGCCACGGGTTGCGGAATTGTTCGAAGCCCGCCGTCCAAAGGATCACGCAATCATCGCTGAAATCGATGGCTATGTGCGCTTTGGCAAGGACTATAAGAACAAGCGCCGCATCGCGATTGAAAGCGCCGATGATGCCGACGTTAAGGTCGAATACATGGTGCCCAAGGGCAAGCACATTCCCGTTGCGGAAGGTGACTATGTCCAGAAGGGCGACTACATCATGGACGGCAACCCAGCTCCGCACGACATTCTTGCGGTCATGGGTGTCGAGGCTTTGGCAGACTACATGATCGACGAAGTGCAGGACGTGTATCGCCTGCAGGGCGTGAAGATCAACGATAAGCACATCGAAGTTATCGTGCGCCAGATGCTCCAGAAGTGGGAGATTCAGGACAGCGGTGACACGGTTCTGCTCAAGGGCGAAACCGTCGATAAGGCCGAGTTTGATGAAGCCAACGAAAAGGCACTTGCACGGGGCGACCGCCCTGCACAGGGCGAGCCAATTCTGTTGGGTATCACCAAAGCGTCGCTGCAAACCCGCAGCTTCATCTCTGCCGCGTCGTTCCAGGAAACCACGCGCGTTCTGACCGAAGCTTCGGTTCAGGGCAAGCGGGACAAACTGGTTGGTCTGAAAGAGAACGTGATCGTGGGCCGTCTGATCCCCGCCGGTACCGGTGGTGCGACCAGCAACGTGCGCAAGATCGCGGCCACTCGCGACAACGTCGTGATCGAAGCGCGCCGGGAAGAGGCCGAACAAGCCGCAGCGCTTGCCGCCCCATCACCCGAAGAGATGGCAGAGGATGTCGTCGGCGGGGACGAGTTCGACACAATGGTCGTCGACACCCCCGAAAGCCGCGACGAATAGGTCATCGGCCAGCGAAAGAATGAAACCCCCGGAGTTACCTCCGGGGGTTTTGCTTTTTGGAAAGGCGAACGGTCGCTTGAAGGCCCAAGATTCATTGATCCCAGGTGGTACCTAAGGACCGCTCTTGGGCACGGACATGAACTTAAGTGACCACATACTTCAACGCAAAGGCTGCTCGACGCCGGACGTCCTCGTCCCCACAGCCTGCGGAGGTTTGAAGTTCAATAACAAAGTCGTCAGTTTGAATTTTTGGGATAAGCTGACAAAATCGACGAAACTCCCGAAGTGCACCGTTGCGGACGCGATTTTGGATGGTTTCCCGAAGGACGGCCTTTTCATGACCTGTTAGCTCCAGTGCTTTCACCAGTTTGAGCAAGCGCTCCTTCTCGTAACCTGAGCGATAGTAAATTGGGTCTACAGATAGAAAATCGAATACGAAACTTCTGATGCCTTTATCATTGGCAACCGTATCGCCGCTGATGTTGTTCAGAAGTGTATCGATTTGAGATTGAAAGCTTTGAAACTCACTGCATGCATCCTCCCATGCCCGCTTGCGTGCTTCAGATTGATCTCGCATCCGGAAAGTTGTGTGGATGCGCTCTTGCAACGCGTTCAACGCGTCGCGATGGCGAGCGATCTGCGATTTATAGTCCGTCATCCGTTCATTTTAGTCGATCTTGCCGCGATACCGAAATGAGACGCCCAAGTATTTTGATCAACGACAGATTCCTCCGGTTCTAGAGCCCAAAACTGCGCATGCTGCCGTAAATACCAACGGCTGCAATCGCAGCGGTTCTCGTCTGAAAGTGATCAACTGGCCAGCAACTACTTGGCGTGCCATTCTTCGCTGAATAGGAGGAGAATACAATGATTGAACGCCTCGATTATGTTTCTATCAACGGCCTGGCCATAGCCAGTATGGCGAAGGCAAAGAACGATATGCCGTCGATTGGCAAGAAATTTAGAGCGATGATCGAGCTTCGTGTTTCACAGATTAATGGATGTGCGTACTGCGTGGACCTTCACACAAAAGAAGCACGACAGGCAGGAGAAACAACTCAGCGATTGGACTGCCTTACAGTGTGGCGCGAGGTGACGTTTTTTGATGACGCCGAGAAAGCCGCGCTTGCATGGGCCGAGGCAGTTACCGCTGTTGCGACGAATGGTGCGCCAGAGCATCTGTACAACATCCTTTCTGAACATTTTTCAGAACAGGAAATTGTCGACCTTACTCTAATTATCGCCCAGATGAATGCCTGGAACCGCCTTGCGATCAGTTTTGGTCACGGTCCCGATGCGCGATCAGAATGAGCCCTCTCGCGACCCGATGTCGACTTTGGCGCTGCCGTAGCGAACTAAAGGTCTGTCCCACGTCACCGCGCCCGCACTAATACCCCAGTGCGCAGCCGTCCTTGCGCGGGTCCGAGCCGCCGACGAGCACACCATCAGCGCCCACAAGAATGGCCTGCGCACCACCGATGGCCGTGGGGGGGGGGACGACTTTGTGCCCCAGTTCCGTCAGGTCCTGTTTGACCGCATCCGAATAGCCGTTTTCAACCCGCAACTCTCCGTTCTCGACAAAGCAGCGGGGGGCGTCGATGGCGGCTTGGGGGTCCATGCCGAAGTCGGTGATATTGGTCACAAACCGGGCGTGGCCGGTCGATTGATACTGCCCGCCCATAACCCCGAAAGGCATATGGAGCTTGCCACCGCGGCGCAGGATCGCGGGGATGATCGTGTGCATGGGGCGCTTGCCACCTGCGAGTTCATTGGGATGGCCCGGCGTCAGATTAAAGCCCGCGCCGCGGTTGTGAAACAGCACGCCAAACTTGTCAGAGGCGATGCCAGAGCCGAAGTCCTTGAAGATCGAATAGATCAGCGACACCGCCATGCGGTCACGGTCGACGACGGTGATATAGATCGTGTCTTTGTGCACGGCCTCGGTGCCGGGGATATGCGTGACCGGCATCGCGCGGTTGGGGTCGATGAGGGCTGCGAGGCTTGCAGCGGTATCCTCTGACAGCAGATGGTTCACGCGCGACATGTGGTCCGGGTCTGCCACGAAACGGTCGCGGGCATCATAGGCCAGCTTTGTCGCCTCCATCTCGATATGGGCGCGCTTGGCGCCAAAAGGGTCCATCGCAGCGATGTCGAAGTGTTTGAGGATGTTGAGCAAAAGGATCGCGGCGACCCCTTGGCCGTTTGGCGGATGTTCCAGCAGTTCCAGCCCGCCATAGCCGCCAGAGATCGGGTCGACATAATCGCAGGCGGTGGCGGCAAAATCGTCAAGCGTATGGGTGCCGCCAAGCGCTTGCAGGCTGGCGACCATATCTTCGGCGACCTCGCCTTCGTAGAATGCATCGCGCCCGTCCATCGCAATGGCGCGCAGGGCGTCGGCCTGACGGGGCGCGCGGAACAACTGGCCGGGGCGGGGAATCTGGCCATCTATCAGGAAGTCGGATTTGGCTTGGCCCTGCAGGTTTTTGGACCCGTTGATCCAGTCAGAGGCCACGCGCGGGGCAACGGGCACGCCTGCTTCGGCATAGTGGATCGCGGGGGCGAGCGCGGCTTTCAGCCCCAGCTTGCCCCAGTCGGCAGAGAGGCGGCAGAAGGCGTCAACCGCACCGGGGACGGTGACGGCGGCGGTGTCAAACAGCGGGACGTGCGCGTGGCCATTTGCAACAAGCACATCCGCAGACAGACCCGCAGGTGAGCGGCCAGAGCCGTTGAGCGCACGCACCTCATCACTGCCGGGGGGCGTGAACAGCGCAAAGCAATCGCCGCCGATGCCGGTCATCTGCGGCTCGCACAGGCCCAAAAGAACAGCGCCCGCGATGGCCGCATCCATGGCGTTGCCGCCGGATTCGAGCATCTGAACCGCAACCTTGGCCGCAAGCGGGTGTGACGTGGCGCACATACCATTGGTGGCATAGACGGCGGACCGTCCGGGTTTGTGAAAATCGCGCATAAATATCCTCCCGCGTCTTGGGCGGCAAACTAGGCCAAATAGCGGCGGATGCAATGGAGGGAAGTCCCGGCGCCGCCCAACTGGGTGGGGGCTATGACTGAGCGACGCCGGGTAAGCCTATGCAGCTATGGGTCTTGTGTCGCCCGCCACTGCGGCAGCGTCATGACCCGATTGCGGCGCTTTGTGGGCTTTCCAAGGGTGGTTTGGCGGCGTAGATTTCGGGGCGTTAACAAAGGGGCAAAATCATGCGCGATGTTGTGATCAAAGGTGCGTCCAGAACGCCGATGGGCGGGTTTCAGGGCGTGTTTTCGGGCGTTGGTGCGCCGGTGCTGGGCGGTGCCGCGATCAAGGCGGCGATGGCGCAGGCCGGGGTCGAAGCAGTGGATGAGCTGCTGATGGGCTGCGTTTTGCCTGCGGGGCAGGGGCAGGCACCTGCACGACAGGCGGGCTTTGCCGCGGGTTTGGGCGAAGAGGTGCCGGCCACCACGCTGAATAAGATGTGCGGATCGGGGATGAAGGCCGCGATGATGGCCTTTGATCAGATTGCACTTGGTGGGGCCGATGTGATGGTCGCAGGCGGGATGGAGAGCATGACAAATGCCCCCTACCTGATGCCCAAGATGCGAAGTGGTGCGCGGATCGGCCACCAGCAGGTGGTGGATTCGATGTTTCTGGACGGGTTGGAAGACGCCTATGACAAGGGCCGCCTGATGGGCACCTTCGCAGAGGATTGCGCCGAAAAGTTCCAGTTCACGCGGCAAGCGCAGGACCAATACGCGATTGGGTCACTGGACAATGCGCTGGCCGCTGAACGGTCCGGGGCCTTTGATGCCGAAATCACGCCCGTTACGCTGCACGCCCGCCACGGGGAAGAGGTCATCGCCCGCGATGAACAACCCGGCAAGGCGCGGCCCGAGAAGATCCCGATGCTCAAGCCCGCCTTCCGCAAGGACGGCACGGTGACAGCGGCGAATGCATCCAGCATCTCTGACGGGGCGGCGGCGCTGGTGCTGGGCACAGGTGCGGGGCGCGCGCGCATTCTGGGCCACGCCAGCCATGCACAAGCGCCCGGCTGGTTCACCACGGCCCCGGTCCCGGCGGCGCAAAAGCTGCTGGCGCGGATCGGCTGGGAGGTCGGCGACGTGGACCTGTGGGAGGTCAACGAGGCCTTTGCCGTCGTGCCGATGGCCTTCATGGCGGAAATGGGCGTGGCGCGGGACAAGATCAATGTGAACGGCGGGGCCTGCGCGCTGGGCCACCCGATTGGCGCATCCGGGGCGCGGATCATCGTGACGCTGCTGAATGCGCTGGAAACGCGCGGGTTGAAGCGGGGTGTGGCCGCAATTTGCATCGGTGGCGGCGAAGGCACGGCCATCGCGATCGAGAGGATCTGATGCGGATTGACTACGCGGACCTGCGTGCGGTGCTGGCGAGCCTGACGGCGGGAGAGGATGACGTGGTGGCGCTGATGGCGACGGTGGCATGCGAGGTGCACCAGCGTGATGACCGCTTTGACTGGACCGGGTTCTACCGGGTTGTCGCACCTGAGCTTTTGAAGATCGGGCCCTATCAGGGCGGGCATGGCTGCCTTGTGATCCCGTTTTCGCGCGGGGTCTGCGGTGCGGCGGCCCGCACCGGAGAGGTGCAGTTGGTGGCCGACGTTGACGCCTTTCCCGGCCATATTGCCTGCGCCAGTTCAACGCGGTCAGAGATTGTGCTGCCGGTCCGGGACAAGGCAGGCGTGTTGCTGGGGGTCTTTGATATCGACAGCGATCAACCAGATGCATTTGATGAAACGGATGCGCAGGGCCTGACCCGCGTGTTGGCGGAGGTCTTTGCGCAATAGATTCTGTGCCTCCGGCGGGGATATTTTCAGCCAGAAGAAGATGAAAATTTGCTTTGATATTTCACGCGATTGCGTCATGATGAAATTCGGGATGAATTTTTCACGTGAGTCGCAATGCTGCATGATCTGCCACAGGATGCCCGGACGCTTGGCGCGGACTTGCGGGCATTGCGCAAGACGCGCGGGCTGACGCTGCACGATCTGGCGGATGCTTTGGGCCGGTCGGTCGGATGGCTCAGCCAGGTGGAACGCGATATTTCGCAACCCGGTGTGGACGATCTGCGCGCCCTTGCGGCGGTGCTGGACGTTTCGGTGTCGAGCCTGTTTCGTGTGGCCGCGGCACCGGGAGAGGAAGGGCATATCGTGCGCCGTGATGCCCGGCGACCCATCGGCAACCGCGCGGCAGGACTGGTCGAGGAATTGCTTTCGCCCGATCTGACGGATGATTTTGAGGTCGTGCATTCGACCTTTGCCGCAGGGGCCGCGATGACCGACGCCGTGACCCGCGCCACGCAAGAGCTGGGCTATGTGATCTCTGGCCGGATGGACATCTGGATTGATGGCACGCGGTTCGACGTCGGTGCAGGCGACAGTTTCCGCATCCGCAATGAGGCCTATCGCTGGGCCAACCCCCATGATGCGCCCTGCGTGGTGATCTGGGTCATCGCGCCACCGGTGTATTAATATGAGCGTTGAGGCCTGGATCATTTTCGCGCTGTTCTGGCTGGTTTTCGTGACCACGCCGGGGCCGAACGCGGTCAATTGCATTACCAACGGCATGAGCCTTGGTTTTCGCCGCAGTCTGCCCGGTGTTGCCGCGATCCTGTGTCAGGCGAGCCTGTATTTGGCGCTGTCAGCCGCCGGTGTGACGGCGCTGCTGGTCGCCTCACCCACCGTGTTCTGGTGGGTCAAGCTGGCCGGGGCCGGGTGGTTGGTCTGGCTGGGGTTTCGCGGCTGGATGACGGCGCATGTGCCGCCAAAAGCCTCCCGCACCAGCGGATCGGTGTTTTGGCGCGCCTTTGCCATCGCCACGATCAACCCCAAATCCGTCGCGGGATACCTTGCCGCCTTTAGCCAGTTCGTGCAGCCTGATGTGCCAATCGCGGGCCAGATGTGGGTGATCGTGCCCACAGCGCTGACCCTGACGGCGTGCAGCTATCTGACCTATACCGCGCTGGGTGCCGGGCTGGGCCGGGCCGCACTGGGTGCGGTGTTCAACGTCTGGCTGCGCCGCGTGCTGGCGTCATGTTTCATCATCTACGGCCTGCTTTTGGGCAGTGCCGCCACACCGGGGAGGGGCGCATGAAGGGATCTTGTCTTTGCGGCGCGGTGACGTTTGAGGCCGCAGGTGCCTCGCGGGATCCGGCCGCCTGCCACTGCGGGCAATGCCGCAAGTCATCAGGGCATTACTGGGCCAGCGTGCAGGTGATGGATGATGATCTGACCATTCAGGGCGACGTGCGCTGGTATCAGTCCAGCGCCGACGCCAAGCGCGGGTTCTGCCCCACATGCGGCGCTTTCCTGTTTTGGAAATCCGACGCCGAACCCGACACCGGCGTCAGTCTGGGGGCTGTGGATGGCCCGACCGGTCTGACGCTGACCCGACACATCTTTACCGCCGACAAGGGCGACTACTATGACATTCCGGGCGAAGCCCCGCAGGAGGAGCAAGACAATGGCTGAATTCCCAACAACGGCCCGTGTGGTCATCATCGGGGGCGGCGTCGTCGGCACGTCCTCGCTTTATCACCTCGCCAAGGCGGGCTGGACCGATTGTGTCCTGTTGGAAAAGAACGAATTGACCGCCGGGTCTACCTGGCACGCCGCGGGCAACTGCCCGTCGTTCAGCACCTCGTGGGGTATCATGAACATGCAGCGCTATTCGCTGGGCCTATATGCGGGTCTTGCGGAAGAGGTTGATTACCCGATGAATTACCACGTCACCGGGTCGATCCGCTTGGCGCACAGCAAAGCGCGGATGCAGGAGTTTGAGCGCGCCCGCGGCATGGCCCGGTATCAGGGGCTGGACGTTGAGATGATGTCGGTTGCCGACATGAAAGATGCTTATCCGTTTCTGGAAACCCATGACCTTGCGGGTGGCCTCTGGGACCCGGATGACGGCGATATTGACCCCGCACAGCTGACCCAGGCGCTGGCCAAGGGCGCGCGCGAGATGGGCGCGCAAATTCTGCGGTTCACCCCGGCGACGGGCGTGTCGTGGGATGGCAAGGAATGGACGGTCAAGACCGACAAGGGCGAGATCAAGTGCGAATACGTCGTCAACGCGGCGGGCTATTACGCGCAGCGCGTCGGCGAATGGTTCAAGCCCTATGGCGGGCGCACCGTGCCAATGGCCACGATGAGCCACCAGTATTTCCTAACCGAGGAAATCCCCGAACTGGCCGCATGGACCAAGGAAAATGGCCGCAAAATCCCGCTGCTGCGGGACGTCGACAGCAGCTATTACCTGCGGCAGGACAAGAACGGGCTGAACCTTGGGCCCTATGAACGCAACTGCAAGGGCCATTGGATGACGCCGGATGATCCGATGCCCGAAGACTTTAGCTTTCAGCTTTATCCCGACGATCTGGAACGGCTGGAGTGGTATATCGAGGATGCGATGGCCCGCGTGCCGATCCTTGGCACCCAAGGCGTTGGCCGGGTGATCAACGGCCCGATCCCCTATGCGCCCGATGGCTTGCCGCTGATTGGCCCGATGCCCGGCGTGCCGAACGCGTTCGAGGCTTGCGTCTTTACCTTTGGGATCACCCAAGGTGGTGGTGCGGGCAAGGTGCTGGCGGAATGGATTACCGAAGGCCAGACCGAATGGGATATGTGGTCGGTCGATCCGCGCCGCTACACCGATTACACCGATCAGGATTATTGCGACCAGAAGGCGATCGAGGTTTACGGCCACGAATACGCCATGCATTTCCCACAGCACGAATGGCCCGCCGCGCGCGACAAAAAGCTGTCGCCGGTGGATGACCGGGTGCGCAAGCTGGGCGGCGTCATGGGGGCCTATAACGGTTGGGAACGTGCGAATTGGTATGCCCAGCCGGGTGACGACACATCCGAAGAGGCGACGCATACATGGGGGCGTTCTGGCCCTTGGCAGCCACGGATCAAGGAAGAATGCGAAGCAGTGCGCGATGCCGCTGGCATCCTCGATCTGCCGGGGTTTTCGCGCTACAAATTGCAAGGTCCCGGGGCCGCGCAATTCCTGCGCGACAACGCCGCAGGCGGGATTTGCAAGGTCGGCCGGATCGGCCTGATCTACTTTGCCGATGACCGTGGCCGGATCCAGACGGAAATGTCAGCGATGCGTCTGGAAGAGGATTTCTTTTTCCTGATCACGGCGGCAACAGCGCAATGGCACGATTTTGAATTCCTGAAATCGCGGATGCCAGCGGATGCGGAATTTACGCTAGAGGATGTGACCACCCAGTTCAGCTGTCAAATTCTCACGGGGCCAAAGTCGCGCGACATTCTGGCCGATTGTTCCGACGCTGACCTCTCGGGCGGCTGGCTGACCCACCAATCCGCGCAGATTGATGGCACTTGGGTGCAATTGGTCCGCGTGTCCTTTGCCGGAGAGTTGGGCTGGGAGGTGCATTCAAAGATCGAAGACACCGCCAAGGTCTATGACGCGGTGATGGCCGCAGGGGCCAAGCACGGGCTGAAACCCTTTGGCATGTATGCGCTGAATTCCCTGCGGATCGAAAAGGGCTACCGCGCGTGGAAGGGCGATTTGTCCACCGATTACAGCATGTTGCAGGGCGGGCTGGAACGCTTCATCAAGTGGGAAAAGGACTTCCCCGGCAAGGCCGCACTGGAGGCCGAAAAGCAGCAGGGTGTGACCAAAAGCTTTGTCACCCTGACGCTGGATAACCCCGGCGATCAGGACGCGCCTTACATGGCGACGATCTGGGCAAACGGCGAGGTTGTGGGCGAAACCACCAGCGGCGCTTGGGGCTACCGGGTGAACCAATCTGTCGCCCTTGGCATGATCCGGCCCGACCTGAACGTGCCGGGGACCAAGGTGCAGGTGGACATCTTTGGGCAAATGATCGACGCCACGGTGCAGGCCGACCAACCGCTGTGGGATCCTGAAAACGCACGGATCCGCGCATGAAGATCACGCTTCTGGATGGCGGCATGGGCCAGGAACTGGTGCACCGCGCCGGGGACCGGCCCACGCCGCTGTGGTCAACGCAGGTGATGGTCGATCACCCCGGTCTGGTGGCGCAGGTGCATCAGGATTTTGCCGCCGCCGGGGCCACGGTGGCCACGACCAATACCTATGCGATCCACCACGACAGGCTGGCTGGCACAGGAATGGAGGGGCAGTTCGCCGTTCTGCATGCCCGCGCCTTGGCCGAGGTGGCTGAGGTTAAGGGCCGCGTCGCGGGATCCATCGGGCCGTTAGTTGCGTCCTATCGTCCTGATCTTCACCCCGGCCCCGAAATCGCGCAACCCGCTTATCTAGAGATTGCGCGCATTTTGGAACCGCACTGCGATCTGTTGATCGGCGAAACCGTGGCATCTATTGACCATGCCGCCTCGCTACTTACGGCAACCGTGTGGTGCGATATTCCGACGTGGATTGCATTTACGGTCGACGACGAAGATGGCACGCGATTGCGGTCGGGCGAATTGCTATCTGACGCGATGAATACCGCAGAGGCGGGTGCGGCGGCGGTTTTGGTCAATTGTTCCGCGCCAGAGGCGATCCCTGCCGCGCTAGAGGTCTTGGGAAAGGGCAAGTTGCCCTATGGCGGCTATGCCAATGGGTTCACGCAGATCACCAAAGACTTCCTGAAAGACAAACCCACGGTTGATGCACTGGAAACGCGGCGCGATTTCACGCCGGATGTCTATGCCGATCACGTCATGAATTGGGTCGATGCAGGGGCCACCATCGTTGGTGGCTGTTGCGAGGTCGGACCCGCCCATATCGCAGCCATCGCTGACCGGCTTGTCGCAGCCGGACACGAGATAGTTTAAGGTTAAACAAAATGGCAAATGTCCCTTCGTCTGCACGTGTCGTCATCATCGGCGGCGGTGTGATTGGTTGTTCCGTCGCCTATCATCTGGCCAAGCAAGGCTGGAAAGACGTGGTGCTGTTGGAACGCAAGCAGCTGACATCCGGCACCACTTGGCACGCGGCGGGCCTGATCGCGCAATTGCGGGCGACGGCCAATATGACGAAGCTCGCCAAGTATTCCCAAGAGCTTTACGGCAACCTCGAGGCGGAAACAGGCGTCGCCACCGGCTTCAAGCGCTGCGGGTCGATCACCGTCGCCCTGACCGAAGAGCGCCGCGAAGAGATTTTCCGCCAAGCGGGCATGGCCCGCGCCTTTGGTGTCGACGTGGAAGAGATCAGCCCCGCTGAGGTCAAGGCGAAGTATGAACACCTCAACATCGACGGGGTGACAGCGGGCGTATACCTGCCGCTCGACGGGCAGGGCGACCCGGCCAATATCGCACTGGCGATGGCCAAGGGCGCGCGGCAAAACGGCGCCAAAGTGATCGAAAAGACGCTTGTCACAGGTGTCAAACGCGATGGCCGCCGGATCACCGGTGTGGACTGGCAGCAGGGCGATGAGACGGGCCACATCACCTGCGATATGGTGGTGAACTGCGGCGGCATGTGGGGCCATCAGGTCGGCAAAATGTTGGGCACCAACGTGCCGCTACACGCCTGCGAGCACTTCTATATCGTGACCGAAGCCATCGCTGGACTGACCCAAATGCCAGTGCTGCGGGTGCCGGACGAATGCGCCTATTACAAAGAAGACGCGGGCAAAATGCTGCTCGGGGCGTTTGAACCCAACGCAAAGCCCTGGGCGATGGATGGCATCCCCAGCGATTTCGAATTCGACCAACTGCCCGAGGATTTCGACCACTTTGAACCGATCCTTGAGGCCGCTGTCGAACGCCTGCCGATGCTGGCGGAGGCGGGGATCCACACGTTCTTCAACGGTCCCGAAAGCTTTACCCCTGACGACGCCTATCACCTTGGCCAAGCGCCCGAGATGGATAACGTCTGGGTCGCGGCAGGCTTCAACTCCATCGGGATTCAATCCGCGGGTGGTGCCGGCATGGCGTTGGCGCAGTGGATGGACGCGGGCGAAAAGCCGTTTGATCTGGGTGACGTGGATATCAGCCGGATGCAGCCGTTTCAGGGCAATAAAACCTACCTGTTTGAGCGGTCCAAAGAAACGCTGGGCCTGCTTTATGCCGACCACTTCCCGTTCCGGCAAAAGGCCACGGCGCGGGGCATTCGGCGCACGCCGTTCCATCAGCACCTGCTGGATCAGGGTGCTGTCATGGGCGAATTGGCGGGCTGGGAACGCGCCAATTGGTTCGCCGATATAGGTCAGACACCGGAATATGAATATTCCTGGAAGCGGCAGAATTTCTTTGGCAACGTCGCCGCTGAAGTCAACGCGATCCGCACCAATGTCGGCATGTATGACATGTCGTCCTTTGGCAAAATCCGGGTGGAGGGGCGCGACGCCGTCGCCTTTATGAACCACATCGGCGGTGGGCAATATGACGTGCCGGTGGGCAAGATCGTCTATACGCAGTTCCTGAACCGTAACGCAGGCATCGAGGCGGATGTGACCGTGACGCGCCTGTCGGAAACCTCATTCCTCGTCGTGACGCCAGCCGCGACGCGACTGGCAGACGAGACATGGATGCGGCGCAACATCGGCGACTTTAACGTGGTCATCACCGACGTCACCGCCGGAGAAGGCGTGCTGGCGGTGATGGGGCCGAACGCGCGGAAATTGCTGGAAAAAGTGTCGCCCGCCGATTTTGGCAACGATGTGAACCCCTTTGGCACCGCGCAAGAGATTGAGCTTGGCATGGGCCTCGCCCGTGTGCACCGCGTGACTTACGTGGGCGAGCTGGGGTGGGAGGTTTACGTCAGCACCGACATGGCCGCCCATGCGTTTGAGACGCTGCATGCGGCGGGACAGGACATGGGGCTAAAGCTTTGTGGAATGCACATGATGGATGCCGCCCGGATGGAAAAAGGCTTTCGCCACTTTGGTCATGACATCACGGCGGAGGATCATGTGCTGGAAGCGGGGTTGGGCTTTGCGGTGAAGACCGACAAGCCCGCGTTCATCGGCCGCGACGCGGTGCTGCGCAAGCGCGAGGAAGGGCTAAGCCAGCGATTGGTGCAATTCAAGCTGACCGATCCAGAGCCGCTCTTGTATCACAACGAACCCATCGTGCGGAACGGAGAGGTCGTCGGCTATCTGTCCTCTGGCGGTTACGGCCACCATCTGGGGGCTGCCGTTGGCATGGGCTATGTGCCGTGCAAGGGCGAAAGCCTGGCCGAGATGCTGGACAGCACCTATGAAATCGACGTGATGGGCACCCGTGTCCGGGCCGAGGCGCAGACAAAGCCGCTTTATGACCCCAAGAGCGAACGGGTAAAGGTATAGCGGGCACAATCTTTGCCTTTTTCACGGCAATGCCGCCGGCGTTAACCTTTCGTTAACCCAGGGTCCTGCAACCTGAGCGTGATTTAGACGCTCAGGTATTTCTTATGACCCTTCGCTTTGCAGTGCTTTTGTTCCTTCTGGCCTTCACAATTCCAACCCTTGCGGTGCTGGCCTTTTAGGGCCTGCTTTATTCGTCCTCGGTCGGACCCAGCGCGTTCAGACCCTTGAGGATGTCGATGGCATAGGCCAGTTGGTAATCCTCTTCGCGCAGCTCTGCCGCTGCTTCGGCCCGCGCGCGATCTTCTTCGATCTGGCGGATCTCATCTTCGGTCAGGCTGTCGTTGCCAAGTGCGCCGCGCAGGTCGGCCTCAGACCGGAAAACGCTTGGTGCTTCTTCCTCTGCATCGGGATCCTCGGGTTCGCGGCGGGGCTGTTCGACGATGATATCGGGCGAGATGCCAAGCGACTGGATCGACCGGCCGGACGGTGTGTAATACCGCGCCGTGGTCAGGCGCATCGCGCCATTGCCTTGCAGCGGCACCACGGTTTGAACCGACCCTTTGCCAAAGCTTTTGGTGCCAACGACAATCGCGCGACGGTGATCCTGCAAGGCACCGGCGACAATCTCGGACGCAGAGGCTGATCCGCCGTTGATCAGCACCACAATCGGCTTGCCTTGGGCGAGATCACCGGGGGTCGCGTTATAGCGGTCACCATCCTGAGGGTCGCGGCCACGGGTCGATACGATCTCTCCTGCGTCCAAAAACGCATCCGACACAAACACCGCCTGGTTCAGCAACCCACCGGGATTGTTGCGCAGATCCACGACCACACCGTCGATGGCATCAATGCCGCCAGCCGCCTCAATCTGCTCGGCCAGACCCTCTTGCAGGTTGGGGAATGTCTGGTTGTTAAAGGTCGTCACGCGCAGCACAACCGCGTTGCCCTCGGTCCGGTGGCGCACGGCCGTCAGCTTGATGGTGTCGCGAATGATTGACACGTCAAACGGCTCAATCTCGCCTTCGCGCACGACGGTGATAATCACCTCTGACCCAACCGGGCCGCGCAGGAATTCCAGCGCTTCGTCCAGTGTCAGGCCCAGCAAGCTTTCGCCGTCAACGGCTGTGATGAAATCGCCCGATTCCATGCCCGCCGCTGCCGCAGGCGTATCGTCGATGGGCGACACCACCTTGACCCAGCCTTCTTCCTGCGTGACCTCCAGCCCCAACCCGCCAAACTCCCCACGAGTCTGGACGCGCATATCGGCGGCGTCGTCTTCGGACAGATAGCTGGAATGCGGGTCAAGCGAGGTCAGCATGCCGTTGATCGCGGCCTCAACCAGCTGCTTTTCATTCACCGGTTCAACGTATTCTTCGCGGATGCGGCTGAAGATATCGCCAAACAGATCAAGCTGCTCGTAGATGTTGACGTCTTGGTTTGCCTCTTGCGCGACAAGCGGGCCTGCGATTTGCGTGGTCGCCACAAGGCCCAGAACAGTGCCGCCAGCAGCGGCCATCATCAGTTTCTTCATCTCACATCCTATTCATTCCAGCGCAAACCAAAGGCCGGGGTCCACGGGACTTTGCCCGTCTCTGACCTCAAGATAAAGGGTTTGTGTGGCACCGGGACCCCCGACGCCCGTCGTTTCGGTCAAAATTGCGTCAACTGTGGGCTGATCGCCGCCCATCAGGCCCAGCGGCGTGCCAGCAGGCAGGACCTGGCCGGGGGTGCCGTAAACCTCTGCCAGCCCGGCAAAGACAAACAAGACGCCCGCCGCAGGTTCGATGATGACCACGTTGCCATAATCCAGCAACGGGCCGTGAAACAGCAGCGTGGCGGCGGTGGGTGCCGTCACCAGGGCGCGGGGACGCGCGGCAAGGATCACGCCGGGGCGGGTCACTCCGGCGGCGTCCGGCGCGTTAAAGCGGCGGAGCAGCTGGCCCTGGACGGGCAGTTCCAGATCCGCATTCGCCGTGGTCGAACCGGGCCCCGCACGATCCGCCAGAAAGGTATCGGTAAGGGTCGAGGCAAAAGCCTCCAGCGTTTCGGTGCTGGCCAGCATCAGCGCAAGCTGCACCGGGTCGTCCGAAAACCGGGTCGGCAGATCGGTGCGGTTTGAAATCGCCTCTGACAGGCGAGACCGGGCCTCTTGCGCGCCCTGCAGGCCTTCCGCAAGGGTTTCAACGGCACTTTCCTGCAGGGCATAAAGTGCGGCAAGCTCTTCCAGTTGTGATGCCAGCGCATCTGCCCGTTGTTGCAGGGCAGGGGTCACATCAGCGGCGATCATGCCGCCGCGTGCTGTGCCAAGCGGGCCGTTGGGATGCAGCAACAGCAGCGGCGTTGGCGCACGCCCCATCGCTTGCAAAACACCCAAAAGCTGGCCGACCTCGGCCTGTTGGTTTTGCAACTGTGTCTCCAGCGTTTGCTGGTGAACGGCGGCGCGGCGCAGCCCGTCGCGCATCGCAATCAGCCCCGCCTCATAGGCTTTGACCGTCTCTGTCAGGGCCGCGACCCGGTCGCGTTTGGTGGATGCGGTATCCAGCAGGGCCTGTGCAATCGACAGCCCGCTGGCCGCCGATTGGGCCGCCACGGCAGGGCTGTCCTGCGCGGTGCTGGCGCTGGCCCAAAGGGCAAGGGTCAGGGCGGCGGCGCGGATCAATCGATCAGGCTCCGCCCGGTCATCTCTGCCGGTTGATCCAGCCCCATCAGCTGCAACAGCGTTGGGGCCAAATCCGCCAGACGCCCATCGCGCAGCGTGGCCCCCGCAGGTCCGCCGACCAGCACCACAGGCACCGGGTTCAACGTATGGGCGGTGTGCGGCCCGCCGGTCTCGGGGTCGACCATTACCTCGCAATTGCCGTGATCGGCGGTCACGATCATCGCACCACCTGCTTTTTCCAGCGCCTCCAGCACCGCGCCCAGGCCCGCATCCACCGCCTCGCAGGCCTTGATCGCGGCATCCAGATCGCCGGTATGGCCGACCATATCGGGGTTGGCGTAATTGGTGACGATCAGGTCATAGCCATCCGCGATCGCCTTGACGAATTGCGTTGTCACCTCGCCTGCCGACATCTCGGGCTGCAGATCATAGGTCGCCACCTTGGGCGACGGCGCCATATAGCGATCCTCGCCCGGCTCCGGCACCTCCTGCCCGCCGTTCAGGAAGAAGGTCACGTGGGGGTATTTCTCGGTCTCGGCCAGTCGGAACTGCCGCAAGCCCTTGGACGCGACCCAGGCCCCCAGCGTGTTGACGATCTTTTCCTTGGGAAACACCGTCTGGAACCAGACATCATGGCGGTCGGAATAGGGCGACATGCCGATCTTGGCAGCCAGTGTCGGCATCTCGCGCGGGAAGCCGTCAAAACCGGGGTTGCCGATGGCCTCCAGTATTTCGCGCGCCCGGTCCGACCGAAAGTTCAGGCAGAAAAGACCGTCTTCAGGCTCCATCCCCGTATAGCCTTCAATCACCGTGGCAGGGATGAATTCATCGGTTTTGTCCGCCAGATAGGCCTCATCAATGGCGACGCGCGGGTCTTTGGCTTTGGGGCCTTCACCTTGCACAATGGCGTCATAGGCGGTTTTGACCCGCTCCCACCGGTTGTCGCGGTCCATCGCGTAGTAGCGGCCCGTCACCGTGGCGACCATCACGCCCTCGGGCAGCCATTTCAGCAGTTTGGCCATGAAATCATGCGCTGATTTTGGGGCCACATCACGGCCATCGGTGATCGCATGGACCACCACCGTGATCCCGTGACTGCGCAGCACATGGGCGGCGGCCACAATGTGGTGGATATGCCCGTGCACCCCACCGTCAGAGACGACACCCATCAGATGCGCCCAGCCGCCGGTCTCCTTCAGCTTGGCGACGAAATCCAGAATTGCAGGGCGCTGGGCAAAGCTGCCATCCTCAATCGCCAGATCAATCTGCCCCAGATCCATCGCCACCACGCGGCCCGCGCCGATGTTGGTGTGGCCGACCTCGGAATTGCCCATCTGGCCTGCGGGCAAGCCTGCGTCCCGCCCGTGGGTCAGCAATTGCGCGTGGGGGTGGGAGGCCCAGATCCGGTCAAAGTTGGGGGTATTGGCCAGCGCAGGCGCGTTGGCCGCCGTCTCTGCGCGCAGCCCCCAGCCATCCAAAATGCACAAAACGACGGGTTTGGGTGTGGTCATGCTGAAATCTCCTTGGCCCCTGACCTAACGCAACCCGTGCCCCAACAAAACCGCCCGGCCTTTCTTTTGAATAAAAATATGCCGGGGGTTTGGGGGCTGGCCCCCAAGGCGTCCTCGCCACACACACCTACGCCCGGTGATAGGGCGACCCCGCAAGGATCGACGCCGCGCGGTATAGCTGTTCCGCCAGCATCACCCGCACCAGCATATGCGGCCAGACCATCGCCCCAAACGACAGCGCAAAATCGGCCCGCGCCCGCAGCCCCGGATCAATCCCATCCGCACCGCCGATCACAAAGGCCAGATCGCTGACGCCCTGATCGCGCCACCCGCCCAGCTTGTCGGCAAAAGCGGGCGAGGGCATCACCCGCCCGCGTTCATCCAGCACACAGATCAGTGCCCCCTTGGGGATCGCGCGGTCCAGCAATGCGGCTTCAGCCGCCATGCCGCCGCCCTTCTTGTCCTCCACCTCTGACAAGGCCAAAGGGCCAAGCGCCAGCGCCCGGCCCGTGCGGTCAAATCGGCTTTGGTAGTCGTCAAACAACGCAGCCTCTGGCCCGCCGCGCAGGCGGCCCACGGCGCACAGATGCACACGCATCAGGTCGCCTGTTGCGTTCCAGCCGTCCCCGGCACCCACATCTTTTCAAGCTGGTAGAACTCGCGCACTTCGGGGCGGAAGATGTGCACGATCACGTCACCGGTATCAATCAGCACCCAATCGCCAATATCCTTGCCCTCGACCTTGGAAATCACGCCATAGGTCTGCTTGATGCGGTCCACCAGCTTTTCCGCCATGGCCGAGACCTGACGTGTCGACCGGCCCGAAGCGATGACCATAAAATCGCCCATCTCGGATTTGCCGCGCAGGTTCACCTGCACCACATCCTCGGCCTTGTCGTCGCTCAATGATGTCAAAACGGCATCCAGCAGCTTTTCGCTGGTGGGGGTTTGAAGTCCGCTCATGCTGGCGGCTTCGCGTGCGGCAGGGGTGTCTGCCGATGTGGATAAAGACAGTGCATTGTCCTCCAAAAAGAGTGTCGGTCCATGCCCCGACACGAGGCTTGCCCCCAACTTAGCAAGGCATTTGCGTCATTTCAATAAAGACCGGGGGTCAGCAACCCCAAAAACGCGCAAGACCATTGGCGTGCCCATAGCGTGGGCATTTTGCCCACCTGCACCGCTAAAGCGTTGCGGCAAAGGCGGCAAATGCCGCCCCTGTCGCCGCGCGCCCATGACCAAAGGCCACCAATCGGGGCTTCAGCGCCGCCAGTTTCTGAATACTCTTGCGGGCCAGATCCATATCAACCGTTGCCACCTTCAACGGCAGGCCAAGCCGTGGCTGCATGGTGACAAAGTTGATGTTCAGCGCCGCATCACCGGCAATCAGCGTGCCGTCCTCTTCGCGCCAAAGCGCAATCTGACCGGACGTATGGCCGGGCACATGCACGACGACAAAATCCGCCACCTGATCACCCTCTGCCAATGTCCGGGCGACGGGGTGGCCGGGGCCTGCCATGAACCGTTGTTGGATCCGGGACATCCAGGCATCAGGATCGGGGTAGGCGGCTGTTACCTGCCCCGTCTGCGCGGCGCGTTCTTCATCCGCGTGGCACCACATCGGAATGGTGCCGCCCGCACAGATCCTGTGGCTTGCCCCTTGATGATCCGGGTGGGCATGGGTCAGCACATGCGCGGCCAGCGGCCGATCCCGCAAGAGGCGCAGCAACTTGCGCGCCGATATGCGCAGCCCCGCGTCCACCAAAACGTCACCCAGAAGATAACAGTTGATCGACTGAAACGGCGTTACCGGGATCTGGGTAACACCCTTGGCAAGCTCAATCATCTTGGGCCGCGGCTTGGGTCATGGGCGTATTGTCCAGCATTCTGACCTCGCGCTGCGGGAAGGGGATTGAAATGCCATTGGCGGCAAAAGCATCCCACAACGCCAGATACACATTCCCGCGAATATTGGTCAGCCCGCCTGTGGGATCAGAGATCCAGAAGCGCAGGATATAATCCACCGAACTGTCGCCAAAACCGACGATATGGCACACGGTCGGGCGGGTCGACAGCACGCGGTCGACGCCTTGCGCGGCTTCGATCGCAATCCGGCGCACGTCATGCGGATTGTCGCCGTAGGCGGTGCCAAAATGGATATCAAGGCGCACGAAATCGTTGGAATGGGACCAGTTGACCACCTGCCCGGTGATCAGATCCTCGTTCGGGATCAGATATTCGCGCCCGTCGCGCGTCACGACAGACACGTAGCGCGCGCCAAGGCTGTTGATCCAGCCGAAGGTATCGCCAAGGCTGATGACGTCACCCGGCTTGATCGACTTGTCCAGCAGGATGATCACGCCCGACACAAGGTTCGACACCACCTTTTGCAGACCAAAACCAAGGCCCACACCAATCGCACCCGACAGCACCGCAAGACCGGTCAGATCAATGCCAATCGCCTTGAGGCCCAGAAAGAACGCCGCGCCATAAAGGGTGATCTGCAACGCCTTGACCGCCAGCACCTGCATCGAGGGGCTGATGTCCTTGTTGTCCCTTATCCGGTTTGTCGTCGAGCGCGAGATAAAGCGCGCGGCCATGAACAACACACCGATAATCAGAATGGCCTGCACGATCAGCCAGACCGAAATCCGCATCGTCCCGATCTCAAGCGCGAGGCTATCCAGCAGGATCTGGAATTCGCCCGTCAGGTTCAGGATCCGCAGCGTGATCCACGTCCATGCCCCGTATCGGACGATGGCGCGCAGAAAGTTGTTGCCGATCAGGCGGGTGGCAAATGTCACGATCAGCCATGCCAGCGCCAGATTTGCCGCCACCCCAATCAGATAGCTGCGCGATGGCCATGTGACCTCTCGCATGATGATCAGCGCGATCCAGATCAGCGCCACAAAGAAAATGGCCCGTAATCGTCGATGGATCACGACCATCCAGCGGATCCGCCATTTGGGCCAACCCTCCCGTGTGCGCAGCCACTCGTGCAGCCGGGGGGCAAAGATCAGCCGAAGAAGATGTGCAAGAATGAACAGCCCGACGATGATGCCCAGCTGATAGGCATTCCACGGGCGAAACAGCGAATTAAGAAAGGTCTCGGCCTGCTGAAACAGCGTGTTGCCGACGATCAGAATATCCTCAATCGGGGCGTCCTCGGGCAGTGCCTCGATGAATTCTTCCGTGATCGTGGTGTGTTGTGCCATGTGCTCTCCTGCCCGGGGCAAAGGTGACACAGGCAGAAGCCGCACGGCAAGGGGGCTTTGGCCGCTATCCGGTGCTGAGCAGGGTCCGCACCAGCGCCGTCATCGTCGCGGTGCCGGTCTTTTGATAAACCCGTTGCAGGTGGGTCTTGGCCGTTGCAGGCGAAATGTGAAGCGCGGCGGCAATCTCAGGCAGGCTTTGGCCTGCGACAATGCCCTGGGCCACGCGGTGCTGATTGTCGGACAGATCAAAGATCATCGCGCTGGCATCAACCCGTGCGGTGGTGGCGGCAGATGCGCCGAAATCCAGATAGGTGTAACGGTCCTGCACGGTCAGCATGATCACCTCATGGCCCGTGTCGTCCGTGCGTTCGATGACGATGGGGTAGGCAAAGCGCTGCCCCTCCATTTCGGTATAGGCCGCCTGTTCAAAAAATCCGTGCAAGGCCCCGGCGCGCCCGATGGCCGCCTGCAAGGCGCGGTCCACAGTCGGATCCGTGGCGCGCAAGAAACCGGCGCGCAGGGTAAAGGCGGGATGCTGCTGCAAATGCACGCTGGCGCGTGGCCCCATGCCAACCACGCGACCTTCGGCGTCCACCGCGATCCCGTCGGATTCGTGCTGTTTGGACCGCGAGGCCATCACGTTGACGCAAACGATCTTCCACGCGCCATTATGCCGCTCTAGGATCCACGTCTCATAGGTCTCGCCCATCATGCAAAGGGACGCGTCCGTGGTGGCGCGGCAGGTCGCCCATGCCATATCGCCCCTGACGTGGATGGCCTCGGTCCGCTTTTCCCACTGGGTGCTGGTTGGTACTTCGCCCTCAAAATGCAGCCGCGTGCCTTCATTGTGCTGGTCCCAGCCCAGCCGCACATCCAGCCCCAGCTCGTGGCTCATCATCGTGGAGCGCATCTTGTCGCAGTGCAGATAGCAATCGGCCCAGGTCGCATAGTCGAGCGAAAAGAACGCATCAATCTCGCGGGACAGCAAATCCTCGATCGCGGCTTTGTCCGCCGCGCGCCCTGTGTCCGCCGTAGAGATCTCGTCTTTCATCCCAATACCCTCGTGCGCTTGGGCGCAGGTGCGGCGGTCACGCTTGGCGCGAATGTCCAGCTGGCCCACCACCGCCGCAGATTCGCAAAAGCCGCGGTGCTTTGCCCATAGCTAGCATAAAACAGCTCTTCGTCCTCGCGGTGATTTCTGTCACCCGTCGGCATAGCAAGGCGCTCGCACATCTTCTTTTCAAAATAATCCATCACTGGCTCTCCTGTTTTGACAAGAACCACCATGCCCCGCCGCATCCATCGGGTCTGTCCCCCGTTCAGGGGACGCGCAGCGATCACAGGGCCAAATCCCCCCTGTTTTCCCCGTTTTTCCGCGCCATGCCCGTGCCAAGTTTCTTGCGCAATCCCGATCAGAGGTCTACATGACCCCTATGAAACAGGTTTTCGACATGGATGATCGCGCCCGTCTGCCTTGGCGCTTTTACGGTGCCTCTTGCACCATTCTGGCACACCTATGACCGTCAGCGCCCGTCGCTGACCCCGCTAATCTGTCCAAAAATCCACACATAACCAACGGGAGAGGACCAAATGTCCCCCAAAACGCTTTATGATAAAATCTGGGATGCCCATGTCGCCCACGAAGCTGACGATGGCACCTGCCTTTTGTATATCGACCGCCATCTGGTCCACGAAGTGACCAGCCCGCAAGCCTTTGAAGGGCTGCGCATGACCGGGCGCACCGTGCGTGCACCCGAAAAAACCATCGCCGTGCCGGACCATAACGTGCCCACCACGCTGGGCCGCGAAGACCCCGAAACCATGCCAGAGGACAGCCGCGTCCAGATGGCCGCCCTTGACCAGAACGCCAAGGATTTCGGGATCCACTACTATCCGATGAATGACGTCCGTCAGGGCATAGTGCATATCGTCGGCCCCGAACAGGGCTGGACACTGCCCGGCATGACCGTGGTCTGCGGCGACAGCCACACCGCGACCCACGGCGCATTCGGCGCGCTGGCCCACGGCATCGGCACGTCAGAGGTCGAACACGTTCTGGCCACCCAAACGCTGATCCAGAAGAAATCCAAGAACATGAAGGTCGAGATCACCGGCAAGCTCCGCCCCGGTGTCACGGCCAAGGACATCACCATGTCCGTGATCGGCGAAACCGGCACCGCTGGCGGCACCGGCTATGTGATCGAATACTGTGGCGAGGCGATCCGTGATCTGTCCATGGAAGGGCGCATGACCGTCTGCAACATGGCGATCGAGGGCGGCGCACGCGCTGGTCTGATCGCACCCGACGAAAAGACCTATGCCTATTGCAATGGCCGCCCGCACGCCCCCAAAGGCGCGCAGTGGGAAGCCGCACTGGCCTACTGGAAAACACTCTTTACCGACGAAGGCGCGCATTTCGACAAGGTCGTGACACTCAAGGGCGAAGATATCGCACCATCCGTCACATGGGGCACCTCGCCCGAAGACGTGCTGCCCATTACGGCGGTTGTCCCTGCGCCCAGCGATTTCGAAGGCGGCAAGGTCGGCGCGGTTGAACGCTCGCTTGACTATATGGGCCTGACACCGGGCACCCCGCTCAATGAAATTGCCATCGACACGGTCTTTATCGGGTCCTGCACCAATGGCCGGATCGAAGATCTGCGGGCCGCGGCTGAAATCCTCAAGGGCAAGAAGATCGGCGTCAAACGTGCGATGGTCGTGCCCGGATCCGGCCTTGTGCGCGCGCAGGCCGAAGAAGAAGGCCTTGCCGACATCTTCAAAGAGGCCGGCTTTGAATGGCGCATGGCCGGGTGTTCCATGTGCCTTGCGATGAACCCCGACCAACTGGCACCGGGGGAGCGCTGTGCGGCCACATCCAACCGCAATTTTGAGGGCCGTCAGGGCCGGGGCGGACGCACCCACCTTGTCTCGCCCGCGATGGCGGCGGCTGCGGCCATCACCGGCAAGCTCACCGACGTGCGGGAGATGATGTAAGCCATGTCGATGAAACGACGCGGATTCCTGGGCCTTTTGGGTGCGGCGATTGGCGCACCGATGATGCCCGGCGTCGGGGCTGCGGCCCCGGCACGCTCTGCGTTTGACATCGCTGTGGCCCATGCCCAAAGGTTTCCCGTGATCTCTGTCGCGGGGCTGTCCAAGCACGGCAAGATGACCGCCACGCAGGCCGATGCCATGATCAAAAGACTCGCGGTGGAAGGTCAGGTCAAACTGGTCGGGCCGTCGCGGTCCGGTGGCGTGCGTGCGGCCAGTCGTCTGTTTCGCAATGACCACTGGGGCCTTGCCCGCACAGCCCATGAACACCGGACAGCGGCGCAAGAGGCGCGCCAAAAGCGCCTGAAGGCAAAGCGTCAGGAACAGACAAAGACACCTCAGATCGCGCCATGGCTCGCGCATCTGCATGATCTCTGTCGTGCGCAGGGCATGGTGCTTAGCCCCCGGTGTTTCGCATGAAGCGGCGCGGGTTCCTGGCGCTTTTGGGTGGCGCGATTGCCGCACCGCTGGTGCCGTCGATGGGCGGTGCTGCAACGGTGGCCAGCTACAATCGCTACACCTACGGTTTGGCGGTGTTCCATGCCCGCACCCGCGCCCATGTCAGCGCGCGCGGATTGTCCCATTGCCTGAAGGTATCCTTGCCACAGGCAGAGGCGATGATCACAGAAATGTCGACCAACGGTCTTGTGCGTCCCGTGCTTGGGGCCTCTGGCGGCCATGTCCGGGCTGTCAGCAATATCCTCAAGCCGGATATGTGGGGGCTGGAACGCTCTGCGCGTCAGGCCCGGTCTGCGCGGCGGCGCGCGCGTCTGGAAGGACGCACGGGCGATCATCAGGCGGCCCGCGTAGATACAAGCGCGATGATGGCGCATCTGCACCAGATCTGTCGCGACTACGGCCTCGCGCTCAGCCCGCGCTGTGGCGCGGCGTAGGGGGGCAGGATGAAAAGACGCAGTTTCCTGGGGCTTTTTGGTGCGGCGGTCGCTACGCCGTTTTTGCCCAAGACGGCAGCGGCCCGCGTGGCCAAGGCCGCACCCTATTCCGCAGCCGCCGTTCATGCGGCGATCATCCACGCCCAATCCCGCGCGGTCTTTAGTGTTTGGGGGTTGGCGCGTGCGCTCAACCTCCCGCTCGAGGCGACAGAGGCGCTGATGGGGGATCTGGCAAAACGCGGTGTTGTTGGCCCATTGCAGGGCACCACTTACGGCGGGCGCTGGGCCTCTAGCAAGATCATGTCGCACAAGGCACTTGCCGCCCGGATGGCGCAGCGGCGGATGATGTCGGAACCGGCGGGGGATGCGGACGCCGCACCCCAGCAGGGGCCGGACCTGTCTGCGCTGATGACACATTTGCGCGGATTGGCCGTTAACTACTTTGCCGCGAAAGGGGCCGTTGCATGATGCAATCGGGCGTTTGCGGGAAATCGTATGCATGGAATGTGCATGGTTTGTGGGCGGTATGTGTATGGAATGTGCATACCCGTTCAAAGATTAACAGCGGCTACATTTGGTAGGCCGAAATTAGGAGTTCATTAAGATGGACAAGTTCACCACCCTCAGCGGGATCGCAGCACCTCTGCCACTGGTCAATATTGATACGGATATGATCATTCCCAAGCAGTTTCTGAAAACGATCAAACGCTCCGGACTGGGCGTTAACCTGTTTGATGAGATGCGTTATGATGATGATCGCGCCGAGATTGCGGATTTTGTGCTCAATAAGCCGCAGTATCGGGAGGCCTCCATACTGGTGGCGGGCGAAAACTTTGGCTGCGGATCCAGCCGGGAACATGCGCCTTGGGCGATCAAGGATTTTGGCATCACCTGTGTCATCGCGCCGTCCTATGCCGACATCTTCTATAACAACTGTTTCAAGAACGGCATTCTGCCCATCGCTCTGCCGCAAGAGCAGGTGGATGTGCTGATGAAGGACGCCGAAAAGGGCTCAAACGCCCGGATCGAAGTGGATCTTGAGGCGCAGACCGTGACCAGCTCTGACGGCGATGTGTTCAGCTTTGAGGTCGACAGCTTCAAGAAACGCTGCCTGATGGAAGGTCTTGATGACATCGGCCTGACGATGGAAAAGGCTGCAAGCATCGACACGTTCGAGGCCGCCGCCGCCCAGGCCCGTCCCTGGGTTTAAGATAACAAGCGCTTTGCGGCGGCGGCGCCGTCGTCGCAAAGCGCGAAACAATCGCCGTCGCCGCCTAGTGTGTCGCCGCGCCGCAACCCCCACATCTTGATGCTTTTACTAGCCCGCCACATCGCGGGCATAAAATGGTTGCCATTCCGCACCACCCCCACCCCAAAAGCGCCCCACTCATTTCGTCATTGTTAACCGATACTTGCAGGGCATTCTGAATGTGGGCAAAATTATGACAAGATTGAGGCAACCTGCGACACAAACGCAGGATCACAACGGGACAAGGGCGCGGCATCGTATCGCATCCGGCCGGAATGAGGGTAACGACGCAGTGTTTTCACGACTGCCAGGCGCGGTTTCGCGCGCGATGCTTGTGGTATTGCTGGTTGCAATGCCGTCACTGATTTTGCCTGTGGGCGGAACAGATGGACCACAGATCGTGGCGCTGGTCGCTATTTTTGCGGCCCTTTTCACGCTTGTCGAATACAGCGCCGCATCCCCGTCGATCATCGAATTCCGCGACGCCCCGCCATTTAACCGCCTGCGGTTCACGGCCCTGTTCGTCACCGTTCTGGTGCTGTCGCTGATCCTGCGCGGCGGCGAGGACGTGGGCAGCTTTAGCCGCCTTGTGCATGTTCTGGGCGAGCGCATTGGCGCCTCGACTGACTTTCCTTATTCGCCCGTCCGACTGACCGTGCTGATGATGCCGCAAGGCACCAGCATCGAGGTTCTTAACAACATCCGCATCGCGGCGGGCATCAGCTATCTGATCTCTCTCATCTCGATCACGATCTTTATCGTGATGCTGCGGATGAAGCGTTGGCCCAAGCGCAACGGCACCTTTAATGTCTGGGTGAACCTGCCCACATTTGACCCAACAGTGGGCGGAGACGTGGTGGCTCGCCTCAACCGCGACAGTCAGGTTAACCTTATCTTAGGATTTCTGCTGCCATTCATTATTCCAGCGGCGATCAAGCTGATTGCCCTTTTTGTGACCCCGGTGACGCTGAATGATCCGCAGACCCTGATCTGGACGATTACTGCATGGGCGTTCTTGCCTGCCTCTCTTTTGATGCGTGGTGTCGCACTCAGCCGTGTGGCGCAGATGATCTACAAGCAACGCAAAAAGGCCTACGCCAAGGCCGTGGCGGAAGGTATGCTGCCGGTCTGATTGCCGCGCTGGCGGCCGCACCCGCCACAGCGGAATCTTTAAGAATTGCAACTTTTGCAGCGCCCCTGTCCCGCGATGGACCGGGGCTTTTGCTGCGGGATCTGGGGCGCGAGGATGCGCAGATTGAAGCGGTTCTTGGGATCATCTCAGCGGTTGGGCCGGACATTCTGCTGCTGACGGATTTTGACTATGACCTGGACGGATTGGCGCTGGCGGCATTTGCGAAACGCGCAGGCTATCCGCATTGGTTCGCCACAACGCCAAACACCGGCATGATGACCACCTTGGATCTGGACCAAAATGGTAAATTGGGAGAGCCGCGCGATGCCCAAGGATACGGGCGCTTTCGTGGCGATGGCGGCATGGCGGTCCTGTCGCGCTGGCCGCTGGGCGAGGTCACCGATTATTCCGCGATGCTGTGGCAGGATCTGCCCGGTGCCGTCATGCCCGAAGGCTGGCCGGAGGAGGTGAATGCGGCACAAAGGCTGTCGCATGGCGGCCATTGGGTTGTGCCGATCGAGGCCCCCGGCGGGGTCATGCACCTGATGGCCTATGCGGCCTCACCGCCGGTTTTTGACGGGCCAGAGGACCGCAACGGGCTGCGCAACCGTGATGAATTGCGGCTTTGGTCTTGGGTGCTGGATCAGGGGGTGCCGACGGACTTTGTTGTGCTGGGGAACGCGAACCTTGATCCTGTGGACGGGCAGGGGCGGCGCGCGGCGATGGTGGATTTCCTGAAAGATCCGCGCCTGCAAGACCCTGAACCGCGCAGCGAAGGGGGCGCTTTGGCGGCTGATCCCGATCACCGGGGCGATCCCGCGCTGGATACGGCGGATTGGCGCGATGGTGCGCCGGGCAATCTGAGGGTGAGCTATGTGCTGCCAGGCGCCACGTGGTTGGTGACCGACGCGGGCGTCTTTTGGCCCGCGCCGGATGAGGACAGCCTGCTAGGCGACGATGGGCTTTTGGCCGGTCCGCACAGGTTGGTCTGGGTTGACGTTTTCCGGTAGCCCGGCCTGCATGACCTGATCCATTGGGGTCGGCTTGAAGTCCGGCAAAAGCTGCGCGAACAGGTTGCCGCCGATGGTGTGCGGCATCTCGAACAAATAGCGCATTTCCCGCAACTCTTTGGCGAGGTTCCAAACGGGCGACAGCATGGTCATCAGCCACCACGGAAAGCGGCTGATCTTAAGCGCCCGCCCGGTGGCCTGCGCCAGCACATCGCGCAGCTGCGTGGTGGTGAAGGCATGACCCGGAAACGGGATATCGGCGAAAGTGGGCAGATCGGCGCGCTTGTCGGCCAGCATCTGCGCCGCGCGCGCCCAATCGGGGACATAGGCGTAGGTTTGCATCGTGTCGGGGTCAGCCATCGCGGTCACTTTGCCGGATTTGACTTCACGCAGCAGCATCAGGGACATGGCGTCACCATTGCCGCGCGGGTCGATAAAATTGCCCGCCCGCAGGATGATCGTCTGCACGCCGGCGGCGCGGTAGGCGGCCTCCATCTCCACGCGGATCCGGCCTTTGACGGTATTGGGACGGTGGGCGGTGTTTTCGTTCAATTCGCCGGGCTGGTTGCCGAAGTTGTAGATATTGCCGGGGATGATGACGGTGGCACCGCTGGCCTTTGCGGCGGCGATGATTTGCTGGGTGATGGCGGGGATGTTCACCGCCCAGTTTTCATAGTTCGGTGGGTTCAGCCCGTTGACGATCACGTCGGCGCCCATGGCGGCCTGCGTCATGTCGTCGGTCTTGCGGTTAAAGTGGCGGACCTGCCAGCCTGCGTTCCAAAACGCCTCTGCCGCGTGAGAGCCGATTTTGCCGGAGCCGCCAAGGATCAATACTGTTTGTGTCATGTCGTTTCCTTTCTGTTGCAACCGGTTTGCGGCATGACGTGGATGAATGGAATTGCCAAAAATTGTTGATCGTGTATTCATTTGTGAATGGATAATTTGGATTGGTCATTGGTGCGGGCGTTCCTCGCGGTTGCGGATGAGGGGAGTTTGTCAGGGGCGGCACGGGCGCTGGGGGCGAGCCAGCCCACACTGGGGCGGCAAATCAAAGCGCTGGAAGATCAGCTACGCGCAGAGCTGTTTCAGCGCCAGCCAAGGGGGCTGGTGCTGACCGAAACCGGGGCGGCGCTGATGGCACCGGCGCGCGCGATGCAAGGCGCGATGCAGCAAATTGCACTGACGGCGGCAGGGCAGCAGACAGCACTTGATGGGACGGTGCGGATCACCGCGAGCATTGTCGCCTCTGCCTATTTTTTGCCCGCGATCATTGCGGATATGCGCATCAAAGAGCCGCAGATCCAGATCGAGCTGGTGCCGACGGATGACAGCCGCAACCTGACCTACCGCGAGGCGGATATCGCCGTGCGGATGTATCGCCCGACGCAATTGGATCTGGTGACCCAGCATCTGGGTGAATTGGACTTGGCGCTATTTGCCAGCAAGGCCTATCTGGCGCGGCGGGGTGCGCCGACGTTGCAAACGATGATGGAGCACGATTTTGTTGGCTATGATGCCGACACGCGGATCATTGATGGGTTCAAGGCCGCGGGTTTCGACGTGCCACGCGATTTCTTTGCGGTGCGCTGCGATGATCCGCTGACCTATTTTCATCTGGTGCGGGCCGGTTGTGGCATCGGGTTTCATCAGGCGGGGCTGTTGGATGGGGATGATGAGGTGGTGCGTTTGGATCTGGGCCTTCCGCTGCCAAAGCTGCCGGTCTGGCTGACGGCGCATGAAACCATGCGTCAGACGCCGCGGATCCGCCGGGTCTGGGATATGCTGCGCGACGGGCTTGCGCCCTTGGTGGCTTGATCCTTCGGGCGTGAAACGCTAGGGCAGGCCAACAGTTTTGAGCCAAGGAAAAGCCCCATGTCAAACCCATCCCTTTTGATCCTCGCCGGTGACGGTATCGGCCCCGAAGTTATGGCCGAGGTGAAGCGGATCATCGGCTGGTTCGGCGACAAGCGCGACCTGTCCTTTGACGTGTCAGAGGATCTGGTGGGCGGGGCCGCTTATGACGCGCATGGCGTGCCGCTGCACGACGATACAATGGCAAAAGCGCAAGAGGTTGACGCCGTGCTGCTGGGTGCCGTCGGCGGGCCGAAATACGACAACCTTGATTTCAGCGTCAAGCCAGAGCGGGGCCTGCTGCGCCTGCGCAAGGAGATGGACCTGTTCGCCAACCTGCGCCCGGCGCAGTGCTTTGATGCGCTGGCGGATTTCTCTTCGCTGAAAAAAGAGCTGATCGCGGGCCTCGACATCATGATCGTGCGCGAATTGACCTCTGGCGTTTATTTCGGAGAACCGCGCGGCATTCACATCGAAGACAACATGCGCGTCGGCGTGAACACCCAGCGCTACACCGAGGCCGAGATTGAGCGCGGCGCGCGGGCGGCGTTTGATCTGGCGATGAAGCGCGACAAACGCGTGTGTTCGATGGAAAAGGCCAACGTGATGGAAAGCGGCATCCTGTGGCGCGACGTCGTCACAGAGGTCCATGCGGATTATCCTGAGGTCGAGCTGTCCCATATGTACGCCGACAATGGCGCGATGCAGTTGGTGCGCGCGCCCAAGCAGTTTGACGTGATCTACACCGACAACCTGTTCGGCGACATCCTGTCCGATTGCGCGGCGATGCTGACTGGCTCGCTTGGGATGCTGCCCTCCGCCTCGCTTGGTCTGCCGATGGCGAATGGTCGCCCTAAGGCGATGTATGAACCGGTTCACGGCTCTGCCCCCGATATTACCGGACAGGGCAAAGCGAACCCGATTGCCTGTATCCTTAGCTTTGCGATGGCGTTGCGGTATTCCTTTGACGAGGGTGCAGAGGCCGACCGTCTGGAAGGTGCGATTGAGAAGGTGCTGGCCGATGGCGCACGCACCGGCGATCTGATGGGGCCAGAAGGCGGCACACCGCTGAGCACCACGCAGATGGGCGATGTGATCCTCGCCGCACTTGATGACAGCCTCTGATCAAAAACCTGTCGCGGTTGTGACCGGTGCCGCACGCGGCATCGGGCTGGCCACGACAAAGTTGATGCTGGCCAATGGCTGGCAGGTGGTCATGGTGGATCGCGATGGCGCGGAGCTTCAAAGTGCTGCGTCCGATCTGTCTGCCGTAAGGCCTGTTGAGGCGGACGTCTCTGATCCTGTTGCCGTGCAAATGGTGGTGGATGATCTGACGGACGATCACGGCGGCATTGATGCGTTGATCAACAACGCCGGTGTCGCGGATTTCGGCCCGATTGACGAAACGGACTTCACCCGGTGGCGCCGCGTAATGGACACCAATCTGGACGGTGTGTTCCTGATGAGCCAAGCCGCCGCACCGCTGCTCAAAGCGCGCAAGGGCGCGATTGTGAATATCGCCAGCATCTCTGGCCTGCGGGCGAGCACGTTGCGGGTGGCATATGGCACGTCAAAGGCCGCCGTCATCCAATTGACCAAACAACAAGCCGCCGAATGGGGCGAGTTTGGCGTGAGGGCCAACTGCATCTGCCCCGGTCCGGTGCGCACGAAACTGGCGATGGCCGTTCATTCGCAGGCCATCATTGACGCCTATCACGATGCCATTCCGTTAAACCGCTACGGGCAGGAATCAGAGATCGCAGAGGCCATCGTGTTCCTTGCATCACGGCGCGCAAGTTATATTACGGGGCAAGTGCTTGCCGTTGACGGCGGCTTTGAAGCGACAGGCGTGGGCCTGCCCGACCTGCGCGATTGACAAAGACAAACAGGAGGCATGACCGATGTCTGCCAATGCCCGAGGCGCGCTGCTGGCGTTGCTTGCCTTTGCGATTTTCGCAACCCATGACGTGCTGATCAAGTTTCTGGGCGGGATCTATTCGCCGATTCAGATCGTGTTCTACAGCGTCTTGCTGAGCTTTCCGTTGGCCACGCTGACACTGATGCGCGATTCCACCCCCGGCACGCTGTTGCCGGTGCATCCGTGGTGGATGGCGTTGCGGACGGCGGCGGCGGTGGTCACGGGGATTTCGGCCTTTTATGCCTTCAGCGTGCTGCCCTTGGCGCAAACCTATGCGATCCTGTTTGCAGCACCATTGTTGATTACCATTCTGGCCATTCCCGTTTTGGGCGAAAAGGTGCGGTTGCGCCGCTGGATGGCGGTGCTGGTCGGGCTTGTGGGCGTGATGATCGTGTTGCAGCCGGGGGCGACGGATTTGACCCTTGGCCATTTGGCAGCCCTTGCCGCAGCGGTCGGCGGGTCTATTGCGTCCATTATTGTGCGCAAGATCGGTGGCGAAGAACGGCCTTTGGTCTTGATGTTGTATCCGATGGTCGCGAACTTTGTGCTGATGGGGGCTGCGGTCGGGTTTGTTTACGTGCCGATGCCGTTTTCGCATCTGGCGATGTTGGCGATCATTGCGGCTATGGCCTTTGTGGCGGGTCGCTTGGTGATTTCGGCCTATAACGCGGGCGAGGCGGCGATTGTCGCGCCGATGCAATACAGCCAGATCATTTGGGCGGCGATCTTTGGCTATCTGATCTTTGACGAAGCCCCGGAGACCGCGACGATCATGGGGGCTGCGGTTATCATCGCCAGCGGGCTCTATATCGTGCTGCGCGAAAGCCGGCCAGATGCCTCCGAAAATGCGCCGGTGTTGCGCACGCGATCACGGTTTGAAACCGGCACCTTCCTGCGCACCCCGCGCATGGGGATGCCGAAACGCCGCCCCGACCCGCGCGAGGCGCCAAAAACCACGGCACCCTCTGCCACAGAGCGTCCGCACCTGCGTGGGTTGCCCGGGCGCGTGCCGCCCATCGCCGAAACACGCCGCCGGGATGTGGAATGACGCCGTAGCGCGAATCTTGCCGCCCGCGCGCATGCGCGCGACGTTGGCACTAATGAAATGGACGATGCTTCGATGACCAACCTTGCCGGCATCGGAGGATGGCGTTTACGCCCATTGTGAATCCGCCAGAGGTTGCGATCCTTGGCGTTTCCCGGACAGAGGCGGCGCGCTGTCTGGCGCATTGCTGTCGGCCGATTGCTGATCCACGCTTGATGCTGATCTCGCACCGCATGCCGCATCAGGCCTATCCCCGGACGATGTCCGCCTTGGCAAAGGCATCGCGATCCGGCACCAGCGCGCGCCACAGCAGGGTCATGGTCGCATAGCCGTCGTCAATGGTTTCGACGTCGATATCGACGGTATCCAATACCATCGGCAATTGTTCGTCTGTGATGTGTGATTGCAGCGCCAGCCGCGCGCCGGGAAGGCGTAGGGTCACAGTTGCCCTTTGGTGCGACACGCCGCTGATTTCGATGGTTTCGTCGCCCGCAAGGTAGGGCTCGATCTGCATGCCCAAGGGTGCTGCATTCCAGAAACCCAGATCGTAGTCCAATGGCATACGGGGGTGCCGATCCTGTTCCCATGCCGCATCAAAGGTGCCCGCTCGCGCCCGGCGCGGCAGCCAGCCTTTTGCCACAGGCATCGTGCCTTGAACCGACATGGGCACGAAGGGACGCGCGTCCATGAACTCTGCCAGCAATCCAATTTGCGGGGCGGACCATTCCGCGCGCTCATGGGCAGCCTCTTCGGTCATATAGCCCTGACCGGCGGGGTTTTGTTCGAAGAACTGCGTGTCTTCCCCGACCATGCAATTGCCGCCGTAGGCGTAGGCGTAGCTAAGCGGCACTTCGGTCACGGGGTCTGGTTGTGCCAGTTGCCAACGCCGCAGGTGTTTGCGCCAGATCGCCGGGCCGCGCACGTGAAACCCATAGGTCAAAACATCCGGTATGGTGATTGAGACGGGCCAGTCGCGCCGCGGCGTGCCCTCAAGACTGCGGGCAGTGCCACGCAGGATGAGGTCAGTCTTTGGCTTGTGGGGCGCGATGTCTTGTTCGCGGATCAGGGCAGAGCTGCCGGGGTCATCCGCAAACTGATCGACCAGATCGAGCGCTGGCGGTTCCGGCATAGGGTGCGTGCCATCCTTGGTCAGTTGAAACGCCGCTTTGGCGACGACCACGCCGACTTCGGTGTCGTCGGTGTGCCAATGGGCGAAGGCGAGATATGAAAGAGGAAGGGTGCTGGTGATGTCCATCGGCTGTGTTCCAATTCCAAAACGTTGGATATTTGGTTTCGTTCGTGACAGCCCACGACCGCCCTCGCTACCTTGCCAAGGTCATGGGTAAATTCACAACCCAAAAGCCGATGATATGGCCAGAATTGGATGATGGGCCACGAGCGCCAAAACATCGGTCCTCAGCAGACTTGCGACAACAGGGGTTCGGCGGCTACCGTGGGCTTGCGTATCTGCGCGGTTTGATTTGTTTTATTCTGAAACACCTTTGTCGAGGTTATCCATGCTCCAACTCGTGAACCTGACCCAGCTTGCAAGCGAACGCGCTTTGCTGACGGCTGTGGATGGTCAGCACGCGCTGGTGGTGGTGGTCAAGGCGACGTTTGACCTCAAGACCGGCGCGCGCCCGCAGCTGTCCAAGGTGCAGGAACCCGTGATCGAAGCGCCGTTGTTTCTGGGCGAAGATCCAAATGCGACGATCCTGCGGGATGCTGAGCTGACGCTGGACCATCCCGGAACGGATGTTGTGGTCAATGGTTGTGCCCATGCACCGGCAGGTCGGCCGGCATCGGTTGTTCTTGCCAGTGTTCAGGTCGGCCCGGTGCAGGCAAAAGCGCAGGTGACCGGCCCGCGCAATTGGGTGCGCGGTCTGCTCGGCGTGGTGCCCGATACGCCTGCCACGTTCGAAAAGATGCCGATCACATACGAAAATGCATTTGGTGGCGGGCAAGAGACGGATCAGGGGCGCATCTGGGATATGCGCAACCCCGCAGGCAGCGGATTTGCAAGCGATCCCGGTCTGTTGATTGGCACCCCCGCGCCAACGGTCGAGGATCCCGATAGCCCCGTGACCCGCGCAACCGCGAAAGCCAATGTGCCGATTGCAGGCTTTTCGGCACAGCCCGTCACATGGACCCCAAGGCGCGATCTGGGCGGCACCTATGATGCCGCATGGCAGGACACACGTATGCCGTTTTGGCCCGACGATGTGCAGCCCGGCTATTTCCGCGTCGCCACACCCGCGCTGCAATCCCAGACGGTCCTGCAAGGGCACGAGCAAGTGCGCCTGCGCAACATGACGCCAGAGGGCCTGATGGAGTTCCGCTTGCCGCGGTTGATCCCAACGGTGCGGACGCAATCAGCGGGGCGCTGGTCGCAGCAAGAGGTCAACTTGCGGCGCGTGATCATCGAACCTGACCTTGGCAAGCTGGTGATGATGTGGCGCTCTGTTTGCCTGTGCGGTGCGGATGGGCGCAAAATCAAACGCATCTCGGTCGATCAAAAGCGGATTGTCCGGGCAGACACCGGGGTCGCCGCATGACGGGGGCGGTTTACCTTGTTGGGGCAGGGGCAGTGACCTCTGTCGGAATTGGGCTGCCAGCGGTGATGGCCGCCTTGCATGCGCAGATCAATCAGTTCCGCCAAAGCGCGCGGTTTCCAAGTGTCATGACCGGACAACCCTTAATCCTTGCGCGATTGGAAAGCGACGACCCGGATGCATCCGACCTGACCCGGTTGCGCCAAATGGCGCTTTTGGCTGCGACGGAATGTGCAGCGGTGATCGAAGGCGCCACACCTGTCCCGGTTTTCCTGTCTGTTCCGCCCGAGCGTCCCGGCTGGGGCGAGGCAGAGATCGCGCGGCTATCGGGCGAAATCCTGTCGATGCTGCCGACCCCCGCAGACGTTGATCGCAGCCGCATGGTGGCAACCGGCCATCACGGCGGGCTTGCGATGATGGCCGAAGCCGCAGCCCTGATCGCGCAGGGCGAGGCGCAGCTTTGCCTTGTCGGTGGGGTCGAAAGCCCTGGCCAACCCGCGCTTGATTGGCTGGACCGTCAGGGCCGCCTTAAGGGTGAAGACACGCCAACAGGTCTTGTGCCGGGCGAGGGCGCGGGCTTTGTCCTGCTGGCCAGCGAAGCCTTTGTTGCCGCCAACCCGACACTGCCGCATGTCGTTTTGCAGGCGGCCGCGCAGGCCGAGGAACCAAGCCCGTGGTACGATGGCAAACCCAATACCGGCGACGGGTTGAGCCAGGTCCTCAGGCAGGTTTTGCCGACAAAGGACAGTCGCGCCGACGTAACCTATTGCGACCAAAACGGAGAAACCTGGCGGACCGAAGAATGGTCCACCGCCTATCTGCGCACTGGCGCAAGCCATGGTCATCCGCTGGACCTGCGCCACCCTGCCGATTGCTGGGGTGATGTTGGTGCCGCCTCTGGTCCGCTGCTTGCCGCCATGGCCTGGAGCGATCTGAACGACGCCCCAGCCGAAGGCCCGCACAGCGCGCTTGTCTATTGCGCCTCTGACACCAATCCATTTCGAAGTGCCGTCTTGCTTGCCAAGCACGGCCCAACCGCAAAGGTCTGACCGATGATCCCAACCGTCAATGTCAACAAACTGACCGTGGTCCACAAACAAAGCGATGGCGTGATCATTTGCGGCCCGCCTGATGTGTGCAAGACGCCATCGCCCGGCGGTCCGGTGCCGATCCCTTATCCCAACATCGCGATGTCAAAGCATCTGGTCAAAGGCACAAAGACCGTCAAAGCTGACGGGCAGGCGATTGCGCTGAAGACCTCGGAATTCGCGACCAGCACCGGTGATGAAGCGGGATCCGCCGGTGGTGGGGTTGTGTCCGGTGTCATCAAGGGCAAGGCAAAATTCATCAACTACAGTTTTGATGTAAAGGCCGAAGGCAAGAACGTCGCCCGCCTGAGCGACCCGATGACGATGAACGGCAATGCCCCCAACACGATGGGCCCGGCAGAGCTTCAGGGCAATTTGACCGGGCTTGGCGATATCGAAGAGATCCTTTGCCGGATCTTTTGCTGGTGCGACGCGGGCAATGATGGCGGCGATTTCGTCGAATTCTTCCCTGAGAATTCGGCGTGAGTGAAGGGGTGCTGATGCAATGACGGATAAGGAAAAGTGCTTTGAAGAGGCCGCCGATGCCTTTCAGAATGCGACAGGTCAGGATCTTGGGCTAGAGCACCAGAAACCGTGGCGCTTGTTGCAAGACGGCACATGGGAGCGCGGCACCAGTTGGTGGTCAACGGTCAATTCGTATCTGACCGGCAATGCCGCCCAGATCCGCAGGCCGGACCTTACCATCAATGGCGACACGGTAGTCGATCTGAAATTCACCCGCTCTGACGGCACTGTTGACGACTGGTCGCGGCGACCGGGGCAGGGCAATGGCGAATTGCAGCGGGACGACTACAACGACATCAATCGCCAGCATAATCCCGACTTTGACAACGACGACCCCAAGCTCGACCCTGATACCTGTCAATGCGAAGGCCGTGGTGCCAACCCGGTTGGTATCGAAGTGCCCGCCCTTGATCCCTTTGGCATGCCGCAGATGGGCGGCGTTGGCATCCCGCGCGGTGCGCCGGGCACGGCCCCCGTCCGCGTGCCGGGCGGGACCGGTATCCCGATCCGGGTGCCGTCCTCGGAACGCTACAAGGACGATATCAAGGGCGCTGACCTGCGGGCAGAGCGGCTATTGGATCTTGATGTCAAATCCTTCAACTGGGCGCATGATGGCGCACCAGAGGTGGGCCTGATCGCAGAGGAGGTCAGCGCCGTTGTCCCAGAGCTGTATTATCAGGACGGCGCATTCAGTGGGATCAAGGCGGCGCAATTGCCGTTCTATCTGCTTGAATTGCTCAAGACCCAGCAATCCCAAATCGCAGAGCTGACGGCGAAAGTCGCGACGTTGGAAGGTAATAAGGCGGGGCCTGATGACGACGATTGACCAACTTCAAGCGCTCCAGATCAAGGCCGAAGGAACAACGCTGCTGACGCCCTGTGTGTCGTGCACGTTCTATTTCGATCATGTTGATCCCGCCGTTCTGCGCGATCTGGCCGATCAGGCGATGGCGGCGCTTGATGGGCATTTGGCCCATTTCGTGACAGGCACCATGCGCCGTTTTGCCAAGCGCAATGCCAAGGCGGACGCTGTCTTTGGTGCGCTTTTTGACCGCCCCCGCGTTGGTGCGCGAAACTGGCTGCAAATGCGGGCCGCTGGCCACGGCGAAGGTGTCAGCAGCGCAGAGCTTGCCATCACCTACAAGATGCTTCCGCCGTTGCCCGTCACACCAGAGGACACCGCAGCGGCCATTGCCGCCAACAAACAGAAGTACGAGGTCGACGGCGCGATCTTTATGCCGATGCTGTCGTCGATCTCTGTCTCCTTCCCGCTGGATCATCCGCTTGCCCAACCGGATGCGCTGATCGCTTGGGTGCAGGGCCTCGCTTGTGTCAACACCCCCGGTTTTGTCAGCGGTCATGCGGGCTATGCGCTGAAAGCCGACACCGAAGTGGGGTCACGCGAATTGCGCCGGGCGATGGATAGCGGGCTGGCGGCAACGCTGGCGCGGCATCCCGGCTTTGATTACGAGGTTTACGGCAGCGTGGCGACGCATCTTTTGAAATATTGGCCGGGCCATCCGTGGTTCCTGCCGCGCTTCAAACGTGCGCAATGGTTGACGTTTACGCGTGACGTCATGCTGAACGAACTTTGCGGCGGACGTGACACGGTGACGGCCACATTGGCAACGGATACAGCCATAAAGGTCCATGATCTGGGCGACGGCCTGATGATTCAAGCCGGTGATGCACCGCAGATTGGCGAGGTCACCACCGGGGATCTTTTGCCCAGCTACCGCCATGTCGCCAAGACCCTTGCAGCCGCCCGCCTGCCGAAATTCAAAAGCAACGACCGCTTTTTCAATCAAGACGCCGCAACCGCGTGGTTAGAGGCATTCGAGCGCGATTATGATTGAATTTCCCGCACCCTCCGACACGTTTCGCTTTGCCGTTGATCCCGCGCAGGCCACGACGTTTCGGATTGTCGCGCAGGGACCGGGCGTGCCCCTCTTTGAAGACAACATCTCAACGCAACCCGATGATCCATTTGAGGTGACACCCGACCCGGTTGCCTTTCTCGCCGCCTGTGTGGCCAAGGGCTATTTTGTGCCAAGGGATCCCGGTGGCCCGCCCCCATTGCTTCAGGTCGACAGCGCGGAATTCATTGAGGCAAAGGCGCGACAGAATTGGATGGTCTCCGCCACCAACCTGCATCCGGGGATGTTCAAGGTCTTGGCCAATATGCTGGTCGCGCGGGGGCTGACGCATCTGGCCTTTCTCGCCGTGCCGGATGCCGTCCTTGCGCCAAATGGGCCGCTTGATCTGCCATTTCCACCGCTGCCGAAAGACATGCGCTTTGCCGTCGACTATAAGCGCCCGCAGATGACGGGGCGTGATCGCAGCGTTGAAATTGTCTTTCAAGCCCCGCCTGATGATGCTGTTCTGGACGGGCTTTATGCGATGCTGGCGGATTGGGGAAAGCTAGCGCTTTTGGGTGGTTATCCACGCAAGGGCCAAAGCCCGCTGGCCAGCGGACTGGTGCCAGAGGTCGCGCTGATGACCGAACCCTTGGTTCTTTTGCAAAGCATTGATGTGGCCTTTGCCTGCGATGAGGCCGCCTTTGCCCCGATCATCAGCTACCTTCATAGCGGTGCCGGCAAGTCCGCCCCCGTCGCCCATGTTAAGATCCGATAGGAGATTACAAATGCCCGATACACAGACAAAGTCACCTCAGACCAGCCACGCACGATCCGAGAGGTTAGTGCAGGGTGTCGTGATCCTGCGCATCGCTGGATTGACCAAAACCGCGGCGACCATTCGTAACGAAAGCGGGCAGGATCTGAACGCCGCCAGCCTGGTTCCGGTGGATGATCTATCCGTTGGCGATGAGGTGGCGGTGATGTTTGAGGCTGGCGATCCCGGTCGACCGGTGATAATGGGGCGCATGGCGCATCAACGCACGGAGGCACCGACGCTTGACCCCAGCGCTGATCCATTTGTGGTGACGACAGGGGCAGAGCAGACCGTGATCTCTCATCCGCGCAAACTGCGGCTGAAGTGCGGGAAGGCGGCGATTACGCTGACGGCGGACGGTCGTGTGGAACTCAGCGGGGATTATGTGCTGAGCACTGCCAAAGGCACCAACCGGATCGCCGGGGCCTCGGTCAAGATCAACTAGAATGTTTCCCACCGTCATCCCTCAGGTCATCGCACAACACGCAGCAGAGGTGCCCATTCTGCTGCACATGCGGGGCGCGTTATTGCAAAGCCCACAAGCGGACCTTTCAGACCTTTGTGCGCTGGACCAGCAGATCGCCGCCAACCTCAAGGGGCTTTCGCTGGCGGGGCAAATCGGTTGGGACCTGGCCCATGAACGCTTTGAAGAGGACCCCGATCCAAGCACGATCTTTGCGCTGGCCTACCTTGCTAATATCGGCGACCGCCGCGCGCGGGTGCCGGTCTTGATGGCGGCGCTGGGTGCGGATCACGCGCTGACAGAAGGGGCCGCACTTGGGCTCAGCTGGCATGGCGCAGAGAATGTCCGCGCGCTTGCGATCCGGCTTTTGGATGGGGCGACACCGACGCACCACGCGCTTGCATTGGCCTGTTGCCTGCTGGTGGGTCACTACCCTGCGCAAGCTGTTTGCGATCATCTGGAGGGGCCGCCGCAGGTGCGCGTTTGGGCGTTGCGGCTGGCGGGCTGGGGCAATATCAGCGCCGCCGCGCCACAAGTTGCGTTACCGCTTTCGGACGATGATGACCCGTGCCGCCTCGCCCGCGCTATCGCAGCGGCCAAACTGGCCGCCGGGACAGAGTTTATGGCAACCTTGCAGGAATTTGCGGCAGATCAGGGACCTGCTGGTGCTGCGGCGCGGATGATGCTGGGTGTCGCGTTGACAGCGGACGAAGCGCTAAACTGGGTTGCCGCCACCGATAGTGCCGCCAGCCCGGACCAAAAGATCGAAACCGCAGGCTACGCCGGACACCCGGCTCTTGTGCCTTGGCTTTTGGATTGCACGCAGCATGATGCTTTCAAAGACCCTGCAGAGGTCAGCATCGCGCAGATTACCGGGGTGCAATTGTCAGACCGGTTTGAGGATGACGTCCCCCCTGCAGCCGCGAACCCGTTTGATACCACGGCTGTTGCCACCCCTAAAACCTACGAAGAAAAGGTGGCGGCATGGTGGTCACAAAGGCGTCTGCAAATGGCGGATAGTGCCCATATCAACGGCCAGCCCGTTGGACAGATGGACCTTGCCGAGGCTTTGGCGACCGCATCGCTTTGTGATCGCGGTTTGATCGCCTTGCGCGCGCGCAAAACATTTGGGGTGGTTCCGGCATGGCAATGTCATGCGCCGGGTTTCATCCAGCGCGGGTGATATTCAGACCTCCAAGGTTTAGTTCAGATTGACCTTGGATCCCTTCATCGTGATGTCGCTGCCTGCCTTTGCACTGATCTTGCCGCCAGCCTTTTGGGTGATCCCGGAGGATGCCTTGAACTGAATGTCCTTGCCGATCAATTGGATCGTGCCGTCCTTTTTCATGATCATTTTGCTCTCGCCCACGGAAATGACGAATTCATCACCGACATCGATGCTCTTGTTTTTGCCGACGCTCTCGCGCGATTCCTCGCCCACCACGGTCGCCATCGTCTCACCCGAGGAGATCTCGATGGATTTCCCGACCGTCAACTTGGACGACACACCAATCCGGGTCTGTGACGCAATACCGATGGTTTGTTCGCGAATTTTCTCGACAAAGACCTGTAGGTTGCCTTCGCCGGGGTTCACCGCACCTTTCAGGCCAAGATCCGCTGCGATCTTGCTGACACCTTCTGCCAGACCAGCGACCGCACCGCTGACGACCTGACCAATTCCCGACGGTCCGACCGTGAGGCTCATGTTGCCGCCAATGGATTCAACGTGGTTATTGCCAATCTCGATCGACTTGTTGTGGCCCACGGATTGCACCCAGTTGTTGTCGATCCGCTCCGAGTGGTTGTTCAGCGTCTTTTCGTTGCGGTCCTTTTGGGCGTGCACAAAGATTTCTTCTTTGCCGTTCTTGTCCTCGAAACGCAGCTCATTGAAACCGCTGCCCTGATGGGTGTCGGTCTTGAACGTGCTGCGGGTTTTATGTTCAGGCAGCGCATAGGGCGGATCATTCTTGCCGTTGTAGACACAGCCCGTCACCAGCGGCTTGTCGGGATCGCCCTCAAGGAATTCGACGACGACTTCCATCCCAATACGCGGCACGACCATGCCGCCCCAGCCATTGCCGGCCCAGTTCTGACTGACCCGGCAGCGCATTGATTTACGCTGGTCGAGATCCCAGTGGAAATGCACGAGGATGCGACCATATTCGTCGCAATCAATCTCTCCCTCGCCGACGACAGTCGCGGTCTGCGGCCCCTGTATCCGGGCCAGCGGTGTCTTGAATTCAGGGCGCAGCGGGGCCGAGGTAGGCATCAGTTGATATCGGCCTTCGTAAGTCGGACCACCGTCGTCCCCGGCAGAATGAAAGTCACCCGCGCGGTAGCTATGCTGCGCCGACAAGCACACGGCTTCGCCGACATTTGGCACAGCAAGTCCGGTTACTTTCAGCGTCTGACCGGCCCGCAGCGACGCGCAATCCCCCAATGCGTTGTGGCGCGGGTCTTGGCCGCGTTCCTGATCGATACGAACGCGGGCCACGTCTTTGCCAGAGGTCTGGTCAAGGTATTGACCGGGGTAGTCATAGCTTTCGATCTGACCTTCGGCATAGCTCGCTTCGCCTGCGCGTTCGGCCTCCATGGCAGCGGTCGGCGTTTTGAAATTGTAGTCCGTCAGCCGAATCGCACCGGTGGTCAGGCGTCGCGCCGGGCGCATTTCCCAAAAATGTTCTTCGTCGGCGCGGTGGCGATCTTCGACCGCCAACATCGGCCGGTTCTTGTTCGGCACGTCGGTCAGCGCAGTGACAGAGTCCATTATCTTCATTTCGTGCGACCCGTCTTTGTGCTCGAAATAATAGCTAAGCCCGAACCGTTCCATCAGGCGCATCACGAATGCCATATCGCTTTCGCCATATTGCACGGTGTATTCGAGTTCAGGAACACTGCCCGTCAGGTCGATCCCGTAGTCCTTGCCATAGGGCCCAAAAACCTCTTCGATAATCTGGACCACGTCCATATCGTGGAAAATCTGCTGTTTGCGCCGCAGACTCAGCAGCCAGAACCAGGGCCGCAAGATCAGCTCATATCGCCAGCCGTTGTTGCCGGGGCCAAGCAATTGCGCCTCTGTCACGATGCCATCATAGGGTACATCCGGCAGGTCGAAGGACCGCAGATGCACAGTGGCGTTTGTTCCGATTAAGGCATCAAAATCAACATTATCGGTGTCGCACAGCGCCTCTACCCGGTAATGGAACAGCCCGTTCACATGTTCTTGGCCGTCAAATTGCAGCAGGTTCAGTTTATCCTTGCCCAACACTGTGGACAGGCGACCCATACGGGCATCTTGTGTGAAAGGCGCGTTCATGGCTCAAATCCAGTTTGTCGATAAGTAATACCGACAAGCTATCATGGATTAGTTATTTCGCAATCAGGGCTTCCATGCCTTGACAGCGCGCTTTTATCAAAGCGCCTGAAGCCGCTTGAACAGGCTGGACGTGTCCCAGCGCCCGCCGCCCATTTTCTGCACGTCCTTGTAGAACTGATCGACAAGCGCGGTGATCGGCAGGCTGGCCCCATTTTCGTCCGCCGTGTCCAGACAGATACCCAGATCCTTGCGCATCCAATCGACGGCAAAGCCATGTTCAAAGTGGTCATCCAGCATGGTCTCGAACCGGTTCGCCATCTGCCAGCTTCCTGCGGCCCCTTGGCTGATGACCTCGACCACGGCCCGACCGTCAAGACCAGCCTTGTCGGCAAAATGAAGCGCCTCTGACAGCCCCTGCACCAAACCGGCAATCGCAATCTGGTTGCACATCTTTGTCATCTGTCCCGCACCGCTGTCGCCGATACGGCGGCAAAGCTTGGCGTAGGTATTCATCACAGGCTCTGCGCGGTCATAATCCGACGTATCGCCACCGCACATGATCGAAAGCTGTGCGTTTTCAGCCCCTGCCTGCCCGCCGGAAATGGGCGCATCAACAAAGCCAAGCCCTTTGGCTTTGGCCGTTGCATACAGCTCTGCCGTGACTTTGGCGGACACGGTTGTGTGGTCCACAAAGATCGCACCATCGTCCATCGTGGCAAAAGCACCATCCTCACCAATACAGACGGACCGCAAATCATCATCATTGCCAACACAGGCAAACACCATCTCCGCGCCTTCCGCGGCCTTTGCGGGGGTCCGGGCAAACGCGCCGCCGTGTTCCTTGGCCCACGCCTCTGCCTTGGCGGTTGTGCGGTTGTAGACGGTCACATCATGGCCTGCCGCGGCCAGATGTCCGGCCATCGGGTAGCCCATGACGCCAAGGCCAAGAAATGAAAGTTTTGCCATGTGTCAGGATCCAGTTCTGTTGGGGCAGCGTTCCGTTTGGACCGCGCCAATCAGCGCAGGATCTTAGCGCCGCGCGGGGGCTTGGCAACCGGATAACGGCAGGATGCGCCTAGCGCCCCATGCCCGCCAGGGCGGCGATCAGATGCCCTGCCACTTTGCGCAGTCCGATCAACAGCCCGCTTAGGATCAACACAATCGCTAGGATTTCCGTCAGAACGAACAAGGGGCCGCCGCCGTCCGCAAATATCATTCCGGTCAGGGCCAGCACCAAGCCAAGGCCAAGGATCGCGATCGAAGATTTTGGGATAAATTGTCGCCCGGATGCCCGGTTTTGACGGTGGGACAGACGTGATGAATCAAGACGCGACAATACAGTCTTCAATGGCTTCCTCTCATTTGGGGTACACCATATATATAAGCGTTTTCTGCCTATTTTTCAAGGACCTGAGGCCCATTCCCCTGAATTATGCAGGCCTTACGGCGTCACCACGATATTCCCGGTGTGCTTTTTGGCAATAAAGGCCGTTTGGGCGGCATGAAGCTCTTCCAGCGGATAGATTGCAGCCAGTGCAGGCTGGATCGCCCCCTGTTCGATATAGCCAATCAGATTGGTCATCACAGCCGGGTCAATCACGGTCGATCCGGTGAACGTCAGATCGCGCAGATAAAGCGTGCGCAGATCCAGATCGACCATGGGTCCGGCAATCGCACCGGAACACGTATAGCGCCCGCCACGTTGCAGAATATCAATCAAGCTTGGCCAATATGGACCGCCGACCACATCCGCGACGACCGTCACCTGCTCTTCGCCCACAGCGGTGCGTAAATTGTTGGGCGCGCGCGGCAAGACCCGGTCGGCCCCAAGGGCGCTGACGTCGGCGTGTTTCGACGGAGAGGCCAGCGCAATCACCCGCGCGCCGCGCATTTTTGCAAGCTGCACCAATGCACCACCCACACCGCCAGAGGCGCCGGGCACCAGCACGGTGTCACCATCCGTGACATTGGCACGGCTTAGCATCCCCTCTGCCGTGGAATAGGAACAGGAAAAAGTGGCAAGCTCTGCGTCTGACAGATCGGACTTGATCGACAGCGCGTTCTGGCTGGGCATCACCGTGTATTCTGCAAATCCGCCGTCCATCTCTGATCCAAAGTAGCCGGTCTTGTTCCTGTTCAACGGATCAGAGGGGTCGCGCAGCCAATTGTCGGTGATGATGCGCGCGCCAATGCGGCCGGGGTCGACACCTTCGCCGACGGCCACGATTTCACCGCAGGCGTCAGCGCCTTGGATGCGTGGAAATTGGATCGGCGTCCCGCCCCAAGCGGGATCTTCCTCGGCGACGTCATCAATGCCACTGCCTGTTGTGGCGTCTGTCACTGACTTTGAATACCAGCCCGACCGCGTGTTGACGTCCGTGTTGTTCAGCCCGCAGGCTGCGACCCGCACAAGCACCTGACCGGGGCCGGGGTCCGGGCGCGGCCAGTCATTATGGAACACCATCTGGTCCATGTCGCCATGACCCATTGTCACCATCGCACGCATCGTTTTTGGCAGTGTCATCGCTGTCGCCCCTTTGATTTTCACCTGCCACGCTATGCGGCCATGTTTGCGCCGTCCATCGTAAGCCGCCCGATTGCCATTGACCGAGGCGGATGCGACGGTTCAGATCACCGCGACCGACATTTCGGCCGATCGCCGACAACAAAGGACCCGACATGACCACATTTGACGAAGACCTGTTTCTCAAGGGCCTCGCGCAGCGCAAAGCCACGCTTGGTGCAGATTATGTCGAAAAGAACCTTGCCGCTGCGGATGATTTCACCCGACCGTTTCAAGAGGCGATGACAGCGTGGTGCTGGGGTTTTGGCTGGGGCGATGACGTCATCGACGCCAAGACGCGGTCCATGATGAACCTGTCGATGATCGGTGCCTTGGGCAAAATGCATGAATGGGAAATTCACTGCCGTGGTGCTGTCACCAATGGCGTCACCAAGGAAGAAATTCGCGCCATCATTCACGTCGTGGCGATTTATTGCGGTGTCCCGCAGGCGTTGGAATGTTTTCGCGTTGCCCGCAAAGTGCTGGAAGAGGACTAGCGCCTAGACCTTGTCATGCCGCCTTGGGGCCGATGGATAGACGCCCATCAGCTTCAGGTGGTCGGTAAAGTAGTCCAATTCTTCCAGCGCCAGCGCCACATTGCGGTCGTCCGGGTGGCCCTCGATCTCTGCGTAGAATTGCGTGGCGTTAAAGTTGCCGCCAACCATGTAGCTTTCAAGCTTGGTCATGTTGACGCCGTTCGTGGCAAAGCCACCCATCGCCTTATAAAGCGCGGCCGGAATGTTGCGCACGCGAAAGACAAAGCTGGTCATCATCGCGTGTTTGCCGCGCTTTTTGTAATCCGGCTCGCGGCTCATAATCAGGAATCGCGTTGTATTGCGGTCGTGGTCCTCGATGTGGCGCGCGACGACCTCAAGGCCGTAGATGTCGGCGGCCAGCTCTGAGGCGAGCGCGCCAACCGTCAGATCATCGCCCTCTGCCACATCGCGTGCGGCCTTGGCGTTGTCGGAACTGGTCCTGCCGGTGATGCTGTTTTCGCGCAAAAACACCCCGCATTGCGGCAGGATCACGACGTGGCCGTAAGCGTGCTCGATCTGGCGCAACTGCGCCCCGGGCTTGGCAAGCAGGTTGATATGCACCCGCACAAACGTCTCATCCACGATGTGCAAACCGCTTTCAGGCAGCAGTGAATGCACATCCGCAACCCGTCCGTAGGTAGAGTTCTCGACGGCAATCATGCCCAATTCTGCATCACCCTTTCGCACCGCCTCGATCGCGGCCTCGAACGTCGGGCAGGGCAGTGGTTCGTGATTTGGACGCGCTTCGACGCAGGCCTGATGGCCGTAAGCACCAAGCTCTCCTTGAAAGGCAATTTTCGCGGACATGGCAGCGCCCCTTCATTGATCGTTCATCTACCCAGAAAAAAGGGCCATTTCGTCGCGCCACTATAGCTTGCACTTGGGCGGGGGAAACGGATACATAGCGGCAACGCAGACGAACCGAATGGAACGCGACATGTTCGACACAATGACATTGACCAAAGCCGGCGGCGCACTTTGTGGCGCGCTTTTGATCTTCTTGCTTGGCGGTTGGGCGGCAGAGATCATCTATCACGGTGGCGAAGGCGGTCATGGCGAAGACCACGCACAGGGGTATGTCGTGTTCGTCGAAGGCGCTGACGCCGAAGAAGAAGTCGTCGAAGAAGTCGATTTTGCGGTTGTCATGGCCTCTGCTTCCGCGGAAGAGGGCGAAGGCCTTTGGCGCAATTGCCAATCCTGCCACGCGCTTGAGGCAGGTAAACATGGCACCGGCCCGGCACTTTTGGGTGTCGTCAACCGCGCAGTCGCGTTTTACGACGATTTCAACTATTCCGGCGCGCTTGTCGCTGTGGCGGAAACCTGGACGCCTGAAAACCTGAACGCTTTCCTTGAAAGCCCAAAGGGTTACGCACCGGGCACCGCAATGGGCTATAACGGTATGCGCAAGATCGAAGACCGCGCAAACCTGATCGCCTATCTTGATAGCCTCGACGACTAAGCACCGCTTTTCGTGTGATTTTGGCCGTCCCGATCCGGGGCGGCCTTTTTGTTGCGTTGCATAAATTCGGCCACACCGTACGGTGGGTTCACGCAGTGTTCACGCAATCTCAACTTGAATGTTTGCCAAACGCGGCTTTAGCTACAAATGTGTTACAAGCCGTGTGACTGACAATTCGGAGAGCAAGATGCCAAATCGCCCCAAACCTGTGTCGAAAGCAAAAGCCAAATCGCAATCAACGACGCTGAAACATTGGGTGTCAGGCACGGCGATTCTTGTTGGTGCTGCGATTTGGGCGGGGCAAGTCTTTGCCGATAGCCACGAGGTCATCACCGAAAGCCATGGCTATAGCAACTTTGGCGAACTCAAGTATGGCCCCAACACAGCGCTTGATTACGTCAATCCCGACGCGCCCAAGGGCGGCGAGATCGCGCAATGGGCCCAAGGCAGCTTTGACAGCTTCAACCAATACGCCCGTGATGGTGTCTCTGCGGCGTTGAACACCCTGCCTTACGAAAGCGTGCTGACCTCCACGGCGGATGATGCATACGGGTCTTACTGCTATCTCTGCACCACGATGGAATACCCCGAAAGCCTTGATTGGGTGATCTTCAACCTGCGCGACGATGTCACATTCTCCGATGGCACCGGCATGACGGCAGAGGATGTGGCGTTTTCCTTCAACCTGTTCCTGGAACAGGGCATCACCGAATATCGCAACGTGGTGACACAATACATCGTCGGTGTTGAGGTGCTGGAACCTTACCGCATCAAATTCACCTTCACAGAAGAAGCCCCGCGCCGTGACGTGATTGGATTTGCCGGTGGCACGGTTGTCTTCTCAAAGGCATGGTTCGAAGAAACCGGCACCCGCCTGGATGAGGCAAGCGATGCCCCCTTCATGGGCACAGGGCCCTATCTGCTGGATAGCTTCGATATCAACCGTCAGATCATCTACAAACTGGACCCGAACTGGTGGGGCGCGGATCTGCCGATCAACATCGGGCGCAACAACTTTGAAACCATCCGGGTTGAATATTTCGCCGATAGCTCTGCCGCGTTTGAGGGTTTCAAATCCGGCGCTTATACCTTCCGGTCCGAAAACAGCTCAAAGCAGTGGGCAACAGGCTATGACTTCCCCGCTGTCGAAAAGGAATGGGTCAAGGTTGAGGAATTGCCTGATGGCAATATCGGATCCGCCCAAGGCTTTGTGTTCAACCTGGACCGGCCGCAATGGCAAGACCCCCGCGTGCGCGAGGCGGTGCGCCTGATGGTCAACTTTGAATGGATGAACGACAGTCTGTTCTATGGCCTTTATGCGCGGCCAATTTCGTTCTGGGATAACTCTGATCTGGCTGCCTCTGGCGTGCCAACCCCCGAAGAAGTCGCGATTATGCAGCCCCTTGTGGACGAAGGGTTGCTGGATGCCAGCATCCTGACGGCAGAGGCGGTGACGCCGCCCGTGTCCGCGACCGTGAACCGCCCGCTGGACCGCGCCAATCTGCGCAAGGCCTCGGCCCTGCTGGACGAGGCGGGCTGGATCGTGGGTGACGACGGGATGCGCCGCAAGGATGGCCAGACGCTCGACGCCGACTTCCTGCAATTTTCGCCGCAGTTTGACCGGATCATCAACCCGATTGTCGAAAACCTTAAACGCCTCGGTGTGAATGCAAAACTGGACCGCGTTGACACGTCGCAGTTCGTGGAACGCACCCGGTCCGGCGACTATGACCTTGTGAACAGCTCTCCCGGTCAAGGCTTTGAGCCGGGTTCAGGCCTGCGCCAGTGGTTTGGGTCGGAAACGGCGGATGACAGTTCGCGCAATCTGATGCGTCTGCGCTCGCCCGCGATTGATCGGCTGATTGATGTCGTGGTCGAGGCCAAGACGCTGGAGGAATTGCGCACCTCTGTCCATGCGCTTGACCGCGCTTTGCGCGCCGAAGGGTTCTGGATCCCGCAATGGTTCAAGGACGTGCACACTGTTGCCTATTACGACATGTACCGTTTCCCCGAAGAGCTTCCTCCGTTTGCCTTGGGCACTTTGGATTTCTGGTGGTACGACGCCGAAGCGGCGGCGGCACTCGAAGCCGCAGGCGCGTTCCAGTAAACACAGATGGGCGCTTATATCCTTCGCAGGCTGTTGCTTGTGATCCCAACTTTGCTTGGGATCATGATCATCAACTTTGCCCTGATCCAATTCGTCCCCGGTGGCCCGATTGAACAGATCATCGCCCAGATCGAAGGCGGTGGTGACGTGTTCGAAAGCATCTCTGGCGGTGGCAGCGAACTGACAGAGACCGGCGACAGCGACTATGTCGGTGGGCGCGGTCTGCCGCAGGATTTCATCGAGGAACTGGAACGCGAATTTGGGTTCGACAAGCCGCCGCTTGAACGCTTCCTGAACATGATGTGGAACTACATCCGCTTCGATTTCGGCGAAAGCTATTTCCGCTCTGTCAGCGTCGTCGATCTGGTGCTCGAAAAGATGCCCGTCAGCGTCACACTTGGCTTGTGGTCGACGTTGATAGCCTATCTGGTCTCGATCCCGCTGGGCATCAAAAAGGCCATCCGCGACGGATCCAAGTTCGACACATGGACCAGCGGCGCGATCATCATTGGCTATGCGATTCCCGGCTTCCTGTTTGCGCTGTTGCTGATCGTGCTTTTTGCAGGCGGGTCTTACTGGCGCATCTTCCCCCTGCGCGGGCTGACCTCTGATAATTTCGACCAACTGTCGATGATCGGCAAGGTTTTGGACTATTTCTGGCACATCACACTGCCAGTGCTGGCCAGCACGATTTCGGCCTTTGCGACGCTGACACTGCTGACCAAAAACAGCTTTCTCGACGAGATCAAAAAGCAATACGTCATCACCGCCAAGGCCAAGGGCCTTACCGAATCCCGCGTGCTTTACGGCCACGTGTTCCGCAATGCGATGTTGATCGTTATCTCTGGCTTTCCGGCGCTCTTCATTGGCGTGTTCTTCGGCGGCTCGCTGATTATCGAAACCCTTTTCTCGCTTGATGGTCTGGGCCGCTTGGGGTTCGAGGCCGTCGTCGCCCGCGATTACCCGGTGGTCTTTGGCACGCTCTTTGCCTTTTCCCTTTTGGGGCTGATCGTCGGGATTATCACGGATCTCACCTATGTGCTGATCGACCCGCGCATTGATTTTGAGGGGCGCGGCTGATGGCTGATACGTTCGCCCCGATGGAGCCCGTCAAAAAGCAGCGGCTCTCGCCCCTCAACCAGCGCCGCCTGCGCAATTTCCAGCGGAACCGCCGTGCGGTTTGGTCGCTTTGGATCTTCCTGATCCTTTTCGTGCTGTCGCTCTTTGCCGAATTCATCGCCAACGACAAGCCGATCCTTGTCAGCTATCGCGGCGATTTGCGGATGCCGATTTTCCAGTTCTATTCGGAACAGGACTTTGGCGGCGATTTCCCGACAGAGGCGGGTTACAAAGACATCGAGGTCAAATGCCTGATCGCCACGGGCGGCCTGATTGATTGCTTTGACGACCCCGAAGGGCTTTATGCTGCGGCCCAGAACGGCGAAAGCATTGATATCGAAGGTTTCGACAAGGGTTGGACGATCTGGCCCCTGATCCCCTACAGCTATGACACCATCGTCGACGTCCCCGGTGTGGCCCCCGCACCCCCGTCAGAGACGAACTGGCTGGGCACCGATGACACAAAACGCGACGTGGTCGCGCGCATCATCTACGGTTTCCGCCTGTCGATCTTCTACGCCATCATGGTGACCGTCGGGGCATCCGTTGTCGGGGTCATCGCAGGTGCCGTGCAGGGTTATTTCGGCGGCTGGACCGATTTGATCTTTCAACGGATTATCGAAATCTGGTCATCGACCCCGTCGATTTATGTGATCATCATCATGACCGCGATATTGGGGCGCAGTTTCTGGCTCCTTGTGTTCCTCTCCATCCTGTTCGGCTGGCCCGCCCTTGTGGGCGTTGTCCGGGCGGAATTCCTGCGCGCGCGTAACTTTGAATATGTCCGTGCCGCCAAGGCGCTGGGCGTCAGCGACCGCACGATCATGTTCCGCCACATGCTGCCCAACGCGATGGTGGCGACAGTGACGATGCTGCCGTTCCTGTTCACAGGGGCGATCGGTGGGCTCGCGGGGCTCGACTTTCTGGGCTTTGGCCTGCCGTCCTCTGCCCCCTCATTGGGCGAACTGACGCTGCAAGCCAAACAGAACCTGCAAGCCCCATGGCTGGGCTTCACTGCATTCTTTACCTTTGCCATCATGCTCTCGCTTCTGGTCTTCATCTTCGAAGGCGTGCGCGATGCATTTGACCCCCGAAAGACTTTTGCATGAGTATCGTTCTGGACGTCAAAAACCTGAACGTCGGGTTCCGTCAGGATGGGCAGGTCAGCCCTGCCGTGCGCAACGTGTCCTTTCAGATCGAAAAGGGCGAGACGGTCGCGCTTGTCGGTGAAAGCGGGTCGGGCAAGTCTGTCACGGCGCTGTCGACGGTGCAGCTTTTGGGCGATAGCGCAGAGGTTGACGGGTCCATCACCTATGAAGGCACCCAGATGGTCGGCGCCAGCGAACAAGCCCTGCGTGCCGTGCGGGGCAACGACATCAGCTTCATCTTTCAGGAACCGATGACCTCGCTCAATCCGCTGCACACGATTGAGAAACAGCTTTCGGAATCCATCGAACTGCATCAGGGGCTGCGCGGCGCAAAGGTCACCAACAAGATCATTCAACTGCTTAATCAGGTCGGCATCCGCGATGCCGAAAGTCGCCTGACGGCCTATCCACATCAGCTTTCCGGCGGCCAGCGGCAGCGTGTGATGATCGCTATGGCGCTGGCCAATGGGCCGGATCTTTTGATCGCGGACGAGCCGACAACCGCGCTGGATGTGACCATCCAGGCGCAAATTCTCGACCTGCTGGAAGACCTCAAGCGCAAGCAGGGGCTGTCGATGCTGTTCATCACCCACGACCTGACCATCGTGCGCAAGATCGCTGACCGGGTCTGCGTGATGAAAGACGGTGAGATCGTGGAAACCGGCCCAACAGCCGAGATTTTCGACAACCCCCAGCACCCCTATACCCAGATGCTGCTTGCCGCTGAAAGTGCCGGCGTCCCCGATCCCGTCCCGGCAGAGGCCGAACAGGTGGCCCAAACCGATCAGCTCAAGATCTGGTTTCCGATTCAGCGCGGCTTGCTCAAGCGCACAGCCGGTTATGTGAAGGCCGTCAACAGCGCCACGCTTAGCGTCAGGGCAGGGGAAACCGTTGGCATCGTTGGTGAAAGCGGATCCGGCAAGACCACGCTGGCCTTGGCGATCATGCGGCTGATCCAGTCCGAGGGCCGGATCAATTTTCAAGGCACCGATATCCACCACCTCAACCAGCGGCAAATGCGGCCGCTACGCTCTAAGATGCAGATCGTGTTTCAGGATCCCTATGGCAGTCTTAGCCCGCGCATGACGGTCGAGCAGATCATCGCAGAAGGTCTGACGATCCACGATATCGACCCCACACGCGACCAACGCGAAATGGTGGCCGAAATCATGCAAGAGGTCGGGCTGGAACCTGACATGATGCACCGCTACCCGCATGAGTTTTCAGGCGGACAGCGCCAGCGCATTGCCATCGCACGGGCGATGATCCTGCGGCCTCAACTGGTGGTTCTGGACGAACCGACGTCAGCTTTGGACATGACCGTGCAGGTGCAGATCGTCGAACTTTTGCGCGATCTGCAAAAGAAGTTCGGGCTGGCCTATCTCTTTATCAGCCACGACCTCAAGGTCGTGCGCGCACTATCGCACAAGGTGATGGTGATGAAGCAGGGCGACGTGGTCGAGGCCGGGGATGCCGCCGATATCTTTGATGCGCCAAAGTCCGATTATACCCGGACCCTGATGGCTGCAGCGTTCGAAGGGCGGGCTGTTTAGCCCGCTACTCTGATCCCAGCATAAAGCATGTCGTGCCGCGCGCCTGAAGCCTGCGACAGGCCAGATCTGCGCCGTCACGGGTCAGCCCCATAAAGTTGGCATCAAACCCGCCAGAGCGTTGCACGACGCGGCGCAGGGCCCCATCAAGCGATGACATCTCATTCAGTGCGACCTTCAGCAGCACACGCTCTGCCTCATACCGTGAACCGTATCGTCCGACATTCACGCCCCAATGGCGCCCGCCAGAGGTTGAGATTCGGGTGACGATTTCGGGCTGTGGTTCGGGGCTGGGCAGGGACGCCGCTGGCCGCGCTACGGGTGCGGCCGATGCCAGCGTAACTGCTGCGTCGGTTGGGCGCGCCTGTGGCGTGAGGGCAGAGGTTTGCACCGCTTCTTCAAGGATGTTGGTGATCGCGTCGGCATCAATCGCTTCGGCCACGGCAGAATCAATCAGGTCGTTGACCGTTGCTGTCAGGACCGGATCAGGTTCTTGCACCGGGCGGCTGACAGGGCGCAAACTGGTGCGGACCATGCCGGTCACGCGGATCGTCTTGCCCGCGCCGCCATTGGTGGCGGGCGCACTATTGCCTGCAACCAGCTCTTGGCTTGGTTCAGGTGCAGTTGGCGCATCAGGCCTGCGGATCGTGGCCGAATTGGGCGCGCGAGCAAAGCCCATGTCCATCAATTCGGTAATCTTGGCGTTCCGGCTTGCGGTCGAACGTCCGCCAAAGACCGTCGCAATCACCCGCTGCTGGCCGCGCTGGGCAGAGGCCACAAGGTTGAATCCCGCCGCACGGGTATAGCCGGTCTTGATACCATCAGCGCCCTTATAGGCGTTCAGCCAGCGGGTGTTGGTATGGCTGACGCGCTTGATGCCAGCATCGGCAGTGCGGCGCGAAAACAGGTTATAGTACTGCGGGAAATCATAGATCACGTGACGCCCCAAAACGGTCATGTCCCGCGCGGTGGACAGGTGGCCACTTTGGGTCAGCCCGTGGGCATTATGAAATGTCGTGTTGCGCATCCCCATGGCCCGCGCTGTGCGGTTCATCCGGGTGGCAAAGGCGCTTTCAGAACCGGAAATCGCAACACCAATCGCAGTGGCCGCATCATTGGCAGATTTTACCGCCGCGGCGCGCAAAAGGTAACGCAGCTTGATCTTTTGGCCGGTCCGCAGCCCAAGTTTCGACGGCGGTTCAGAGGCCGCGAGCGAGGTGATCGTCACCTCGGTATCAAGGCTGATTTCACCACGCTGGATGGCCTGAAAGGCGATATAAAGCGTCATCATCTTGGTCAGCGATGCCGGGTGCAACCGGGTGTCGGCATTGCGCGAATGCAGCACCTCGCCGGTGCGGGCATCCATGACCATGGCAGCATAAGGTGCAGCCATTGATCGCAGTGGGGACACTGCAAACGCAATTACGAAAACGAATAAGAATAGACCACGCAGGGCCTGGAATCCCGGACGACTTGCCACGTCGTTTGCCTCTTGTACTGCCTCAACGGCCCCGAATTTTTCCGGTGGCCTTCTTTATTGCGGATACGCTAGCACAGGCAGGGCGTTCCCGAAAACACCTTATTTTCAAAGGTTTCAGGTGTGGTCTTCGTGCACAGCCACAGGATCTGGGGTGCAATCAAGGCCCATACGCTAGATAAGGGGCGCACAGACGCTTTTTCACACCTTCGGACTTTAGAGATTTCTTAACCCGTTTTGTGCGAGCGGCGCAGCCTCCCCCAAAGACAGGGGGTTTTCACGGCGCGCCCCTGCTCTATATAAGCAACTCAATCATTTCTATGGATCGGGACACGATACGCAGATGCTGGCGGATTTTCAGATGATGGCGGGCGGCAAGGAAGACGACGACGGCGACGTCGGTGTTGTGCTTGAAACCAAGCCAAAGACAAAACGCCCGCCGCTGTATAAAGTGCTGATCTTGAACGATGATTTCACGCCGATGGAATTTGTCGTCATGGTGCTGGAACGCTTCTTCGGCATGACCCATGCTCAGGCTTTTGACCTGATGCTGACGGTTCACAAAAAGGGCGTCGCGGTTGTGGGCGTTTACAGCCACGAGATCGCCGAGACAAAAGTGGCGCAAGTGATGGATTTTGCGCAGCGTCACCAACACCCCCTGCAATGCACGATGGAGAAGGAATAGCGCGCGCGCTGTTCCCCGCTGATGGCCTCAACCTCTCGACTTCGCACTGCCATTGAAGATGGCGTTTTGGTGCTGCCCGACGGGCCGGTCACCGTGATGCGTCCACCGGTGGATTACGATCTGGCGGCCCTGCGCGATCACGATGCACAAATCATGCACAGCCAATACACAAACCATGCAGAATTTGGCCATGCGGGATACACCGTTGATATGCATCCGCGTGCAGCCAAGACCGCAATCGTCGTCGTGCCGCGCGCCAAGGCGCTTGCCCGCGCGATGGTGGCTGAGGCCGCCGCACTCGCGGATCTTGTGGTGATCGACGGGGCCAAGACCGACGGGATCGACAGCCTGTGGACCGCAACCCGCAAGGCGCTGGGACCGCTGCCAAGTGTCGCCAAGGATCATGGCCGGATTTTCTGGTTTGATAAGACCGATGCCTTTGCCGATTGGGCCGCCCCGCCGCCTGCCAAGGGGGAACACGGGTTCTACACCACCGCGGGCGTCTTTTCGGATGGGGCGGTCGACAAGGGGTCTGCGCTGCTGGCCGCTGCGCTGCCTGCAAAGCTGCCAAAACGCATGGCGGATCTGGGGGCCGGATGGGGCTATCTGTCGGATGCGATCTTGCAGCGCGACGGCGTGGTGTCCGTTGACCTGATCGAGGCTGAAGCGCTGGCGCTGGAGTGCGCCAGATTGAACGTCACCGACCCTCGGGCCAGTTTTCACTGGGGCGATGCCACGGACTTCAAGCCAGCTGCCGCCTATGACGGGATCGTCATGAACCCGCCGTTTCATACCGGCCGTAAAGGCGACACCGATTTGGGCCGTGCCTTTATCACCCATGGGGCCAAGATGCTGACCCCGCAGGGCAAGCTGTGGATGGTAGCCAACCGCCATCTGCCCTATGAGGCGACGCTGAAAGAGGCCTTTCGCAACGTCACAGAACTGCCCGGATCGGGCGGCTTCAAAATTTTTCACGCCACAAAGCCGCAGCGCTGATATAACGCGCGGGATCAGACGAACGGGAGTACGTCGATGTCATTTTCGATTGCGGGCAAGACCGCCATTGTGACCGGGGCCGCCAATGGTGTGGGCCTTGCGATTGGGCGGCACTTTCTGGCCGGTGGCGCCAACGTCATGTTTGCGGACATGGATGAAGAGACGCTGCTGCGCGAAATGGGCGAAGAGGCCGCAGAAGAAGGCCGCGCCCGCATTTTTGCCGGTGATCTGCGCAAAAAGCTGACGATTGCGAATTTGTTGTCGGCGACCGTGGATGCCTTTGACCGCATTGATATTTTGGTCAATGCAGCACGTCAGGTGCTTGAAACCGATGCGCTTGATCCTGATGACACCAGCATGGACGAACTGTTGCAGCAAAACCTGCTGTCCGCGCTGAAGCTGAGCCAGGCGACCGCGCGACGGATGATCAAACACGCCGAGGGGCAAGAGAACGACGGGCCAATCGGGTCCATCGTCAACATCAGCTCTATCGCGGCGCGGCGGACCCATCCGAATCTTTTGGCCTATTCCGTCAGCAATGCGGCCCTTGATCAGATGACCCGGTCCCTTGCCGTGGCCCTTGCGTCGCAGCGGATCCGCGTCAACGCTGTGGCCTTTGGATCGGTGATGAGTGCCAGCCTGAAAGGATCGCTGCGCGAAGAAGATGATGATGACATGCGTGATGCGATTGTCGACAGCACACCGTTGCACCGGATCGCGAGCCCCAGTGAAGTGTCAGATGCGGTGCAATACCTCGCCTCTGACGCGGCAGGCTTCGTGACCGGGCAGATCATAACGGTCGATGGTGGCCGGACCTTGATTGACCCCGCCGCCGTCGCTGCGCACTAGTCTTATTCGGGGTAAAGCGCCCGGCATTGGGTGACGCCGGCTTCTGTCTTGCGGGCCAACGCGTCACGCTGTTCGATCAAAGAGGCCAGTTTCGCCCGCTCTGCATTCAGATCAAGTGCGACAGGCACGCTGACGTTGCGGGTTCGGATCCGCTCGCAGCGGGTCACGACTGCCTCGCCGCTTTCGGTGACACCGCGACATCTGCGGGTCACCTGTCGCACCCGCTGTTCTGTCCGCAATCCAAAGCCGCGTTCGAGATTGGCCTCTGTCTGGGCGATCAGGCTGGCGTTGATCCGGGCGTCACGGGTGACACTGCTCAGGCATTGTTCGCGCGGGGTGGCACAGGCGGTGAGGGCAAGGACGGGTAAAATCAGGAACGAAAGGCGCATTGCAATCTCCGCTGTTGATCTGGGACAAAGTTTCTGGTCGGTTGCCTGCTAAGGTGCAGAACATGAGTTGTTATGCAATAGCAGAGAGATAGGGCGGCGATGACAGGCGGAATGGAGCAGGAAAAGGCACAGGCGGCAGCGTGGTTCGAGGCGCTGCGCGACGAGATCGTTGCGGCCTTTGAGGGGTTGGAGGATTCGCAATCCAGCGATAGCCCTGCCGGACGGTTTGAACGGACGGAAACCACACGCACATCCGATGACGGATCGGACGCGGGCGGCGGGGTGATGAGCGTCATGCGCGGCGGACGGGTGTTTGAAAAGGTGGGGGTCAATACCTCGACCGTGTTTGGCCAGTTGGGCCCGGCGGCGCAAAAGGCGATGGCCGCGCGCGGCGTGCCGGGGATGGCCGAGGATCCGCGGTTCTGGGCCTCTGGCATTTCGCTGGTGGCGCATATGCAGAACCCGCATGCGCCCGCAGTGCACATGAATACGCGCATGTTCTGGACGCCACATGCCTGGTGGTTCGGGGGCGGGTCGGATCTGAACCCCTGCATCGAATATGCCGAAGACACGGCGCATTTTCATGCAACCCAGAAAGCGCATCTGGATCCGCATGGCGCGGATTTCTACCCCAAGCTCAAGGCCTGGGCGGATGAGTATTTCTATATCCCGCACCGCAATCGGGCGCGCGGGGTCGGCGGGATCTTTATGGATGATCACTGCAGCGGGGATTGGGCCACGGATTTTGCACTGACGCAGGATATCGGAAGGGCCTTTTTGCCCGCCTATGTACCATTGGTCGAAAAACGCCGGGTGCAAAGCTGGGATGAGGCCGACAAGGATGCGCAATTGGTGCATCGCGGGCTTTATGCCGAATACAACCTTGTCTACGACCGGGGCACCAAGTTTGGTCTGACAACAGGGCATGATGCCAATGCGGTCCTGATGAGCCTGCCACCGCTGGCGAAGTGGGTCTGAGGTCATTGAGCGCGCAAGCGCGCACGACATGCCGGTGCGGATGAGAGGGCCTGCCTTTGACAAAGTGCTGCGCGGGAGGGCGCGAGGCACTTTGCATATTTTTATTCAAAAGAAAGGCTTAGTCGGGGGTCACGAAAAGGGCGCCGCCTGCCTTGGTCTGGCGGTTGCTGGGGGCTGACGCGGTGGTCTGCGGGCCATTGGCGTAGGCTTCGAGGTTGGCGCGCACGAAGGCATCGGGCAGGCCGGAACGTGCGGCGATGATGCGCACGGTTTGATCCGGTGCAACGGTGAGCAATGTGCGCGCGAGGCGCAATTGGATCAGGGCCAGCCTGTCGTCGCCGGGCAGGATGGTGCGTTCGTCGGCGGTTGCGGGCACCAGCATGAAGGCCGCGCAAAGCATCGAGGCTGTGCCGGTGAAGGTGATCCAGATGATTTTGATCAGGTGCCGCATGGCGGTCCTTGAGGCTGTTAGCTGTTGCGCACAGTCTCGATCATCAATGCGACATTTTTGGGGTCGGCGTCTGGCGTGATGCCGTGGCCAAGGTTGAAGATATGCGGGCCATCTTTGAATGCATCAACGATGCGGCGGGTTTCATCCACCAATGTCTGGCCGCCGGTGACCATATGAGACGAGGCAAGGTTGCCTTGCACGCAGCCTTGGGTCTGCACATTGGCCGCGGCCCATGCCGCGGTGACGCCATCGTCAAGTGCGATGCAATCGGCACCGGTGGCGGCATGGGTGCCGACATATTTGTCGCCCGCACCGCGCGGGAAGGCGATGACCGGCACTTCGGGGTGGCGGGCTTTGAGGGCGGCGATGATCTTGGCCATGGGGCGCAGTGAGAAATCAACAAAATCCTGACCCTGAAGCGAGCCCGCCCAGCTGTCGAAGATTTTGACCACCTCTGCCCCGGCGGTGATCTGGCGCGACAGATAGTCGATTGTGCCATCTGTGATGATGTCGATCAGCCCTGCAAAGACGTCCCGGTTGGTGTCCTTGAGCGCATGGGCCGGTCCCTGGTCGGGGGTGCCACGCCCGGCGATCATATAGGTGGCCACGGTCCAGGGCGCGCCCGCAAAGCCGATCAGCGTGGTGTCCTTGGGCAATTCCGCAGAGAGGATTTTCACCGTCTCGTAGACAGGCCCCAGCGTTTCGTGGATGTCCGAGACCGGTTTGAGCGCATCAAGTTCGGCGCGGCTGGTAATGGTCGACAAGCGCGGGCCTTCGCCGGTCACAAACCAAAGGTCTGCGCCAAGCGCTTGCGGCAAAAGCAGGATGTCGGCAAAAAGGATGGCGGCGTCAAAGCCATAGCGGCGAATGGGTTGCAGCGTCACCTCGGCGGCCAGTTCGGGGTTGTAGCAGAGCGACAGAAAGTCGCCTGCCTGCGCGCGGGTGGCCTTGTATTCGGGCAGATAGCGGCCGGCTTGCCGCATCATCCAGATCGGGGGAGTGGGCAGGGTTTCACCGGCGAGCGCGCGCAAGATCGTCTTGGTCATTTGGGTTCCTTTGTCTTGCTTTCTTGGTCGCAACGGAATGCCCCGTTGTCAACCCAAGTTGACAGGTCTAAGAATTGTCGCATGACAGCAAAATTGCCCACCCCCGCCGCCGCATTTCGTATTGGAACCCGTGGATCCCCGCTTGCGTTGGCGCAGGCCCATGAGACGCGCGCGCGGCTTTCCAAAGCGTTCGGGCTTGCATTTGATGCCTTTGAGATTGTCGTGATCAAGGTCACCGGCGACCAGATCCTTGATAAACCATTGCGCGAGATTGACGGCAAGGGTCTGTTCACGCGCGAGATTGAAGAGGCGCTTTTGGCGGGCGACATCGACATTGCCGTGCATTCCACCAAGGACATGCCGGTGGCCCAGCCGGATGGTCTGGTGATGGAGACATTCTTGCCCCGCGAAGATGTGCGCGATGCGTTTGTGTCGTTGAAATACAAGGGCTTAGCCGAGATGCCGCAGGGCGCTGTGGTGGGGACATCCAGCACGCGCAGGCGGGCGCAACTGGCGGCGAAGTTCCCGCATCTTGAGGTGGTGGAATTTCGCGGCAACGTGCAGACCCGGCTGAAAAAGCTTGCGGATGGCGTGGCCGATGCCACGTTCCTGGCGACCGCTGGACTGAAGCGGCTTGGCATGGATGACGTGCCCTATCATCCGATTGCCCCCGAAGACATGCTGCCTGCGATTGCACAGGGGGCCATTGGGATTGAACGGCGTCTGGATGATACCAATACAGCGGCGCTTTTGGCGGCGATCCATCACGCTGAAACCGGGCATCGGCTGATGGCCGAGCGGTCACTTCTGGCTGGTCTGGATGGGTCTTGCGAAACCCCGATCGGCGGGTTGGCAGAGATATCGGACGGGCAATTGCGCCTGCGCGGCGAGATCCTGAATGACGACGGCAGCCAGGTCTGGACCGCAGATGAAACAGGGCCCATTGACGGGGCCGTGCAGATGGGCCGCGACATGGCGGCCAAGCTGCTGGCGCAGGCCGGACCGGGCTTTTTCAACTAGTTGGGAACATCTTGCCGGGGTTCAGGATCCCATTGGGGTCAAGCGCTGCCTTGATCGCTTTCATCGCGGCCAGCGTGGCTGGGTCCTTGCGACGGGCCATCGTGCGCAGCTTTGATGTGCCGACGCCATGTTCTGCGCTGAACGACCCGCGCAGGTCCGCGATGATGTCCTCGACCATCTCGCAGATGGCATCGTTAAGAGCTGCGTCCTGACGGCTGGGGTAGGCGGTGTAGTGAATATTCCCATCGCCAAGATGCGCCACCACGCCAGAGGTTGCATCGGGATCAAGTGCGGCGAGCCCGTCTTCTGCGCGGGTCAGAAACGCCGGAACGTCTGTCACGCCAACGGCGACATCGGTGTTCACAAAGGGCTTTTTGTGAAAGGCGATTTCCCCCGCCGCTTCACGTCTGGCCCACATCTCTGCCCGCTGTGTGTCGTTCTGGGCAACCACCGCATCAAGCAATTGGCCGCTTTCCAGCATTTGGCCAAGTATCTCTGTCAGTTGTTCTTGCACCGGGATCGCGCCGTCAGGGCCGGGCAGGGCATCGCGTGGGGCGGTGGCACCAACTTCCAGCAGGATATTGACGTCATAGCGGTCGTCAAAGGGCGCGCGGGCGTCCGGGAACATTTTAAGATGGCTTTCGATATAAGTGGCGGGCATGTATTCAAACGCCTCAACCGCGTTGGATGTGGCCGCTTGCAACTGGTTCAGCAGGTCCAACGCGTCTGACAGTTGCGGGACGGCGACCATCGCGGTGGCATAGGCCATCGGCTTGGGGTGCAGTTTCATGACAGCGCGGGTGATCACGCCCAAGGTCCCCTCTGATCCGATGATCAGGTGCTTGAGGTTCAGGCCGGAATTATCCTTGTGCAGTTTGCCCATCATATCAAGGATCTGGCCGTCGGCGGTCACGACCTCAAGCCCAAGGCACAGGTCCCGGGTATTGCCGTAGCGCAGCACGTTGGACCCGCCCGCGTTGGTGCCAAGCACGCCGCCGATCATGGCAGAGCTACGCGCGCCAAAGGTCAGCGGAAAGATCATGTCTTGATCATCGGCTGCCGCGTGCAGAGAGGACAGGATAACGCCTGCACCGACCGTGGCAGTGCGACCGGCGGCATCCACCTCTTCGATCTGGTTCAGGCGATCAACAGACAGCATCAGCATGTCATTGCCCGAGGTCGCCCCCGTCAGGCCCGTATTACCCGATACCGGCACAACCGGCATGCCAAAGGCGCTGGCGATCTTCATGATCCCGGCGACTTCTGCGGTATTGCCAGGGCGCAGCACAGCGACAGGGTCGGCAGTATAGCCGCCGGTCCAGTCGGTCAGCCATTTTGCGCGGTCCGCCCCGGTCAGGACATAGTTTTCACCAAGGAGCTGGCAAAGTTTGGTGTGCATACGAATTTCCCCCTCGTTGGGCGAACCATAGACGTGAGTTGCTGCGAAGGGAAAGGTGGCGTGGGGGAGATTTGAACGCCCGACGCAGGGTGGCGGGCGACAGACGCCCGTACGTCGGGAGCCTGTGGGCCCGGATCGCGGTGTCGTTTCGAAGCGAGTGGAAAGTGGTGGTGGCGTGGGGGAGATTTGAACGCCCGACGCAGGGTGGCGGGCAACAGACGCCCGTACGTCGGGAGCCTGTGGGCCCGGATCGCGGTGTCGTTTCGAAGCGAGTGGAAAGTGGTGGTGGCGTGGGGGAGATTTGAACTCCCGACCTAACGATTATGAGTCGTTCGCTCTAACCAACTGAGCTACCGCGCCGAACCACTAGCGGGGGATTAAGGCCCCCCGCCAGAGGTGTCAAACCGATTCTTAGTCGTAGCGCAACTCCGTCGCTTTGCCGCGGAAGATGTAATAGGCAAGGAAGGTGTATGCGGCGATGGTTGGCAGCACCACACAGGTGCCCAACAGAATGATCCAAAGGCTTTCTGGTGCGCTGGCGCTTTCGTAAATCGTCAGCTTGTCGGGCACGACATAGGGGTAAAAGCTATAGGCCATGCCGCTATAGGCCAGCGTCCAAAGCAAGGATGCCGTGGCAAAGGGCAGCCATGAAAACCGGTCGCCTGCAAAGGGCATCCGGCGCAACATCGTCCAAAGCGCCAACACCAGCGCGCCCGAGATGATCGGCAGCGGGGCCAGCCAGAGGATCTGCGGGAAGGTGAACCATTTTTCAAAGATCCGCGGCGACACATAGGGCGTCGCAAGCGAAATCGCGGCGATGCCAAGCACCAGCCCCCAGATCCCGCCCTTGGCCCAGCTGATGGCCTTGCGCTGCAAATGCTCATCGGTTTTGTAGATCACCCATGTGGCCCCGATGAAGCTATAGCCGACAGTCAGGAACACGGCCGTGAGCAGGGCAAAGGCAAAGTGGCCCCAGGTATAATCCAGCCCCATGACATACATGCCCAGCATGAACCCCTGCGCCAGAGAGGTCATAAGAGAGCCGGTGAAGAAGACGTTGTTCCACAGCGGCTTGTAGGGGTCGGGGGCCTTGGCGCGGAATTCAAAGGCGACACCGCGCATGATCAACCCGATCAGCATGATCGCCACGGGCAGATACAGCGCGGTCAGGATCTCTCCGTGCGCTGTGGGGAACGCCACCAACAGCAACCCCACGGCCAGCACCAGCCATGTTTCATTCGCGTCCCAGAACGGCCCGATAGAGGCGATCATACGGTCCTTTTCGGCGTCATCGGCAAAGGGGAACAGCACGCCAACGCCAAGGTCATAGCCATCAAGGATCACGTAGATCAGGATAGAGGCCCCCATCAGCCCCGCGAAGGTAAAGGGCAGCCATTGGGCCGGATCACCAAAAAGGTCCATGTTCGCTACTCCGCCGGGACAGTTGGGGCCGCCGCACCGGTGCGGCGCGGGTTTGGCAAGGTCTCGCCGCGCGATGCTTTCCGCGCGAGGTAGAAGATCACCGTGATATAGGCGCCCAGCAGGATTGCGTAGACCACAAGGTAGGCGATCAGCGTTGACAGCACCATTGGGGCGGGCACATCGGCCACGGCCTGTTTGGTGGTCATCACACCCTGCACCAGCCACGGTTGACGCCCAATCTCGGTCGTGTACCAGCCCGCGAGCGTGGCCAGCCAGCCCGAGAATGTCATCGCGACAAGGCCCATCAGCCAAAGCTTTGGCAGGCCCTCAACGCCGCGCCGCCCTTCGCCGCCCTTGTTCTTGCGGAGCATCAGCACGACAGAGGCCCAAGAGGTCAGCAGCATCAGCACACCGGTGCCGACCATGATGCGGAACGACCAGAAAACCGGGGCCACACGCGGGTGCAGCGGCGTGCCATCCTCTGCCACAAATTCGTTCAGGCCTTTGATCTCTCCATCCCATTCATGGGTCAGGATGAACGACGCCAGACCGGGGATCCCGACCTCAAAGTGGTTTTCGCGCGCGGCATCGTCGGGCAGGGCGAACAGCAGCAAGGGTGCGCCGCGCTCTGTCTCCCAGACGCCTTCCATCGCGGCGACCTTGGCGGGCTGATATTCTTTGGTGTTCAACCCGTGCAGGTCGCCCACGTAGATTTGCACCGGGATCAGCAGTGCGGCGACAGTCAAAGCGGTTGTCAGCGCCGAACGCACGCCCTCGGTGCGGCCACCGATCAGCCAGCGGAAGGCGCTGACACCGGCGATCAGGAAGCTGACGGTCAGAAAACTGGCCAGCAGCATGTGGAAGAACCGGTAGGGCATCGAGGGGTTAAAGATGATCGCCCACCAATCGGTCGCATGGGCCACACCATCAATCATTTCAAAGCCTTGCGGCGTATGCATCCATGAATTCAGAACGATGATCCAGAAGGTCGACATGGTTGTGCCAAAGGCCACCAAAGCGGTCGCAGTGGTATGCAACCAGCGCGGCACGCGGCTAAAGCCAAACAGCATGATACCAAGGAACACAGCCTCCAGGAAAAACGCGGTCATGACCTCGTAGGCCAAAAGCGGCCCCGCGATATTACCCACAATTTCCATGAAACCGGGCCAGTTGGTGCCAAACTGGAACGACATGGTAATGCCGGACACAACGCCCATTGCGAACGACAGGGCAAAGACCTTGACCCAAAAGCTATAGGCCTCCATCCAGCGCGCCTCTCCGCTGCGGTTATAGCGCAGGCGGAAATACAGCAGCACCCAGCCCAAGGCGATGGTGATCGTCGGGAACAGAATGTGGAAAGAGATATTCGCCGCAAATTGAATGCGCGAGAGGAGGAGTGTTTCCATCATGGCGTCGTCCTTTGTCTTTCGACCCGTGTTGACCCAGATTTAGAGCCATTCTAGCCGAAAAGTAGACGGGTGCGACAGCATAGCGCGATCCATGACGCAAAAAGGAAAATGGCCCGCAAATCGCTTTGCGGGCCATCCAAATCGTTAGGTTTTGTTTAGACCTCTTCTGGCAGGATCAGGTTCAATCCAATAGCCAGAATGGCGGTTGGTGCCACGGCGGAAGTCGCCAGTGTTTTGACCACGCCGGGCAGGTATTGCACCGCAGATGGTACAAGGTTCAGGCCCAGACCCACGGCAAGTGAGACGGCGATAATCACCATGTTGCGGCGGTTCATCTTGACCTCTGTCAGCATGTTCATGCCCGCAGCAGCCACCATGCCGAACATCACGATCACACCGCCGCCCAACACGGGCAAGGGCATGGATGCGATCACTGCACCGACCTTTGGCACAAGGCCGCAGACGATCATGATCAGGCCCGCGATGGTCACCACGTGGCGGCTCATCACGCCGGTCATGCCGACGATGCCGACGTTCTGGCTGAACGAGGTGTTGGGCAGGCCGCCAAAGACACCGGCAACTGCCGTGCCCAGACCGTCCGCGTAAGTGGCCCCTGCGATCTCTTCGCTTGTGGCTTCGCGCCCTGCGCCTGCTTTGGTGGTGCCATTGGCGTCGCCAACGGTTTCGATGGCCGACACGATGCTGACCAGAATGACCGCGATGACAGCGCCAAGGCTGAATTCAAAGCCATAAGGCAGCGGTTGGATCGCGGTGATCCAGCTTGCGCCGGCGACGGGGCCAAAGTTGACCATACCCAGTGCAAAGGCCAAGGCGTAACCCACAAGCAGGCCGATCAGAATGGCCGCGTTGGACAGCGTGCCCTTGGTAAAGAACTTCACCACAAGCGCCACGATCACCACGGTCAGGGCGACGGACCAATGCTTGAGCGAGCCAAAGCTTTCAGCCGCCATCTGAAATTCAGCGGCACCGCCAGCGGCGTATTTGATCGCCACGGGGATCAGATAAAGACCAATTGCAAGGATCACGAGGCCGGTCACCAGCGGTGGAAACAGCCACCGCAGCGACCCGATCACGGTGCCCAATGCGAAATGCACCACGCCGCCGATGATACAAGCCGTCAGCGCCACGCCCAACCCTTGCGTCGCGGCGATCCCGGCCAAAACACCGACAAAGGCGAATGACGTGCCCTGCATGATCGGCAGGCGCGCGCCAATGGGGCCGATGCCCACGGTCTGGAAAAGTGTCGCAACGCCTGCAAACAGCATGGCCATTTGAATAAGATAGATTTGCTCTGGCCCGCCAAAGGCCAGCCCGGCCGCACCCGCCACGATAATGGACGGTGTGACGTTGGACGCAAACATCGCAAGCACGTGTTGCAGGCCAAGCGGCACCGCCTGTCCCATAGGCGGCGTCACGTTTGGATCGGCAAAAGCCGACCCGTCAAATTGAGTGGTCATTTTCGTTCCCCTGTTCCCTCGGTCACGTCTGTCGGTGACCCGGAACGGAGTGAAGCACTAAAACATGTTAACACAAAGCGAATTTTGCAAACGCTTGCACGGGTTGACTTGCATCGTTGCATGGGTGCTTCTACCGGCAGCGGATTGAAGGGATTTTGGGCAATGTCTGAAGGGTTTTTGACGACACATGTGCTTGATACGGCGCGCGGCTTGCCTGCGGCGGGCATGTTGATCGTGCTTTATCGCTGGGATGGCGACACGCGGGTCGAAGTTACGCGCAAAATCACCAATGATGACGGCCGCACGGATGGCCCGATCTTACCCGCTGGTGATTTTGCCGTGGGCACCTATGAACTGGCGTTTCATGCAGGCGACTATCTGGATGCCAACGGGTTGGCGGATGCCAGCCCCCGCTTTCTGGATGTGATCCCGATCCGGTTTGGGATCAACGATCCCACCTCGCATTATCACGTGCCGCTTCTGGTCTCTCCGTTCAGCTTTTCGACCTATCGCGGCAGCTAAGCACTGCGGGATTTGCGCAAGGCGCGCATGTCGACCTCTTCGCGCGGCGTCGGCGGTTGGGTGAAGATTGGCACGATGGCCGGCGGGTCAATCCGCCAGACCGACAGGATCACGCCAAGCCACCAGGCGACCCCGCACATAACCCAGACCAGCGCACTGGCCCCGACGGAAAGCTGGCGTGACAACGGCTCTGCCATGCCGGTGGCGATAATCCCGCCCATGATGGGCACCATGAACAAAAGCGGGGCAACGGCGTGCAGGCCCGCGACGGCCAACCCCGGCAAGAGCCCCTGCGGATGCGTCAGCCAGCGCGGCGAAAGCCGCGGCACAACATAGATTGCCGCAAGGGTCAGCGTCAGCAGCACAGCGATCAGTGGGAACCAATGGCCCAGACCGGGGTGCGCGGGAGAGCCAATTTGCCACAGAAACAGCGCCGAAAACCCCAAGACAGCCACGCCAATGACCCGGATAAGACCGATATAGATGATCTGCAAAACAGCGCGGAGCGTCATGAGCAACCCTTTCGACCGTGATCCGATCAAAGCCCAACATTATGGTGGTTTTAGGGCCGTGGTGCAAAAAATCTGAACGTCGTGGACTGTGTGTAGGGCTGGTCCGGCGTCACCTCGATTGACGGAAAGGCGCGGTGCGTCGGGGCATCGGGCCAGCCCTGTGCCTCAATCGCGAGGCCTTCGAAATTGGCATGACCCGGGCGGATGGCATCGCGCCCGTCGTAGACCTGAATGCCGGTTTGATCCGTCGCAACCGTCATGCCCACGCCCGAGGCGCCGGTCAGGGTCAGCACGTCCCGCAGGGGTGCGGGCGTGTCGGACAGGCAGAAATTATTGTCCAGCCACGGGGATTTGGGAGCGATGGCGCGGGGGGTGCGAAAATCCAGATCGGTGCCTGCGACGTCCAAAATTTCGCCCGTTGCGCAATAATCGGCGTCTGTCGGCAGACACCGCGGGGCATTCACCCAAAGCCTGTGACCCGACCAGTCAGCTGTCCCGTCAAAGTTCCAATAGGAATGATTGGCGAAATTCATCAATGTCTTGGCGTCGGTCGTGCCGGTGATGTCCAGCGACAGCCGGTCCCCCGCCACGCGGAAGGTTGCCATGATCGTCCGATTGCCGGGCAGTCCGGTTTCGCCATCCAACAGGTCGCAGGTCAGCACCGCATGGCTGGCCGAATGCGCAGCCACTTGCCACAAGCGGCGATGCGTGGCCCTGGCCCCTGAATGCAGATGGATCCGGCCATCCTGATTGCGTTCAAGCTCGTGCATCATGCCGTCAATCTTGACGCGGGCGGTGCTGATGCGGTTTGCAATCGGGCCGATCAGACTGCCGTGATGGCGCATTTCGCCCTCATAATCGGCGATATTGTCTGACCCCAGCGTCAGCGAACGGTCGACCCCCGCAAGGCGGACGTCTTGCACGATCGCCCCCCAGGTCAGCAGGGTGACGCGCAGCGCGCCGTCAGACAGGGTAATTGCGTGGACATCCTCGCCCGTGCTGGCGGTGCCAAAGTGCTTCATCGGTTCTCCCAATGGACCCCAGCGGGCGGAATCTTTTTGCCGTTCCATTTTTGGGCATGCGGCGCGTAGTTGAACACGAACCTCTGGGTGGCCGTGTCACGGATCCGCAGCCCCTCTGGCAGGGCAAAGGTCTGCAGTCCCGCGCTATCGCAGAGCCCGCCGATGATCTTGTCCCATGTGGCGTCATCCGGCCAGCCGGCAAGATAACGCAGGTGGTCGCCGCCGATAATCGCAGGTTGGCCGGACTTGGTTGAAAGATGCACGGGGGCGTTGCCTTCAAGGTGTTCAAACCAATGCAGAAAATGCCCGCCGCCCTGCAGCTTGATGGCATCCGTGGGCGGGATACTTTCGGTCAAGGCAACACGCACGTCGGTGTCGGGCAGGTTCGGGCCAAGCGGTGTCGGGATTGAAAGCTCGTCCGTTTTGGTATCGCTGCGCGGGCCGATCAGGGCGATGCCAGTGTAGGTCTCTAGCGCGCGGCGCAGCGGATCCGACAGGTGCATCAGGCCGGGGGCCAGCACCAATTCATAGCCTGACAGATCGGGCGCATCGGGCGGCAGGATATCGACCGAAAGCCCGGCACGCCGCAACCCGCGATAGGCCGAGAATGCAAGCCGGAACATATCAAAATCAGCGCCCTGCGGCTGCGCGTCCCAGCCCCATGCGCTTTCGTAGTCAAAGACCAATGCAACGGGGGCGATTGCGCCGTCAACCTCTGGCATGTCGTTGATTTCATTGGCGACTTGGGCTGCTTCTGCCAAGGCGGGCGCGGGTTCCGAATCTGGCCGTAGCAGCCCTGCGTGCATTTGTTCCTGCGCAAAGGGTGCTTGCCGCCAACGGAAATAGCAGACCGCTTCGGCCCCGTGGGCAAAGGCCTCCCACGCCCAAAGGCGGGCCATGCCGGGCAGGGGGGCAGGGTTGAAGGGCGCCCAGTTCACCGGGCCGGGTTGTTGTTCCATCACCCACCAGCGGCCCCGCCCGACGGCGCGATAAAGGTCGTGGTGAAAAGCCTGATTGTCGGGGTGGCCTTGGCGCAGATAGAACTGCTTTTCATCTGGCGTGCCCTCGATCCGGTCGCTCAGGAACCCAATGGGGTAGCTGTCCCATGACGCAATATCGAGGTCGGCACCGACCTTGAAATGATCAAAGGTCAGCGTGCGGCCCATGTAGTTGTGGATCAGCGGCGCGGTGCTGTGTTTGCGGATCGCATCGGCCTGCGCACGGTTGAACGCCACCACCTGATCAGAGCTATAGCGCCGGAACGCCAGCACATGCGGGTGGTTGGGTTCGGTCACGGTCTGGTTGGGCAGGTCAATCTGGTCGAAATTGTCGTAGTCCATCGACCAGAACACATTGCCCCAGGCCCGGTTCAGCGCATCGGTGGATTGGTAGCGCTGCGCCAGCCAGTCACGAAAACCCAGCTTTGCGGCTGTGGAATAGGACAGCGTGGTGTCATGGCAGTCGTATTCATTGTCGATCTGCCACGCCGCCACATGGGGGTTCGCGCCGTAGCGTTCGGCCATCAACGTGGCGATGCGCACCGCTTCGGCCCGGTAGCCAAGATGGCTGAAATCATAGTGACGGCGGCTGCCGAATTTGCGCACATGTCCATCAGCGGCCACAGGCAGCATGTCGGGCAGCTTGTCCAGCATCCAGCGCGGTGGCGTTGCGGTGGGCGTGCCAAGGACAACCTTCAGCCCTGCATCACCCAGTGTCTCAATCGCGCGATCCAGCCAGTCCCAAGCGAAGACGCCGGGAGCGGGTTCCATCCGCGACCATGCAAATTCACCGATGCGCACCCAAGTGAGGCCCGTATCGGCCATGCGCGCGGCATCTTCGGCCCATTGGTCTTCGGGCCAGTGTTCGGGGTAATAGCAGACGCCAAGTGTGCGTTTCATCGTCAGACCTTTGTGCCCGGAGCAGTCCGGGGAATTGGATATTTAAGGCCAAAAGAAGCAGGGGACCGCGCTATAGGATCACGCGATGCTCTGCCTGGCCAGTGTAGGATGTTGTGGCCGCATATGTCATGCCGTCGTCCGGGCCATCAAGCCCGACAGCGGCGGTTGTGCAATAAAGCGTCGTGAGGTCATCACCGCCAAAAGCCGGGCAAGTGGACTGCGCCCCCGGGATTGGAAAGTTGTCAATCTGGGCGCCCTGCGGGTCATAGACCGCAATGCGTGCCGCCCCCCATAGCGCGCAAAAGAGGTTACCAGCGGCGTCAAACACCGCGCCATCAGGGCGCAGATCGGTGTTTGTCAGGTCGATAAAGACCTCTGGCGTGCCAAAGGGCCAACCGTCGGCATCCAAGGCAACGCGCATGATCTTTTGCGTATCGGTATCGGCAAAACAGGCGGACATGCCATCGGGGTGAAACGAAATCGCGTTGCTGACGGTGATATCGGCAAACAGGCGACGCAACTCGCCCCGGTAGAACCGCCAGATCGACCCAGCACCGGGTTCCGCCTTGATCCCCATGGTGCCAATCCAGAACCCGCCCTGCGGGTCTGCACGGCCATCGTTGGACCGGGTGACGGGGTTTTCTGCCTCGAGCGGGGTGACAAGTTCGGTCGCCCCGGTGCGGATATCAAAGGTGCTGAGCGAGGTCGCAGAGGCGACCAGAAGCCTGTCGTCGTCGATCCAACCCGCGGCAGAGACATAGGTGTCAAACTGCCAGTGCTGGCCCTTGGTGTGCAGACGGTGGCCCAGAATGTCGAACCAAAAGAGCTGGTGACGCGTGGGATGCCACAGTGGGCCTTCGCCCAATTGGCATGATGTGTCGTCAAAGATCATGACGCGGCCTTGTCATAGGCGGCAACCATCGCTGTTGCGCGATCAGCGACTTCGGCGGCCGTCAAGCCGGGCTTATAAAGCGCAGATCCGATGCCAAAGCCATCGGCCCCCGCAGCGATCCAGTCATTGAAGTTGTCAGCCCCGGCACCGCCCACGGCAAAGACCTGCGTGCCTTGCGGCAGCACCGCACGGATTGCGGTGATCCCACCGGGCCCGATCAGGCTGGCGGGAAAGATCTTGAGCCCATCCGCCCCCGCCTTGAGGGCTGCGAAACATTCGGTTGGGGTCATCACGCCCGGCCAGCTTTGCATGCCTGCGGCCTTGGTGGCGGCAATGACGCGCTGGTCGCAATTGGGTGACACGACCAGCTTGCCACCGGCCTGCGCCACCCGGCCCACATCGTCTGTGGACAGCACGGTGCCCGCGCCAATCAGGGCCTTGTGACCAAAGACATTTGCCATCTGTTGAATGCTGGTGAAGGGATCAGGCGAATTCAGCGGCACCTCGATCCTTGTGATACCTGCGGTGATACAGGCCTCGCAGATATCGACCGCTTCATCGGGGGTGACACCGCGCAAAATGGCGATCAAAGGGCGTGACATCAGGTGTCCTTCCAGTTGCGATAGGCGGCCGCGAGGCCCGCCAGGGTGACCCGGTCCGCATTGACCTGCAGGGCCGTGACCGATTGTGCTTTTAGTGCGTTGATATAAAGCCGCGACAGGCCGCCTTCGCCGATCACCGCGACCTGCTGGCCCAGCCAATAAGGTTTCGCTGCGGCCAATTCGGCGCCAATCAACAGACCCGACAGCCGGGCGCGGGCGGTGTCATTGCCCAGACCATCCAGCAAGCCTTCGGCGCGGATCGCAAAAAGCTGCGCAGCCAGACGCTCTGGCCGGGACATGATGCTATCTACTCCGGCGGCAAATCCGGCATCATCCCACGCGTCACCAATGGAATGGCGCAGCACCGTGTGGCCCGATATCGCGGCAAAAAGATCGCCGGTCATCGCCGTTTGAAAGCTGACGATTTCATCGGCAGAAACATGCACCCATTTGGTATGGGTGCCGGGCAGGCAGATCACGCCGTCCCAATTGGGGTTCAGCGCCAGAAAGCCTGCGATCTGGGTCTCTTCGCCGCGCATCACATCCGCAGGAGAGGACTGCTTGATCCCGGGAATAACCTGCACGTTCAGCGATGTATCAGGGTGCGCAAAGCCATTTGACAAAGCCCCGCAAGGCACCGCGCAATAGGGTGCTTCGACCCAGCCCTGACGACTGCCGACCATGCCGCAGGCGATAATCGGCATCGCGCTATCCACGACCCAATCCGCCAAAAGGGCGCGCAGCGCTGGTTCAAACCCGGTACGCTCCAGCTTGCCCATGCCATCATCCGATTGCGCGGTCGCAAGGACGCTTCCATCGGCAGACATGGCCCATGCGCGCAGATGTGTCGTGCCCCAGTCCAAGGCGACCCAGTTCGGTTTGATCACGTCATTCATCCTGTCACCGCCACACCTGCGTCAACGACCAAAACCTGTGACGTCATCATTGCAGAGGCATCAGACGCCAAGAAAAGCGCCGTGCCGGTTATATCTTCTGGTGCCAAATGCCGTTTGAGGCATTGTAGGTCAAGGAAAGCCGACAGGTTTTCAGGGGTGGCCCATTTGGTCATCTGGTTTTCGGTCAGCACCCAGCCCGGCGCGATAGCATTCACCCGCAGGCCCTGCGGCCCCCATTCCCGCGCAAGCGCCCGTGTCATGCCGGTGATGCCAGCGTTAGAGGTCACATAAGGCGCCATGCCTGCGCCGCCCATCATATAGCTGATCGAGGAAAAGTTGATGATCGACCCGCCGCTTTGCATCAGCGCGGCGGCCTTCTGGCAGGCAAAGAAGTATTGCTTGAGGTTGACGTCAATCATTTCGTCCCATTGCGTGGGCGTGACGGTGGCCGCCTCCATTCGCATGTCGTTGGCGGCGTTATTGATGACGGCCTTGAACGGGCCATGGGCCGCGGCAGCTTGGTCCATTGCGGCTTGCAATGCCTGCGTGTCGGTCACGTCACATTGCACGAACATGGGCGTGTTTCCGGTGTCCCGCCCCATCTGAGCGGCGAACTCTGCGTAATCAGAGCGCCCGACAAAGGCGACCTTGGCCCCTTGGCGCAGGAACGCTTCGGTCAGGGCCGCGCCAATACCCGCGCCCCCGCCGGTGATGAACACTGATGCACCGTCCAGATCTGAATAGCGGGCAGGCGTCATAGCCGCTCTCCTTCCAGCACCCACATCGTGTCGGGGAAGGACCACGGCATCGTTGCGCCGTGGTGCATCAGATAACGGCCCGAGACGATCATGTTGTCGGACTTGAGCAGTGGCGTGCCGCGCGACAACGTCGGCGCGGCGTTGCGGTTCGCCAGATGCACACGGTATTGCGCATCCAGATCAAGCCCGGTCAGGCGCAGCGGACGCGGCGCGATCTGGGCACTTGTCGCGGCTTTGCCGGCAAAGACAACAAAGCGGCTGCCGTCGCGGGCAATTTGCTGTTCAGCCAGCACGGCGGGATCCGCGCTATCAAGGCGCAGAATGTCGGCGGTGCGCATCCAGTCGCGGTTGGCTTTCCACCAGCGTGTCACCTCACGCAGCACGGTGGCTTCGTAGTCGTCCAACTCGCGCGGGTCCATCTCGAACCCCATGTGGCGCTGGGCGGCGACCCATGCGCGAAAAGAGATATCAAAGACCCGACCAGAGGTGTGGCACTTGCGCGGGCCCACATGGCTGCCGGTGACGGCCAGCGGCAGAAACAGGGCCGCGTCGTGCTGGATCCGCAAGCGTTCAAGCGCGTCGTTGCTATCCGACAGCCAGACCCGCTGGGTCCGTTCCATGATGCCAAAATCAATGCGCCCGCCGCCCGAGGCGCAGCTTTCAATCTCGACCATCGGGAAATCAGCGCGCAGCCGGTCAATCAGGGCATAAGACCCGCGGGTCTGGGCCGCATCGGGCATCGGCAGCACCCGATTATGATCCCACTTGATATAGTCGATATCGTGCTCTGCCAGGATCGCGGACATCCGGTCATAAAGGAAATCGCGCACCTCTGGCAGCGCCATATTCAGCGCTTTTTGCTGGCGGCCCAGCGTCTGATCCTCTGATCCCAGTGCCCAATCGGGATGGGCGCGGTGGATATCGCTGTCTTCGTTGATCATCTCTGGCTCAAACCAGATGCCAAAGGTCATGCCGCAGTGATGCACATGGTCGATCAGCGGGCCAAGCCCGTCAGGGTATTTGCGCGGATCCACAGTCCAGTCCGACAGGCTGCGCGTGTCATCATCGCGGTTCCCGAACCAGCCGTCATCCAGCACAAAGCGTTCCGCCCCAAGATCGGCGGCGCGGCTGGCAATATCCTTGAGCACCGGCAACTTGTGATCGAAATAGACGGCCTCCCAGCAATTGTAATGCACAGGCCTTTGCACCGATGGCTTGGGCCAGGTCACGATCCGGTCGCGCAAGTGCCGCTGAAAGGCGGTCGCACAGCCGTTCAGACCACTGCTGGAATAGGTGATATATAGCGGCGAGGTCTTGAACTGCTTGGCGGGTGCCGTCTCCATCCGGGCGGCGTGGCCCCATTGGATCTGGCGGCGACCATCGGGCAGTTCTTCTGCCACCATCCTGTGCCCACCGGACCAGCCATAGTGGAACCCGTAGGCTTCTCCGCGGGTATTGGTGGCCCCGGTGCAGGGCACGATCAGGCCGGGGAAATGTTCATGCCCCGTGCGGCCCGTGCGGTTTTCGCGGTAGCGGATGCCAGCGGACCATGCGGTGCGGTTGGTCTGAAACTCACCACACCAGCGACCGGAAAAGTCGATCATCTCATCCGATTGCTGTGGGCCGGGCAGAACAGGTGCGGCCAGCCAATGCAAATGGACGGGCCGGGTGGCATCCAACACCGTCTGGCAGGTGATGATATGGGTGTCGGGATCAGGCCGGAATGTGAACGTCAGCGTCAGCCCATTCTCGGTGTCGTCATAGGACAGGGCCAGCCCGTCGCTGTGGTCTTCGGCGGCGAAACAGAACTTGGGCAACAGCGGCGTGCCATCGGTGTCGCGCAGGATCAGACCGGGCTGGCCGGGAAAGCTGCGCGTTGCTTCGGGACACAAAGACAGGGGCGGATTTTCGTCCAGCATCCCGCCGGTCACATCAATCTCATGCGCTGCCTGCAACGTGGCCAGGTCATCGCCGTCCGGCAGGGCCGGTCCCCAATACACCACCTCGGGGAGGCGGTCGTTTCGCGCCGCCAGAACAAGCGTCTGGCGGCTATCGTCAAGGCGATACTGTCGTGTCATCAGGTCTTACTTTACGGCGCCAAGCGTGAGGCCAGCGATGAAATGTTTCTGCATCAAAAAGAACATCGCAACCGGTGGAAGGGCGGCGACAATCGAACCTGCACTCATCAAATGATAGGCCGCGCGGAACTGGCTGTTGAACTCTGTGATGCCAGCCGTCACAGGCTGCGCGTCGGGTCCTTGGGTCAGCACGACGGCCCAGAAATAATCGTTCCAGATAAAGGTAAAGATCAGCACGGCCAAGGCGGCCAGCGCGGGCTTCATCAAGGGGAGCACGACATACCAGAAAATGCGGATCTCGCTGATGCCTTCGACCCGTGCGGCCTCGATCAATGGGAACGGCAGGGCGCGGATAAAGTTACGCATGAACAACGTGCAGAACCCGGTCTGGAACGCGACGTGGAACAGGACAAGTCCGGTGATCGTATCATAAAGACCAAGATCAATCGTCAGGTCACGGACGGGCACCATCAGGATCTGGAACGGCACAAAGTTACCGGCAATGAACATGAAAAAGATCAGCAGATTGCCTTTGAACCGGTAAATCCCCAGCGCAAAACCTGCCATCGCCGAAAGTGCCACCGCACCGATCACAGTAGGCACCGTGATCAAAAGCGAGTTGAACAGATAGCGCGGCATGTTCGATTCAAAGAACACCTTGCCGTAGTTGTTAAACATCTCAAACGACGATGGCAGGCCCCAGAAATTGCCGCTGGCAAAGTCGGCGTCAGGCTTGATCGAAAAGATGAACACCGCGATGAGCGGCAAGAGCCACAGGATCAGTGCAAAGGGCAGCAGCGCTTGATAGCCAATCTGGCGGGCCTGCGTCTGTTGTTGGATTGGGCGCGGAAACATTCAGTGACCTCCCTTTTCGTCTTGGTACATCGACCACAGGAAGTAGACGATGAAGAACAACATGATGAAGAACAGCACCACTGCGATGGCGGCGCCATAGCCCATGCGGAAGCCAAACTCTGACAGCGATTCCTCGAACATATAAAAGCTCAACACGCGGGTGGATCCGAACGGGCCACCGTTGGTCATGACGCTAATCAGGTCGAACGAGCGTAGCGCGCCAATGATCGTCACCACGAAGGCGATGAACGTCGCGGGCTTGAGTTGTGGCAGAATGACATACCACAGCATCTTGCGACCCTTGGCGCCATCAAGGCGCGCAGCCTCAACCTGTTCGGGATCAACGGCATTCAGGCCCGTCAGATACAGGATCATGCAATAGGCCGTCTGCGGCCACAGGCCTGCGGCGATAATGCCATAGGTCGCGGTGTTTGGATTGCCCAACATCCCGCCCTTGATATCAATGCCGACAAGGCCGACGATTTGATCGAACAGGCCATTGTTCGGCAGATAGAACCAGCTGAACACCAGACCCACAACCACCTGAGAGATCACGAAAGGGAAGAAAAACAGCGACTTGTATAGCCGGATGCCCGCAACCTTTTGGTTCAGGAACAGCGAGATGAAAAGACCCATCGGAATGGCCAGCAGATACAGCACCAACCATTTCAGATTGTTCCAGAACGAGACGGAAAATTTGCGATCAATGTTTTGTTCGCCAATCCCCAAAAGCCGTTCATAGTTGGCTGTGCCGACCCAGGTCGCTTCGCCCAAACCGTCCCACTGATGGAACGAAATCCAGAACGACTGACCAATGGGAATGATGACGTAGACCGCAAAGAACAGCATCGCCGGGGCCAGAAACAGCCACGGAGTGATTGCGATCTCGTTGCGCTTGTACCAACCGCGCTGGGCGCGGGCACCGTTCGTTGTGACGGATGACATGGTTTTCCTCCCTGGCGGTCAACACATGCGAAAACCCAACTGGGCTTGCGGATGTCTTGGTCGGGGTAGGGTGGGCAATTCTGCCCACCCCGATATCAGATTACTGGTAGATGCGCTGACGTGCTTCTTCCAGACGGGCCAGGATGTCGTCCAGATTGTCTGGGAACACCATGAACTCCTGCAGGCCTTCCATGCCAACCGATGCCATCTCGGCAGGGAAGTCACGGTCAAAGAACTGCATGATGCCGCCGGATGCGTTGTTCGACAGCATCTCAAAGCCTTCCTGAATGAACTTGTCATCAGAAACGGATGCTTCTGCGTTCACAGGCAGCTGACCCAACGCGTCGCCGCTGTTGATCTCGGACTGAACTTCAGGCGAGGTCACGTAAAGCAGGAACGCTTTGGCCGCAGCAACGTTCTGTGCGCCAGAGGCGATGTGGAACGTATCTGTTGGCGCATCTTCAGCAGGTGCAACATCAGGGTTGATCGTTGGGAACTGGTAGAAGTCCAACTGATCATCTGTCAGGCCACCGTCACGGAATGCCGCGACAGAGAAGTTACCCATCAGATAGGCCGTTGCTTCGCCGTCAACCATGAATGGCATGGCTTCCTGCCAGCTGTAGGACTGGTGGTCGTCAATGAAGGCGCCCATGTCGATCAGCTGACGCCAGTTGGCGAAAGTTTCACGCACGCGGGGGTCTGTCCACTCAACTTCGCCATTGGCCAGCTGGATGTGGAAGTCATAGCCGTTTGTGCGGCTGTTGATGTAGTCAAACCAGCCACCAGCAGTCCACAGGAACTTGGAACCGATGGTATAGCACTTGCGGCCCGAATCGATGATCGCCTGACAGTTGGCAATCTCTTCGTCCCATGTGGCAGGCTCAGTCAGGCCCAGCTCTTCAAAGATGTCTTTACGGTAGTAAACACCCCACTGGTAGTACGTGTAGGGCACGCCCCACTGCTTGCCGTCCAGGGTCATCGCGCCCTTGGTTGAAGCAAGTGCTGCCATCTCAGGCTCGTTCCACAGATCAGAGATGTCCATGAACAGGCCTGCGTCTACGTATGGGCTCATACGTGTCGCAGCATACCAGTTCACAACGTCTGGTGGGTTTGCGCCCAATGCGTTGCGGATCTGTGTTTTCCACGCTTCGCGGTCAACGATGGTCAGATCAACGGTCAGGTCGTCGTGCATGGCGTCAAAGTCTGCCGCCAGCTTTTCCATCACCGCACGCGGTGCCGGGTTCGACATGTCCGAGATGATGCGCAGTTCGCCAGACAGTGCGTGACCGTCAGCTGTTGCAGTTGTTGCTACGCCAGCAGCAACCAACGCCGCAAGCGACGTCTTAAGAATGGAATGCATGGTGTCCTCCCTAGGTGCTTCCACTAAAAAACTTCGTCTCAATATTTGAAACTTGGTTTTGGATATTGATACTAAACTGCGACTCGCTTACGCTTGTCAACAGTCCAAGCACGAATTCGCAATCGGGAGGAGCGCGGAAAAAGCGATTGGACAGGAGGAACACCGTGGCACGAGAGGCGTCAGACGGAACAGTTGGAAAAGCACTGGAGGTGCTGGAACAGGTCGCGGACTTTGGTCGCCCTGTCCGGTTCTCCGAAGTGCTCGCTGTGTCGACCTTCCCCAAGCCTACGCTTTACCGCTTTATGCAGACCCTCACCAGCCAGCGGATGCTGGATTACGATGCCGAACGCCAGACCTATTCACCCGGTGGCCGTCTGGTGCGTCTGGCCCATGCCGCTTGGGCGCAATCCTCGCTCGCGCGGGTTGCCCGCCCGCATCTGGTCAAACTGTCGCAGGCCACAGGCGAAACCGTGCATCTGGCGCAACTCGACCACGCGCAGGTGCTTTATCTTGATAAGATGAACGCCGCCCAACCGGTCGAGATGTATAGTCAGGCCGGCAAGGTCGGCCCGGTCTATTGCACAGGCGTCGGCAAAGTGATGCTGGCCTTTCTGGACAAAGATGCCGCCGATGAGGTCATCGAACAGCAATCATTCCACGTCTTCACCGACCATACGCTGAGTGGCGCAGATCCGCTCAAGGAAGAACTGTCAGAGATCCGGGCCCATGGCTATGGCTTTGACCGTGAAGAACACGAACCGGGGATCATCTGCATCGCCGCCCCCATCCTCAATGACCAAAACCGCGTCCTTGGCGCGGTCTCGGTCACCAGCACGACCAGCCGCACCAATTTGGCCGGGCTCGAAGCACAGCTTCCCGTCCTGCAGCACGCGGCACAATCCATTGCCGGAGAAGCCCAAGCCTGGAGCTTTCCCGATCAGCACAAACAGCCACAATCAGGGATATAGATATGTCACGGGTCACACTGAAGAACGCGATCAAGCGCTACGGCGATGTCCAGGTGATCCATGGGATCGACCTTGAAATCAACGATGGGGAATTCTGCGTCTTCGTCGGCCCCTCGGGCTGCGGTAAGTCCACGCTGTTGCGGATGGTGGCGGGTCTGGAAGAAACCAGCGACGGCCAGATTCACATCGGTGAGCGTGACGTCACCCGGCTTGACCCGTCCGAACGCGGCGTGGCTATGGTGTTCCAGACCTACGCGCTTTACCCGCACATGACGGTCAAGGATAACATGGGCTTTGGCCTCAAGATGAACGGCTATCCCAAGGCCGAGATCGAAAGCAAAGTGGCAGAGGCCACGCGCATCCTCAAACTCGAACCCTATCTGGATCGCAAGCCTGCCGCGCTTTCGGGCGGTCAGCGTCAGCGTGTGTCCATTGGCCGTGCCATTGTGCGCGGGCCAGAGGTGTTTTTGTTCGACGAACCGCTGTCGAACCTTGATGCCGAATTGCGGGTTGAAATGCGGGTCGAAATCGCGCGCCTGCACAAGGAAATCGGCGCCACCATGATCTACGTGACCCACGATCAGGTCGAGGCGATGACGCTCGCCGACAAGATCGTCGTGCTGCGCCTTGGTGTGATCGAACAGGTCGGCGCGCCGATGGACCTTTACCGTGATCCCGACAACAAATTCGTCGCCGGCTTCATCGGCTCGCCTGCGATGAACTTTATGGATGGCACCGTGGTTGATGGCGGGGTCGAAGTGCCTGCCCTGAAACAGGTGATCCCCGCAGAACTGGCCGCGGCCCACAAGGGCCACAAGGTCAGCGCCGGTCTGCGGCCAGAGCATCTGTTGATCGACCCCGCGGCCGACACGCTCCGCGTGGATCTGACTGAAAGCCTTGGTGGCGTGTCTTATGCATATCTTGTCTCTGACGAGACAGGCGAACGGATCGTCGTCGAAGAACGCGGCGACGTGCGCGTCAGCGAAGGCGACCGGGTCGGCCTGACGTTCGAGGCATCGCGCCTCTATCTCTTTGATGCAGAAACCGAAATGCGCATCCGCACCTAGCGGGTCGAATGGCGCGCCCGGCTAAGTGTCACGGGCGTCATTCCCAGAAACGCCGCGATCAGATGGTGTGGAAAACGCGCCTCTGCGCGCGGGTAATCCTGCCTGAACCATGCCAGCCTGTCTTTTGCAGGCAGTGCAGCTAAGGCCCAATCACGCGCGCCTCGTGCTACCAACTCGCGGTGAAGCGCTGCATTGCCCCATGCGCGGATGTCGGGATCAGCGACCATCTGGTCTTGCAAGACATCCGCGTCAATGCGCGCAATCGTGCCCGCTGTCAGAACCTCGATCGTCACCAGCGACCGCCCATCCTTTGCGCGGGCAATCTGGGGTGTCACGATTTGTGGTCCCGCATACAGCGCTGTGCATACTTGGCGGCCATCTGGGTCCGAAATATGGGCCGCTGCCGTCCCGCAAAGCAACAGGATTTCATCTTTGGCAGGGTCGCCCTGATCGACCAGGGTTTCGCCCTGCGACACGGCTTTGCGGCGCAATTGTTGATCCAAGATAGCGGCCGCATTGGGCGGCAAGCTGGCGATCAACGGCTGTAACTCTTGCATCCTGCGGCCTTTGAAATTCCGGGGCGTCTTATCATTTGATAATGCGCGGTTTTGCGCGGCGTGACCAGTTATGGCGATCAACCCAAAGGATTGCCCGATGCAACTTCGCCCAACACTCCCGACCCTACTGGTTCTGACCGGCCTGACCCTTGGCATCTATGTTTGGATGCTGCTTGGCCCACTTTCAGCGTTACAGACGCTCGCCGGTGCGCCACCTCTGGACATGCGACCCTTCGGATATGATCGCGACGGCGTCGCGGCCTTTTTGCACGCCTTGGGTCACGATGGGCGGACATTTTACCTGACGCGACAAATCCCCTTGGATATGATCTACCCCGGACTTCTGGCGCTCATGCTCGCGGGCTGGCTGCGGTGGTTGGGGCGCCGAGGTGCTGCAATCGCCGTCACCGCAAGCCTTTGTGACTACGCGGAAAACGGGTTGATCGTATGGATGCTGCTGACCTTTCCGCACATGCCCGAGGGGCTCGCAAAGGCTGCGTCAATTGCGACGATGCTCAAGTCAGGACTAAGCACCGTCGCGTTTTCTTGGCTACTGATCGTGGCCGGGATCAGCGTTTACCGTAATAGAGCCCGACGACGTGTTCCGCCTGCGCAAAGAACAGCCAGCGCAGGCACAAAACCCCCGCGATATGGCTGACGACAGCCAGCAAGGCGGTGACGTGATTGACGCCCAAAAGCAGGATCGCAATCGGCACCGCAAAGGCCAAAAGCAGCGTGATCAGCCGCAATTGCGTCGCATGTTTGCGGCCCACCACATGCACGAATTCCTTCAGCAGATAGTTGGTGCCGGTGTGTGGTGGCTCAAACGCGCGGACCTCTCCGATACCGCCAAGACCTGTGGCAGAGGCCAGCGATGTGCCCGAGTCCTTCAGGCGGCTATCGCCAAAATACCAGGCCGCGATCTGCACCGCAGCAGCGGCCAAAAGCAGCAACATCGCAAGGGTCACGCGCCCCGACAACAGCGCCCCGCCGCCCAGCGAAAGGGTCAAAAACAGCGCAGGCGTGGTCCAGTGGTTCCAGCGCGGAATGGTCTTCAGCTGGGTGTAAATCATCGATGTGGTGAACACTGTCGCCAAGGCACCCAGCGCGCCAAGCCATCCAAGAATGGACCATTGCGCCCCAAAGAACACAAGGCCAGCCCCGTACAACGCCATGATAAGAAGGGTGAAAACCGCCGCGATCCCTTCGCGCGACAACCATGACGACCGCCACTGGCTAAACGCCTTCAGCGCCCGTTCGGGGTGCCCAAGGTGAAAGGTCGACGCGATCAACCCGCCCACGGCCATCAGATAGGCAATTGCAAAGAAGACAAACGCGACCCAGCCGGTTGGTGCGGTTGTGTCGAGGCCCAGCCAGAACAACAGGCCAAAGCCAAGCCCAGAGAATGTTGTGAAGATAATAACTGACGGTGCGGGATGCATTATTTGGCACCTCCTGGAAGGGCGGACAACGCCTTGTCGAGCCATCCGACAAAGCCTTTGCCGTCGGTGGCAATGGGTTCGAGGTAGGGGGCCAGAATGTCGAATTCAGGTTCAACATCCTTGGGCCGCGGTGGCAGGTATTTGTTGACCGGCTTGGTGCCCTGTTCCGGCATCAAATCAAAGCCGCCGCGTTCGGCCACCAACTGGCTGACGTCGCTATCAGGATCACCCAGATCGCCAAAATGCCGCGCCCCGGCAGGGCAGGTTCTAACGCAAGCCGGCTGCCGGTCTTCTTCGGGTAGGTTGGTGTTATAGATGCGATCGACGCAAAGGGTGCATTTCTTCATCACCTTCTCTTCGGCGTCGAGTTCGCGCGCACCATAAGGGCAGGCCCATGCGCATAATCCGCAACCGATACAGTCCTTTTCATTGACCAAAACGATTCCGTCCTCGACCCGCTTGTAGCTGGCACCGGTCGGGCAGACGGTCACGCAAGGTGCGTCCTCGCAATGCAGGCAGGACTTGGGGAAGTGGATCAATTGTGCCGCTTTATCAGCCGGTTGCACCTCGTAGGAATGCACTCGGTTCAAGAACGTGCCGGAAGCCGCCCCCGAATAGGCGTTCTGATCCGACAGCGGCGCGCCGTAGTTTTCGGTGTTCCAGCCCTTGCAGGACACCACACAGGCGTGACAGCCGACACAGGTATCAAGGTCGATCACCAGGCCGAGTTTCTTATCGGTAGAGGTAGGAAGCGTCGTCATGTCGTTAACCTCGAACTTCGGGATGCAGAACCTGTACACAACCCATGCACAACCCATGCGCATGAAAGTCTGAAGGTCCGTTAACCTTACTGCTGCGTGCGGTGCTGTCCCATGTGGCGATGTACCAGATGAAACTGCCAAGCGTCAGCGTCAGAAAGGCGGCAATCAATAGCAGAACTTGCAAGTTGGTCATTTGCCCACCTTCCATGCTTGATCCTTTGGCCCCTTTGGCACCGGCGATTTCAGTGCCGGGAAGGCCGGTTGCGACACATCCGGTGCGCCCGACTTTTCGATCTTGACCCGCAGGTCGAACCAGGCCGCTTGCCCAGTGATCGGGTCAGAGTTTGACCAGCGCAGCCCGTCACCCTTGGGTGGCAACAGTTCGTGGATCAGGTGGTTTAAAAGGAACCCCTTGTTGGCCTCTGATGCGTCCTCATCCAGCGCCCAAGCGCCCTTGCGCTTGCCGATGGCGTTCCACGTCCAGACGGTGTTTTCGTTCAGGCTGGCCTGATGCGCCACCGGCACGGTGATCGCCCCATGGGTGGAGGTCACGCGCGCCCAGTCGCCTTCTTTGAAGCCGTTGGCTTCCCAGATTTTGGTTGGCACATAAAGCGGGTTCACCCCGTGGATTTGCCGCAGCCACGCGTTCTGGGTGCCCCATGAGTGATACATCGCCATTGGGCGCTGGGTGAGCGCATGGATCGGGTATTCGACCGGGTCGACGTGGCCATCCTCTAGCGCGGCATACCAGATCGGCAGCGGGTCCATGACCCGCTTGATCTGTTCGCGCAGATGGTCGGGCGGCTGGCGAGTGCCATGCCCTTCGGCGGCGAGTTGGAACCGGCGCATCGGTTCAACGTAAAGTTGGAAAATGTAAGGCTGCGGGCTGTCGTAAAAGCCCATTTTCACCGCCCAGGCCTGATAATCGACATTGAACGGTTTGTAGTAGGCGCAGTTTTCGGGGACGTGTTCCATCCAGAACCCGCCGTTTGCGATATAGCTATCAAGCTGTCCCGCGTTGGGTTCACCGCGTCCGTCCTGCAACCCGGCCTCACCCATCCGCCAACCGGCCAGCGGCCCGACACCCGGGCGGCGCAGGTGGTTGGTGATGTAGTCGGCATAGTCGGCGTATTTCTGGCTGCCGTCCTCGTTCACAAAGCCGGGCAGGTCCAGCCGCGCACCAAGCTCGCACAGCACCGACTGGAACCCGCGCACGTCGCGGTCAGGTTCGACCACCGGCCAGCGGATCGCGTCGGCCACGGCGTCGGCCTCGCAGATCGGGCGGTCCAACAGGCTGATGCAGTCGTGGCGTTCCAGATAGGTGGTGTCCGGCAGGATCAGATCGGCATAGGCCACCATCTCAGAGCTATAGGCGTCCGAATAGATGATGCGCGGGATCACGTAGTCGCCGTTCTCATCCGTGTCCGTCAGCATGTTCATGACGCCGGACGTATTCATGGAAGAGTTCCACGACATATTCGCCATATACATAAACAGCGTGTCGACCTTGTAGGGATCGCCCGCATGAGCGTTCGAGATCACCATATGCATCAGCCCGTGGCTGGACATCGGGTTGTCCCAAGTGAATGCCTTGTCGATGCGGATCGCACTGTTGTCATCGTTGACCATCAGATCGTCAGGCCCATGCACAAAGCCAAGGTGCGGGCCGTTCAGCGGACCACCGGGCTGCGTGCGGCCATGTGGTTTGGGGTGCGCATGGGGCGGCTTAGGGTAGGGCGGTTTGAAGCGCATACCGCCCGGCACCTCGACCGTGCCAAGGATGATCTGCAAGACGTGCAAAGCACGGCACGTCTGGAACCCGTTCGAATGGGCCGAGATGCCGCGCATGGCGTGCATCGAAACCGGACGCCCGACCATCTTGTCGTGCTTCACGCCACGGAAATCGGTCCATTCCCGATCAAGCTCAATCGCTTCGTCAAAGGCGACGCGGGCCAGATCAGCAGCAATGGCGCGGATACGCTTGGCGGGGATGCCGCAGCGGTCCGCGACGGCTTCGGGTGCGTATTCGTCCATCAGGTAGCGGTCGGCCATGTGATGAAAGACCGGGCGATGAGTGACACCCTGGTGGCGGTAGCTGGCAGAAAGGTCAGGTTCGACGCCTTGACCATTCCACGCCGCCAACTTGCCGGTGCGGCGGTCAATGACCTGTGGCTCGCCATCCTTGTCGCGCAAAAGCAGGCCAAACTGATCCGACTTGGGGTCTTCGTTCACGAGGACAGAGGCATTGGTGAACCGCGCCAGATAATCCAGATCGACGCGGCCCGCTTTCATCAGGCAATGCACCAGCGCCAGAATGAACAGACCATCGGTGCCCGGCGTGATGCCGACCCAATCATCCGCCACCGCGTTATAGCCGGTGCGGATCGGGTTCACGCCAAGCACCCGCGCGCCACGCGCCTTGATCTTGCCGATGCCGATTTTGATCGGGTTGCTGTCGTGGTCTTCGGCCACACCAAAAAGCATGAACATCTTGGTGTGGTCCCAATCGGGCTGGCCAAATTCCCAGAACGCGCCGCCCATCGTGTAGATGCCAGCGGCGGCCATATTAACCGAACAGAACCCGCCGTGGGCGGCATAGTTGGGTGTGCCAAACCCCTGCGCCCAGAGCGAGGTGAAAGACTGCGATTGATCGCGTCCGGTGAAAAAGGCAAGTTTTTCAGGGGCTTCGTCGCGAATGGGTTTCAGCCAATCGGTGGCGATGGTCAGCGCCTCGTCCCACGAGATCTCTTCATATTCGCCGGATCCGCGCGGGCCGACCCGCTTGAGCGGTGCGCGCAGTCGCGACGGCGCGTTGTGCTGCATGATGCCGGCAGAGCCTTTGGCACAAAGCACACCTTGGTTCACCGGATGGTCCTTATTGCCCTCGATATAGGCAACCTTGCCGCCCTTCATATGGACGTTAATGCCGCAGCGGCAGGCGCACATGTAACAGGTGGTCTTGCGGACTTCGTCACTGACGTGTGGCGAGGTGTCGAGCACGGGTTGTTTGTTCATGAGGTGCCTCCCAGCGGGAACAGTATCAAAGGTGTATCAATCGGCCAAGTGGTCATGCGAATGCCACCTGTCGGATCAGGCCCGCACCTGCCAGAAAGATCAGCAGGGACAAGCAAAACGGGCGGTAGTAGGGGGTCAGCCGCTCGATAAAAAGCTGCTGGCCCAGAAAGACGCCGATCATCGTTGGCACGGCAAAGGTCAGCCCGCGTGCGACGCCGGACATGTCCATGACGCCAAACGCCAGTTGCGTGATCATCGAGGTCAGCGAGCCAAGAAACAAAAACAGCACCAGCGATCCGCGCATGGAGGCCGCAGGCGCGTTGCGGGCCAGCACATAAAGTGCCACGACCATGCCGCCCACATGGGCCAACCCGCTGGCCACGCCAGCCACAAAACCGCTGCCGTAAAGACCCGGCTTGGTCGCCAGAAAATTCAGGCGAACCTTGGCAAGGGTCGCCGCCGCCAGCGCAATGATGATCGACAGCGCCACGGTTTTGGACGTCGCGACCGGCAGGCTGGTGGTCATCCAAAGGCCAAAGGGCCAGCCAACGGTTGAGCCGATGACAAGCCCGTAGGCGGTGGGGCGGTCGGCCTCGGCCCAGCCGCCCTTCATCATCATCAGGGATGCGGACATCTCCAGCCACCACAGCATCGGGATCAGTTCCACGGGCGGCAGGAAAACCACCGCGCTGGCCATGATCAGCGCCGACAGGGCAAAGCCGGAAAAGCCGCGCACGATGCCCGCCAACAGGGTGATGACGACAAGCCATCCGATCTCGGTCGGAGTGAGGTTCAGCAGCTCCATCAGCGCCCCTCTGCCATCAGGGACAGGGCGTCGCGGGCGATCTGCTTTTCCTCATCCGCCGCGATGACATGGACGGGCACGCTGCCAAAGCAGGCAAGGTGTTCCATGATCCGGTCGCGGATCGGGGCGGCATTTTCGCCGATCCCGCCGGTAAAGGCCACAGCATCCAACCCGCCCATCGCGACGATGGCGCTGCCCGCATGGCGGGCGGCCCAATAGCAGAAATGGTCGATGGCAAAGCGCGCGTCGTCATCCTCGCGGGCCAACAGGGTGCGCATATCGTTGTCACCGGCCAAGGCCTTCAGGCCAGAGGCGCGGTTGAGCAGGCGGTCGGTTTCATCCTCGCCAAAGGCGGCGGACATCCGCAGCACAGCGGCCCCGTCGATATCGCCCGACCGTGTGCCCATGGTCAGACCCGACAGCGGTGAATAGCCCATGGATGTGGCGACCGACTGCCCCTTGAGGATCGCGCAGAGCGATGCGCCATTGCCCAGATGCAGCGCCAACAGACGGCGCGGGATGTCCGCGCCAAATTCGGCCACCAAGTTGGCATAGGACAGCCCGTGAAACCCATAGCGGCGAATGCCCGCGTCGGTCTGTGTCTTGGGGATGGCATAGCGAGTGGCGACATCAGGGTTGGTGGCATGAAACGCGGTCCCAAAACTTGCGTATTGCGGCAGGTCCGGTGCCGCTTCTTGCAGGGCCAACATCGCCGCAAGGTTGTTGGGGTTGTGCAGCGGGGCCAGTGGTATGACGGCGCGGATCGCCTCGATCACCACCGGTGTCACGCGTGCGGGCGCGGTCAGGATCGTGCCGCCATGCACGACGCGGTGGGCGGCAGCGGTATAGCTGGACAAGGGGTGGCCCGCATCCGCAAGGGCCGTCAACATCAGCGACAAAGCCTCTGCGTGGTCGCGGGTGTCCACCGCGTCTTCGCGATCGCCCAGCGTCAGCGTGCCCGCCGCGCCAATAGATTGCACCTGTCCCGACAACACGGAGGTCAGGCCTTGGTCGAAAATCTCGACCTTCAGCGATGACGAACCGGCGTTGAGGACAAGGATCATATCAACCGTCCTTGGGCAATGCGCAGGTGATCGACGCCAGTGCGACCGATGCCAAACGCGCCGCCGCCGGATCGGCGCGGCTGGTCAGCAAGATCGGCACTTTCGCGCCAGAGACGATGCCACCGGCACAGCCGCCCGCCAGATAGACGAAGGATTTGAACAAGGCGTTGCCCGAGACGATATCGGGCACGATGATCGCATCCGCTTGGCCCGCGACGGGGTCTGCCGACAGCCCCTTGGTCGCAACCGCGGCAGACGACAGGATCAGGTCCAGCGCCAGTGGCCCGGAAAAATCAGCGCCCGCGACATTCTCTTTCGCCCAATCGGCAAGCTCCCGGCCTTCCATTGCTGAGGGCACCGATGGGATCGGGCTTTCGGTGGCCGACAGCATCGCAACCTTGGGGCGTGGATTGCCCAGTTTGTGGAGCAGTTTGACGACCTCCTGGATCGAGGATTGCCGGGTTTCGACATCCGGGGCCACGTTGACAGCCGCGTCCGAGATCAGAATGGGCTTGCCGCCGTTTGGCGGGGAGATGTGGAAGATATGCACGAAACGCGCACCGGTGCGCAGGCCCGCATCGCGGCTGACGGCGGACTTCATGAAGACATCTGTGTGCAACTGACCCTTCATCAGCACGTCAGCCTCGCCTGCGCCACACAGGTTCGCGGCCGTGCGCCCGGCCTCTTCCTCGCCCGTGGTGGGGACGATGGTGTAGCCCGTGATGTCCCAGTCCAACTTGGTGGCTTCGGCGCGGATATCATCAGCTTCGCCCACAAAAACCGGGATCATCAGCCCCGACTTTGTCGCCTCTTCCGCGGCAGCCATCGGCAATGGCGCACCGGCCCGCGCGATGGCCACGCGAGGTGGCGCGAACTTGGCCGCCAGCGCCATCAGGTCGGCGGGGGCTTTTGGGTCGTCTTCGTCGATGAAGGGGCTGGACATGTGTTACCTCAAAGCAGGGCGCGGATCAGGCCAAGGGCCGACAGCGCAAGAAGAAGAATGACCGCAAAGCGGCGAAACTCGGTGGGTGAGGCCGACAGGAACTGCCGCCCGCCCAGCCAGATGCCAAGCGCCAGAATGGGAAAGGCGATTGCAGCTGCGCGCGCGGTGTCCCATGTGACCAACCTGCCGTGCCACATCAGCGGCATGGTGATGAAATCCAGACCGGTGAGGTAGACGATCATCGTGGCACGAAAGACCGGTGCGGCGATAGGCTGTGCTGTCAGAAAAGCCGCCACCGGCAGACCGCCGATGCCCGCGCCATTGCAGATGCCCGAAATGACACCGACACCCGCATAGCCGGGGCGCGGGATCGTGCGGTTGATCGTCCAGCCTGACAGCAGGATCAGCGACATCACAAAGACGATGGCCGAGACCGCAAGACGCGCAGTCTCTGGCCCGACCGAGATGATAATGGAAACGGAAACCGGCAGTGCGATGGCCGCGCCCAGCAACAACCAACCCACGCGGGGCCAGTCGATGTGGCCCCGAATACCGCGGGCCTGTAGGGCGGTCATGATGATCTCGCACGTGAATACCACCGGGATCAGAGGAAGCGGGTTTGTCAGCAGGGCCGCAAAGGCGATGAAGATCGCCGAGAACCCAAAACCCGAATAGCCCCGGACGTAAGCGGCCCCCAGCAGTGCAACTGCAAGGGCCGCCGCCGTGCCGGGGCCAAGGTCGAACGGCACCGATTATTCGGCAGCCATATCGGCGGCTGAGACACCTGCCACGCGGACCGGCTTTTTCATCGCGTCGCGACGGAACGGCTCGCCCAGCTCTTTGTTCAACAGCACTTCGATGAAGGTTGTGACGTTGCCTTCCATCTGGCCCTTGATCGCGGTGTTCAGCGCATCGGTCAGCTCGTCCATGGACGAAACCTGCACGCCTGTCAGGCCACACGCGTTGGCGATGCCAGCGTAGGATACGTTTGTGTCCAGCTCTGTGCCGACGAAGTTGTCATCAAACCACAGGGTCGTGTTGCGCTTTTCGGCACCCCACTGGTAGTTGCGGAAGATGATCATGGTCATCGCAGGCCAGTCGCCACGGCCCACCGACACCATTTCGTTCATCGAGATGCCGAAAGCGCCGTCACCTGCAAAGCCGACCACGGGCACGTCTGGGCAACCGATCTTGGCGCCAGCAATCGCAGGGAAGCCATAGCCGCATGGGCCAAACAGGCCGGGGGCCAGATACTTGCGGCTTTCCTCGAACGACGGATAGGCGTTGCCGATGGCGCAGTTGTTGCCAATGTCAGAGCTGATGATCGCGTTCTTGGGCAGGGCGGCCTGAATTGCGCGCCACGCCATGCGGGGCGACATCTTTTCAGGTTCTGCCGACCGCGCACGCTCGTTCCACGTGGTGCCGGGATCGTCCTCTTCGTGGTCGAGCGAGGTCAGTTCCTGCGCCCAAGCGGATTTAGTCTGCGCGATCATCGCCTTGCGGTCCGCGCGACCTGCGTCGCCTGCACCGTCTGCAAGGTGCGCCATGATGCCTTCGGCCACTTTCTTGGCGTCGCCCACGATGCCCACGGTGACCTTCTTGGTCAGGCCGATGCGGTCAGGGTTCAGGTCAACCTGAATGATTTTCGCGTCCTTGGGCCAGTAGTCGATGCCGTAGCCGGGCAGGGTCGAGAACGGGTTCAACCGTGTGCCAAGGGCCAGAACGACGTCCGCCTTGGAGATCAACTCCATCCCGGCTTTGCTGCCGTTATAGCCCAAGGGGCCTGCAAACAGCGGGTGGTTGCCGGGGAAGGCGTCGTTGTGCTGGTAACCCACGCAAACAGGTGCGTCGAGCGCTTCAGCCAATTTGGCAGAAGCCTCAATCCCGCCTGCCAGAACAACGCCAGCGCCGTTCAGGATCACAGGGAACTTGGCCGACGACAGCAGCTCTGCGGCTGTTTTCACGGCTTCTTCGCCACCTGCAGGGCGCTCGAATTCCACCTTCACGGGCAGTTCGATGTCGACCACCTGGGTCCAGAAATCGCGGGGGATGTTGATCTGCACAGGAGCAGAGGCGCGGTGCGCCTGCATGATGCAGCGGTTCAGGGTTTCGGCGATACGCGAAGGATCGCGGACTTCTTCCTGATAGGCGACACAATCTTTGAACAGGTTCATCTGTTCCATTTCCTGAAAGCCGCCCTGACCGATGGTCTTGTTGGCGGCCTGCGGGGTGACCAGCAGCAATGGTGTGTGGTTCCAATACGCGGTCTTCACGGAGGTCACAAAGTTGGTGATGCCGGGGCCGTTCTGCGCGATCATCATCGACATCTCGCCAGTGGCGCGGGTGTAGCCGTCGGCCATCATGCCCGCGGTCATTTCATGGGCGCAGTCCCAGAATTTGATGCCAGCGGCAGGGAAAATATCCGAAATTGGCATCATGGCAGAGCCGATGATCCCAAAAGCGTGCTTGATTCCATGCATCTGAAGTGTTTTGACGAAGGCTTCTTCGGTCGTCATTTTCATCGGATATATCCCTTATGTGGCAGAGGTTTGCGGACAGCGGTCGCCTGTCTGATCAGGCGCTACAATAGAAATGTCGTGGGCGTTTCAGTAGGGCCAGATACCACCCCGGCTTATTGCCAGTCAATCAATTATTGAGATTATTTGTCTCAATAATCGCGCAATTCGGAAAATCTAGCGCAGATCCGCCATTGCTTTTGCAATTCGCGCAACGCCCTCGGGGATCCGGGACGCCGGAAGCGAGGAATAGGCCAGCCGGGCGAAATGCTGCGGGGGCGATTCTGTGGCAAAGAACGGCGCGCCGGGTTCGATCAAGACACCGTCCTTGCGCAGAGTCTCGGCGAGGGTCGTGGTGTTGATCTGTGGCGGCGTTGAAACCCAAACCGACGACCCGCCATAGGCACCTTGTCCGGCGACATTGATGCCATGCGCTGCAAGGTGTTCATCCAGCACTTGCCGCCGCGTGTGATAGGCCTGTGACATGCGGCGCACCAGCGCATCGTAATGACCAAGCGACAGAAAATAGGCCACCGTGCGCTGCGTCAGCCCGGGCGGATGCCGCAGGATCGAGGCGCGTAATGCCCTGACTTCTTTGATAAAAGGGGCGGGCCCAACCAGATAGCCAAGCCGCAGGCCGGGGAACAGCGATTTGGAAAAAGATCCCACATAGATCACCCGGCCATTCCGGTCGAGCGATTTGAGCGCAGGCGAGGGGGACTTGAGAAACGCCATCTCAAACTCGTAGTCGTCTTCCACGATCAGAAAGTCGTCACGCTCTGCCCGGTCCAGCAGCGCATGGCGGCGCGCCAAGGGCATGGTGGCAGTTGTGGGGCAATGATGGCTGGGGGTGGTAAAGACCACATCGGTATCTTCAGGCAGCGCCTCTGGTGGCAGACCATTCTGGTCCACCGGCACAGGGCTAAGCTGGCAACGCGATTGCGTCAGGATCGCGCGAAGTGCGGGGTAGCACGGATCCTCGACCACGGCACGGCGGCGCTGGGTCAATAGCACCTGCGCCGTCAGCCAAAGCGCGTTCTGCGCGCCCATGGTCACAAGGATCTCGTCAGAGCTGGCAAGGATGCCACGGCGCGGCAGCGTCTGGCGGGCGATAAATTCCACCAGTTGCGGGTCGTCGCCATCAAAGTAATCGTCGGTTAGTGCGGAAAAGTCCCGCTTTCCAAGGGCTTGCAGCGCACAGAGCCGCCAGTTGGCGCTATCAAACAGCGTTGGATCGGCCTGCCCATAGATAAAGGAATACTTATAAGCCGCCCAGTCCGCCGGCTTTTCCATACCCAATCCGGGGCTGAATTTCTGGCCAATGGCGCGGGTCCAGTCCACGGTAGAATTGGCGGCGCGTTGCGCGGGAAAGGCGGGCGGTTCCGGCGCGTTTTCGGACACAAAATAGCCAGAGCGCCCCTTGGACATCAGATAGTCATCCGCGACCAGTTCCGTATAGGCCAGCGTCACGGTGATGCGGCTGACACCAAGGTGCTTGGCCATGCGGCGCGAGGACGGCAGCCGTTCACCGGGGCGAAAGCGGCCCGCGAGAATGCCCTGCGCCACCATCTGCTGAATCCGGGCCTGAAGGGTGCCGGGGGCAGTCGGATCCAGAAAGAAGGTCTCAACAGAGATTGACATGATTGGCCTTAAACGAGTCGCTGCACTGGACTTAACCGTGCGGTGGGGCAGGCGCAACGTGCCCAAATAGCCAAATGTCAAAAACGACCATGCACAAAGTACATGAAAACCATGCACAACCCATACACAAACCATGCGCATGAAAGTCCTAATGCCCGTTAACCGTCCGGTGGTCACATGGGGATTGATATAGGATTGATACACGTCTAGTCTGAGGCCTGCCGCAATCATGCGGCGCGTTCTCAGGGCGGGGCGAAATTCCCCACCGGCGGTATGTCAGCGATGATAAGCCCGCGAGCGCCCGGCACTCCGCCGGGGTCAGCAGATCTGGTGAGATGCCAGAGCCGACGGTCATAGTCCGGATGAAAGAGAGCGGGTGACAGGGTGCGTTCAGCGCCCTGACCTGCGTTGCCTTGGGTCACGGGACAACGAAAGGAAAATGTCGTGACCTATCTTATGTCGATGAAAAATCCCGCCTTTGTCGGGGCCGGCTTTATGGTGCTGGCAGGCGCTTTGTTTGCCGGGGCCAATGTGGCAGTGCAGGCCGCTGGCATGTGGCACGGGGCGTCGCCCGGCGCGGTGGCGTTCTGGCAATATGCGGGCGCTTTGGTGCTGGCGGTGCCGCTGCTGCGCGACTGGCGCACGACGCAGCCGATGCTGCATCTGACCCGCGTGGCGCTTGCCGCTGTCGGTGTGCAATTGTGGGTGGCGGGGCTGGCCGTCGTGCCGATCTGGCAGGCGATTGCGTTGATCCTGACCTCGCCATTGTTTGTGACGCTGGGGGCTTGGGCGCTGCTGGGTGAGCGATTGGGTTGGCGGCGCGTTGGTGCTGTGATCGCGGGGGGCGTGGGCGGTGTCATCATCCTTGCACCGTGGTCGGATGCCTTTCAATGGGCGGCCTTGATGCCGGTGGGTGCGGCGGCGTTTTGGGCCGCGTCATCGCTGGTGACCAAGCGGCTGACCCGCACAGAGAGTGCCGCGACCCTGACGTTGTGGTTGCTGGTGTCGCTGGTGCCGATCAACGCCGCCTTGGCGCTGCCCGGCGGGTTCAGCGTGGGCACGGCGGTCTGGCCGGTGGCCGCTGCGGCCGTGTTCACGGTGATTGCACAATGGGCGCTGGCAAGCGCCTATCGGCGGGCAGATGCGGCGTTCTTGCAGCCCTTTGACCATGTGAAGTTGCCGCTGAATGTGGGTCTTGGGCTGGTCGTCTTCGGCTTTGCACCACCGGGGTCGATGTGGCTGGGCGCTGCGTTGATTGTGGCGGCGGCGGCAGTGGCGTTGCGAGAGTAAGCAGGGGACATCGACGGCACGCGCCCGTGTTCCGGGCCCTTACCGCGTCACATAAAGCGTGAAGGGCCCGCTGCCGATCTGGATTTCAGTCATGCGCTGGCCGCCTGAGGTGTCATATGTCACCGCCATCTTTGCGTTCTTGATGTAAAGCGGCGACAGGTGACCGGGGCCTGCGGTCACGCGGTAGGACATGTCACACGATAGCATCGTGCCGGTCTGGGTGGATCCGGTCGGGGCCAGCGTGATCACGCGGCGCCCGTCATAAAACCGCATCGCAGCCGGGCAGCCGCTGGCGTCAATCAACCGGTTTAGCACCGCCACCGGCGTGGTCACACCGTTCGGCACCGCCGCCGGGTCAGACAGGTCTGTGCGATCATCGGCGGGGCTGACCACGGTTTCCAACACCCGGCCCCCGTCGCTGAGGACCGAGATTTTGCGGCCCTTGCGCGGGGTATCGGACAGGTATTGCGTGACGATCTGCCCCTCAGCTGTCTGCACCCGCTTGGCGCTGGCGGTAAAGCCACCATTTGCGAGGCCCATTGGTGAATCCGTGATACTGGCGCGGATGGTATCGCCGGTGACGCTCATCGTGCCGATGGTGCCGCCGCCAAGCGATAACTGGAACGTCTGCGCCTGCGCCAAACTGGCGAAACTGGCAAAAACAAGGGTCACAAATAGACGCATCAAAGGCTCCGGTTTCGTAATGGCAGCGACATAGCAGATAAACCCCACACCGCCAGCGTTATCCAATATCAGACCGGCGGATTGTCCCCAAATCATCACCAATCAGCCCCTGAATTGCCCCTTTTGCCCGCGATAAGATCCGCAATAAGTGGGAGTCCGTCATGGATTTTTGGGCAACATCGTGGGAAAATCTTAGCCAGACCTTTGGGGTCAAGTTCTTGTTATCGCCGGTTTATCTGGGCGCAACAGTGCTGATCGTCTGGGCGGTCTGGCTGTATCGTGGCAAGCCCGAGGGGTTCTTGCGGTTCATGCTGCCGCGCGAATTATACGTCCACCCTTCGACCCTCGTGGATATCAAGGTAGGGCTGTTTAACACGCTGTTCACCGCGACCGGCGCGATTTCGGCGCTGTTGGTCACGCCCTATGTGACCATCGCGGTCTTGCAGCAATTGGGCGGTGAGCTCGCCAATGCGGGCGGTCTTTGGCACGGTGTCGCGGCGGCGGCGTTGTTGTTCCTGACGCAGGATTTCTGCCGCTACTGGAACCACTATCTGCATCACGAGACCAAGGTTTTGTGGCCGTTCCACGCGGTGCATCATTCGGCAGAGGTGATGACGCCGCTGACCTTCCTGCGGGCGCATCCGATGTATTCGGCCCTGCAGGCGCTGATGATTTCCGCGCTGGTCGGCATCGTGCAGGCGCTGATCCTTTGGACGCTGGTCGGGCAGATTGAACCCTGGGCGATCTACGCAGGCACCATTGCGTTTAATACTTACGTCTTTTTCGGCGCGCACCTGCGGCACAGCCATATCTGGGTCAGCTACGGCCGGGTGATGGAACATATCCTGATCAGCCCCGCCCAGCACCAGATCCACCATTCCAGCAACCCGATCCACCACGACAAGAATTATGGAGAGGTCTTTGCGATCTGGGATTGGATGTTTGGCACGCTTTACGTGCCGGACGGATATGAAACGCTCGACTATGGGCTGGCCGATAGCGAGGGCAACAAGATCCCGCAGAAACACCCCACGCTGAAAGACGCGCTGATCGGCCCGTTTGAGGAAGTCTGGGAAGAGATCACCAAAGGCACCTCGCTTGCCAAGGCAGAGGACCGGTCATGAGTGTCACCGACGTCAGCAACATGGCCAGCGATCCCGCCCAGGTGCGGGTCTATTACGATGGCGAATGCCCGTTTTGCGCGGCCTATACATCCATGCTGCGCCTACGCGAAACCGTGGGGCAGGTGACACTGATTGACCTGCGCGAGGATGCCGACGCCCGCGCGATGCTATCTGCCGAAGGCTTTGACGTGGATCAGGGCATGGTGGTGGACATGGACGGCCGCCGTGTGGGCGGTGCGGATGCGACCAATGCGCTGGCGCTGATGTCGACCAATGCGGGCTGGTTCAACCGGCTGAACCGCGCGATCTTTGCGATCCCGTTTCTGGCGATGATGTTCTATCCAATCCTGCGCGCCGGGCGCTGGATCACGCTCTTTGCCATGGGCCGCGAAGGGATCAACGCAGGCACAGAGGCGGGCACGCGGCAGATGCTGTTCAGCTTTTTCTTTGGCCTCTTTTCGCTGTTTCACGTCTTTAACTACGCCTTTGCCTATGGCCGCTATCCACCCGCCGCCGATCTGATCGCGGTCTTTGCCGCCGCCTTGTTGTTGCTGTGGCGACCACATTCAGCCCGCGCCTTGGCGCTGTTGATGCTGGCGAGCCTGATTTCCACAATCGCCCAAGCCCCGGCGCAGTCCAACCATACGATGCTGCGCACGGTGGTGATTATCGGCTATTGGCTGTCGTTCCTGTGGACGTTCATCCGCGCCAAAGACGCGCGCGAGATCTTTGGCAACTTCGTGCTCGCGGGGCGCGGATCGCTGATCGTGATGTATATCTTCGGCATCTTTCACAAGATCAACACCGACTTCCTGAACCCTGAAACCAGCTGCGCCGTGCGCCTGTGGCAGGACATGCCCGCCCCGCTGAGCATGGTGCAGGGCTATTGGATGGACCAACTGGCGATCTATGGCACCTACGGGGTCGAGGGCGCGATTGCGCTGGCGCTGATTATCCCGCGCACCCGCTATGTCGGGCTGGTGTTTGGCATCGGGTTCCACCTGATGCTGGGGCTGTCGGATTATGCCGCCTATATTGCCTTCACCACGCTGTCGATTGCGATGCATGTGCTGTTCCTGAGCCGGACACAGACCGCACGCATGGTCGGCTCGCCCGAGATGGCGTTTATCCGTGAACGCATCCAGCAGCCTTTGGGTGTCGCGGCCTTTCTGATTTTTCTCACCGGCGGCGCGCTGGCGATGTATCGCCATGATTTCAGCCTGTCGAATCTGTGCCTGCTGCCCTTTGTGCTGCCGCTGTGCTGGTTGATCCTGCGCTATGGCCGCGAAGAGACGGTGCAAAAGCATACGACCGCCGCTTGGGTGATCGGGGTCATCGCCGCAGGGATCTACTTTGCCAATGGTGCGGCCCCCTACTTTGGCCTGAAGACCGCGCAGTCGATCAATATGTTCGCCAACCTGCGGCTGGAAGAAGGGGTGAGCAATCACGTCGTCTTTCCCAATCCGCCGGGGCCGTTCACCTATCTTGACGATATCGCCGTGATGACAGAGGCGTCCGAGAGCGGGTTCCTGCGTGACTATCAGCAGCGCGGCTTTGCGATCGTCTACTATGACCTCATCGCGCATCTGGCCGATAACCCCGGCGTCACGGTCAGCTTTGACATGGGCGGGCAAAGCTACACCAATGTCTCTGCCGCCGATTTCCAAAGCGACATCGACGGGATGCTGCACGGCCCTTGGGTGCGTAAGTGGTTCCATTTCCAGCCGGTGCAATTGGAGCGGCCCGAGGGGTGCACGTTGTAGGGGGACCGGCAGCACAGCGGGACAAAGTGAGCTTTCGCATCTGTTTGCCGAAAGTCTGCTTCACAAGGTTTTTCTTGATAGTAGGCATCTTCCATCGCAAGCTTCCCGTCAGCAACGATGTTCTAGTGGGACGGTACTGGGAATGCTTGAGATTTGGGGGCGTCGTTCGTCGTCTAACGTTCAGGCGCTCATGTGGTGCGTCGGAGAATTGCAATTGCCTCACATCCGTTACGATGCTGGCGGACAACACGGCGTCACGGACACCGATTTCTTCTTGGCATTGAATCCCAATGGGACCATTCCGGTAATACGAGACGAAAGCGGTCCGCCGATTTGGGAGACAGGTGCTGTTCTCAGGTACCTTGCCACTCGTTACGGATCAGACTCGTTCTGGCCGAATGATCCAGATCGCAGAACGGAAGTGGACATGTGGGCAGAATGGGCAAAAATCAACGTGGCGATGTGTTTTACGGTGCCAATTTTCTGGCGGGTGGTCCGTACGCCTGAAACCGAACGAGACAAAAAGGCAATCGCTTTTGCCCTGCGGGCCTTGCATGAACGGCTTGCAATCGCTGAAGCTCGTCTAGAGAAGGCGGAATGGCTAGCAGGGCCATCCCTGACGTTGGCAGACATTCAGTTTGGACATGTGCTCTTTCGTTATTTCGACATTGATATCGAGCGTCCGGACTGGCCAAGGCTCAATGAATACAATGATCGTCTTATGATGCGCCCGGCCTTTCGCGAGCACGTCGCAATCAGCTATGACGAACTCCGCGCCACTCCCCTTTGAATATTGCAAAATCGGCGCTTCAGCTTTCCTTCCGTATGCTGACGTTGGCGGCTATCGCAGCATTCGACACTTTGGGCTCGGAGCGGACGTCAGAGGCAGCGCAGCATTCGCCACTTCTCGATACGTTGTAGAAGCAAGCACGGCCCAAAGCTGACATCCAACGCACCCTCCGAATGCTGCGGTAGCATTCCGCTTAGCCGACATTCGCCGCGCGTGCACATCGCTCAGTGGTCCGACCTCACACTTTGCGGGACTTTGCCGGCCTTTGATCAATCAGCGGACACAGCTATTGGCTTGTGCTCCAGCTCTCCTTGAAAGCGTCTCACTCGGCAAGTCACCACGCTTCCCGGGACAAACTCCCATTTTTCCACTTCTGGATCGTAGTCGGGCGTTGCCTGAAGCAGAAATCTGCCATCACCCAATGGTTTAGCCGTGGTGGAGCACCAAACATCGACGCCCTCATCTTCCAAATAGACGTATATCTCGATTTCTTCGGACATCTTTATCTCGCGCAGAATTCGGTGTGTGATTTTCGCATGTTTAGTGAACTAGCTGAAGTCCGATCCGGTTGGTAGCTCTGGGCTCAAAACCGCCGCGCGACATCGCGCCGCCGTCATCAGCCGCCGGGCTTGTACCGCGCTTCGACGTCGCTGCCGAAATCTGCGACGCGCTTTTTGAATCGGTGCGTCAGGTTTGCCTTGGCGAGCTTCAGTGATTGCAGCAGCAACCGCGCAGAAAGCGATTTCGCCCGCAACTCGATCGACACTGCGATCCGGGTGCGTTTGGGCGACAGCGGCACCAGATCAATCAGCGTGACGCCGTCAATCCCAGAGGAATCCGTGTCCAGTTGCAGACCCTGTTCTTCCAGCCTTGCCAGCACCGCCTTCATCTTGCGTTCCTTGCCGCGAAAGCTGAACGCCACGTCCCAGGCAGACCCTTGCTGCGCGGGGCCGGTGCCATCCACGCGGCGCACATCCGCCCCGCGCCGCAGCGCCTGACGTTCGAACGCCGGGAAATCCGTGACCGCGCGATAGACGTGGTCAATCGGCGCTTCGATATCTTCGCGGGAACTGAATTTCATGCGGCCTGCCTTGCGTGTTGCGCCGGTGTACCAGCGACGTTGCCAAGATGTGGTTAATCCAGCCTGTCCGCCAGCCAGTTTTCCAGCAGAAAATGGGCAATCGCTCCTTTTCGGGCGGGCAAAATCTCTGGGTGTTGCCCGGCGAATACATCCGCCATCTCTTCGCGTGTAACCCAGCGGGCATCTTCAATCTCTGCGGGATCTATGGTGATTTTCGTATCCAGCGCCGCGCCCCGGCAGCCAAACATCAGCGATGATGGAAATGGCCAGGGCTGGCTGGACAGATAGCTGACCTCGCCCACGGTAATGCCGCTTTCCTCGAACACTTCGCGGCGCACAGCGGCTTCAAGCGTTTCGCCGGGTTCCACGAAACCGGCCAGCAGGGAATACATCCCCTCGGGCCACCCGGGCGAGCGGCCGACAAGCACGCTGTTGCCGTGGGTGATCAACATGATGACCACCGGGTCGGTGCGGGGAAAGTGATGCGTGTCGCAGGCGGGGCAATCGCGCTGCCAGCCGCCCATGGCAAAGGCGCTTTGCGCGCCGCAGGCCGCACAGAACCGGTGGCTTCTGTGCCAGCCAAAGATCGCGCGCGCCGTGGCGGCCAGTTCTGCGTCGGCGCGGCTAAGCCGGGTCATGACGCTGCGCAGCTCGGCAAAGACCGGACCGTCCGGCAGGGCGGGGTGGCGTTGTTCGCTGGGGTCCAGAAAGGTGTTCAGCGTGGCGTCATCCAGATCCGCCGGGGTCCAGCCCGACAGGTCGGCGGCAAAGACCGGCGCGCCATCCTCGCGGCCCAGCAGCACCAGATCAGCGCCCGCATCTGCCAGAACGGCATGGTCCGCACTGACCCGCACCAACGCGTCACCCGTCAGCATCGGCTTGCCACGCCACATCAGAATGATCTGGCTTGCCGTTTGCGCCAGCGTGGCTGCATTGGCCCGTAGCTCTGCCGCGCGATCCACGCCGCCGCTGCCGAAAGTCACTGTCTCTGCATGTTTCATCCCGCCTAGGTGACACGGCTTGCCGTCGCGTTCAATTCTCCAATCGGGACTTTTATCTTTCGCCTTAGGGTTGTAGGGCGCAATGCATGCGCTACAGTTGCTTAAACTGTGTTAATGAGAGCTTTGATGATCACCGCCCGCCTGCGTCTGCTTCAGACGACTGACCTTCATATGCACCTGCTGGGGTATGACTACCTGACGGACGCCGCCCGTGCCGGTCAGGGGCTGACCCAGCTTGCGCCCTTGATTGATGCCGCGCGCAGCGAAGACGTCACCACTCTGCTTTTTGACAACGGGGACTTTCTGCAAGGCACCCCGCTGGCCGATCATCTCGCCCACACGGCAACGACCGACCGGATCCATCCGATGATCCATGCCTTCAACACCCTGCGCTATGACGCCATCGCCCTTGGCAATCACGAATTTGACTATGGGCTGCCCTTCCTGACGCAGGCGTTGTCGCATTGCGACATGCCTGTGGTCTGCACCAATGTGCGCACCACGCCGACGCGCAACCTTGTCGCCCCCTGGACCGTGCTGACCCGAGAGATCACGGGATCCGATGGCAACCGCCATGCGCTGAAAATCGGCGTGATCGGCTTTGTTACGCCGCAGCTGGTGGATTGGGACGCCTATATCCTCGACGGCGCGGTGCAAACCGATGACATCATCGCCGCCGCGCGCAGTCACCTGCCTGCGCTGCATCGTGCGGGGGCCGATATTGTTGTGGCCCTTTGTCATGCGGGCATCTCTGACGTGCCGCACAGCCAGGGAATGGAAAACGCAGCCCTGCATCTGTCGGCGCTTCCGGGGATTGATGTGGTCTTTGCAGGCCACACCCACGACCGCTTTCCCGGCCCTGATTTTGCTGGGCTGGCCGACACCGATACAGAGGCGGCGACCCTGCATGGCAAGCCCGCTGTGATGGCGGGGGCTTATGGGCGCGCCCTTGGGGTGGTGGATCTTGACCTCACGCTTGACCCTGATGGCTGGCAGATCAGCGGCCATCACGTCGCCCTGCGCAACCCCGATGCCACCCGGCTGGCCGCCGACACGCCCGCGACGACCGCCATCGCGCGCAACGTGTCGCAGGATCAGGCCGCGACCGTGGCCCACCTGAACCGGTCGATCTGTGACACGCCGCGCCGCCTGACCAGCTACTTCGCGGCCCTTGGGCAGGATGACACCGCCACGCTGCTGGCCGACGCGCAGGTGGCCGTCATGACAGATGCCCTTGCGGGCACCGACTATGCCGACCTGCCGGTGCTTGCGACAACCTCGCCCTACCGGGCCGGCGGGCATGGCGGGCCGGGCAACTTTACCGATATCGCGCCGGGGCCGCTGACCCGCCGCCATATCGCGGCCATTGTCCCGTTTGATAACCCCATCGTCGGCGTGCTGCGTCGCGGTTGGGAGCTGCGGAACTGGCTGGAACACTCCAGCCGTTTCTTCAACGTGCTGACCCCCGGCACCCCCGATCAACGCTTGGTGGATCCGGCCGTGCCCAGCTACCTTTTTGACCAGATCCACGGGCTGCGCTACCGGATCGACCTTAATCTGCGGCCCCGGCTGAATGATGACCCGGCCCGACCCGCGCGGGTGCGTGACATTACCCATCAGGGCAAACCGCTGGCCGATGACGCGCTTTTTGTGGTCGCCACGACAAGCTTTCGGGCCTACGGCGGTGGCGATCTGACGGTGATCCCGCCACAAGACATCATCCACACCTCGCCCCTTGGCCTGCCGCAGATCCTGATCGACCATCTGGCCACGGCGCGGATCCCCGACGCGCCAGCCGCCGCCAACCTTGGCTTTGTCGCGGCCCCCGGCAGCACGGCCCGCTTTGGTACCGGCCTTGCCGCCCGTGACATCGCCGCACCGCTGCCAAACCTTTTGCCCTGCGCCGATGACCCCGATCAGCCCGGCTTTGCCACCATGCGGCTTTCGTTCTAGCGTCTTGCGCGGCGCGGCGTTGCCGCTTATATGCGGGGTTGAGAGGTTGGCGCGGGCGAGCGCCTCGCCAACCTGGTCAGGTCCGGAAGGAAGCAGCCATAACGAGCCCCGCTTGGGTCGTTGTCAGCCTCTCACCCCAGCGACTTTGCGCAGCAAAGCCGCGTCGCCCGATAGAGCGAAAATCGCCCTTCGCGATTTTGGCGGAATCGGGGAGACTCAGAAGCGCCCTCAGCAACAGGGAGGACAAACATGACCCAGTCAGACACCTCCCCGGTCCGGGCCAGCTGACCTATTCCCTTTTGTCCCGACCGGAAACGCCCGGCCCAGCACCGCTTTGGGCCGCCCTTTTCCCATGTCAAAGGACAGACCATTGACTGATATTCTGACCCTCGCCGATCTCGGCTGGACCAACCGCTATGTGTCGCAATGCGACATCGACGAACTTGAAACCCTGACCCCCGCCCGGATCTCTGGCGTGCAACGCGCCACGGTCACCGGGCTGACGGTGGACGGACCCATTGACCTGACCCTCGATCCCGGCACCTCAACCGGAGAGCTGGCCGTCGGCGACTGGGTGCTGGCCGACCTCGACCGCCGCCGCGTGATCCGCGTGCTGGATCGCGCCACCGTGCTGCAACGTGGCAAAGAGCATCTGACAGGCGATCGACAGCTCATCGCCGCCAATATCGACACGCTCTTTATCACCACCTCCTGCAACGCCGATTTCAACCCCGCCCGGATCGAACGCTATCTGGCTTTGGCCAATGACGCCGACATCACACCCGTTGTCTTGCTGACCAAGGCCGACATGTCAGACGACCCCGGCAGCTATACCGTTCAGGCGCAGGGGCTGGGGCGTGACCTTGCGGTGCTGGCACTGAATGCCAAGGACCCAACCGTCGCAGACCACCTCGCGCCCTGGTGCGGCAAGGGCCAAACCGTGGCGCTCGCGGGCTCCTCCGGTGTGGGCAAAACCACCGTCGCCAATGCGCTGACGGGGGGTGACGCCGCGACCCAAGGCATCCGCGAAGACGACGCGCGGGGCCGTCACACCACCACCGACCGCAGCCTGCACCGGATCCCCTCGGGTGGCTGGCTGATCGACACGCCCGGTATGCGTGGCCTTGGCGTGGCCGATGTGGCTTACGGGATCGAGACGACATTTTCGGAAATCACCGAACTGGCGGACCAATGCAAATTCCGCGACTGTGTGCATGAAAGCGAACCGGGTTGTGCTGTGCAGGCCGCGATTGCCGCCGGTGACGTCGACCCTGAACGGCTCAAGCGGTACAATAAGCTCAAACGCGAAGACCAGCACGCAACCGAAACCATCGCCGAAGCCCGCGACCGCTATCGCAAGCTGGGCAAGATGTATCGCTCTGCGACGCAGAAGAAAAAGCGCTAAACCCTTAGTTTGCCGCCTCTTTTACGCAGCCACCTGTGCCGCCAATCCCGCCATCGCGGGGGCCGTCACAGGTGGCGACCGACGTTGCACACCCCGCCACAACGGCCAGCGCCGCCACGATCAACCAATGCCGCATCAGCGTTCCTCCTCGCTGTAAAAATATCCGCCCGCACGAAACCGCTGCGCGCCGGGGCTTTGGGTTTGCAAGGTCCGCGCCCGTTCGGCAACCTCTTCCAACAGCGCCATTTGCCGCGCCTCAAACAAGGCCGCCAATTCCGTCACCGCATCCGGGGACAAGTGGTTGAAATGCGCCGCCCGCTCGAAAAAGCCTGCGTCGTCGGTGATGTTCTGCGTCGCGGCTTCCAGAAAATCCGCGCCATTTGCGGCAAGATAGGCGAGCTGGTCGTCTGACCCCGCTGCGGGCTGATATGAGGTCTTAATCAGCGTGACCTGATCCCCGGTAACACTGACCGTTCCGGCATCCACAAGCTGCGCAAGCAAGGTCTTGGGATGCACATCCTTACGCACATTCGCGGCCAGCGCATCAAACGCCTTGCGGGCCAACACCTTGGGATGATCCGCCCGCCAGTTTGCCACCAACCGCGCCAGATGATGCTGCACCGGCGCGCTGTCCGGCTGCAACCCGCGCAGCCGGGTGATATCGCGTCGCTGCAATCCGGTCATAACGCTGACCCGGCTGTCGTTGGGGCTGTCGGCCAGCCGCTCTGCCCCGCGCAGATATTGCACCTTCAACCGTTCCGCCGCCTGCGGAAACAGCACGCCGCGTGCCACCGCAAGACGGGCAATCGGGGCCAGCAAAGCATCCAGAATCCGGTTCATATGTGCATTTCGCACATTTTTCTTGCGCATTCAAGCGAATCTCAATATGTGCATTTTACACATTTTTCTGAAACACCACCCGATCCTGAAAGGACCCCCCATGCGCGCCCTCCTTGCTCTTGCCCTCACGCTCTTTGCGGCCTGTTCCACCACAACCCAAACCACATCCGGTGCGGCTTTCTTATCTGCCCGGTCTGGCACCGTTGATCCCGATGTCGCCCGCGCGGCGGCCATTGAACCCAACCTGCAATTCCCCGCCCGCATCGGTATCGCCCGCATTATCAACAACAGGCTGACCCTCCCCCCCGCGGCAGAGCTTGCGGTCCTGCCTGACCCCGCAGGCCTTGGCAGTTTTACTGTCATCAATCCGCTTATCACTGATACGCTTCACCCGCCTGTCCAGCACAACCCGCTGCGCGCGGCACAGCTGACCGCCGCACGTCAGCATCAGGACTATGTGCTGATCTACGCGTTGTCCCAGACCGGCGCGGGCCTTGGCAAATCCGGGCAGGCCAATGCGGTGCTGATGGATGTCCGCACTGGCTACATCTATGGCTCTGCCGCCGTGTCGCAGGGGTTGGCGTCTTATGGCAGCCGCTGGCTTGGTTGGGGGCAGGGCTACGGCCTGACTGACCAAAGCGCCGAACGTCTGGCCCGCACCCTTGCCCCCGAAGTCGTGAAAATGTTCACGGAATTGTCCCAAAATCAGGGTTAAGTCTTGGTAAACGCAACATGGTTAAGAACGCAGCCTTAATGGGGGTGGTTTGGGATTTTATGCGCATGGGGTGTGTATGCGATGTGTATCAATTCTGCATCCGTTAACTTTTGGAAATTCCGCCGTTAACCCTTTGATTCGGCGGGTTTCTGCATCGCCCATGCCATCTGCGCTTCGGTTTCCACCGCGCAGGGCCGCACCCGGCGCAATGTGGTTAACGCCTCCGTCTCGCCCGCAGCGCGCATGATCCGCAGCACCGCCATCCCAGATCGCCCGCACCCGCCAAAGCAATGCACCAGCACCTTGCCGCCCTTGGCCAGCACCGCCAGCACCAGCGCCTCTGTGCCCGGCCATGCGGCGTCGATCGCGGCGTCCGGCACGCTGTAATCGGGCACGGGCAGGTGGTGCCAGACCACGCCGGCATTGGCCAGATCCGTGCCCAATGACCCGGCCCCCTTGCGTTCCAACTCGTGCATTTCTGTCATGGAAACAACGACATCCGGGCCCCACGCCATCAGCCGCTGCCAGTCCGTGCCATAGTGCCGCGTCCGCCCCGGCAGCGGCGAGATCGCAAGGATACCGCCGCCGACGCTGAGCGCGTGAATGACAAACTCAGCCACCCGTCACCTGCCCCGGATGTGCTGCCGCCCAGTCCTTTAGCAACGCGGCCATAGCGGGTTCTCCGGCCAGTCTGACCGCCTGTTTCGGCAGCGCCACGCCATGTTCCAGCACGATCCTCGCACAGCCCAGATGATCCCGGTTTGCCCGGTCCGGCGCATTCTCAGAGCCGTGAATGATCGTGCTAAGCAACGTGCCGCCATAGGTGTTGGTATGGCTCAGATCAGGCCGCAGCGACAGAAAGTACGACATCACATCTGGCAACCCTTCCCACCCCGCGATCTGCACCGGCGGCAGGCCTTGATCGTCGGGCTTGTCATAGAACAACCCCAAGGCCACCAAGGCCTTGATATGTGGCAATTTTCCCGGCAAATGGACGATCTCTCGAATGATGTTTTCGTAGGCTTTCGGCAGTTGCGCCTCGTCTAGATAGACACCCTCCGGCACCGTGCCGGTGGCCGCCATCGCCAGCAGTTCTTCTTCCTTTGTCAGCCTTGGCACAGCACCTTTTGCGGCGATCATCTTGGCCAATCCGGCATGGCCAAACACGCGCGCAAACCCATAGGCGCTGGCCCATTGATATTCGCGCGCGGGATCGGCCCCGGCATCCAAGAGCACGCGGCACATCTCGTCCGATACCTGCCGCCGCGCGGCCTGATGCAGGGCCGGGATCACCCATGGCGCCTCGCCGCCCACAGGGTCGCATTCAAAGGCGTTGGGATCGGCACCTGCGGCCAGCAACATCTGCACCGCTGCCACATCGTCAAAGTCCATCGCCCGCAGTAAGGCATTGGTCCCATTTGGTTTTGCGCCATGTTCCAACAGCATCTTCAACCCCTCGTGGTGGCCCAGTTCGGTCGCGTGATATAGCGATTCACCGTCGTTGGGATCGGCACCGTGGTCCAGCAACCAGCGCCCCAACGCCATGTTGTCGGCATGACCAATTGCACCGTAAAGCGGCGACAATCGCGCCTCTCCCTGCATCCACGGTTCGTTCACATCGGCGCCATTGGCAACCAGCGCCTCTGCAATCGCCAGCATTGCCCCGGCCCGCTCCGGCCAGATGTGAATGCTGCGCGAAAACGCAAGATGTATCAGCGGCTTACGTGGCCCGACGGGACACACCGCCAGCCCTGGATCAGCGGCCAAAGCTGCCAAGACAGGTCCATCTTCCAGCAGCGCCACTTGCAGGCCAAAATGTCCTTTGGCCAGATCGGGCGTATCCGCAAGCAACGCGGTCACAACCCCGGTCTGCCCATGCGCCAGCGCGATTTTCAGCCGTTGCACCTTGGCCGCGCGGTCCATGCCAAGCATCGCGACCGCCTCTTTCATCTGCGGCCAGGTGGCAAAGCTGTTTTCAATCGCGATCACGTGCAAAAAGTCGGCGCGCTTCAGCGCCTCCGGCTTGCGTGGCAGTTGTGCGTCAACGCGTTCCAGCGCTGCCTTGTCACCGGCTTGGTATTGTTTTTGAAGGGTTTTTGCCTGCCTGCGCAGGGCATCCAATGGATCTGTCATGGGCTTCCTCATGTCTGGCCCAACGGTCCGCTGCCCGGGCAATGAGAAAAACCAGATGTGGTCGTCTCGGGTCATTTTCAGGGTGCTGTCATCAGCTTTCCGCGAACCAGGATGCCGCCCTTCCGGCGCGTTCACAATATCGCAACCCTTTTGGCCGCACAATGCCCGTCGCATGGTGGACCTCTGGCCCCCGGCCCCCTAGTCTGATCCGGTCATCCGAATCCGACGAAAGCACTCATGTCTGATCAACCCGCCTATCAGGTCCTCGCCCGCAAATACCGGCCCGAAACCTTTGCCGATCTCGTCGGGCAGGATGCCATGGTGCGGACGCTGAAAAATGCCTTTGACGCCGACCGTATCGCGCAGGCGTTTATCATGACCGGCATCCGCGGGACCGGCAAAACCACCACCGCGCGGATCATCGCCAAGGGGATGAACTGCATCGGCCCCGATGGCACCAGCGGCCCCACCACAGACCCTTGCGGGGTTTGCGAACATTGCGTGGCGATCATGGAAGGCCGCCATGTGGACGTCATGGAAATGGACGCCGCATCCAACACCGGCGTGCAGAATATCCGCGATGCGATCATCGAAACCGTCAGCTACCGCGCGGCAAGCGCCCGGTTCAAGATCTTCATCATTGATGAGGTGCACATGCTGTCCACCAGCGCGTTCAACGCGCTGCTCAAGACGCTGGAAGAACCCCCCGCCCACGTCAAATTCATCTTTGCCACGACTGAAATCCGCAAGGTTCCGGTCACCGTCCTGTCGCGCTGTCAGCGCTTTGATCTGCGCCGGATCGAACCCGAGGTGATGATCGCGCTGTTGCGCAAAATCGCGGGCCTCGAAGGGGCAGAGATTTCCGATGACGCGCTGGCGCTGATCACCCGCGCCGCCGAAGGATCAGCGCGTGATGCGCAATCGCTGCTGGATCAGGCGATCAGCCACGGCGCGGGGGAAACCACTGCCGATCAGGTGCGCGCCATGCTGGGCCTTGCCGACCGGGGCCGGATTTTGGACCTGTTTGACATGATCCTGCGGGGCGAGGCGGCAAGCGCCCTGAACGAGCTGTCGTCGCAGTATTCCGACGGTGCTGATCCCATGGCCGTGCTGCGCGATCTGGCAGAGGTTTGCCATTGGGTCAGCGTCATCAAGATCACGCCCGATGCCGCCGAAGACCCCACCGTCAGCCCCGATGAACGCACCCGTGGACAGGCGATGGCGGCCAGATTGCCGATGCGTGTGTTATCCCGCATGTGGCAGATGTTATTGAAATCACTTGAAGAAGTCAGCGTCGCCCCCAATGCGATGATGGCCGCAGAAATGGCGGTGATCCGCCTGACCCATGTGGCCGACCTGCCGACGCCGGATGAACTGGTGCGCAAGTTGCAAGACGCAACACCGCCCCCCACCGGCGGCCCATCCGGTGGCAGGCCCGCGCCCGCAGGCGGCACCACCAACGCCATGTCGACCAGCCCCGCGCCAACCCACAGCGGCCCCGCGGGGCCTTCTGCAGCCCTCGCCGTGGCGACCGACACAGAGGCGCTGGCGCACTACGCCCGGTTCGAGGATGTCGTCGCCCTGATCCGCACCCACCGCGACGTGAAACTGCTGGTGGATGTGGAAACCTCGTTGCGGCTTGTGGCCTATCAGCCGGGCCGGATCACCGTGAACCCCACCGCGGCCGCCCCCCGTGATCTGGTGCAGAAACTGGGCAGCCGCCTGCAGGCCTGGACTGGCAATCGCTGGGCGATCACCGTGGTCAGCGAAGGCGGAGAGCCGACAATTGCCGAGGTCCGCGATGCGGCTGAAAACGCACTGAAGCAGCAGGTGCAGGATCACCCCCTGATGCAGGCGGTTCTGGCAACCTTTCCCAAGGCAAAGATCACCAATATCGAAACCCCCAGCGACAAAACCCAAGAGGCGCTGACAGATGCCCTGCCAGAGGTTGACGACGAATGGGACCCCTTTGACGAGGACTGACCGAACCCCTATCTGAGAAGGCAACAGACATTGACGGAGGCATGAGATGCTCAAAGGTTTAGGCGGTCTTGGCGATATGGCCAAGATGATGAAACAGGCGCAGGAAATGCAGGGCAAAATGGCCCAGATGCAGGATGACCTTGATAACATCTTGGTCACCGGCGAAAGCGGCGCGGGTCTGGTCAAGGCCACCGCCACCGCCAAGGGAGAGTTGAAGGGCCTTGATATCGACCCCAGCATCTTCAACGGCGACGACAAGGAAGTGGTCGAGGATCTGATCCTTGCGGCCATCAAGGACGCGCAATCCCGCGCCTCGGACCGCAGCCAGCAAGAGATGTCGAAGATGGCAGAGGCCATGGGCCTGCCCCCCGGCATGAACCTGCCATTCTAGCCCGTCCCCTGCTTCTTTTGGCCAAAAATATCCCCGCCGGAGGCGCGAAATCCCCCTTGGGATTTTGCATCCCATGACCAGCGGCACGGATGATCTTGAAGACCTGATCGCGCTTCTGGCCAAGTTGCCGGGGCTTGGTCCCCGTTCGGCCCGCCGCGCGGTCTTGCACCTGATCAAGAAGCGGGGTCAGGTGCTGATCCCGTTGGCCGATGCGATGCAAAAGGTCGGCGCCACCGCGCGCGAATGCCTCAACTGCGGCAACATCGGCACCACGGATATCTGCGATATCTGCGCGGCTGAAAAACGCAGCATCGGCCAGATTTGCGTGGTCGAAGACGTGGCCGACCTTTGGGCGATGGAACGCAGCGCGGTCTTCAAGGGCCGCTACCATGTCCTTGGCGGCACCCTATCGGCGCTGGACGCTGTCGGCCCCGAAGATCTGCGCATCCCCAAGCTGATTGACCGGATCAAGACCGAGGACATCACCGAAGTGATCCTCGCCCTGTCCGCCACCATCGACGGCCAGACCACGGCGCATTACATCGCCGACCAACTGCCCGGCGTGACGGTCACATCACTGGCCCAAGGCGTCCCCGTCGGGGGTGAGCTCGACTACCTTGACGACGGCACAATCACCGCCGCCCTCAACGCCCGCAAGGCGCTTTAGAACAGGTTCGACCGTGCAGATGTAGCAGCCAGTGTGACACGTCTGCGCAGCTCTGATGGTGGCATGGCCGCAAAAGACCAAGCGCTAAAGCCGTGTGATCACTTTCCAGATTGCCAGCCCATAAAGCCCAACAAGTATTGTGCTTAAGACGTCCGACTTACACAAATGCCAGACCCCGATCCCGCCGCCCAGAATGATAAGCAGCAGGACAATCCACACCAGCGGTGCCGCTTGGGCGACACGCGCAAGCCAGACGTTTTGCGCGTCGGCTCGAATGTTTTTGGGAATTTCCGGCGGCTCTCCTGTCACGACAAAATCGGCAATGGCACCCCAGTTCACTTCGGCCAGCGCGGCGCTATGGGCGCCTTTGACAAAGGCCCGACCCGTATCTTTTGAAGCAGAGATTTCCTGCGTCCTGCCGCGATATTGCTGGTCGCTCAGATCGTCAAAGCCGTCATGTCCTCCGCTTCCGAGGTCCTGCAAATTCACCAGCTCAATCGCCTTTGGAAAAATAGCAACAACCCAGTCAAAGGTCGCGACATAGTTCAACACATTCTGGACCTGCTTGCGCTCAATCAGGTCCGCCCACGGATAGCCAGTTCGCACCACACTTCCCGCAAGTACAATGTTTTTGAAGGTCACAAACTCATAATCCTGCAATGCACGGGCCAGAATATAGGTGCCGTGGCTATGTCCAACGAAGGAAAAGCTTGCGTTGGGAAATTCCGCTTTTGCTTCGGTCAACTGATCCATGAACCATTCGACCTTTTGGCGCCGTTTCCAGGGGAGCAGGAAGGGCAGCATAGGGAAGAACCCATAGCTGGACGTTTCGGAGGCCATCAGGATCACGCCGTGCGTCTTCTTGTGACGGGACAAAATGGCGCGCGCGATTTTTTGCGTCCAATGTCCCACATCGCGGATTCCGTGAACCACAAAGACAACGTCTGTGATGTCTTTGTTGGCGGCAAGCAGCGGCCTGTCGGACGGGATGTAAGAGGCATCTTCCAACTGGTAAGCTTCTTGCTTGAGCGCACGTGTCAAAACGGCGCGGCGGAGCGTCCCCACCTCTGCCACAGTGCCGTCTTCGGTTTGCACGAGGCGACGGGAATTCATCTGGACAACATCTGCGTGGCCCGAAAATGGCACATCAAGATAGTAGAATGCGCGCCCAGACACGAGGTCGATGTTATCCGATGGCGCAACCATGTCGTCGATTGACCCAAGCAATTGCACAACCATCGGAAATGGCTTGCCTTTCTCTGCTGCCTTATGCGCCGCATCAATCCAATCCACGCGCAGCTTTGTAATGAATGGTGCGCCGCGACGAATGGACATAATCAACAAGGGCGCTTTCGTCATCCATCCCATGACGACTGCAATCGGGGTCCCAATCCGCCACTTGATCAGCTCTGCCAGACTAAGGTGATGCCCCGCCTGCCATCCCCGGTTCATGCCTGCAAGCAACACGATACGGGTCACGTTCTTTGACCAATGGGGTGTGCTGTCTTTTTGTTCCGTCGGTGCCGATTGGCGCGCAATAAGGTAAATACGACGCGCGATCAGGCCACCCAAACTGTGACCAACGAACAAAACAGACTCGTATTGCTGCGCGTTGCAGATTTGATTTATCACCTCATATTGCTGCTGCGCGATCTCTTCTGGATTTGCCCGAGAGGTTGTTCCAAATGGCAGGTCGGGCACGTATTGGTCTGCGTCCGGGAATTCCCGCGCAAGATGCTCGCTGAGGCTGCTCACCGTTTCGGAGCTTCCCCGGTATGCGTGAAGGATCACGACAAGGTCGCGCGAGGTCCCATGCCTGCCCAGTGATCCGGTGGGCGGGGAAGGATGCGAAGCGGTGGTGTTCAATACGAGTTTCCGACTTTTGTTTTGCCCGAGCCGACGCCGCCCGGCTTCCTCAATATGTCCGGAGCGTTTCCGCCAAATACGCGGCCGAAGACCAAACAGCCCCTATTGATGTTCTTTTTGTAATGCGCCGCCCAAAGGTTGTGAACCGTCCATTTCTTTGGGGATTTATGCGAAAAAAGGCGCGTCTCGCTACGGATTGAAGAGGGAAAATGACCTCAAACCTCAATAAAATAAGCGGATGTATTGTTCTGCAATGCCCATGGGGAAGGCGGGTTGCCCACCCCATGGGGTCAGGTCTTAGCCCAGAACGCGCGTGATCGCCTGATCGACGGCGTCCGTGATCTGATTCAGATCGTCAGCCGTTGCAATCAGCGATGGGGCGAAGAGCAGGGTGTTGTTGAACCCTGGCAGCGAGCGGTTTGTCGCACCGATAATCACGCCTTGCGCCATGCAGTCGGCGACGATGGCACCGACATGGGCCTCTGCCACCGGTTCCTTGGTGTCGCGGTCTGCGACCAGTTCGACACCGGCAAACAGGCCCTTGCCGCGGACGTCGCCGATCCATTTGTGCTTGTCCTGAAGGGCCAGCAGGTTCGCATTCAGGTGCGCGCCCATGGTGGTGGAGTTATCAAGCAGCCCCTCTTCCATGATGATGTTCATGTTCTCAATCGCCGCCGCAGGCCCGCCGGTGCAGCCGCCAAAGGTGGAGATATCGCGGAAGTAACCCATCTTGTCGGTGTCGTCCTTGAACTGTTCGAACACCGCATTTGTGGTCACACAGCAGGAAATCGCGGCATAGCCAGAGGCGACGCCCTTGGCCATCGTCACGATATCCGGCTGAACGCCGTATTGCTGGTAGCCGAACCATGTGCCGGTGCGACCAACGCCACAGACGACTTCGTCGATGTGCAGCAGGATGTCGTACTTTTTGCAGATCTCCTGCACCTTGTCCCAGTAGCCCTTGGGTGGGGTGATGACGCCGCCGCCAGCGGTGATCGGCTCAAGACACAGCGCGCCGATGGTGTCGGGGCCTTCGCGCAGGATCACCTCTTCAATCAGCTCGGCGGACTTGATGCCATAGTCTTCGCCCGCCAGCCCGTCCTGGGCGCGGTATTCAAGGCAGTGTGGCACGCGCACAAAGCCGGGCGTGAAGGGGCCATATTGCGCGTTGCGCTCGTCCTGACCGCCTGCCGACATCGTGGCGATGGTGGAGCCGTGGTAGTCACGCTCGCGGTAGAGGATCTTGGATTTCTTGCCGCCATGATGCTTGTGGCTGATCTGGCGGACCATTTTGAAGGCCTTCTCGTTCGCCTCTGACCCGGAGTTGGCATAGTAGACGCGGTCGAGGCCGGGCATTTTGTCGATCAGCATTTCGGCAAATTGCGAGCCGGGGATCGTGCCAAGGGTGCCGCCGAAGAAGCACATTTTGGTGACGGCGTCAGAGATTGCCTTGCCCATGCGCTCGCGGCCATAGCCGATGTTGACGGTCCAGACGCCGCCAGAGACAGAGTCGATATGCTCTTTGCCCTTGATGTCCCACAGGCGCATGCCTTTGCCTTCGACGATGATGCGCGGGTCGATGGATTCAAACGGTTTGTGCTGCATCAGGTGGTGCCAGATATGGGCACGGTCGGCTTCGACGATTTTCTCGGGATCGTTGGTCAAGGCTTGCAGGTTCATGGCGCTCTCCTATCGGGCATGCGAATCCCCGCAGCGTGGCGGGTGAAAGATGCGTGAGTGTGCCAGCGTTTTGCCTTTTGCCAATAGGGCCAGATGTGGCCGAGCGTGAGGCCAGATCAGAGTTCGGCCCCGGCGCGAAATTCGCCCCAGCGCAGGCGGGCAGTGGCCCCGAGTTGTGCCAGCGGTGCGGGGGGCAGTTTGCTGGGGCTGGGTGCCGCGCGGGCGCGGGTGAGGGCGGGCGAGGTCACGCCACAGGCGTCCTCGGCCGCAAGGATACCCGCCAGCGTGCCCTTGGCGGTGCCAAGGCCGTTCTGGCAGCAGGCGGACCAGAGGCCGACATCCAGCGGGCCGATGACTTGGGTGTTGTTATAGGACAGGCAAAGCCGACCGCCCCAGCGATAGTCCATCGTGACCCCTTTGAGCATCGGGAAACGGGCGGCAAAGGCGCGGTCGTGGCTGTGGGCGATATTGGCGATGCGGCCGTCGGGGACTTCCATGCTGGGATCAAAAGTGAACCGGTTGCGGATCACGATCCGGTCGCCGCCTGTGCCAGAGATGCGGCGCACCGTGGTGCCAAGCGGGTCGGCGGGGGTCACGCCCCATGTGGTTGCGCCGCCAAGCCGGGCGCATTCGTCTGCCGTCAACGCGCGGGTCATGGAGGCATAGGTGAAGACATGCATCAACCGACCGGGCAGGTAGCCGAAGGATTGCAGGTGGCCGTTTACGGCAAGGATCACGCGGGGTGCGGTGATGCGGCCACTCGGCGTGGTGGCAGTCCAGTCGCCGTTGCGGGTGAGGTCGGTGACGGGGCTGTTTTCGTGGATTGTCACACGGTTTGACCGCAGGCCGGTCGCGAGGCCTCGGACATACATCGCGGGTTGGATGATGGCAGCGCCGGGGGTGAAGAGGCCGGAGCGGTAATAATCTGTGCCCGTCATTGCCTGCATCTGTGCGGCGCCCAGCATCTCGTGCGGTTCATCTAAGGCGGTCAGGTGACGGGCGAAATCGCGGTTATGTTGGTGGCCCTTTGCACTGGCGGCGGCGTTGATCTTGCCGGTTTGGGCGAAGGCTTCGGCGCTGAGGCCATAGGCCTGCGCTGCTTCGGCGGCAAAGGCGATGGCGCGGCGATTGTCGACGGTTTGTGCGCGGTCGGCGTCAAGCTTGCCTGCGTAATTGTCAGAGGCCAGATCGTGGGGTAGGTCGATCATGAAGCCGGAATTGCGCCCCGCTGGCCCGTCGCCCACGCGGGTTGCATCCAGCACGACGATCTTGCCCGTTGGGTCCAGTTGGCTGAGGCGGCGGGCGGCGGAGAGGCCCGCAAAGCCTGCGCCAATGATCAGCCAATCGGCGGTGGTGTCGCCCGAAAGCGGCGTGGCTGGATCGGGGTCTGGCAAAAGCCGGTTCCATGCGGCTGGGCCGGGATCAATGGGGAGCCGCGTGACCTGCATCAGTGGTCCTGATTGAGCGCGTCGGCTTCGGGGATTTCCCGCTCACGCCGGGCGATATAGGCGAGGAGTTCTTCGTTGATGCCGGGGTCGAGTGTGGGTTCTTCGTAGTCCTTGAGCAGCGCCTTGGCTTGGGTTCGGGCGCGTTCATTGATCTCAATGGCGCCCTCGGCCTGCCATTGCTCGATGGAGTTGTTGTCGAAGAGTTCCGGCATGAAAAACGCCCGCTGGAAGTTCTCTAACGTGTGCGGATGGCCAAGGTAATGACCGCCGGGGCCGACGTCGCCCACGGCTTTCAACGCCTCGTCAAAATCGTCCCAGTTGATGCCTTGGGCCATGCGATACCCCATGGCGCATTGTTCGGCATCCACCACGAATTTCGCCATGGAACAATGCATCCCGGCCTCGTTCCACCCCGCGGAGTGCCAGATATAATTGGCCCCTGACATCAACACGGCCATGAGCGTCGTGGCGCTTTCGTAGCCTGCTTGCGCGTCAAAGGTCTTGGCCCCGCCCAACGTGTTGGAGGTGCGCCACGGCACGCCGTAGAACCGTGCCATCTGGCCGATCATGAAGTTCATTAGGCTGATCTCTGGCGTGCCCGCCATGGGCGCGCCGGACTTCATGCTGACGGTCGAGAGATAGTGACCGTAGATTGCGGGCGCGCCCTTGCGGATGACTTGGGTATAAGCCAGCGCGCTGAGCGCTTCGGCGTTGAGCTGCGCCACGGTGGGCGCGACAGAGGCGGGCGTGTTCGCGCCGCCCAGCACGAAGGGCGAGCAAAGCACGGGCTGGTTGCGGCGGGAAAACGCCCGCATCGCGCCCAGCATGGTTTCGTCCCAGACCAGCGGCGAGTTGCCGTTGCAATTGCCGGTGACAACGGGGTGAGTTTCGAGGAAATCGTCGCCGAACAGGATCGCCGCCATGTCGAGGACGTCTTCGGCGTTCTTGGTGCTGGTGGTCATGCCCATGAAGGTTTTGTCGGAATGCTTCATGGAGCTGTAGGTGATCCGCAGGTGACGGTGGCTGATCGGGTGGTCGTAGGGCTCAACAATGTGATGCGCAGAGGAATGCATGGCGGGCAGCATATGCGCCAGTTTGTGAAAATCGGCGAGGTCAGAGAGCAGCGGGTTGCGGCGGGTGTCGTCAAGGTCGCGCAGGTAGGGCGCGCCGGTCATGGGGACGAACATCGCGTGGTCGCGGCCGAACGCGAGGTTATTGGCCGGGTTGCGGGCGTGGTAGGTGAAGGTTTCGGGGATGGTTTTGATGAGGTCGCGGACGAGCGCGCGGTCAAGGTGAACGGTCTCGCCCCGCACATCGGCCCCGGCCTTTTTCCAATCGGCAAGTGCGATGGGGTCGCGGAAGACGACGCCGACATTTTCGAGGATACCCATCGACGCCGCGTCAATGCGGGCGATCTGTTCGGCATCCATCGGCTCTGTCAGCGGCAAGCCACGTTTGAGGGCGGGTAGCATGGTGAAATCCCGCTTGGCCCGCGCCGCCTGACGCGCACCACGGCCCCGGCGGGTGGTGCCGACGGCGTCAACCGACATTGTCGCCCTCCGCGGGGTCAGTGAGGTCGATCCAGATGGTTTTGACTTCGCAGTATTGGTCGTGGGCGTGGAGGCCGTTGTCGCGACCGCCAAAGCCGGATTGTTTGTAGCCGCCAAAGGGGGTGGTGATGTCGCCTTCGCCGTAGCAGTTGACCGTGACCGTGCCTGCGCGGATGTCGCGGGCGGCGCGGATGGCGGTGCGGGTGTTGGAGGTAAAGACAGAGGCCGCGAGCCCGTAGGCGGTGTCGTTGGCGACGGCGATAGCCTCTTCGGTAGAGGCGACGGTGATGACCGAGAGCACGGGGCCGAAGATTTCGTCGCGGGCTTTGGGGTCACCCTTGGCGACCTCGATCACCCGGGGGGTGACAAAGATGTTCTTCTCGGTTTCGCCGATGTAGCCCCAGACCTTGGCGGCGTGGTCTGCGTCGATCAGCGCGCCGATATGGTTGGCGGGGTCGAGCGGGTCGCCTGTTTTCCAGTCGCGCAGGCGGGCGGTGATGCGGTCCATCAGGGGGGCTTTGATGTCCTTGTGGACGATCAGACGAGACGCGGCAGAACAGTTTTGGCCCGCGTTCCAGAAGGCCGCGTTGACCACATGTTCGGCGACATGGTCGAGGTTTTCGGCGTCGGCCAAGACCACGGCAGGATTCTTGCCGCCGCATTCGAGGGTCACTTTTTTCATATTGCTGTCAGCGGCATAGCGCAGGAAGCGTTTGCCGGTCTCGGTCGAGCCAGTGAAGGTGACCATGTCGATATCGGGGTGCAGGCCGAGCGGTTCGCCCACTGATGGGCCGTCGCCGGGCAGCACTTGGAACACCCCACGCGGGACGCCTGCCATATGGGCAAGTTCGGCCACGCGCAGGGCGGTCATGGAGGTTTGCTCTGCCGGTTTGACGATGATGGAACAGCCAGCGGCGAGCGCCGGGCCGATCTTCCATGCGAGCATCATCAGCGGGAAATTCCATGGCAGCACGGCGGCGACGACGCCAATGGGTTCCCGCACAATCATCGAGATTGCGTCGTCCCCAGCGGGGCCGGTTTGGTCGTAGATTTTGTCGGCAGCCTCTGCGTGCCATTTGATGCAGTGGATGGTTTCGGGGATGTCGATCAGCTCGCAATCGCGGATCGGTTTGCCGGATTCGATGCTTTCCATCACCGCCAGTTCGCGTTTGCGGCGGGTGATATATTTGCACAGTTTGATCAGCACGTCCTTGCGGTCTGAGGGGTGCATCTTGGACCAATGTCCTTGGTCAAAGGCTTCGCGCGCTTTTGTAACTGCAAGGTCCACGTCCTTGGTATTGGCGGTGCTGATCTGGGTCAGCACCGCGCCCGTCGCGGGGTTCGTGGTGGGCATCATTGGGCCGGACCCTTTGCGGAATTTGCCGTCGATGAAAGGTGTCGCTGGCAGGTCAATTTCGGCGGCGATTGCGGCGTATTCGGCGCGTGTCAAAAGGTCTGTCATGTGGCGTCCCCGGTGATGGCTGAAATGGCGGTGTTCATGGTGCGAATGACCTCTTCCAATTCACGCTTGTCGTCCTTGTTCAGTGGTTGCAGCGGCTTGCGTGGGGGGCCTGCGTTGATGCCGCGTGTCGACAACCCGTGCTTGATGCATTGCACAAACTTGCCGCCCTGTTCGAGCACGCGCATCAGGGGCAGCATGGCGGACATGATGGCGCGGCCTTTGGCGAAGTCGCCGTCGACCGCGCAGGCCTGGTAAAGCGCGATGTGCGCCTCCGGCGCGAAGTTGGACCCGGCACAGACCCATGATCGCGCGCCCCATGCGAAGAACTCTAGCGCCTGGTCGTCCATGCCGCAGGACAGGCCAATGTGCGGATAGTCGCGGGCCAACATGTGCAGACGGTTCACGTCGCCAGAGCTTTCCTTGATGGCGCAGAAGTTGGGGGAGCGGCCAAGGCGGTCGAGTGTTTCTTCGCCCATGTTGACGCACATCCGACCGGGGTAATTATAGAGCATCGCAGGCAGGTTCGCGGCGCGGTCAATGGCCAGACAATGCAGCGCGATTTCGCGTTCGGTCGGGTAGGCGTAGGGCGGCGTGGCGATGAGTATCGCGTCGGCGTTATGCGCTTTGGCCTGTTCGGCGTAGGTCACCGCGTCCTCTGTTCTTATGGCGCCGGTGCCGATGATCATGGGCACGCGGCCCGCAATCAGTTCCTTGGCGCGACCCATCATCCAGACGCGTTCTTCCATGGTCTGGGCGTAGTATTCGCCCGTGGTGCCCGCGACGATGATGCCGTGCACGCCCTTGTCGATCAGGAGTTCGACGGTGTCGGCCAACGCGTCTTCGTTGACCGAAAAATCCGCATGGTAGGGGGTCACGAGCGGGGTGTAGATGCCTTCAAATTGCATTGCGGCGGTCCTTGAGCGAGACGACATCAACGGGCAGCGGGTCGGGGCGCACGAAGCGTTCGAGCCGGTCGCGCGAGAGGTCCCAGTGTTGCAGTGTCAGGTCGATGGCGAGGGCGGTTTCGTGGGCCTCGATGGCGGAAATCATGGCGTCATGTTGGTCTGCCGCCTTTTTGATCAACACGGATTCGGCAGGTGATGCCGGGCGATAGAAGGTCTGGGATAGGCGTGTGTGGTCGATCAGCAGCCGGTCAAGCGAGGCTGTCAGATAGGGGTTCTGCGCCATCTCGCCGATCAGCGCGTGAAAGCGGTGGTTGGACAGGGCGGCGGCAGAGGCGTCGCCTTTGGCGGTTTCGCGGGTGAAATCCAGTTGTGCGGATTTAAGGGCGTCCAGCTGCGCAGCGGTCCGGTTTTCAGCGGCGAGGCTGGCGATATTGGCATAGATCATCGGTGCAGTCTGAAAGAAGGTGCGCATGGTGCCGATGTCCATGGATGCGACCTTGGACCCCCGGTTCTCTGCCTGCGTAATGTAGCCCACCCCGGCGAGGCGCTGCAAAACCTCGCGCAGGGGGGTGCGCGACAGGCCGTAGTGCGCGGCCAACGTGACCTCATCCAGCGCGGAGCCGGGGGCGAGATCCGTGGTCAGGATCCGCAGTTTGAGATCGGCAAAGCAGTCTTCTTTGGTGAAGTTGGGCATGGAGTCCTCGGATGATTGTGCACATTTTGTATACATTCAGCGAGTCGGTCAAGAGGGATGGTGATCCCCGCCGCCGGGACCTAGGTTTATCGAAAACACGAAGGCATTTGAGATGAGCGATTTTGAGGTCGTAGCGGCGTTTGGCATCGCATTGCTGGTGTTGCTGGTCGCTCTCCTACTGACCCGCAAGACCAAGGCAGCCCCGACCAAAGATCAAGACAAGGCCTTGATCGATGACTCCGCACCCGAAAATGCGATTTTGGTGGATGGGTCCAATGTGATGCACTGGGGCGGAGAGCCCTCTGCCCGGGTGGTGGAGCAGGTGGTGATTGCGCTCGAACGCGAGGGGTTTGTTCCTTACATCTGTTTTGACGCGAACGCGGGCTATAAGTTGAGTGGTCACTACATGAAATCTTGGGACATTGCGCCATTGATCAGTGTCACGTCGGACCGGATCTTGGTGGTCGACCGTGGCGTGGTTGCCGACGAGGTGATCCTCGCGGAGGCGGGACGACGGGGCCTGAAGGTTGTCACCAATGATCGGTTTCGTGATTGGACAGTGGCCCATCCATGGGTGAAAGATCACAAAAGATTTCGACGTGGAACGTGGAAAGAGGGGGCAGTTGTGTGGCGATCTGGAAGAAAGCGTTGAAGTGGCTTGCGGGGATAGCAGCCGTTGGGTTGGGGGCCTTGGTCGCCTGTAGCCCAAGGGCCGTGCCGATTGCCGAGGCCCCAGCGGATACGTTCCGGGTTGGGTCGTTGAACGTGCATTACATCATCCTTGGGCAAGACAGCGGTGCATGGTCGGAAGGCGATTGGGAACGTCGCAAGGGCCCGATGGACGCGGCGTTCAAGGCGATGAACGCTGATATCGTCGCCTTTCAAGAGATGGAGAGTTTTTCGCGTGGCGGCGACAAGAACACCAATCTGGCGCGCGACTGGCTGCTGGCGCGCAATCCGGGCTATGCGGCGGGTGCAAATGGGGATGCGGCTGTCTTTCCGTCGACCCAGCCGATTTTCTACCGCACCGACCGGGTGAAGCTGCTGGATCAGGGCTGGTTCTTTTTCAGCGAAACGCCGGATGTGATTTACAGCCGCACGTTCAACGGATCATGGTCCGCCTATGCGAGTTGGGCGCAGTTCGAGGTGGACGGAAAGGCGCTGCGCGTGGTGAATGTGCATAACGATTACGCCAGCCGATCGAACCGGCGGCTGTCGTCAGAGCTGATCGCGGAACGGATCTCCCCATGGATCGCGGCGGACGAGCGGGTGATGGTAGTGGGTGACTTTAACGCCCGCGCAGGCGGTGAGCCTTTGACCTTGGTCGAGGCCGCCGGGGTCACGTTTGTCCCGGTGTCGGGGGCCACCGTGCATTTCAATCGCGGGCTGAACCTTTTTGGTGCCATTGACCATCTGGGTGTGTCGGATGGAGTGCGGCTGGTGGGTGAGACGCAGGTGTTGCGCCAGAAGTTTGACGGCGAATGGCCGACGGATCATTACCCCGTGGTGGGCGATTTTCTGTTGGAGTGATGCCGGTCTGAAGCCCGGCCTACGACGTGGCGGGTGCCGGGCACAGGCGGAAAGCGGCGACCGCTTCGGCGGCGTTTGCGAGGTCAGCTGTGATATTGAGCGGCCCGGCGGTGGCCGTCGCGGTTGCGTTGAATTGCAACCCGTTCAGGACGTTGCCAAAGCCGCTGTCCTTGACCGTCAGAGTCGGGCCGTCGGTGGTATGGCGGTCAGTGCCGATGGCAATCGGGCTGGCCCCATCAAAACGCATGCTGAACGCGGGGGATTGGGGCCATGCGCCTTCAGCCAGCGTGATTGACAGCGCATATTCCGGCACGTCCGCGTCATAGGTGACGGTGAATTCGGCGGTGGCGGTGCTGTGGGTCAAGGTGCAGATAGGCGACGGGGTAAAGTCCCACGCGGTGGCGGGGGAGGCGAGGAGGAGGAGGGGGATAATATGGCGCATGAGGGGGACCTAGGGCGCGAAGTCGGGTGGGCAATCTGCCAAACCTACCGCTTCTTCCCCCCATACCGCGATTTCCCGCCGCGCATGCCGCCGCGGCCGCCGGTGCTGCGGCCGGAGGCTTTTTGGGCGTCATCAACGGCCCTGTCCACGGCGAATTGTCGGGCGAGGGGGTCGTCGGCGAGGGTGAGTTCAACCGTTTCGAGACGTTTCAATTCATCCCGCAGGCGGGCGGCTTCTTCAAACTCCAAGTTCTCAGCCGCTTTGCGCATGTCGGTACGCAGGCCGTCCATCACGGCCTCGATATTTGACCCTGCGAGTTTGCTGTCGATCTTGGTGGTCACGCGGGCCTGATCGGTGTCGCCTTTGTAGAGGCCAGCCAGAATATCCTCGACGTTCTTTTTGACGGTCTCGGGCGTGATCCCGTGTTCGATGTTATAGGCCATCTGCTTGGTGCGGCGGCGCTCGGTCTCTTTCAGGGCGCGTTCCATCGATCCGGTGATCCGGTCGGCATACATGATCACGCGGCCATCAGCGTTCCGCGCGGCGCGGCCAATGGTCTGCACCAGCGAGGTTTCAGAGCGCAGGAACCCTTCTTTGTCGGCGTCCAGAATGGCCACAAGCCCGCATTCGGGAATGTCCAAACCTTCGCGCAAAAGGTTGATCCCGATCAGCACGTCAAAGGCCCCAAGGCGCAGATCGCGCAGAATTTCGATCCGCTCGATCGTGTCGATGTCAGAGTGCATGTAGCGCACGCGAATGCCCTGTTCGTGCATGTATTCGGTCAGGTCTTCGGCCATGCGCTTGGTCAGCGTGGTGCACAGCGTGCGGTAGCCGTCGGCGGCGACTTTGCGGACCTCATCCAGCAGATCATCCACCTGCATCTCAACCGGGCGAATTTCGATCTGCGGGTCCAAAAGACCGGTGGGGCGGATCACCTGTTCTGTGAAAACGCCGCCTGTCTGCTCAATCTCCCACGACGCGGGAGTTGCGGAGACAAACACCGATTGCGGGCGCATTGCGTCCCATTCCTCGAACTTGAGGGGTCGGTTGTCCATGCAGGACGGCAGGCGGAACCCGTGTTCGGCCAGTGTGAATTTGCGGCGGTAGTCGCCCTTATACATGCCGCCGATTTGCGGCACGGAGACGTGGCTTTCGTCGGCAAAGACGATGGCGTTGTCGGGGATGAATTCAAACAGCGTGGGGGGCGGTTCACCCGGTGCGCGGCCTGTCAGATAGCGCGAATAGTTTTCAATGCCGTTGCAGACGCCTGTGGCCTCCAGCATTTCAAGATCAAAGTTTGTGCGTTGCTCCAGCCGCTGTGCTTCGAGCAGTTTGCCGTCGGCGACCAGTTGATCGAGCCGGACGCGCAGTTCCTTTTTGATGCCGATCACGGCCTGCTGCATCGTGGGCTTGGGCGTGACGTAGTGAGAATTCGCGTAGACGCGGACCTTTTCAAAGGTGTCCGTTTTTTCGCCCGTGAGCGGGTCAAATTCGGTGATCGACTCCAGCTCTTCGCCAAAGAACGACAGCTTCCACGCGCGATCATCAAGGTGGGCGGGCCAGATCTCGAGGCTGTCGCCGCGCACCCGGAAGGACCCACGTTGAAAGGCCTGATCATTGCGGCGGTATTGCTGCGCGATCAGGTCGGCCATGATCTTGCGCTGGTCATACATCTTGCCGACGTGGATATCCTGCGTCATCGCGCCGTAGGTCTCGACAGAGCCGATGCCGTAGATGCAGGACACCGAGGCCACGATGATCACATCGTCGCGTTCCAACAGCGCCCGCGTGGCAGAGTGGCGCATGCGGTCGATCTGTTCGTTAATCTGGCTTTCTTTTTCGATGTAAGTGTCGGAGCGCGCGACATAGGCTTCGGGCTGGTAGTAGTCGTAGTAGCTGACGAAATACTCCACGGCGTTGTCGGGAAAGAAGCCTTTGAATTCGCCATAAAGCTGGGCGGCCAACGTCTTGTTGGGGGCAAGGATAATGGCGGGGCGCTGGGTTTCCTCGATCAGCTTGGCCATGGTGAAGGTCTTGCCGGTACCGGTGGCGCCCAGCAGCACTTGGTCACGCTCGCCCGACAGGATGCCTGCGGTCAGTTCCTTGATCGCGGTGGGCTGATCGCCTGCGGGTTCAAAGTCGGTCTTCATCACAAAAGCGCGGCCGCCTTCCAGCTTTTCGCGGCTGCGGACGTCGGGGGCCGGGTTAGACAGATAGGCGGCGTCCGAAATCTCTCGCTTGTCGGTCTGGGCGTAGGCCATGGGGGATTCCTTTGCGGTTGACCTATAGTTGGCCCCACAGCTGTCAGGATCAACCCCACCTCCTGACAGGACATGTCAGGAGGCTCTTGACCCAATCCGAAGGAGAACACGGGTTTGTCGCGAGATCGTCGCCAATTATGGCCAAAAGTTGACACGAATTCAGATTTTCCGTATCGCTTTCTCTGCGAAAAGAAGGAGCTTTACATGTTTGATATCAGGCCTTTAGCGGTAGGTTTGGCTTTCACCCTTGCGGCCAGTGGTGTGCAGGCTGCGACGGTGAATGCCACCATTGGCGGGCCAGACACATTCGAGGTGGGTGAATTCTTTGCGGTTATCGCTGATATCGAAGTGACGCCCAGCAGCGATCCGGTCCTTGTTTTTGGAATACCGCAATTCCTGAGTTGGGATCAGGTGGTGCTGACGGCAAGTTTTGATGGCGGGAACGGATACATGGAAAATGTGACCATGACCGACACATCGGCGCCATCGCCCAATATCACGACCGCAGACCTTTTTGACTTGAACCCGATCAGCTTTTTCCCTGATTTCATTCCGGACTACACTGCGCCCGGCATCTACACGCAGACACTGTCAGGAACGGTCAGATTCTTCGAAGAACAAAGTGTCACGTTCACGGAACTCGTTTGTAATCGGGTCTACTCTAGTTTCGGAAGCTATTGCATTGGTTACACGGAAGTTGTGCGCACCGAATTGCGCGACGTCGAGGTTGATAGTGCCACTTTTAGTGTGTCGCGCGACATTACCGTCGTGTCCACAATTGCACCTGTCCCGCTGCCAGCGTCGTCGCTGCTGTTGTTGGCCGGTCTGGGCGGGTTCGCTGCGATGCGGCGGCGTCGCGGATAAATGCATTTCGCAAGGCGGCTGCTGTGCTACAGTCGGCCAATGATGCGCGCAACCCTTCTGGGACTTCTGATTTGCGGTCCTGCAATGGCCGATCCAGTGCAAAATGTCGTCGCCGCGGCAGAGCGGTCATTTGACCAGATGCCGCGGGTGGAGCGGGTCGATCAGATCGCGGGGCATTGCGGGGCTGACGCTACCGTTGATCCACATGCCGTGTTTTGCACCAGTCAGAATGTGATCTATCGGGCCGATGCAGGTCAGACCGAGGGGCAAGATCTTTACTTTGTGGCACATCTTTTTGGTCATGCGGTGCAGGTGCGCCATGGGATCGCGGATGTCGCTCTGCGCACGATTAGCGCCAACCGTGACCGCGAGACCGAATTGCGCCGGGACGTCGAACGCATGGTCGATTGCCTTGCCGGTGTGATTTTGTCGGCTGCAGGGGTGCAGGACTACAATCTGGAACAGGAATTTGCGGCTGAACCCTTTGCCAGACCGCATTGGGGCCGTGATCCGTTATCCCGCGGACCTTGGGTTGAACTGGGGCTGCAAGAGCGGGCGATATGGTTAGCCAAAGGGCTGGAAACGCAAGATCCCGGCGTGTGCGACACCGATAATTTCCCTGCCGATCTGGCTGTCGCAGCCTTTCGTCGTTGACGCGGCCAGCGCGCGGCGTAGGTTCAGGCCAAGCAACAGGAGCGCGCCCATGTCTGACCATATTGATCCCGAAAAACTGAACCGTTTGGCAGAGGTCGCGGTGCGCACCGGCGTGAACCTGCAGCCGGGCCAGGACCTGATCATCACCGCACCGATGGCGGCCTTGCCATTGGTCCGGTTGATCACGGAACACGCTTACAAAGCGGGTGCAGGACAGGTTCTGCCGTTCTTCAGCGACGACGCCATCACGCTGGCGCGGTTCGAATATGGGGCGGACGAGAGTTTCGACAAAGCGCCCGGCTGGTTCTTTGAGGGCATGGGTAAGGCGTTCAAAGAGGGCGCGGCACGTATGGCGGTCTCGGCCGAAGATCCGATGCTGCTGGCCGATGTGGACCCCGCCAAGGTCGCGCGGGTCAGTAAGGCGACATCCATTGCCCGCAAGCCCGCCATGGACCCGATTGTCGGGTTCGAGGTGAACTGGAACATCGTGGCCTACCCCGGCGAGGGCTGGGCGGCACAGGTGTTCCCCGACCTGCCGGTGGAAGAGGCGCAGGGCAAGCTAATGGACGCGATCTATGCGGCCTCGCGGCTAGAGGGCGACGACCCAGTCGCCAATTGGGAAGCGCATACCGCAGAGCTGAAAAAGCGGGTCAAATGGTTGAACGATCACAACTTTGCCAGCCTGCATTACACCGGGCCCGGCACCGATCTGATGCTGGGACTGGCCGAAGGGCACATCTGGAAAGGTGGGGCGTCGCCCGCGCTGAATGGCGTGGTTTGTCAGCCGAACATCCCCACCGAAGAGGTCTTTACCTGCCCGCACGCCTATAAGGTCGATGGCACTGTGTCGGCCACCAAGCCGCTGGCACATCAGGGCACCGTGATCGAGGATATTACGGTCCGGTTTGAAGCGGGCAAGATCGTGGAGGCAACGGCCAGCAAGGGCCAGGACGTGTTCCGCGAATTGCTTGCGGTGGACGATGGTGCCAGCCGGATTGGCGAAGTGGCGCTGGTGCCGCATTCCTCGCCCATTTCGCAGTCGGGTGTGCTGTTCTTCAACACGCTATTTGATGAAAATGCCTCCTGCCATATCGCGCTTGGCCAATGTTATGCCGACACGATTGAGGGTGGGTCAGAGCTGTCGCCAGAAGAACTGAAGCAAAAGGGCGGCAACCAAAGCCTGATCCATGTGGATTGGATGATGGGCAGCGACGCGGTGGATATCGACGGCATCACCCGCGCGGGCGAGCGCGTGCCTGTGATGCGCGGCGGTGAATGGGCGAGCTAGCCTGTGATCCGGTTGTGCAGGCGTTTCATGATCTTGCGCAGCCCGCCGGGGGAGCTGGCTTGCGCCAAGATGTCTTTGCGGCCCTCTGCGGTTTTGGCTTTTGATGCGGCAGCATTGAACCCAGCTTTCTTACGCTCTTTTTTCACGATCTGAGAGAATACCGTGGAGGACTTGACCCGGTCTTTTTTGACAAGCTGTTTGAAATAGCGCTCTTGCGACCGGCGCCCGCGAAGCGCGGCATAAAACGGCGTCAGATCATCGGTTTGACCTAGCGCGTAGGCCAGCAAGGGTTTCGCTGCCTTCAGTTTCACCAAAGGAATTGCGATGCCGTGGCCCTGAAAGGGGGTGCTGATGTGGTGAAGGTTGGGTTGGTTCAGTCGCGCAACATGGGCGCGGTCCAAGGCGTGATGGGTGTCATAGACACATAACACCCGCTTCGCAGAAAGCGATTTTCCGATGGCGTCATTATTTGACCCGGTCCAGTCCTGTTGGCGAGCGACCGGGAAACGGTCTTCCCATGGCACAAGATCCCGGTTCAGGGTCGTTTGGGGCGAAAGCGCCAGAACCGTCGTGGCTTGCACCTGATCGGCAAAGGCAATCGCGGCAAAGCCGCCCATCGACGTGCCATAGGTCACGACATTACGGAACTGGCTAAACAGCCCGGATGCGCGCAACTGGGCCAGCGCGGGGGACAGACACGGGGCCTGATACCAATCACCCGCCTTGGGCTTCACTGCGATATGCGACACGCGCTGCGCACGAAAGAGCTTGGCACCCCAGCCGTGGCGGAACACGTCTGTTTCAGAAAATTCCCCTTGGGCGTTTTCAAAGGTGATCACAAGCGTGTCGGCGTCGTAGATGTAGCCGTCCAGGACGTAGCGCCCGGTGTCGAACAGCAGGTGATGCGCCCAATGGGCAGGGTCCGCCAGCTTCATGGGTTGGAATGCAGTTAAATCTGTCACGAAATCTCGGGTCGTTGGGAATTCTGGCCTCTTGTATCAGTGGTACGCGATGTGGCAAGTAACACCCAGCCAAACCGGAGCTTTCTTATGCGCGCCAGAATCTATCGTCCCGCCCGTACCGCAATGTCTTCGGGCACAGCCAAGACCAAGCAATGGGTGCTGGACTATGAAAAGGACAGTGCCCGCGAGATTGATCCGCTGATGGGCTGGACGTCGTCCGACGACACGCAAAGTCAGGTCCGACTGACCTTTGACAGCAAAGAGGCCGCCGTTGCCTATGCCCGTGAAAACGGGATTGATGCCGTGGTGACAGAGCCCAAGCCGCGCAAAGCCAACATCCGCCCCGGCGGCTATGGCGAAAATTTTGCGACGAACCGGCGTGGTGTTTGGACGCATTAGGCCCTTGCCAAGGGCTATCACGTCAAGCCATATCGGGGCCAGAGCGGTCCCTTAGCTCAGCTGGATAGAGCAGCCGACTTCTAATCGGCAGGCCGAGGGTTCGAATCCTTCAGGGACCGCCAATCTCATGCGCTTGGTTGTCAGATGTGTTTGGCATTTAAGTCCTGTTGGGGTCCAACATCATGCTGCGTGGATGAAGTGATATCTAGGCGAGTTGGAGCAAAAGTCAGCTATGCCCTTATTGAACATCATTCGACTGCCCCGGATCGGAACAAGCGAAGCGCCGATCCATCGCCGGCCCGCCCCCCGGGCAGGCGATTTCTCTGATCTTGGTATGTCTCCGCGGTGTTACGCTAAAGCCGAATGATAAAGTACCATACGACTTCACTCTGGTCGCCAACCCGCGAGCCGCCGACGGATCGGCGAAACGCGATGGCACCTAAGTCCCGCTGATCTGACTTTGACCTGCGCCTTCACCCGTTTGTTTTGCCTAGAATTCTATGGGCGGCTCATCAAGTCTTGCGCCATTCCAGAAAGTTCAGGATGGCCTGCCGGGTGATGTCGCCGCGGGTGCTGTGGCGGTGGTTTTCCAGCAGGCGGCCATAAAGCTGCGTACCGATGAAAAAGGGCAGAATGGTTTCAACCTCTGACAGGGGCAGTGCCTTGCCAGTCAGGATCGCGGCAAAATCGGCGCGGGGCACACCGCAGAGCGAGGGGCCGGGTGCGGGGCAGTGGATGGTGCTCCAGGCCAGAAATTTGGCGATGTCGCGCGCGACGGGCAGCCATGCGGTGCCTTGCACATCAATGCCCGTCATTACGCCGTCGGCGTAATGCAGGTTGATCGCTGCGAAATCGCCGTGGGTGGCGGCTTGGGTGACACGGGCGCCGCGCAGGTCCGTCGCCATGTCCGTCAAACTGTCCATCAGCGTCGTCAACAACCCTTCGTCAAGCAGCGGGATCTGCCGCGAGGACAGGCGTTTGAGCCAATAGCCGGGGCCGAAATCTGCTGTGCGGTGGCGCGGGCCAATATATGCCGTCAGCCATGCCCCGGCCTGCTGCATCAGTGCCGCCCGCTCTGCCGGGGGGGCCGCAGCGATCACGCCAGTCAGCCGTTCGCCGGGGGCGTTGGACAGAACCAGAAGGCCAAGATCAGGGCGTGCCAAAAGGCAGCGGTTTATCTGGAGCGGGCCGGTCGACAGACGCGGGGCGACGGCGGCAAGCTCGGTCTGCGCATCCGTGACGATCTGTGCGGCGTTTTCGGTCTGGAACCATTTCAGCACGGCTGGCAGTTCACCGTATTGGCCAGCGAAGACGCGGCTGCTCGCGCCGATTTTCAGCGTCTCGGTGACCACGCAAAGCGGCACGCTGGCGACATGCGCACGGGCAGCGGCGAGGGCAGAGGCACGATCGGCATCAGTAAAGCGCGACAATGGGCAAACTTTCGCGTGTCATGAAAGGTTAACAAAAAGGACGTGCAAGGCACGCAATATCTGGTAGCTTGCCGCAAAACAGACCCAAGGTCGAGCAGGCAGGACGATGAAAACCATTTACTTTTGCGCGCTTCTCGCGCTTGCGGCTTGTGCTGCGCCGCCTCAGGTGTCGCGCAGCCAGATGTCCTTGATCGAGACGCCACAGGTCTCTGTCGGGCAAGTGCTTAATCAGATGCGGGCGCAAAATGGGCTTGCGCCGATGCGCCGCAACGCGACGCTGGATCGGATCGCACAGGCCCATGCGGCTGAGATGGTCGCCACGGGCAATTTCTCTCATCAAGGGCGCGACGGGCGCGGGTCATGGCAAAGGGCGCAGGCGGCGGGATACAACCCCCGGCTTGTGGCCGAGAATATCGCCTGGGGCCCGTTTGAGACGGGTGAGGTGCTGCAATTGTGGCAGGGCCGAGCCGATCACAGGTCCAACCAGATGCACCCGCGCGCAAAGGAATTCGGTCTGGGCGTGGCCGGTCAAGGGTCACGCCGTCACTGGGTTCTGGTGGTGGGCACCGCGTTTTAGCGGCCAGCCTTGTCTCACGACGTCAGACGGACCACAGATACCGCGTAACGTGGTAAAAGATGGGTGCCGCAAAAACCACGCTATCCAGCTGATCGACGAAACCGCCCTGACCCGGAATGAGGTGTGACCAATCCTTGACGCCGCGGTCACGTTTGATCGCTGCAAAGACCAGATTGCCGAACATGCCCACCAGGGAGGCCATTGCCGCCATCAGCGCCGCGCCGATGACGCCAAAGGGTGTGAGCCACGCCAGAAAGCCGCCGATAACGGCCGCCGATGCAACACCGCAGGCCAGCCCTTCCCACGTCTTGGGCGACAGGTCCGGTGCGATGCGGGTCTTGCCAATGCGGCGGCCAAAGAAGAAATCCAGCAGATCCCCTAATTGCACCACAACGATCAGGAAGGCGATCAGCAGCACGCCGCGTTCGCCATAGCCGGGAATATCCAGCGACATCAGCGCAGGCACGTGGCTGACGCAGAAGACGGTGATCATCAACCCCCACTGCGTTTCGGCCACGCGGGTCATAAAGCGGGTGTAATTGCCACGCAGGGCGCTGACGATGGGCAGCAGCAGGAAGGCATAGACGGGAATAAAGACCGTAAAGATCCCATGCCACCCCATCCATACAAAGATATATTGCAGGGGCAAAACCGCAAAGAAAGCCAGCGCCAGTGACATGTGATCCGCACGGTTCTTGGCCGTCAGCGTCAGAAATTCGCGCATCGCCGCAAAGCTGGCGAACAGGAAAAGGATCACGACACCCAGCCGCCCCGTGATCAGCGCCAAAGAGATCAGCGCCACCATCGCCCACCAGCTTTCAACGCGGGTCATATAGGTATCAAGCACGGGGTTCTGGGTGCCCGGCATCTGACGGGCACGGATCAACTCTCCAAAAAGCGTCAGAACAACCAGAACACCAAAACCGGCCAATGCCAGCAAGACAATGCTGCCAGTTGTGCCTGCCATCGCGGCCTCGAGGATGGGGTTGCTTGCGGGGTTCATGGCGCGGCCTCTTCGGGTTCAGCCGGGCGCAAGTCAGCCAACGCGGCAGAGGCGCGGGCCAAAAAGTCGTCCTTGCTTTCGTCCGGTCCAATGTGAAGCGGTGCGCCAAAGGTCACGGTGCAGATCAGGGGCAAGGGAATGACTTCCCCCTTTGGCATGATGGAATTGAGATTGGCGACCCAAGTTGGCACCAAATCCACTTCGGGAAAGGCTTTGCCCATGTTGTAGATCCCCGCCTTGAACGGCAGCAGCGGGTCGGGCCCCATGTTGCGGCCCCCTTCGGGAAAGATGATCAGGCTGTCGCCGGTCGCCATCGCCTCTAGGATTTTGGCCATCGGGTCGTCGTTCACCTCGCGGCGTCGGTCGATCAGCACGGCCCGAAACACTTCACCCCCCGCAAAGGCGCGCAGCTTGTTCTTCAGCCAGTAATCGGCGGCGGCCACGGGGCGGGTCTGGCGGCGAATGGCCGGCGGCAGAACCGACCAGATCATCGGCATATCCCCGTTAGATGTGTGGTTGGCAAAGAAGATCCGCTGTTTCGGCACAGGTTCGATCCCCTGCCAATCGGCGCGCACAGCGGTCAAGAACCGCACAAAAAGGCGGATGATATTGCCGACGATGTCGGCGGCAAAGCGGCGCAAGGCGGTCAGAATGCTATTCATATTCAAAGTTTGCCTTGTTGTTGGCGGGTTGCAAGCTTTCTGTGCAGACGCGTGCCGCGTTAGCCGTCATGGGGGATCACATCATCCCAAGGTTGGGCGGAAGCGGCATAGATCGACTTGGCCGGCACGTAGTTCTCTGGTGTATCGAGTGATCCTGCATGAATGTAGATCCGGTCGCTCGATCGTTCGCTGCGGCGGGTCAATTGCGATCCGCAGGTCGGGCAGAATCCGCTGAACGTCGATTTACCCGATCCGCCTGTCATTTCGAAGATCTGGCAGGACGCGCTGATTTCAAAAGTCGCGCGGTCAAGCGGCAGCATATCGGCATGTCCGGTCCCGGTCAGTTGCTGGCAGTCGCGGCAGTGGCATCGAAAGGCCGGAACATCAGACCGTTGGCCTGCGTAGCGCACGCGGCCACATTTGCAGCCGCCTGTGATCTTGTTTTCCATGTCGAACCCTCCGTGGGGACCAGTTTAGGGCAGGATTGGCCATCTGTCAGTGTCTGCCGTCTTTTCCGGTGTGTTTGCCCTTGGCGGATGGAAACGCCCCGAAGAAGATCTTCGGGGCGCGCCGTGATTATTTGATGTCGGCGTCGACATATTCCGACAGAAGCTTTTCGTTGCGCGCGTCTTCCAGCCGCTGGATGCGGTCGTCGGACAGGCGTTCGTCGAAGCGGTATTTGACGAAGTTCACCAAGGCCAGCGTCAGCAACAGGATGCCGATGCCCCAGTAGCCCTTTGTCGCCAGCGGCACGTCGGGGGACATGTAGAGCGAAAGCGCGAGCATCCCATAGGCCACCACGACGGCGAAGCCATTGAAGAACATGATAAGGGCGTTGTCTGATTTGAATGTATTTTGCATTGGACTGTCTCCTACTTGAGTCGATTATTTCTTGGTTTTCAGGCGGTTGAGCACGTCTTGTGCGGTCGCCCGTGTTGGATCGCCGTAGCCTGCGTCGGCCATGCGGTCGATGATGCCACCCTGATTAAGGTCGCGATTGATCTCGGCCACGATCTGGCTTTGTTCAAACGGGTCATCCTTGCCGATAACGCGGGCGATCAACTCTTCGGCCTCTTCACTGGCAGAGGTCTGGCTGATCGAGCCAAGCTTCATCTGGATATCCTGTTCGCGGCGGACGGCACGGGCCTGGATGGCGCCTTGCTTGAGGTCGATGATCCGGCGGTGACCGTTTTCGATCGAGTTGCGCAGGCGCATGACCTTTTGTTCCAGCCGCGCGCAGGTTTCATTGCGCAGCGCCAGTTCGTTTTCCATCTGCGCAATGGCCTCGGCCGCTTGCAGGGCCATATCTTCGTTTTTGGCCTCAAGAGCTTCGGTTGCGCGGGCGGTCAGATCGCTGATCCGCTTTTGCAGGTTACTGCGTTGGGCATTCTCAGAGCGTTGGCGCTGGATCAGGCTGGCAAGCGTTGCTTTGGCGGCCTTCAGTGAGCCTTCGGCCTCGCGGATTTTCTGGTCGATCAACTCAATCGCAAAAGCATCACGCACGCGGTCCTCGGCGCGGGCATTGGCCCCGACGATCAGTGTGGAAAGTGTCTTGAACATCTGTCTAACTCCTCGTGAACGCTGTTCATGAATTGGATATAGAAGTTGAATGAACGATGTTCAAGAAAAAAATGAACGACGTTCAGGAAACAGTGTGTTCAGAGGTGATATTCGTCAGCACGACAGCGATCATGTCTTCGATGCGTTCCATCGGAACACCCGAGATACGGCGCTCGAGGCCCAGCGACACAATTCCATGCACCGATGAGAACAACGCGCGGGTCATCAGGTCAATCTGGTCGGCGTCCCATTCGGGAAAGATTTCGCGCAAGGGGGCGGCGATCAGGGAAAAGACCTGACCAAGTTCAGCCAGATACCAATCGGGGACTTTCATGTCGGTGGACATTTGCAGATCAAAAAGGGCTCGCCAAAGGTTCGTATTCTCGGCCGCAAAGCCTAGGTAGCCGTGGCCCATGACGATCAGCTGGTTTTGTGGTGCAATGGTCTGGCCTGCCAAAATGCCAGAGACATGCGCGCCAAGGCGGCGAAAAGTGCGGCCGTTGACGGCCATGATCAATTCGTTGAGGTCATGAAAGACATTGTAGATCGCCCCGACAGAGCACCCCGCCATCCCGGCCAGATCCCGCGCCTTGATGGCAGAGGTGCCGTGGGTGGTGATGATCTGCTCTGCGGCGTCGATCAGTTTCTCGCGCAGTTCTGTGCGACGGGCTTCGGTTTTGGCTGCCATGGTGTCTATCCGGTGTGAACGCGGTTCAGCTATAAGTGACGACGCGGGCTGAGGAAAGGGCAGGTGCCTCCGGCGGGCATATTTAGGTTCAAAAGAAAGACCGGTCAGCCGTCACGTTTGACCGGTGCGCCGCCTGCAAAGGTGTTGACGGCGTGATAGCTGATTGGGTCTTCCTGCATTTGAAGGTGCAAACCGTCGCCGGTAAAGGGGTGCGCGCGCGCGAGGTCTTCGTCCACGTCGATGCCAAGGCCGGGGGCGGTGGGGACCGGAATATAGCCATCTTCGACCGTCAGGGTGTTTTTGATCAGCGCGGCGTGGAACGGTGTTTCAATCGTTTCGGCCATGAGGATGTTGGGAATGGAGGCGGCCAGTTGCACATTGGCGGCCCATTCCACGGGGCCTGCGTAAAGGTGCGGCGCCATTTGCGCGTTGTGCACTTCGGCGATGGCTGCGATTTTCTTGGTTTCCCAGATGCCACCGGAACGGCCCAAGGCGGGCTGCAGGATACTGGCCCCTTGGCGCAAGGCAGTGGCAAACTCGGCCTTGGTGGTCAGGCGTTCGCCAGTCGCGACCGGAATGCGGACCTGCGCAGCGACGGTCGAGAGATCAGTGTCAGGGGGGCAGGGTTCTTCGAACCACAGCGGCGAGAAAGGCTCTATCGCTTGCCCCATACGCACAGCACCCCCTGTCGAGAATTGTCCGTGGGTGCCAAACAGCAGGTCTGCACGGTCGCCGACGGCGTCGCGGATCTTGCGGCAGAAATCGACGGAGGTTGAGATGTCGAACATCGATGGCATGTGCCCGGCGCGGATCGTGTAGGGGCCGGCGGGGTCGAATTTGACGGCGGAATAACCCGCCTCGACGCAGGCCAAGGCACTTTCGGCGGCCATATCAGCCGAGGCCCAGAATGCGGGCAGGGGATGATGATCTTGCGGATAAAGGTAGGTGTAGGCGCGGATGTGGTCGTTGAGGCGCCCACCGATCAAGGCATTTACAGGCCGGTCGCGATCCTTGCCAAGAATATCCCAGCAGGCGATTTCCAACCCCGACCAAGCGCCCATCACGGTCAGATCGGGCCGCTGGGTGAAGCCCGCAGAATAGACGCGGCGGAACATCAGTTCGATATCTTCGGGGTTCTCGTCGGCCATGTGGCGGGCAAAAACATCCTGGATCACATGGGTCATGGCGTCGGGGCCGATGGAAGAGGCATAACATTCGCCCCAGCCGACAACGCCGGTATCCGTGGTCAGTTTGACAAGGATCCAATAGCGCCCGCCCCAGCCCGGTGCGGGTGGCGAAGTGACGATGATATCAAGGTCGGTGAGTTTCATGTTAGGGTCCGAACCGAAGGGGTTTCAGATGAACAAGATCACGGTTCGCGTTTTGGGTCCAGACGACTTTCATCGGCTGATGGCGGTGCCGGAAGGGTTGTTTGATGCGCCCTTGCGTGAAGATCAGGCCCGCGCATTTCTGGATGACCCGCTGCACGCATGCGTCTTGGCATATGATCGCGATTTGGCGGTCGGAATGGCCACGGGCGTGGTGATGTATCATCCCGACAAGCCACCGGCGATGTTCATCAACGAGGTTGGCACCCGCGATGGATACCTGCGCCAAGGGATCGCAACGGCTGTCACCGACCGCATGATTGCGCTGGCAAGAGAACGGGGTTGCGAAGGTGTCTGGCTGGGGACAGAGACCGACAATGCCGCAGCGCTGGGCCTTTATCGCAGCATGGGTGGCGAAGAAGTGGCGGGCGTCTATTTTGGCTGGGACAACGCTTTTTGAGGCATCTGTGCATTTTCGCACGCGAAAAGACCCAGAATCTTCTTTTTTATCAAAATCGCACGATCACGTTACGCGATCTTAACGGTTGATCCTGACGGATTGCCCGCAGCGTTGCCTTAGTCAAAGATGATGACGTTGCGCTTGGCGGATCCGGTTTTGGTATCTGCAATCGCGTCGTTGATCTGGTCGAGGGACCAGCGGTTCGAAATCAGCTCGTCCAGTTTCAACCGGCCCTGTTCGTAAAGATCGACCATCCATGGAATATCGCGCTGGATCACCACATCGCCCATCTTGGAGCCGATCAGGGATTGGCCGACAGCGGCGAAATTGGCGGGTTCGTAGGATGAAAACGCGCCGGTTGCGGGCATCCCGACCATGATGACCTTGCCACCATAGGCCAGATAACGCGGGGCGGCGTCATAGACCGCCGGCACGCCAACGGTGACCAGCACGGCGTCGGCACCACGGCCCATCGCGGCCTTGGCGTCGCGCCACGGGGCGTCGCCTGTGCCAAGAACCGTGTCGGTGGCACCAAAATCACGGGCGATTTGCAGCTTTTCTTCGGACATATCCACGGCGACGATACGCCGGGCCCCGGCGATGCGCGCGCCCTGGATCGCGTTCAGGCCGACGCCGCCTGCGCCAATGACCACAACGTCCTGACCTGCGCGCAGTTTCGCGGCGTTGACCACGGCACCAACCCCGGTGATGACGCCGCAAGCGAGCAGTGATGCAGCCTCCATGCTGATACTGTCAGAAAGTTTGACGATCTGGCTTTGGTCCACGACGACCTTTTCGGCAAAGGCACCGGCGTTCATGGCTTGCACGACAGGCGTGCCGTCTGCGTCGGTCAGCACGGTGTCGGCACTGTTGGGGGTTTCGCAGATCGTCGGTGTGCCGCCGCCGCAAGAGGGGCAAGTGCCACAGGCGCGGATCAGGGTGACGACAACCGGATCGCCCATGGCGAGGCCTTTGACGCCTTCGCCAACGGCGGTGACATGGCCTGCGGCCTCGTGCCCATAGACGGCAGGCAGATCGCCGCCCCACGCGCCATCGGCGTAGGAAATGTCGGAATGGCAAATGGCGCAGGCCTTAAGCGTGACTTCGACCTCGCCCATGACGGGGGCACGCAGGGTCAGCGTTTCAACGGTCAGCGGCTGGCCGTGGGTGCGGCAGACGGCGGCTTTGATCTGGGTCATGTGCAGGTCCTGTGGTGTGGTCTGACGCCCTATTTGGGCGTATTTTCCAAGGTTGCCTTGTCCCCCAGCGACTTTTCAAGTCGTTGTCGCGCCGAGGCGAAAATAATGATGCAGATGACCGTCAGAGCCGCAGACAGCAGGAATGGCGCACCGGGCGCGTAGATCGGTGCCGTGGCAGAGGTGAAATACCAAAACGTCGAGGTGACGATCAAAGGGGCGACGATGGTGGCCACGGCGTTGATGGAGGAGATCAGGCCCTGAAGCTCGCCCTGCTGGTCGTCGCTCGCGGCGCGGGACATGATGCCTTGCAGCGCGGGTCCTGCGATGGATCCCAATGCGGTAAGCGGCGTCAGCGCCAGCGCGATCCAGCCGTTGGTCACAAAGCCAAGGGCAAGAAAGGCGAGAACATCAATCGAAAGGCCAAGCACCACGGCGTTACGCTCCCCAATCCGGTTAAGGATCGGGCGCATCAGGAGGCCCTGAACCACCGCAATGCCGATGCCAAAGATACCCAGCGACAGGCCGATCATGCCGGGGCTCCAGTCAAAGCGTTCGGCGCCATAATAGGCCCAGACGCCGGGATAGACGAAGAAGGCCACCGCATAGATGAACAGGATGGCCATCAGCCGGGTCAGGCCGGGCAGGGCAGACAGGTGCTGAAACGCGCCCAGCGGGTTTGCGCGCCGGGCAGAGAACGGGCGGCGGATTTTGTCGGTGACAGTTTCGGGCAGCACAAAGTAGCCGAAGACAAAGTTTGCCGCAGCAAGGAAGGCGGCGGCCCAGAAGGGCGCGCGCGTGCCGAATTCGGCCAAGGCACCGCCCAGAAGCGGGCCGAGCACAAAGCCCACGCCAAAGGCCGCACCAATCAGGCCAAAGTTGGCGGCTTTCTCTTCTGGCTTGGAAATGTCGGCCATATAGGCGGCAGCGGTGGCTTGGGTGGCGGCAGTGATGCCGCCAATGATGCGGCCGATAATGAGCAGTGTCATCGTGCCCGCCACGGCCATCAGCACGTAGTCAAAGGCCATCACGGCGAGGCTGATCAGCAAGACCGGGCGGCGGCCAAAGCGGTCAGAAATGCTGCCGATGGTGGGGCCAAAGAGGAACTGCATCACCGCAAAGATCGTCGTCAGTATCCCGCCCCAGATCGCGGCGTTGGCAAGGTCGTAGTTGCCGACTTCGCGGATCAGGTCCGGCATGACGGGCATGATCAACCCAATTCCCATGGAATCGAGCACGACAGAAATCAGGATAAAGATGATGGGAAGACGCTTGTCCATTCGGTGATCCTATCCGGCCTTTCAGAAATAAACTGATCGGTTCAGAATGCAATGATCGTTTCGCCTACAGCGCAAGATAGCCGATCCCGCCAAAGGCCAAGGCGCAGCCGATCCATTGGATGATGCGCATCGGTTCGCGCAGGATGGCCCAGGCCAGCACAATCGTCAGCAACCCAAAGGTCGAGGCCGCGACAGCAGCGTATTGCGGGTTGGGAAGCTCACCCGCTGAAAAGACACAATATAGTGCCACGCCATCAGCCACGCCCATCAGTGTCAGCACGGGGATCGCCCGCGCACCGGGCCAGAACGGCAGGCCTTGCCATGCCATAAGGGCCAACAGCAGGGTGATTGCGACGAGGCGGGTCACCAATGTAACGGGCAGATCAGAGGAGAGCACCGCGGCCCATTGCCCAAATGCAAAGGTGCCCGCAAAGCCCAGGGCGGCAATCGTGGCATAGGCGATGGTGCGCGCCTTGGGGGGATCGACACCAGCGTCATCACGGGCCAATGCCGCCACGACCGATACGCCCACAACAATCGCCAGGACAGCCAGCCATTGCAGCGGATGCACAGGCGTGCCGGTGACCGCCGCCCAGCCCACGGACAGGATCGGAAAGCTGGCGATGATCGGGGCCACAAGCCGCACCGGACCGCGCTGGAACGCGCCATATAGCCCAAGGCTGGCCATCAAAAAGAACCCGCCAGAGATGACCGAGAGCCCAAGGGCGGGGCCGGGCAAGGGGCGAAACCCGTCAAGAGCGACCATCAGGCCAAGGTGAAACAAAAGCCCCACAAACAGGACAACCAACAAAGAGGCCAGCAGTGGCACCGATTGGCTGACAAAGCGGACACAGATGTCGTGAAACCCCCAGCACAGGGCGGCAATCAGGCCCAGCGTCAATGCGGTCAAGTTAAGTGTCCGATGCGGGTGATAAATCCATTCAGCAGGGCGGCATAACCGCTTGGGTCCTCGACGCATGGAAGGTGGCCCAAGCGGCGCATCAATTGAAAATCAGATCCGGGGATAAGTGCGACGGTTTCGCGGACCAGATCGGGCGGTGTCGCGCGATCCTCTGATCCGGCGATACCAAGGGTCGACAGCCGCAAACCCGAAGTGGGGGTATAAAAATCGGTGCCTGCGATGGCGGCGCAAACGCCTGCGTAGCCTGCGGGGTTCGTTGCCTCGAGCATGGTTTGCCATGGCTGCATGGCCGGTGTCCCGTGGAAATCCCGACCGAACCAACGCTCCATCACACTGTCGGACAAGGCTGCCATGCCTTTGGTCTGAACCATTTCGATCCGGTCCTGCCAAAGCTGAGGTGTGCCGATCTTGGCGGCGGTGTTGGACAGCACCATTGCGCGGATCAGGTCGTGACGCTTCACCGCCAAGCCCTGCGCCACCATGCCGCCAACAGACAGCCCGACAAAAAGCGCCTCTTTCACCGCGAGCGCGTCGCAGATGGCTTCGGCATCGGCGACCAAGGCCCCCATGCTGTAGGGGCCGGGTGGGACGTTGGATTTGCCGTGGCCGCGCATGTCATAGCGGATGATCCGCAAGCCAGCGGGCAGGTGGGGCAGGATGCCATCCCAAAGATGCAGAGTGGTGCCAAGCGAGTTTGAAAACATCACAACCGGTCCATCGGCCGGGCCGGATTCTTCGACATGGAGTGTGACGGCGTCGCGGGTAATCTGGTGTATTGTCATGACCGCAAAAGAGGCATTCAAGCGCGACTTGTCAATCAGACCATGACCATGGCTGCCCCGCCCAGCACCAGCGCCGCACCTGCCAGCTGCTTGACGCTCAATGCTTCGCCGATGGCCCAGGCAAAGATCAGCACCAGCATCGTTTCGGCAGCCAGAATGCCGACATAGACCATGCCGATATGAAACTGCCGCATCAGCAAAACCTCTGCCAGAACAGCGGCGCAGAGGGTTGCGGCAATCAGGAACAAGGGGACTAAACCCGGGGTAATTGCGAAGTGCTTCATCGCAAAGGTTGCGGCGGCATAGGCCAAGGCGCAGAACGCAATCAACACGGGCGGACGTAAGATCAGATCAAACATTGCGTGCACCTTGGCCCAAGACCCCGTCACCGAGGGAGGGCAGTTTCGGGGATGGTTTGATCCTGCCCCATTGCCGCAGTTGCCGCTATGCGGGTTTTCCTTACTCCGCGTCGCGCAGGGTCATATGAGCCATGATCTGGCCGTGGTCCGAGGCGAGCTTGTTATACGGCGCCTCTGGGTGGCTGCCATCGGTCAGGTGGTCGTTGAGCGCGCTGAAATACGACATCTGCCCGATCCGGTCCGGGTTTTCGGGCAGGAAGTGATGGGACATGAAGATCTGGTCGATGCTTTCAAAGACACCGCCAAAGGCCGAAGTATAGACCATATCGCGGGCGGATTTTCGCACGAAAAGCTTTTCGGCGGAATGCAGGCGGAACCGGGTGATATCGGCTTGGATCTGGTCGTTCTCGTGGTCCTTGTAGCGGTCGCCAGAGTGCTTGGCGTCATGGCGGCGCATCCATGCGTAGTTCTTGAACGGGGCCTCGCCCGAGATAATTTCGGTCGACACCGCGTGTTCGCCATCGTTGAAGTCGCCCAGCACCATGACCGGGTTGCCCTGTTCCAGATCGTCGATGATAGCGCGGCGGAGCACCCAAGCCTCTGCCATGCGGCGCAGGCCTGCGCGTAAGCTGCCCAGCGCGCGGGCGGCGGGGTCATAGTTGGTCAGATCAGCGGCGGGCGGGACGGGCAGGCCGTCGGGGTTGTCGAATTCGCCCAGTTTCGATTTCAGGTGGCAGTTGAAAACGGTCACGATTTGACCGCCGATCGGCACGCGCACCCGCAGGATCGGGCGCGACAGGCGGCGCATCACGAACTGGCCGTCGGCGCCAAAGGGGATCACCAGCGGCGTTTCGAGGTCTTGGATGATCGTGGGCTGGCCGACAAAGCCGTGACGCGACACAACCGCCAGGCCGGGGCGGCGTTGGCCGGGCGCACCGTCATTTGCGTTGGCGGCAAAGGCGAGAGGGGCATCGGCGTAGGGTTCATAGGCGAGTTTGCGAAAAATCGCCTTGCGGGCGTAGCGGCGCGACGGGTCGGGGATATTTGCGTCATTGGCGGCGATGCCTGCGGCGTCTGCCTCTGCCAGCACATCGCGCAGGGCGGCTTGGGAAAAGATTTCCTGAAAGCAGATGATATCGGCGTTCATGGTGAGGACCTGATCGGCGAGCCAGCTTTGCTTCCAGGCGTGTTCCTCGGGCGTGTAGCGTTCAAATTTGTAGTATTCCTGATCCGTCTCGATCAGGTTTTTGACGTTGAAACTGGCGATGGTGAATTCGGTCATGTCAGGGTCTCCAACGCGCGGGTGAACATGGCGGCGTCGACATTGCCGCCGGTGGCGACGGCGATCACCGGGGTGTCGCTGTCGGACTGGAAAAGGGCGGCGGCAAGGGCAGCGGCACCGCCGGGTTCGACGACGATGCGCAGGCGTTCAAAGGCGAGGGCCATGGCGCGCAGGCAGTCGTCTTCGCTGACCACGATGCCGGGGCCGCAATGGGCCTGCATGATCGGAAAGGTCAGGTTGCCTGGCTGCGGGGTGATGATGGCGTCGCAGATCGACCCTGACATCTGGTTGTTGCGCTGAATTGCGCCCACCGCGAGGCTCCGGGTGACATCGTCAAAGCCTTGCGGTTCGCAGGGGTGGACGCGCATATCAGGGGCCTCTGCCGCCAGTGCCAGTGCGATGCCAGAGGTCAGCCCGCCGCCGCCGCAGCAGACCAGCACCTGGGCGTCGGTGACGCCGTGTTCTGCCGCTTGCGCTGCAATCTCAAGCCCGGTCGTGCCTTGGCCCGCGATCACCTGCGGTTCGTCATAGGGGCGGATCAAGGTAAGGCCGCGGGTGGCTGACAGCGCCTCGCCGATCTCCTCCCGGCTTTCGGAGTCGCGGTCGTAAAGCACAACTTCTGCCCCGAGCGCGCGGGTGTTGGCGATCTTCACGGCGGGCGCGTCCGACGGCATGATAATGACGGCAGGGGCGTTGTGGGCGCGGGCGGCCATGGCGACACCTTGCGCGTGATTGCCCGAGGAAAAGGCGATGACGCCCTTGGCCTGTTGGTCCGGTGTCAGGGCAGAGACGGCCGACCAGCCACCGCGAAACTTGAAGCTGCCGGTATGTTGCAGGCATTCGGCCTTCACAAAAACCGGGCGACCGGCGATGTCGTCAAGAAATGGCGAAGACAGCAGCGGTGTCACGCGGGCGTGGCCCGCAAGGCGGGTGGCCGCGGCACGGATCATGTCAATATTCATAAGCGTTTCAGCCAGTTCTGGAGGACACGCAGGGCGTCTGGTTCATCAAGGAAGGGCACATGGCCGCGATCCGGTACGTCGGCAAAGATCATGTCGGGGCGGCGGCGCTGCATCTCTGACGCGGTCGCAGATGTCAGCAGATCAGAGTTTGCGCCCCGGATCAGCGCAATTGGTAAACCCGCCAGCGCGTCAAACAGCGGCCAGAGGTCAGGGGTCGGCTGCGCGCCCGCCTCTAACACGGCATCGCGGAGCTTGGGGTCGTAGCGCAGCGCCAATCCGGCGTCGTCCTCAGCGTATTGCTGAGCAACCTCTTCCAGCCAGCGCGACATCGGCACGTTCTTGAAGTGGACCCAGTTGCGCGCGCGGAAATCGGCGGCTTCGGCATAGGTTTTGAACGGCAATGGCTTGCCGATATAGTTCTTGATTACCTCCAGACCGGTGTCCGCAATCTCTGGCCCGATATCGTTGAGGGCCACACCAGTCAGGCGGTCCTTGGCTGTCGCGGCCAGCACCATGGCGATCAACCCACCGCGTGAGGTGCCAAGGATTGCGGCCTTGTCCAAGCCAAGATGGTCCATCAGGGCAAGGGTGTCCTGCGCCTCGACCGGGATGGTGTAGGTGGCGGGACCGGCCCAATCCGATTGTCCCCGTCCGCGATAATCCAGCCGGATCAGGCGGCAGTTCAGGTGCGGCGCGACGTGGTTGAAGTCGGTGCCGTTGCGGGTGAGGCCCGCCAGCGCAATCACAGGTGTGCCGATGCCTTCATCGGTGTAGTGTAGGCGCGTGCCGTCGGGAGCGTTAAAATTCATAGCAGATCCGGCAGTGTGGTAAGGTCAGGCAGACTATGCTGCGGCTGGGCATAAAGCCGGTCAAGCGGCGCGCCTGCGCGGTTGACCCAGACGGTGGTGAAACCATAGCCCGCCGCAGCGCATGCGTCCCAACCGTTGGAGGAGACAAACAAAACCTCGGCCCGATCGCCGGGAAAGCGTTGTTGCACAAGGTCATAGACGCGGTCATGGGGTTTGAAGACGCCCACCTCCTCGACCGACAGTGCCGCGTCAAGAAGTGGCGCGAGGCCCGCGCTATCAATTGCGCCGCGCAGCATGTCGGGCGATCCGTTGGACAGGATTGCGGTCTGCAGCCCGCGCGCTTTCAAGGTGCCAAGCATATCCGGCACTTCAGCAAATGCGGGCAGTTCCCAATATAGCGCCAGCAGGCGCTCGCGTAGTTCGGGGTCCGTCAGGGCGCAAGCTTCTAATGCCCAATCAAGGCCGTCTTGGGTGACTTGCCAGAAATCGGTATGGCGGTTCGCGGTGGCCCGCAGCCAGGTGTATTCCAGCTGTTTGGCCCGCCAATGCGCCGCAAGTTCTGGCCAGACCGCGGCAAGCGCGTCCTGACCCGGTTCCTGCGCCAGCAACCGGGCGGCTGCGTTGACGTCATAGAGCGTGCCATAGGCATCAAAAACGCATGTGGTGATGGCCATCACTTTCCCTCCGCTTGGCGCAGATAAGCACGGCGCGGGCCCAATTGGAAACCGGTTTGCATCGCAATATCGCCACCGCTAGGGTCCGGCCTTTATGTCAGAGCGAGGAAAGCACAGATGAGCACGGCAAAAGCGGGCGATACGGTTCAGATCCACTACAAGGGGACTTTGGCCGGAGGTGAGGTTTTCGACAGCTCTGAGGGGCGCGACCCGCTTGAATTTGCAGTCAGCGCTGGCATGATTATCCCGGGCCTGGACGCGGCCATCCCCGGCATGGCCGTGGGCGACAAGAAGGTCGTCGAAGTCCCCGCCGATCAGGCCTACGGGCCGATCAACGATCAGGCGCGACAGGCCATCCCGCGCGGTGAGATCCCTGCCGATATCCCACTCGAGATCGGCACTCAGCTACAGATGCAAGGGCCAGAGGGGCAGGTGATCCCGGTGACAGTGGCCGAGGTGACAGAGGCCGAAGTTACCTTGGACGCCAACCACCCGCTGGCGGGCAAGGATCTGACATTTGCGATCGAAATGGTCGCGATCATGCCGGGTTAACTTAAGTGATCGGACACTTAAGAGATTGATTTGAATTTTCTGATTTACCTCGGCGTAGCGGTGGAACTTGCGCCGCTAAAGGAGGTGATGAGACTGAAAGATAATCAATTTCATAAATGGATGATTGGGCTTGCGGTGATGAGCTTGCTTGTCGCAATTATCCAGCTTCGTTTGACGCTATAGGTTAAGAAAGACGTTGCCCCGCAGAGTTACAGCTCTGCGGGGCATTTGATTCGGTGATGAGACTGAACCAATTTCATGTCACCATTATATAGCGAATGCCTAACAGATCGTAAACGCTGCTCGGCGTTGCACTAAAGGTGATCGGGCTGCGGCATGCCGAGGATGTGAAAGCCTCCGTCGACACGGATGACTTCGCCTGTGGTGTGGCTGCCGACATCTGATGCCAGATAGACGGCAGTGCCGCCCACGGCCTCGAGCGTGGCATTGCCAAGCGGCGCGTTTTCACCGGTGTGTTTGTAGGTCTTGCGCGCGCCACCGATGGCCGCACCGGCGAGCGTTTTCATCGGGCCGGGGCTGATGGCGTTCACGCGGATGCCTTGCTGGCCAAGGTCATTGGCCAGATAGCGTGTGGCGCTTTCAAGTGCCGCCTTGGCGACACCCATGACGTTGTAGAATGGTGTGACGCGGTTGCTGCCTTGGTAGGACAGCGTCAGCAGGGTGCCGCCGTTTGGCATCATCTCTGATGCACGGCGGGCAACGTCGATGAAGCTGTAGCAAGAGATCGTCAGTGAATTACGAAAGTTCTCGGCGCTGGTGTTGATGAAACGGCCTGTCAGCTCGTTCTTGTCGGAATAGGCGATGGCGTGCACGACGAAATCAATGCTGTCCCAGCGATCCTTCAGGGCGGCAAAGGCGGTGTCCATGCTCTCGGCGTTGGTCACATCTACATCGACCATAAAGTCCGACCCGACGCTTTCGGCCAGCGGTTTCAGGCGGCTGCCAAAGGCCTCGCCCTGATAGGTGAAAGCCAGCTCAGCGCCTGCCTCTGCCATGGCGCGTGCGATGCCCCACGCGATAGAGCGTTCATTGGCGACACCCATGATCAGCCCGCGTTTGCCTTGCAATGAAATGGTCATGATCGTTCCCTTATTGGCTGACGTCTGATTGGACGTTTTGCGTCGTAAGGTCAAGTTTTGCGCGGGTCCACGGCCCAAAGGAGGCGCGGCGAAAAGATCGTTTAGAAAGCCACCGCAAATCCCTATGCTGCTCATATTGCTTTGAAGGATATTGAAAATGAATAGACATCTTGCCGCGATGGTCAGCATCGGGATCTTGCAGGTCACCCCCGTTGCCGCACAACAGGCCATTGAGCTCAATAACATCTATCCACTCAACGAAGAGCGGTTTCAGCTTCCTGACAGCATTTACTTTATGCAGGACAATCTTGGCTTTTTCGAAGTGATTGCAGGCCCGTTCGAAGAAGGCCCCGCGCGTTGCGTCGGTGGCGGGTTTGGACAGCAGGATGGCATGAACTCCATTGAGGGCATCTGCCTATTTGGCGAAGGTGAAGACACATTTACCATGACGTGGAAAGCAGGCGAGCGGGGGCGCGCGAACAGTTGGATCATTGTCAGCGGAACAGGCAGGTACGACGGCATCACCGGAGAAGGTATCGCCACAACCGGCGTCAGCGTCATGTACAACGCCCAGCCGCGGCGAAAATCGCATATCATTGGGACAGTCGTGATTCCGGATCCCTAGGGCTGATGGCTTAGTCCCGCAATTTGCTAAGCAGCATCGACCCGTTGGTGCCGCCAAAGCCAAAGCTGTTGGTCATCACCGTATCAAGGCCCGCGTTTTCCACCAGTTCGGTCGCAATTTCGGCGGGGTTGAGTGCGGGGTCCAGCGTTTCGACGTTGATCGACGGCGTGATGAAGTCGTCTCGCAGCATCAGCAGACAATAGACCGCCTCTTGCGCGCCGGTGGCCCCTTGGGAATGACCGGTCATGGATTTGGTTGAGCTGACGGGCGGTGTCTGGCCTTCGCCAAAGACGCGGCGAACGGCCTCGATCTCGCCCACGTCGCCGACGGGTGTGGATGTGCCATGCGCGTTGATATAGCTGATCTTGCGGCCCTCGGGCAGCGTCTTCAAAGCGCCGCGCATTGCCCGTTCGCCACCCTCGCCCGAGGGTGCCACCATGTCGGCACCATCTGATGTGGCAGAGAAACCCGTGACCTCGGCGTAGATCTTGGCGCCGCGGGCTTGTGCGGAATCGAGGCTTTCCAGCACCACCATTGCGCCACCACCGGCGATCACGAACCCATCCCGGTCGGCGTCGAAGGCCCGGCTGGCGCGTTCGGGCGTGTCATTATACTTGCTGGACATCGCGCCCATGGCGTCAAAGAGGCAGGACAGGGTCCAATCAAGTTCCTCGCCACCGCCCGCGAACATGATGTCTTGGGTGCCCAGTGCGATCTGCTGGGCGGCCATGCCGATGCAGTGCAGCGACGTGGAACAGGCCGAGGTAATGGAAAAGTTCATGCCCTTGATCTGGTAGGCCGTCGCTAGGTTTGCGCTGACCGTGGAGGACATCGTCTTTGGCACGGCAAATGGGCCGACCCGCTTGGTGGCACCGGTTTTCAGCACTGTCTGATGCGCTGCCAGCATGGCAGAGGTGGATGGCCCGCCAGAGCCTGCAATCACACCGGTCATCGGGTTGCTGACGAGGTCATCACCAAGACCCGCATCCGCAATCGCCTGACCCATTGCGATATGGGCATAGGCCGCACCCGGCCCCATGAAGCGCAGTGTGCGCTTGTCGACGTGTTCGGTGATGTCGATCTTGAGCGTGCCCGCGATCTGACTGCGAAAGCCATGCTCTGCCATCTCTGGCGATGCTTCGATCCCGGATTTGCCTGCCTTCAGTGCGGCAGTGACTTCTTGAGCATTATTTCCGATGGGTGACACAATGCCCAACCCGGTGACGACGACACGACGCATGACTGCTCCTTCGTTATTGTTCCAATCTGTTTAGGCGAGGGGGGAAGGTGCGTGCAAGAGGGAAGGCAGAAGCTCACGGCATGGGTGCACAGGCGCAAAGGCGGGTTGGGGGCCAATGTGACCGATGCTGCACAGCGCCCGGATAACCGTTTGACGTCTGAAATAGTCAGGCGAGTCGCATTGCAAACGGGCGTTGCCCCGCCGCGTCAGAAACCGCACCGGCAGACCTGGTGATGACAGGTTCTGCGCCCGGTATGTGGAACAAGGCCGACCGTCTGTTTGGCGCCATATCCGTGGTTTTCCAGTTGTGGTAGTCTAGAAAAAGAGGAGATTTCAGATGCCAAATTTCACGATGCCGCCAACAAATCCAACAGCGCCTATGGCCAATTTACGTGCCAGCCATTTCTGCCTGCGGGTGCCTGACTACAACGAAGCCAAGCAGTGGTTCATTGAAAAACTCGATTTTCGTGTTGTTCATGAATGGCACGAGGCGATGCTGAACGTCGATATGGGATATTTGGCGGCCGCCGATGATGATCGCTGCGTCATCGAACTGGTCGGCGGAAATGACCCCGCGATTTGTGAACGGGCCGCGGCTGACTTTCCCAATTCGTTCGCCACAACCGGATTTCATCATTTTTGCTTCACGGTTGCATCAGTTGAACAAACGGTCGCAGACCTTCGGTCACGCGATGTGGCGATTGTTGCTGAACCATTTGAGGTCGAAGCGATCGGCCGCAAGTTGGCGTTCTTTGCCGATCCCTGGGGGAACTTGTTTGAATTAGAAGAAGTGCTTCCGTAATCCGGTTCATCGCCTTGGTCGCGTTATGAGGGCTACGCCTGAGCGTCGCGCCGCGTTCAACCCGACGCGCCGCGATCAGCTTTCGCTGAGCGCGACCTTCATGTCCTTGACCTGATAGATCACCTCGCCGTCCGCCTCGACGGTGCCGTCGGCGACGCCCATGGTCAGGCGGCGGGTTTGCAGGGCTTTGGTAAAGTCGATCTTGTAGGTCAGCATCTTGCGGTCTGGCCGAACCATGCCGGTCAGTTTGACCTCGCCCACGCCAAGCGCATAGCCGCGCCCTTGCCAGCCACGCCAGCCAAGATTGAAGCCGGTCAGCTGCCACAGACCATCAAGGCCCAGACAGCCGGGCATGATCGGGTTACCGGGGAAGTGGCAGTCAAAGAACCATAGATCCGGCGTGATATCGAATTCGGCAATCACGTGACCCTTGCCATGGGCACCACCATCGCCCGAGATCTCGGTGATCCGATCCATCATCAGCATCGGGGGGGCCGGAAGCTGGGCGTTGCCTTCGCCAAACAACTCGCCACGGGCGCAGGCCAACAGGCCTTCTTTGTCAAAGCTGGATGGGAAATCGGCCATAGGATCGGGCTTTCTAGTTGTTTTCGCTTAACTGACCACTACCACTAGGGGGAATGGCGGGGCAAGAGCGACACAACTAGATGCCGTGATTGTCCACCGTCTCTGCCTGATCAAGCTTGCCGTCCAAAAGCGCGCCCTTGTCCAACACGATCGCAAAGTTGGAATAATCGCCAAAAGTCCAGCCAAACAGACGGCTTGGCACAAGTTCCAGCATCACCGCATCGCCGTCGCGTTCGAATTTTGCACCGCTGCCGCCCATTGTGGTGACCTCTGACGCGGCGATGGCCTGCCATTTTGGTTCCAACATGTCGCGCACCGGCACAGAGAGCGCTGCGGGGTCAGCGGCATAGATGTGCCTTGCGCGCAGATCATGCAGGGCGGGGTATTCGGAATTCGCGACGAACGCCGCAATACGGCCACGCGTCATCTTGTGAAACTTGCCGTCTGTGTAATCGGGTTTGTCATATTCAAGCGCCAGGATCGGGTTCAGAATGCGATCTCGTTCGGCGGTGGTAAACTCTGCCTCTTCGGACCGCTTGCGGATCAACTCGGACAAGGTTTCCAGAGGCGGCATTAGTGCGTCGAGCGAAGTGAGCCGCGCCTCTTCATGCGGGGGCAGCGCGTTGGAGAAGCGTTTTTGACGCAGGTTCATATGCCACCTTGTCTGGCCGATCAGTTCTGCCAGAAAGATCGACAGCGTGGGCCAGTCGAAGGGTTTCCAGGCCTCTTGCGTCAGATCAAAACCGTGGTTGGGATGGACTTCGGGTTGGTTCGCCGGACGCGCGCCACCGTCAGCGGGTACGACGCTGACCGGCCATTTGGGCGGTTGCAGGCCCTGATCGCCCATCATCTGCTGGGCCTGTGCGTCATAACGGCCATAGCGATAATACCGAAAGACCTGACCGTAGGGGCGGCGGCGTTCCTGCCCCAGCGAGGTGGTGTGCAGGATCGTGCCGCCGCCATAGCCCTGATCCCCGCCAAAGAACAATAGCCAGCCAGAGCGCGGGCCCTGCCAGCCCCAGATATCAGCAGGCAGATGGTGGGCGGCGATCTGAGCAAAGAAGGTGGCCGGTTTCCCGTCCACCTCTGGCCATGGCATGTCGGGCGGCATTGAGGGGTTGCCGCCGATCCAGCTGTCAGAGGGTTGGGGCGGCACCATCACCTGCAAGCGCACCGGTGCGGTATCAACCTGCAACTGCACTATTTCGTCCCGCCGGGCGCGTTCGGCGGGTGTCATCGCGGCTTCGCGCGCGGCGCTGAACCGATCAAAGGTCGCGTGAAGGTCTTGTGGTGACAGCGGGTTGTCGCCCTGAAAGTGGTCATAGATCTTTTGCGCATCCGCCGGGTCCATGACCGGTGTGGGCTTGGGTGCGGGCGCGGGTCTTTTGCGGCCGGGCAGATGCGGGGCAAGGTCATTGCCCATCACTTGCGCCAAAAGGACGATGCCGAAGCAAAACACGAAGCCAGCGATGGTCCAGGGGATGTATTCCGGCGCGTCGATCAAGGGCCGACCACGCCGGCCAATCAGCGCAACGAACAAAAAGATGCACCCGACGCCAAGCGCGGCGGCGGTCACATAAAGGGTGCGGGCAAAATAGATCATGGGCGTGGTCCGAAATGACTTTATGCGCCGTCTAACCCATGGATCTGGCAAATTTATAACGACAATGGGGCAGTCAGTTTTCGGTTGGGCGCGGGCGCGGGGTGGGTTTAGACTGCTTCCGAACCAAAGGAGACTGGGCATGGATGCGCAATTTTCACGTCGCAAACTGCTGACCCCGCCAGAATTGCGGGAACTGACGGCGCGGTCGGATGCCAAGGGCTGGCAACAAATGGGCAGCTTTCTGACGGCGATTGCCATTGCTGCGGTGCTGCACGCCTTGGCCATGGGCACCTGGTGGGTGCTGCTGACCGGGCTGGCGCTGGGGGTCTTGCTGAATTTTACCTACGCAGGTCAACACGAGTTGAGCCATGCGACAGTGTTTGAGACCCGCAAGCTCAATACATTCTGGGGACGGGTGATCGGGTTCTTGCAGATCTTTCCGCGCGACTATGACCAGATCATGCATTTTGCGCACCACCAATACACGCAAGACTGGGAACGTGACGGCGAGTTGGTGCGCGAACCCTATACGCTGACGACTTATCTGTTGTGGCTGAGTGGCGCGACCTATTGGCGCAATCGCATCTTTGGCGTGATCCGGCGCGCGCGGGGGATCATCGTGGAACCTTATATCCGGGCCGAGGAAGAGGCGAAGGTGATCCGTGAAAGCCGTCTGCATCTGGCCGGTTACGGCGCGATTGCGGTGCTGGCGCTGGTGGCTGGGTCGTGGTGGCCGCTGACCTTCTGGCTGCTTCCCATGGTGCTCACCAAGCCGATCCACCAATTGCAGAACACGATTGAGCATCTGGGGCTAAGCCACGAAAGCGATATTCTGGAAAACACGCGTTCGACCCGCGCCGGGCCGTTCATCAAGTGGCTGTGCTGGCAGATGCCCTACCACACTGCCCATCATACCTTTCCTGCCGTCCCGTTCTGGAAACTGCATGACCTGAACGAAAAGATCGAGGCGCAGGCCGGCGAAGTGCACCGCATGGGCTGGATCGAGTTTCAGATCGAGGTGATCAAGAAGCTGCGCGCCAAGGATGAAAGCCAATACCCGATGAACGAGGTCTGGATCGTCCCGGTCAGCGGTGGCCGCACCGCCCGGATTGCCGCTGAATGAGGCGGCTTCAGGTCTATACATCGCTATGGGCGATGCAGCCACATGACCAGAGCGGGGTCAAACTGCCTTACGATCAGGTGTGTGAAATGGTCGCAGCCGCGGGCTTTGACGGGATGGCGATCGATCTTGGCGCGGCGGATGTGGCGGTGGCCCATCAGGTCCGCCCGCATATGGAGGCTAACGGCCTTACGCCGCTGATCGTGGCGTTTCCCAAGACCATCGACAGCATGGAAGACACGCTGCTGATGGCCCGCGATTTTGGTGCGCCCTTCGTGGATATCATCGGTCAGGTCATGCCGATTGCGCTGGACGACATGGTGCCGGTGATCGCGGCGTGGATGGCAATGGCCGACCGGATCGGCGTGCCTGTCCAGTTTGAAACCCACCGCAATTGCATCACCAACGATCTTTACACCACATTGCAATTGCTGGACCGCATCCCGGATATGCGCATTTGCGCGGATCTGAGCCATTATGTGGTGGATCGGGAGTTCTGGTTCCCGCTATCGGACCACGACAAGGGGCTGATCAGCCGGGTGTTGCAGCGTTCCGATAGCTTTCAGGGCCGGGTGGCAAGCCGCCAGCAAATCCAATTGCAACTGGACTTTCCGCAGCATCAAAAGTGGGTCGATCTGTTCAAGGGCTGGTGGCGCGAAGGTCTGGCCGATTGGCGCGCCCGCAATGCATCCGGCGATTGCATCTTTGTCTGCGAGTTGGGCCCGCCGGAATACGCGATGACGGACGCAAAGGGCCGCGAAATGTCCAATCGCTGGGCCGAAGCGCAGGTCATTAAAGGGTGGATTGAGGAGATCTGGAATGACCTCGGCGGCGACGATCCCGCATAAATGCGTTGATTGCCGCACGGTTTTCCCCATATTAGGGGCGTAATGAAAGATTTTGACCTGACCTACGACAAAACCTGCAACGGGGCCGCTTGGCTGGCCACGGCTGATGTGCGCCCGACACGGCAGCGCGTGACATTGGCGGCTTTGCTGGTCGGGGATGGGCAAGACCGGCATGTGACGGCAGAAAGCCTGTTTGATGCGGCAACCCGAACAGATGAAAAGGTGTCGCTGGCCACGGTCTACAACACGCTGCGCGCCTTTAGCGATGCAGGGCTTGTGCGTGAAATCACCGTCGATGGCTCCAAAAGCTATTTTGACACCAACATGACCGACCACCCGCATTTCTACTGGGAAGACACCGCCGAACTAACCGACGCGCCCGCAGATCAGCTTGAGATTGCGCGTCTGCCCGGCGCGCCTGACGGCGCAGAAATTGCCAGCGTCGATGTGGTGATCCGGCTCCGCCGCACCTAGAAAACCCACACCAGATCAATTTATTAATGAGCGCCGCGCGTTTGTTAACGATTTCTTTACCCCTTTGGAGTGAGGCTGAGGCATGTCTCGGTTTCACCCTCTCTTCGTTCCTGGTGCCACCTATTTCTTCACGGTCAGGCTCAAGGATCCTCAGTCAAAGCTGCTGATTGCGCAGGTCGATCTGCTGCGACAGGCGGTGAAGTCCTGCCGTCAGCGGGCACCGTTTCGGATCGGGTCAAGCGTGGTGCTCCCCAACCGCATTCACACCATCTGGACGCTACCGCCGGGCGATCATGATTATGGGCGACGCTGGAAGAACATCAAAGCGACATTTGCCCGCCACGCCCAATTGCCGCGCGGGGCGACCGCGGCGGGGCTGTGGCAGCGTCGCTATTGGGAATGCCCGATCAAGACCCCGCAGGATCTGGCGCTTTATGAAGGGATGATCCGCACCGCGGCCATCGACGACGGTCTGGTCAAACCCGGCGAAGACTGGCCCTATTGTGCGATGCAGGGGGCGGATGTTGCTGTCTTTGACGCTGTCGCCTGATCCGCTAGAACCATTGCCCCGGTTCGATAATCCCCAGATCCATCAACTGCTGTGAATGCCAGGCAAATTCTGTCGAATTGCGCCAGCGGAAGCTGTCGATCTGGTAACCGCTACCCGGATTGCGCTTGAGCGCTTTGGCGGTGCGGAAGGAACAGATCGCCGCCGTCACCGAATGATGCCACGGACAGGCATAGGTGTTGTATTCGGGATCGTTGAAGGTGTGATCGGGTCGCAGCACCAAACCGGGTTTGGCCCGAAACAGGCCCACACGATCAATCCGGCGACGGTTAGAGGGGATATGTTCCTCGTACCGCCAACGCAGTCCGCCAAAGAAATCAAGCTGGCGTTCCTGAATCTCACCACGCTCATTCTTGCGGGCCAGTGCATAGTAACCGGACTTGTCCATATGCGCGTCATCAAGCGACACGGCATTGGGGTTTGCGGAAAGATCTCCAGCGTAAAGATCCACCACATAGGTCAACACTGAATCGCGTCGTTCCTCTGCGGCAAAGGCCAGCATCTCGCCCACCGTGCGATGTTCGCAGAAGGGAAAGAACAAGTATTCGGTGTTGTAGCCGTAATAGACCCAGCGACCCGCTGCGGCTTTGATGACGGCATTCACCACCGTTTCCATCGCGGCATCCGCCAACATATCGAAATGGACCCGCGCCACTTTGTCCGACAACTCATCCGCAAGCGCGATGTCCGCAGCCCCGAAAACCACCACCGCGCCAAAGCCGCTGTCGATGTGGTGGCGCACGGTGCTGTCGGCTTCTACGCCGTCTTCCAGCATCACCACTGCAATCGCCCCTTTTCCAAGGGCCGTTTTGGTGTCGCGGGTGAACGCAGCAAGGTCGCGGTAAATCATCGGGTCCGGTGCCTGTTTGTTGCCGCGCAAGGTCGCGCGGATTGCAGATCATTGCAAGTGGGCGCAGGCCCGGATAGAACCCGCGCGATTATCCCCAGCGTAATGGAAAAAACCATGTCCGCCCCTAAGAAACTGTTTATCAAAACCTACGGCTGTCAAATGAACGTCTATGACAGCGAACGCATGTCAGAGGCGCTGGGCGGGCAGGGATATGTCGAAACCCAGACGCCCGATGACGCGGACATGATCCTGCTGAACACATGCCACATCCGCGAAAAGGCCGCTGAAAAGGTCTATTCAGAACTGGGGCGCTTCAAGGGGCTGAAGGCCGAAAAGCCGGATCTGAAAATCGGCGTGGCAGGTTGCGTCGCACAGGCCGAGGGCGAAGAGATCATGCGCCGCCAGCCGCTGGTGGATCTGGTTGTGGGGCCGCAAAGCTATCACCGCCTACCCGCGATGGAAGAGGCGGTCACACGAGGTGAAAAAGCGCTCGACACAGATTTCCCAGAGGATGACAAATTCGACACCCTCAAAAAGCGGTCCAAAGCCAAGCGCGGTCCGACCGCATTCCTGACCGTGCAAGAAGGCTGCGACAAGTTCTGTGCCTTTTGCGTGGTCCCCTATACGCGGGGGTCAGAGGTCAGCCGCCCCGCTGACCGGGTCATCCGCGAAGCACAGGAACTGGTCGAGGCCGGGGTGAAAGAGATCACGTTGCTGGGCCAGAACGTGAACGCCTACCACGGCCACGCGGGCGGTTTGGCCGGTCTGATATGGGCGCTTGATAAGGTCGACGGGCTGGAACGGATCCGGTTCACCACCAGCCACCCCAACGACATGGATGACGCCCTGATCGAGGCGCATGGCACCTGCGATAAATTAATGCCCTATCTGCACCTGCCGGTCCAATCCGGCTCTGACCGGATCCTCAAGGCGATGAACCGCAAACACACCGCTGAAAGCTACATCCGTGTGATCGAACGGATCCGCGCAGCACGGCCTGACATCCTGCTGTCGGGTGATTTCATCGTCGGATTCCCCGGTGAGACCGATCAGGACTTTGCCGACACAATGGATCTGATCGCCGAGGTGAACTACGGACAAGCCTATTCCTTCAAATACTCAACCCGGCCCGGCACGCCAGCGGCGGAAAAGCCGCAATTGCCGGAAGAGGTGATGGCGGCGCGGTTACAGGCGCTTCAGGCGTTGTTGCGCGATCAGCAACAAGCCGTGCAGCAAAGCATGGTGGGCCGAGACGTGAAGGTCTTGTTTGAAAAGGCAGGCCGCGAGACGGGCCAAATGATTGGAAAGTCGGACTATTTGCACGCTGTCTATGCCGACGCCCCTGAAAGCGTTCTGGGACAAGTGGTGCCCGTTAGAATCACGCAGTCCAGTCCAAACTCTTTAAAAGGCGAAATACTGCGCGGGTAACGTCATCTCAGGCGAGTTTGCCTTAGTTTCGCGCGATTTCGTGACCCAAAGGCAATTAATCCACGGATTTTCGCGATACTGTTGCCGGTTTCGACACAATATATGGTAATTATGTCTTTTCTCAGGCATAGACCTTGGTAATGTCTCTGCAATATCTGCTGAGTGGGATCAAACGGCGCGCTGTGTGTGGCGCGCACTAGAAATCAAGGGGTGAATGCCGTGGCATTATCGTTTCAAAAAGCAAAGTCGGCTCTGGCAGCCGCGCTTGTGCTGGGCATGGTGAGTGGACCTGCCATCGCACAACAACAGCGTGTCATTCAGGGCGAAGAATATACGCCAACCATCTGGATCGACCCAGATGGCTGTGAACATTGGGTGATGGATGACGGCTTTGAAGGCTTCATGTCGCCGCACCGCCGTCGCGACGGTAGCCCGGTCTGCCATCGGACCGAGATTTGTGGCGTTATCCCCACGGACACCTTGTTCGCCAATGATGAACCCTGGATCCCGGCCCACGCCAAGGCGCAGTTGATGGACTTCTTCAACCAAGCCGACGCTTTTGGTTTCCTGATCTACGGCCACACCGACGCGAATGCCTCGGATGAATACAACATGCGCCTGTCAGAGCGCCGCGCCAACATGGTTGCGGGCATTGCACAGGCCGCCGGTAAGCGCGTCGTTGATGTGCGCGGCTTTGGTGAGCGTCGGCCCCGCGCCGAAGGTCATTCGGCTGCTGCCTATGCGCAGAACCGCCGTGTTGAAATCTACTGTGTGAAATAAGGAGCGGTACAATGACTGCATTGAAAATTTCCGCCCTGATCGTCGCTGGCCTGTCTGTTTCGGGCTGTGCAGAGCAGCTGGTTGGCCTTGCCGGGATCGAAGGCGGCAACCGCACCGGGGCTGAACGCTTCGTGGACGCGGGCACCGACGCCAAGAACCTCTCGACGCTGGTCGCCGGTATCTGGGTCGACCCCAACGGCTGTGACCACTGGATCATCGACGACGGGATCGAAGGCTATCTGTCAGAGCGTCTGACGCCCGATGGCCGCCCCGTGTGTTCCGGCATCGCGCCGCCGAACATCGCAACCGGTCCATTCCGTCAGGGCACAAACATTCCTGACCCGCTCTAAGCGTGCTGGAAAACGCATCACAAAGGGCCGCAGCATCACGCTGCGGCCCTTTTTCGTATCAAGTCTGTGACATTTACCACGCTGTCCCTTGCGCCCGTCTTGCGAGCTTGCCACCATTGGAATCAGCCACCATGTGCTTAGGAGAATTGATTGGCGACAACCGCCCTTCCCCCCGCTGACGATATTTCGGAATCCCTGCTGGAATTTCCAGATAACTTTCTGCTGATTGACCTGTGCGGTGAACACGACCGCAACCTTGCAACGATTGAAACACAGACCGGCGTGCAAATCCTGCGACGCGGCAATCAGCTTGCCATTATCGGCGAAGAGGCCCCGCGCAAGTCCGCTGTTGATGTGCTCAAGGCGCTGTATCAACGGCTGGAGGCTGGCAAATCGCTGGAACCCGGCGACATTGATCGCGAATTTCGCATGGGCAATCCCGGTCCCGAAAACCCGACCGAACCGGGCGACCAGAAAGAGCTATTCAAAGGCGCGACCGGCGACCGGGTTGAGATCAAAACCCGCAAGAAACTGGTCGAACCCCGGACAGAGGCGCAGAAAGCCTATGTGCGGTCCTTGTTTGACAATGAACTGGCCTTTGGCATCGGCCCCGCTGGTACGGGCAAGACCTATCTGGCCGTCGCGGTGGGCGTGAATATGTTCATCAACGGCCAGGTGGATAAGATCATCCTGTCGCGCCCGGCGGTCGAGGCGGGCGAAAAGCTGGGCTATCTGCCCGGTGACATGAAGGACAAGGTCGACCCCTATATGCAGCCGCTTTATGACGCGCTGGGCGATTTTTTGCCGGGAAAACAAGCGGCTAAACTGATCGAGGAAAAGCGGATCGAAATCGCGCCACTGGCGTTCATGCGCGGGCGCACGCTGTCGAATGCCTTTGTGGTGCTGGACGAGGCGCAGAACGCCACCTCGATGCAGATGAAGATGTTCCTGACTCGTCTGGGCGAGGGGTCACGCATGGTCATCACCGGCGACCGGACCCAGATCGACTTGCCGCGCGGCGTGTCATCGGGGCTGTGGGATGCGGAGCGGTTGCTCAAGTCCATTCCCAAGATCAGCTTTAACTATTTCACCTCCAAGGACGTCGTGCGCCACCCGTTGGTCGCCGCAATCATTGAGGCTTATGAGGCGGAAGAGGCCAACAGGTGACCGTTGATTGCGTCATCGAAGATACGCGCTGGACGGAACTAGATTTGGAAACCCTTGCAGCGGCGGCGACCGCTGCGGCCCTTGATGGTGTCGGGCTGGATGGATCGGTCTGGGACATCAGCCTGTTGGCCTGCGATGACGCAAGGATCGCGGCGCTGAATGCGGATTTTCGGGGCAAACCGCAGCCGACAAACGTCTTGTCATGGCCTGCCATGGAACGCGGCGTCGCAGTTGCGGGTGAAACTCCCTCGCCGCCAGATCCGGTGGACCCGGAACTCGGCGACATTGCGATTTCATATGACACTTGCGCGCGCGAAGCGGCAGAGGCGGCCAAGTCGATGGCCGATCATACCACCCATCTGATTGTTCACGCGACGCTACACCTTTTGGGCTACGACCACGAGCGTGACGCAGATGCCACCCTGATGGAGGGGTTGGAATCACAAATACTTGGCAATATGGGGCTTGCTGACCCATATAGGGAACAGGGCGCATAACGCCCCACATTTGGCTGGAGACAATGAACGACACCAACGACGGATCGTCTATCGCGGCGCAAAGCGCGCAGGATGACCAGACAGCGACTGACAACCGCGGCTTTTTCAGCCGCCTGGTTGATGCGCTCAATCCCCAAAACGAAGAGGATGCCAACCTCGCAGAGGTTGGAACCACGCAGCCGCAGACGGCGACGCTTGGTATGCTGAACCTGCGTCGGATGCGGGTTGAGGATGTGATGATCCCCAAGGCCGACATCAAGGCGACGCCTGTGGGTGCCAGCAAGGATGAACTGGTCGAGGTGTTTCGCGACTGCGGCCTGACCCGGCTGCCGGTGTTTGACGGCACCTTGGACACGCCCATCGGCTTTGTGAACCTCAAGGATTTTGCCCTGCGCTATGGTTTTAACGGCAAGGGCAACAAGATTGACCTGCGGGCGATGGTGCGGCCCTTGCTGTTTGTGCCGCCGTCGATGTCGTTGGGTGTTCTGCTGCAAAAGATGCAGGCTGAACGGACCCATATGGCGCTGGTGATTGATGAATATGGTGGCACCGACGGGCTTGTCACGATCGAGGATCTGATCGAACAGGTTGTCGGCGCGATTGAGGATGAACACGACGTTGACGAGGCCAAAAGCTGGGTCGCGGAAAGTGATGGCACCTATCTGGCGCTTGCCAAGACCGACCTCGAAGATTTTGAGGCCGAAATCGGCATGGCCCTCACCGACCACGACGACATCGACGAAGAAGAGATTGAGACCCTTGGCGGTCTGGTCTTTATGTTGTCAGGCCATGTGCCGGTGCGCGGTGAAGTGATCCCGCATCCCGCTGGCGTCGAATTCGAAGTGCTCGACGCGGATCCGCGCCGGATCAAGCGCCTGCGGGTGCGGTTACCCAAGGGCTAGCGGTGGGGCGTTTTGCGTCTTGGTTGCATGACGGACCGCGCCTGCGCCGGGGCTTTGTCCTTGCCATGTTGGGTGCTGTCGCGGGTCTGGGTCAGGCGCCATTCTCGCTGTGGTGGGCCAGTGTGGCCGCCCTTGCCCTCGCCCTTTTTCTGATCCCCGCGGCCCCGACCCCGCGCCGCAGCTTTGGTGCGGGCTGGGCCTTTGGATTGGGGTATTTCGCCCTGTCGCTGCGTTGGATTGTTGAACCTTTTCTGGTGGATGTCGCCGCCACGGGCTGGATGGCGCCTTTTGCGATGATCCTGATGGCCAGCGGGGCCGCGCTGTTTTGGGGCACCGCAAGTTGGCTTGCCGCGCGTTTGCGGTCGGGCGCGCTGGGGCTTGCCCTGACATTGACCTTGGCCGAGATCACCCGGTCGTTGATCCTGACCGGGTTCCCATGGGCACTGATTGGGCATGTCTGGGTTGATACGCCTATCGCGCAGGCCGCAGCTTTTGTTGGGCCGCACGGTCTGACGCTGATTGCGGTGATCTTTGCATGGAGCCTGAGCATGTTGGCACAAAGGCGCTGGTGGGCGATGGTGGGGCCCGCGTTGATTGCGGCAGGCTGGGTCACGCTCGCCCCCGGTGCGGCGCCTTCCTATGACGGACCCATGGTGCGGCTGGTGCAACCCAACGTGCCACAGGATGAAAAGTGGGATCCTGACAGGCGCGAATTCTATTTTGACCGCCTGCTACAGATGACCGGGGCAGGCGACCGTCCCGACCTGATTGTCTGGCCTGAAACCGCCATTCCCACCTTGCTTGATTTCGCCCAGCCGCAACTTGATCTGGTGGCAGAGGCTGCTGGCGGCGTGCCGTTGATCACCGGCATCAACCGCAGCAACGCACGCCGCTATCACAACTCTTTCATTCTGCTGGGGCAGGGTGCCGCGATCCAGCGGATCTATGACAAGGCGCATCTGGCCCCCTTTGGCGAATATATTCCGTTTGGTGAGTTTTTCGCCCGGTTCGGCATCCGGCAATTCGCGCCCTCGGCAGGGGGCGGGTTCAGCCCCGGCGGGGTGCAGCCGCTGGTCGACATTCCGGGCATCGGTCCGGCACGGGCCCTGATCTGCTACGAAGGCATTTTTGCCGAAGAGGTGGGCCACACCGACCGCGCCCGCCTGATGGTGCTGATCACCAATGATGCGTGGTTCGGCACCGCTGCAGGGCCATTCCAGCATCTTGCCCAGGCGCAGCTGCGGGCGATTGAACAGGGCCTGCCGATGGTGCGGGTCGCCAATACCGGCATCAGCGCAATGATCGACGCGCAGGGCCGGATCACCGCGATGGTGCCGCTGGGGCAGGCGGATGCGCTTGACGTGCCACTGCCACCCGCGCTGGATGTGCCGCTTTATGCACGCATGGGCGACATTCCTGTGATTTTGCTGGTGATTTTGTCACTGGCCGCAACGTCCCGCGCCTTACGCCGGATTTCCTGATTGACGCAAACCGGACCTGCGCGTATCGACATGGCTGGTTTGTCACAACGGCTTCCTGACGTGGCAAAGTAACTTTTATCGGAGCATTCCATGGCACGTAACGACTATATTTTTACCTCTGAAAGTGTTTCAGAAGGCCACCCCGACAAGGTCTGTGATCGGATTTCCGACGCCGTGCTTGACGCATTTCTATCCGAAGAACCCGAGGCCCGCGTGGCTTGCGAAACCTTCGCCACCACCAATCGCGTGGTGATCGGCGGCGAGGTTGGCTTGTCCGATCAGGACAAGTTGAAAAGCTATATGGGCAAGATTGATGAGATCGCGCGCGCCTGTATCAAAGACATCGGTTATGAGCAGGACAAGTTCCACTACGCCACTTGCGAGATCACGAACCTGTTGCACGAACAATCCGCCCACATCGCCCAAGGCGTTGATGCGGCGGCCGACAAGGACGAAGGTGCGGGCGACCAAGGCATCATGTTTGGCTATGCCACAACGGAAACCGACGCGCTGATGCCTGCCCCCATTCAGTATTCCCACGCGATCCTGCGCCGCTTGGCCGAGGTGCGCAAAAACGGCACCGAACCTGCCCTTGGCCCCGACGCCAAAAGCCAGCTTTCCGTGGTCTACAAGGATGGCAAACCGGTTGGTGTGTCCTCGCTTGTGTTGTCGACGCAGCACTTGGACCCGGAATTGTCCAGCGCAGATATTCGCGCGATCGTAGAGCCTTATTTTCACGAGGTGCTGCCCGATGGCTGGTTGACCGCTGACACCAAATGGCACGTGAACCCCACCGGCAAGTTTGTCATCGGTGGCCCCGATGGTGACGCGGGCCTGACGGGTCGCAAGATCATCGTGGACACCTACGGCGGTGCAGCCCCCCACGGCGGTGGTGCGTTTTCGGGTAAGGATCCAACCAAGGTTGACCGTTCTGCCGCTTACGCCGCGCGCTATCTGGCGAAGAATGTGGTCGCTGCGGGGATGGCGGAACGCTGCACCATTCAGCTGTCTTATGCCATTGGTGTGGCCCGGCCGCTGTCGATCTACGCCGATACCCACGGCACGGGCGAAGTTTCCCCCGCCGCGATTGAAAAGGCGATTGATGGTGTGATGGACCTGACCCCACGCGGCATTCGCCAGCAATTGGGTCTGAACAAGCCCATCTATCAACGCACAGCGGCCTACGGTCACTTCGGCAGAGAGCCCGATGCCGATGGCGGGTTTTCATGGGAACGGACCGATCTGGTCGAGGCACTCAAGAAAGCCGTGTAAGCCTTTGGGCAAATTGCCCACCAGACGCATTGCAAAGGCGGTCCATGCGGGCCGCCTTTGTTGCGTTTGGGGCGGCGTGTTGCTAAGCCGCCGCGCATGAGCAAGGACAGACACCCAAGCGGCGCCCCATGGCGCAATTTCTATGGCCGTTTCAAGGGCAAGACCCTACGCGACAGCCAGAAGGATTACCTTGATAACGATCTGGTGGCGCTGTCGCCGGGGGCGGTGTCATGGGATGCCAACCCTGACCGTGACCCCATTGATGTGAAGGGGCTGTTTGGCGGCAAACCTGTCTGGCTCGAGGTCGGTTTTGGCGGTGGCGAGCATCTTGTGCATATGGCCAAGACCTATCCTGACGTGGGCATCATCGGCTGCGAGCCGTTCATCAACGGCGTGGCGATGTTGCTAGGCAAGATCCGGGAGGCAGAGGTTGAAAACCTTGCCGTGCATCCCGGCGACGTGCGCGACTTGTTTGATGTTCTGCCTGACGGCAGTTTGCAAAAAGTGTTCCTGAATTACCCGGATCCCTGGCCCAAAAAACGCCACCACCGGCGGCGGTTCGTGACGCCGGAGCATCTGTTGCCGTTGCACCGGGTGATGGAGAAAGGCGCCGAACTGCGTGTGGCGACCGATATCGCGGATTACGTGCGGCAGACGCTGGAAGAGGTGCCACCTGCGGGATTTGAATGGCAGGCCGAGGGCCCTGCCGATTGGCGTGTGCCATGGGACGATTGGATTTCGACCCGCTACGAGCAAAAGGCGATCCGCGAGGGGCGGCCACAACATTATCTGACGTTCCGCCGGTTGTAAGAGCTGTGGTTTGGGGGCGCTGCCCCCGTCCTTGCGGACTCCCCCGGGATATTTTTGGCCAAAAGAAGCAGGGGCGTGGACCCTGACGTGGCGCTGCGGTATCAGGCGGGCAAGTGAAGAAGGAAGCACCTCATGTCCGGCCACGGCACCCCCATTCCCATGATATCCCGCCCCTGTGGCCCACTCAAAGGTGAGGCGCATGTGCCGGGGGATAAGTCGATTTCGCATCGCTCGCTGATCCTTGGCGCACTAAGTGTTGGCGAAACGCGGATCACCGGGTTGCTGGAGGGGGACGACGTGTTGGACACCGCCAAGGCGATGCGGTCCTTTGGGGCGCAGGTGACCCAGCACGGGCCGGGCGAATGGTCGGTCAAGGGCGTGGGTGTGGGTGGATTTGCAGAGCCGGACCATGTGATTGACTGCGGCAATTCGGGCACCGGTGTGCGGTTGATCATGGGGTCGATGGCGACCTCGCCGATCACGGCTACGTTCACGGGTGATGCGTCCTTGAACAGCCGCCCGATGGCGCGGATCACTGACCCACTGGCCCTGTTCGGTTGCCGCGCCGTGGGGCGTGAGGGCGGGCGATTGCCGATGACGCTTGTGGGGGCGGCAGATCCGGTGCCTGTCCGCTACACAACGCCGGTGCCCTCGGCGCAGGTTAAGTCTGCGGTGCTACTTGCGGGGCTGAATGCGCCGGGTGAAACCGTGGTGATCGAGAAAGAAGCGACCCGCGACCACACAGAGCGGATGCTGGCGGGATTCGGGGCCGAAATTCGCATCGAAGAGACCGAAGCCGGGCGGGTGATCACGCTCAAAGGGCAGCCAGAACTGGTGCCGCAGGATATCACGGTGCCGCGCGATCCTTCCTCTGCCGCGTTTCCGGTTTGTGCCGCGATCATCGTGCCGGGGTCAGATGTTCTGGTGCCCAATATCGGGCTGAACCCAACGCGGGCGGGGTTGTTCTTTACCCTGCAAGAGATGGGCGCGGATCTGACGTTTGAGAACATCCGCGAGGAAGGCGGAGAGCCCGTTGCGGATCTGCGGGCGAAGTACTCGCCTGACCTCAAAGGGATTGCTGTGCCGCCGGCGCGGGCGGCGAGCATGATTGATGAATATCCGGTGTTGTCGGTTGTTGCGTCCTTTGCCCAAGGGGTGACGGATATGCAGGGCGTCAAAGAGTTGCGGGTGAAGGAAAGCGACCGGATTGATGCGATGGCGGTCGGGCTCCGGGCGGCTGGCGTGGCGGTCGACGAGGGCGAGGATTGGTGGAAAATCAACGGGTTGGGGCATGGCAATGTGCCGGGCGGCGCGCTGGTTGAGACGCGATTGGATCACCGGATTGCGATGGCCTTTGCGGTGATGGGCATGGCGACCCAAAAGCCGATGAAGCTTGATGATGGCGGGCCGATCACAACGTCTTTCCCGATTTTTGAAAACCTGATGGCCGATTTGGGGGCGCAATTGGTGCGGAGCAACGGGTGAAGTTCACCGTCGCCATCGACGGACCCGCGGCGGCCGGTAAGGGGACGATTTCCCGTGCGGTTGCGGCGGAGTTTAACCTGGCCCATCTCGATACGGGGTTACTATACCGTGCGGTGGGGGCCGGTGTCCTGGCAGGAGGTGAGGCCGTGGCAGTCGCGCAAGGCCTTGACCCGCGTGATCTGGAGAACCCCGACCTGCGCACGCAGGCTGTGGCGGATGCGGCCAGTCAGGTTGCGGTGAACCCGGATGTGCGCGCGGCGCTGGTGCAGTTTCAGAAGGATTTTGCCCGGCGTGACGGCGGCGCTGTGCTGGACGGGCGCGATATTGGTACTGTGATCTGCCCCGGCGCAGAGGTGAAGTTATACGTCACCGCCTCTGCCCAGACACGGGCAGAGCGGCGGCATAAGGAGCTGACAGATAAAGGTTTTTCGACGGCTTTTGAAACGGTTCTGGCAGAGGTCATCGACCGCGACAGGCGGGATTCAGAGCGGGCAACGGCCCCGCTTCGGGCGGCTCGCGACGCGGTGACGATCGATACCTCTGACCTGTCGATTGCAGCGGCTGTGGCGGCGGCGATTGACGCGGTCCGGGCGAAATATCCGGTCACGTAAGTTTGCCTTATCGGTGCGATGCGAATGGGTTAGCCTTGATCGCAGGAGGCACCCAGATGTTCAAACCCCTTGTTTTCAGCGCGCTTTTCATGGCCAGCCCGGTGCTGGCGCAAGAGGCCGAACCACCGATGTCACTTGGCCGGATGGTCGAGATTGTGACCGCACTTGACCCTGATGCGGGGCCAGCGGGGGGCGGACTTTCCTTTACAATTCAAGATGTTCCGGTGCAGATCTTTGCGGACCCGGTGATGAACCGGATGCGCGCGGTTGTGCCGATCCGGCGGGTCGAGGGGATGACGCCAGAGGAACTTGCCCGCGTCATGCAGGCCAACTTCGACACCGCCCTTGATGCGCGCTACGCGATCGCGCGCGGCCAGCTTTGGGCGGTTTTTATCCATCCTTTGAAAGAGTTGGAGCGTGATCAACTGATCTCTGGCATTGGGCAGACGGTGAATATCGCACTGACCTATGGATCACTTTATCACGGTGGCGCTGCGCAATTCGGCGGTGGCGATAGCATCGCCTTGCAGGAACAATTGCTGGAAGATTTGCTGAAGAAGGGCGAAGATATTTAACGCACCGTGCAGGATGCACAGACCATGCAGATTGTATGCACACACCATACACATAGTATGCGCATGAAAGTCTTAAGACGCGTTAAGTTAACCTTTGAGGATATCAGCGATGAGTATCACGATCCGGCCCGTCACATCCGGGGACCGCGCCGCGTGGGGGCGGCTTTATGCGGCTTATGCCGCATTCTACAACGTCACCCAAACCGAAGCGATGCGTGACCGCGTCTGGGGCTGGCTGATGGATGCGGATCATGAGGTGACCGGTCTTGTCGCCGAGGCCGATGGGCTGATCGGGATTGCCCATGTCCGCCCGTTTGCCCGGCCATTGGCGGCAGCGACAGGTGGGTATCTGGATGATCTGTTTGTCGATCCTGCCGCGCGTGGATCAGGGGCGGCGGATGCCTTGCTGGCGGCGATCAAGGCCGAAGGTGCGCAGCGCGGCTGGGGCGTCATCCGCTGGATCACGGCAGAGGACAACGCGCGGGCGCGGGCGGTTTATGACCGAACGGCAGAGGCGACGCAGTGGGTGACGTATGATCTGACAACTGCGGCCGATTAGGCAGATGTCTTGGCTGATCTTTGACAGCCGAAGGCAGAAAGTTCTGATATCACAGACCGCGACACCATCACCGTCATCAAGAATGGCGGTGGTGCGCCTATTGATCTGATGATCGCAAACGTAATCTTTCAATTGGAAGCCACTTCGTAATGACCGAAAGCAAGCACACAACCCACGACGCCGACGACGACCCGCGCAACCGGGACATCAAGATCTATGTGAACGGTGATCTGGTCCATCGCGACGAGGCCAAGGTGTCGGTCTATGACAGCGGCTTTATGCTGGGTGACGGCATGTGGGAGGGGATGCGGCTATACAACGGCAAATGGGCCTTTTTTGACGAACACATGGACCGGTTTTTTGCTTCGTGCAAAGCGGTCTCGCTGGATGTGGGGATGGACCGGGCGGGCATTCTTGAGGCGCTGACACGCACCGCCGAAGCCAACGATATGCACAACGACGTGCATTGCCGGATGATGTTGACGCGCGGCACAAAGGTGAAGCCGTTCCAGCATCCATCGTTGAGCCGGTCGGGCCCGACCCTTGTGATCATCATGGAGCATTCCAAGCCGATTGAGGCGTTGCAATCGAAAGGCATTCGTCTGGCGACAGTGCCGCAGGTGCGCGGGTTGCCGATGGCGCAGGACGCCAAATACAACAGCCATTCCAAGCTGAATTGTGTGATTGCCTGTCTGCAAGCCGAACAGGCGGGGGCTGATGAGGCGCTGATGCTGGACCCGCATGGCTTCGTGAACACAACCAACGCATGCAACTTCTTTATCGTGCGGAAAGGCGAGGTTTGGACCTCGACCGGGGATTATTGCATGAACGGGGTCACACGGCAGAAGGTGATTGATCTGTGCAGGGCCAATGGCATCCCCGTTCTTGAGAAGAACTATTCTCTCTACGAGGCTTATGGGGCAGATGAGGCGTTTCTGACGGGAACTTTTGGCGCGCAGACGCCAGTGGCGGAGATTGATGGCAAAGAGATCGGGTCCGGCAGCCGTGACATGACGCTGCGCATTCGCGCGCTCTACAAAGACCTTGTCGCCCTAAACACCGCGCAAGATTGAACCAGCTGCGTCGATCAGCTTGTGTTTAGATCGCGCGCGGATCGCGCCAGCCTACCAATGCGGCGGTTTTTGGTCCGCGAGGGGGACGGAGCCGCCCGCATCCAGATCGCGGCCCGCTTCGCGTTCCATCAGCATCGCGAGGCGACGCTGGGCGAGGGCGAGATCGGTTTCTTGCCGGGCGACGATGTCGGACAGCTCCTCGACCGTGCGGGTGAGGTGGGCGATTTTTTCTTCCAAGGCGACGAGATCAGTCATGAAGACCGCTTACGCCGATTCCTTGGCTGGGAAAAGGGCAGGCAGGTCGCCCAAGGCTTTGGCGTGGTCGATCAAGGACGCGATGTCGCGGTCCAGCGCGGCGATCAATTGGTCAAAGTCGCGGATGGCGAAATAGACCGGTTGCACGATGTCGATGCGATAGGGGGTGCGGAAAACCTCGAGCAGATCGAAGTCACGGATCAAGGGGGTATCTGACATGGCGTGCGCGGCCTCGGCCGGGGAGGACGCGATGCCCGCGCCATAGCCGCGCAAGCCTTGCGGCGTGTGGATCAGGCCAAATTCGATGGTGAACCAAAACAGCCGGAACATGTGCCAGCTATAGCCTTTGCCAAGCGCGATGGCTTTGCGCCCAAAGGCCTGGATGAAGTCGGCGTAGGCGGCGTTGGTCAGCAAGGGGCAATGGCCAAAGACCTCGTGAAACAGGTCGGGTTCTTCGATATAGTCCATCTCTTCCCGGCGGCGCAGGAAGGTGGCGACGGGGAATTTGCGGTCTGCCAGCAGGGCGTAGAACTGGCTGGGCGGGATGATCGCAGGGACGCCATGGGCGCCAGCGCCGGTGAGTTTGGCAAGGCGCGCGTCAATGTCGACCACTTGCGGGGTCTTGTCGGCAGAAAGGCCGAGCTGGGCGACACCGGTGAGGTATTCCGGGGCCATGATATCGGGCAGAGCGGCCATTTGGCGGGTGAAGAGTTCGCCCCAGACGGCGTCATCCTCTGCCGTGTATGGGTAGCGGCCCGCGGCGTCGGGACTGAGGGAGCGGTAGTTGTGATCTTTGGGCATGGCGGATCCTCCTGCGATCAGTGTATTCGGGATTAGGGTGGATTATTTGCCGAATGGCCCGAAACTCACCTATAATGATGGCAGAAATTTTCAGATATGGCGCAGATATGAAATTATCAGATCAGGATCGGGTGCTCTTGCGGGAATTGCAGCGGGACGCGGGGGCGTCGCTGGCGCAATTGGCAGAGCGGTGCGGCATGGCGACCTCGACCGTGTGGCGCAAGGTGCAGGATTTTGAGGGCGCGGGGCTGCTGGTGGGGCGTGTGGCCTTGCTTGACCCCAAGGCGGTCGGGGCGGGGCTATGCGTTTTTGCCACGGTGCGATTGCGCGATCATTCGGAAGAGGCGATTGCCGGATTTGCGCGGATGGTCAGCACCCAGCCCAATATTCTGGAGGCCCATGCGATTGCGGGTGGGGCCGATTACATGCTGAAGATCCGCTGTCGCGACGTAGAGGATTACGAGGTCTTCATGTCCCAGCATTTGCTGCGGGTCGGTGTCGTGAAATCGGTGGAATCGGCGTTCAGCCTGAAAGCGCTCAAGTTCACGACGGCACTGCCGCTTTAGGCATCCCGGTAAGGCCATTGCCCCCTATGCCGCACCACGGTAAACGGCGCGTGGACAAACCAAGGGACCGGATATGGCCAAGGACAAGAAACAACCCAGACCCAAGGCGATCACGCCAAAGGGTTTCCGCGATTATTTTGGGGCAGAGGTGGCGCAGCGCCAGCAGATGCTGACCCAGATCGCTGGGGTGTATCATCGTTATGGCTTTGACGCGCTGGAAACGAGTGCTGTGGAAACGGTTGAGGCGCTGGGCAAGTTTCTGCCTGATGTGGACCGCCCGAATGAAGGCGTGTTTGCATGGGAAGAGGATAAGGATTGGCTGGCGCTGCGCTATGACCTGACGGCGCCGCTTGCGCGGGTCTATGCGCAATTTCGCAATGATCTGCCGACGCCCTATCGCCGCTACGCGATGGGACCGGTCTGGCGCAACGAAAAGCCGGGACCGGGGCGGTTTCGGCAGTTTTATCAATGCGATGCGGATACGGTTGGTTCCGGTTCAGTGGCCGCTGATGCCGAGATTTGCGCGATGTTGTCGGATACGCTGGAGGCCGTCGGCATCCCGCGCGGCGATTATGTGATCCGGGTCAATAACCGCAAGGTGCTGAACGGTGTGCTGGAGAATGTTTTTGGGCGCTTCGAGCCGGAAGATGCCGTCGATGCTGAAATGGCGGAGGTTTTTGACAGAGCCATGAGCGAAAATATCTTACGCACGGCGGACAAGTTCGACAAAGTTGGTGTCAATGGCGTGCGGGAGCTTCTTACCACCGGAAGACTGGATGCTTCTGGGGCCTTTATCGAGGGCTTAGGACTGAATTCAGATCAAGCCGATGTCGTGATTGCCTTTTTGACAGCTAAGGATGGTGACAACTCTCAAACATTGGAGAATTTGAGAGCATCTGTTGGAAACTCGAAGATTGGGGCTGAGGGTGTAGACGAACTTGAGGCAATTGAAACTTTGCTCTCTGCTCAAGGTTACGGCTCGGACCGCATCACAATTGACCCCTCCGTCGTGCGCGGGCTCGGCTATTACACTGGGCCGGTCTATGAGGCTGAGCTGACCTTTGAAGTGACCGACGAAAAGGGGCGTCCGCGCAACTTTGGCTCGGTCGCTGGTGGCGGACGGTATGATGATCTGGTCAAGCGGTTCACCGGGCAGGCGGTGCCTGCGACGGGGGTGTCCATTGGTGTGGACAGGCTCTTGGCCGCGCTGCACGCCAAGGGGCGGTTGGATACAGGCTCAGTCGGGCCGGTGGTCGTGACGGTGATGGATCGCGACCGGATGGCGGATTACCAAGGCATGGTTGCGGAGCTGCGTAACGCAGGCATCCGGGCAGAGGTTTATCTGGGCAACCCCAAGAACTTTGGCAATCAGTTGAAATATGCGGACAAGCGTAACAGCCCCGTCGCGGTGATCGCGGGCGGGGATGAGTTTGACGCCGGTGTTGTGCAGATCAAGGACCTCGTGCTGGGGGCGCAGATCGCCCAAAGTGCCAGCGCAGAAGAATGGAAGGACCGTCCGCAGCAGTTTGAAGTGTCGCGCGACGCGTTGGTCGCGAAAGTGCGCGAGATTTTGGCGGGGCAGGGCTGATGCAACCGCTTGAGATTGCGGCAGAGGCGGCCCGCCTGCGGGCGCTGTTCGAGGCTGAGGGCGCTACAGCGGTGGACGCCGATATTCTGCTGTCGGCAGAGACGTTGCTGGACCTTTATGGAGAGGACATCCGGGCGCGGGCCTATCTGACAACGGATCCGTTTGGCGGAGAGATGGTCTTGCGACCAGACTTTACCGTGCCTGTCGTCGAGCAGCACATGCGGTCCCATGCCGATCCCGCACGCTATACCTATGCGGGCAAGGTGTTCCGCAAGCAAGAGGACGTCCCCGAGCGGGCACATGAATATGCTCAAGTCGGGTTCGAGGTGTTTGATGGCCGCGATCCAGCGGGCGCGGATGCGGCCGTGTTCGCCGCGATTTCAAAGGCTTTGGATGGTCTGGATGTGACACCGGTGACGGGTGATATCGGGATCCTGATGGCTGCGGTGCAGGGGTTGAAGACGTCACAGACGCGCAAGGCAGCGCTGATGCGGCACCTGTGGCGGCCACGCAAGTTTCGATCTTTGCTGGACCGGTTTGGCGGCCGCACGCCGCCATCGCCCACGCGCACGGCGCTTTTGGCGCAAGAGGATCCCTTGGCCGATGTGGGGCAGGTCGTTGGCTTGCGGTCACGGGCGGAGATCGCCACACGGATCGCGGCCCTGCGCGAAGATGCGGCGACGCCGCCGATTTCAGGCGAGGAAATGGCGCTGATCGACGCCATTTTGGGCCTGCGGGAAACCGCGCCGAATGTGTTGAGCGCGCTGCGCGATATCGCGGTGGATTTGCCGGCGATCGGGACGGCCGTGCAGGCGATGGCAGCAAGGCTGTTGGCGCTGGATGCGCGTGGCATCGCGGTGGACGCGCTGGCGTTTGAGGGCAGCTATGGCCGCACCAGCCTTGAATATTACGACGGGTTCGTCTTTGGATTTTCGGCTAATGCCGCCGACATGCCCAGCGTCGCCACAGGCGGGCGCTATGACGCGCTGACGGCCCGGCTGGGCGATGGTCGCGCGGTGCCAGCGGTGGGCGGCGTGATCCGGCCCGATCTGGTGCTGGCCTTGCGGGGGGATGCGTGATGCTGAAGCTGGGTGTGCCGTCCAAGGGGCGGCTGATGGACAAGACGTTTGACTGGTTCGGGCAGCGCGGCGTAACCCTGCGCAAATCCGGGTCTGACCGGGAATATGCCGGTGCCGTGGACGGGATCGACGGGGTTGAGCTGGTGCTGTTGTCGGCGGGGGAGGTCCCGCGCGAGCTTGCGGCGGGGCGGATCCAGCTGGGTGTCACCGGGTCCGATCTTGTGCGCGAAAAGCTGAGCGCCTGGGACAGTCAGGTGCAGGAAGTCGCACCTATGGGGTTTGGCGGTGCGGATCTGATTATCGCGGTGCCGCAGACTTGGGTCGACGTGGACACACTGGATGATCTGGACGCGGCGGCGGCGGCGTTTCGGGCCGCCCACGGGCACCGCCTGCGGATCGCGACGAAGTATCACCGTTTGGTGCGCGAGTTCCTAAAAGCCGAAGGCGTCGCCGATTATCAGCTGGTAGACAGCCAAGGCGCCACTGAAGGCACGGTCAAGAATGAGACCGCAGAGGCGATTGCGGACATCACCTCGACCGGGGAAACACTGCGTGCAAATGGGTTGAAGATCTTAGGCGACAGACCGATCCATGCGAGCCAAGCGACGCTGTTTCGCGGGCGGCGTGCGGGCTGGAGCAATGCGCAACGCGCGACGTTCAAGGCGTTGCAGGCCAAGCTGGGCGTGTGACGCGCCTTGCGCGGGCGCGGCGATGCGCCTAGGCTGAGGATCTGTCCAGTAGATGATCGCCCTGCCGCGTCCCATGGCAGGCAACCCTGATTTCCTGAACATCGCAAGACCTTGTCCGTCCGCCATTTCGGCGGTCAGCAAGCCAATGGGAGGATCCGTCATGGGTAAAGGCAACAACAAAAAAGGCAAAGAAGCCAAGAAGCCGAAACAGGAAAAGCCGAAGGTGTCTGCCACGGCCAATAGCCTGTCGTCAGCCAAAGGTGGTGTGACGATTGGCGGCAAAAAGACCCGCTAGCGCACACCGATGGCGGCGAGCGCCTTGGAGAGTTCCGGCGGCAATGCCTCTTCATTCTGGCGGCTCTCGGGGAGGTCCGCTGGGGCGTCGTCAACGGGCAAATAGCGCCAGCCCTGGAACGGGCGTTTAGGGGTGGCCGCGACACGGATCAGGCCGGGTTTTGATACGATGGCGCAGCGGCGGATGCCGTCCTCGCCGATGTATTCGTCAAGACGGATGACCGGTTGGCGGCACAGGATGACGCCTTTGATCACCCAGAAGATGGAGCCGCCGTTGAGGATCTCTTCGCCGCGTTTGGGCCACATGCGGGTGACGTGGCGCGGGTAGCCATCAGGCGTCTGCGCGCGCTTGGTTGATTGCCACGCGTTCAGGCCGGCGACGTCATCGGTGCCGACAGAGAGTTTCAAGAGGTGGACGGATTTGGCCATAGCTTTCGATGGCAGAGATTCGACCGTGATACAAGTGCGACAATTCGTGTTCATACCTTATATTGCGGTTGATTGGAGTCTGCTGACTACATATAGTGTAATTCCGCGTCGAGACGTCAGCCGTTCTCATATCGCCCGACTCACCTTATGATGCAGGCCTTGCCTGCCATGCTTAGCCCGGAAAGCCATCGCTATGACCCGTTTTGCCGCCCCGATTGCCGAACAAATCTGGGATATGAAATACCGCTTTAAAGAGGCGGATGGCACCCCGATTGATGAAACGGTCGAGGCGACATGGACCCGGATTGCGGGGGCCTTGGCTGCGGTCGAGAAGAACCCGAAGAAATGGGAAAAGACGTTTTATAGCGCCTTGGAAGATTTCAAGTATTTGCCTGCGGGCCGGATCACGGCGGGTGCTGGCACGGCGCGTCAGGTGACGTTGTTCAACTGCTTTGTCATGGGCACGGTGCCCGACAGCATGGGCGGCATTTTCGACATGCTGAAAGAGGCCGCACTGACCATGCAGCAGGGGGGCGGGATCGGTTATGATTTCTCGACCATCCGGCCAAAAGGCGCGGCTGTGCATGGTGTGGCGGCGGACGCCAGCGGCCCGTTGTCGTTCATGGATGTCTGGGACGCGATGTGCCGCACGATTATGTCGGCAGGCTCGCGCCGGGGCGCGATGATGGCCACGATGCGCTGCGATCACCCGGATGTTGAGGATTTTATCACCGCCAAATCCGACCCCGCGCGGTTGCGGATGTTCAATATGTCGGTGTTGATTACCGATCCGTTCATGGAAGCGGTAAAGGCGGACGGCCCGTGGGATCTGGTGTTCAAGGATCAGGTTTACCGCACTGTGCAGGCCCGCGCGCTGTGGGATGCGATCATGCAATCCACATATGATTACGCCGAACCGGGTGTGATTTTCATCGACCGGATCAATAAGGCCAACAACCTGAGCTATTGCGAGACGATTGCGGCGACAAACCCGTGCGGCGAACAGCCTTTGCCGCCCTATGGCGCGTGTTTGCTGGGGTCGATCAACCTGGCGCGGCTGGTGGCAGACCCGTTTGGCGATGCGGCCAAGCTGGACAATGACGCGCTGACCGAATTGGTCAGCACCGCCGTGCGGATGATGGATAATGTCGTTGATGCCTCGCAGTTTCCATTGGAGGAACAGCGCAAAGAGGCACAGGCCAAGCGCCGGATTGGCCTTGGGGTCACCGGGTTGGCGGATGCTTTGCTGATGCTGGGGCTGCGTTACGGGTCAGAAGAGGCCGCAGCACAGACCGACCAATGGATGCACGCGATTGCAAGGGCGGCCTACTTGGCAAGCGTCGAATTGGCCAAGGAAAAGGGCGCGTTCCCGCTGTTTGACGCAGAAAAATTCCTCGCGTCGGGCGCAATGCAGGACATGGATGAGGATGTCCGTGAGGCCATTCGTCAAAATGGCATACGAAATGCGCTTTTGACGTCGATCGCGCCAACTGGGACGATCAGCCTTTATGCAGGTAACGTCAGCTCTGGGATTGAGCCGGTGTTTGCCTATGCCTACACCCGAAAGGTCTTGCAGAAAGACGGCACACGGACCGAGGAAGAGGTCGTGGATTATGCCGTGCAGATGTGGCGTGACCTGAAGGGTGACGCTGCATTGCCCGACTATTTTGTGAATGCCCAGACGCTGGCGCCGCTCGATCACGTGCGGATGCAGGCGGCAGCGCAAAAGTGGATCGACAGCAGCATTTCCAAGACGATCAACTGCCCCGAAGATATCAGCTTTGATGATTTCAAAGAGGTCTACATGGCCGCCTGGGATCAGGGTTGTAAGGGCTGCACGACGTACCGGCCCAATGATGTGACCGGGTCAGTGTTGAGCGTGTCGGAGGAAAAGACACCTGATGAAGCGCCGCAAACGGTGCAGTTTGATGGCGACGGGGCCGAAGTTGTCTATATGTCCGAGCCGCTGGATCGGCCACAGGAATTGGATGGGGCGACATACAAGCTCAAGTGGCCGGATTCTGAACACGCGATCTATATCACGGTGAATGATCTGGTGATCGCCGGGCATCGGCGTCCGTTCGAGGTGTTTATCAACTCCAAGAACATGGAGCACTTTGCCTGGACAGTGGCGCTGACGCGGATGATTTCGGCCGTGTTTCGGCGCGGCGGCGATGTGTCCTTTGTCGTGGAAGAGCTTAAGGCAGTGTTTGATCCACGCGGTGGTGCATGGATGCAGGGCAAATACGTGCCGTCGATCCTCGCGGCCATTGGGGGCGTGATTGAAAAGCACATGATCGCGATTGGCTTTCTTGAGGGCGAGGGGATGGGGCTGAAAACTGATCCACAGTCCAACGTGCAAGCGCTCGGCAAGCCGCGTGGGAAGGCCTGTTCGTCCTGCGGAAACTACGATTTGCGCATGGTCGAGGGCTGCATGACTTGCGGGTCCTGCGGGTATTCAAAATGCGGGTAAACTGACAAGGGGGGTGCGATGTATCAGGTTGAAAAGCCGATTGAATCGGTCAGTGAGCTAGAAAGTTTGCTGCAACCGATGCACCCCAGTCAGACCAACAAGATGATTGACCATGTTGACGCGCATATTGCCGCGTGGCTGGAGCGGACGACGTTTGTGAGCATCGCCAGCAGTGACGGGCGCGGCAATCTGGATGTGTCACCAAAGGGCGATCCGGCGGGGTTCATCAAGGTGCTGGACCCCGGCACGATTGCGATCCCTGACCGGATTGGCAATCAGCGGATGGATACGTTTCGCAACGTGTTGCAGCACCCGCATGTCGGGCTGATGTGCGTGGTGCCCATGCGCAAAGAGGTCGTGCGAATCAATGGCCGGGCAGAGATTGCCCGCGATGATGCGCTGCTGGATCTGACGGTGGTGAATGGGCACAGGCCCGATCTGGTGCTGCTGGTGCGCGTGGAAGAGGCGTTCTTTCACTGCGGCAAGGCGATGATCCGATCCGCGATGTGGCAGCCTGAAAAGTGGGGGTCCATCGCGGGGTTGCCGACCTATGCCGAGGCTTTGAAGGATCACGGGGCGATGGAGACGCCGCTTGAGGATATCGAAGCGCGGATGGCCTATAACGAAACGGACCGTTTGTATTGAAAAAGCCCCGCGCGTTGGCGGGGCTTTGTCGTTGCGGTGTCGCGGGTCTTAGACGGTGCCGCCCAAGGACCCTTCCAGCGTCGCAAGTTCCTGACCACCGGCCATGAGGTCTTGCAGCTCTTCTGGGGTAATCTCACCCTTCAACGCGGTGCCAAGGGTCTTGCCCCGGTTCAACACGGTGAAACGGTCGCCCACGGCCATGGCGTGGCGGACGTTGTGGGTGATGAAGACCACGGCGACGCCCTGTTTGCGGACCTTGTCGATGGTGGCCAGCACGTTGGAGGTTTGGCGCACACCAAGGGCAGAGGTGGGTTCATCCAGGATGAGCACCTTGGCCCCGAAATGCACCGCACGCGCGATGGCGACGGTTTGACGCTCACCCCCTGACAGGGTGCCCACGGCCTGATCGGGACCGCGCAAGTTGATGCCCATCTTCTTCATCTCGGCCATTGTCACCTCATCTGCCTTTTTGGCGTCGAGGAAGTTGATGCCCGCGATTTTCTTGACGGGTTCGTTGCCCATGAAGAAGTTCCGCGCCACCGACATGAGCGGGATCATTGCAAGGTGCTGGTGCACCGTGGCAATGCCCGCTGCCATCGCGTCGCGCGGGTCAGCAAAGTTCATCGGCTTGCCTTCGAACAGGATCTCGCCCGACGTCGGCTGGTGGACACCTGACATGGTCTTGATGAAGGTGGATTTACCCGCGCCATTGTCACCCAATAGGCAGTGACATTCACCGGGGGTCACATCGACCGAAACACCTGCCAGCGCGATCACGCTGCCGAAATGCTTTTCGATGTTTTTCATCTGGATCAATGGTTCGGTCATATCAACGCTCCCCCGTGATGACGCGGCGAATATAGGTGTTCAGGATCACGGCACCCAAAAGGATCAGCCCCAAGAACACCCGGAAAAGTGAGCTTTCGACGCCCGCGAAGAACAGGCCTTGCTGCACGACGCCAAAGATCAGCGCCCCAAGTGCCGCCCCAAGGACAGACCCGTAGCCGCCAGTGAGAAGCGCGCCGCCGATAACCACGGCAATGATCGCCTCAAATTCCTTGAGCAGGCCGCGGTCCGCACCGGCAGAGCCGAATTCCATGACCTGACAGATGGCAAAGATCGTGGCGCAGAAGGCGGTGAACATGAACATCGAAACCTTGACCATGTTGACCGGCACACCAGAATTGCGCGCGCTTTCAGCGTCGCCACCGGCCGCGAAGATCCAATTGCCAAAGCGGGTTTTGGTCAGCAGGATATGGCCAAAGACGATCAGGATCACTGCCCAGACCATCATCATCGGGATGCCGTCCACGACGGGTTCGCCCATGCGGTTGCCACGTTCAAAGACACCGATAATGCCCGCATCACCAAGCCACTGAAAGATCGGCTGGCCAATCTTGCCGCCGAAAATCGGCGCGAGCCAGTCGCCCTCGGCTGCGTCACGAATGCCGCCGATGATGGTTTTGCTTTCCAGCGTTTGCGGGATGTAGATGGTGAACCCGCGCAGGATGAAGAGAAAGGCGAGGGTCACGATGAAGGATGGAAGACCTGTGCGAATGACGATATAGCCGTTGAGCGCACCAATCGCGAGGCAAAGCGCGAAGGTGATGATGATGGCGATCCACATGGGCCAAGCGAGGACCACGCCGAAGACGGCGATCATCATGCCCGCAAAGCCGATCATTGAACCGACGGAAAGGTCAAATTCGCCCGCGATCATCAAGAGGCAGGCGCCGACTGCGATAATCATGAATTGGGCCGAAACAATGCCCCAGTTCATCACGCCCTGGGCGGCGAACATGCCGCTGTCAAAAGCAAACAAAAGAAAGAATGTGAAAACGGCGATATTGCCGACGATGCCGCCCAATTCGGGCCGAATGAGTGATTGTCTGAAGCGCGAAATCTCTTTGACGCGTTCGTCTTTCTGATCGGTCACAGCCATGGTGTCCCCCGGTGTTAATGTGGCTTGCCAATAAAAAAGCGGACCCCGGCGGGGCCAGGGTCCGCCTATGATCTAAAAGTTCAACCTAGCGGAATTCGCCGGCGAACTCTTCAACCTTTGCCAGGCCGTCAGCGGTGACGAAGCCGGGGCCAGAGTTGATGTTGTTGCCCGGCAGAACGCCGTAGCGGTCCCAGTTCGCCAGGATCACGACAGGCATGTAAGCCTGCAGGAATGGCTGCTGGTCGATACCCCAGATGATGGTGCCGTCCTTGATGCCGTTCACGATCTCTTCGCCAAGGTCAAAGGTGCCAAAGTGGATGTCACCGGCCATGCCGTTTTCCTGCAGCGCAGCGATTGTTGGGTCAGCCGAAACCGGGCCCAGCGTCAGGATGCCGTCAACGTCAGGGTTGGCTGACAGATAAGCCAGAACCTTGTTCTTGATTTCCGCAGGGTCTGTACCGCTGTCCATCATCGCGTCGCCCAGCTCGATGCCAAGACCATCCGCGTAACCGCGGCAACGCTCGCCCACGGTGGGCTGCTGAATGGCGTGGTTCACGCAAAGGAACTTCGTCACACCTTCGCCTGCAGCACGCTGACCGGCGGCAAAGCCTGCGTCATATTCGGGCTGGCCGACATACATCAGTGCGCCCACTTCGCGCGCCTGCTCTGGCGTACCGGTGTTCATGATGATGACGTCGATGCCCTGATCCACGGCCGCCGAGATTGGGCCCTGCAGAACGTCATAGTCAGCCAATGTGGTGATGATACCGTCGGGCGCGGAGGCTGTTGCCTGCTCGATGATACGTGCCATATCGGCGATGTCGCCGGTTGGGGGGTTACGGTACTCGACGTTTACGCCGACCTGCTCACCCGCCAGGGCGATGCCGTTTTTGATTGTGTTCCACCATGTGTCGCTGTCAGGCGCGTGGCTCACCAGAACATACGTTAGGTCGCCGTGGCCGTCAGCGGACGCTGTGGTTGCTGTGACAAATGGGGCTGCTGCAACGGATGCGGCCAGCGCCAGTGTCTTGATAGTCGATTTCATAATATCACTCCCTGTTTTGTGGCCAAGGCGGTCGCCCGTTTCGGCCCAAGATCAGAGAAACACGATTCGGATTTTTTTGCAACCGGTTGCAAAAAGTGTTATTGGTCGAGGGGGTGCGCAAATGTGGATGCTGCGGTAGAAGGGAACGGGGCGAGGGTTGGGAAGATATGGCGGCAACGCTAAAAGATGTGGCGATACGGGCCGGGGTTTCGCGATCTGCGGTGTCGCGCACGTTCACGGACGGTGCCTCTGTTTCGCCAAAAATGCGCAAAAAGGTGCAGAAAGCTGCAGCTGAGCTGGGTTATCGCCCCAATGCGCTTGCGTCTTCGCTGACCACAGGCCGGACCAAGATGATTGGTCTGATCAGCAATAACTTTCACAACCCGATTTTTCTGACGGTGTTTGATCGGTTTACGCGGGCGTTACAGGAACGCGGCCTACGGCCATTGCTGGTCAATCTCAGCGATGAAACCGATCCGCAAAGCTCTGTTCAGATGATGCGGCAATATTCAGTTGATGGGGTGATCGTTGCGTCATCCACCCTATCCCCTGATTTTTCCAAGGCTTTTCGCGACGCAGGTGTGCCGGTGGTGCATACCTTTGGGCGGCACGCGACAAACCCGCACGTGCATGTGGTGGGCATTGATAACGTGGAATGCGGGCGGATGGCGGCGCGGGCCTTGGTGGCGCGCGGTCATCGACGCGTTGCGTTTCTGGGCGGGCCAGAGGCAGCAACATCGACGCAGGACCGTTATCAAGGCTTCATGACCGAGATGGCCAAACATCCAAAGGTCAAGACGACGTATTCCTTTGCGGACGACTATTCTTTTGAAGCGGGCCGGGCAGAGATGCAGCGCCTGCTACAAGGCACGATGGCAGAGGCCTATTTCTGCGGCGATGACGTCTTGTCGATTGGCGTGCTGTCCGCCGTGCGCGATGCTGGGCTGAAGGTGCCAGAGGATATTGGCATCATCGGCCTGAACGACATGGAAATGGCGGGCTGGGCCAATATCGACCTGACCACAATTCGCCAACCCATCGGGCAGATTATTAACAGCTCGGTAGAGCTGATTGCCGCCATGTTGGACGACCCCGGTCGTTACCCCGAGGCGCGCCTGTTTCCTTGCGATGTGGTGGAACGGGGCACATTGCGCCCCGTCCCTGACCCTTAGGCTTTCTTTGGTTCTTAAATATCCCCGCCGGAGGCTCCGGCGCGGGCAACCTGCAGGAGCGCCGGCGTGTTAACGAAACATTGGCGGGCGGGCATCGACCCATGCGCCGTTCTGCTTGGCCGATGCCACGGCCTGATGCACCGCGGCCATGGACCGGACGCCATCTTCTGCCGTGGGCAAGCCATCGCGGGTCTCGCCCCGGATTGTAGCGGCCAGATCGACATAGATATTGGCCACAGCAAGGGGAAAGCCTTCGGGGTGGGCGATAGCGACGCGGCTTAGGCGTGCGGCTTCGTCCGACAGGCTGCCTTCGCCCTTTTCCATGATCTGCGTGCGACCCCCGACAGGTGTGTAGAAAACCTGGTTGGGCTGTTCTGACGCCCAGCGCAAACCGCCGGTTTCGCCAAAGACCTGAATGTCGAACCCGTGCTGCCGCCCGATGGCAACAGAGCTGGTCCAAAGCCGCCCAACGGTGCCGCCAGACATGCGGAAATTGACCATCGCATCGTCTTCCAGCGTGCGGCTGGCAATCGTGCTGGCAAAGTCGGCGGACAGTTTTTCAACCTCATCGCCCACGATAAAGCTCGCCATATGCAAGGCGTGGATACCGCAGTCTGCGAACTGTCCCGACACACCCGCCATCGCCGGGTCATAGCGCCAGCGGACGCGGGGATTATCGGCATCGGTGGCGTCGCCGTGGTGGCCGTGGCTAAAGCTGGTGACGACAAGGCGGACCTTGCCGACCTGACCCGTGCGGACCATTTCGCGCATCTCGCGCACCATCGGATAGGCGCTATAACAGTAGTTCACGGCACAGGTTTTGCCCGAGGCTGCGGCGATCTTCACGATCTCTTCGCCTTCTTCCACTGTCATGGTCATCGGCTTTTCACACAGCACGTTGAACCCCGCCTCAAGGAAGGCTTTGGTGATCTCAAAATGCGTCGAATTCGGCGTGGCGACGGTGACCAGATCGACGCGGTCATCGCGACCCTTTTCGCCTGCAAGCATCTCTTGCCAATTGCCATAGGCGCGGTCCGGGGCGACGCCCAGTTCCTGCGCATAGGCGCGGCCCGCGTCGGCGTCGTGGTCCAGCGCGCCTGCGGCCAGAACAAAGTTGCCATCAGCTTGCGCACCAAGACGGTGGGCCGGTCCGATCTGACTGCCTTTGCCGCCGCCAATCATACCCCAGTTGAGCTTTTTCATCGTCTTAATCCTTAGAAACCAATGGATTGCAGGTAGGTGCGGTTGGCGATGGCATCGCCCAGCGTATCGGTGCCCAAGGTTGGGTCGCAGTCCTGTTCGACCGTACACCAGCCGTCAAAACCAGCATCCAGCAGCACTTGGCGGACGGACGGGAAATCAACATCGCCTTGGCCCAGATTGCAGAAGATACCTTGCCCGCAGGCGGTGTAGAAGTCGGTGCGGTTCTTGACTACATCGGCTTTGACGGCAGGGTCGATATCCTTGAAGTGCATATAGGATATGCGGTCAATGTGACGCTTCATAAAGGCCACGGGATCAAAGCCTGCATAAGAATGATGCCCGGTATCAAAACAGATCTTGAGGATGCTTTCATCGACCTCTGACAGCAGACGCTCAAGCTCTGGCTCGAAGTCAATGAAGCCAGCCGCATGGGCGTGCATCCCCACGGTCAAACCGTATTCTTCGGCCCCCATTTTGGCGATGGTGGCGATGCGGTCGCGGTAGGCGGTCCATTCGGCATTGTCCATCTGCTCGGCCTCGGATGCGCGGCCCGCGGTGGGCGCGCGACGGGGCGAGATGCTGTCAATCAACACCAGATGCTGCGCGCCGTGGGCCACGAGTGCCTTGCAGGTGCGCACCGATCCATCCATCACATCGTCCCATGCGGCGGGGTCATGGAAGGGGCGGAACACAACGCCGCCGATCAACGTCTGGCCGAATTCATCCAGCGCCTCGCCCAGTTCTACGGGATCTTCGGGCATAAAGCCGACGGGCCCTAATTCGATGCCGGTATAGCCCGCCGATTGGCACTGGCGCAGCACTTCGCGCCACGCGGGGTTGCGCGGGTCATTTGCAAATTCCACGCCCCAAGAGCAGGGCGCATTTCCGATGGTGATGGTCATGTGGATGTCCTTAGCTAGAGACGTCTTGCCACTGCCCGCTTTGGGCAGATTTCCGCATGGCGTCAATCACATGGTAAACGGAAAGCCCATCCGCAAAGGTGGGCCAGATGTCGGTTTTGGTGGCGATGGCCTGCAAGAAATCGCGGGCCTCGATGATGATCTGGTCTTGGTAACCGGTGCCGTGGCCGGGACCTTGGCAGAAGGGTAGGTAATCGGGGTGCGCGGGGCCGGTCAGGATCTTGGTAAAGCCGCGCTGCGCCTCTGGTGCGTCAGATAGATAAAGGTGGATCGCATTCTGATCCTCTTGATCGAACCTGATCGCGCCTTTGGTTCCCGTGACTTCATAGGCGTAGCCCATCTTGCGGCCCGTCGCGACGCGGCTGAAATGCATCTGCCCCAGCGTGCCGTTCGCAAAGCGGCACATCATTTGCGCCTGGTCGTCATTGGTAACGGTGCCGCCGGGGCGGTCGGTATGGACAGTTTCGATCGCCGCGACGAGGGACGAAATCGGACCGAGGAGCGCCAGCGCGCAGTTGATCATATGGGGCGAGAGATCGCCGACAGTGCCGTTGGCGTCCCCGTCGGTGCGCCATGTGGCGGGCGCGGTCGGATCGGCATAGAAATCCTCGGTATGTTCGCCACGAAACCATGTCACGTCGCCGATGACACCATCCGCGATCAGTTTCCGCGCATATTGGGTGGCGGGTGTGCGAACGTAGTTGTAGCCGACCATATTGATCACGCTCGCGGCTTGGGCGGCTTGCGTCATCGCAATGGCGTCTTCAATCGTCGCACCCATCGGCTTTTCACACATGACCGGCTTGCCAAGGGCAAAGGCGGCTTCGGCAATCGCGCGGTGGGTGGCTTGCGGGCTGGCGATCACGATGGCCTCTACCGCGGGGTCATTGACCAGCACCTGCCAATCGTGGGTCGCGCGCGCAAAGCCGAATGCTGTGCGATATTTCTCGGCCGACTCAGCGCTGCTGGCGCAGACCATTTCAAGCCGGGGCCGCAGATCCGTGTCAAAGACCGCGCCCACCGCGGCCATCGCGACCGCATGGGCCTTACCCATATAGCCACCGCCGACGATACCAATGCCAATCTCTGCCATTTTAGGGCGCCTTCTTGAAAATCGGTTTGCAACCGGTTGCAAAATGAGTAACCTCAGAATCAAACCTGCGCAAGTGGGAACGCGCAATCGGGGAATCTAGGATCATGACGACCAACACAATACGCCTGACCGTGGCGCAGGCCATCATTCGCTATCTTGATGCACAATTCATTGTGGTCGATGGGCAGGAATGGCGCCTGTGTGGTGGTGGCTTCGGGATCTTTGGCCATGGTAATGTCACCTGTCTGGGCGAGGCGTTATATGATCATCGTGACACGCTGCCGCTTTATCGCGGCCAGAATGAGCAAAGCATGGGATTCGCGGCGGCGGGCTATGCCAAGCAGTGGCTGCGCCAGCGATTCATGTTTTGCACTGCAAGCGCGGGGCCCGGCACAGCGAACCTGTTGACCGCCAGCGCGTTGGCCCATGCCAACCGCCTGCCAATGCTGATGTTATGTGGCGATGCCTATACAACGCGTCTGCCCGATCCGGTGTTGCAGCAGATGGAACATTTCAATGACCCGACGTTGGGCGTGAACGACGCGTTCAAGGCAGTGACCCGCTATTGGGATCGGATCACCCATCCCGCCCAGATCATTCAGTCGCTACCTAACGCGCTGGCGACCATGCTGGACCCTGCCGATTGCGGGCCTGCCTTTGTCGGCCTGCCGCAGGATGTGCAGGGCTGGGCCTATGATTACCCCGCCGAGATGTTTGAAAAGAAGGTGCATCGCATTCGCCGCGTGACACCGGACGCGGACGAGGTCGCCGATGCAGTTGCGGCGATCAAGGCCGCCAAGCGCCCGATGATCATTGCTGGCGGTGGCGTGCAGTATTCTGGCGCGGTGGCCGAATTGACCGCCTTTGCCGAAACGCATGGCATCCCGGTCGTAGAGACCATCGCGGGCCGCGCCAATCTGGTGGACACCCATCCGCTAAACATCGGGCCGATTGGCGTGACGGGGTCAGACAGCGCCAATGCCATCGCAGAGCAAGCGGATGTCATCCTGTCGGTCGGCTGCCGCTTGCAGGATTTTACCACCGGGTCATGGACTGCATTTGCCAAGGACGCACAAATCATCGGGTTGAACGCGGGCCGCCATGATGCGGGCAAGCACCGGTCTTTGCCGGTGGTGGGGGACGCCAAGCTGGGCCTTCTTGCTTTGACTGCGTCGCTCGGCGGCTGGACTGCAAATACGTCTTGGGTCGAGACGGCCACGGCAGAGCGCGTCAAGTGGAACGATTACGTCGCCGAAAACGTCAAGCCGGGCAACCGGCCCAACAGCTATGCGCAGGCGATTGGCACTGTGAACGCATTGTGCGATCCACGCGACCGTGTCGTGGCCGCGGCTGGGGGCTTACCGGCAGAGGTCACGGCAAACTGGCGCACGCTGGATGTTGGCACGGTCGACGTCGAGTTTGGATTTTCCTGCATGGGTTACGAGATCGCCGGTGCATGGGGCGCGCGAATTGCACAAAGCGAACGCGAGCCGGGCCAGGACACCATCACGTTCTGCGGCGATGGCAGCTATCTGATGCTGAATTCGGATATTTATTCGTCGGTTCTGACGGGCAAGAAGCTGATTGTGATGCTGCTGGACAATGGTGGCTTTGCCGTCATCAACAAGCTGCAAAACAACACCGGCAATGAAAGTTTCAACAATCTGATTGCCGATACGCCGACAGCGACACATCAATTTGGCGTGGATTTTGAGGCCCATGCTGCAGCCATGGGCGCAACTGCTGAAACTGTCGCCAACCCCGCAGAACTGGGCGAGGCGTTCAAGCGCGCAAAAGCCAGCGACAAGACCTATGTGATCGTCATGAAGGTCGATCCCTACGAAGGCTGGACGACCCAAGGCCATTCGTGGTGGGAGGTTGGCACACCTGAAGTGACGGATAATGCCAAGGTCGCCGCGGCCCATAAGGACGTTGAGTCCAGCCGCGCCAAGCAGCGGAAAGGCGTCTGATGAACGCGCTGGAGGGCATCAAGGGCAACCGCTTCGTCGTGGTCGGGCGCGTGGGGATGGACTTGTTCCCAGCCCCCGGTATCGCGACCGAGGACGCCGATAGCTTCACGGCGGACATGGGCGGATCATCGGCCAATATCGCCGCAGGCATCGTCAAGCTGGGCGGGCAGGCGTCGCTTGTCACCCGCGTGTCGGATGATGCAGTCGGTCGGTTTTGCGTCAATAAGCTGCATCACTATGGTGTCGATACGACCTATGTGACGCCCGAAGGTGGCGAGGCGCGCAACTCACTTGCCCTGTACGAAAGCCGGGTCGCGGGACATCAGTCGGTGATATACCGGAATGGGGCTGCGGATTTTGAGATGACCGTGGCGGATGTTGAAGCTGTCGACTACAGCCAATTCACGGCTTTGGTTACTGCGGGCACCGTTTTCGCGGCAGAGCCATCCCGCACGGCCGCCTTTCGCGCTTTTGAATTGGCCCACGCTGCGGGCCTGCCCGTCATATTCGACGTCGACTATCGCCCCTATAGCTGGCCTTCGCCAGAGGTCGCGGCTGATGTGTTGTCACGTGCGGGCGCCTTGTCGGACGTGATCGTCGGCAATGATGAAGAATTCGGGTTTATGGCCGGTGGCATTGAAAAGGGTCTGGCAAAGGCCCGCGAACTGGCGAAATCCTCGGCCCAGATCGTGGTCTATAAGATGGGCGAACATGGCGCTGTGACCTTCGCCGAAGGCCGCGAGACCCGCACCGGGATCTACCGTGTCGACGCGCTCAAACCGACCGGCGCTGGAGATAGCTTTATGGCAGGCATGCTCAGTTCCATTGCTGGCGGGCATGATCTGAAAACGGCCGTGCTGCGCGGATCTGCCTGTGCGGCAATCGTCGTGGCAAAGCCCGGTTGCGCCCCGGCCATGCCTGATACACAAGCGCTCACGGCCTTTTTGGCCAGCCATCCCGGCCCGTCCGAGACCTGAAAGGAAACGCGTATGCATATCGCGCCCCATGACAACCAGAACAAACCGATTGTCGACGCTGATGATCCGACCGTGCCGTTGAATTATTTCAACATCGTCAAACTCAAGGCGGGTCAGACCTTTGAATATCAGGTGCCGGGGTATGAAACCTGCGTTGTGCCCGCGACAGGGACCGTCGATGTGGACGTCGAAGGCGTGGCGTTCGCCAGCCTTGGCAATCGCGGCACCGACGTTTGGGACGGTGAGCCTGAAGGCGTCTATGTGCCGGTAGGGGCCAAGGTCACGCTGACTTGCACGGTCGACACTGAAACTTTTATCGCCGGTGCGAAATACGACAAGGTGCTGGATCCCTTTGACGTGCGCGTGGGCGGCATCGACAAGGTGCAATACGGGTCCGACGACACCAAGACGCACCGCAAAATCAAACATATTCTGGGTCAACAGCAGCACGACAAAGTGGGGCGCTTGCTTGTCTCAGAGCTTTTCACTGTGGGCCAAGGCGGTTGGTCAGGGTTTCCGGCGCATAAGCACGACACCGACCGCAAGGACGAGGCAGGCAACATCATTGAAACCCGCCATGATGAAACCTACAACTTTCGCTTCCGCCCCAACCACGGCTCTGGCGTGCAGATCATCCAGCACGAAGAGGGCAAACCCGGCGACGCTTTCCAGTTGATGGACCGCTCGACCATCATGTTGGGTAGCGGTTACCACCCCTGTGTCGTGATGCCCGGCTACGAGATGTACTACTTCACGATTCTGGGCGGGTTGAGCCAGCGCAGCCTCGTGCAGTTCTTTCAGCCCACCCATGCCTACCAGATCGAGACGATCCCCGGCATCAAGGATATGGTCGCCAAATTCAAATAGGCCCGTGGCGGGGCGCATCCCCTGCTTTCTTTGGTTCAAAAATATCCCCGCCGGAGGCTCCGGCGGTTCAAACAAGGATGACCTCAAATGCCTCTCGTGACACTCAAAGACGTCCTGCAACCCGCGCTGCGCGATGGCTATGCGGTGGCTGGTCTGGTGACGCTGGGCTGGGAAGACATGCGCGCCTATGTCGCCGCGGCAGAGGCCGAAGGTTGCCCTGTCATCTTGCAGGCCGGGCCAAGCTGCCGGGCGCATACACCGCTGCCAGTTCTGGGCAAGATGTTCCGGCATTTGGCGGAAAACGCCGCCGTGCCCGTCGTTGCCCATCTCGATCACGGCTACACAGCCGATGAATGTAAAGAGGCGCTGGACAGCGGCTTTACCTCTTTGATGTTTGACGGCTCTCGCAAGCCCTTGGCCCAGAACATCGCCGAAACTGCCGCTATCGCCGAGATGGCCCACGCGGCAGGCATTTCCTGCGAGGGTGAGATCGGCTTTGTCGGATACGCCGACGGTGAAGCCTCTGCCGGGACCGACCCAAATGAGGCCGCGACCTTTGCGCGGGAAACTGGTGTTGACGCGATGGCAATCAGCGTCGGGAATGTCCACCTGCAGCAGGACAAAGACGGCGGGCTGGATGAACCCCGCATCCGCGCCATTGAGGCGGCAACTGATGTGCCATTGGTCATTCATGGCGGGTCAGGGGTGCCGGTGGCGCAGCGGATTGCCTTGGCGCGCGGGTCAAACGTGTGCAAGTTCAACATCGGAACAGAGCTGCGGATGGCATTCGGGCAAGCCTTGCGCACGGCCGTGAATGCAGATCCCGCACGTTTTGATCGGGTGCAGATTTTGAAAGAAACCCACGACCCGCTTGTCGCAAAGGCAAGAGAGGTCCTGCGTGGGTTCCGCTAAGTAAATGGCTTTGCAGTTGATGCGAAAGGATAAGGCATGCTGAGATTGGGAATTCTGGGCTGTGGCAGGATCGGACAGGTCCATGCAGGCAGCGCGATGCAGTCGCCCGATGCAAAGGTGCAGGCCGTCGCGGATGTCTTTCCTGATGCGGCCCAGGCGCTTGCCGACAGGTGCGGCGCCGACGTGCGAAGCGCCGATCAGATCATCGCCAGCGATGATATTGACGCGATCATCATCGGGACGCCCACGGACACACATTACGACCTGATCCATGCTGCGGCTGCCGCCGGCAAGGCGATCTTTTGCGAAAAACCGGTTGACATGTCCGCAACCCGCATTCGCGATTGCATCAAGGTTGTCGAAGCTGCTGGCGTGGCCTTTCTGACGGCGCTCAACCGCCGCTTTGACCCGTCTTTCGCCAATATGCAGGCCCGCATCCGCGCCGGAGAGATTGGCGAAGTGGAGATGGTCACGATCCTGTCGCGCGACCCATCCCCGCCACCCATCGGTTATATCAAGTCCTCGGGCGGGATCTTTCGGGACATGATGATCCACGATCTTGATATGGCGCGTTTCATGCTGGGTGAAGAACCTGTGACGGTCTACGCCGTTGGATCAGCACTTGTTGATCCGGCAATTGGTGCGGCAGGCGATGTGGACACCGCTGCCGTGACCTTGACGACGGCAAGTGGCAAGATCTGCCAAATCAGCAACTCGCGCCGCGCCACCTATGGCTATGACCAACGGGCAGAGGTGCATGGGTCCAAGGGGATGCTCTCGGTCGCGAATATTCCTGAAACCACGGTGCAATTGGCGACGGGTGCGGGCATTGCGGGCGCGCCCACGATGAATTTCTTTCTGGAACGCTATGCTGAAGCTTACCGTTTGGAGCTGGCGCATTTCATCGCATCCGTGCGTGATGGCAGCCAACCAAGCCCATCCATCTATGACGGTTTGCGCGCGCAGATGCTTGCAGATGCCGCGACGGAAAGTTGGGAAACCGGCAAACCGGTCACCGTTTCCGCTGACTAAGCCACATACCGGCAAGGATCAGAGCGACACCTGCGGTTCGTGCCGCGGGGTTGCCGGGTGCACCGGTGAGGATGTCCAGTACCACACCAGAGATCATTTGCCCGGCGATGATTAGCAGCGCGGTTTGTGCGGCCCCGATCTTGGCGACCAGCCAGCTTGAAAGCGCGATAAAGACCACGCCCACGGTGCCGCCCAGATAGGCCCAGAAGGGGATGTCCTTGATGCCTGGTGTGAATAGCCCGCCGAACACCAAAGCCATGAGTGTCAGTAACCCAAAGCCTACGATATGGTTCCAGAACGACGCATGCATGGCCGAGGTCGAAAGTGACAGCCGCCCATTGATCTGACGCGATAAGCTGACGGAGGCACCTCCCAGAAACGCGATCAGCACAAACCAGATCATGCCACGCCGCCAAAGAAGATCAGGATCAGGCTGCCTGCGACGATCAGCGCGAGTGCCGTCCAGTCGCGCAGGCTGGGCAGTTTTTGAGGTAGTCCAAACATGCCGCGCGCGTCCGCGACCAATGAGAACACCATTTGCCCGGCAAGGCCGATCGCAATTGTGCCAGACAACGCGAGTGCCGTGTTCATGGTGTAGGACGTGGCCATGACCGTAAATGCGCCCACGATCCCGCCCGCATAGGCCCAAAGTGGCGGGCGTTTGGCTGACGCTTTTTGGGGCCGCATGAGGGCCAAAAAGATCAGCGCCACCAATGTGCCCGTAGCGTGCGGCACCCAAGACGCAAACAAGAGCGAGCCAAAGCTGGCGAGTGTGCCATTGAACAGCACCATCAGCGACAGCAAGACGCCAGCGCCAAAGGCAAGGAGGAAGGATAGGGATGATGTCGTCATATGGTCTGTGTGGTCCGAGAGGTCGTGTTGCACAAGGGGGGCGGGCCCACCCGCCCACCCTTTTTGGGGGCGCTGCCCCCGTCAGCAAGCTGACTCCCCCGGGATATTTTTGGCCAAAAGAAGCAGGGAGTTGACACGGGTGCAGCGCTGTCTATAAGCCGCCCATTCATTGGTGTTGGTGGACCGGGCAACCGGAACCCTGTCGCCCCTGCAAAATCAGGGGAAAGGACAACGCCCTTCATGCCCAAACGGGCCCACTTAGAAGGAGATCAGCGTATGACAAAGCGTACCGCTGCCAAGTACAAAATTGACCGCCGGATGGGCGAAAACATCTGGGGTCGTCCGAAATCCCCCGTCAACCGTCGTGAATATGGCCCCGGCCAGCACGGTCAGCGTCGTAAGGGCAAACTGTCTGACTTTGGTCTGCAGCTGCGCGCCAAGCAAAAGCTGAAGGGTTACTACGGCGACCTGACCGAAAAGCAGTTCCGCCGCATCTATGCGGAAGCCGAGCGTGTGAAAGGCGATACCGGTGAGAACCTTATTGGTCTGCTGGAGCGTCGTCTTGACGCCGTCGTTTACCGCGCCAAGTTCGTGCCAACTGTCTTTGCCGCACGCCAGTTCGTGAACCACGGCCACGTCGAAGTGAACGGAAAGAAGGTCAACATCCCATCCTACCGCGTGAAAGAAGGCGACGTGATCACCGTGCGCCAGAAGTCCAAGCAGTTGGAACTGGTTCTGGTTGCAAGCCAGCTGCCAGAGCGTGATGTGCCTGACTATATGGCTGTCGATCACGGCAAGATGTCTTGTGAATTCGTGCGCACACCCGGTCTGGGCGACGTCCCATATCCTGTGACGATGGAACCAAACCTCGTGGTCGAATTCTACGCCAAGAACTAATCGCGACTGCGACTTGGTTGAAATTTCAGGGGCCGTGTCCGAAAGGACGCGGCCCTTTGCTTTTGCGGCAGCATCGTGCAGCGTGGCTGGATGGAGCAAATCGTTGATCTGAACACTTGGGCGCGGGCCGATCAGTTTCGGTTCTTTCGCACTTATGACCGCCCGCACTACGCGATAACATCACGGCTGGACGTCACGCAGGTGATGGCGCGAAAAGAGCAGGGGATATCTGCCTATCGCGCGTGCCTTTATGCCATTGGGGCCGGGCTGCACGGCGTTCCAGAACTGCTGATGCGGTTTCGCGGCGAGCAGGTGGTGCGACACGATGCAGTTGATCTGTCGATGACGGTACCGCGCGAGGGTGGCAGCTTTGGCTATGCCTATGTGCCATGGCAGGCGGATTTTGATGCGTTTGATCAAGTCTGTGCCGCATTGATCGCTGAGGCGGCGGAAGGCACAGTGCTGAATGCCAATACCGGCCAAACGGATGCCGTGGCCTATGCCTCTTGCATGCCGTGGCTTGATTACACGTCGTTAAACAATGCCGTACCGGGGCCAGATGACTGCATCCCGCGGGTGTCCTGGGGAAAATTCTGTGACCATGGCGGGCGCTGGGACATGGCGATGACGTTAGAGGTGCATCACGCCCTGGTCGATGGTGAGCAGGTGGGGGCCTACTTCGCGGCTGTTCAGGCGGCGTTGGATCGGGTTTGATTTCTGTCTTGCGGACGGTCCACTGACCTTCACACAGCAAGCTGCTGTTTTGCCGGGCGCGTGTTTCCCGCGCAGCTACGAAAGAGCGTTAGCCGGAAAACGGGCACTTCCCAACCAACGCCCCCGGTTTACCACCGTAGAGATGCGCCACTCGGACGTTACTGTGTGCTGAATGGACGTGTTTGCGCATCCGGAACAATTGACCCAATGGCCGCATTGATGGGAGCGTGTTCCACGCGTTGTACTGAATATTTCCCCAAATCTCGGCCGTGTTGATCGCTGTGTCGGTCGACAAGGTCAGCGTCCCAACCGGGAGATATGGCGAAGCAGTCTCGTCCCAAGCGAGGTCACAGTATTCGGCGGCCATCACCGCTTTAGGAGGATCCTGCGGACCCGGTTCGGGAATGCAATCCGGCGTGGCAAGTTGGACGGCCAATGTAAACTCTGCCGCTTCACCAGAGGCGAGCCAGTCGTCCATGTTCTTTTTGCTAAAGTCCGCGAAGTCTATTTTCATCCGGTCGTGTTCTGCGACCTTGTGCGGGTTGACGGGCAGCAAGGCGAACTTCATCGCAGCGTCCCCCAGCGCAAATGGGCCAAGTGAATAGTAGGGCATACCCGCCCAGCCGTCTTGGTTCACAGGGGCCTTGCGCAGGGGCGCCGCCAATCCTGCAACACGTCGCCTGACATCGAGCAATATCGCGATGTTGCGCCAATTTGCCAGCGTCTTTAGGGTTCCAAGCGAAGGCGGCTTTAGCCCAAAGGCCATCGCAACCTGATGCCCGTCACGCGCAAAGAAAGTATGATCTGCCCCGTTGTTTCCGGGATTTCCTGCGGCCAATAGCAAGTCCAGCTCATTGGCCTCGCCGGAAGGAGCGTAGACGTTCGGGACCGGTTCGGGATAGTCGAGCTTGATAGCTAACCGGGTGCTCGTGAGACCCACGTCGGGGTCCTTCTGGGTGCCAGCGCGTGCGACGACAGCATAGCCGCGGCTCTGCGAAAACAGACCAACGCGGAACGGCTCTGGCAGGTTTTCGATGTTGTCGATTTTTAGCGTGCCACGCAGCATTGCGCTGGTGTGCCCCCAATGGGGTTCGTGAAACGTCTCGTCGTCACGTGCGGCATGTTTCTTCAGCGCACCTGTATGTGCGGCGACAGAGGCGGACGCCCTTTTGAATAAAGTCTCTTCTTCCGGGTCGAACACCTCTTGCGGGATGAGGTACCCGTTCTCAACGCGGTCTGCTGGCAAGTCGTCTGCAAAAACGCGTTTGGTTGGATGAGGGGTGAAAAGACCGTAGGCAAAATATGCCGCCATTGCAGCGAGTGCGATCCACAGGAAAGTCATTTTAGTCCCCCGATTTGTCGTCAATAAACGATACAATGGCTCAGCCAGACAATAAGAACAACGGGGACCCCAGCTTCTTGCTCTTTGATCATCCCATTATTCTGGGCTTCGCTAAACCGGCTCTTTCGCATCTGTCTGCTCATTCAAAGGGTTGGGCAAACTCTATGTCATACCGAGAGACGTTTCGGGGGGGGGCACGCCAGACTGTCATTGACCCCTTTGGCACGCCGGTCATGAGGCCATCGTGAATGGTGACGGCGCATTGCATTCCGCGTCTTGGGAGATAAAGCGGCGCAGACCCGACGGTCAGGAGACTAAGCAAGCCGGGATATTTGGAACTGTCTTGCGGCGACGGCCGCCTTTTAAGCCGCCGCGCCATCGGGTCAGGACACTGAATTGGTTCTCCCGCGCCGTGGGAGCAAACAAGCAACTGGATCTTGTACTTTTGGGGTGACCCCTTGTTAGACTGACGTTCCTGCATTGCGCGGCATCCGGTACTTGAGGTGCACGGCTGCTGTCCACATCCGATGATGCCTCCCGATCTTGCAAGACTTGCCTCACAAAAGCGAAAGGGCCCCCGAAAACGGAGGCCCTTCAAGTCACTTGTTCAGGCGCTTATTCTTCGTCAGCAGTTTCGTCGCCAGCGGTTGGCACTTCGTCGGCTGCGACTTCTTCGCTTTCGTCGTCGTCATCAGCTACCAATGCACGTGGGGCAGAGACGTTGGCGATGACAAAGTCGCGGTCGATCGTTGGCTTTGCGCCTTCGGGAAGGGCAATGTTGCTGATCGAAATGGTGTCACCGATCTCGGTCTCGGCCAAGTCGAACACGATGCTGTCAGGGATGTCGCCGGCCAGAACTTCAAGCTCGACTTCGTTCCGCACAACAGTCAGCACGCCGCCCTTTTTCAGGCCGGGGCATGTGTCTTCGTTCAGGAACTCAACCGGGATAAAGATCTTCACGCGGCTGGTGCGCTTGAGGCGCATCAGGTCGATGTGCGTTGGCAGGTCCTTGACCACGTCGCGCTGAACGCCACGGCAGATCACGCGGACATCGTCGTGGCCATCAACCTTGAGGTTGAACAGCGTCGACATGAACTGGCCCTTGCGCAGGCGCGTCAGCAGCTTGTTGAAGTTGATCGAAATCGGAAGCGGGTCTACCCCACCGCCGTAAACGATGCCCGGCACGTCGCCATCACGGCGAGCTTGGCGGGCGGCCCCCTTGCCTGTCCCCGCGCGTGCAGTGGCGTGCAGATCTGGGATCTTATCAGCCATTGTATGTCTCCAAAATAAAAATGAGGGCCGCCCTCCAAGGGTGTGCGGCCCAGATGAAAGGCCCCTATAGGGGCAGAATCGCCCTTTGAAAAGGGGTTTTCGTGCGGTGGCGGCCGGATCGGCGGGCACACAGGGTGCCAAAGGGGCGCAAGGTGATCAAGGCGGCCAGATCTAGACCCACTTCCCCTCAAAATCTTCGGGCACCAGCAGAATATCGCGGTCGACGTCATTGACGTCCCGTCTGCCGCAAAGGGCCATGGTGGTATCAAGTTCCTTATGCAGAATCTCGAGCGCTTTGGTCACGCCTTTTTCGCCCATCGCACCTAGTCCGTAGATATAGGCCCGCCCGATGTGGACGCCCTTCGCGCCAAGCGCCAGCGCCTTGAGGATGTCCTGGCCGGACCGCACGCCGCTATCCATGTGGACTTCAATCTGATCCCCAACGGCGGCGATGATGCTGGGCAACATGCGAATGGCCGACAAGGCACCGTCAAGCTGCCGTCCACCGTGGTTCGACACGATGATTGCATCCGCCCCGCATGCGACGGCCATCTTGGCGTCTTCAACGTCTAGAATCCCCTTGAGGATCAGCTTGCCGCCCCACTTTTCCTTGAGGCGGGCAATCGTGTCCCAATTGAGCTTGGGATCGAACTGTTCTGCGGTCCAGCTATGCAGACTTGAAATGTCTTCAACTGATTTCGCATGGCCAACGATATTGCGGAATGTGCGACGATGGGTGCCAAGCATCTCGAGCCCCCAGCGCCATTTCGTTGACAGATCCAAGATCGACTTTGGTGTCAGTTTTGGCGGTGCAGTCAGCCCATTTTTGATGTCCATGTGCCGCTGACCCAAGATCTGCAGGTCGAGCGTCAAGACCAGTGCAGAACAACCTGCATTTCTTGCGCGGGCGATGATGTTGTCGACAAATTCTTCGTCGCGCATCACGTAAAGCTGGAACCAAAAGGGTGCCTTGGTATGGGCCGCGACGTCTTCGATCGAACAGATTGACATCGTCGATATTGTGAACGGTACCTCGAATTTTTCAGCTGCACGCGCCGCTTTGATTTCGCCATCGGCGGATTGCATTCCGGTGAGTCCGACCGGAGACAACGCGACAGGCATAGAGACGTCTTCGCCAATAAGCTGGCTAGCCGTGGTGCGGTTGGACATATCCACTGCGACGCGCTGGCGCAGGCGGATCTTGTCAAAATCCGAGGTGTTTTCGCGAAAAGTCTGTTCTGTCCAGCTGCCGGATTCAGCGTAGTCATAGAACATCTTGGGTGCGCGACGTTTGTGCAGTCGCTTGAGGTCGTCGATGGTTGTGATGATCGGCATCAGGATATCCTGTATTGGTTATGTTTGCTTACCAATTTGAGGGATTTGAGGCAAGACATCTTCGCGCATGACCGATCTGCGTCTGTCGCACACGTCGATTTACCGACGATGACGACATGGTCAAGGTTGCCGGTTACATGTCTGAGTGCCGCAAGTCCCCTTTTGGGGGCGCGATCGAATCGCGCTCCACCAGTGTGCATTCCAGCTTAGTCAAAGGATGGCGGCTATTGCCGATGGCGCCATGAAACAGTTGGTCCACGACCCAGCGCCCCATGGCGCGGTCGGCAAGGTTCATCGAGGTCAGGGGCGGCGACAAATGACGGGAGATTTCGTCGTCATCATAGCCGATGACAGAGATATCCTCGGGAATGGACAGGCCCAATTCCTTCAGCGCTTCAAAACAACCGACGGCCATTCTGTCATTGGCGCAAAAGATGGCAGTGGGCGGATTGGGAAGTGACATGAGCTTTTTGGTGCCCTCGAAGCCGGAACTGGGGAGCCAGTTGCCCTCGACCACATATTCCTCACGGAAGGGGAGATCGGCGTTGGCGAGCGCGTTGCGGTAACCGGTATAGCGGCCGCTGCCACATTCCATGAAGAGTTCGCCGGTGATCAGGCCGATCCGGGTGTGACCGGCATCAATCAGGGCGTTGGTGGCGGTGTGGCCGCCTGCAATTTCTCCGGGGATGACCGCTGGATGTGACAGGTCATCAGTGTAGCAATTCAGCAGAAACACGGGGATGTTGGTGGTGCGCAGAAGTGGGGGCAACTCGACCTGACGGGTGAAAACGCAGGCATAAATGATTGCCGCGACGCCCTGATCAATGAAGTGTTGCAGCGCTTTTGGTTCCAGCACCGGATCGTTGCGGGTTTCGGCCAGCAGCACGAGGTTTCCCGTGGCTTTGACGGCCTCAAGCACACCGTCATGAGCGTGAACGCCTTCTGGGCTGGTCGCAAGCGTGTCGATCACAAAGGCAATTGGCCCGTCGATATAGCCCGGCTTTTTGACGGGCGATTTGGTCGGATGAACCGGTATCTGATAGCCCAGTTCCCGCGCAGCTTCCCAGACCCGCTCTCGCATCTGTTCCGAGATTTTGGCCGCGTCATTGTTGTTCAGCACAAAAGACACCGTTGGCTGAGAGCACCCGGCAACGCGCGCGATATCGCGCATGGTGACCCTATTGCGGGCCCTTGTGTTGGGCCGCTTTGCATGCCCTTTCAAGTCGTCTTTCATGCGGACTCCCCATCTCGCACGTTTTGGTAAACGAATTTCCCTGGTTTCGCAATTACTGATTATTACTAATAATGTTAATTGACATTACTAATTGATTGGCTATCACCTTGGACGTCTCACAACGCAACCCAAGTTGCCCCAAAAAGAGCTGCCTATGACCCTTGCCCAAACACCCAGCGACGCGCCGATCATGGGCCAGATGTATATAGATGGTGCGTGGCGCTCTGCCGGGCAGGCGGACATGATCGCAGTTGAAAACCCAGCAAATGAATTGGTCATTGCGCATATTCCCGAAGGGTCGGCTGATGATGCTGATGCGGCTGTGGCGGCTGCGCGCGCGGCTTTTCCAAGTTGGGCGGCACGCCCCGCGATTGAACGGGCGGGCTATGTCAAGGCACTTGCCGATGCGATGGAGGCGGATACCGGACGGTTGGCGGCATTGGTGACCGCAGAGCAAGGCAAGCCAATCGCGCAGGCGCAGGGTGAGATTGGCGCAGCCGTCAATTATCTGCGTTACGCCGCCGAAGAGGCGCGTCGAATTAAGGGTGACATCGTCACCTCTGACAACCGATCAGAGGACATCCAGATCCGACTTCACCCGCATGGCGTGGTTGTCGGCCTGACCGCTTGGAATTACCCCGCCGCTCTGGCCGCCCGCAAGTTGGGTCCGGCGCTGGTTGCGGGCAATACATTTGTGTTGCTAAGCCATGAGATTACTCCGCTGTCGGGGTTGGCGATTGCACGGCTTGCTGACCAGATCGGATTGCCCAAAGGGGTATTTAACGTGGTGACCGGGCGGGGTCCGATTGTTGGCCAGCATCTTGTCGCACATCCTGACACCGCATTGATTACGATGACCGGCAGCACCCGTGCCGGGCGCGAGATTTGCCGCGGGGCTGCAGATGAGTTGAAGATCGTGCGGCTGGAACTGGGAGGCAAAGCGCCGTTTATCGTGATGGAGGATGCCGATGTCGACGCCGCCGTGGCGGCCGCCATCACGGCGCGTTACACCAATTGCGGACAGGTCTGTACCTGCAATGAACGGATGTATCTGCACGACAAGATCGCTGATGAATTCCTTGAAAAATTTGTCGCCAAGAGCAGAGCCCTCACGATTGGCGACCCGACCACGGATGTGGATATTGGCCCCAAGGTCAGCGGTGTCGAAGTTACCAAGATCGCCGAAATTGTGGCTCGTGGCACTAAAGCGGGGGCGCAAGTCTTGCTGGAGGGCGGCACCCTGACGGAAGGCCCTTATGCGGCGGGCCACTGGGTGGCCCCGACCGTGATGGAGGTGGCCGATAACGCTTCGCCCATGTTGCAGGAAGAGATTTTCGGCCCCGTCGTCGCCGCCAAACGGGTCGGGGACTTTGACGAGGCTGTGGCACTCGCCAACGACACGTCATTTGGCCTCTCGGCCTACCTTTTTACACAGAACGCCAAGCGGATCGCGCAGGCGCCTTATGCGCTGAAGTTTGGTGAAATTTACCTCAACCGGAGCAACGGAGAAGCGGTGCAAGGCTTTCACACCGGGTGGGGCCATTCCGGCCTTGGAGGAGAGGACGGACAATATGGTTTTGACGCCTATCTGAAAAAGCAAACGACCTATCTATATTGGGGCTAACCCCGCACATCGCACTGTCAGGAAGAGCCGGTGCATGACGCAGGACAACGCGGGTCATCAAAACGACGAAGCATGTTAAGTTCCCCCACCCGGAGTGGGTGAAATTAGTCCGCCGCCATTCAGTAGCTTGTCGCATCAGAGGTGAAGGTGCTGTTTGGGATGATGAAGGGGTTGCGTGATGCTGGGGCGCATGGTGCTGGCGATAGGCAAGGCGGGTGCGGGTTGAACGCGTGTTTCACCCGTCGGCGACGAGTGAAAAATCAAGGACCGGGCAGACCTTCGGTATCCCGACACAGGGCTAGCTTGCGACCATCGCGTCTGCTTCCGTGTCGTCGAATTGTTGGATCCAGGATTTCACGCTGAAGATGTCAAAGTAAATCGACAGCACCGCGGGAAAAATCAACACAACAAGCACCATCGACGCCAGCAAACCAAAGGCCACGGCGACGACAAGCGGCACCAAGGTCTGAACCTGCGGGCTGCCGTCAAACAGGATCGGAAGCAGGCCGACGAACGTTGTCGATGTTGACAGAAAGATCGGTCTGAACCTGTCGCGTACAGCATTCAACGAGGCCCCGATGTAGTCGCCGTCCTTAAGGTGCGACTGGAAGAACGTCAAAAACAGGATCGCATTGTTCACGACAATCCCCGCAAGCGATGCGAAGCCGATGAAGCTTGGCATTGATAGATCAAAGCCCAAGGCCCAATGGCCAAGAATGGTGCCAATCAATGCAAACGGGATCGACAGCATCACAGCAATCGGAAGGGCATAGGATCGGAACTGGAATGCCAAGACGAGGTATACGCCCACCAGGCCCAACGCCAAGGCTGATACCATCGACGCCTGGCTATCTTGCTGATCTTGCGTCGCCCCGCCGATGGCGATTGAAACGCCCGGATATGATGCTGTGACCTCTGGCCCAAGCTCTTCCGTCACCACAGCCGAGATCGCGGCAGAGGTTGTAACGCTGCGGTCAATGCGCCCCTGAATGCCGGCAACGACGTTCCCATTCTTGCGCGTGATCGTTGCATAGCTGTTCGTCACGACGATATCTGAAACGGCTTGCAGGGTTGTCTGACCGCCACCGGGTAGGGCGATTGGAAATTCTTCCAGTTCTTTGAGGCTGCGCACCGTGTCATCCAGACCGACCCTGACCGCCACGGTTGTCGGGCCATTGCGAAAACTGTCAGTCTCGGACCCTTCAAAGGCGTCGCGGAGTTGCAAGGACAACGACTGCGGGGTCAGGTCGGCGGAATAGCCAAAGGCGTTGAGGTTCAGCAAGATTTCCTGTCTGCCCGCATAAAAGTCCTGAAACGCTTCGGTGACGTCTGGTCGGGTCGTCAAACGGGTCAGCAAGACACCTGCTGCGGCTTCGACCTCTTCTAGGTCTTTGCCTATGACTTCGACATCAAGATCCAAGCCTCCGGGCCCCGTCTCGGAAGAGGCGAAACTGGCTTGGACAACATCCGGCAGCGGCCCTGCCGCGTCTTTCCATGCTGCCAGCATTTCGTCGACCGTCACATTTCGCAAAGAGCTCTCTAACAGGTCCACAGTAATCGTCGCGGTATGTGCGCCATTATCAGCAACATCAGCATTGGTGCCGTATTGCACCAAGACGCGCGTCACGAGCGGCGCACCACCTTCTGTACCGGGGGTGAAATCCTTGTCCACTTTATCCAGACCGACAAGTATTTGGTCCACTGTGCGCACGGTCCAATCCCGATCAATCCCGGAAGTAAGCGCAATGCGGGCGAGGACGGTGTCGGCTTCGGTGCTAGGAAAGCCGATCACTTTGATTTGCCCCGATGGGATCAAACCAATGGTCAGGATCAAGATTGCAAAGGTGCTGCCAAGCGTCACATAGCGCCACTTCGTAAAGAATGTCGCAGTGGGCAAAACCACGCGTTCTGTCAGCCATTGGATGACGCGCGTTGCGGGTCTGCGGGCTTGGGCCTCGGGGCTTGCTTGGTTTGCGTGGGCAAGGTGATGGGGCAAAATCAAGAAGCCTTCGACCAGTGAAACTGCAAGGGTCAAAAGCAGGACCATGGGCACGAACCGCAGTATCTGCCCCATATCGCCACTTAGAAACATCAGCGGTCCAAAGACACAGGCCGTTGTCAGGAACGACGAAAAGACGCCGGGTAGAACTTCGGTTGTGCCCTTGGTCGCCGCATCATTTGGTGCGGCGCGCGTTCGCCATTTCGAAATGTTTTCGGCGATCACAATGCTGTCGTCCATAATCAACCCGACCGCCATCAATAGCGCGACCAATGTGATCATGTTGATGGTGATGCCAAAGACGCTCATCAAGAACAGCCCACCCAAGAAGGAAACGGGCAGTGCGGCAGAAATCCAAAGCGCTTCTCCAAGCGAAAAGAAAAGCCACATCGTGATGAAAACAAGGATGAGGCCGGTCGCGATATTGCCGATGATCAGATTGATCCGTTCTTGCACGACCTCGGACGAATTGTTGATGACGGTCAGCGCAAAGGGATCAGGAAAACGAGCACGCTCTTCGCTGAGGACTGTATCAACGGCTTCAAAGACACGGATACTATCAGCGTCGGCGGTCTTTGTGACCGATATGATTGCGGTCTGCTGCCCATTGATAAAGCTTTGCGCATTTTCATCCTGATCCACCAGTGTGACGGTCCCAAGATCGCTGACGCGCACGACACCGCCAGAGGCCGTTTCAAGAATTGTCAGATCCTCAAGATCGCTGACCGTTCGGCTGACACCTGAGTAGCGTAACGTGATATTGGTTTCGCCAAGCACCGCAGACCCAAGGGGTTGGCGGAAACTGCGTTGTTCGATGGCGTTGGCGACATCGCCGCTTGATAGACCATAGCGCTGCAATGCCTCTTGGTTGAACCGCACCGAAAGCTCTCTTGCCGCGATCCCGGTCACATCGGCTTGCGAAACACCTCTGATCGCTTGCAGCTGATCCGCCAGCTCTTCTGAGTAGTACAACAGCCCTTCGCGGCCTTCGATCCCAGAGACCGCAACAAAAGCGAGCAAAGCCGTCTGCGACGCGATTTCGACCGATGGCTCTTCGGCGGCACTTGGGAAGTCAGTGATGCCGGACACGGCCGAGAAAACATCATTGAAAAACTGAATAAGCTCACCGCCTTGGTCAAGTTCAAGGGTCGCTTGCGCACGGCCGTCAACCGATAGACATGTCAGATCGTTCAGGCCGGTCACACCGCTGACGGCGTCCTCGATAGGGGTGCAAACCTCTTCGTCGACGTCCCGCGCAGAGGCACCGGGATAAATAACTGTAACTGTGACGCTGTCAGAGGCGACATCAGGAAAGGTCTCTCTTTCGATGCCGCTGACGGTTGCGACCCCGAGCAATAGCATCAGGACCATCAGCAGGTTGGCAGCGACGGGATGGCGCACAAAATAACCGACCATGCTATTCGGCCTTATCGGTTGAGACCGGGATCAATTTTAGGCCCGGGATTGGGGGGCGCGGGTCCGACAGAATAAGCCGGTCGCCCGCGCTCAGCCCGCTTTCAATGCTAATTTGATCGCCAAACGCAAAGCCCGTTTCGACAGGCCTGATCTCCAGCGTGTCATCATCGCTGGCGACATAGACAAAGACTCCACCGTTATCATCATACCGCAGGGACGCGCGCGGGATGGAAACAAAGGGATCCCCGGCCGGGGCCGTGATATCCACGGAAACGAATGTGCCAACATTAAGTGGTGGCCGCCGCGCTTGGGTGTTGACAGTAAGGGGATCTTCAACGCGCACCACAATCCCCAATGTCCCGGTATCCTCTGCGATTGTGCCACGCATCCGTTCCAGGCTGGCAGGATAAGAGGTTTCGAAATTCATCTGATCCAGTTGCACCGTGGTGGTCACCCCGACCTCGCGGAAGAGATCAATCGCCATGGCTGTATCAAACTCTCCACCAGCAAAGACACCCGGCCTGCCAAGGCTGGCCGCGACCGGAAAGAATGACTGCGGTTGAAATTCGGCCACAATTTCGGCGGCGTCAGTTGCCTCCAGCGTTACAAGGGAGTCTCCGGTACGCACAAATTGAGCATTTTCGACATTCACGGATGAGACACGCCCACGGAACGGTGCAACAATCGTTGTGCGCTCCAACAATGTTTCTGCCTCAGCCAGTGACACACGTTCCGCCGCCAAGGACGCCTCTAACGCGGAACGCTGCGCTGGGATAAGATCTAGCGTGTTTTGTAGGTTCAGTGTCGCACTCTGCTGGGTCAATAGTGCAGTCTGTGCGGTCTCAAGCGCGGATCTGGTGCTGGTGCCACTTTCCACCAAGGAGTTAACCCGATCAAAATCGGCCTGGGCGACTTCTAGTATCCGTTCCTGCAATTCAAGGCTGCGTTTTGAATTCTCTTCCTGCAAATCCAACTCGGCAATTTGCGCAATGACTGATGCAACGCTCGTTTTTGCGCGCTCGATGGAAAGCTCATAATCGGTCCGGTCGATTTCAATCAGCACTTCGCCGGCGTTGACGATGCGGCCTTCGGCCAGATTGTCGGCATGTGAAACGATGCGGCCCTGCACCTCAGAGATTGCGCTCCATGCGTTCGTTGGGGTCACGCGGCCAAAGCCTGTTGCTGTCAGTGATCGCGCTTGCGGCGTTACCGTTATGTACCTCACAGCGATCTGGGCTTCTTCGATGGGTGCTGCGTCCTCTGCGGGTCGATTGGTCATCCAGATGAATCCGTAGACCCCTAATGCCAAGGGTGCCGCGAACATTAGAAATCTTAAGATCATGAGGTGCATTCCGGTTGTGACTTGGTTTCAAAGGCCTGCTGAAATTCGGCAGCTTCTATAGTCGGCTCCGTCAGTTTCGACGCTCGCTTAGCGCACGGTGCCAATTTTGGCGAAAACGAACAACCCGGCAATCGTCGTTTGGGCTATTCACCCCATTCTAACCGCGAATTGGAATCCCGCGGAACTTACTGACTTGGCCGCGTAATCCTTGCCTCGCGGCTTTTTTTGTCGTTTTCGGCCGTCAATCGCGCGATCGATTTGACGCGTTGGCGAAGCCACTTGTGCGCAGGGTCGTTATTTGATCGTTCATGCCAGACCATATAGATGCTGACGGGCTTTGTTTCGAACGGCAATTCTGCCATTGCAAGTTCGCTTAAGATGTTGCGATGCATGATGCCGATCTGCGTCGCGAGGGTCTTTGTGCCTTTCAGAAACGACGGGATCCCTGAAAAGTTGGAAACGGTAATTGATGCGGTTGGCACCGTCGGAAGGTCCAGCGTTTTGAGCACATCACTTGATGACCCGCCAAGCGCGAAATTGACGGCAATGTGTTCCGCTGCGACATAGGATTCGATCGTTTTGGGCGGTTGGGTTTGGGTCGGATCGTAGAAACACATCATCTTGTCGGTAAAGAGTTTGTGCTGAATAAGGTCCGGCGCATCGGGCGGCGCGGGCGTCACAAGCAGATCGCAGCGGGCGTCTCGCAACAAACCCACACTCGGCACGCCGGAGGGCATTATTTCGAGCGATAATACGATACCGTCGGTACGGACCTGTCGGTAGAGCTCTGGAAAAATCAGATCGCGCTGCATGTCATTGGCGGCGATGCGGAACCGCAAGGGTTCCGACGCGGGATCAAAGCTACGTTGATCCGTCAGAGCGCGAAGCCTGTCCAACACATCCTGCACCGGGGCCTTAAGGGACAGGGCTGTTTCGGTTGGAGTCAGCCCCTGACCTGAGCGGACAAACAATGGATCGCCCAACACTTTGCGCAACTTCGCAAGGGTGTGGCTTACGGCGGATTGGGTGATCTCCAAGCGCTCGGCGGCGCGCGAGACAGAAGATTCCTCCAAAATCAAAAGGAACGTTCGAAGGACTTGTCCATCAAGCTCTAAGAAATCGATTTTGCTCATAGCTAGTATTAGTGAGCATGAATTGTTTCGTTGTCCATACCCATCTAACGTCATCATACAACGCGGGGGGAGGACTGCACATGGAACTAGCATCGCTGCTAGGATCGTTTGGCTTGGTAATGCTATATCTTTGGCTGGTCCTCGTGCGGGCAGCCGCATCCTACCCATTCGCAAAAGTGTCAAAATTGCCCGTGACGCGGATATCGCCGCGTCTTGGGTCATTACGCGATCAAAAAGATCACTTTGCGGATGCGGGTTCTCGCGGCAGACTGATACAGAGCGACGACCTGAGGCCTTAGGTCAAGCGTCGAGACGAATGGGCTGATTTGAGTTGATTGCCCAAACAAATAGAGGGAGGAGCCTCACATGTCACAGCCTGCATGGTTGCGTACTTTGGACAGTTTACTCATATGGGCAGCCCTCATCATCGGGGGGGCGATGCTGCTTTTCATGACCGTATTCAGTACAGTCAATGTATTGGTCATGCGGAAGATGCTTAATTCGCCGATACTCGGGGCAGAGGATCTTCTGATTTTGTCGCTGGTGACGCTTGTTGCAATTGCGATCCCGTTTGGCGGGCGCGTTGGCGCTCATATCGAAATCGAAATCATGGAATCTCGGATGTCTCCGGGTTTTGCGCATTGGTCGATGCTTTTCTTGCGCATACTTGCCGGGGGGCTGATGCTCTTGATGTCCTGGGAGCTTGTCGCGGCGGGTCAAAAGGCAACCAGATTTGGCGAAACGACACAACAGCTGACAATTTCTTACGAGCCGTTCTACTACCTGATGGCCGCGTGCGTGCTCATTTATGTCTTGGTGCTGATAGCTGACGTTATCCAGTTGGCAACAACCGGCAAAATCAAACAAATCCCGTTGGGAGACACACTATGATGAGCATGACCCTCCTAGGCATCCTCGGCCTCATCTCTCTTTTTGTGCTGCTGGGCCTGCGCTTCCCGGTTTCGCTATCGATGATTCTGGTCGGTGTCGTCGGGACAATCGTTGCGACAGCCAACCGTTTCTTGTTGCTAGAGATGTCGGCAGATCAGGCTTGGTCGCGCGGCATCAAAACCGCGATGTCGAACATGTCCGGAGAAATGTTCGAGGCCGCGTCGAACTACAACCTTCTTGTGATTCCGATGTTTGTTCTCATGGGGAATTTGGCGGGCGTATCTGGCATGTCGGCTGACTTGTTTGCAGCGGCGTATCGCTGGATGGGGCACCTGCGTGGTGGTCTTGCCTCTGCAACAATCGCGGCCTGCGCCGGGTTTGCCGCGCTGTCTGGATCTTCGCTTGCCGCCGCGATCACGATGGGCCGCGTGGCTTTGCCCGAAATGAAAAAGTTCAACTATTCCGACAGCCTTGCCACGGGATCTGTGGCTGCTGGCGGCACGCTCGGCTTTCTGATCCCGCCCTCGGGGGGGATGATCATTTACGCCGTTTTGACCGAACAAAGCATCGGACGGCTCTTCATGGCGGGCGTTATTCCGGGCATCCTGATGACGCTTCTCTTTATTGGCGCGATCTACATTACCGTCCTGCGCAACCCAGAAGCCGGTCCGCCGGGCGAACGCGCAACCTGGCCACAGCGCCGGCAGGCCTTGTTGGCCGCCTTGCCGTTTGTGATCGTTGTTGGGATTACGATTGGCGGAATGTATACCGGTTTCTTTACCCCGGTAGAGGCCTCTTCCGTGGGCGCATTTCTGACCTTGATTGTCGCTATTCTGCGCCGTTCACTCTCAGGACCGGCAATTCGGGAAGTGATTTTGCAAACCGTCAAGGCTTCGGCCACGGTATTCCTGATCATCATCGGCGCATTCATTTTCATCCCCTTCATGTCGATCACCGAGGTGCCGGGGCAGATCGTGACCATCATGACGTCATTGCAAATCGGCGACTTTGGCGTGCTTCTGATCATCATCTTCATCTACTTGTTCCTGGGCATGTTCCTGGAAGGCATTGCCATGCTGGTGCTGACGATCCCGGTCGTCTTGCCGATCATTGCAGCACTCGAGTTTGGCTTTGACCCGGCGATGGCGGATATGAAGATGATTTGGTTCGGTATCCTCATCGTCATTGTGCTGGAAATGGGCATGATTTCTCCGCCTGTTGGGCTCAACGTCTTTGTGGTGAAGTCGATCGCGCCGGGCGTTTCAATGGGTCAGATCTTCCGCGGGATTTGGCCGTTTTGGTTCGCAATGGCGCTGATGCTGATCTTGCTGATGATCTTTCCAGAGATTGCGATTTTCTTACCGCAAACAATGGTGGGGTGACGACGTTCCACGAAAAGGCGGGCGGCAACAAATCATGCGGCCGCCCGGCCAAACACCTGACGACTAAGAGTGAGAAAGAAAATGTGACGCCTCGGTCATTGATGAGGCGCAGACGGATGCGGTACTAGGACGGCTCCTCAAGAGCAAAGCGCCGTTTCGGGAAATTATGAATTGCGGTCAATCCGCATCGAAAATCTAGGAAAAGAACGCGCCCGGCGCGAGACGAAAGGAACTAGCATGGCAAAACTCGGCGAGGATCTGATTGGACAAAGCGGTCTGGCCCCATTCTTTAAGGTCAGCAACGCGGATGAGGTGTCGATCGATGCACCAGAAAACCGCAAAGGTGACGCACTGCGGACCTGGGTGCGCTCACTTAGTGGTTTCCAGAAAGAGGCATTGGTCCGCTCTGCCAAGACAGGCGAGACATGGCGTTTGGTGTCTGACGAAGGCCCTTACCTGAACGGGCATGATGCCGCACCCTGTCCCTTGGCATTCTTGTCGTGCGGGATGGCTGCGAGTTTTATGAACGAGATCTTGGCATTGGCCAAAATCCAAGGCGTCGAAATCCGTAAGCTGAAACTGATTCAGGACAACTACTACACGATGAAAGGCTCCATGCCGAAGCGGACGATGGTCGGGGGGGCAGAGAACATTGACCTGCAGGTCGAGATTGACTGCGACCTGGATGATGCCGCACTGAACGAATTCCTGATCAATGCGACCTTTGCGTCACCGTTGAATGGCTTGATGCGGGGACAATTGGAAAGCCTGTTCAAACTGGGCAAAAACGGAACCGAGTTGCCCACTGCAAAAGTAGAAGAGCTCGCTGGCGCGCTGTTCCCTGACCCCGGAAACCACTTTGCCACCGCAGCAGCAGAAGCCAATGACATCACCTTGATGGAACCGATTGGTCCAACACCCAAAAAAGATGTTGTCATGGGGACCGTCTCTGCTGCGGGTAGTCTTGCGGAAGAGCAGGACCGTCGTCTGAACATCGGTGCTGTCGCCGTATTGCGCGAAGACGGGCTGAAAGAAATCCAACAGATGCAATATTCGCCCTATGGCACATCGTTCCGCTTTCTCAGTTCGGAAGATGGGCGCGCGCCTGATGCCAACTCGCTGATTTCTGCCGGGATCGGATTTTGCTTTATGACGCAGTTTGGCCGGTTTGTTTCGATGCTTAAACTCGATCTGCCAGACTACCGGATTGTGCAGGACACCCACTTTAGTCTGGGTGGCGCATCCGGCGGCACCGGCAAAGCTGGAGAAGCGGATCCGATTGAAACACATGTTTATCTTGAGACATCTGAATCTGATGAGATGGCGCAAGAGATGCTCGATATCTCAGAGCAGACATGCTTCCTGCACGCCTTTTGCCGGACCGATCTGAAGACAAAGCTGAAAGTCGTGCGCGTCTGACCGCAGCACAGGGGATGGGTCGAAGACATGAGAGTTGCCTTAACAGGAGGAACGACCGGGATCGGCGCCGAGGTTGCTGCGATGCTGAAAGCGCGCGGGCATCATGTTACGGTCTTCGATATTTCACGACCTCATCCCGATGTTGATACTTGGATCCAGACCGACCTTGGTGACCCTGCTTCAATCGCCACCGCGATTGATACCGCCATTGGCCCGTTTGATGCGTTGATAAACAATGCGGGCATTCCGCCTCGGGTTCAGAATGCCGAAGCAATCTTGCGGGTCAACTTTTTTGGTCTCAAACGGATTTGTGAGGGGCTTCTGCCCAAGCTGGCGGACGGTGCCGCTATCGTAAACACGGCCTCTCTGGCGGGGGCAAAGTGGCGTGACCATCTGGCGGACATCAAGGATTTGATGGCGCTTGATCCAGCGGAAATTGGCGGGTTTATCAGCGACCGCAATATCGACGCCACCCGCGCCTACAACCTATCGAAAGAGACCGTGATCGCTTGGTCCATGGCGCAAACCGAAATCCTGATCGCCCGCAATATGCGCTGTAATTCCGTCAGCCCTGCTGCGGTCAGCACTGGCATCTTACAAGACTTCGCCGTCGCATTTGGCGACAGGATGGCCAAGAATGTCGCGCGGGCCGGCCGCCCCGGATTGCCCGAGGAAATCGCGCAAATCATCCTTTTTCTGGCCTCACCCGAAAGCAGTTGGATCAAGGGTCAAGACATCATTGTCGACGGCGGGATGAGTGCGATGGCGCTGACGGATGCACTAGGAATTCAATCATGACAAACGACCCCAATGCCAGTTTTTTCTCAATAGCGCGGGAACCAAGTGTGGTGCGCCGGGCTGTGCAGATTGCCAGCATCGTGGGGGTCGTTCTTGCTGTGATCAATCATGGCGATCGCTTGGCGTCAGGCAATTTCGACCGCGTGACGATCCTGAAAATTGGGCTCACATTTCTGGTGCCCTATTGCGTTTCGACGTATTCATCCGTGCTCGCAATTCGTGAACGGCTGCAATCCGTCTCTCCGATGAAATAGCCTGCTCAGCAGCCCGAAAGGGCGCATCTATTTCCCAAATCCGATGATCTTTTCTGGTCGGTTTTGATCGGGACTAAGAAGGTTGGCCAAGTAAAGCGGAATCAGGCAATAATGTTTTGTCAAAACCGCTTACGCGTGATTGGATGACCTGGGGAGGGACCGGATGAACATATTGTTCGTCATGTACGATCAACTGCGCTTTGACTATCTAAGCTGCGCTGGTCACCCGCATTTGACCACACCCAACTTTGATCGTGTTGCAAAGCAAGGCGTCCGGTTTTCGCAAGCTTATGTGCAATCTCCGATTTGCGGTCCCAGCCGAATGAGCTTCTATACCGGGCGGTATGTGTCGTCTCACGGGGCAAGCTGGAATGGGTTTCCGTTGCGTGTCGGCGAACACACCATGGGGGACCATCTGCGTCGTGCTGGCATGGATTGTTGGCTCATCGGCAAAACCCACATGAAGGCGGATGCAGCAGGCATGGCAAGACTGGGATTGACCGCCGATAGCGTTATCGGCGCGCGTCAATCTGAATGTGGATTCGATACTTGGATTCGTGACGACGGGCTTTGGGGATATGGACCAGACGGGTACTACGACGAAAACCGGTCGCCATATAACGCCTACCTTCAATCCAAGGGATATGAGTCCGAAAACCCCTGGGCGGATTTTGCGAATGCCGGCATCGATGAAGATGGTAACATGGCCTCCGGCTGGATGTTTATGAATGCCGACAAGCCTGCCAATATAGATGAGTCCGACAGTGAAACACCGTGGTTGACCCGGCAGGCGATGGATTTCATTGACCAAACAGATGGTCCGTGGTGTGCGCATGTTTCATACATTAAGCCGCATTGGCCCTACATCGTTCCGGCCCCATACCATAATATGTTCGGGCCAGAGCACGTCCCCCCAGCCGCACGGGATGACGTTGAGCGTGATGACCCAAACCCGCTTTTGGCTGCTTACATGTCAAACAAGATGGGCGAGGCTTTTCAGCGCGAAGAGGTCCGCGAAAAGGTCATTCCCGCTTACATGGGGCTGATCAAGCAATGTGACGACCAGTTGGGCGTTTTGCTGGATCATCTTGAAGAGACAGGGAAATTGGACAGCACGATGATTGTCCTGACCTCTGACCACGGCGATTATTTGGGCGATCACTGGATGGGCGAAAAAGAGTTCTTCCACGACCCGGCGGTGAAAATCCCGATGATCGTGTACGATCCACGCGCCGAAGCTGATGGCACACGGGGCACCACATGTGATGCACTGGTCGAGGCGATTGATCTTGTGCCGACCTTTGTCGAGGCTGCGGGCGGCGATACGGACAACAATATCCTTGAAGGGCGATCGCTACTGCCTTGGCTGCGCGGAGAGGTGCCAGAATGGCGCGACGTTGTCGTGTGTGAGTATGATTATTCGGTGACACCACAAGCCGCGCGTATGGACCTTGAACCTGACGATTGCCGGATCTTCATGGTTTATGACGGTCGATACAAATTGATACACGCTGAAGGCGGCATCCGCCCGATCCTGTTTGACCTTCACAGCGACCCAGAAGAATTTTTTGACTTGGCCAAAGGCGCGGACCACGCCAAGGAATTGGATCAGATGTATGCGCATCTTGCGAAATGGGGGCGACGGAACGGGCAGCGGATCACCAAGACCAACGCTGAAATCAAAGCGATGCGAGGCAAATCGATGCGCCGGGGCATCCTTCCGTTTCTGGTTGATGGATCAGAGGTGCCTGATGCGTTGACCGCACTTTATCGGGGCCCTGCGCCCAAGCGGTTCGCAGGAGACTGATATGCCAGCAGAAAGCGACGCAGAGTGACCGGCCGGAATGCGTTTCAAACGCGTCTTGCCGATCTCTTGGCCTGCGCCTTCACGCTTGTCATCGTGAGTGACGTCGTTTGACACGGCCGTTGGAATTGGTGTGCGCGCCGATCTGGATGAAGAAACCGTCTATCAAATGACCAAGGCTTTTTGGGACAATATCGATCAGGTCACATCTGATGCGTCTTGGGCCAAAGCGCTTAACCCTGAATTTGCGGCATCCAAGCGCGGTTTGATGGAACTGCACCCCGGTGCTGCGCGCTACTATCGCGAAGCAGGCGTGCTGGAATAGTCTGTTCAAAAAGAGAGGCGGCGCACCGCCTCTTTTTTCCTTTTCAGGGAACGCCGTGCATTAGGCCCGTGCTGCCCCGATCCCGGCCAATCGCCCAAAAACAGCGCCTGATGTCAGGCCTGATCCGCCGGGATACCCTTCATAGAAAACGCCACCCACCATCTCGCCCGCTGCAAATAGGCCCGAGATTTCTTGGTCTTGCTGGTCCAGCACCGCCCCGCGGTCCGAAACTTTCAGTCCGCCGTAGGTGAAAGTAATACCCCCGGTTACAGGAAAAGCCTTGAAGGGAGGGGTGTCTATCGTTTGCGCCCAGTTGGATTTCGGCAGATCAAGCCCCGGCGTATTCTTGCCATCCAAACTGGTCGGATCGAAGGTGATTTCCGCATTCACGGCCGCGTTGAAGTCGGCCAGGGTTGCCCGGGCTGCATTCGCGTCAACGCCGTCCAGTTTGTCACAAAGGCCTTCCAGTGTATCAGCCTGAACGTAATGCGCGTCGTGAAACCTGTATTCGGCGTAAAGCAATTCATCAACTTTGGCGTCAAATATCTGCCAGGCAAAGTGCCCCGGTTGCTCCAACACCGCTTTGCCAAACTGCGCATAGGTGTAGTTGCGAAAATTCTTGCCCTCATCGACGAACCGTTCGCCATGGGCGTTTAGCATGACACCAAGAAAATAGCAGATCTTACGATAATTCTTGCGCTCACCCGGTGGCAGATCAAGCCCGCCAAAATCGGCCATATGCAGATCCATCGGCGTTGCATGACAACCCGGATATAGACCATAGCGTTGTGCGCCTGCGGCCTCTGCCATGCCAAGACCATCGCCGGTATTATGCGGCGTTCCTCGGACCTTTGCCTGTTCCCAATGATCGCCCATCAAGTCCGCCCGCATTTTCGCATTCGCTTCAAACCCGCCGCAGGCCAGGATCACGGCATCAGCCTCCAAGAACGCATCGCCCACCTCAACGCCCGTGACGCGCCCGGCGTCTTGTCTGAGTGCGGTGACGGCACAGCGATAGCGGATCTCGCCGCCAAGGCGTTCAAACGCGGCCAGCTCCATATCAAAAAGGCCGACGCCCTCATTTTCAGCAGCCAAGGTCAGCCCGCCCCAAAAGACGTGGCGGCCATCTTTTTCAAAGCTTTGGCGGCTGTAAATCGGCTCAAACTTGACACCTTGTTCGCCCAGCCATTGCATCGCTGAAAGGGACTGACCAATCAAACGCTCCTGTTCTGGCGAAAGCGGGCGACCACCATTGAAGGCCAAAAGGTCATCTGCAAACTTATGCTGTGTATAGCCGCCAAAGTCCGTGACCATAAGGCGCGGATCATCCGGGTCTTTAAGCAGGGGCAGCAGATCCGCAGCCCCATCATAGGCAAACCGCATTGCCCCGGCGGTATATTTCGTGTTCCCGCCAGCGAGTGCTTCGTCCGCTTTTTCAAGCATCAAGACATTCGCCCCGTTTTCCAGGGCAGCAATCCCCGCGCACATGGCAGCGTTACCCGATCCGACAACAATAACTCGTTTTGACATCTGCGATTCTCCTTTGTATGCTTCTTGTATCCAAGCGGATACAATTTTGAAAGACTTCAAATGCCAACACAGGATCTTCCCGAACTGTCCCAAGGCCACGTTGCGTTTGCTAAGCTGATGGCCGCCATTGAAACAGGCGAGTATCAACCCGGTGACCGCCTGCGCGAAGTGGAAGTCGCCGAAAGGCTGTCACTGTCCCGCACGCCCGTGCGTGAGGCGTTGCGCAAGCTGGAAGCGGAAAACATCATCGAACACCGCCCGCGCATTGGCGCCGTCATCCGCACCCTTGGCCAGACGGAAGTAGTAGAACTTTATGAAATGCGCCTTGTGCTGGAACGCACCGCGGCGGAAATGGCGGCCAAGCATAGCTCTGAGGCGGAAATCGACGGTATGGCAGCCCTGAACGATGAACTCGCAAAAGCGGTTGATGCGCCGTCGCAGGCCGCTGCGATCAACCAGAAATTTCACCGGGCCATTTATCTGGCAGCACGTAACCGGTTTTTGCTGGAATCGGCCCGCGCGATGAACAACGCGTTGTTGCTTCTGGGGCCAACCACATTGGCTGACGCGGCACGCATCAAGACTGTTGTGCAGCAACATGGGCAAATTATTGATGCGATTGGCGCAGGCGACATTGACGGGGCAGGGGCCGCGGCAGAGGCGCATTTGCAAACCTCGCTTCGCTACCGTCTCGGGGTGATGCGCGCATGATCGCGGTCCTGATAACACACCTGATCGCTGGTGTTGGCGTATTGGCCTTCCTTTGGCTTGGCCTTCCGCTTCCCTGGTTGCTTGGGCCGATCACGGCCTGCCTGATCGCGGCACTGCTGGGCGTCCGCATGAAGGGGATCACCGTGTTGAATAACGCGATGCGCTCGATCCTTGGGGTCGCCGTCGGGGCGACTTTCACCTGGGCGCTCTTGGCTAGTATGGCCGGCATGTGGACCACGTTGATCCTTGTGCCTGTGCTTGTATTCCTGATTGGTCTGGTGGGCGTGCCCTATTTTCAGCGCTTGTGGGGCTTTGATTTTGCCACCAGCTATTACAGCGCAATGCCCGGTGGGCTGCAAGATATGCTGCTGTTCGGCGAAGAAGCGGGCGGTGATGTGCGTGCACTATCGCTGATCCATGCCACGCGGGTCATGGTCATCGTTGTCGCGCTCCCGTTCATCCTCAAGGGCTATTGGGGCGTTGACCTAAGCAACCCACCCGGCGTGCCAGCCGCCACGCTGCCGCTGTCACAATTGGTCATCATGGTTGTCGCGGGACTTGCGGGCTGGCAGATCGCAAAAGCGGTTGGGATGTTTGGCGCGTCAATCCTTGGCCCGATGATCCTTGCGGCGATCTTGTCTTTGTCCGGGATCCTCCAATACCGTCCCCCGGCAGAGGCGATCTGGGCCGCGCAATTCTTTATCGGCATGACCGTTGGAACAAAATACGTCGGCGTCACTGGCGAGGAAGTCAGGCGCGATGTTGTCGCGGCCATCGGATTTTGTGTGATCCTACTTGTTCTGGCCGGGATCTTTGTAGAGGCAATTCACCTCTTTGCGCTCGCACCCCCGATGGAGACGCTCCTGGCTTTTGCACCGGGTGGTCAGGCGGAAATGACGGTTCTGGCCCTGATCGCCGGGGCGGATCTTGCCTTTGTCATCGCCCATCACGTGCTGCGAATTGTTGTGGTCATACTGGGCGCGCCCATTGCGGCGCGTCTCTTCACGCCCAGACCCTAGCGGCTTTCCACGCCCGCTGTCGCATCAGGTGTACGCGGGGTTGGGATGAAAACGGGCTGATCCAGCGCGGCCAAGGCAGCGTTGATCCGACGGCGCTGCCCCAACAGGTGGTTGAACTGCGCATCACATCCCGAGATCGGCGTCGGATAGCTGCTTATCTCTTCATTCAGCGCGCGTTTTGCGGCCCGAAGTTTGTCCTGCGCTTGCAAAAAATGTTCTGAATATTCCGTCATGAACAAAGCCTCTACTTTTGGTATACATTTGTATACCAAAAAGGGGTGAGGTAATCAACGCCCGGCCCAAACCTGCCGAGGGATCATCACTTCGCCGCGCGCCAGCATCCTTGCAGTCCTCACCAATCCCGCAGATCGAAGGTCAATACCGTCATCGGTCAGGGCATAATCAACCAAGACGTCAATCTGCCCGCTTGCGTGTTCCAACGTCACCGTCGCTGGGCGGTCATTGGACCTTGCGGCCATCCCTTCGGCCACGGTGCCGGGCGTCAGAACGCAGGACGCAAGGCATTGCGCGCCAGTGACAGCCATCGTCGGATGCGCTTTCCACGGCATGAAATACCGCGCAGCCACGGTGCCGCCGTCTTTCGCTGGTGCTATCAATCCAAATTTCGGCGTAACGGATGTGGCGATGTCCGTCATGCCCATCGCCTCGCCCGCTTGAATGCGCACAGCTTCCATGCGGGCAAAAAAATCTTTGTTGTCATTCAGGGCTTCGGCGCTTTCGTATCCAGTCAGTCCAAAGTCCGCCGCACGTGCAATGACCATCGGCATAGCGACATCCATGCAGGTCACCGCGACACCATCAAAGACATCAACCAATTGCCCGGTGGGCAGGAACGCGCCCGTCGCCCCGCCAATCGTATCCATGAATTGCAAAGCCACCGGGGCGGCCGTTCCGGGCACGCCATCGATCGCCGCATCGCCATCGTAAACGACACCATCGGGCGCGGTCTGCACAACTGCGACCACCCGCGCGCCGGTGTTTACCGCATTGATCTTAACCGTCGTTTCGGATCCCGTGGCCTCTATCAGCCCCATTTCAATCGCGGCCGGTCCCACCCCTGTCAGGATGTTGCCGCACGTGGGCTTAAAGTCGACGGTGCGGTCCTCGACGCTGACCTGCGCAAAGAAATAGTCGATATCGGCCCAGCTATCATTTGACCGCGAAAGCATCGCCACCTTTGTGGTGACGGCATTGCCGCCACCGATGCCGTCGATGTTCAACGGATGACCTGATCCGACCATGGCGATCAGAACTTTCGCCAGCGCCTCTTGATCCTCGGGCAGATCCGCGCGGTTCAAATACGGCCCGCGCGAGGTGCCACCCCGCATGAACCGATAGGGAATTGCCGTTTGCGTCATGTCAGTGGCCAAGGCAGATCAACAACGGACTGCAAAATGCCAGGTGGGAAGTCACGCCCCAGCGTTGCGGCCATGCCGCAAATAAACATGATGCCGACAGCCGTGTAGATCGCGGCATAGCCCCAGCTTTTGCCAGCCCGGAACCTGATGAACAGCAGCAAGAAACCAGCAAGCGCCAGAATGAACCCGACAAGCGCAGAGGCGATCAGCAGGCTCGCGAACCATGCAAGCGTGCCCCAAAGCCCGTAGGTATTGGCGCTGATTTCCTGCAACTCGCGATCAGCAAAGATGGCATTGGTTTCCGGCTTCATCATCATCTGCACGATCAACAGCGCACAGCCAACCAGCGCGACGGTTGCCACAAAGATCGGAAAGACGCGATCCATGCGGGCAAAGTCGGGGATAATGGCAGAGTTCCAATACGTCAGCGCAATGTACCCTGTGATTGCCAGCAAAAAGATCAGCGGCGCGCGCTTTGAACCGGAATCCACCGACCCTTCGGCCTGAATGTTCTTGGCCTGACGCAGGCCAATCACAACCGACAGCAGCGTGATGATGATCAGCACAATGACGATGGGGCTAAAGATATATTCGATCCCTTCGTCAAATCCGCGCCGAAAACGGGACGCGGCGATCTGATAGGCTTGGTTGGTATAACGCTCTGCCGGGGCCGACAGGACAAAGCCGATCAGGAAAGCAGGCCGTGACCAATCAAACCGGCGCATCATGATACCCAGCAGTCCGATACCGAACAGTGCGACCAAATCCCAGATTTCCTGACGTGACTGGAAAGCCGCGAAAGAGATAATCATGAACAGGAATGGCGCCAGCAAGGCGAACCGGATCTCTGTCAGCCGGGCGATCCCGCCCGAGGCGGCAATGCAGATAATCGTGCCAACCACATTGGCCAGCGCCAATAACCAGACGATTGCGTAGGTGAAGTTGAGGTTATTCTTGAGCATTGACGGCCCAACCTCGATTGACCCGGACCCCAAGAGGGCCACGGCAGAGATAAAGATCGCCATCGACCCTGAACCGGGAATGCCAAACAGCAGGGTTGGTACCAGTCCGCCGCCTTCCTTGGCGTTGTTAGAGCTTTCTGGCCCAATCACGCCGCGCACATCGCCGGACCCAAACTGCGATTTGTCTTTTGCCGTCTGGACGGTGTGCCCATAGGCAATCCAGTCCACGACGGATCCACCAAGACCGGGGATCACACCGACAACAACGCCGATCAGTGAACAGCGCATCGACAGCCACTTGTTGGCCCACCAGTCCTTGACACCCAGCATCCAGCCACCGCCCAAGGGCGCGCGGTCTGAAATCGCTTTGTCTTGCCGCAAAAGCGCGACGATTTCAGGGATCGCAAAGATGCCAAGGCCGACGATTACCAATTTCAGACCGTCCACCAAATATGGCAGATCGTAGGTCGACATGCGCAGGGCACCCGAACTTGCGCCCTCTCCAATTGTGCCCACAAGGATGCCCAAACAGGCGGCGACCAATCCCTTGAGTGCGACGCGACCCGCAAGAATACCAACCATCGACAAACCGAAGATGGTGATCATCAACAGCTCGGGCGTCTGAAACAGCAGCACAATCGGGCGTGCGGCCAGAATAAAGATCGTCAGGAATGCCGCGCCGACCAGCCCGCCAAACAGCGATGATGCAAAGGCCGCCGACAACGCGCGTGCGGCTTGCCCCTTCTTGGCCATGGGAAAGCCGTCCAAGACCGTCGCTTGCGACGCCGACGACCCGGGGATCCCCATCAGGACCGATGCAAATGTGTCAGAGGTGGGCACAACGGCCACCATGCCGATCATCAAGGCCAGCCCGGTGACAGGCTCCATCCCGAACATGAAAGGCAGCAGCAGGGATAATCCTGCGATTCCGCCAAGGCCGGGGAAGACCCCGATACAAAGGCCCATGACCACACCAAGCACCAGATATCCGATGACATGTGGCTGTAGGATCATTGCAAATGCGTCATTCAACGCCGGCAATGCTGTCGCAAAGACTTCCATGGCCTCGCCCCCCAAGGTTCTTCAAAGAAATAGAAAAAACCCCTCCCGCAAGATCTGCGGAAGGGGTGGTTTGTGGTTACTGAAGCACGACGCCGTAGCGCTCGCTCAGCCAGTTGATCACAAAGTCTTTTGCTTCCTGCGGCACCTCGGTTGCGCTGGACAGTGCGGTCTGCGCTGCAGAGCCGGTCAGCTGAGGGTAAACACCAAGCCGTGCCTTGCTGATTTCAGCAAAGTCATCACGGGCCTGAACGGCGTTAAAGGCCTCTGTGTAGGTCGCAATTGCGGCCTCAGGTGCGCCTGCGGGCAAAAAGACCATCTTTTGCGCTGGGAAACCTGCAACAAAGAATGCCTTCCATGCGTCCCAGGCCTGCCCTTCTGTGGCACAACCTTCGGTCGCTTCACAGACTTCCTTGAAGGTCGGCATGTCAGGGAATGTTGGGTCACGCACGATGTTGCCATCCGCGTCCAACGCCCCGAAAGAGAACCAAGGCACAGCCGTGCCTGCCTCAACCAATGGGGTCACGCCAGACAGGAACGATGAAGATGTCTGATAGTCAATGTTGGCTTCGCCGCGCTCAAACATCAGGCGGCCATCGCCGCGTCCCTCGATCCCGAATACCGGCTCAACCTGCAAACCCAGCATTTCCCAAGCCAGAAGCGGCACAAGATCCAGACGGGTTGCGCCTTGGCTGCCGTAGATGAAATCTTCGCCAAGCAAAGGTGTCGCGTCGCCGCCATCACCCAACTGACCGGCCAGATCGGCAGGCAGATAGGACACGCCGCCGGTGCCGGATGCCAGAACCACGTTCCAGTCGCCATACTCATAGCGCACACGTGGGTCGCTTAGCAGGAATGGAAACTGTGTCGAACCGGACGATCCAAAGATCGTGGTGCCGTCATCGTATTCCAGCCCTTGGAAGTGATTCGCACCCTTGGTGGAACCCGCGCCGGGCATGAAGGTCACAACCACTGTGGGGTTGCCGGGCAATTCTTCACTCAGAAGTGGGGCGTAGAAGTTGGCCCATTTTGCAGACCCGCCGGTTTCAGAGAATGGAATGATCCATTCAACTGTCTTACCGGACAGATCAATCGCATGGCCGTCTGCCAAAGCTTGCGTTCCAACCATCGCCGTTGAAACCGTCAGTGCACACGCCAAAGGGCGCATTAGATTCGTGAACATATATATTCCTCCCAGGGTCAGGCCATTGCGGCCAGACATGATAAATCAGGAGACCTCCCAAGGCTCCTTGATGGTTGTAGATTGCGGTGTCATCCTTGCATGAACCTTGCATCGGGCAAAATTTTGAGAGGGTTCGCAATTTGCGCATCGTTGTTGTCGAAGACAACCTATCTGTGGCCAAGGGCATCCGATATCACCTTCAGGATGCCGGGCACGCAGTTGATCTGTTTCACAACGGCGCAGAGGCGGCGGCGTTCCTGTCCAGTGACACCGCCGACATGGTCGTCCTTGATATCAGCCTGCCCGAGAAAGACGGGCTGACCGTCTTGCGCGAAATGCGACTACGCGGTGATGACCGCCCCGTTTTGCTTTTGACGGCCCGGTCCGAAACGGCCGACAAGGTCGCGGGGCTTGATGCCGGTGCTGACGACTACCTCAGCAAGCCATTTGAGATGGCTGAATTCAACGCCCGTATCCGCGCCTTGTCGCGGCGTGTCGCAGAACAACCAAAGGCCAGCCGCAGCATCGGACAGCTGCAATTTGAATTGACCTCGCGCATGATCCACGGACCCGATGGTCCGCTTGATATTCCGCGGCGCGAGGTTGCGCTGTTTGAGCGGCTTTTGCTGGCCGAAGGGCGGTTGGTCACGAAACAACGCCTGCTCGACAGCCTTTATGGCACCGGCGCAGACGTCGACGAACCTGTGGTCGAAGTCTACGTTTCGCGCCTGCGCAAGCGCCTGCAACCCTACGGCGTGTTGATTACGGTCAAACGCGGCCTTGGCTATATGATGCAAGCTGCACCATGACAAACAGCCTGTCTTTGCGGGTCCGCCTGACAATTGTCATCCTGATCCCACTGTTGATGATTGCGGCACTTGTCGGTGCCTGGGCCTATTTTGACGCACAGTCGCGGGCCGCGGAACGCTTTGACAGATCGCTTTTGTCCACAGCGCTCGCGATTTCGCGGGATATCGCTGTGACGGGTGGTGACGCACTCAGCGAAGAGACGCGTGACCTTTTGCGCGACACTTCTGGCGGATCCGTTTTCTATCACGTCTATGCCCCCGACGGGGTCTTTGTGACGGGCTATGCGACGCCACCGATTTCATCCAAGGCAAACGCGCAGGACCTGTCCCAATTCTACTACGATTCCACCTACCAAGACTTGCCGGTTCGTGCCCTGCGCTTCACGCAAAGCATGTCCATCGACGGTTGGAGCGGGCTTTATACCTTCTCGGTCTGGCAGAACACGGCTGTGCGTGACGGCTTTGTTCAATCCAGAACCCGGCCCACATTCTTGATCATTACCTCCATGATCGGCGCACTGGCCGTGATTGTCTGGTTTGGGGTGCGCTTTGGCCTGACCCCGCTGATCGACCTTGAAGAGGCGATCGCCCGTCGCTCTGCTGATGATCTGGCCCCGATCAAGCGCCGCATCCCGAACGAGGTCAGCGGGATCGTTGGGCGGCTCAATAGCCTGTTGTCGGAATTGTCGCGGACCCTGGACGCCAAAAACATCTTTATTTCCGACGCCGCCCACCAGCTTCGCAATCCGATTGCAGGCGTTCTTAGTCTCGCAGAATCGCTGCAAAACGCCCAGACGCTTGAAGATGCCAAAAGCCGTGGCGCAGATCTTTTGGATGCTGCGCGCGACACTGGCAAACTGGCGAACAACTTGCTGACGCTCGAACGGGCCCGCGCAACGCCGCAACCCGAAAGCTTGAAGCCATTCGATGCCGTTGTGGTTCTGAACGCGCTTGCCGACCGTTTTCAACCGCGCGCCGACGTCCGCGGTATCCGCTTTACGTCGGACCTCTCGGCGCAGTCCGCTCAACTGTTCGGCGACAAGGTTCTGTTTGAACAGGCAATCCTGAATTTGCTGCACAATACACTGACACATGGCGGCGATGACTTGGATCACATCACATTGGCTGCTCAGGTGGACGACCGAAACCTGACCATCGATGTGTCCGACAACGGCAAAGGCATTGCCCCGCAGGATCATGAAAAAGCGCTCAGCCGGTTTAGTCAGATCGGACCAAGCCTTGGATCTGGTCTGGGCCTTCCGATCTCCAAGGCGATTGTCGAGGCGTTTGGCGGTGCCATCGCTTTGCAGTCGACCGCAGGCACTTTCAATGTCCGCCTAAGCTTTCCACTCGCGCTGAAGGTCTAGGCGCGCAAAAAACCGGCCCCAACTTGCGCCGGGGCCGGTCGTCCGGTCGTGAGTGGTTATTAGAAGCTGACGCGCAGGCCAACCATGACTTCGTGTGCGGCTGCATCAACCGCAAAACCGTCCGTAAACGAATCCTGGCCGGTATTACCGTCGCCGAAAGTCACGTATTGGTATTCGCCAAACAGTGTTGTGGTATCGCTGACGGCCATGCTCGCGCCAACGCCAATGTTCCAGCTCATCTCGGTGGTTTCTTCGTCCGCGTAGGCATCATAATAACCATCCTGCACACCGTCGAAGGCATCAAACCCGGCAACGCCTTCTCCACCCAGACGGGCAGAGTATGCGTTCCGTGCGACACCCAAGCCGGCTTTTACATAAGGCTTGATCGATGAGCCGGTCTCAATGTCGTAGAATGCTTCGACGGTCAGGGTCCGGCTTTTGATTTCGCCATCCAGAATGTATTCTTCACCAGCGCGCGCGCCTGTTCCAAACTGCGTGTCGGTAAATGTGCTGCGATGCAGGCCAAGACGACCTTCGACACGCACCTGATTTCCAAGGTCATAGCCAAGACCGACAATGCCCACGCCGCCGTCGCCGCTATCGAACGCCGGGAAGTCAGGATCGACGCCAAGGTTGTCACCGTAGGCGGCAGAATCATTGTTTTGGATGCTGGCGCCCAAAGCACCTAGCCCGTAAAGCCCCTCAGCCTGAGCGCCGGTGGATGCGCCCAAAATCAGGAGAGATGTGAACAAGGAAGATTTTACAATTTGGATCATGGGCTTTCCTCTTGAATAGGGAATATTGCGTGTGAACGCGAACCTAAGGCCTCGGACAGGTATTGAGTATCCCGTCAAAACAGAAATCATTGTTCCGCAATAGCGACCAATCAGGACGCCGATTGATAAAGCTATCCCTGGTTTTCCCCGGCAAGAAATCGCACGAACAACAGGGTCAAATTCTCGCGCCTTGAATTGTCTGGCCAGATCGCGTGAAGGCCCAGCGGCTTCAACGTCCAATCCGGCAAGACATGTACCAATTCGCCCCGCTCAAATCCGCGACACGCCAGCGTTTCCGGGATCGCGGTCAAACCCAACCCGCGCGTTGCAAATTCGTAGAGTGAATCGGCGGCATCCACGGTTACATTTGAACGGCCGGTGACGGACATGACCTCTCCGTCTGGCGCAAGAAGCTCTGTCTGGTCTGCACGCATCGAAAAACGTACCCAATCAAATTGCTCCAGATCGCGCGGGTGCAAAGGTTTGGGCTTGCCTTCCAGATACTTTGGACTTGCCACAAGTAACCTTTTGACCTCGCCTAGGTTACGGGTCTGTAGTTCGCTGTTCTCTAGCCAACCTGCGCGAATGGCGACATCATAGCCATCCTTGATCAGGTCAATTGGCACATCCGAGAACTGCAATTTCAATGTGACGTTTGGGTGCGCAGTCGCGAAGTCGGCGATTTTGTCCATAATGTTCGTTTGCGTTGCGAATGCGGGCGCGGTTATGCGCAATTCGCCGGCAGGCTCGTCCGAGATGAGGTTGATTGCATCAAGCCCACTTTCTGCGGCCACCAGCATTTGTTGTGCTTTTTCATACAGGATCCGTCCTTCACCTGTCAGTGAAAGACGCCGAGTGGAGCGGTATAGCAAGGTGACACCAAGCTGCTTTTCCAGGTTAGAGACCGATTGACTGATCCGTGAGGGTGCAAGTCCAAGATGCCGCGACGCCGCGCGAAAGGTGCCTTGATCGACCACCGTCGCAAATATCGCAATCCCGCGAAGCTTCTCAATCATTGTTCACCCCAGCGGAATAATCTGATCTGTATTGACCTACTTATTGATACTGCCCACTGTCAATATACTGCCCGCGCATGCACCTGCACTGCTTTGAAAACAATCACAAAAGGGGCTGCGTGTGCTGGCCTTCCTATCGACGCGTGACCTAACCATGATGCAAAGCACATCATGGATGAGGCACGCGGCGGTCTTTCGGCGAATGTGCCTCTCGGCCAAAAAAGGCCTATTCGGGGACGTGTCAAATGGCTCAACCCACGGAACGCCGACAACGGTAAGATCAATGCTATGAATAATTTCTGAAACGTAAGACGCTTCGCAAATGTAAGTGCTACAAATCAAGTGGGAGAGATCGTCATGGGACAAGGCTTGGAAAACGTCCGCCGCATTTACCTAGAAGGCATTGCGGGCGGCAACGCGCGCGAGGCTGTGCTGAAATACACTGGTCACCGTTACACCCAGCATTCAACAGGTGTGGGCGACGGAGCCGAGGGGTTCCTTAGCTTTTTTGAACCCTTTGTTGAACGCAATCCAAAGCGCGAGATTGAAATCGTGCGGATCTTTGAAGATGGGCCTTGGGTCTTTTGTAATGCCTATCAGTCGCTCAATGACGGTGCCGCAGAATGGGTCACAATGGATATGTTCTACACCGACAAAGACGGGCTGATCCTTGAACATTGGGACACGATCGCACCCTACATTGCCGACACCAAATCGGGTGAGGACCCAGTTCGCGGCACGGCAGATGTCGATATGTCTGCAGATGCCGACGCCAGCAAGGGCGTGGTTTTGGAATATGTAAAACAGGTGCTGCAGGAAAAAGACGTCAGCAAGATTGATCAATTCGTGGCAACGGATCATGTCGAACGCGCCCCTACAATCGGGGCAGGTCAGGCCGGTCTTGCTGCGTGGCTGAATTCCGACGACTCGGGCAGCTACGATATGCTCTTTAACCTTTTCGGGCAGGGCGACTTTGTCGTGACCTATGGTAAGCGCCATATCGCCGGGAAGGATGTTGCCAGTTTTGATCTTTACCGCGTTGCGGATGGCAAGATCGTCGAACACTGGATGAATACCGAAGAAATTGGCCCCCGCGACACTTGGGGCAATTCCGGCAAATTCTAATTCGCCTAAGATAAAAACAATTGCCCCGGCCAGTTCGGGGCCAAGAACCTTAGACAGACAGGGACGCAACGATGAACAAAGTATCGGTAGCCACACTCAAAAACCTTCCCGACCGGGACCCGCAATATGCGCTTGTCGCCGAAGTGGACCTTGTTGTGGTCCGCTTTGATGAAGAGGTTTCTGTCTTTTACGGCCGCTGTTTGCACCGTGGTGCGTTGATGTCCGACGGCTTCGTGCGCGGCCGCGATCTGATCTGTGGCGTGCACAATTGGGACTATCGCCTCGACACCGGCGTTTCGGCCTATGCCAATCAAGAAAAGCTTCCGAAATTCACCTGCTTTATCGAAGATGGCGAGGTCATGGTGGACGAGGATGAGATCAAGGCATGGGGCGACAAGAACCCGCAGCCGTTCAACCGCGATCAATATCTGGGACTTTATGCTGACACCTCCCACGGCACCGCCGAAGAGCCCACCAACGCAATCATCCAGCAATATGCCCGCAACGGCCTTAGCAAAGTGGGGCACCACGGCACAATGGATTCGATGGGTGTGCCCCGCGACCAACTGCCGACATGGGATGATCTGCAAATCCTGACCGCGCAATTGCACAAGCCACCGCTCTTGGACGAAGACGCCGTCGGAACCGACGTTGTCATCGGGCCGAACGCCAAAAAGCCGCTCAAACTCGACATCCCGCTTTTTGTCTCGGATATGTCTTACGGCGCATTGTCCGAACCGGCCAAAGTATCGCTCGCGCGCGGGGCAGAACTTGCCGGCACCGGGATTTGCTCTGGCGAAGGCGGAATGCTTGCAGAAGAACAAGAAGCCAATTCGCGCTACTTCTATGAACTGGCATCGGCACGCTTTGGCTTTAGCTGGGACAAGGTCCTCAAAACCCAAGCCTTCCATTTCAAGGGCGGGCAGGGGGCTAAGACAGGTACCGGTGGCCACCTGCCTGGCAACAAGAACCATGGCAAGATCTCAGAAGTGCGCGGCATCCCCGAAGGCGAAGACGCAATCTCGCCACCACGGTTCCCCGATTGGACAGAGACCTCTAAGATCAAGGAATTTGCCGATGAAGTGCGCGAACGCACGGGCGGCATTCCCATTGGATACAAGCTGTCGGCGCAACATATCGAAAAAGACATTGATGCCGCACTAGAGGTCGGCGTTGATTACATCATCCTTGACGGTCGCGGCGGCGGAACCGGTGCCGCACCGACGATCTTCCGCGACAATATCTCTGTCCCGACGATCCCTGCACTGGCGCGGGCGCGCAAACACCTCAACGCGACACGGCCCGATGTGACGCTGGTGATCACAGGGGGGCTTCGCCAGCCCGCCGACTTTGTCAAAGCGATGGCGCTGGGCGCAGATGCAATTGCGGTTTCAAACGCGGCGATGCAGGCCATCGGCTGTATCGCGATGCGGGCCTGTAACACCGACAATTGCCCCGTGGGAATCGCCTCTCAGAAACCCCATCTGGCCAGCCGGATCATCGTTGAAAAATCAGCGCAACAGTTGGCAAATTTCTTTGATGCCTCGTCGCATCTGATGCAGGTGATGGCCCGCGCCTGTGGTCACGATCATGTCTCAAAATTCAACATCGACGACCTGACCACGTGGAAAAAGCAGATGACGGAACTCACCGGTGTCGCATACGGGGGGCTGTCATGAGCGATCTTGATTGGATCTCCGTCGGCCCGGCCGACCTGCCCGATGGCCGCGTCAAAACGGTCTCTGCCAAGACCCATTTCCTGTGCCTGTCACACTTTGACGGCAAATGGGCCGCGATGGACAACCACTGCCCGCATCAAGGCGGCCCTTTAGGGGAAGGTTCCATTGAGCGCGGGAAGGACGACAAATGCTGGATCCGCTGCCCTTGGCATGGTTGGGATTTCGACCCGATCACCGGGGCCCCTCCCGGTGGGCACGAGGATTCCGGGCAAAAAACCTACCCGGTCGAAATCCGGGACGGAGAGGTCTTTATCGGCCTGCAACCCGATCCGCCGCATGAACGCACCGTTACCGACGCGATGGCCGAAACCATGGTCAATTGGGGCATCAAACGGGTGTTTGGGATGGTCGGGCATTCCAACCTTGGCCTTGCCGATGCCATTCGTCGCCGCACCATTGATGGAGAGCTTAGCTATACCGGGATCCGTCACGAAGGAGCGGCGGCCTTTGCGGCCTCTGCCTATGGCAAACTGACGGGTAAGCCCGCTGCTTGTTTGACCATCGCAGGGCCGGGTGCCACCAACCTGATGACGGGAATGTGGGACGCCAAGGTTGACCGCGCCCCGATACTCGCGCTGACCGGACAGGTGCAAACGCAGGTCTTTGGCCCCGGTGCGTTTCAGGACATTGATCTGACTTCCGCATTTCAGGCCGTCTCTCGGTTCTCGCAGACGGTCTTGTCCACGTCCAACCATACCGAACTGGTGTCTTTGGCGGTGAAAACAGCGCTGCTTGAACGCGACGTGTCCCACCTGATCTTCCCCGATGATATCCAGACCCAACCCAGCGATGCCCCCGCTGGCAAGCCCGATGGGCGCATGGGTGGCCCGGTTGTGCGGCCCACCGATGCGGATGTCACAGCGGCGCTTGATATGATGAACACGGCAAAACGCCCGCTGATCATCATCGGCCACGGCGCGTGGGAGGCCCGTGAAGAGATCACCGCGTTGGCAGAAACTTTGGGCGCGCCGGTTGTGACCACCTTCAAAGGCAAAGGCCTGATCCCCGACAATCACCCCAACGCGGGCGGTGTTCTGGGCCGGTCCGGCACACCGATTGCCAGCTGGTTCATGAACGAAAGCGATCTTCAGATCGTGCTTGGCGCATCTTTCTCAAACCACACCGGCATCAACCGGGGCAAGCCAACCATTCAGGTGGATTTTGAGCGGATGCAGCTTGGAAAATTCCATCCTGTCACCCTGCCGATCTGGGGTGAAATCGGCGCGTTTTGTGACCTGATCAAACCGCAGGTCAAACGCGCAAAAGACGCCGATGACCAAATCACCGAACTCGCTGGCCGGTGGGACATCTGGCGCGCTGAAAAGGCGCGTCGCTTGACCGAAGAAGGCACCAATGGCGCCCATTCAGCGGCGATCTTTGATGCGCTGTCGCGGGTCGCTCCGGCGGACGCGCTGATCTCGGTCGATGTGGGCAACAACACCTATTCCTTTGGCCGATATTTTGAGACCAAGGGCCAACGGGTGATGATGTCGGGCTATCTGGGCTCTATCGGCTTTGGCCTTCCCGGTGGCATGGGGGCTTGGGCGGCCACGCAGGATTTTGAGGAATTCCGCGGCCGCAAAGTGATCTCTATCTCTGGTGATGGCGGCTTTGGTCAATACGCGATGGAAATGACCACAGCTGTTAAATACGGCATGGATATTACTCATATCCTGCTGCATAACGACCAGCTTGGCAAAATCACGAAAGAGCAGCGATCAGGCGAATGGCCCGTGTGGGAAACCAATCTGGTGAACCCATCCTTTGCCGCCTTCGCCCGGCTTTGCGGTGCGCACGGCGTTAAAGTCACAAAAGGTGCCGATGTTGAGGCCGCCATTGCAGAGGCCCTCGCGATCGAGGGCCCCGCGCTTGTCGAAATCATGGCTGACGCAGACCTGATCTAGGCCCGCATCATCACGGCGCGGTGGGGTTAGCCCCCCTCCGCGCGTTTCATTTGTTGATGCTGATCCTCGATCAGCCCGATTTTCCAATAGCCAGAAATGTAGGTATCCGCGCGGGGCAACTGCTTTTCCTGATGCAGAAACGCCCGCAGGCTTTTGATCACACCGGATTCGCCCGCGATGCAGGTCTGCACGCGCCCCTCGGGCCAGTCCAGCGCGCGAATGAAATCTTCCTGCGCGGTGGATGGCGTCGCCGGGTCGGGGTGCACAAGCCAATGCATCTCAATCCCGGCAGGCGCGTCAATCTCTTGCTTGTCCTCGGCGGCGGTCACTTCAAACACGGCCACACCTTTGGCGTCACGCGGCATCGCTTCGAGTGCTGCGGCAGCGACCGGAATGGCCGAAGGATCTGCCGCGACCAAATACCAATCCGCTTCAAAACTCACCAACTTGGGCGAACTGGGGCCCATAAACCCCAGAAAATCGCCGGGCTTTGCGTGGCTTGCCCAACGCGATGCCGGGCCGTTGTCACCATGGGCTACAAAATCAATGCTCAGCTCTTGGGTCGCGGCATCAAAATGGCGCACCGTGTAGGTTCGGCGCACCGGCGGCGTGCCGCCGGAAAACCGCGCGACAAAGGCGTCGCGGGTCTCTGCGGGATCAGGGATCATGATCTTGCAGTTGCCACCGTCATGGCCAGCTGGAAAGCCATCCAGCTCTGGCCCAGCGAAAACAACGCGGATCATGTTTGGGGTCAGATACCACGCCTCTTTCACCGTCAGGATCCGCGGCATCCGCCCCGTAGCCCGACTGGCCGCCTGCTTCAGTTTTGACATTAGCGCCATGCCCGCTCTCCATTTTCGTCAAATCTTAAATCCGAGTATTCTGCTCAGAAATAGGATATCCTGTTCATAACACAAGTGTCACGACCACAAATGCGCGCACAGATGCTGTGCTTTTAGGGTCTATTGACGCTGTGCCTTGCGCAAACACGCAACAAAAAGATGCCGTTCAACACTGACCGGTGCGGCCTGCAATTGGCTGATGCCGACAGGCCCCGACAACAACGGCGACGTCAGATCAACCGCCAATAACCGCCCCGCCGCCAATTCGTCGGCCACAACACCTCGAGAGATAAACCAAAGTGCATCAGACAGTTGCACGATGCGCCGCCCAATCGGCAGGGCTACCGTTTCCACCGCGCCGCGCATTTCGGCCAACCCAAGGCTGGCCAGATATCGCCCGACCGTGCTGGCAATCACGGCCCCCTTAGGCGGCAGGATCAACGGATAATCAGCTAAGGCGGCTTCCTTGTTGCGCGCCTTCTGTATCGGATGTCCGGGCCTGCAAACCAGCACGACGGTCTCAAGATACAATTGCTCGAACAGCAGCCCCGCCTTGTCGTCGTTTTCTGGCATTCGCCCGACCACCAAATCTAGCTGCCCGTCGCGCAATTGGTTGAACAATAGCCAATTTGGCCCAGTCATAATGTTCAGTTGCGCATGGGGGGCCTCGGCAGCAAAGGAAAGCGCGGCTTGCGGCACGAGTTCCGTCGCCGCCGTCGGCAGCGCGCCAATCGAAAGCCGAGTGCTCTTGGCGCCTTCGGATGCCACCCTGTCTTTGCCGCGCAACAATTCTGTCATCGCTGCCGATGCATGGGCCTGAAACATCCGCCCCGCCGCATTCAACCGGATCCCGCGGCCCACACGGTCAAACAAGGGCGTCCCACACAGGGCTTCAAGTTCCTTCAGGCTCCGCGAGACGGCGGGTTGCGAGATATGCAACGCATCAGAGGCCTGTGAGACACTTTCAAACCGCGCAATCTCTAGAAAGGTGCGGACATGTCGCAGGCGAAGGTGATCATCCCAATTCATACCGGATAGGTTATATAATTGGCAAAAATGATCAATATTCAAAACGATTTTCGACTGATAACCTGAGGGTATTGATCAATAAGGGACAAGCCGATGGCATCACGACACGATACAGGAATGGCGACGCGCCGGTCGGTTCTGGGCGATGCGCATGTCGACCGGGCAGAGGCGGCAAAGTCGGACTTCGACCTGCCTTTTCAAACCCTGATCACCGAAGGTGCATGGGGCACTGTCTGGTCGGACGACACCATCAGCCGCCGCGAACGCTCAATGCTCACGCTCGCCCTGTTGGCTGCGACCGGAAACTTCGAAGAGATCCCGATGCACATCCGCGCGACGGCCAATACCGGCGCCACGGCCGATGACGTGATGCAGGCGTTTTTGCACGTTGCGATTTATGCGGGCGTGCCAAAGGCCAATCACGCAATCAAACTTGCCAAACAAACCTTTTCCGAGATGGAGAAAAGCACATGAGACCGCCAGCCGAATACTATCAACGTGACCGGAACATGCACCCACCGGCATTGACCCCCGGCTATAAAACCTCTGTTGCCCGAAGCCCGCGCTATTCGCTGATCTCTCTGGATCAGACCCCGTCCGAAATCACTGGCCCGCGTTTTGGCCACAACGATCTGGATGAAGGCGACAACGACCTGATCTACAACTACGCCAAGCCCGGCGAAAGCGCGATTGGCGAGCGCATCATCCTGCATGGCCGGGTTCTGGATGAAAACGCGCGGCCCGTTGCCAATACGCTGGTAGAGGCTTGGCAGGCCAACGCGGGCGGTCGCTACCGGCACAAAAAGGATACCTATCTCGCGCCGATTGATCCCAATTTCGGTGGCTGTGGCCGAACCCTGACCGACGAGAATGGCTATTACTTTTTCCGCACCGTCAAACCCGGTGTCTATCCTTGGCGCAATCTGGTGAACAACTGGCGTCCCGCGCATATTCACCTGTCGCTCTTTGGGTCGTCGTTTTCGCAGCGCCTGATCACGCAGTGCTACTTTGAAGGTGATCCGCTGATCCCGCGCTGTCCGATTGTGCAGTCGATCCCGGATCAAAGCGCGATTGAACGCCTGACCGCAAAGCTTGATATGAACGCGACAATCCCGCTTGATACGGTCGCTTGGCGGCTTGATCTGATCCTGCGCGGCCGCCGCTCAACCTTGTTTGAAAACCGTCTGGAGGGGAACTGATATGCCTTTGGAACTTGATTATCTTGTAGAATCCGCCTCTCAGACCGCCGGTCCCTATGTCCACATCGGGCTCGCGCCGGGTGCCGCCGGCTTTGATATCTATGACCGCGAACTTGGCTTCGACATTACCGGTCCCAATGCCAAAGGCGAACGCATTCGGGTCGAGGGGCTTGTGATTGATGGCACCGGTAGCCCCGTTAAGGACGTGCTGCTCGAGATCTGGCAAGCCAATGCCGATGGCATCTATGCCCACCCCGAAAGCGCGGGCGAAGTAGAGGAAGGTTTCCGCGGTTGGGGTCGGGTCATCACCGATTTCGAAACTGGCCTTTGGGGGTTTGATACCGTCAAACCCGGCCCAACACCGGGCCGCAATGGACAAACCCAAGCGCCTCACCTCAACATCTGGATCGTGGCGCGCGGCATCAATATCGGCCTGAATACCCGCATGTATTTCGCTGACGAGGAGGCCGCGAATGCGGCCGATCCTGTGTATAACATGATCGAATGGGAAAACCGCAGGGCCACTCTTTTGGCGCAGCGCGACGACAGCGGTGACATACCGGTTTATCGGTTTGAAATCCGGTTGCAGGGCGAAGGCGAAACCGTGTTTTTCGATATCTAGGGACCGACGATGGCTCAGTTTGCGCAGATCAACGGCAAGACACTGCACTTCGCCCATCGGGCCGGGGCAGGGGGCAGGGCCATCGTCTTTTCGAATTCTTTAGGCACGGATATGCGGATTTGGGATGACGTGATTGCCCAGCTGCCACCCGATATCCCCGTCCTGACCAGCGACAAGAGCGGTCATGGCCTGTCAGAGCCGGGCGCGCAAAGCATCGCAGACCACGCGGACGACCTGATTGCGCTGATGGACCATCTGGGCCTGTCGCAAGCCCTGATCTGTGGCGTGTCAGTCGGTGGCATGATTGCGCAAGACCTCGCCGCGCGTCGCCCCGATCTTGCTGCGGGGCTGGTGCTTTGTAACACGGCCTACCAGATCGGCGATGCAGCGTTTTGGGGCGCGCGGATAGCGGCCTTGGATGCCGATGGTTTGGGGGCATTGGCCGGTCCGGTGATCGCGCGTTGGTTCGGCGAAACCTTCCGTACCAACGAACCCGTCCGCACCGCCGGTTTCCGCACGATGCTGGCCCATACGCCGCAAGCAGGCTATCGCGCCGTCTGCGAAGCGATCCGGGACGCCAACCTCAAAAAAGCAACCGCGACCATCAGCTGTCCCACGCTATGCGTCGCCGGAAGCAGCGACCTGACCACCCCGCCAGACAGCGTGATCGCTTTGGCGAATGTGATCCCGGGTGCGACCTACACCTGCCTGGATGATGTCGGTCACTTACCCTGCATCGAAGCGCCCACCGCTCTGGCGGCACTTGTCAAAAAGGCCTACGATCAACTCGGCGCGTAGCGCTGCGCCGCTCGACTACTTAGACGTCTCGCGTGCCAGCACAAAATCGAAATCGATCTCAAGGTAGGGGGCGTTGAACCCAACCTCTTTCGCCTTTTCGGGGTCATTGATCGTCACAAATTCCGCCAGCAGGCTTTTCTTGACGCCAAAAACCGCATCGGAATCAATGTATTGATCGTCGGGGTCAAAAATATGCGTCGTCAGCGTATCATACCCCTCGGCCTTGACGATGTAGTGCAAATGCGCAGGCCGATAGGGGTGCCGCCCGAGCCGCCCCAACAGGTCGCCAACGGGGCCATCATCTGGGATCGGATAGTACTTCGGCTTCACAGCCTTGAACCAATACGTGCCGTCAGCGCCCGTGCGGAACAGGCCGCGCAGGTTGAACTCTGGCTGCAACCCCTGTTGCTGCACGTCATAAAATCCCTCGTCATTGGCCTGCCAGACGTCCAGCGTGGCGCCGCTGATCGGGTTGCCCTCGGTGTCCATGATCCGACCTTTCACGACCAGATCTTCCCCCTTCTGATCAAGGCAGATGTTGGTGCCCATCTCGTATTCCGGTGCGCCATCCACGTGAAACGGCCCAAGAACCGTGTTCTCTGACGCGCCGTTGGGCCTGCGTGAATTGACCGCATCCACAAGCATCGACACACCCAAGACATCCGACAGCAAGATAAACTCCTGCCGCCAATCGTTGCAGGTATGGCCCGTCTTGGTCAGAAACTGGATCGTTTCAAACCATTCTTCCTGCGTTGGCTCAATCTCTTTGACCGCCTCGTGCAACTTGCGAATGATGACTTCCATCGCCTCGCGCAGCCGGGCGTCCTTTGCGTTCTTGTTGCGGCCCGCCACAACCTCGACCGAGTTCTCCTCGGTAAAATATCCCATCTCATGTGCTTCTGGCATCGTCATCTTCCTTGCTCTAGCGCTCTGGCGGTGTGCCTTCCCAAGCGGTTTGCAACAAGGCGCGGATCGCGTCTCGGGTCACCGGTTGGGGGTTCCAATAAGGGTTCTCAGTCGCAATTTGTGCGGCGCGATCGAGATCCGGTTCCGAAAGCCCCAGATCCTTCAACGCCGTTGGTGCACCAATCTTTTGTGCAAAAGAATGCAGGGCCTGTCCAGCATGGTCAGCCTCCAGCATCTCGGCGACAGGGGCCAAAAGTCCGGGCACCGCGCGTTCGTTGAACGCAGTTGCATGCGGCAGAACAATCGCGTGCGTCTCTGCATGGGGCAAATTGAACGACCCACCCAGCGTGTGGCAAAGCTTGTGATGTAGCGCCATCCCCACCTGCCCCAAAACCGTTCCGCATAACCATGCGCCATAGAGCGTTTCGCCGCGTGCGTCTTCGTCCGTCGGGGCCTTCGCCAGCTTCGGCAGGCCAGACACAAATGCCGCAAGCCCCTCGGTCGCCAGCATCGACGATACCGGATTGCGGTTCTGCGCATATAGCGCCTCCACCGCGTGGGCCATGGCGTTCAGCCCGCTGGTATTGGTCATCGCCAGCGGTAATGTCGCCACCAGCTGAGGGTCATAGATAATCACCTCTGGCTGGATCTTCGGGTCCGAGAGTGTGGTCTTTCGCCCGCCTTCTGTTTGGCCCAGAATTGGTGTCGCTTCGCTGCCGGCATAGGTTGTGGGAACCACGATCTGCGGCAGGTCCGTGCGCCATGCAATGGCCTTGCCCAGCCCGGTTGTGGATCCGCCGCCCACGGCAATCACGCAATCTGCGCCCACGTCTGCGGCGTGTTTGACCGCTTCCTCCGTGACCTCAACCGGTGTGTGCATTGCCGCACCTGAAAAGACGCCCGCGGCCAGATCGCCGATCATTTCGGCGAAGCCAAGTGCAGTGTCCGATTGTTGCGGCGTAGACAACACAAGCGCGCGACGGCACCCCAGCCGCTCGACCTCTGCGCGCAGTGTGTTGCGGCTGCCCGGCCCGAATTGGACCCGCATGTCAGCAAAGCGGGCTGCGAATGTTGGATGAAAGAAGGTCAATTTGCCCCCAAAGCCGTTGGTTCGGCCAACACGTAACATACTATATATCAGAACTTGATCGAATTTGCGTTTTCCAACATAACTTTGCGTTATGAAGTTGGACCCACGTCATCTTGAAATCTTGGCCGCCGTTGTCGACAGCAATGGCCTGACCGAAGGGGCCAACAGCCTCGGCAAATCCCAGCCCAGCGTGTCGCGCACCCTGTCCGAGCTGGAAAAGCGGATTGGTTTGCCACTGTTCAAGCCCGGTCGGCGACCATTGCAGCCAACCGATCTTGGCCGCGAATTGGCAGAGCAGGGCAGGCAAGTCGCCCGTGCGTCACAAAGTGCCTCCGCGATTCTCGCGCGGCGTCAGGGCAGGGTCGGGGCAGTTGTCAGGATCGGCGGGACGCCCATCTTCATGGAAGGCGTGATCTCGGGGATCATTGCGGAATTCCAGCAACGGCACTCGGACGTGCGCGTCGACGCCTCCTTTGCTTATGCCGATGAATTGGCGGTGGGTCTCCATGATGGATCCATTGACTTGGCCGTCTGTCCGCTGCGTCTTGACGACGTGCCTGCCGGCACGGACTTCAAACCGCTCATTCCGGGCAGCAATGTTTTCGTCTGCCGGACAGACCACCCGCTGGCCCGCCAAGCGACCATTTCAGCGCGCGACACAGCAGCCTACCCGTGGATCGCGCCGCCCGCAGGCAGCCCGCTTTACCGCGATCTGCGTCAAGCCCTGACAGAGATCGGGACCGCTGACCTCAAGATTGGGTTTTCTGGCGGGACGTTGGCGTCGGTCCTGCAATTCCTCACCGGGTCCGATGCGCTGACAGTCCTGCCTTTATCGGTCCTGGCGCAGGATCCATGCGCCTCTCGTGTTGTGGCTTTGCCGTTGGGGATTGCACACCCAGACCGGCATCTTGGCTTGCTGACGGCGTCGGGGCGCCGAGCATCACGCGCCGTGGCCCAATTTGCGACCTTTGTGGAAACCCGGCTGGCGCAATCGGCAAGGGCCCTGAACGCCGGGGCCGCAGGGCCACAATATGGCGTTGCAACGCCGTAATGGAAAAGGCCGCATGATCAGCAATTTCCGCCACAATGAATGCAATTTGACACAGGATACCGGAATATATACCAAGATAACGGATACATTGGATTCGTTATGATGGGCGCAGATGGCCGAAGCTGAACAGAAAACACTCGCAGATCTACGTCAGTTAATCATCGACGGGGTCATCCCCGCGGGCGAACGCCTGTCAGAGGTTTCTGTGGCCGAAATGATGGGCGTTTCGCGCACGCCGGCAAAGCTTGCACTCGCACGGCTTGAGATGACAGGCCTGATCAGCAAACGCCCAGGCCGCGGATATACTGTCCGCAAGGTCAGCCTGACCGACATGAAGAAAGTGATTTCCCTGCGTGGGGTGTTGGAAGGGGCAGCCGCTGCCGCCATGGCGCGCAATGACGTGAGCGCCACAGCATTATCGGATCTGGATGCCTCGATCGAAATGACCGATGCGATTGTCCGAAAATGTGCGATCAGTCTTGATGACGTTGAAACCTACCAACGCGCCAATACGCTCTTTCACGAAACCATCATGTATGCCTGCGGCGATGAATACATCCCGCTGGCGTTTGAGCCCATCCGGCACTTTCCGCTTGCAGCACTCGGGACCCATGTTCCCAATCCTGAATTGTTGGACCGTGAACGCCTGCGGATGTCTGTTGGCCATGCCCAACACATCATTGTGGCCAGTGCCATCCGCGACCGCGACGCAATGCGTGCGCAAGCTGTGATGCAGGAACATTCCAACGCTACTTTTGAATACGCACGGCTTTTTGTTGGTGAACACAGCGCCGAACATATTCCGTCACTTCTCAAATCAGTTTGACCATAGGAGACGCCAATGCCACTCGATAAGTTGCCCTTCAATCAGGAACTTGCGACGTCCTACACCGCCCGCGGCCTTTGGCGCGATGGTGCATGGCAAGCCGCGCAAGGCGGTACATTTGACGTCTTCAACCCGGCCACCGGCGCAGTCTGGGCCGCCGCGCCCGATGCGACACGGGACGACGCAAAAGCAGCCATCGACGCGGCCGCTGCGGCGCAACCGGCATGGGCCGCGCTGCCATTTACGGAACGCGCCAAATATATGCTGAAGATTGCGGATGTTCTGGAACGCCGCAAAGCAGACTTCATCGGCGCGCTAACCGCCGAATGCGGTGGCTGGATCCGCAAAAGCGCATTTGAAATCAACTACGCGCCGACCGTTTTCCGCGCCGCCGCTGCGGCTGCCTATTTGCCAACCGGCGAAACCCTCCCGTCCGACCACCTCAAGACCAGCATTGTTGAGCGTCGCCCGCTTGGCGTCATCAGCGTCATCAGCCCATGGAATGTGCCGCTTTTGCTGTCCAGCCGTGGCATGGGCGTGGCCCTCGCGGTCGGCAATACCGTCGTTCTGAAACCGTCAGAGGAATCGCCGATCACCGGCGGCCTGATGCTGGCAGAGGTCTTTGAAGAGGCTGGTGTGCCACCCGGCGTCCTGAACGTGGTGACCTGTTCGCGCCACAACGTGGCAGACGTTGGCGACGAAATGGTCACCAACCCAAAGGTCAAGGCGATCAGCTTCACCGGATCCACCGCCGTTGGTCAATCCATTGCCAGCACGGCGGGGGGACTGCTGAAAAAGGCCTGTGTCGAACTTGGCGGCAAGGATTCGCTGCTGGTGCTCGATGACGCAGACATAGACCGCGCCGTGAAAGCCGCGCGTTTTGGGGCCTATTTCCATCAGGGCCAAATCTGCATGTCCGCCGAGAAAATCATCGTCGACCGGTCACTTGAACAGATATTTATGGATAAATTCATGGCCGCGACAAAGGAACTCAACGTCGGTGACCCCACCCAGATGGGTAACCAGATCGGGCCAATGGTCAATGAAACTCAAGCCGCCAAAGTTGATGCGCGGCTGGCACAGGCCAAGGCCGACGGGATCGAGGTTCACTTGGGCGGCACCCGTGACGGTCTTTATTATCAACCCACGGTGATCACCGGCGCAACGCCCGACATGGAAATCTTCCATGAAGAGGTCTTTGGCCCCGTCGCCAACATCATCTTTGCCGATGGCGAGGATGAGGCCGTGGATCTGGCCAACAATTGCCGCTACGGGCTCTCCGCTTCGATCATGACGCGGGATGAAACCCGCGGTCTGGCCGTGGCTCGCCGCATCGAAAGCGGCATGGCCCATGTCAATGACACCACCATTTACGACGAACCGACTGTGCCCTTTGGCGGCGTCAAAAACAGCGGCCTTGGCCGTCATGGCGCACGCTGGTCCGTTGAATCCTTTACCGAAACACGCTGGCTGACCGTTGAAAACGGTGGCCGCAAAACCCCATTCTAGGAGGTTCCAGATGGACCAACTCTTGCTTGATAAGCTGGCGCTGCGCGAATTGATCGACAACTGGGCGATCTGGCGGGACGCCGGCTATTGGGAAAAGTTCCGCACCGTCTGGCATGACGACGGGCGGATGATGGCCACCTGGACCCAAGGCACCGCTGATGAGTTCATTGAGATGAACAAGCAGGGCTGGGCCAAAGGTGTGTCGATTCTGCATTTTCTGGGCGGTTTCACCTGCTACATCGAAGGCGACCGTGCGGTCACGGAAACCAAGATGACGATCTCGCAGCGTGGCGATGTCCACGGGGTCGAGGTTGATGTGGTCTGCACCGGCCGGTTCTACGATTTCCTTGAAAAGCGCGATGGGAAATGGGGGATGTGCATGCGCCAGCCAATCTATGAAAAAGACCGCATGGACCCCGTCGTGCCCGGCGCGACCATTTCGCTGGATCAAGAAAAACTTCTCGCCTTTCCAGTGGGTTACCGTCACCTGGCCTATCTGCAATCGCAGGTTGGCTACCCGATCAAGCAAGACATGCCGGGGATCAAGGGGCCAGAGGTCGACGCGCTTTATGCGCTGGGCGATGACTGGCTGGCCGGAAAATCCATCACATGGGCTGGCCACACCTGGGGCTAATCCACCAAGATCAATCAGCACAAATAGGGGCGCCCGCCGGCGCCCCTTTTTTGTGCGCATGCAACACTTTGGCATGGCCCCGAAACGAAAGGATTGATTACGGCAATGTAAGCGCTTACACTGACTCATCGAATTCGTGAAAATTGGGGTTTTCCATGTCTCAGCGCTGTCTGCATGACTGATCCGCGTGCCTTGTTTGACCTGTCGGGTCGCGTGGCCTGTGTCACCGGTGCCAGCGCCGGGCTCGGGCAACGCGCTGCTGTCGCTTTGGCGGCTGCCGGGGCGCAGGTCGTGGGCGTGGCCCGCCGCGCAGATGCGCTTCAGGATTGGGCCGCTTCTACAGGGCCCGCGGCTGCGGGCATTGCGGCTGACCTGTCGGATCGTGACGCAATTACCGACATCGCCAACCGTATCGCCGCCCCCTTTGGCGCGCCTGATATCATCGTCCATGCCGCAGGCATCAACACGCGCGAAACGGCGGATGACGTCACCCCCGAAGGCTGGGACGTCACGCTGAACCTCAACCTCGCTGCCCCGTTCTTTTTGTCACAGGCCTTTGCCCCGGCGATGAAGGCAAAGCGCTGGGGCCGCATCGTCAGCTTCGCATCGCTCCAGACCACGCGCGCCTTTCCCGGCGGCGTCAGCTATGGCGCATCAAAGGCGGGCGTCGCCCAACTGACCCGCGCCATGGCAGAGGCGTGGTCCCCCCACGGCATCACAGCCAACGCAATCGGCCCGGGATTTTTCCCAACCGAACTCACCGGGCCGGTCTTCGCCGACCCCGCACGCGCCGCCCGCAACGCCGCCCAGACCTGCATCGGTCGCAATGGTGAACTTGCGGACATCGACGGCCCGCTCTTGTTTTTATGCTCGGACGCATCTGGCTACGTCACTGGCCAGGTGCTCATGGTGGATGGAGGATATACTGCAAAATGAAGGCACTTGTTTACGCCGGTGTTCAGGCGCTGGACTACCGCTATGTCCCTGATCCGCAACCCCAATCCGGCCAGCAACTGGTCCGTATCGAGGCCTCTGGCATCTGCGGGTCCGACATGCATGCCTTTCTGGGCCATGATGAACGTCGCCCCGCGCCGCTGATCCTTGGGCACGAGGCTGCGGGCACAATTTCGGGCGGTCCGCGTGATGGCGAACGGGTGACCATCAATCCGCTGGTCAGCTGTGGCACCTGCCGCGCCTGTCAGGCGGGGCGCGATAACCTTTGCCCCGACCGCATGATTATCTCCATGCCGCCACGAGAAGGCGCATTTGCCGAATTTGTGGTGATGCAGGATCAGAACCTTGTGACCGTTCCCACAGATGTCCAGCTGCACAAGGCGGCACTGGCCGAGCCGATTGCATGCGGCTGGCACGCTGTGCGCCTCGGGGCCGCGGCCTTGGATCTGTCGCTGGATCAGGCGCGGTGTCATGTCATCGGTGGTGGTGCGATCGGGGTTGGTGCGGCATTGGCGTTGCGGGCCTTTGGCGCGACCCAGATCACCGTGGCCGAACCCAATGCATTGCGCCGTGCGACCCTTGATCAGATTGATGGCTTTGACGCGGTCGCCCCCGGCGCTGTCACGGATGTTGATCTTGTGATTGACGGGGTGGGCTATGCGGCCACCCGCGCGGATGCCACCGCAATCACGCTGCCCGGTGGTGTCATCATGCACATCGGTTTGGGCGAAGGGGTAGGTGGGCTCGATATCCGCCGCATGACCTTGCAGGAAATCACCTTTATCGGCACCTACACCTATACCGCGCAGGATTTCCGCGATACCGCCGCAGCAATCTTTGACGGCCGCCTCGGCCCGCTGGACTGGACCGAACGCCGTGCCCTCGCGGACGGCCAGCAAGCGTTCGAGGATATTCGTGCAGGCAAGGTCGCCGCCCCCAAGATCATCCTTGAACCGGGCGCATCTTGACCCTTGGCATTCATTCCAGCGATGACGCCCGGCGCATCGCAAAGCGGCGTCTGCCGTGGATGGTGTTTGACTACATCGACGGTGCAGCGGGCCGCGCGGTTGGGGCCGACCGCAACCGCACGGCCTTTGATGCCATTGAACTGACGCCAAAAATCCTGCGCGACGTCAGCAACCGCCACATTGGCACCACGCTTTTTGACCACGCGACCAAGGCCCCCTTTGGCATCAGCCCGATGGGCATGTGCAACCTCTCTGGTCCCGGTGCGGACCTGATGCTCGCGCGGCTGGCCGCCCGCGAGAAGGTGCCGCTTGGCGTCTCGACCGTGGCCTCCACCCCGCTCGAGAAATTGATCGAGGTGGCGCAGGGCCACGCATGGTTTCAGCTTTATTTCAGCGGCGATGGCACCGGCACTTTCAAGCTGGTCGAACGCGCCAAATCCGCAGGGTACGAGACCCTTATCCTGACTGTCGACGTGCCAGAGGTGGGCCGCCGCCCGCGCGAATTGCGGCATGGGTTCACCATGCCCTTCCGGATCGGCCCCAAGCAATTCATCGACTTTGCTTTGCACCCGCGCTGGTCGCTCAACGCGCTTTTCAGGGGCCGCCCCGAGATGGCGAATTTCCAGATGCCCGGCTTCACTTTTGACCGCACCGAAAGCCGTGCGCGCGCCGATTGGGACACGCTGCGCAAGCTGCGCGATGCCTGGCCAGGGCGCTTGGTGGTCAAAGGCGTGCTTGATGCGGATGATGCCACACAACTGCAAAACGCAGGCGTTGACGCGATCCAGGTCTCTAGCCACGGCAGCCGCCAGCTTGACAGCGCCCGCCCGCCCATTTCGGCCCTTGCCGATATCCGCGCCGCCGTTGGCCCCGATTATCCGTTGTTCTATGACACGGGCCTGCGCAGCGGCGAAGATGTGTTCAAGGCGTTTGCTCAGGGTGCCAATTTCACCTTTCTGGGCCGCATTCTGCAATTTGCCATCGCCGCAGGCGGTGAAGAGGGGCTACAGCAGCTATGGGATGTGCTGCGCTCTGAAACCAGCATCACGCTGGCGCAATTGGGGCTGACCGCAATGCCCGGCACGAAAGCGCCCAATGCATAGCGCTAACACCGCAGATCCATCATCAGGCGTCGCATTATCCGCTGGATTTTGCTGTGCAGCCGACGCAAAGTTCCGCCCAAGGTTGGCAGGTCGTTGGGCCTGTCGGACCACACAATCAAGGGGGAACCACCATGACCACGCGCAGAAACCTACTTGGATTTGCCGGTGCTGCGGCACTTTCGCTTGGCCTGACCACGGCAGCAACAGCGCAGGAATTCAGCTTTAATCTGCAAAGCTTCCTGCCCGCACCTGCCACCATCCCGGCGGACATTATCGACGTCTGGGCCGACAAGATCGAAGCCGATTCAAATGGCCGCATCGCGATCACCCGCTACCCGGCCATGCAACTTGGCGGTGCCCCGCCCGAGCTGATTGATCAGGTCATCGACGGCGTGATCGACATGACATGGAACGTGGTAGGCTACACGCCGGGCCGCTATCCATCCACCGAAGTGTTCGAGCTGCCCTTCTTGGTTGAAGACGCCGCCACCGCCTCCGGCGCGTTCTGGCAGATGCTCGACGGCGGCATCGCCGAAAGCGAGTTCAGCGACGTGAAGGTCCTTGGCGGCTGGGTCCATGGCCCCGGCGTCATCCACTCTGACCGCGAAGTCGCGACACCTGCCGACCTCAACGGCATGAAGGTGCGCGGCGCTTCCCGCCAGATCAACGGCCTGCTCGAAGTGCTGGGGGCCACGCCTGTCGGCATGCCTGTTCCAGCCGTGCCAGAGGCATTGTCAAAAGGCGTGATCGACGGCACCACCATCCCGTGGGAGGTAACATTCTCGCTCAAGGTGCCTGAACTGGTCGAACACCACACCGAATTTACCGGCAAAATGTTCTACACCGTCACCTTCGTCTTGGTCATGAACAAGGACAAATACGATAGCCTGCCTGCTGACCTGCAAGCCGTCATCGACGACAATTCCGGCATGGAATTTTCGATGTTCGCAGGCAAAGTCATGCAAGACGCCGATGCACCCGCCCGCGCGGTCGCCGCTGATCGCGGCAACAGCATCCTGACGCTTGACGCCGAACAATCCGCCGCATGGGAGGCCGCAGCACAGCCGGTCTATGACAAATGGCTGGCAGAGATGTCGGAAAAAGGCATTGACGGCCAAGCGTTGATTGACCAAGCCACAGCCCTGATGGCTGAATAAACGATCGACCCGGTCCAAGCCCTTGGGCCGGGTCACTCCAAGGGGGACAACGTGCATAAATTCATTCGGGGCCTCTCCCTTGGCATGGCGATCCTTGGTGGCGCGGTCCTGTTTGCGCTGATCTTGCTGGTCTGCGCCTCCGTGCTGGGGCGTGGCCTGAACGGCCTGATGCACGGCGGCTTGGGCACCTTGATGCCCGGCTTTGCGCAATGGGCGCTGGATGCGGGCGTCGGCCCGATCAACGGCGATTTTGAGCTTGTGGAATCCGGCGTCGCCTTTGCCATCTTTGCCTTTTTGCCGCTCTGCCAACTTACCGCCGGCCATGCCAGCGTGGATATCTTCACCTCAAAACTGCCCGCCCGCGTCAACCGCATCCTTCAAATGCTGATCGACCTTGTCTTTGCCGCCGTGCTGATCCTGATCGCGGCTCAGCTCAACGAAGGCCTGCAATCCAAACTGCGCTACGGCGAAACCACCTTCCTTCTGCAATTCCCGATCTGGTGGGCCTATGCCGCCAGCCTCTTGGGCGCGGTTGCCGCCGCCGTGGTCGCCATATACGTGGCCCTTGTCCGCATCGCCGAAGTCATCACCGCCCGCGCGATCCTCCCGACCGAGGACGCGCCACAATGACCGCGCTCGAAATCGGCATCGCCTCTTTTCCCGCCCTTTTGATCCTGATCTTCATCCGGGTCCCCATTGGTCTTGCGATGTTCCTCACCGGGCTCATCGGGCTCTATCTGGTGACCGGCAACCTCAACCTGCCGCTGGGCCGCCTCAAGTCCGAGACCTACACGACCTTCTCCAGCTACTCGCTGTCCATCGTGCCGATGTTCCTGCTGATGGGCCACTTCGCCACATTGGGCGGCATGTCCACCGCCCTTTTCAAAGCCGCCGAAGGCTTCCTTGGCCACCGCAAGGGCGGGGTCGCCATGGCCGCCATCGGTGCCTGCGCGGGCTTTGGCGCGATCTGTGGATCCTCGCTGGCGACGGCGGCGACGATGGGCCGCGTTGCTCTGCCAGAGCTGAAACAATACGGCTACGCAGGCGGCTTCTCGACCGCAACACTGGCGGCGGGCGGCACGCTGGGCATCCTGATCCCGCCATCCGTGGTGCTGGTGATCTACGCCATCCTGACCGAACAAAACATCGCCAAGCTTTTCCTTGCCGCCTTTATCCCCGGCATCCTCGCGGCCTTGGGCTATGTCATCGCGATCTCAATCTACGTCCGGCTGAACCCCAACGCCGCAGGCACCCGGCCCGCAATCCCCTATGCCGCGCGTTTCGCGGCACTGTTCAAAGTCTGGCCCGTCCTCTTGGTCTTTGGCCTTGTGGTCGGCGGCATCTATGCGGGCTGGTTCACCCCCACCGAAGGGGCCGCCGTCGGCGCATTTGGCACCGGGTTGATCGCGCTGCTGAACGGCGGGCTGACTTGGACCACCTTGGTCGAAAGCTTCACGGTCACCGCCAAATCCACCGCAATGATCTTTTTCATCATCCTCGGTGCCGCATTCTACAACGGCTTTCTGGCGCTCACCCAAGTCCCGCAAGAGCTGTCGAACTTTGTCGTCTCCCAAGGCTTCAGCCCTTGGACGGTGCTTGTTCTGATCCTGATTTTCTACCTGATCTTTGGCTGCCTGATGGACAGCCTGTCAATGATCCTGCTCACCATCCCGATCTTCTTTCCCGTGATGATGGAGCTTGATTTCGGCATGTCCGCCGAACACACCGCAATCTGGTTCGGCATCCTTGTCCTGATCGTGGTCGAGGTCGGGCTGATCACACCACCCGTTGGTATGAACCTCTTTGTGATCAACGCGATGGACCGCAAAACCCCGATCTTGGACACCTACAAGGCGGTTATCTACTTCGTCGGCACCGACCTGATCCGCGTCGCGATCCTTGTCATGTTCCCGGCGATCACGCTGTTCCTTATTGCCTGACCCAGGTGTTGGAAAACTAACAGTCGTTGTGCGTCACCTGACAAACGACGGGGGCCGATTTGTGTTAAGTTGGGTCAAATCAATTTTCACAAGGACGACAAAATGACGAAAAGTGCCATTCTCCCCGCTTTGATCGCCGCCCTCCTGATCGCCCCTTCCGTGATCGCTCAACCGGCAGAGCCTGACGCCGTCAACGGCGCGGATATGGCCACATACGTTCGGGCAGCCTTACCTTTGGATGAACCGCGCCATCTATGCATCGACCTGCCCGGTCACGGCGACATGATCGACCTAGAGGCCGCGTTTACCGTTCATACCTGCAAGGACGGGTTGTGGAACCTTGACCAGCGCATCGCTTGGACAGACGACGGGGCAGGGCTGGAAATGCCGCAATATTCCAAGTGCCTTGCCGCCGCAGGCACAAACCCCGGTGCTGCGATTGTGCTGAAAGACTGTGGTGACCCAATGGCCGGTTGGACGTCCGAAAACGCCCGTCTGAAACTCGCGTCGGACACGTCACTTTGCATGACCATCGCCGATACCAAGTCCGAACTGACGCCAGGCGGCAAGCGCTTTCCGCAGCGGTATCGTGCCCGCGCAGTGTCGCTGGAAAGCTGCTCCGATGACGCCCTTGAACGCCAGCTTTGGTCGTTCATGCAGCCCTTGGATCTTGCCGAACCGCTTTTGCCACCCTCAGGCAGCCTGCCTTACGAAGGCGAATAGCGTCAGATCTTGTAGCTGGGCAACCGGTCAAATGCCGCTTTCAAGGCGTCACCCCAACCCGATGAAATCGCTTGATAAATCGGGTCGTCGTCCTCAATCCGTGTGCTGCGGTCGGCGCTGAATGTGTCGTTTTCGTAAACCTGCAAGTCAAACGGCAGGCCGACCGACAGGTTCGACTTCACCGTGGAATCAAAAGACACCAGCAACAGCTTCACCGCCTCATCAAACGGCATATCAGGGGCATAGGCACGCACCAGAATGGGCTTGCCGTATTTCGCTTCTCCGATCTGAAAGAACGGCGTGTCGTCCGAAATTTCGATGAAATTGCCCTGCGGATAGATCAGGAAGATCGTGGGCTTTCCGCCCTTGATCTGCCCGCCGACAATGGCCGAGGCGCTGAACGGGTCATCCGCCGTTGGACCATTTGGACTGCTGTAAGAGATCACCTCTTTCAACGTCGCCCCCACCAGCCGCGCCACCTGAAACATCGAGGTTTGCCGCATAATGCTGGGGTCGCGATCCTCTGATGCCTTGGATCGTTCTTCCAGCAGGCTGATCATCGCTTGCGTCGTCGCCAGATTGCCCGCCGTCATGATCGTGATCGACATCTCGCCCGGCACGGTCCAATTGAACATCTTGCGGCTGGACGAGAAATTGTCGACGCCCGCGTTGGTGCGGGTGTCAGACATAAAGACCAGGCCCTGATTAAGGCGCAAGCCAACGCAATATGTCATGATGAACTTCCATTGTCGTCTTTGTCGGCGAACTTACTGCTGCACCTGTAAAGATACAATCAAGGACTCGTCTCCTGCGCCCATACGTAACCCCGAAATCGGGGCGGCGTCCGCCGCGTCACGCCCAATCGCAAGCCTGACGTAGCGCTCGTCGGGCGAGATTCCGTTAGAGACGTCAAAGCCAACCCAGCCCAGATCGTCGATATGGACCTCTGCCCAGGCATGGCTGGCGTCCTGATCAACCCGGTCGTTCATCATCAGATAGCCACTCACATAGCGCGCAGGCAGACCCTTCGCGCGGGCGGCGGCGATCATGATGTTGGCGTGGTCCTGACAGACCCCGCTGCCGATCGTCAACGCATCTTCAGCCGTCGTTGACGCATCCGTATTGCCGATCTGATAGGGGACAGCTTTGATAATGCCCGCCGACAACGCGTGCAGCCCCGCCAATGGGTCCAGCCCCGCCGTTGCATCCTCGGCCAGCGTCTTGATCTTTTCGCTGGCCTGCGTCAGCGGCGTGGGCTGCGCGAAATGCCACAGCGGCGCGCGTCCGTATTTGTGGCCAAGGATCCCTGCGACGTCATGCGTTGTCACCGTGCCTTGCGCCGCAATCGTCAGCTCTGTGACCCCCGGTTCGGTGCTGATCAGATCGACGTGGTTGCCGTAATGATCGCGGTAATCCGCCTCTTGCTTGCCGCCGGTAATCGACACCTGCCAGCTGTCAACGGTTTGCATGGGGTTGTCCATGGGGCGCAGCCGCACCTTTTGCAGCGCATAATCCACGGCGTTTTCGTAGGTGTAGCGGGTGATATGATTGATTGTCAGCTGCATCAGAGGTTGAACCTGTAGTCTTGCTCGATCTGAAGACCAAGTCGCGCGGTATCCGCAAGAATGGCACTTAGGAATTCATGCAAACCTTCCTCAAATATCGACCCAATATCGCGGTCCTTCAGCTTGGTGCGCAGCGCGCTTGCCAGCACCAGACTTTCCGATTCCTCGCCATAGCTTTCGGACAGATATTCCAGGTTATCCATCATTTGCCCGGCACAGAAATAAAGCGACCTTGGCATCCTGCGATCAAGGATCAGAAACGCCGCAATATTGGGCGCGTTAAAGCCCTCTTCGATGGCCCAGCGGAACGACCGATGCGCCGAGACGGACCGCAAAATCGTTTCCCACTGCACATTATCTATCCGACTGCCGACAAATGACGGTGCCGGCAACAGCGAATGATATTTCACATCAATGATCCGCGCCGTGCTGTCGATCCGTTCGATGAACGTCCCCAAGCCACAGAAATCATAAGCGTCGTTGCGCAGCATCGTGCCATACATCGCGCCCCTGACCAGCGCCGATTGCTGCCGGATCGTGGCCAGCACACCGGGCAGTTCCGTTTCCGGCACCGGGTCGCGCAGGGTGTCGCATAGCACCATCCAGGTCTCATTCACGCTCGACCAGACTTCCGTCGTCAGCGCCGTGCGCACCAGCCTTGCGTTGTCCCTCGCCGTTTTCGTGACCGACAAGACAGAGCTGGGATTGTCCGCGTCGCGCAGCAGAAAATCTGTCACCCGCGCACTGTCATAGCCGTCGTGCTTTGCATCATAGGCCGGCTGCGCGGCGGAGGTCACAATGACCGACTTCCACTCGGCCTCTGCATCCGTGGACCGGGTCAGGGCGATCCGAAACCCTGCCTCAATCAGACGCGCTGTGTTTTCGGCCCGCTCCAGAAAGCGGAACATCCAGTAAAGGCCACCTGCGGTTTTTCCAAGCATATCAGTCTTCCAATACCCAGGTGTCTTTAGTGCCGCCGCCTTGGGATGAATTCACCACAAGGCTGCCTTCGGTCAGCGCGACCCGTGTCAAACCACCCGGCGTGATATCCACACCCGCTGGTGACACCAGTGCAAAGGGTCGCAAATCCACATGCCTTGGCGCCAGCCCTGCGTCGGTAAATATCGGCACCGTCGACAGCGATAGCGTGGGCTGTGCGATGTAATTCGCCGGTTTGGCACGCAGCTTATCGGCAAATTCCGCCAGTTCTTTCTTGCTGGCCGCGGGGCCCACAAGCATCCCGTATCCACCCGATCCGTGTACCTCTTTGACGACCAGATCAGCCAGATTATCCAGCACGTATTTCAGCGTGTCAGGCTCTGAACAGCGATGCGTCAGCACGTTTTTCAGGATCGCCCGTTCGCCGGTATAGAACTCCACGATCTCGGGCATATAGCTGTAAATCGCCTTGTCGTCGGCCACACCTGTGCCCGGTGCATTGGTGATCGCGATATTGCCTGCGCGGTAGACATCCATGATCCCCGGCACACCCAGCATCGACGTGGGGTTAAACGTCAGCGGATCAAGATATTCATCATCGACGCGGCGGTAAATGACATCAATCACCTTGTAGCCGCGCGTCGTGCGCATCGCGATATGGCCGTCCACCACCCGCAGATCATGCCCTTCAACCAGTTCCACACCCATCTGATCGGCCAGAAAACTATGCTCGTAATAGGCTGAATTGTGGATCCCCGGCGTCAGCACCACCACACAGGGCCGCCCCTTGCAGGATGCAGGCGCAGAGGCCTCAAGCGACCGCCGCAATTGTTTGGGATAATCGCTGACCCGTTGTACTTTGATCTTGCTGAAAAGTTCCGGGAACATCTGCAACATCGTCTCGCGGTTCTCAAGCATATAGCTCACCCCGCTGGGCGTCCTTGCGTTGTCCTCGAGCACAAAGAAATCGTCTTCGCCGGTCCGCACGATATCGGTGCCCACGATATGGGTATAGACGTCACCCGGCGGGCTGAAATCCATCATCTGCGGCAAAAAGGCGTCATTCTGCGCAATCAGGTCTTTGGGCACGACGCCCGCCCGCAGAATTTCCTGCCGGTTGTAGATGTCGTGCAGAAACGCGTTGATCGCCCTGACCCTTTGGTCGATCCCCCGCGACAGCTTGGTCCATTCCTTGTTGGAAATGATCCTTGGCACCAGATCGAAAGGGATCAACCGCTCTTCGGCATCTGATTGGCCATAGACATTGAATGTGATCCCGGTCCGCCTGAAAAAGGCTTCTGCCTCTTCAGACTTCTTGGCAAGACGCGCGGTGTCTTGCTTTGTGAACCATTGTTCATAGGCGGAATAAGGCGCGCGAATGCCCGCGTCGGTGGACATCTCGCTAAAGTGCTTTGGGCTTGGATTCATATGGTCAGCGTAGTGGCTTTGGCGCGATTGGCAATGCTGTGGTGCGCAATCAACCGTTTCCGCATCCCCTACCGCCCAAAAAAGCGGCAGACGTGTCGCTGCGTCTGATGTTGCGGGACATTCGTCTTGCATTGCCTATCCCATACGGACGTCCGCCCGCACAGAACACATGGATCACCGCGCAGGCGCGATCCGCTAGGTCTTTCTTGCAGTGGTGATTTCTTCGTCGGTGATGCTGGCGGCAATCATCCGGCGCTGCATCAACAGCGACATCCGGTAGGTGTCTTCCAGAAACCCGGTAGAGGCGATCAGCACGCGTTTGGCATCGGCGTCGATCCGGTCATCCTCGCGCCGTTCCAGCAACTTGCCAAAGCGCAGGTCCTCGATCAGCTTTTCGGTCGTCTTTGGCGACATATCGTCAATCAGCAGATGGCCGAATTCGTAGATCGCAAAGACCGGTTCGTTCAGCGCGCGGATACTATCAAGGATCTTGGCCTTGCGTTCGGGCTTAAAGATCGCCTTGCGAAATTCGTTCGGGGATTTGCCGAAATCGGGGTCGTTCAACTGACCGTTGATCTTGTCGTTGTGACTGTCGATGAAAACGCTGATTTGCGCGGCATCGGTGCAATCCAGTGCGCGCAGAAAGAACATGAACTGGGTGAAATGCAGCAGGTAGTCATGCCCGTTGGACCCCATGATGGTGGGAAAGTCCGACAGCGGCGCGGTCTTTTGCAGCTCTGTGCGCACGGTTTCAAAGAACCAGTTTTCGGTCCGAAGCGAGGCTTCGACCGTCTCGAATGCGTGCAGCAGGCTGAGTTGTGTCTTGTCGTCTGTGTCGGTCACCGCGTCCCACCTTCCTGTGCGAAGGGTGAGACGTCAGCGTCGCTCCGTCAAGCCTGCTGGCGCACTAAGGTCTGGTATAGAACGGGAAAAGTGCGATCCGGGGTTGTGTGTCCATCTTCAGGACCGCGGTGCGCAGCACCTCCCACAGCTTTGGCGTGCGGCTGTCTTGGCCGTCCAGATGCGCCAGCACCGCCCGCAGATCCGCGCCATCGCCCTTGGTTTCAATCGCGATGATATGGTCGGCGCCGTAAGGGGCCTGCACCTGTAGCGTCAGGTTCAGCGGGTCCGCCGGGATCACCGCTTGCGGATCATTAATGCCTTCGCCCTGATAGGGATACAAAAGCGAGACCGCCCCGTCCGACGACACCGCCACCAGCGTGATATAGGGCGTGCTGCGCCCCCTGATCTGCACCGTCACCCGGTCGCGGCTGGTATAGCTGCGGTCCCCTTCAGCAAAGCGCACCTCGAGGCTGCCCGCCGGTCCGGCCGCGGCAATCGCCTGCGTCACCCGCAGCTTGTCGATCGCCTGTTCCAGCCCCACCGCCGGCGCGTCATCGCTGAAATCCGCCAAGGCATCCCCCACCGTGGACCGCAAAACGCCGGCGCTGAAGTCCGCAAACGCCGCGGCTGCCAGCGGATCCTCAACCACCCGCACACCGTCCAGACCCGCCAGCACCGTGGCACCAAAATTGCCGCCGTTATGGGCCACCGCCAGGTCCGGCAACCCCGCCAGCGTCTTTTCAAACGGCGACACCTCGATCATCACCGGCTCCGGCGCGCCATCCAGCGCAAAAAGCACCCGCTCTTCGTCGCCGCGTGGGCTGATCTGCGGCGCCTGCAACCCCTGACTGATGCTGCGCACCGACCGGCGCACATAGGTGGCCAACTCGTCCTTGGTCACAGCGCCATTGGCATCCGCGTCCGCCTCGCCGCGTAGTCCCCGGGCAAAGGAATAGGACAACGCACCCCTTGGTTTGCCATCAATCAGGAACTCCGGCACCTTTTCGGATTCGTCCACCGCCGCCAGAAACAGCGCCACATCATCCTTGCCTTCGCTGGCCGATACCCGTGGTGGCGGCGGCGGCAACGGATCATCCGACAGCTTGCCGCCGATGACATAGCGATAGCCCAACACCGGCGTCACATTCCGCGACACCGTGCCCGAGTGGCAGCTATCGGCCAAAAACACGACCTCTGCCTGTGGCGTCAGCGCAATCAATGCGGCCAATTCATCATCGCGGATCCGCTCTGCCGCACCGGCCCCCTGAAACGAAAACCCCGCCAGCAGAAAATTCTCATCGCGCCCGTCTTCCTCTGACCCGATGATATACTCCGGCTCATAGGACCCGTGGCCTGCATAGCTGACAACAAGCCGGTCACCGGGCTCAATCTTCGCCGCCACCGCTTCCCACGCCTCAAAAATCGCAGCCCGCGTCGCCGCGCCATCCAACAGCAGCGTCACCTCTGCCCCGATCCCGGCCAGCGCGTCAGCAATGTCGTGGGCGTCATTCACCGCGCCCTGCAAATCCGGCACATTGGCGTATTCATCAATCCCGATCACCAGACCATAGGTCTTTTCGGCCCAGGCAGGCAGGGCGGCGCAGGCCATCAGCCCGGCAAGAACAACCGCCCTCATTGGCTTGCAAACGACACGCGCCGCGCGATGCGGTGGTGCTCCTCTGATCCGGCTTCAATGCCGGATGGGGGGGTGGGCAGGCGGCTTTCACCGTAGGGGGTGGTGATGATCTCTCCGGTGTAACCGGCGGCCTTGATATAAGTGGCCAATGCCTCGGCGCGGGCCTCTGACAGGGCAAGGTTGAATTCCTCACCGCCCACCGGGTCGGTGTGCCCGCCCAGGTTCACGCTGACCGGATTGACCATCAGCAAATGGTTCACCAGCGCATTGGCGTAATCCAGGCCCGCCGCATCAAACTGGACAGAATTATATTCAAACGTGATCGGCAGCGGGATCTCTTCAACCTCGAACCCGCGGACCTTGCCGGTCAACATCACGCTGGGGTTGCCGGACCGCGTGGTCGGCAAATCCACCACCTGATCCGCCAGCGACAGGCTTGCCGTCGCCAGTTGGTAGATCTCGGCAATCTCTTCGGTCTCTGCGGTATGGGTCTGGTCGCCCTCGGCCAATTCATTCAGGGCCAGCTGGAAATTGGCCGCTGCACTGGCATAATCCTTCGCCGCCCAGTCCAATTGCCCCAACCCGGCAAAGCTGCGCCAGTGCCGCTCATAACCAAGTGCGGTTTCAAGCGCTGCCCGCTTGGTTGCCTCATCGGCATCCGTCAGCGTGACGGCAAAGGCGTCGCGCGCCAGAAAATCACCGACCCATTCGCGAAAGTCATCCGAACAATCGTTGTCCGCGATCAACCCGTCAAACAGGGCCGCAGCGGCATTGGCATCATCCGTCTGCACAGCGGCGACGGCGGCGTCGTAACCTTCACAAGCCAGCGCCGGGCTGGCCATGCTCAGGCCCATCAGGGCAAGTATCGATATGCGTTTCATCATAAGCTCCGTCATCAATCGTCAGTTTGAAATTGTATAATTCAGCGTCGTGACCGAATAGCTGCGGCCAAGGTTTGATAGGGTTTGTGCAAGTTGCGGCAGATCCGCTGCCGTCGCGTTTTGGGGCAAAAGGGTGGTGGCATCGACGTCCGCACCCTCGATCAGGACGCCCAGCAGATAGCCGTCCCCGGCAGGGCCGGTGACCCTGACGCGCAGCGGCGCGCCATTGGCCGATGTGCCGCTTGGGATGGATAGTTCGACCCCCGGCACGATCCGGGTGCCACTGCCCGCCGCCAGTCTTGACGGGAACACCCGGCTTAACTGCCCCTGCGGGTCCACATCCAAAATCAGCAGCGTGCCAGCGGCCTGCGCCAGCACACGAAAGGTCACCGATTGCCCGATGCTCAGCGCTGTGCCGCCATCAATCGACAGGCGCACATCTGCGCTATTGCTGGCGGTAAAGGGCGCATTGGTCTGCGGGGCAGGGGCCGCGCCTGCGACCTCAATGCCCGTCGCGCTGCGGTTCAAAGGCCCTGCAAAATCGGGGGAAAGGCCCATGGGCGCGCAATTGGCTTGGGTCGCGCACCATGCGGTGCTTTGGCTGCGCAAATAGGCGATCGTCTCGCCGTGGGTGATCGTGCCGTCGGCATTTGTGTCGGCGGCCCCCTTGGCGGCGGCGATCAATGCATTTGTCATCACGCCACCCTGGGCGGTTTCCCAAGCGGTCTGGCTCACGGCGGATGCCGCATAGACCGCGCGGCTGTCGCCATTGGCGGCAAAGGGCGTGGCCTCAAACCCCGGTGCGCCAATCCCGCGCTGGCCGGGGGTGGCAATGTCGCCACGAAATCCTGTGTCCATGATCACCGTCACATCGCGGTCCGCGATCAGATCAAGGATATCTGAAAGCGCGTCTTCAGGGATCCGACCCAGCAGGCTCTCGCTGTCATAGGCCAGAATGACGCGGGTATCGGCGGCGTTCCGGCTGCCAAGGCCCGCGAAATACAAAAGCGCGCGGTCACCGGGGGCTGTCAGGCCGACGAGTTCGTCAATCAGCGCATCCAGAATGGCGGCGGATGTGGCAGCGCTGTCCAGCAGCACCGACACCTGAGTCTGTCCGTAGCCCCAACGCTCCACCGCCAGCTGCGCCATCGCGATGGCGTCGTCGGTGGCCGATTGCGGCGCAAGCCGCAGGTCAAGGTTGGGATAGCCCTCGACCCCGATGATCAGGGCGCGGTCCTCGGCAGGGGCTGCCGTGGCAAGGCCCAGCGTGAGGGCAAGGAAGGTGATCAGGCGATTATTCATGTGACCTATGCTAGCAGGCAAATTGTGATCTTGGCACGTGTCGTTTTTTGTGCGCCAAGCAGGGTTAACGTGGCTTAGGACTTTCATGCAGCCACTTTGTGTATGGTTTGTGCATACTTTGTGTATGGGTTCTGCATCCTCGATTTTGACCGTGCGGAGGGGGGCATTCACTTTCCACGCAGCGATGTCGGAACCGTTTGGTGTTCGGGTTTTCCTGCGCTAGGTTTACCTTAAGTGACGCTCGCATTGCGGGTCTGTCGTTTTGGATACGACACAGGCTCAGCCGCGCCGATTTGGGCTAGGGTGGTTGCAAGTCAGATGGCATGGCCTGCAAGGTTTGCGCTGACATTAAACGGTAACAGGGCGCTAAGTCGCTCTTATGAAAGAGGAAATGACGATGCTTCGCCGCATGTATTTTACCACAGCATTTTGTGTCGCCTGTGCCTCTGGCGCGTCGGCTCAGGATCTTGAATGTCCTGATCTGGGGGTCGAGAATGAATTTCTGGCCTCCCACTTCTGCGCCCAACTGCAAGCGCTCGTGCCCGGCACCGGGACCACACGGTCGATCACGCAGGAGGGAAATCCTGACTTGCCAGACGGGCAAGAATGGGCAGACTTCCCCCTAATTCAAGACGCCTACCGCGCCGACCCCCGCAAAACACTTGATCTGATTGAGCGGATCAAAGGCGCGGGTGGGTTGCCGGTGGATGCCAACTAAAACAGGGACTTAGCGCCTGACTTTCGACGACAAGGAGATTTGAAAATGACTAAGAAAACAGCCAAAAATCTAGGCCGGGGGATGCGCGCAACAGCGGTGTTCGGGCTGGCCGTCATGGTCTCGGGCTGCGTTGTTCCCGTGCCATTGCCGGTCGCGCAAACGACGACCGCAACAACACCCACAACGACCGTGGTCACAACCGACGCAGAAGCCAAAGCCGCAGCGGATGCTGCGTTGCGTCAGCGCGCTGCCGAAAATGCAGCAAGCCGCCGAGAAGATCGCAAAGCGTCATCATCCAGCCGCAGCAGCGGCGGTGGCGGTGGCGGGGGTGGTGGTGGTGGCGGTTCGCCTTCTCCGGCACCACCACCTCCCCCACCACCCCCGCCTTGCTGGCAGTGCTGATCATGCGGAAACAGCTTTCGGTTTTGGCAGGTGCGATGCTGTCGGTCAGCGTTCTGGCGACCGGCCCTGCGCTGGCCCAGAACAGCATGATCGTCGAGCAATTGATCAACGGATCGGCAGATATTCTGCCGTTCCGCGGCATCAACCCCGAAACCCGCGCATCCAAGCGCTATGCCATTGTGATCGGAAATTCGGATTATGCCGATATTCCTGATCTGCCCAATGCGCACGCGGATTCAAGTGCGGTAGCGACGTTCTTGCGCGAGCAGGGCTATCTTGTGCGTTATCACGAGGACATCACCAAACGCGGCTTTGAAGACTTGCTGCGTCGTGTGTTGTTCGATGTGGATCGCGACACTGAAGTTGTTGTTTTCTTTGCCGGGCATGGCTTTCAGATTGGCGCCGAGAATTATCTGGTTCCCACGGACGCCGACCTCGACAGTGTCTATGACGTCCCGTTTGAGGCGGTCTCTTTGGGGTCATTAGTCGGCATCATTGGCGCACGCGCCCGGCTTCAGGTTGTGATCCTGGACAGTTGCCGGGACAATCCCTTTGCGGGCAAAGAGCTTTTGACACAAGTCGGGAACACGCTGCGTGAAACCCGCACCGGGTTTTCCAGCCAGTCAGCGCCACTCAATTCAATGTTGGTCTATTCAACGTCGCCCGGTGCGCTTGCTTACGATGGCGAAGGCGACAACAGCCCCTTTACCGCGTCGCTGATCGAAGAGGCGTCAGCCTCGCCAGAAGCACTGATTAAAGATGTCTTTGAACAGGTGCGCCGCAAAACCTTTGAGCGCACCAATGGCAGACAGGTTCCGTGGGACAGTTCTACCCTGATTGAGCCGGCGAGCTTTGGTCTGGGCGCGCAATTGTCCCGTCCGATCGAGGTCAATAGCAGCGGCACCGGGGAAACGCGCGGCGTGGCCCGTGTCTCGGATCTGGAAGTCGTGGTCGAGGAAACCCAGGTTTCGGCAGCACCATTTACAAATGTTATCACCGCCGATTTCGTGCCAGAGGTCGACATTGGCCCCGCCTTGTCGGCAGCGCTGAATATCGGCGTGACGGATACTGTCCGCTTTTTGGCGCGGCCCGAAACAGGTGTGCTGATGCAGCGCGATCGGAGTGGGTTGAACACAGATGTAACCGGTCGGACGTTGAAAGGTCTGGATGTAGATCGCCTGACGCTGGTGAACGAAAGCGTTCAGGTGCCTGCGATGACGCTGGACACCGGACAGTTAACCGATGCGATCTTGATCGAGGTGAACGGCGTCGCACAGCAAGTGCAGTTAAACCTTGTACCCAACGACTGCGACATGGAAGCGGGCGATCATCTGGACCCTGATGGTATGGGTCTAACCCGCTATCCCAACGAAATCCGCCCCGAGATTGCCCTCGCGGCTTGTGAGGCGGCGATTGCCGCTAACCCAGATACGGGTCGGTTCCATTATCAAAAGGGCCGCGCCCAATTGGCGCTGCGCAATCAGGATGGTGCCATGGCAAGCTTTGAACGGGCACGCGAGTTGGGCCACACGCGGGCGTGGCACGCGCTGGCGTTGCTGGCGCGGTATGATGACAGCGGACTTGTCAGCGACGGGCGGCGTGCGGACAGCGAAGAGGTGCGGCAGTTGTTTGCCCGCGGCGTATCGCTCGGCGATCCATATGCGATGCACACGCTTGGGTATGAACTGCTGATCAACGGCGGCACGACAGAAGCCGAGGTCGAAGGCTATGACCTTTTGGTGCGCGCAATGGAAGTCGGTCACACCTTCGCGATGAACGCTTTGACGGGCCTCTATCTGGACGAATCTTCTGACTATTTCGATCCGGAACGTGCGTTGCGCTATATGAATGAAAGCGTGGCGCGCGGTGACATCTATGGAATGTTGAACCTTGGTGTCGCCTTTCAACGTGGACAGGCTGGTCTGACGCCTGATGCGTCCCGTGCCTATGAATTGGTGAAAGAGGCTCATGAGGCGGGCCACCCCAGCACCGCATATACGCTGGCGACGATGTATAGCGACGGGTCAGCGCCCGGCGGTGTTGATACTGCCCGTGCGGTTACGACTTTTGCCGAAGGGTTGGAGCGGGGCGATCCGATTTCAGGTGCGACAGCGGCCTATACGCTGATGACGCAATCTGTTGCAGGCTATGACCAGTTTGATGCGGCCGTAATGGCGGCAAAAGGGTCAGCGCTGACAAACAACCGCAACGCGCAATACGCAACTCAGCAATTGGACGCGATGTCGGCCAAAGTGCTAGATGGCGGTGCCCAAAGACTGATCAAGGCCTTGGGCGGAGAGCTTGAGGTGGATGGTGCATTTGGCCCCGGCAGCCAGCGTGCGATGAACGATGTTCTGACCCGTCTGGGAATGGGGCCTGCGGCCTCTGACCCCAAGGAACGTATCGTGCAATTGGCGCAGGCCTATTGGGAAACCTCGCCTTTCCGCGTCGACCTTTATTAAAGCGCTTTGGTCCGGCGCTTTGGGGCGCCGGGCCGGTCCCATTTCTGGCCATTCTTGAGATTTGTCAGAAAAACCCTTGCCGAAACCGGTTTCGGAAATCACCGTAGAGGGCGGGGGGACATCAAAAGCCAATGTTAGAACAGCGAATCGATCATAAGCAGTCGCAACGACGCGTGACGATTTCCGATATGTCGGCGGCTTTGGGTCTGACCAAATCGACCGTCAGCCGGGCGCTGAATAACTATCCCGATATCTCTGATGCGACCCGATTGCGGGTCACGCGGATGGCCGAGAAGATGGGCTACCGTCCATTGTCACACGCGCAGGCTATTCGGACCGGGCGGACAAAGTCGCTGGGTCTGGTTATTCAGCTCAGCGAGCATGACGCGCACCGGCCCTTTCTGGCAGAATTTCTGGCGGGTGTGTCGTTGGGGGCCAGCGACGAAGGCTATACACTTACGGTTGCATCATCCAAATCGGACGCGGACACACAGGCGATTTTCCGGGGGATGCTGCAGGACCGCAAGGCGGATGGATTTATCCTGCAACGGACATTGCGCGACGATCCAAGGGTCAGGCTGTTGCGGTCGATGGATGTGCCGTTTGTGCTGTTCGGTCGGACGGCCGACAGCGAAGATTGTGCATGGCTTGATGTGGCCGGCGAGGATGCGATTGCGGATGCGGTGGATCATCTGGTCGGGCTGGGTCACAAGCGTATCGGCTATATTGGTGGCGGCCTGCCTTACAATTATTCCGCTTTGCGCCGCGCCGGGTTTGAGGCCGCGATGACGCGACAGGGCCTGAGCATGGATCCCGATATTATGCGCGACGGCGCGATGACCCGCGCCGATGGTGCAGCGGCATCCGCTGATATCCTGTCTGCCAAGGTGCCGCCGACTGCGATCATCTGCGCGGTCGATATGGCCGCCCTTGGGGTGTATCAGACGGCTGAGCGTTTTGGTTTGACCATCGGATCGGATCTATCGATCCTGTCCTATGACGGCATCCCCGAGGGCGCACATGCGACCCCGCCGCTATCAACCTATGCTGTGGATTTCACCGCCTGCGGGCGCGGGCTGAGCCGCCTTTTGATCCGCCGCATTTCGGGCGAGAAGCCAGAGAATCTACGCGAATTGACCACGGCCACCTTCTTGGACCGCGGATCCACCGGAGTACCCGTTTTGCAGCCAGATGCGGTTGCAAGGCGCGTCGCACATCAACCAATTTCATGATCACCAATGGGAGGAAAACCATGAAACTTAAGTCAACTATCCTATCCACCGCTGCTTGCGCGCTGGTGCTGTCGGCAATGGCCGCGAGCGCTGACGAACTGCGGTTCTGGACCACAGAAGAGCAGCCAGAGCGTCTTGCGCGTCAAGAGCAGATGGCGGCTGATTTTGCGGCTGCATCGGGCCACACCGTTGAGGTGATCCCGGTCACAGAAGCTGATCTTGGCACACGCGCCACTGCTGCGTTTGCGGCGGGCGATCTGCCTGACGTCATCTACCACCCGCTGCAGTACGCGCTGCCTTGGGCGGACGCGGGCATTCTGGACACAGATGCCGCAACTGACGTGGTCGAGGCACTGGGCGAGGATACATTCGCATCCGGCGCGCTGGGCATGGCCGCAACGGCTGATGGCTTTGCATCCGTGCCTGTTGATGGCTGGACGCAGATGCTTGTTTACCGCAAGGACCTGTTTGACGCAGCCGGTCTGGAAGCACCAAACAGCTACGCCAACGTGCTGGCCGCTGTTGAGGCGCTGCACAACCCACCAGAGATGTATGGTTTTGTCGCCGCAACAAAGGTCGACGAAAACTTCATGAGCCAGGTGCTGGAGCATGTGTTCCTTGCAAACGGCGTATCGCCTGTTGGCCCCGATGGGTTCAAGGCGCTGGAAGAGGGCCCCACCACAGAAGTGCTGGAGTTCTACAAGGCCATCGCAGAAGCGTCACCTCCGGGTGATCTGTACTGGGATCAGTCCCGCACGCTCTACTTCTCGGGCAATGCGGCAATGATCATCTGGTCGCCGTTCATCCTTGACGAATTGGCTGGTCTGCGCGACAGCGCCCCGCCCACCATCAACGATGATCCAATGACCCGTGATCTGGCGGCTGCCACTGGTATCGTCACAACCTTCAGCGGCCCATCCAACCCGGAAGGCGCGGCATGGGGCGACGTGCGCTACTTTGGTATCACATCTGATGCGTCCACCGACGCTGCGATGGAATTCGTCCAGTACTCCATGAGCGACGGCTACGGCCAGACACTCGCCATTGCGCCAGAGGGCAAGTTCCCTGTGCGTCGCGGCACACAAGACGATCCAATGGCCTTCACCAACCTGTGGGAGACACTGGAAGTTGGCGTCGACCGCAAGGCACCACTGGGTGAGCTTTACGCAGCCGAAATGATCAGCGAGATCGTTGGTGGTCTGGACGTGGCACAGCGTTGGGGCGTCGATGACGGCCAGCTGAGCCTTGCATCCAAGATGATCAACAGCCAAGCGATCAACCGCGTTGTGCGCGAGTACATCGACGGTGAAATCGACGCCGCCGGTGCGGTTGCTGCGATGAACGACGAGCTGTCGAACCTGAACTAAGCAAACTTGTCCTGCCCCGAATGGTCGGGGCAGGACACTCCGGGACATCTGTGAAAGGGCTGAAGATGAGCGATCTCTCACCTCCGAGGGGCACGGGACCACTTGCCAAACGCGAAGCGCGGCTGGCTTGGGGATTGCTGTCACCGACTTTGATTGCAGTTGCATTGGTTGTGTTGCTGCCGCTTTTGGCGATCTTCTGGATATCTGTGAAACCGGTGTCACTTGCCGATCTGCGCGCGCCCGAAGTGGTCTTGCGCGAGGATCTGCGCGGTGATGCAGAAGCGGTTGGCGATGAAGCCAACATTCGCTACCGGCTACGAAATTCTTCGCAGGAACAACCCATTAACGATGTCAGCTTTACCGACACCATCCCCGATGGTCTGACGGTTGGCGCATTGGACGCGCGGTGTTCCTTGGACGGTCAGGCGCTGAGCTGTGACCTTGGTGATTGGGAGCCGGGTTTTCGCGAAAACCTGATGATCCCGGTCACGGTCGGTCAGGCCTTTCTTGATGGCGGCGTTGACCCCGGTGACAGCGAGCCCGCCATTGAGGGCAAGGCCTCTAGCGTGCTAACAAACAACACATTCACCTTTGAAAACTTTGCCCGCGTCTTTGATGGGGACGAGTTCTGGGGCGTTCTGGGTGTCACCATGTTCTACACCGTGTTCGGCACCATTGGCGCGCTGCTGTTTGGCTTGTTCGCCGCATTGTTGCTGAACAAGGAATTCAGAGGGCAGGGCATCCTGAGGGGGCTTTACCTGTTCCCCTATGTGGCACCGGTTATCGCCGTGGCATTCGCCTGGATCCTGCTGTTTGACCCCTTCTCTGGCTCGGCCAATGCCTTGCTGGTGCAGATGGGTGTGACATCCAGCGCGATCAACTTTTTCGGAGAACGCCCACTGGCGCTGATCATGGTGACCGTGTTCGAGATCTGGCGTTACTTCCCACTGTCGTTCTTGTTCATTCTGGCGCGGATGCAGTCGATTGATACCGATATGTATGAAGCCGCGGACATGGATGGGGCCAGCCCCTTCCAGCAGTTCTGGTCGCTGAGTGTGCCGCAACTTCTTGGCATTCTGTCGGTACTGTTCCTGTTGCGCTTTATCTGGACCTTCAACAAGTTCGACGACATCTTCCTGCTGACGGGCGGTAACGCCGGGACGCGGACCCTGACGGTGAACGTCTATGAACAGGCCTTTGCTGTCTCGAACATCGGTGCAGGTGCCGCCGTGGCCGTTGTGATCTTTGGCTGCTTGCTTCTGTTCTCGTTGTTCTTCTTCAAATTCATCAGCCAGGAGGAAGGGCTATGAGCAGCTTGCGTTATGGTTACATCACGGGGCCCGTTCTTGGTGCCCTGTGGATGGTGGTCCTGTCGACCACGGTCAGTGTTGCAATGTCGTTTGCAACGGGTGATGCGTTCCGTCCTTCCATTTTGTTGTCGCTGGTCTGGGGTGCCTTGGGGGGCGGTCTGATCGTCGCCATGGGGCGCAACATGATGATCCAGGCGGTGATTGCGGTGGCCGTGATTGCGACGGTGATGATCGGATTTGGTCCGATGGTCACGGGCGACAATGCCGGCATGTTCTCGAGCATCTTTGGTGCGGCTGTGCTGGGCGGGACGTTCGCTGTCTCATTGGCGGTCATTCTGACCGACATCACCCCCGGAGAGTTGACACGCCACGAATTTGAGGCGGCCGTCATCCGGTTCCTGACTGGTTTTGGCTATATCTTCTTCACCGCGATTGTGTTGATCCCGTTCTACGTGATGGTGATGACAAGCCTGAAAAATCAGGCAGAGCTGATCCAGAACCCGCTCGATTTCTCGATCGACCTCAGCAAGGGGTGGGATCTGTTCCGGTCTTATGATGAGCTGTTCCGCCAGTTCAACTTTGGCACCTATCTGTTGAATTCGTTCATCATCTCGGTGTTGACGGTGTTCATCACGCTTTTGTTCGCCATCCCTGGCGCATATGCGGTGGCCCGGTTGCGTTTCCGGGGGCGGGCGGCGTTTTCACGCTCTATCCTGCTGATCTATATGGTGCCGATGATCGTTTTGGCGCTGCCGATCTACATCGCCTTTTCGATGACAGGGCTGCGCAACAGCCTTGGTGGCATCATCATGATCTATCCGGTCACGACGATCCCTGTGGCGCTTTATATGTTGCAGGGCTACTTCCGCGGGTTGCCCGCAGAAGTGGAAGAGGCGGGTCTGATGGACGGCTTGAGCCGGCTGAAGGTGATCTGGAAGATCACGCTGCCGCTTTCGTTGCCTGCGCTGGCGTCGGTGTCGCTTTATGTCTTCATGATCGCGTGGAACGAGTTCCTGCTGGCGTTCATGCTGCTGGATGATCCGACCAAGTTCACACTGACGCGCGGTATTGCCTCGCTCAACTCCTCCGAGATCCCGCGCCAGCATCTGATGGCCGGTTCGGTGATTGCGACGGTGCCGATCATGGCGCTGTTCCTTGGGTTGGAAAAATTCATGACCAAAGGTCTGACAGCAGGGAGTGTGAAAGGATGAACCTCGATCAACAAGCACGCGCCATCCTGCGTGGGAATGACAAGGGTGGATATACGGTTCCGACCCATGGGCTTTATCCCTACCAGTGGAACTGGGACAGTGCCTTTGCCGCATGGGGCTTTTCGACCTTCGACGTTCCGCGCGCATGGGACGAGCTGGATACGCTGATGGCCAGTCAATGGTCTGACGGCATGGTGCCACATATCATCTTCCATCAGGACGATCCGGGGTATTTCCCCGGGCCGGACGTCTGGAACACCGGGCAGACGCCGCCCACCTCTGGCATCAGCCAGCCGCCAGTGGCGGCAACGATGGCCCGTCAGATCTGGGAGGTCGACCGCGACGCCGGTGAGGCGCGGATGCGCGCCCTGTTCCCAAAATTGTTGAAGTGGCACCGCTGGTGGCACGAGTTCCGCTGCACCCACGGGCCTGCTGCGATCACGCACCCATGGGAAAGCGGCCGCGACAACTGTCCCGATTGGGACAAGGGCATGGAAGGCGTCGATGGATCCGGCGTCGGGGAATACACCCGGCGCGACACGGGTCATGTCGATGCGTCGATGCGGCCCAAAAAGGAAGAGTACGACCGCTATATCACCATGGTCCAATTCGGCGTGAAAGTCGGTTGGGATCAGGCGCGGATCGTGGCCGAAGGGCCATTCCTGATGGCCGATCCCGGCATCACCTTTATCTTGCTGCGCGGCCACGAAGATCTGGCCGTGATGGGCCGGGCGCTGGGCGAAGACGTTAGCGAAATTGAAGGTTGGACGCACCAGTTGCGCAATGCCTTGCCGCTGATCTGGAACCCAGAACTGCGGGCATATGATGCCAAGAACCTGCTGACCGGCGAATTTGCTGGCGTGCTGGGATCAGGGGCCTTCATGGCCTATCTGGCCGATGCCTCAAACCCAGAACTTGATGCAGAATTGCTGCGGGTCTGGGATGCGGTGAACTATGGCATCCCCTCGGCGGATCCAGAAGCAAGCATCTTTGATCCGCGACGCTACTGGCGTGGCCCGTCGTGGCCATTCGCCAACGCGTTGATGGCCATTGGCCTGCGCGATGCGGGCCGCGATGATCTGGAAGAACGGCTACGACGTGAAACTGCCGCGCTGATCGAGGCGCATGGTTTCTACGAATACTTTGATCCCATCGACATGACGCCATGCGGTGGTGCTGATTTTACATGGACTGCGGCAATCTGGCTGACATGGGCTGGAAAAGACGTCGCTGAAACACACCAAAAAGGGGCTGCCTGATGTCATCAATCGAATTGAAAGCTGTCGAGAAATGGTTCGGCAATGTGCAAGTCATCAAGGGCGTCGACCTTGCGATGGAAGAGGGCGAGTTCATCATCTTCGTCGGTCCCTCGGGCTGTGGTAAATCCACCTTGCTGCGCATGATTGCGGGACTTGAAGAGACCTCGCGCGGCCAAATCATCGTCGGTGGGCGTGACGCTACGGCGGAACCTCCCAGCAAGCGAGGCCTTGCGATGGTGTTCCAATCCTATGCGCTTTATCCGCATATGTCGGTGCGCGACAACGTGGGCTTTCCGCTGAAATCTGCGGGCCTGCCAAAAGCAGAGATCGACGCAAAGGTGAACGAAGCCTCGCGGGTGCTGAAACTTGACGACTACATGGACCGCAGGCCCAAGGATCTGTCGGGTGGCCAGCGTCAGCGTGTTGCCATTGGCCGTTCGATTGTGCGCGACCCCACAGCGTTCCTGTTCGACGAACCCTTGTCGAACCTTGATGCGTCGCTGCGTGTTGAAATGCGTTATGAGATCGCAAAGCTGCACCAGTCGCTGAAGACCACGATGATCTACGTGACGCACGATCAGGTCGAGGCGATGACACTTGCTGACAGAATCGTGGTTCTGGATGCGGGCAACATTGCCCAGGTCGGCAGCCCGCGCGAGCTATATGAGCGGCCCGCAAACCTGTTTGTGGCGCAATTCATCGGTAGCCCGCGCATGAACGTGATGCCATGCAGCACCGAAGGCAGCACCTATAGCCTGCCCGGCCATCGGGGTGCCGCCTATGATCGCGCGAAACCCGCGACCCATATGGGCATCCGGCCAGAGCATATCACCCTGGGTGAAGTCGGCACCGGTGTCATTGATGGCACGGTTGATCTGCTGGAATACCTTGGCGCCGACACCTTTGTCATTCTGGCCTGTGGCGATCTGGGGCAAATTACGGTGCGTGTCACCGGCAACAGTGATCTGAAACCGGGCGACAAGGTCGGTCTGAACATGGACAACAAGGACCTGCACTTCTTTGGTGCGGACGGTCTGGCGATCATGTCTTAGATAAGATGTTCGTAGGCGGGGGGCTCCTCCCAAAACCTGATCCCCGCCTACGAACAATTGCCAGCGGCGTCTATCGCAGCGCCAGCATTACGGTGTCTCACGTCAAACGTGTGTCCCCGCAGAAAGCGCTTACATATTGCCGATGAAATGCCTTGCCCGCAACCCTGATTCTTGCACATTGATCAGGCAGCTATTGCGTGCCACAGCGATATGATAGCAACGTGATCTGGGGGGGAGACCGATGACATACAATCAGCCGCCGACGATTGATGACGTGGCAAAGGCCGCAGGTGTCAGCACGGCCACGATCAGCCGGGCAATCAACGACCCCGACAAGGTGGCAAAATCCACGCGCGACCGGATCAACACCGCAATTGACGCGCTGGGCTATACCCCGCATTTTGGCGCGCGCGCGATGGCATCAAGCCGGTTCAAGACCGTCGGCGCAGTGATCCCCACGATGGCCAACGCGATGTTCGCCAGCGGTATGCAGGCCTTTCAAGAAGCGCTGTCAGAGGCGGGCGTCACGTTACTGGTCGCCACGACCGGTTATGACCCAGAGGCGGAATTGCGCCAGATTCGCGCTTTGATGATGCAAGGCGCCGCGGGTCTGATGCTGATTGGAACAGAACGGCCAGAGGCGACACGGCGTTTTCTGGAACTACGCAACGTGCCGCACGTGCTGGCCTGGGCCACCGGCCCGGAGGGATCCGGGTTGTTTGCAGGCTTTGACAACAGGGCTGCGGCACAGGAAATGACGGCGCATGTCCTTGCCAAGGGGCACCGCAAGATCGCAATGATCGCGGGCGAAAGTGCGGGCAACGACCGCGCCAGAGAGCGGATCGCGGGGGTTCGGGCGGCCGTCGCGGCTTGCGATGGCGCAGAGCTGGTTGGCATCGTGGAATCGCCCTATCTGCTGGAGCGGGCGGGCGATGCCTTTGATCAGATCTGGCAGCATAGGCCTACGGCGATCATTGGCGGCAGCGATGTTCTTGCTGCTGGGGCGGTTGTGCGCGCGCGCCATCGTGGGATCGATGTGCCGGGGGACGTGTCGGTCACAGGCTTTGACGATATCGGTTTGTCGCTGGTGTCCGCACCGGCCCTGACGACTGTTCGGGTGCCACAGATCGAAATGGGCCGGGCAGCGGCCGAGATCTTGCTGGCCAAGCTGGACGGCAAGGACGCGGCGAGCGCTGTCTTTGAAACGCAGGTGGTCGAACGCGGATCCTTGGCGGCCCCTAGGTCATAACGTCGGGATCAATGCGGTCAGTGTGGGCCGTGATCCGCGCGATGTTATGTGCCGCGATGATGATATCACCCAGCGCCTGTTGCGGATCTTGATCAAATTGCGCGGGGTCGGTTTCCAGCGCCTCCAGATAAAGCCGCATTGTCGCGCCAGAGGTGCCTGTCCCTGACAGCCGGATCACGAAACGCGCGCCACCTTCAAAGATCACACGCACGCCCTGATGTTCCGAAACAGAGCCGTCAACCGGGTCGTGGTAGGCATAATCATCAGCTGCGGCCACGGTCAGGCCCTGCACGGTTTGCCCCGGCAGGTCAGGCAATTTGGCGCGTAATTCGGCGATCAACGCGTCGGCGTTCGCGGTCTCGATCGCTTCAAAATCATGGCGGGAATAATAGTTGCGGCCATAGGTTTCCCAATGGTCCTGCATGATCTCGGCCACGCTCATCTTGCGCACGGCAAGGATGTTCAGCCACATCAGAACGGCCCAAAGCCCATCCTTTTCGCGCACGTGGTTAGAGCCGGTGCCAAAGCTTTCTTCGCCACAGAGTGTGACGCGGCCATCGTCCATTAGGTTGCCAAAGAATTTCCACCCTGTTGGCGTCTCATAGCAAGGCAGGCCCAGCTTTTCGGCGACCCGGTCGGCGGCGGCAGAGGTGGGCATGGAGCGGGCAACGCCGGCAAGACCATCAGTGTAGCCCTTAGCCAGATGCGCGTTGGCGGCCAGCACGGCAAGGCTGTCAGAGGGGCTGACGTAGACGCGCGGGCCGACGATCATATTGCGGTCGCCGTCGCCATCAGAGGCGGCACCAAAGTCCGGCGCGTCATCGCCGCTCATCGTGGCCATCAACTCGTGCGCCCAGGTGGGGTTGGGGTCGGGGTGCATCCCGCCAAAGTCGGGCAGGGGTGTGCCGTGGACCACGGTCCCGGGGGCAGCACCGAGGCGATTTTCAAGAATTTCAGTGGCGTAAGGCCCGGTGATCGCGCACATGGCGTCAAAGCTGATGCGGAAGCCACCCGCTATCATCGCGCGGATGGCGTCGAAATCAAACAGCGTTTCCATGAGGTCGGCATAGTCGGCAACAGGGTCGACAACGCTGACTTTCATCTCGCCCAGCATCGCCTCTCCGACTGTGCTGATATCGACGTCCTGCGCCTCGAGGATTTTGTAGGACGTGATCTCCGTTGTGCGGGCGAACATGGCGTTGGTCACGCCTTCGGGGGCAGGGCCACCGTTGGACATGTTGAATTTGACGCCGAAATCTTCGTCTTCGCCGCCGGGATTGTGGCTGGCGGACATGATGATACCACCGTCGGTCTTGTTCAGCCGGATCAGGTGACTGGCGGCGGGGGTGGACAGCAGCGCGTCGCGCCCCACGATCACGCAGGCCGCGCCATTGGCCGCGGCCATGCGCAGGATCACCTGTGCGGCGCGCTTGTTAAAGAACCGTCCATCACCGCCCAGCACAAAGGTCTTGCCCGCAGCGCCACCAATCCCGTCAAAAATGCTTTGCACGAAATTCTCAAGGTAATGCGGCCCCATGAAAACGCGGGTCTTCTTGCGCAGGCCGGATGTGCCGGGTTTTTGGCCTTCGATGGGCTGAGTTGCAACAGTGTTCACATGCATGGCAAGCTCCTTGGTTCAGGTGGCAGAACAAGCGAATACACAGACGCTGTGGGCGTCGATGCGGGTGGTTTGGCCGGTCACGCAGACCGTGCCGTCATCGGGGCGAGCGGTGTTCAGGACAAGCTCCCACGCTTTGCCAAGAAAGGCGGGGGGGAGTTGTACGTCCGTCGCATCGCCCGCGTTGAAGGTCAGAAATAGCACGTCATCGGAGGCTGCATATTCGGGCGTGCCGGAGGATGTACGCACCTCAACACAAAGTGCTTTCCAGTCGGGGTTTTGCCAGTCGCTTGCCAATGGCGTGTTGCCGTCTGGCAGCCGCCAAAAAAGATCAGGGATCCCGTCGCGATCGCGTTGGCGTGAATGCAGGAACCGGATTTGACGCAAGACAGAGTGTTTGCGGCGCAGCGCCGCAAGACGTTGCACAAACCCCAACAGCGCCAAATCGGGTTTGTCCCAATTGACCCAACCCAGTTCGTTGTCTTGTCCGTAGGTATTGTTGTTTCCCTGCTGGGAATTGCCAATCTCATCGCCTGCCAACAGAAGCGGGGTGCCTTGGGACAAAAAGATCGTGGCCAGAAAATTGCGCTTGCGCTGGTCGCGGGCGGCGCGGATGTCCGGGTCGTCGGATGGCCCTTCGACACCCATATTGTCTGAATAGTTGTCGTCCTTGCCATCGCGGTTGTCTTCACCGTTGGCTGAATTGTGTTTGACGTTGTAGCTGACGACATCTTCAAGGCAGAAGCCGTCATGCACGGTGGCAAAGTTGATCGATGTCGTTGCCGCACGGCCCGAATGGTCAAACTGTTCGGCGCTGCCAAGGATCCGCTTGGCAAAGTCCGGCGTCATGCCGGTATCACCGCGCCAATACTTGCGCACGCCGTCGCGAAATTTGTCGTTGAATTCCAAAAACGGATGCGGAAACGCGCCAAGCTGATAGCCGCCTGGCCCCATATCCCAGGGCTCGGCGATCAGTTTTACCCGGCTCAGGACAGGATCCTGCCGGATCGCATCCAAGAACCCGCCGCCACGGTCAAACCCATCATTTTCGCGCGCCAGCGAGGTCGCAAGATCAAAGCGGAAACCGTCAACGTGCATCACCTCGACCCAATAGCGCAGGCTGTCCATCATCATCCGCAATACCATCGGATGCTGCATGTTGACGACGTTTCCGGTGCCGGTGTCGTTCAGATAGAACCGCTTGTCCTTGGTCAGGCGGTAATAGGATTTATTGTCAAAGCCGCGATGGCAGATGGTCGGCCCCATCTGGTTGCCTTCGGCGGTGTGGTTGTAGACCACGTCGAGGATCACCTCGATCCCGGCGCTATGAAGGCGACGCACCATGGTCTGAAATTCCCAGATGCCCTGGTCGGTCATATAGCGCGGCTCTGGCGCGAAAAAGCCGATGGTGTTGTAGCCCCAATAGTTGCGCATGCCCTTTTCGGTCAGAAAATGGTCATCCATAAAGGCCTGTGCGGGCATCAGCTGCACGGTTGTCACGCCGAGCTTGGTCAGATGGTCCAGCACGGGTTCGCTGCACATCCCCAGAAACTTGCCGCGCACATCATGGGGCACGCCGGGCATCCGGGCGGTCATGCCTTTGGCGTGCGCCTCGTAAAGCACCGTATCGGAACGCGAAATGCCGGGTGGTGCGTCGCTGCCCCAATTGAATGACGGATCAACCACCATAGACCGCGGCACACAAAACGCGCTGTCGCGGGTGTCAAAGCTCAGATCTTCGCGCGGACTGCCAACCTTGTAGCCCATCATCGCATCCGACCAGCGGTATTTGCCAAAAATGCGTTTGGCATAGGGGTCCAGCAGCAGTTTGTTGGGGTTGAACCTGTGGCCCTCTTGCGGCGCGTATGGTCCGTGAACGCGGTAGCCGTATTTGGCGCCGGGGTGCAGGCCGGTGACATAGACGTGCCAGACATCGCCATCGCGCTCTGTCAGTGGAATGCGTGCGCGTTCCTTGCGGCCATCGTCGCTGAACAAGCACAATTCAACACGTTCGGCATGTTCCGAAAAGACGGCGAAATTCACACCCTGACCATCAAAGGTCGCTCCCAAGGGATGCGGCTTACCCGAAGCGAGTGGGTGGTCCTTGAGTTGGGTCGGCAATTCAGTGGTCAGGTGGGCGTTCACGCAATCAGGCTTTCATACAATGCAGCATATTTGCTTGATGATGTAGACCACCCAAGGGCCTGCGTCATCCCGCGTTTCTGCATTGTCTGCCAAAGTGACCTTTGGGCATATAGCACCAGCAATCGTTGCAGGGCATGGCCCAGCGCGATCCGGTCGACCGGGTGGAATTGGATGCCCGTAGCGACCTTGTCAGCGACGGCCATCGGGTTTGCATCAATCACCGTATCGGCAAGGCCACCGGTGGCGGCAACCACGGGGACCGTCCCGTAGCGCAGCCCATAAAGTTGGGTCAGGCCGCAGGGTTCAAACCGGCTGGGCACCAGCACCGCGTCGCCGCCCGCGAACATGCGGTGGGACAGGGCCTCATCATAGCCGATGCGCAGACCGATTTTGCCGGGGTGCGCCTTGGCAAGGTCTTTGAGTTGTTGTTCCAATGCCGCGTCGCCAGAGCCAAGCACCGCCAACCCGCCGCCACCTGCAATGAAGGTGGGAATGGTGTCGGCCAGCAGGTCGATGCCCTTTTGGTCGGTCAGGCGACTGACAATGATTGCCAACGGCCCCTTGATGTCTTTCAGCCCAAATTCCGCCATTAGCGCCTTGCGGTTGGCGGCCTTGCCTTTCAGCGATTTGGCCGAATAGGGCTTGCCCGCCGGGTCGGTTTCGGGATTCCAGACGGCATCATCCACGCCGTTCAGGATGCCATGCAGATCGGCGCTGCGGTGCGCGATGACGCCATCAAGCCCCATGCCGAATTCAGGGCGCATCAGCTCTGCTGCGTAGGTTGGGCTGACGGTTGTGATGGCGTCCGCCGTCATCAGGCCCGCTTTGAGCGATGACAAATGCCCCCAGTATTCAAGGCAATCGGGGGTAAATTTATCAAATGGCAACATCAATTGGCCAAGCATCGCTGCATTCGCCGTGCCTTGGAAGGCGATGTTGTGCACGGTCATGACGGTTTTGACCGACGAGTCCGCAAAGCGCAGATAGGCTGGGGCAAAGCCTGCCTGCCAGTCATGCGCATGAAGCACCTGCGGGGTCCAACCATCGGTCAGGCCATGCTGCGCGATCTGCGCGGCCGCCCAAGAGAGGGCAGCAAACCGCAAGGGATTATCCGTGAAGTCCGCAGGGTTGCCATAGGGTCCGCCCGCGCGGTCATAAAGATGTGGCGCGTCAAGCAGCATGACCTTTTGGCCGTCCAGCGCACCTTCTTTCACCGATGCCGGGCCGCCGAACAGATCGTCCGACGCCCACAGGACCCTCTTGGCCTTAGTCTTTTTCACCAACCCGCGATAGGCTGGCATCAAGGTGCGCATGTCCCATCCATGTGCGGCCAGCGCGCCCGGAAGCGCACCGGCGACATCGGCAAGGCCGCCGGTTTTGATGAACGGCACAACCTCTGAGGCGACTGACAGAACCCGGCGCGTCATGTCAGCCGAGCTCTGCCGCGCGTTTGGCCAGCATCGGTGCGGTGATCAACACAACGCCCGCATCCGTGCGGCGGAACCACTTGGCGTCTTCAACCGGGTCCTCGCCGACGACAAGGCCTTCGGGGATGACAACGCCGCGATCCAGCACACAGTCCTTGAGTTGCGCTTTGCGGTTCACTTCGACATGCGGCAGGGCCACGACCCGGTCGAGCGAGCTAAAGGAATGGGTGCGCACGCCAGTAAACAACAGCGATTCCTTGATCTCGGATCCTGAAATGATGCAGTTGCCCGACACCATCGAGGATACTGCGTTGCCGCGCCGCCCTTCTTCGTTGTGGATGAATTTCGCAGGGGGGACGCTTTCTGCATAGGTCCAGATCGGCCAACTTGTGTCGTAAAGATCAAGCGGCGGGGTAAAGCTGGTCAGGTCGATATTGGCCTGCCAGAAGGCATCAATCGTGCCGACGTCGCGCCAATAGGGTTCTTTCTCGAGGCCGCTGGTCACGCAGCTATCCTCGAACCGGTGCGCCATAGCTTTGCCGTTCTTGACGATCTGCGGGATGATGTCGTTGCCGAAATCATGGCTGGATTTCTTGTCCGCCATATCTGACAGCAACATTTCGCGCAGGAATTCCCACCGGAACACATAGATCCCCATCGACGCCAAGGCGTGATCAGGATCGCCCGGAATGCACGGTGGATCGGCGGGTTTTTCAAGGAACGCGGTGATCCGGTCCTTGCCGTCACAATGCATGACACCAAAGGCGGTCGCTTCCATCCGGGGGACTGTCAGACAGCCGATTGTGACGTCTGCACCGCTATCAAGGTGCTGCTGCAACATGATCTCATAATCCATCTTGTAGATGTGATCACCTGCAAGAACGACAATAAAATCAACATCATAGCTGTCTATGATGTCAATGTTCTGAGCCACCGCATCTGCGGTTCCTAAATACCATTTTTCTTCGGACACGCGTTGGGACGCAGGCAGGATATCCAGAAATTCGTTCCGTTCCGCCCGCAGAAACCCCCAGCCACGCTGACAGTGACGGATCAGGCTATGCGCCTTGTACTGCGTCGCAATCGCCATTTTGCGGATGCCGGAGTTCAGCGCGTTGGACAGGGCGAAATCGACAATGCGGGTCTTGCCACCAAAATAAACCGCCGGTTTCGCGCGGCTATCGGTCAGTTCCTTCAGGCGGCTGCCGCGCCCCCCGGCCAGCACAAAGGCCATGGCGCGATTTGAAAGGCGTTGGTTCGGTGTCGGCTTCATTGTCGTCCTCCCGTGATGCCCAAACTCAGGCTTTTTGCGTCAAGATTATTGTTGAAAGCGGCGGCAGAACCAAGGTCGCGGAATGATCTTGCCCCATCCACCCATCGGCCGTCGCAGTGACTCCACCCATATTGCCACGCCCGCCACCACCATAGCTTTCGGCGTCAGAATTCAAAACTTCGTCCCAATCACCACCAGCAGGCAGCCCGACGCGGTAGTCTGTCCGTTCAACCGGCGTAAGGTTCATCACCACGACCACCGGCGCATCGCCTGCATTTCCCAAGCGCATGAAAGCAAACACAGAATTGGCGGCGTCATTTGCTTCGAGCCATTGAAAGCCGCTTGGGCGTGTGTCGTTGACATGCAAGCTGGGCAGGTCGCGATAGACGCGGTTAAGGTCGCGCACCCACATCTGCATTCCCTTGTGGGGCCCTTGGTCGCATTCGTGCCAATCAAGGCTTTGGTTGTGGTTCCATTCAGCGGATTGGGCAAATTCCTGCCCCATAAACAAAAGCTTTTTGCCCGGATGGGTCCACATGAACCCATAGTATGCGCGCAGGTTTGCGAACCGTTCCCAGGTGCTGCCGGGCATTTTGTTTAACATTGAACCTTTTCCGTGAACCACCTCGTCGTGGCTGATCGGCAGGATAAAGTTTTCGCTAAAGGCATAGTGCAGGCTGAACGTCATTTCATGATGATGGTGCTTGCGATGGATCGGGTCGAGCTGCATGAAATGCAGGCTGTCATTCATCCAGCCCATGTTCCATTTGAAACCAAAGCCAAGCCCGCCATGATCAACCGGGCGGCTGACGCCGGGAAAGGCCGTGGATTCCTCGGCGACGGTCATGATCCCTTCGACGGTGCCATAGGCCAGCGTGTTGACGTTTTGTAAAAGTGCGATGGCTTCAAAATTCTCGCGTCCGCCTTCGTGGTTAGGCACCCATTCACCCGCATTGCGCGAATAATCGCGATATAGCATAGAGGCGACAGCATCGACGCGCAGACCGTCTAGGTGGTATTCCTCCAGCCAATACAAGGCGTTAGAGGTGTAGTAATTCGCAACCTCATTGCGGCCAAAGTTCGGGATCAGGGTGTTCCAGTCCTGATGAAACCCTTCCTTTGGGTCGGCATGTTCATACAAATGCGTGCCGTCAAAGGTGCCAAGCCCGTGCGCATCGGTTGGGAAGTGTCCGGGCACCCAATCCAGCAGGACGCCCAAGCCCTTTGCGTGGGCCGCGTCAACAAAGGCGCGGAATTCGTCCGGTGTGCCGTGACGGATTGTCGGGGCGAACATGCCGACGGGCTGGTAGCCCCAAGAGCCATCAAAAGGGTGCTCTGAAATCGGCATCAACTCAATATGGGTAAATCCCATCCAATCGGCGTAATCGACCAGATCGCTTGCCAATTCGGTATAGGACAGCGGCCTGTCGCCTTCGGCCCGCTTCCAGCTGGCAAGGTTCACTTCGTAGACGCTGATCGGGGCATCGACGTTTTGCAACGCACCACGGGACTTGAGCCATTTGCTGTCGGTCCAGGTGGGATGCCCGATGTCACGCACGACAGAAGCCGTGCGCGGTGGGTGTTCCGCGCCAAAGCCGACAGGGTCCGCGCGCAACGGCAGGGTCGCACCATCAGGACCGACGATTTCGTATTTATAGGCCTCGCCTTCTCCGATACCGGGCAGAAAGATGTCCCAGATCCCGCTGTCGCTGGCGCGGCGCATCGGATGACGACGGCCATCCCAGATGTTGAAATTGCCCACAACCGAAACCCGCTGCGCGTTGGGCGCCCAAACGGCGAAATGCGTGCCAGACACCTTTTCGTGGGTGAGGACATGCGCACCCAGTGCGGTCCAAAGTCGCTGGTGGCTGCCTTCGCCAAGATAATAAAGGTCCTCTGCCCCCAGAACGGGACCGAACCGATAAGGGTCGTCGAAATCCCAGCTTTGACCATCTGCCGTGGCCCGCAGGCGATATTTTGGCGGCTTGGCAAAGGATTGAACAAACAAGCCGGGATATTCGGGAAGTGGCTCAAGCGGCTTGACCGTCTTTGCCCCGATCAGGGCAGACACCGTTTGCGCGCCCGGCACGAAGGCCGTCAGCAGCCACAGATCCCCACGCTTTTGCAGCCCCAATTGGTCAAAGGGGCTATTGCAGCGCCCTGCCAGGATGTCCCGCGCGGCATTATGGTCGACCAATGACGCAGGAGAGGGCAGGGGCGGCGCGCTGGCTTTGGGCATGTGGTCTCCGGTCTGAGTTACGCCAAGTGGACACGCGATTGCATAAGTTTGCAACCGTTGGTTCAGGTTTAGGGCAAAGTCCGCAGATGGCAAATGTGGCGCAATGCACCACGCCGTCACGGAAAAATCGCAAACTTGCGATGAAGCAGTAGCGCCACGTGCCGACTTCGCATAAGGCGATATCTGGGGGCCGACAAAGGAACGATCATGCGCAATATTGCTGCCGCCGCACTTGTCCTGCTAACTGTTCAGCCGGTTGCCGCCGAAGGGCGCGAAACCATCGGGACGGGGCGGATATTTTCCAATGATTACTTGGGCGATGGCCGCGACCGCTGGCGGAGCGGATCCTTCACCTACAGTCATCTGCGGGCAAACGGCCCCTATGATGCCAGCAACCGTGCTTTTGGCGATATCATCGAATACCGGCTGAAGACCGAGATTATTTCCCCCGGACGTGGCGGGACAGATCGACCCTATGTCGGGGCCATCAGCCTTGGGGCGCAGACCCATTTCGGTGATGGCCCTTGGCATTATGCGCTTGGGGCGGATGTGACCTTTATCGGTCCGCAAACCGGGCTATCGAACTTTCAAGAAGAGTTTCACGACCGTTTTGACCTGACCCCACCGTTGACAGCGAACGAATTGCCCAACGACGTTTTGTTCAGCGGGCGTGCTTCGGCGACCTACACCTATCAGGTGTCAGAGACCCTGAGCATCCGGCCATTTGCAGAAGCGCAAGCCGGTGTCGAACAAATCGCGCGCGTCGGTGCGGACGTCTTGGTCGGGGCGGTCGGGCAGGGCGATTTGTGGCTGCGCGACGATATCACCGGGCAACCCTATCGCGGCACCAACGGTGGCGCGACGGGCGTGTCGTTCCTTGCGGGTGCCGACTTTGCCGCCGTGGGCGACAGCGCCTATTTCCCTGCCGGGCGCGGTGCAATTCCCACCGATACCCGCAGCCGCGCGCGGATGGGTCTGCTGTGGCAGCCGCTGCCCGATCTGACTGTTTTCTACGGCCTGACCTACCTGAGCGAGGAATTTGAGGGTCAAGGCGAAGGTCAGGTTCTGGGCTCATTGCGGCTTGGCATCAACTTCTGAGTATTTAATTACATCAAAGGCTTGATCCGCGATTCCGCAAAAGGTTAACGTGGGCCTCAGGACGCCGCGCACCAAATGACGCGGCGCAAGATAGGCAGAGTTACAGGTATGAAAACGGGCTTCAAAGGCACGTTTGTCATTTCATGGTCGCAGACAGAGCTGGACGGCAACCATGCCGCACCAGTGGCAGACTTGCGCCCCGGCGCTGTCTGGTCCTGGACAGGTGAAGCGGTGCGCGTCGACGGCCCACGCGGCATCTTGCCCTTGGGCGAGGCTGAAGGCATGGCCAATATGCGCAGGCGTGCGGCGCTGACGGTGCGGCGCTTGATGGCGCGTGATGGCGTTGCAGCTGACGAAACGCTTTTGCTGAACGACCCGCTTTTTGCCAATAGTTTTGTCGTGACCGACGGGCGCAACGCCTGGGACGTCGCGTTGATCCCGGCCGGGGCCGGTCGCAAACCGCTTTTGATGTTCCACGGCATGATCCCGCCGCGCAACGCAGAACTGTGGATCGTGCGCCAAAACATCAACGCCCATGTCCGCAATCAGGCAGAGGCGGATCCCGGTGGCGTGATCTGTTTTACCCCCGGCACGATGATTGAAACCCCTTTCGGGCCGCGCGACGTGGCGAGCCTTGCTGAAGGTGACTTTGTTCAGACCCAGGACAATGGCCCGGCAGAGATCCTTTGGATGGGGCAACGCAAGGTCACTGGCGCCCGGCTGATCGCGATGCCAGAGCTTGCGCCGATCCGGTTGCGCCGGGGTGCGTTGGATGACGATGTGCCCGATGACGGGCTTTTGGTGTCCCCTGACCACCGCATTGTGCTGCGCGGGGCACGTGCGCGCGCGTTGTTTAACACCGAAGAGGTCTTGGTCGCCGCGCGTGACCTCGTGAATGATCGCACGGTGATCAGGGATCGCGCTGTGCGGCAGGTGACCTATGTGCACATGATGTTGCCGCAGCACGAAATCGTGCTGGCCAACGGCGTCCCAACAGAAAGTTTTCATCCAGCAAGTGCGGCCCTCGCCTCTATGCAGCCCACCGCGCAGGCGCGGATGTTTGACCGCTTGCCAGATCTTGCCTTTGACCCGGCCGCTTACGGCGATTTTGCCCGTCGCTTTCTGACCAAAAGCGAGGCCGCGATCTTACGTCACGACGCAGGCTGTCACGCTTTCCACTAGGCGTGTTTTGACGGCTTTGATGTATTGCGGTGCAATCGCGCAACAGAAAAACATCTCATCGGTTGGTTTTCGCCGAAATGCGGCAAGCTGTGGGGACATTCCCCGTTTATTCTGGCGCCAAGCGTGCAATTTCGACATTTAATATAGGTTAATGAAAGCGCCTTCATGGCGCGCAAAAAAACTCAAAGACAGGGGCGCTGCATGCTGCGTGATCGAGCGAAGAAGTTTTTCGGTAGGCTGGTCGGTCTAACAGCAGTCATCGTGGCGACTCTGGCGCAGCCCGCCGCCGCAACACCCTTTACAACGACCGTGCCCGGATCAGGCGTGACGCTGCCGCCTGAATACCCGCAGGCCGGTGGCGTCGCGATGGTCCTGACCGGCGTCAACGGGAATATCTACTACCAGTTTTCAAATCCCGACGGCGCATTCATCGGTTTTCAAAATCGCGGGGAGCCCAGGCGGTTCCGGGGCAACCCCTTTACGATCAATGACCCCATCAGCCTCGATTGTGGATATCGAAGCTGTACGGAATATTTCGGTGGCGCGATTGCCAGTATTGATGTCCGCTTTACCGCCTATGACGGTGACACGCAGGTCGGCGGCTTTGACCGCGACAACATCACGCTGGTCATGAATGGCTATGATGTTGGCAGCTGGTCCGGCCTGACCACTGAAATCACCAATACGACCGGCACGCAAAGCTTTGGGTTTCAGGACGGCTTTGGCAATAACACCACGAACACCGGGTGGTTCAATTCAACCAATCCCGCGCTATTGCAGAACATTCTGGACACCGGACAGACCACAACGCAGGTGCGTGACCGCACGCCAAATGACAACTACTGGGATTTCACCCGTGGTGAGTCATTGCCAAATGACGATATCCGCACGATTGCGCCGGGGTATGAACTGACCAAAACACGTCGCGGCGGGGACACAGAATTCCTGACCGTTGGGCAGGTCATTATCTATGACTACACGGTCGCCAACATCGGTTCCGTCAATATTTCCGATATCACGGTTGATGACGACAAGATCGGAAGCGTGACCTGCAGGCCGACGTTCTTGCCGCTCACCGAAAGCGGGCAGCCCAACCCGGCGGTTGCACTTTGTGACGCGGAATATACCGTCACCCAGGAAGATGTTGACGCAGGCACGCTAACCAATATCGCCGTCGCGAACGGCACGCCCGAATTCGGTGAGCTTGGCCAGCTTGAGGCGCAGGTCACATTGACCGGCCCAACGCTGAACCCTGATATGACGCTTGAAAAAGTGGCATCCCCAACCAGCTTTACGACAGCGGGTCAGGTCATCAACTACACGATTACGCTGACCAATACCGGCAATGCGACGCTGACCAATGTTGCCGTTTCAGATCCGCTGATCCCCAGCCTTAGCTGTGATGCGACAAGTGTCGCGCCGCTGTCGTCAGAAAACACCGACAACACAGTCACCTGCACCGGCAGCTATGTTGTTCTGCAGTCGGACGTCGATAATGCCGCTGCCGGGACGCAGCTGTTGAACACTGCAACCGCCCGCGCGCGCGATCCCAACAACCAGCCGTTGACCGAAACCGCCGACGAAACCGTCAACGGCCCCGCCGCCGCCCCCGCGATGGAGGTGACAAAGACAGCAGGCACAGCCAACTTTGACGCCGTCGGCGACGTTCTGAACTATGATATCGCGGTGCGTAACACTGGCAACGTCACGTGGCCGACCCCGCCGACGATCACAGACAGCCTTGATCCAAGTGTTACCTGTCCTGCGGGGCCGGTTGCCCCTGGCAACACGGTCACCTGTGCGGCAAGCTATACCGTGCAACAGATCGACATTGACGCGGGCGAAGTGCTGAACACCGCCAACGCCAGCATCACCGTCAATGCGGCAACCGCGTCAGGCAGCGATGATGCGACGATCCCGGCGGTTTTCCTGCCCGGTTTGACCGTCGAAAAGTCGCTCTCCTCTGGGCCGGATCCGTTTTCGGCCACGACGGATCAGTTGGTCTACAGCTATTTGCTGACCAATACCGGGAACGTGCGTCTGGACGCGGTCAATCTGACGGACGACAAGATTTCGCTGACCTGTCCGGCCGTGACCATCCCGGCGGGTGGCAATATCACCTGTACCTCTGACCCCTACACAATTACGCAGGCCGATCTGGACGCAGGCGCTGTCACAAACACCGCCACCGCAAATGCAACAGACCCCGGCGGCACCGCAATCACCCCGGTAACAGATGATCTGACGGTGGATGCCGCCCAGATGCCCGCGCTGACCATGGCCAAATCCGGCAGCTTTCACGGGTCGTTTCTTGTGGGTGAGACGATCAGCTACAGCTATCTGGTCACCAATTCTGGCAATGTCGAATTGCCGGGACCTTTCACGGTAAATGACAACAAATTCCTGCCCACGGTCATTTCCTGCCCGGCAGGCGCGCTTGCACCGACCGATAGCGTGACTTGTACCGCCAGCTACTCGATTGATGCCGCCGATATTACGGCAGGATTTGTCAGCAACTCAGCCACGGCCAACACGACCTTTGACGGCAACCCGGTGACGTCGAATTCCGACGCAGTGAACCTCTCACCCACGGGCACGCCATCGCTGGCGATCTCAAAAAGTGCCGATCTGGCCAGTTTCTCGGCGCTGGGCGAGACGATCACCTACACCTTCACTGTCACCAATGACGGCACATTGGACATTGATCTGACCGGTGTGGATGCAACCACGATTGTGTCAGACGACAAGATCGGTGCGGGCGGAGTGGACTGCGCTGACCCCAATCCATTGCCCGCCGCCTTGCTGATCGGTCAAAGCCTGACCTGTACCGGGACCTATGATGTCACCCAGACCGATATCGACAACGCAGAGGTTACCAATATCGCCACCGCCACGTTGACCGTGGCAGGCAGCGACGTCACCAGCCCAGAGACGGACGCGACGGTGCCGTCAGCGATCACACCGGGCTTCACCCTTGATAAGGTGACCGCTACTGCGGACTACGGCGATGTTGGCGACCCGATTGACTATACCTTCAGTGTCACAAACACCTCTGCTCAGACGATCACGACGATTGATATCAGTGACCCGTTGCTGGGTGGTTTGATTTGTACCGTCGGCCCGGTTGGCCCCTCAGCGACCGTCAGTTGCCCCGCGACCTACACCTATAACGTCACGCAAGGTGATCTCGACAATGGGTCCGTGACCAATAATGCCACGGCATTGGGCCGCACCCCAAGCGGTGCGCCGCTGACCGCCTCTGACAGCGAAACGGTCAATGCGGATGGGACCGTGCTGCCTAGCCTGTCGGTTGACAAACGCGCCTCTGCCGCGACGTTTGCGGCTGTGGGCGAAGTGATTGACTATGTGATCGACGTCACCAACGACGGCAAGATTACACTGACCGATGTGGTCGTCACCGATCCGCAACTTGGGCTGACCTGCAACCTGCCTGCTATCGCGCCGGGCGCCACCAATAGCAGCTGCTCGGGTCGCCATACGATTACCCAAGCCGACATCGACGCCGGATCTTATGTGAACACGGCCAACGCTGCGTCGGCCGCAAATGGTCTGAGCGATTCTGACCCCAACACAGTCACTGGCCCTGCCGCTGATCCTTCGGTTGCACTCAGCAAGACCGCTGATGGTGGCTTTACGCTCAAAGACGATGTGGTGACATTCACGCTGCGGGCAGAAAACACCGGCAATGTCACGCTGACCGGTGTCACGATCAGCGATCCCGATGTGACCTTTGCACCCGCTTGTGTGGCGCAGGATCTGGCGCCGGGGCAAAGCTATAGCTGTACCGGCACTTACACAGTGTTGCAGGCCGACGTTGATGCAGGCGGCTTTACCAATGTGGGTGGTGTCACGGGCAACCCGCCAACTGGCCCGGCAGAGACTGACAGCGCCAGCGTCGACGTCCCCGGACCTGCCGAAAACCCCGGCGTCAGCGTCGACAAGACCATCGCGGGCAATCCTGCGTCCTTTGCGCTGGGCGAAACGCTGACGTTCAACTTTGTTGTGACCAACACGGGCAACGTCACGCTGACGGGGCTGAACATCAATGACCCTGACCCGCGCATCACGCTCAATTGTGCGCTGGATGATCTGGAACCGGGCGAAAGCACAACGACTTGCGCCGGTGGCACACCTGCGCTGACGGCGGATCTGACCATCACACAGGACGAGGTTGATTTTGGCGCGGTCACCAACACCGTCGACGTGATCGGTGCCACAACCGAAGGCACAGCCGTTGCCGCCGATGATGAGGTTACGATCACCGGCCCCGACCAGACCCCCGAATTGTCTGTCGTGAAGACGTCACCGACTGGCGGCTTTACTGCTGTTGGCGACACGATCACCTATGACTACGTGGTGACAAATGTGCTGGCCGGAAACCCCGGTGCTATCACCATCACTGAACCGATCACCATCGACGATGACCGCACACCGGTGGTCTGCGATCCAGTTGGCGCAGGCCTCGCCCCCGGCGACAGCTTGAATTGCACCGCGACCTATACCGTCACACAGGCCGATCTTGATGCGGGCGATGTGACCAACGTGGCCTTTGCTGAAGTCACCCAGCCCGTCGTGCCAAATGCCACCTATCCAAATGGCGTCGCAGAGGTGGATTCACCCACCGACACGGTCACAGTGACTGCCGGTCAGACACCCGGAATCGCAATCCAAAAGGCGGTGACTGCTGGCACGCCATCGACCTATGCCGCTGTCGGCGACACGATCAGCTACACCTTTACGGTACGCAACACCGGCAATGTGACGCTGACTGCACCCTTCACAGTGAACGATCCTGACATCGACCCGGCACTGGCCTGCGGCTCCGGCGCTGTGGCCCCCGGCGGATCCGTGACCTGCACCGCGATCTGGACGGCGGAACAGACGGATATCGACAATGGCGACTTTACCAACTCTGCCACGGCAAGCACCACATTCGGCGGCAACCCGGTCAATACGCCCAGCCCCGCATCGGTGACCGTCAATGCCGTGCAGACCCCCGCCATGGAGGTCGAAAAAGTCCTGAGCGATATTCTGGGCGACGGCGGATTCAACACCTCTTCGACGCTGGAATACACCTATCAGATCACCAACACCGGCAACCAAACGATTGTCGGCCCGATTGATATCACCGACAATCTAATCGGCACGTTCACCTGTGCGGCAGGTGATCTGGCACCAACCGATGCGCCGGTAACCTGTACCGCAACATATCCGATCACGGCAGATGACGTGGCCTTTGGCAGCGTCACCAACACAGCCTTTGCATCCAGTCCGACCGTCGATAGCCCCCCCACGTCCGAGACTGTGCCAGAAGGCGAGCCGCCGACCATCTCGATTACCAAGACGCCTGACGTGACGACCTTCAACATGGTCGGCGACGTGATCACCTATACATTTACCGTCACCAACACGAGCCCCGGCGGCGCGCTGGCCCCGTCTATCGCGCGACGGATCGTGATCCGTGACGACAAGATCCCGGGCGATATCGAATGTTTTGACAGGACCCGCGACACCGCAAGCGCTGGGCCCACCAATGATCTTGACCCCGGCGAGACGTTCACCTGTTTTGAACAGCCGACATATACCGTGACCCAAGCTGATCTGGATGCAGTTGCATCAGGCGTTGCCACTGGCTTTGTCACCAACAACGCCGCTGGCATCGTCACGACCATTCCGTCGGGCAGCGCCGAGATTTCATCGCCGCCGGTGCAGGCAACCGTTCCGGGTGAAGCCAACAACCTGCTGACCGTCGCCAAATCTGTGACGGCAGGCAATAACCCGGCCGCCGTCGGTGATACGCTGACCTATCAAATCACCGTGGATAACGACGGCAATCAGACGATCTCTGGCCTCGCGATTTCGGATCCGCTGATCCCAACGCTCAGCTGTCTTTACAACGGTGCCGCCAGCCCGACGACATTGGCCCCCGGCCAGCAGGCGGTCTGCACCGGCACCTATCAGGTCCAGCAATCCGATCTGGATGCGGGCACGACCCTTGATAACATCGCTGATGTCGCAGGAAACACGCCACAAGGCGTGGCAGTGACAGGCACTGACGACAATAACCATCCGCTTGTGACACCCACGCCGGGCGTCACAATCCTCAAGGAACTGGCGCAGGGCGAACCAATGACGGCCTTCTCAGCCGTGGGTCAGCAGGTTCCCTATCAGATCACCGTCACCAATAGCGGCAACGTCACCCTGACCAGCACGACCGTCACCGATATCCTCTTCCCCGGAGAGCAATGCGACATCGGCCCGCTTGCGCCGGGCCAGCAGGACACGTCTTGCGTGTTCACCTATACCGTCACGCAAGAGGATCTGGATCGCGGCACGCTGGACAACGCAGCAACGGCGAACTCCACGACGGACAATTATGGCCCCGTGGATGACAGCGATGATATCACCGGCAACGGCCCAGACCGCGAACCTGCGATCACGGTGACCAAAACGGCGCTTGATACGACGTTCGCCAATGACGGCGACACGCTTGAGTATTCCTTTGTTGTCGCCAACACAGGCAATGTCACGCTGACCTCTGCCGCGACATTGACCGACCCAAAGATCCCGTCACTGACCTGTGGGAACCGTTTGCCCGATACCGGCCCGGCACCTGATTTTGACCCTGTTCTGCTGCCCGATAGCTTCTTTACCTGCACCGGCACATATACCGTTGATCAAGTCGACGTTGACGCAGGTTTTGTCACCAATATCGCCACGGCAGAGGTCGCAGACCCAGTCAATGGCGGCACAATCAGTGACACCGACACTGCCACCGTCAACGGCACGCGCTCGCCTGCGTTTACCGTGGCAAAGGCTGCCTCTGACACCACCAACGTGGCAGAGGGTGACACGATCACCTATACCTACACTGTGGTGAACACCGGCAATGTGACACTGACCGGAATTACACTGACTGACAGCCATACCTCTGCCAGCGGCACTTCAAATCTGACAATTTCCGGTGGTGGCACGATCACCTCGCTTGATCCGGGCGACACGGCGCAGCTGACGGCGACTTATCTGGTCACGCAAGAGGATATTGATGCAGGCGCTGATCTGACCAACACCGTCACAGCCAACGCAACACCGCCCGTCGGGGTAACGCCACCGCCGACACAAACCGCGGACGAAACTGTCGACGTCGCAGACCCCGATCCTTCGCTTGAGGTGGTCAAGACGGTCACGCCGCCCGCTTCGCTGGTTGCCGGTGAAACGGCGGTGTTCAACATCACCGTTAGCAACACGGGCAACGTGACACTCGACAACATTGCCTTGGCCGACACCCTGCGCCGCGCAGATAACACGCTGATTAGCCCATCCGTTCCGACCTTCACAGGCGGCGATACCGGCGGCGATGACGAACTTGGCCTGACTGAGGTTTGGACTTACCAGCTGTCACATGTGCTGACCCAAGACGATATCGACGCGGGCGGACTTGTGAACACGGTGACCGTTGAGGCCGATGATCCCTTTGACACGCCTGTTACGGATGTCTCTCATCCCACGCCCGGCGGTGGGTCAACGCCCACCAGCCTGCCGATTGCACCCATGCCTGACATCGAAGGCGAAAAGGTCATCACCGCAGGCCCGGTAACCCTTGGCGGCATTGTCCGGTTCGAGATTACGGCGACCAACACCGGTAATGTGACGCTGACAGGTGTCGGCATTTCGCAAGACACCCTGCGCCGCGCGGATGGCACAACGCTTAGCCTGACCTCTGGCCCGACGTTCTTTCAGGCCGATGCCGGGTCATCCTCTGGCACGCTGATCCCGGGTGAGACCGCCACCTATCGCGCCACCTATCAGCTCACGCAGGATGACATCGACGCAGGCGGCATCGACAACCGTGCACGCGTTGTGGGCACGGATCCCAACGGCACGATTGTTAACGATCTGACCGACGCAGGCACGCCCGGCGACAACAGCGACCGGACCGTTCTGACGATCCCGGCCAACCCTGCACTTTCGCTGGTAAAGACGCTCACAGCGGGTGGGCCAACCTTTGATGCTGTCGGTGATGCGCTGACCTATACCTTTACCGTGACAAACGATGGCAATGTGACGATCACCGATCCGATCAGCATCACCGACCCGTTGATCACCAATGACGGCGGCACGATTACCTGTGGTCCCGTGCCCCTTGCCCCCGGCGATAGCCTGGATTGCACCGGCACCTATACCGTTGATCAGAATGATCTGAACGCCGGGCAAGTTGATAACTCGGCCACCGCAACTGATGGCACCACCACCAGCCCTGCCGCGACGGAATCCGTTCCTGCGCAGCAAACCCCCGGTGTTTCAGTGGATAAAGAGGCGATTTCGATCTCGACCGGCGACAACGACGTGACCAACCCTGCGAACTTTATCGCAAATGCGGTGATCTCTTACGAATACACGGTGGTGAATACGGGCAATATCAACCTGACCGGCGCTGTCATGGTCAGCGACAACCTGATCACGGGCGGCGCGACTTGTCCGGCCAACCCGAACCCCGGACTTGCTCCGGGCGATAGTCTGGTCTGTACCGCGACATATACCGTGTCGCAGGCAGAGGTAGACGTGGGCTCTGCCACCAACACCGCGACGGCCACCGTCGATGGCATCACATCACCACCCGATGCCGTTACCGTGCCAACAGGCTCTGCCCCCGGTCTGAGTATCGTCAAATCGCTGATCAGCGTTGAGAACCCCGATACGTCAGTTCAACCGGGGCTGGAGTATGACGAAGTCGACGATGTGCTTGTCTTTGAGTTTGTGGTTACAAACACCGGCAACGCTGCCTTTAGCCGCGATATCGTGATTGATGACCCGCTTTTGGACGTGCCGGTCACATGTTGGACCCCAACAGGCGGTGACCCGGACTTTACCCCAGAAAACGCCACGGATCCGGCAGAGACGGCAACCTGTTCCGGCCGCCTGACTATTGATCAGGACGATCTGGATGCGGGCGATGTGTTCAACAGCGCGACCGCCAACACCACCTTTGGGCCGCTTCCCGGTACGCCGATCATCTCACCTCCCGGCACCGAAACTTCGGATGCTGCGACGGATCCGATGCTCAGCATCACGAAGACCGCAGATGTAGGATCCTTTGCCAACGTCAATGATCCAATCGTCTACACGCTGACGGTGACCAACAATGGCAACCAGACCCTGAGCAATGTGCAGGCGCGAGATGACCTTCTGCCATTGTCATGCAACATCGGCACGCTTGCACCCGGTGCCAGCGACAATAGCTGCTCTGGCACATATCTGGTCACGCAAGACGACATCGACACCGGTTCGATCCTGAACGCGGCTTCGGCCTCTGGGCTGACGCCACAAGGCGCATCGGTTGATGATGACACCACCCTGACCGTGGGCGGGCCAACACCCGCGCCCGCCTTTACGCTGGTGAAATCCGCAACACCTGATCCATTTGGTGCTGTTGGCACAGCCATCACCTATACCTTCACTGTTCAGAACACAGGCAATGTGACCCTGACCGATCTTGCGATCACAGATGATATCACCACGCCCGCCTATAGCTGCGATATCGCGCGCCTAGATGTTGGTGAGATCAACGACACCTGCACACTGTCTTATACTGTCACCCAAGACGACAAAGACGCAGGCGAGATCGAAAACACCGCAGAGGCAGAAGCGACCGACCCCAACGGCACCGTGGTTGACCGCGAAGACACGATCACCACTCCAGCGCAGCCCGCTGTGCCGGGGCTGAAGGTCGTCAAGACCTCTAGCGCGCCTAACAGCTTCCTTGGCTCGGACATCACCTACACCTTGCGCCTGATCAATACCGGCGACGTGACGCTGACGATTGATAGCCTTACTGACACGATGACGCGCCGGAATTTTGCGGCCACACCGACAACCCTGACAACGCCGTTTGGCGGGCTTACCGGAGATGCCGACGGCGACGGCCGGTTGGATGTAACAGAGGTATGGACCTACACCGCCACCAAGCGGATTACGCAGGCCGATATTGACGCGGGCGGCGTGGACAACACCGTGCTGGTCGAGGCGACGGACCCCTTTGGCACGCCTGTCGATGACACCTCTGATGACGGCAATGATGCTGACGGCAATACCGACGATGACCCGACAGAGTTCATCATCGTGCCCGGTCCCGCAATCAGTCTTGTCAAGACGATCACCACCACCGGCGCGGTTGCCGGGGACGAGGTTGTCTTTACCCTGCTCGCCACCAATCAGGGCAATACCACGCTCTTTGGGATCGACGTGAGTGATACGCTCACGGATGCGGACGGCAATGTTCTGTCAACGGCCGCCCCCACGATCGTGGACCCCGCCAGCTTGCCGGGGTCTATCGCGCCCGGTCAGATCCTGACCTACGAGCTGCGCTATACATTGACCCAGTCGGATGTGGATTCAGGCGGCATTTCGAACACCGCAATCGTCATGGCCACAGCACCGAATGGTGACCCGGTCGATGATACCTCGGACAATGGTGATGACACTGACGGCAACACGATGGATGACCCCACCGTGCTGACCATCTTGCCTGAACCCGCGCTAGAGGTCACGAAACTGGCCGTGCCATTTGCCGATCCCGACGCCACAATCGTGGCAGGCGACGTGGTCGAATTCACCATCACGGCAGAAAACACAGGCACAGTGACCCTGTCGGATCTGGTGATCACCGATACGCTCACCAACCTTGATGGCGACCCGCTGACACCGGACAGCATCAGCTTTACCGATGGCGATGATGAAACCGCGCTGATCCCCGGTGCGATCAATACCTTCACCGTGCTTTACACGCTGACCCAAGCCGACATCGACAGCGGCGGCGTCGAAAACACGGCAACAGGCGATGCAAGTGACCCCGATGACAACCCGCTGACGGATGTCTCTGACAACGGCATTGATGATGATGGCAACACGACGGATGACCCCACGGTGATCCCGATCAACCAGATCGCCAGCTTGGAAGCCACGAAAGAGGCGACAACGCCGGAACTGATTGGTGCCAACCGCTATCAGGTGACGTTTGATATGACCGTCACGAATACCGGCAACATCACCCAGACAGAAATTCGGGTGATCGACGACCTCGTGGCCTTTACCACCCCGGCAGAGCTCATCAGCACGACCGTCCCAACCGCCACCGGTTGGTCCGGTACGGGTGGCCCGAACCCTGCGTTCAACGGCGCCTCTGACACCAACATGCTGACCGCTGGCGTGTCCTTGGCACCGGGTGATACCGGCACGCTGCAAATCGTGGTGGAATACGACACGTCCCAAGGCTTCCCCGGTCAGGCCAATACGATCTCGGTTGTCTCATCGACCGTGACAACACCTGTCACGGCAGAGGCATCGGTGCCGCGTGTGGCAGCACCTGATATCTTTGCCAGCAAATCCGTGGCGCCTGAAAAGGTGCTGCGCGGCGGCACGGTAACCTATACGCTGACCTTCCAGAACAGGCTGGCACAGGCTGAACCGGGGCTGACCATTGTGGATATCATGCCCGCTGGTGTGATCTACACCCCCGGCACCGCGCAGTTCGATGGTGTGGCCATCGGCGATCCGGTGACCGTGGGCAACCAGTTGCGCTGGACGCCGCTGGCGCTTGCACCACTTGGCACCAGCAACCTGACCTTTGACGCCCGCGTTGTCGGCGATGCCTATGAAATGGTGAACCGGACCTTCGTGCTTGGACCTGACGGAGCCGTCGTTTCCAACACCGCAACCGCGACGATCACGCGCCCACCAGAGGCGGTGTTTGAATGCTCCGACATCATCGGCAAGGTCTTTGATGACGAAAACTTCAATGGCTACCAAGACGGCATTGTTGAACCGGATCGGTCCCAGATCACAGATCAGACCTACGTTGGCGGTAAGGGTGGCGGCAAACTTGCCCCTGAAATCGCACTGCCCGGCGCTGAAGAAGGCCTGCCCGGCGTGCGCCTGTCGACCGTCAATGGCACGCTGATCACCACGGACGAATATGGCCGCTTCAGCGTGCCATGCGCGGAACTGCCTGCCGCCATCGGGTCCAACTTCACGCTGAAGCTTGATGAACGCACGCTGCCGACCGGCTATTCCGTTACCACGGAAAACCCGCGCACTATCCGCGTGACACCCGGCACCGTGGCCAAGCTGAACTTTGGCGCAGCCCTTGGCAATGTGGTGGATATCGACCTGATGGCCCCGGCCTTTGGTGGCGGTGCTGACCCATCAGCGGCGCTGGCACGTGGTGTCGATCAACTTGCCAGCCAGCTGGGTGATGCTCCCGTGGTGCTGAACCTCAATTACTACCTCAATGGCGAAAGCCGCGAACTGGCCCGTGCCCGCCTTGACGCGGCAGAGGCGCTTATTCGTGATCGTTGGCGTGGGTCAGGCCTGCGGATCGTGCGTGCGATCCGGGCGGTGCAATAGGATGCGACAGATGATGAAGCGTAAGAACACTTTGCTCACCAGTGCCCTCGCACTTGGCTTTGCCATGCCCGTTGCCGCGCAAGACGGCTTTGCCATCTCGCTGAACGGGGATGCGGTGATCGGTGATCCGGTTGTGGTTGATACCGTGCGCCGCACGGATGTTGCACTCGCCAATGCCGATGTGCAGGTGGTGTTTGACGGTTTGGGCGCCACCCCACGCCTGGACGTGGAACTTGTCGGCGATCCCGGACGGGCAGGGGACGTGGTGACCCTGCAATCCGCGCTCAACTACCCGGCTTTTGTGCAACGCGGCGAATTCCGCGTGATTGATCGCGCCGCCACGGGTGGTGCGCGGGTTGTGGCGACTGTTCCAGTGAATCCAAATGGGCAATCCACATTAACCTTGCCTGAAGGTGACGATCTTGTGGTCGTGCACCGCGTCTATGATGCCCAAGGCCGCTTTGACGAAACCGCGCCGCTTTCGGTCATGACCGCCGATCCGCGCTTGCTGGCCGAAGGTGTCGAGGATGGCAACGACAGTGCCCGCCGCCGGGGTATCCCGGTCAGCGGTGGTGCCGTGACAGTGACCGGCACCGATGTTGTGCCCGGATCGCGCGTGGTGGCCTTGGGCGAGGTCGTGCCGACCGACGGCAGTGGTGGTTTTGTCATTCAGCGTATTCTGCCGCCGGGTGACTACGGCATCGACGTCAACGTGGGCGGCGCGGGCCAGCGCGTTGATATTACCCGCGACATCACAATTCCCAATTCCGAATGGTTCTATGTGGCCACGGCTGATCTGACCTTTGGTTACCGTGACGGCGACAGCACCGACGGGCGTGAAAGCTATCAAACCGGCCGCGTCGCGGGCTTTTTTGACGGCAAGACCGCCAACGGCACGCGGATCACCGGCTCTGTTGACACGGGCGAGGGCGATCTGGACCAGATCTTCCGCCGCCTTGATGAACGCGACCCGCGGCAGTTGTTGCTGCGTGTTGATCCTGCTGACCTTTATCCGACCTACGGCGACGACAGCACCATCGAAGACCGCACACCGACCTCTGGCAAGGTCTTCCTGCGGATCGAACGTGAAGCGAATTACCTGCAATGGGGCGACTTTGACAGCGCGCTTGGCGACAACCGCTTCGTCCAGAACGACCGTTCGCTTTATGGCCTTTCTGCGGGGCTCGCGACCGCATCCGTCACCAGCCAGGGCGACGCCCGCGCGTCGCTGTCGCTCTATGCGGCGCAGCCCGACATGCTGCCCCAGCGCGATGTGTTCCTTGGCACTGGTGGCACCGTCTTTTTCCTTGAAAAACAGGATATTGCCCAAGCCTCAGAAACGATCACCTTGCAATTGCGGGACCCTGACACAGGCCGGGTGATCGACACCCAAACCCTGGTTGCCGGCGAAGACTACGCCATCAACTACATCCAAGGCATCGTCACCCTGACCCGCCCGATTGAGGCGACAGCGACAGAAGGTTTGTTCACCATCGGCTCTGCCCGCGACGCAGAGGTCGTGCTGGTTGCCGCCTATGAACACACCCCCACGGCGGGCGATGTTGACGGCTTTGCCTATGGTGGCCGGGCAGAGGGTTGGGTCACCGACAATCTGCGCTTTGGCGTCAGCGGGATGCTGGATGAAACCGGTGTGACCGACCACCGGGTCATCGGCGCAGACCTGCTTTATGCGATGTCCGACAACAGCTTTGTCAAAATTGAGGTCGCGCAGTCCGAAGGCACTGGCTTTGACAGCACATTTTCTGCTGACGGTGGTCTGATCGTCTCTGACGTGGCGGCCATTGGCGATGAAGGCCAAGCCTTCAAGGTTGAGGTGCAGGCCGACCTGGCCGAACTGGGCCTTGGCGGCAATGGCGTTGTGAGTGCCTATTACGAAGAACGCACCGCAGGGTTTTCGTCGCTTGATGTGAACGTCCGGGATGACGAAACGCTTTACGGGTTATCGGCAGACGTGGAACTGGCAGACCGGCTGAAACTGCTGGTCGGCATGGATTATTACGAAAACGAAGCAGGCACCCGCAAGGTCGATGGCACTTGGCAATTGGCCTACGAGGCCTCTGACCGTTGGGAATACGCCATCGGGGTTGAAGTGCAGGACAACACAGGCGGCACCGACCCCGGCAGCCGCACCGATGTCGCGGCCAAGGTGACCTATAACGCCTCTGATACCGCTTCTGTCTTTGTCTTTGGGCAAGCCACCGTGGACGTGACCGATCTGCCTGAAAACAACCGCTACGGTGTTGGCGGATCTTATGAGTTCGCATCGGGTTGGGTCATCGCGGGCGAGGTGTCGGATGGGGATCTGGGCACCGGTGGCCGCATCATGGCGATCAATGATGATGGCAATGGCAACAACCGCTACATAGGCTACGTGCTGGAACCGGGCCGCGATCTTGATGGCATCGCCCTTGATGGCAGCGACCGGGGCCGCATTGTGGCCGGTGGCACGCAGGCCGTCAGCAGCACCGTCGATATGTTTGGCGAAAATACCTATGACCTCTTTGGACGTCACCGATCTTTGACCAGCGCCTATGGCCTGACCTATCGCCCGACGGATGTGCTTTCGATCACCACCGCCTTTGAACTGGGGCGCTTGGACGATGGCGCGAATTATGACTTTGAACGTCACGCGCTAACCCTCGGAATGATCTATGAAACCGAACAGCTTTCCGCCTCTGGTCGCCTTGAATACCGCACCGAAGATGGGCTTTTGAACGGCGCCCAAGTCAATGCTGATACTTTGCTGGTCGCGGCCAATGCCGCCTATAAGTTTGACGAAGAACGCCGCCTTGTTTTCTCTGCCGATCTGGCCCGCAGCGAAACTGCGCAAAGCGTCCTTGTTGATGGCAACTATGCCGATGTGGTGCTTGGCTACGCCTTCCGCCCGGTCGAAGATGACAAGCTGAACGTGCTGGCGCGCTACCGTTATCTATATGACCTTTACGGCCTGCGGGATGCCACCGATGACACCGGCATCCGCCAGCGCAGCCATGTGGTCAGCGTTGACGCGACCTACGACCTGAACCCACAATGGACGCTCGGCGGCAAGGTTGGCTACCGCAGCAGCCAGACGCTTGATGCCGATGGCAACCTTGACGTCGCCAATGATGCCTGGCTGGCCGCCGCCTCTGCCCGTTGGCACGTGGTCAAGAACTGGGATGCATTGGTCGAGGTGCGACAGCTGAACCTTGTGGATGCAGGCACGACAGAAACGTCCGCCCTGGGTGCCGTCTACAAAAACCTCAACCAGCACCTGAAAGTCGGGGTTGGCTACAACTTTGGCAACTTCACCGATGATCTGACCGATCTGACGCTGGATGATCAGGGCGCGTTCCTCAATATCGTAGCGCAGTTCTAAATGTCGCCTTTGGGCGGCATTTCGACCCTTTGAAACCTGCGCTTTGCCTCATAGAAGGGCAATGTGCGCACAAAGGGGAACATCATGACCAAAAGTTATCAGAACTTCATCGGCGGCGCTTGGGTATCCGGCACGTCCGAGGTTGAAAACCGCAATCCATCCGATCTGGATGATGTCATCGGACTTTATGCGCAAGCCTCTGGCGACCAGCTGGAACAAGCACTGGATGCGGCCCGCACCGCCCAAACAGAATGGGCCGCCTACGGGATCGAGCGTAAGTATAACGTGCTCATGGCTATCGGCACCGAAATGATGTCCCGCGCAGAAGAGCTTGGCACGCTGCTGTCGCGCGAAGAGGGCAAGCCGCTGGCCGAAGGCAAAGGCGAGGTCTACCGCGCCGGTCAGTTCTTTACCTATTATGCTGCCGAAACCCTGCGCCAGATCGGCGAGAACGCCGATTCCGTGCGTGACGGGATCGAAATTGACGTGCGCCGCGAACCGGTTGGTGTTGTCGCAATCATTTCGCCTTGGAATTTTCCAACCGCCACGGCCTCGTGGAAAATCGCCCCCGCACTTTGCTACGGCAACGCGGTGATCTGGAAACCTGCAAATGCCACGCCTGCATCCGCAGTCGCCCTGACCGAGATCATCGCCAAGCAGGACATTCCGGCGGGCCTGTTCAACCTTGTGATGGGGGCAGGCCGCGACGTGGGCCAGCGCCTTGTCGAAAGCCCCAAGGTCAATGCTATTTCCTTCACAGGCTCTGTGCCTGTAGGCAAGGGCATTGCCACCGCCGCCATCCAGAACCTCACCAAGGTGCAGATGGAAATGGGGTCAAAGAACGCGCTTGCCGTGATGGATGACGCCGATATCGACCTGGCCGTGACATTGGCCGCGGGTGGGGCTTTTGGCGGCTCCGGCCAGAAATGCACCGCGTCCTCTCGCTTGATCGTACATGCATCCGTGCATGACCAATTCGTTGAAAAGCTGACCGCCGCGACCCAAGCACTCAAGGTCGGCCACGCGCTCGAGGCGGGCACGCAAATCGGCCCCGTGGTGTCCGAAGATCAGCTTCAGGGCAATCTGTCATACGTCGATCTTGGCAAATCCGAAGGTGCAGAACTGCTCTGTGGTGGCGCCCAGATCGAGATGCCGACCAAGGGCTACTACATGTCCCCCGGCCTGTTTGTTGGCACCACCAACGACATGCGCATCAACCGGGAAGAAATGTTCGCGCCACTGGCCGCCGTCATCAAGGTCGACAGCTATGAAGAGGCGTTGGCGACGCTCAATGATACCAACTTTGGTCTGACCTCTGGCATCGTGACAAAGTCGCTGGCCCGCGCCAACCACTTCCGTCGCAATGCCCGCACTGGTGTTGTCACCGTGAACCTGCCCACCGCCGGCACAGACTATCACGTCCCCTTCGGAGGGCGCGGCGACAGCTCTTATGGTCCGCGCGAACAGGGCAAGGCTGCGGCGGAATTCTACACCACCGTGAAAACGGCTTATATTTCAGCAGGGTCGCCAGAATAATAATTTACGGCGCTAGTCCTCTAGCGCCGTAATCATATCCACTCGCGTGCCATGCCTGCCACCTTCAAACGGGGTGGACAGAAACGCATCGACAATCTCAAGCGCAAGGCTCTCTCCGACAATTCGCGCGCCAATTGACAGCATGTTCGCGTTGTTATGGGCCCGCAGCATCTTGGCAGAGAACGTATCCATGCAGACCCCGCACCGGATGCCTTTGACCTTGTTGGCCGCCAGCATAATGCCTTGACCCGTGCCGCACAGCACGATCCCAAGATCGCAGTCGCCCGCCGCGACCATTTGCGCAGCAGCCGCGCCATGCTTGGGGTAATGGGTGCTTTCGGGTGTCGTGGGGCCGATATCGACCACTTCCCAGCCCTTGGCCGCGATATGCTTGGCAATCGCCTGTCGCATCTCGATTGCGGCATGGTCGCTTGATAGCACAATGCGTTTGGTGTCAGTCATTTCGTTGCCCCCTCAGAACCCTCTGGGCCTTGTCGCGGCATTGCGCTGTAGATTCAAGTCAGCGCAATGCCTTCTTTTCGGGTTTATTCCGCCGCCTCGACGTAGTCCTCCATGGGCGGGCAGGAACACACCAGGTTGCGATCACCAAAGACGTTGTCCACGCGGTTCACCGGCGGCCAATACTTGTCCACCCGGAAGGCACCCGGCGGGAAACACCCCTGTTCGCGGCTATAGGGCCGGTCCCAATCTTTGACGAGGTCTTCCATCGTGTGCGGCGCGTTGTGTAATGGGCTTACGGCATAATCCATCTTTCCACTTGCGATCTCATCAATTTCGGCACGGATTGCCAGCATCGCGTCGCAGAACCGGTCCAGCTCTGCCTTGTTCTCTGACTCGGTGGGTTCGACCATCAAGGTGCCTGCCACAGGCCATGACATGGTCGGCGCATGGAACCCGCAATCCATCAACCGCTTGGCGATGTCGTCCACAGTCACGCCATGTTCGGCAAAGGGGCGTGTGTCGATGATGCATTCATGCGCGACACGGCCCGTCGGCCCCTTATACAGCACCTCATATGCGCCACTCAGCCGTTCGGCGATGTAGTTGGCGTTCAGGATCGCGACCCGTGTGGCTTGCGTCAAACCCTCACCACCCATCATCAGGCAATAGGCCCAAGAGATCGGCAGCAGCGAAGGCGACCCATAGGACGCCGCCGAAACCGCGCCTTCGCCGCCATTGGGATCGCCGGGCAGATGGGGCACCAAATGCGCTTTGACGCCAATCGGTCCCATGCCGGGGCCACCACCGCCATGAGGGATGCAGAACGTCTTGTGCAGGTTCAGGTGGCTGACATCGCCGCCCAGATCGCCGGGCCGCGACAGGCCCACCATCGCGTTCATATTGGCCCCGTCAATATAGACCTGCCCGCCGTGGTCATGCACGATCTGACACACCTCTTTCACGGTTTCCTCGAACACGCCGTGGGTCGAAGGGTAGGTGATCATACAGGCGGCAAGGTTATCCGCGTGCAGTGCCGCCTTTTCGCGGAAATCCTCCAGATCAATATCGCCGCGATCGTCGTCCTTGATCGGCACAACCTTCCACCCCACCATCTGAGCCGAGGCCGGGTTTGTGCCATGTGCGTTCATCGGGATCAGGCAGACATTGCGGTGCCCCTGACCGTTTGACCGGTGATAGCCCGCAATCGTCAATAGCCCCGCATATTCCCCCTGCGCGCCGGAATTGGGCTGCATCGAAATTGCGGCATAGCCCGTGATATCGCACAGCTTGGCCGACAAATCGTCGATCATTTCCTGATACCCGAGCGCCTGATCCTTTGGGCAATAGGGGTGCAACAGCGAAAAATCGCGCCAAGACACCGGCATCATTTCGGCGGCAGAGTTCAGCTTCATCGTACAGGACCCCAGCGGAATCATCGCACGATCCAGCGCCAGATCCCGGTCCGCGAGGCGCCGCATATAGCGCATCATCTCGGTTTCGGCCCGGTTCATGTGGAACACGGGATGGGTCAGATAGGCACTGGTCCGCACAAGGTCATCGGGCATCCGGTATTCTGCCGTCAGATCCGTGTCGCGCTCGGTGATCCCAAAGGCGCGCCAGACCTTTTTGATCGTGGCAGGGCGGCAATATTCGTCCAGCGTGATGCCCACTTTGGTCTTGCCGACGCGGCGCAGGTTCACGCCCTCGTTCACTGCCGCCTGCATCACGCCGCGCTGGAGCAGTCCAACATCGACCGTGATCGTGTCAAAGAACGCCTCAGGCTCGACCTTGAACCCGGCTTCTTCCAATCCGCGCGCCAAACGCACCGTCTTGCGATGGATGCGCTGGGCGATGGCTTTCAGCCCCTCCGGCCCATGAAACACCGCATAAAACCCTGCCATCACCGCCAACAAAGCTTGCGCGGTGCAGACATTCGACGTCGCCTTTTCGCGGCGGATATGCTGTTCGCGCGTTTGCAGCGACAGCCGGTAAGCGCGGTTGCCGTGGCTATCGACCGACACACCCACAATCCGCCCCGGCATGTTGCGCGCGTATTGCTGTTTTGTCGCCATATAGGCCGCGTGCGGCCCGCCATATCCCACCGGCACACCAAAGCGTTGCGTGGTGCCAACCGCGATATCTGCACCCATCGCGCCGGGTTCTTTCAACAGGGTCAACGACAGCGGATCGGCAGAAATCACACCAATCGCCTTGTTGTCATGCAGCGCTGCAATCTGATCGGTAAAGTCGCGCAGATGTCCATATGTGCCGGGATACTGAAAGATCGCCCCAAAAATGGCCGAGGCAACCATGTCATCAGGGCTGCCAACGATCACCTCGATCCCAAGCGGGGCGGCACGGGTCTGCATCACCGCGATGTTCTGCGGGTGGCAGTTTTCGTCGACAAAGAAGGCCTTGGCCTTCGACTTGGCCACACGCTGCGCCATCGTCATCGCCTCTGCACACGCGGTCGCTTCGTCCAAAAGCGAGGCATTGGCGATCTCAAGCCCGGTCAGATCACTGACCATGGTCTGAAAATTCAACAGCGCCTCTAGCCGCCCTTGGCTGATCTCTGGCTGATAAGGCGTATAGGCGGTGTACCACGCTGGGTTTTCAAGGATATTCCGCTGAATCGCGGGCGGCGTAATGGTGCCGTGATAGCCTTGGCCGATCAGGCTGGTCAGCACTTTGTTCTTGGACGCCGTCACCCGCATGTGGTGCAGCAACTCGCGCTCTGACTTTGGCTTGCCAAAATCCAGCGGTGCCTCTTGCCGGATCGCCTTGGGCAGCGTGTCATCAATCAAAGCCGCCAGACTATCCGCCTTTACCACTTTCAGCATCTCGTCCATTTCCTCGGGCGAGGGGCCAATATGGCGCCGATTGGCGAAATCATAGGGCAGATAATCTGTTGGCTTGAAGGTCATATGCGTTACTCCACCAGCGCTTTGTAAGCGGCTTCGTCAAGGTATTCGTCCATCTTGGACAGATCTGCGGCGCTGATCTTAAAGAACCAGCCGTCGCCCATCGGATCCTCGTTCACAAGGCCCGGATTATCGGCAAGCGCTTCATTTACTTCGACAATTTCACCATCAAGCGGTGACAGAATGTCGGACGCCGCTTTCACGCTTTCAATCACGACGGCTTCGTCATCGACAACCACCTCGGTGCCAACGTCGGGCAGTTCGACAAAGACGATATCGCCCAATTGGGTGGCCGCGTGCTCGGTGATGCCGACCACAACCAGATCGTCTTCGATACGCAACCATTCGTGTTCTTCAGTGAATTTCATAGGTCTCTCCGTTGTTTAGCGTTTGAAATTTGCGGGGGTAAAGGGCAGGGGGGTTACGGTCAGCGGCAGGCGCTTGCCGCGCAATTCGCCGTAGACAACCGTGCCTTTGGTGGCCTGCGCTGTGGCGACATAGCCCATGGCGACCGGCCCCTCGACGGTGGGGCCAAAGCCGCCCGATGTGATCTGGCCGATGGGTGTGACGGCGTCCGCTTCGTCAAACAACAACACCCCTTCGCGCATCGGTGCGCGGCCATCGGGGCGCAATCCGACCCGTTTGCGGGGTGCCCCATCTGCAAGCTGCCCCAGGATCACATCCGCGCCCGGAAATCCGCCCGCACGGTCGCCGCCTTGACGACGCACCTTTTGAATGGCCCAGGTCAACCCGGCCTCGACCGGTGTTGTCTGCGCATCAATGTCGTGCCCATACAGGCAAAGCCCACCTTCAAGCCGCAAGCTGTCACGCGCGCCAAGTCCGATGGGTTCCACGTCGTCATGCGCCAACAGCGCCTTGGCCAAATCGACCGCGGCGCTATTCGGGACAGAGATTTCGAATCCGTCTTCACCGGTATAGCCCGACCGGGACACCCAGCATTCCGCGCCATTCAGGTCGATGGTTGCCACATCCATAAATGCCATGTCGGCGACGGCTGGGTTCAGTTCCGCCAGCACAGCCTCTGCCGCCGGTCCCTGCAACGCCAGCAAGGCGCGGTCGGTCACCTCGATCACTTCAATCTCGGCCTGCAAATGGGCCCGCAAATGTGCTACGTCCGCCGCCTTGCAGGCTGCGTTCACCACCACAAAGATGTGGTCGCCGCGATTGGCGAGCATCAGGTCATCGCTGATCCCGCCGTTTTCATTGGTGAAAAATCCGTAGCGTTGCCGCCCCTCGGCCAGCCCGACCACATCAACCGGCACCAAAGCCTCCAGCGACTTGGCAGCACCCTCTCCAACCAGTTTCACCTGACCCATGTGGCTGACATCAAACAGGCCCGCCTTGGCGCGGCAATGCAGATGTTCTTTCATCACCCCAAGCCCGTATTGCACCGGCATGTCGTATCCCGCGAACGGCACCATCTTGGCCCCAAGGTCCACGTGCAAATCATATAGCGGCGTGCGTTTCTGATCGCTCATCCCGTTCCCCTTATCCGGGCCACGCTGATCTGTGATCACCGGGCACCACCTAACGACGCAAACCGCGCCGCGTGATGCCCCCTCTGTCCTTTCGCCTGAGATCGTTATCCCTTCGGCGGGCCAATCGGCCACTCTCCAGAGTCTTCTCTTTCACGACGGTCCTTGTGCCTGAGCGTTTCCGGGGCGGTTGCGCCTTCGGCACCGGATGAACCGGTTCTCCCATCGTGTGGCGGGACGTTATGCGAGGATTTCGTTTCCGACAAGTGCCTTTGTGCCCGACGGCATACGACGGGCAGGGTTCTAGTAATCCATCAAAGAGGCATGGGTCGGCACCTCAAGAAACTGCATCGGCGGTTCCTTTGGAGACAGGACCGCGGCCATCGCAGCTTTTGCCAAAAAGCGACCAGTTTGGGCGACATCCTCGTGCACCGTCAGAATGGAGGGCCTGATCCGCTTAAGGATCGGGATCGCCTCTTTACTAAACAAATCAACGGTTTCGCCTAATATCAGACCGGCCTTTTCGACCGACGACATCGCCGCGATGCTACTGCCGTTGGATCCGCAAATCAGCCCGTCCAATGGCTTGCCCGATGCGATATAGGCGTCAATCGCGGCCTCGGTCTGCTGCATGGCGTTGTCGCTTGTCGCACCTGACAGGATCCGCACCTTTGCGCCGACCTCTTGTCCTGTGGCCTGCGCCCCGGCGATCATGTCCTGACCATAGCGCTGATCGGTTGGTGGCGCGACAAGCAGAATATTGCGCCGCCCCCGTGCTATCAGTTCCCGCACCCCCAATGCGCCAAACGCACTGTTGTCATAGTCATAATAGGGGTGTTCGTTTTCCCAGATGGTGCGCCCATGCGTGGCAAAGGGAAAGCCGACGCTGCGCAGGTAAGAAACCCGCGAATCCTCTGGCCTGATCTGGTTCAGAATGACCGCATCCGCTGACCGGGTCTCAACGATATAGCGCACGGGCTTCATCGGATCCTCGTCACCAAAATAGGGGGTGATGTTCAGATTGAACTGCGTCTCACGCAGCCCCGCAGCCACGGAAGAGATCAGCTTGGCGGTGTGGTTCATCACCTCATGTTCTGTCGACAGCACCAGCGCGATCACGTTGGTGCGCCCTGTCCGCAGCCGCACGCCCGCCCGGTTCGGTACATAGCCAATTTCGTCCGCAACGGCCCGCACGCGGGCGCGGGTCGAGACGCTGATATCGGATGCACCACCCAGCGCACGGCTGACTGTTGGCACCGCCAAACCGGTCAACGCGGCGATGGTTTTCAGCGTCGGCTGCTTGCGTGTTCCCAGCGGTGTTTCCGAATCACTTGGGATGTTTTTTTTGGTTTTGTCTTCGGTTGCCATGTGGCTTGCCGTCTCCCCCCGGCGCCCTTGTCCCCTTTGATTGCAGGGTCTTGAGGTCGTTTCGTGATGGGTCAAATTAACCCGTTGTCAGATGATCCTAAAACGATATAGAATTTTCTACAACGATTTAGTCAGGGAGGTTGAAATCGTGAAACTCACAACAAAACTGTTGTCGGCAACGGCCATTTGCGCTGCATCTGCAGCATCGGCGGTTGAACTTGAAGTCACCCATTGGTGGACATCTGGCGGTGAAGCTGCCGCTGTTTCTGAATTTGCAAAAGCATTCAACGAGACAGAGCATTCATGGCTCGACGGTGCGATTGCCGGGTCCGGCGGCACGGCGCGCCCGATCATTATCTCACGTATTCTTGGCGGCGATCCCATGCACGCCACCCAACTGAACCACGGCCGCCAGGCCGAAGAATTGGTCGAAGCAGGCCTGATGCTTGACCTCACAGACGTCGCCGAAGCTGGTAGCTGGGCCGATATCGTAAACCCAAGCCGTCTGTTGGATGGCTGCACACTGGACGGCAAGATCTACTGTGTGCCGGTCAACATCCACTCTCCGCAGTGGCTGTGGCTTTCGCACGAAGCCTTCGCAAAGGCTGGCGTTGATGTGCCAAACGATTGGTTCGAATTTGTCGCATCCGCAGACGCCCTGCGTGGCGCTGACGTGATCCCACTCGCAATGGGCCAGCAAGCTTGGCAGACAAGCCTCGCGTTTGGTGCCATCATGGTCGCCGTTGGTGGGACCGAACTTTATATCGACGTTCTGACCAACAAAAGCGCCGAAGCTGCTGCCAGTGAAGAAATGACAGCCGTTTTCCAAGCCTACGCTGATGCGCGTTCGCTGTCTGACGGGTCAAACGTCCAAGACTGGAACCAGGCCACAAACCTCGTGATCACTGGTATGGCCGGCGGCCAGATCCACGGTGACTGGGCGCAGGGTGAATTCCAGGTGGCCGGTCAGGTCGCTGGCGAAGACTACACCTGCCTGCCGGGTCTGGGTGTGAACGAAATCATCGCCACAGGTGGTGACGCGTTCTACTTCCCAAAGCAGGACGATCCAGCAATCGAAGCGGCCCAGAAAGAGCTTGCCGCTCTGATGATCAGCCCAGAAGTGCAGGTCGCGTTTAACCTCAAGAAAGGCTCCTTGCCGATCCGTGGTGACGTTGATCTGTCCGCAGCCAACGACTGCATGAAAAAGGGTCTTGAGATTCTTGCAGCTGGCAACGTGCTGCCTGACGGCGTGAACGCATATTCTGCCGACACAGCCGGTCAACTCGAAGACCTGATGGTTGAATTCTGGAACGACACCAGCATCACTGTCGAAGATGCGCAGGCACGTTATGTCGGCATCATCGAAAGCGCTGATTAAGCTTTCCTCCCGGTTGGGCCCGCAGCGCAAATGCTGCGGGCCTTTCCGAATAGCAAACTTAACGAACACAAAAACGGTAGCTTTAAGCCCCCTCTTGGCTAGGGTGTTTTGACCTACCTGATAGCCAGCGACGGGGGACAAGATGGCGGTGACGGATACAGGGCAAGGCGAGGCAGGGGTGAAACGCCCCTCGCGCTTGTTCAAAAACTTAGCAGCAAAATTCGCCGCAATCCCAATGATCTTCACCGCTTTGGTGGTCTTTGTTGGTTGCACGCTCTGGACGATCTATCATTCGTTTACAAAGTCGCGGCTCCTGCCGGCCCCCAAAAAATGGGTCGGTCTCGATAACTACGAAAGACTGTGGAGCGAGAACCGCTGGCTGATCTCAATCGAAAATCTCGCGATCTATGGCGCTTGCTCGCTGGTGTTGTCGCTTGTCATTGGCTTCGTGCTTGCGGCGTTGCTGGATCGCAAGATCCGTTTTGAAAACACCATTCGCACGATCATCCTTTATCCCTTCGCGCTGTCTTTTGTTGTGACTGGCCTTGCGTGGCAATGGATCCTCAACCCCGCATTGGGTTTGCAAAACACGATGCGTAACTGGGGCTGGGAAAGCTTTACGTTCGACCCGCTCAACAACGCAGAAATCGTGATCTTCGGCGTGTTGATCGCGGGCATCTGGCAAGGCTCTGGCTTTGTGATGGTCCTGCTGCTCGCCGGTATGCGCGGCATCGACGAAGACGTCTGGAAAGCCTCCCGTGTTGAGGGCATCCCCGCGTGGAAAACCTATATCTTCATCGTCATCCCGATGATGCGGCCGGTGTTTGTGACGGCACTTGTCATCATCTCTGCCGGCATCATCAAGGTCTACGATCTGGTCGTCGCGCAAACATCAGGCGGGCCGGGCATCGCGTCCGAAGTGCCGGCCAAATATGTGATCGAAAAGATGTTTCAGGCGCAGAACCTCGGCCTTGGCTTTGCGGCCTCTACCATGATGCTGCTCAGCGTTCTGGTGGTGCTGATCCCTTGGGCCTATCTCGAATTTGGAGGCAAGAAAAATGGCTGATGCAACTGTGAACGCCCAAGCTTCCGCGGCGATGAGCGGCCCCCGTGGCCCCAAACCCAAGCGCGCTTTCTCAAGCACAAATATCATCATCTACGGCACACTTCTTGTGGTCTGCATGTATTACCTGCTGCCGCTCTACGTGATGATCGTCACCTCGCTGAAGGGTATGCCAGAGGTGCGCCTTGGCAACATCTTCTCCCCGCCCGTCGAAGTCACCTTTGAACCCTGGGTCAAGGCCTGGTCGGAGGCCTGTACCGGCATCAACTGCGAAGGCCTAAGCCGGGGTTTCTCGAACTCTGTCTGGATTCTGATCCCTTCTGTCATCATCTCGATCGCGATTGCATCGGTGAATGGCTACGCGCTGGCGAACTGGCGCTTCAAAGGGTCAGAGGTCTTCTTCACCATCCTGATCTTCGGCGCCTTCATCCCCTATCAGGTGATGATCTATCCTATCGTGATCCTGCTGCGCGAAAGCGGCGAAGGCATCACGTGGTTCCTGCGGATCTTCAACGAAGACGCGTCCAGCTTCCGTCTGATGGGCTCACTGTCCGGCCTTGTGATCGTGCATACGATCTTTGGGATGCCGATCCTGACGCTTCTTTTCCGCAATTACTTCACCTCCGTCCCGGAAGAGCTGTTCAAAGCCGCCCGCGTTGATGGCGCTGGTTTCTGGGGCATCTACTTCCGCATCATGCTGCCCATGTCGCTGCCGATCTTCGTGGTTGCGATGATCCTTCAGGTCACAGGCATCTGGAACGACTTCCTCTTCGGGGTGATCTACACCAAGCCGGAAACCTACCCGATGACCGTGCAGCTCAATAACATCGTGAACTCCGTGCAGGGCGTGAAGGAATACAACGTCAACATGGCGGCAACCCTTCTCACCGGCCTTGTGCCTCTTGTTATCTACTTTGCCTCCGGCAAGCTCTTTGTCCGTGGCATCGCCGCTGGCGCAGTAAAAGGCTGATCCATGACCCACTCTGTTGAAATCAAGAACCTCGATCTCGCCTTTGGCGCGGTCAAAGTCCTCAAGAACCTCAACCTCGATATCCACGAAGGCGAGTTTCTGGTCCTGCTCGGCTCATCCGGTTGCGGTAAATCAACCCTGCTGAACTGCATCGCGGGCCTTTTGGAGGTCACCGACGGCCAGATCCACATCAAGGGCAAGAACGTCACTTGGGCCGAACCCTCTGAACGCGGCATCGGCATGGTGTTCCAATCCTATGCGCTTTACCCGCAGATGACGGTCAAAGGGAACCTCAGCTTCGGCCTCAAGAACGCCAAGGTTCCGAAAGCAGAGATTGAAGAACGCGTCGCCCGCGCTGCTGATATCCTGCAAATCCAGCCACTCTTGGATCGCAAACCTGGTGCCCTGTCCGGTGGTCAGCGTCAGCGCGTCGCCATTGGTCGCGCCCTTGTGCGCGACGTGGATGTGTTCCTCTTTGACGAACCGCTGTCCAACCTTGATGCCAAACTGCGTGCCGATCTGCGGGTCGAACTCAAGCGCCTGCACCAGCAGCTAGAAAACACCATGATCTACGTGACCCACGATCAGGTCGAGGCGATGACACTCGCCGACCGCATCGCCATCATGAAGGGCGGTTTGATCATGCAACTGGGCAGCCCCGATGAAATCTACAACCGCCCACAGAACATCTACGTGGCTGACTTTATCGGCAGCCCCTCGATGAACTTCCTCGAAGGCAATCTGGAAAGCGGCACCTTCAAGGTTGACGACATGTCCATGCCAATGGACGGCTACGAATGGGCCGCGCCGCAAACCTCTGACCGGCCCGCCGTGATCGGCATCCGGCCGGAACATATCATCACCGGTGAACTCGTCGCCAACGCGCCGTTGAAATATCAGGTGGTTGTCGACCTTGTTGAACCCATGGGCTCTGACACGCTGGTCTATGGCAAAATGGGCACCCACTCCCTGCGGATTCGCATGGACGGTCAGGCCCGCGTCGCAACAGGCGAGACGTTGGACATCGGCATCGACCCATCCCGCGCATCGCTCTTTGATAAGAAAACGGAACTCCGACTCTGATGCTTGATCTGTCCGGCATATGGTCGCTTGTTGACGCAAGTGGCGACTACACCTGTGACTTGTCGCTTCCGGGCGACGGGATCACGGCGCTGCATCATGCGGGCCTGATCCCTGATCCTTATTGGGGGCGCAACGAATACGATCTGCGCTGGATCTGCGAACGCGACTGGACCGCCACCCGGACCTTTGACCTTGATGACACAAACGTCGATCTTATTTTGTCAGAGGTCGACACCGTCGTCACCATCCGCGTCAACGACGTGGTGGTGCTCAGCGCTGAAAATGCATTTCGGACCTACCGCGTGTCCCTGGCGGATGCGGCCGTGGTCGGGGGCAACACCATCTCGGTCACGTTCCATTCTCCGGTCGCGGCTGGCCGGGCCAAATCAGAGGCGCACCCGTTCCCGATTCCATGGTCCGACAACTGCCCGATCCCCTACGGCAATTTCCTGCGCAAACCAGCCTGCGATTTTGGTTGGGATTGGAACATCGCACTGGCCCCGTTTGGCATCTATGGGCGGATGCAAATCGAACCCAGCGATGCCCCCCGGATCGACCGGATCATGGTCTCTCAGGACCATGCTGACGGCGTAAAGGTTAACATCACCGCCCATATCAGCAATTTTAACGGTTCAGTAACCATGAGCCTCGATGGGCGGAATTTATCTGCACAGGTTGTGCATGGGATGTGCATGGTTTGTGTATCCGTTAATGATCCTAAACTCTGGTGGCCCGCAGGGCAGGGGGATCAGCCACTTTATGACCTGACCGTCACCGCTGGCACGGCGGTTGAAACCCGCCGCATTGGCCTGCGCCAGATGGAATTGGTGACCGAAAAAGATGAGGCAGGGCTTGGGTTTAAGGTCCGGGTGAATGGGCGCGATGTTTTCTGCAAAGGGGCCAACTGGATCCCTGCTGACGCCTTGCCCGGCAAAATCACAACGGACCGTACGCGCGGTTTACTTCAATCGGCAGTTGATGCGCACATGAACATGGTCCGCATTTGGGGCGGTGGCCGCTATGAGCCGACCTCCTTTTATGACGCTTGTGACGAATTGGGTTTGCTGGTCTGGCAGGATTTCATGTTCGCATGCAACCTCTATCCTTCTGATAATGCTTATCTTTCCGAGGTCCGGGCAGAGGTGCGCGACAACGTCGCCCGTCTGCATCATCATGCCTGCATTGCTCTGTGGTGTGGTGACAATGAACTGGTTGGCGCGCTGGGCTGGTATGAAGAATCCAAGGCTGACCGTGATCGGTATCTTGTCAACTATGACAGGCTAAACCGTTGTATCGAAACGGAACTTTTGGCTTTGGTTAACGACGCGAACTGGTGGCCTTCCTCGCCCAGCCCCGGCCCAATGTCGTTTGGCGACGCGTGGCACGATGACAGCTCCGGCGATATGCACTTTTGGTCGGTTTGGCACGAGGGGCGCGATTTTGACCACTACCGCGACGTAAGTCCCCGTTTTTGCTCTGAATTTGGCTTTCAAAGCTATCCGTCGATGGACCAAATCCGCGCCTTTGCGGACCCTGCGGACTTCAACATCGCGGCCCCTGTGATGGAAAGCCATCAAAAGAACGTGGGCGGCAACGCTCGGATCGCGGAAACCATGTTCCGATACTTCCGTTTTCCGAATGATTTCAATAACTTCGTCTACCTCAGCCAAGTCCAGCAGGCGCTTGCCATCAAGACTGCGGTGACCCAATGGCGGTCCCTCAAACCACACTGCATGGGCACTTTGGTTTGGCAGTTAAATGACACCTGGCCGGTCGCAAGCTGGGCCTCGCTCGACTATGGCGGTGGCTGGAAAGTGTTGCATTATCAAAGCGCTAGCTTCAATGCCCCGGTCACTGTCGTGGCCGTACCAGAGGGCGACGCGATCACCCTGCGCGCAATCAACGACAGGTCTGGCGCGGTTGATATCTCTGTGACGGCCTATGCTGTTGATATGGCAGGAAAAACGCGAGAGCTCGCGGATGCTAAGGTCACGATCGGATCGGTGGCTGAAACGGTCATAAGGGGCCTGAAAACGGGTGATCAAGAGATGCTCTTGTTCCGCTGGACGGGATCAGACGGCACCACAGGTCAGGACGTCTTTGCGCCGAAACCTTATAAGAATTACAATATCTTAGCGCCAAAGATGGCATGTGATATTCAGCCGACCGGCGACGCTTATGTCCTCTCGATCACACCAGAAACCATGGCCTTTTTTGTCACCGCAGAGGCGGATGTGCCGGGTCGGTTTGACGCGAACGCAATCCATCTTTGCCCTGGCGAAACCACAACGCTGACTTTCACGCCCGACGACACCTCTCAATCACCGACCTTCACACTGCGCGATCTGCACAGCGCGACCTACTAAGGATATGAAATGACTGACTTTTCCTATCAACTTTATTGCTCCCGCAACTTTGGTCCGATGGCCAGGACCATGTCTATGGTCGCCGATCTGGGCTATGTCGGCGTGGAAGGTTACGGCGCGCTTTATGCCGACCCCGCCGCCGTCGCCGCAACCAAAGCTGCACTTGAAGACACCGGCCTCAAGATGCCCTCCGGGCACTTTGGCCTGCCACAACTTTCTGCTGATCCGGACGGCGTGATGGAGATCGCGCAAGCCCTTGGTATTCAACATATTTACTGCCCTTTCCTTGCCCCGGAAGATCGCCCCTCTGACGCTGATGGGTGGGCCGCTTTCGGTCAGCAGTTGTCAATGATCGGCACACCTTTCAAGGATGCGGGCCTGACCTTTGGCTGGCACAATCACGCCTTTGAGTTTGAACCGCTTGCCGATGGCACCTTGCCAATTGACGCCATGCTTTCAGGGACCGATCTATCGTTTGAGTTTGACGTCGCTTGGGCCGATGTCGCGGGCGCTAATCCATTGGATACAATTGCAAAATACGGCAACCGCATCACAGCGGCTCATGTCAAAGATCGCGCAATCCCCGGCACAAATGAGGCCGAGGATGACTGGGCCGATCTGGGGCGCGGCACGATTGATTGGGGCAAGATGCTGGGCGCGCTCCGCGATGCCGGGTGCAGCCATTTTGTGATGGAACACGATAACCCTTCTGATGACGCACGGTTTGCCCGCGCGTCGCTGGCGCATGCCAAGACACTGTAAAGGAACAGGAAAATGAACATTGGTATCATCGGTTGCGGCAATATCTCTGCGGCGTATCTGCGTCTTGGCCCCATGTTCAAGGGCGTGGACATCGTGGCCGTGGCCGACATGAACATGGACGCCGCACAGGCGCGGGCCGATGAATTCGGTGTCGACGCCCGCACGGTTGATGCGCTTTTGGCCAGCGACGACGTTGACGTGATTATCAACCTCACCATCCCGGACGCGCATTTTGATGTGACCTGCGCGATCCTGAAATCTGGCAAACATGCCTATTCAGAAAAGCCGCTCGTGCTGACGCTGGATCAGGCGAAGGCAATGCAGAAACTGTGTGATGACAGCGGCTTACGTGTGGGTTCAGCGCCCGATACGTTCCTTGGCGGTGCCCATCAGCAGGCCCGCAAGATCATCGACGAAGGCGGGATCGGCAAGGTGGTCGCAGGGACAGCGCATGTGATGTCAAAGGGGATGGAACATTGGCATCCAAACCCTGATTTCTTCTTTTTGCCCGGCGCTGGCCCGGTTCTTGATATCGGGCCTTATTACGTCACCAACCTGATCCAGCTGTTGGGCCCGGTCAAGCGGGTCGCTGCCCTGACAAGTGCCGCGCGAAGCGAGCGCACGATCTCAAACGGGCCGCGAAACGGCGAGACCGTGCCTGTCAAAACGCCGACAAATATCCATGCATTGCTGGAGTTTGAACAGGGTGCCACGATCACGCTTTCGACGTCATGGGACATCACCGCGCACGATCACCAAAACATGGAGATCTATGGTGACGCAGGCACGTTATACGTGCCCGACCCCAATTTCTTTGGCGGTGATTTGCACCAGTCTGATGATGCCGGAGAGATGAAACCGGTCGCGTCTTGGGATCATCCATTTGGCGTCATCAACGACGAAGGCCGCGCGAATTATCGCTGTGCAGGCCTTGCTGATATGGTGGCTGGCATCAATGAGGGTCGCCCGCATCGGTGTGATGTCTCACTCGCGGTTCATGCGACAGATGTGATGACGTCGATCCTGAAATCGGGTGAGACGGGCCAGTTCGAGGCGATGACTACGACTTGTGAAAAACCGGCGCCGCTGGGCATCGAAGACGCAAAAGCGCTCCTGAAATGATCACAAATCCGATCCTGCCTGGCTTTAATCCAGATCCGTCATTCTGCCGGGTGGGGGCGGATTACTACATCGCGACCTCGACGTTTGAGTGGTATCCGGGGGTGCAGATCCATCATTCGACCGACCTTGTGAACTGGATGCTTGTCAGCCGCCCGTTGCGCCGGGCAAAACAGCTCGACATGCGGGGCAACCCGGATAGTTGTGGGATCTGGGCGCCTTGCCTGTCCCATGCGGATGGGCGATTTTGGCTGGTCTATACGGACGTCAAACGCCTTGATGGCGCCTTCAAGGATGCACCGAATTATATCGTGACCTGTGACACGATTGATGGCGATTGGTCGGACCCGATTTATGTGAATTCCTCCGGGTTTGATCCATCGCTATTCCACGATGATGACGGGCCTAAGTACTTTATGAACATGCAATGGAACCATCGCGGATCCGGCACGGGAGGCAACCCGGTGCATGATAGTTTCGATGGCATTCTGTTGCAGGAATGGTCCGAAAAGGGTGGGCTGACCGGACCGGTCCGCAACATCTATCCGGGGACGGCGCGTGGCCTGACAGAGGCACCGCATATCTTCAAGCGCAACGGTTGGTATTACCTGACCACGGCCGAAGGCGGCACGGGTTATGATCATGCCGTCACGCTGGCGCGGTCCCGCGACATCTGGGGACCTTACGAGGATCACCCTGATCTGCACGTCATCTCAACCGCGGGGGCCGGGGACCATCCGATCCAGCGCACTGGTCACGGGCAATATGTTGAGGCCGCAGACGGCACCGCTTGGCACACTTATTTGATGGGGCGACCCATCGCTGATGCGGACGGCAACGGGCGTTATTGCCCCTGTGGTCGCGAAACCGGGATTGCGCGCTGCGTCTGGCGCGATGATTGGCTGTATCTGGAAGACGGTGGGCTTTTGCCGCCTGAGACCATTGACATGTCAGCGCCGCCGCAGGCACGGCAATCGGTCGTGCATGAGGGCTTTGCCGCCTTACCAGCCGAGTTCCAATGGCTCCGCACACCCGAGCCGGACCGGATTTTTCGGATTGAAGACCGAGCATTGGTGCTGACGGGGCGCGAAAGCATCGGAAGCTGGTTTGAGCAGGCTCTTGTCGCCCGGCGGCAAGAGGATTTGGCCTATCGGGCTGAAACGACGGTCGCATTTGCGCCCCAGACCTATCAACAGGCGGCCGGGCTTACGACCTATTATAATCGGGGAAAATTCCACGCGGCGCTTGTGACCCATGAACCGGGGCTTGGTCGGGTGCTGACGCTGATGTCTTGCATGGGCGACTACCCTGACGGCGCGCTGACCTTCCCAATGGACAGGCCGATTGTGCTTGAGGATGGCGCTGTGCACATCTTTGTTCAGGTCATTGGCCCGACGCAGCAATTCTATTGGGCGCAAGGCGATGCAGATCCCCAACCGCTTGGCCCGGCCTTGCCCGCACATATCATCAGCGATGAAGGCGGGCGGGGTGAACATGCGTCATTCACCGGGGCGTTTGTGGGGATGGTGGCCTTTGACATAACCGGGCAGGGCCAAGAGGCGCGGTTTGCGCGATTTGCTTATCATCCAGAGGTATTCGACCGAAGCTAGGCCGTGGATTATTGCGAAGGTGGAAGCAAGGGGCTAGGATAGAGCATTCCTACTTAGCGGAGCCTTGTCATGGTCGCTGTCGTCGAACGCGCGTCTCAGTGTCAGTCCTGTCCGATCCGTCACCGCGCTGTCTGCGCGAGTTGTGACGCTGACGAATTGGCGATGCTGGAGGCGATGAAATACTACCGGACCTATGAAGCGGGGCAACCGATTGTCTGGCGCGGGGATCGGTTGGAATTTGTGGCCTCGGTCGTCAGCGGCACCGCAACGATTGAGCAATTGGCCGAAGACGGACGCCGCCAGACGCTGGGGCTTTTGCTGCCGTCGGATTTTCTGGGCCGGCCGGGGCGAGAGATCGCACTTTACGATGTGTCCGCTGTGACAGAGGTCACGCTGTGCTGTTTTCGTCGGGTGCAATTTGAAAAGCTTGTAACAGAGACACCGCATGTCGCGCAGCGGTTGCTTGAAATGGCTTTGGACGAACTGGATGCCGCGCGTGACTGGATGTTCCTGCTTGGGCGCAAGACGGCGCGCGAAAAGATTGCGACGTTCCTATTGTTGATAGAGCGGCGGACCCGCGCACCGGGGCTGGATCTGAACTTTGGCCCGGCGCAGATCGAATTGCCGCTGACCCGCGATGCGATGGCAAGCTATTTGGGTCTGACACTGGAAACCGTAAGCCGTCAGATTTCGGGCCTGAAGAAAGAGGGGCTGATTTCCCTGACAGGCAACCGGCTGGTGACGATCCCGGACGTCAATGCGTTGAAGGCGGAAGCGGGCGAAGACTAATGCGCCATGAGGATGGGGAGCGTCGTCGACTGCATCATGTCGCGCGTCGCCCCGCCTAGCATTGCCTCGCGCAGGCGCGAATGGCCGTAGGCCCCCATCACAATGAGTGACGCCCCAAGTTCAGTCGCGCGCCGCTGCAATTCGGATGCGATTGTGCCACCCCCTTTGGCAGCTACGGTGATTGACGCCGCAGCCCCGTGCCGCGCGATCAAGCGGGCCAACCGTCCACCGGGGTCCGATCGGTCGACCCGATCAGGTGGAGGGTCGATGATGCAGATCTCGGTTGCCTGGGCTGCGGCAAAAACCGGCAGTGCGGCGCGGCAGGCGGCCAATGCCTCTGCCCCGTCGTCCCATCCGACAAGGACAGAGTCGGGGTTTGCAACAAAGGCGGTGTCTGACGGCACCACGATAACTGGAATATCCGCACCAAAGAGGCAGGTTTCAAAGACCATCACGTCGATACGGGTGCGCGTGTCGCCGTAGGGTTTCGGCAGGATCGCGAGGTCGAAAAAGCGGGCGTGGTCGGCGATGAAGGGTTCCAGCCCGTTGAGCATCAGTGTGACGGTTTCCGTATCCCAGAGGATGTCTTCGGAGTTCAGGCGAGACCTGACCCGGTCTTCGATCTGGCTGGCAGCACCCTGCGCTTGGCTGAGGTTTTCTTGCACAGCGATGGCCTGCGCGCCGGCATAATAATACCCCGGATCGGTCTGATCGACGCCTGCGCAGACCACGTTCAGGTGCGCGCCCCAAGCCCGGCTGGCGGCAATCGCCCATTCAAGTGCGGCCCCGCTTTCATTGGGGTCATGCATGACCGTGGTGATTGATTGATAGGTCATCTTCTTCTCCCTGTTGCCGCGTTGGCAGCATGGCCTGATATCCCCCGCGCGTCCTTGACGTATCGCACCAAAAGCTTTGTTGGCGATTTGACACAGATCAAAGCGGCATGGGCTGCGCTGACGCAAAACCCACCTCAAGAGGTCAATCCGTTTTGGCCATAAGAAGGGGTTCTGTGATGACCAACTATCTGAAATTGCTGGCATTGGGTCTGGTGGTATTCATCGCCGCATTGGCCGCGAACTGGGCAAGGGATCTGGCGTATCAGATCCATGCCTTGATCATCATGGCCATCGCCAGCGGGATGTTTATCTGGGTGCTGCGCACAACTGATGATCCTGAACCAAGGATTGATGCCTCAGGCTATATGGACGGGGTTGTGCGCGCTGGCGTCATTGCAACGGGGTTCTGGGGCGTTGTCGGATTTCTGGTTGGCGTGGTCATCGCCTTTCAGCTTGCCTTTCCGGTGCTCAACCTTGATTGGGCGCAACCCTATGCCAACTTTGGACGCCTTCGCCCGCTGCACACCTCTGCGGTGATTTTTGCCTTTGGTGGCAATGCGCTGATCATGTCGTCGTTCTACATCGTGCAACGCACTTGCGGCGCGCGGCTGTGGGGCGGCAACCTCGCTTGGTTTGTGTTCTGGGGCTACAACCTATTCATCGTTCTGGCGGCGACCGGCTACCTTCTGGGGGCCACGCAGTCGAAGGAATATGCAGAGCCTGAGTGGTACGTTGACATCTGGCTGACCATCGTTTGGGTGGCCTTTCTGGTCGTCTACCTCGGCACGATTTTTACCCGCAAGGAACGACACATCTATGTGGCCAACTGGTTCCTGCTGTCGTTCATCATCACCGTGGCGATGCTGCATATCGTCAATAACATCAGCATTCCCGTCAGCATCTGGGGCAGCAAATCCGTGCAGGTCTTTGCCGGTGTGCAGGATGCGATGACACAGTGGTGGTATGGCCACAACGCGGTTGGCTTCTTCCTGACGGCGGGCTTCCTGGGCATGATGTACTACTTCGTGCCCAAGCAGGCAGGCCGTCCGGTCTTCTCTTACAAACTGTCGATCATCCACTTCTGGGCGCTGATTTTTCTGTATATCTGGGCTGGTCCACACCACCTGCATTACACGGCTCTCCCGGACTGGGCATCTACGCTGGGGATGGTGTTCTCGATCATCCTGTGGATGCCCAGCTGGGGTGGTATGATCAACGGTCTGATGACCCTGCAAGGGGCGTGGGACAAGCTGCGCACCGATCCGATCATTCGGATGATGGTGATCAGCCTCGCGTTCTACGGCATGTCGACCTTTGAAGGCCCGATGATGTCGATCCGAGCGGTCAACAGCCTGTCGCATTACACCGACTGGACCATTGGTCACGTGCACTCTGGTGCGCTGGGCTGGAACGGGATGATCACCTTTGGTGCGCTCTACTTCCTGACACCAAAACTGTGGGGCCGGGCGCAGATGTATTCGATGTCGGCGATTAACTGGCACTTCTGGTTGGCAACAATCGGCATCGTTCTCTACGCCTCTTCGATGTGGGTGACGGGTATCATGGAAGGCCTGATGTGGCGTGAAGTCGACGCGCAGGGCTTCCTTGTGAACAGCTTTGCCGACACCGTCAGCGCCAAGTTCCCGATGTATGTGGTCCGTGGATTGGGCGGGGTGCTGTATCTGGCCGGCGCACTGATCATGGCCTGGAATATGTGGATGACGATCCGGGGTGGCGAAAAAGTCACCGCGCCGGTCGGCGTCCCAGCAGAATAAGGGGTCAGATCAATGGCTTTTCTAGACAAACACAAAATGCTGGAGCGCAGCCCGACGCTGCTTTTGGTTGGGTCCTTCCTTGTGGTCACGGTGGGCGGCATTGTTGAGATCGCACCGCTTTTCTACCTTGAGAACACGATCGAAAAGGTCGAGGGGATGCGCCCCTATAGCCCGCTGGAGCTGACCGGGCGCGACATCTATATCCGCGAGGGCTGCTATGTCTGTCATAGCCAGATGATCCGCCCGATGCGCGATGAGGTGGAACGTTACGGGCATTACTCATTGGCGGCAGAGTCGATGTATGACCACCCGCACCAATGGGGATCCAAGCGCACCGGGCCGGATGTGGCCCGCGTTGGTGGCCGCTATTCGGACACATGGCATGTGGATCACCTCAAAGACCCACAATCGGTCGTGCCGGAATCGATTATGCCCAAATACGCCTTTCTGGCGGACACGGTGATCGACGGTGAATATGTGCAGGATCTGGTGGAAACCCACGCATTTGTCGGCGTGCCCTACACCGAAGAGATGATCGCAAGCGCGCAGGCTGATTTTACCGTGCAAGCCGACCCCGATGGCGACTGGGACGCGCTTGTCGAACGCTACCCCGGTGCCGTGGTCAGCAACTTTGATGGCCAGCCGGAACTGACCGAAATGGATGCGCTTGTCGCCTATCTGCAAATGCTGGGCACCTTGGTCGATTTCTCGACCTTCACCCCAGACGCCAGCCGCTAAAGGAGAACGATCAGATGGAAACCTATTCATTCCTGCGCGAACTGGCCGATAGCTGGGTCTTGCTGGCGCTGACGCTGTTCTTTTTGGGCACAATCGTCTGGGCGTTCCGCCCCGGCAGCCGCGAAACGCATCGCGAGACGGCGGACATCCCGTTCCGCAACGACACGTTGCCTTGCGACAAGGGCTGCCCGGATTGCGCCTGCAAAACCGCATTCAAATTTGATCTGGAGGCGTAACGATGGCTGACAAAGACATTGACGAAACATCAGGCATCGAAACGACGGGCCATGACTGGGACGGCATCAAGGAGTTGAACAATCCACTGCCGCGCTGGTGGCTGTGGTGCTTTTATCTGACGATCATCTGGGGCGTGGGGTATTCGATTGCCTATCCTGCCTGGCCCATGATCACCGGTGCGACCTCTGGCCTGTTGGGCTATTCGACCCGCGCTGAAGTCGCACAAGAGATCGCGCGATTTGAAGAGCAGAACGCCGGGTTGGAGACAGCACTGGCAGAGGTTGATCTGACAACCTTGGCCGAGAATACAGAGCTGAACCGTTATGCGGTTGCTGCCGGTGGTGCGGTGTTCCGGGCGCAGTGTTCACAGTGTCACGGGTCAGGTGCTGCGGGGGCTGTTGGTTATCCTAACCTGCTTGATGATGATTGGTTGTGGGGCGGCGATATCGAAAGCATCGCCTATACGATCCGACATGGCATCAGGAATGAAACCGACTTTGATGCCCGCTGGTCCGAGATGCCCGCCTTTGGCGATATTCTTGAACGTGACGAGATCGACGGTGTTGTGCAGCACGTGCTGGCGCTGTCCGGGCAAGATCACGACGCCGAGATGGCAACGATTGGGGCCGGGGTCTTTATGGATCAATGCGCCGCCTGTCACGGCGACGGGGGTGAAGGCATCCGCGATCTGGGCGCACCTAACCTGACGGATGCGATCTGGCTATATGGCGGTGACGTTGCGGCCCTGACCGAAACTGTCCGTAACGCGCGGTTCGGGATCATGCCGCCGTGGGGCGAGCGCCTTGGAGAGGCGGACACCAATGCGGTTGCCGCCTACGTACACCAGTTGGGAGGAGGCGAGTAATCGCACCAGCTGGACTACATGAGCAGGTTGCACAGTCCTGCTCATGTCTCCTGCCGCCGCGGTCGCACAGGACCAGCGGCGGCAGGACCATTTCGGAATGGTTTGATCTGGGTCAAAGGCGCCCGAGGCGCCGCAGGGTATCCAAGATCAAACCTGTGCACTGGAACCTAACATGTCTGAATCGCCGCAACCGCTTTATGCCCCGCAGGAACCGATATTTCCGCGCCGCGTCACCGGCTTTTTCCGCACGTTCAAGTGGTGGATCATGGCTGTTACGCTGGGCATTTATTACCTGACGCCGTGGATCCGTTGGGACAGGGGCCCGGCACTGCCCGATCAAGCGGTGCTGGTCGATTTGGCAAACCGGCGCTTTTATTTCTTTTGGATCGAGATTTGGCCGCACGAATTCTATTTTGTCGCAGGCCTGCTGATCATGGCGGGCCTTGGCCTGTTCCTTTTTACCTCGGCGCTAGGCCGGGTGTGGTGCGGATATGCCTGCCCGCAAACGGTCTGGACCGACCTTTTCATCCTTGTCGAGCGCTGGATTGAGGGGGACCGCAACGCACGCGTGCGGTTGTGGAATGCCAAGTGGGACGTCAAAAAGTGGCGGCTGCGCCTGACCAAGTGGACGGTTTGGTTGCTGATTTCCGTGGCCACAGGCGGCGCTTGGGTTTTCTATTTTACCGATGCGCCCACGCTCTTGCGTAACTTGCTGACGTTTGACGCGCCGATGATCGCCTACACGACGATTGCCGTTCTTACCGCGACGACCTTTCTTTTTGGCGGTTTCATGCGCGAGCAGGTTTGCATCTATATGTGCCCCTGGCCGCGTATTCAGGGCGCGATGATGGACGACGATACGCTGACCGTTGGCTACCGCGAATGGCGCGGAGAGCCACGCGGCAAGAAACGGACCGAGGGAACGGGCGATTGTATCGACTGCATGGCCTGCGTGAATGTTTGCCCCATGGGGATCGACATCCGCGACGGGCAGCAGATGGAATGTATCACCTGCGCGCTTTGTATTGATGCCTGCGACGACATCATGGCCAAAATCGGAAAAGAGCGGGGATTGATCGACTACCTTGCGCTGGCTGATGAACCACGCGAGCGGGAGGGTCAAAAACCGCGCCCGATTTGGCAGCATATCCTGCGCACCCGCACGATCATATATACGACCCTATGGTCGCTGATCGGTGCCTTGCTGGTGTTTGCCCTGTTCATCCGGTCCGACATTGACCTGACCGTGGAGCCAGTGCGCAACCCCACATTCATCACCATGTCCGACGGATCGATCCGCAACACCTATTTGGTGCGCCTGCGTAACAAACTGGGAGAGCCGCGCGATTTTCGCATCTCATTGCGGTCAGACGCCGTGCTCCGGCTGGAACTTGAAGGTGCGGAAGAACGGATCATCACCGTGGCCCCTGACAGCACGACCCAACAACGCGTCTATGTGATTGCCCGCCCCCAAGACCCGGCGGCCAGCGTTGCCCGAACCGACCTGCGGTTGTGGGTCGAGGATGTAGAGAGCAACGCCCGCGCGTCACGTGATACAAGCTTTGACGGAAAGGCAGACCAATGAATTCGACGACTGCACGTCCACTGACCGGCCGCATGGTCTTTGCCATTTTTGCCGGTTGCTTTGCCATTATTATTGGCGTGAACCTAACGCTGGCGTTTCAGGCCGTGCGGACGTTTCCGGGGCTCGAGGTCAAGAATTCCTATGTTGCCAGTCAGTCGTTTGACAACAACAGGCAAGCGCAGGAGGCCTTGAACTGGGATGTTTCGGCGCAAGTGGATGGCCGTTTGCTGCACCTGAATATCAACCGCGATGGCCAGCCCGTTAAGCCCAAGATCACATCTGCTGTGCTGGGACGCGCGACCAATGTGTCCCAAGACGTCGAACCGGTCTTTTATCACAACGGTGAGGCCTTCGTGGCCCCGGTCAATCTTGGCCCCGGCAATTGGAACTTGCGCCTGGTCGCCGAAGCGGAAGATGGGACGATCTTTCAACAGCGCATCATTGTGCGGGTGCTGAAATGACAGCGACGGCCCCGATTGTCGCCTGCCCGGGTTGTGTTGCGATCCCGTCCGATGACAGCGGGCCAGAAACGTCCGGCGGGCTGAGCCTGCATTTGCCGGGCATTCATTGTGCGGCTTGCATTGGCACGGTGGAACGGGGGCTATCTCTGATGCCCGGTGTGAAATCTGCACGTGTAAACCTTAGCCGCAAGCGGGTGGTGGTTGATGCCCCGGGCGTCCCAATTGATGACATTGTGCAAAGGCTTGCGGGACTGGGATATGAGGCGCAGCCGCTCGATGCCTTGATGATGTCTGCTGTGGAAGGCGATGCCGAGGGGCGCCGCCTTTTGACACGACTGGCCGTCGCAGGCTTTGCGATGATGAATGTCATGCTGTTTTCGGTCGCGGTGTGGTCAGGTGCGGCGGAAGCCACGCGGGTCTTGTTTCATTGGTTGTCCGCCCTGATTGCGGTGCCAACACTGATCTATTCGGCGCAAGTGTTCTTTGGTTCTGCATGGCAGGCGCTGCGCGTTGGGCGGTTGAACATGGATGTCCCGATCTCTTTGGCGATTATCCTTGCCTGCGGCATGTCGGTTTATGAGACAGCGCAGGGGTCAGAGCAGGTCTATTTCGATGCCGCACTTTCGCTGACGTTCTTCCTGCTGGTGGGCAGATATCTTGATCACCGCACGCGGTTGGCCGCACGTTCTGCTGCTCAGGAACTGAGCGCGCTAGAGTTGCCTTGGGCCACACGGGTGACGCCACAGGGCCCGCAAACCGTCGCCATTTCAACGCTTGCACCGGGCGATTATGTGATTGTTGCATCGGGGATGCGGACCCCGGTTGATGGCGATGTGATCAAGGGGGAAACCCAGATGGATCGGTCACTCTTGACCGGCGAAAGCCTCGCCGTGGAAGTTGGCCCCGGCGCCCGGCTTGCGGCAGGAGAGGTCAATCTGGGTGCGCCCATCACCATGCGCGCGACCGCCGTGGGCGAGGACACGACCCTGCGCCGAATGATTGCGATGGTGGAAACCGCAGAAGGCGCGCGCAATCGCTATACGGCGCTTGCGGACCGGGCAGCACAGATTTACGCGCCGCTTGTGCATGTGTTGGCTCTTGTCACTTTTGCTGGTTGGTTTATGGCCACTGGCGAAGTGGCAAGATCGCTCAATATTGCCATCGCCGTCCTGATTATCACATGTCCCTGTGCCTTGGGGCTTGCTGTGCCCGCTGTGATGACAGCCGCAACAGGGCGGCTGTTTCGGATGGGACTGTTGGTCAAGGACGCAACCGCGATTGAACGCTTGGCAGAGGTCGACACGGTGATCTTTGACAAGACGGGGACATTGACCGAAGGGCACGCGCGATTTGATGCAAGCGCACTGCCAAAGGCCACGCAAGCCGTCTTGGCGGCGCTTGTGCGGCAATCGCAGCACCCTGTTTCGGTCGCAATCGCATCGGCGCTTCGGCCGGACATCGAAGAGGCCGCGTTGACGGAAGTTCAAGAAATCGCGGGCAAAGGCATTGTCGCGAAGTGGCATGGCCAAGACGTGCGGTTGGGTCGGGGCGATTGGCTTGGCGCCGCCGGGTCGCCAGCATTGCAGATCGGACAAGAAACACCGGTCGTTTTGTCGATGTCAGAAGTGCTGCGCGAAGGCGCAAGAGAGGCCGTTGACGGGCTGCGGGCGCAGGGGCTGAACGTTGCGTTGCTGTCAGGCGATACCGGTGTGCCAGTGCAGATCGTTGCCCGGGCGCTGGAAATCTCGGACGCACAATCTGATTTGTCGCCCGACCAAAAATGCGACCGCATTCGGGACCTCACAGCGCAAGGCAAACGGGTATTGATGGTCGGTGACGGGCTAAACGATACGGCTGCATTGGCGTTGGCACATGCCTCAATCTCGCCCGCGTCAGCATTGGATGCGTCGCGTGCTGCATCGGATGTCGTCCTGCTTGGCCGTGGCCTGCAAGATGTGCCACTGGCGGTGACCCTATCCAAGAGCGCGCGTCGCCGGGTGCTGGAAAACTTTGGGATTGCCGCAAGCTACAACATGGTTGCCGTCCCACTTGCCATTGCGGGCCTTGCGACGCCTTTGACGGCGGCGATTGCGATGTCGTTGTCGTCTATCACGGTCCTGTTGAACGCGCTTCGGTTGAGGGCGGTCAAATGAACGTCTTGCTGGTCCTGATCCCGGTGTCCTTGGTCTTGGCCGCTTGTGGCCTGATCGCCTTTATCTGGTCCTTGCGCAGCCATCAATACGACGATCTGGACGGGGATGCGTGGCGCATTCTGGTCGAGGATGAAGACGCCCCATAGCACTAATTTGCCAAAAACTTGACTTTTGATCTTGAGTGTCATTTATTTCTGTTATGACAGAAATAAATGACATAACTGATTCTTCAGCAAAGCGACAGTTCATCCTGTATTGGGGTGACATGGGCAGCCAATGGGGCGTGAACCGTTCCGTGGCGCAGATCCATGCATTGCTGTTTCTCAGCGTGAAGCCCTTGAACGCGGAACAGATTTCTGAAGACCTGGGCATCGCACGTTCCAATGTGTCGAATTCGCTTAAGGAATTGGTCGGCTGGAAACTGATCCGCCGCGTTCCCATTGCAGGCGACCGTCGAGAGCACTTTGTTGCAGAGGTGGACGTCTGGGAAATGGCGATGCGGATCGCGCAGGGACGTAAAGAACGCGAGATTGATCCGGCACTCGCGGCCATTTCGGAATGCCTGGAACAGGCCGAGGTTGAACCAGCGCTTAACCCTGAGATTCTGGATCGAATGAAGTCATTGCAGGACCTGCTGCAAACCACTGACAAGTGGTATGGGCAGATGCTTGGGGTGCCAAAGGCGAAACTCAACATGATGATGAAGATGGGCGACAAGGTTGTCTCATTGCTCAAGCTCACGGGGAAAAAATCGGAATAGCGGTAAATATTTTTTTCGCCTTGAAATTTCTCTAAATACAGAAACAAATGACAAAGCAGAAAAGGATGACAGAATGAAGATGACATCCCAAGACCACCTTGTTGCAGCCCCGGATCACCGTTTTCGTGATCTACTGGGTGAACAGGAATGGTTGCGCCTTCCTGCCGCTGTGCGTCGTCGGTTTGGCAAACGTCTGGCAGGGGGGATGAGCGTGACTTACCAAGGTGAAGTCGTTGCAATGAACATAAGCGTGGCAGGCAAATGTTTTGCCAATGTCATGCGATTGATCGGCGCGCCATTGCCCTTTGATGCTGATGCTGTTGGCCAGCCAGCGGTCGTTGTTGTGACAGAAGACCACGCAAGTAACGGTCAGTTCTGGATCCGCCAATACGGCCGTAAGCGGGGATTCCCGCAAGTTGTTCACAGCTCAAAACGTTTTGCGGGGCCAACCGGGCTTGAGGAATATGTCGGCTACGGCATTGGGATGGCGCTGCGGTTGGAGGCGACTGACGATGCCCTTTTCTTTAAAAGCGATCACTATTTTCTGTCCGTTCTTGGTCACCGGATCCGCTTGCCAAAGTGGCTGAGCCCCGGTGCGCTTGTCATCGGTCACCACGAATTGGGCCATGGCGCGTTCTTGTTTTCGCTAAAACTGCATAGCCGATTTTGGGGGCACCTGATGTCCCAGGACGCCCGGTTCCAGGATGCAAAAGAATAGAAAATGGACAATCCCATTCGTTGGACGCTGATCCCTCGGGCCTTGTTGCAATCGCCCTTCAACCCCATCGATCTTCGGGAGGTGAAGGTCGACTGCGCAGCCATCAATGGATAACGCCGCGTGACGAACGCCTTATTCGTCGTCTTTGCGGTTGGCTTTGCGTGTTTGCAGCCACCGCCAGACGACACCGAGAACGACAAAGGCGACGACCCATGACAGCAGATCAATTACATAGTCAGGCATGTCGTCACGACTCCGCTTTATCCATAATTTGCACAATCAGATTCTCGCGCAAATCGCTGGCACAATCAATCTGATCCGCAAACTGGGACAAATCTTTCCCGACTTGTCTTTTGGTCACTTAGTGCGCACGCTCGTTTGAAACGTAACCAATTATCCAAGTGCCGGCATGAGCAAGAAATCAGGTTTTGATACGTCTACTTTCCTGCCCTACCTTCTTAATCAGGCGGCAGATCGGTTGAGTAGTGATTTCAGTCCCGCTTATCGGCAACGCTATGGCATGTTGCGGACCGAATGGCGGGTTCTGTTTCACCTTGGACAATATGGCGCGATGACCGCCAAGCAGATTTGCGACATGGCGCAGCTCCACAAAACTAAAGCCAGCCGGGCGGTTGCAGCGCTTGAGGCCAAGCGATTTGTGACGCGCCGCGAGGTCGCGCATGATCGCCGCCACGCGATGCTGAATCTGACAAAGGCCGGGCGCGACGCCTACCAGAACCTTCAGAAAGCCGCCGAAGAATTTGACAATGGTGTGCAAGCGCAGCTGTCGCCAGAGGATGCCGCGGCACTGAAGCGCTGCCTTATTCAATTGGCCGCAATTCCAAACGTCAGCTAGGCGGGCAGCCCTTCAACAATGATAATACTTGCGTGGCAGGTCTTTGCCCTTTTGGCGCGTGCCGCGCGATATTCATCCGAGTTGTAGCACGCAAGGGCCTGCGCTTTACTGTCAAATGCAATCACAACATGGCGTTGCCAATCGTCACCTTCCAGCGTCGTCGCATCCCCGCCACGGGCAAGGAATCGCGCGCCGTACTTGACAAAAGCAGCCGGAGCAATGGCCTGATAATCGGCATATCCGGCGGGATCGGTTACCGTTACATGGGCAATCCAATAGGCCTTAGGCATCTGGCTTTTCTTCCGAAGACAGGAACGTCTTTGCGATTGCTGCGGCATCATCAAGATGATCTTCCACCGCCTGCTGTGCCGCTGCCGCATCGCCGCTTAGGATCGCGTCGCGAATGGCGGTCATATGGCTCATCCCCGGACGCGGTCTATCCTTTGCGGAGAGGGTCAGCACGCGCAGCCGGCTAATGCGCCCATTGAGACGCTGAACGATGTCCCATGCGATGCTATGGCCCGCTTCCGTAAAAATATCCTCGTAAAACCGGGTGGTTGCGCGCATTACGCCGATCCATTCCGCATCATCCATCGTGGCCTGCAATGCGGCAAATGACCCCATCAGCTTGGCCGGGAACGCTGGTCCATGTGCCACTGCGCAAGCGGCGACGGCAGCGCCCTCAAGCTGGCGTCGAATCTGATAGATCTGGCGCGCTTGACCCCAGTCCATCCGCGCCACGATTGGCCCGCGATTTGGAAGGATCTCCACTAATCCTTCTGCTTCCAGATAACGGATCGTTTCGCGAATGACGGTCCGGCTGACGCCAAGTTGATCACACAGGGGGCGTTCAACCAGACGTTCACCGGGGGCGAAATGGCCCTCGATGATCGCGGTGCGCATCCTGTCCTGCACAATATCGCGCAAGGTCATTGGGGCTTGGTCAATCTTGGGTAAGACGGCTTTGGGGCTGTTCATGGGGCGAAATTAACAGCGCGGGGCATGTCCATCAAGTATGATTGACAGATAGTCATATGGTATACCATAAATTCCAGTGACCATTTGCCAAAGGAATCGCGCGTGCCTGCAGAAATCCGCAAGACATTGCTTCATGTTGAAACCACGCTGATCGAGGGGGGCAAATCCGCCGACGTGCCGCTTAAGTTGATTGCCGCGATGGCCGTGATCCGAAACCCTTGGGCCGGGCAAGGATTTGTCGAGGATCTGTCACCCGCAATCCGCGACTGCGCGCCGGGGCTTGGCGAACTTCTGACCGAGATGGTTCTTGATGCGGCGGGTGGGGGCGACAAGGTCGAAGGCTATGGCAAGTCTGCAATCGTCGGTCTGAATGGCGAGGTTGAACATGCCTCTGGCCTGATCCACACGCTGCGCTTTGGCAATCATTATCGCAATGCCGTCCAGGCAAAATCATACCTCTCTTTTTGTAACACACGCGGTCCGGCCAACGCACCGCTGATGATCCCATTGATGGACAAACATGATGCAGGGCGACGGTCACATTACCTGACCATTCAAACCAGCGTGGCAGATGCCCCCGCCGCCGATGAAATCCTGATCGCCTTGGGCGCATCAATTGGTGGCCGTCCACATCACCGGATCGGGGATCGCTACCAAGACCTGAAGGATCTGGGACATGACGTCGACAACCCTGCCGCTGTCTAGGTCTGGCCTGAAGCTGTCCTATCAAAGCCACGGGACCGGTGAGCCTGTCGTGCTTTTGCATGGGGTCGGGATGCAGTCGGCGGCATGGGCGCCGCAGATCGCAGCTTTGCAAGGGGCATACAGGGTGATTGCCCTTGATTTACCGGGGCATGGGGGCAGCGACGCACTGCCGAAGGCCAGCACTTTACAGGATTTCGTCGACTGGTGCCGCGATGCGCATGAGACTCTGGATGTTGGGCCGATCAATCTTGTCGGGCATTCGATGGGCGCGTTGATCGCAGGTGGCTATGCCGCAAGCTTTCCGCAGGCTGTCAGGCGCGTGGCCCTTCTGAATGGGGTCTACCGTCGGGACGTGGTGGCACGCGATGCGGTGACACAAAGAGCATCAGAAATTTGCAATGGCAACATCGACACAGAGACACCTTTGGCCCGTTGGTTTGGGCCAACGCCTGAAGATCAGCGCGTCAAACGACAAGTTGGAGCTTGGCTCAACAACGTTGATCCCGAAGGGTATGGCACCGCCTATGCCGCCTTTGCCCACGGTGACGCGACCTATGCTGATCAATTCCAGCAGATCACCTGCCCATTTCTGGCCCTCACAGGCAGCGACGACCCGAACTCCACCCCCGAAATGGCCAGCGCCATGTGCGAGCAGGTCCAAAACGGGGACGCCGTAGTGATTGCGGGACATCGCCATATGGTCAACCTGACTGCGCCTGACCAAGTCAATGCGGCGTTGTTGACATGGCTACAAACACCCGCAAAAGCCGAGGCCGCAACGGCATGCTAAACCCCGCATCATCATCATTTTCCATCCCATCTGACCCAACAGAAAGGTAGTCACATGCGGTTTTCACTTTTTGCCCATATGGAACGCTTGTCGCCAGAGCAGGACCAAAAGCAGCTTTATGATGACTTTATCGCTTTGGCCAAGATTGCGGATGAAGGCGGAATGCATGCCATCTGGACAGGCGAACACCACGGGATGGATTTTACCATCGCCCCGAACCCGTTCCTGAACATTGTGGATCTGGCCCGCCATACCAAGAACGTGCGCCTTGGCACTGGCACAATCGTCGCGCCGTTTTGGCATCCAATCCGCTTGGCGGGTGAGGCGGCCATGACAGATCTTATCGTGGATGGGCGGCTTGATCTGGGCGTGGCAAGGGGCGCTTACAGCTACGAATACGAACGGATGGTGCCGGGTATGGACGCGATGGAGGCAGGCAAACGTATGCGAGAGGTCGTGCCTGCAGTTCAGGCCTTATGGAAAGGCGATTATGCGCAGGAAGGTGTCTATTATTCCTTTCCATCGACCACATCGTCACCGAAGCCTGTGCAAAAGAATGGACCGCCCATCTGGGTTGCCGCTCGTGATCCCAACAGCCACGAATTCGCAGTGTCTTCGGGTTGCAACGTGCAGGTGACGCCGCTGTGGCAGGGGGACGCCGAGATCATCAAGCTGATGGATACGTTTAACGCGGCTTGCGACAAATTCAGCGATGTGCCGCGCCCACAGATTATGCTTTTGAACCACACCTACATCGCGGCGGACGCTGAAGATGCCCAACGCGCCGCAGAAGAGATCAACAAGTTCTATTGCTATTTTGGCGCGTGGTTCAAAAATGAACGCGCCGTATCTCAGGGCGCGATCGCTACGCTGACGGATCAGGACATCGCGTCACACCCGTTCTATTCGGCCGAGGCGATGCTGCGCGATAATGTCATCGCAACGCCAGATGATGCGATCACACGTCTAAAGTCGTATGAAAGCCTGGGCTATGATGAATATTCGTTCTGGATCGATAGCGGGATGAGCTTTGAGCGGAAGAAAGCATCGCTGGAGAGGTTCATCGCGGACGTCATGCCGGCATTTGAATGAAGGTGGATAATGCAGCAATTTCAACAATATATCGGCGGTGCGTTTTCGGATGCCTCTGCGCAATTCGAAAGCATTGATCCTGCAACAGGTCAAGCATGGGCCTTGATGCCAGAGGCCCGCGCCGCTGATGTTGACCGCGCTGTCGCGGCGGCTGAATCTGCATTTTATAGCTCTGAATGGGCGGGAATGACGGCCTCTGCGCGTGGCAAGCTTCTGTTGCGTTTGGCGGATTTGATCGCTGAAAATGCCCAAGCGCTTGCCGCGTTGGAAACCCGAGATACGGGCAAGATCATTCGCGAAACCTCGGCCCAGATTGCCTATGTCGCTGAATATTACCGTTACTACGCAGGCCTGGCGGATAAGATTGAAGGCGCGCATCTGCCGATTGATAAGCCTGACATGGAGGTTTGGCTTCGGCGTGAACCCATTGGCGTCGTCGCTGCAATCGTGCCGTGGAATTCGCAGCTGTTTTTGGCCGCGGTCAAGATTGGTCCCGCACTGGCGGCAGGCTGTACGGTCGTCTTGAAAGCGTCTGAAGACGGGCCAGCACCGATGCTCGCGTTTGCGAAAATCTTCGATCAGGCCGGTTTCCCCCCCGGCGTCTTGAATGTCATTACAGGCTTTGGGCCAGATTGCGGCGCGGTTCTGACCAGCCATCCAAAGGTGGCGCATGTGGCCTTCACCGGCGGGCCGGAAACCGCACGGCATATTGTGCGAAATTCGGCCGATAACCTTGCCTCCACGTCCTTGGAACTGGGCGGCAAATCGCCGTTCATCGTCTTTGAGGACGTCGATATCGAAAGCGCGGTGAACGCGCAGATATCGGGGATATTTGCGGCATCAGGGCAAAGCTGCGTTGCAGGTTCACGCTTGATCATCTCGAACCAGATCAAGGATGCATTCCTTGCGCAGCTTAGCGAGAAAGCTGCGAAAATTGTAATCGGTCCGCCTGATCACATGGCCACGGAAATCGGCCCGCTTTGCACCCGGTCGCAGCGCGACACCGCGGTGGATCTTATCGCGCGTTCGATTAACGCTGGCGCGAAGGTTGTCACTGGCGGCGGACCGCAGGACGCCGACAGCCTATATTTTCTGCCCACGGTCATTGATTGCTCTGACGCGCCGGACGCGCCCTGTCTGACGCATGAATTCTTTGGACCGGTCCTGTCCGTTCAAGGTTTTGATACCGAGGCAGAGGCGCTGACCCTCGCCAATGACACGGCCTTCGGTCTTGCGTCGGGTGTTTTCACCAAGGATCTGACCCGCGCGCATCGGATGATCCGCGGCATCCGGGCGGGCATCGTCTGGGTCAACACCTATCGGGCGGTCAGCCCGATCGCACCCTTTGGCGGTCACGGCCTGAGCGGGCACGGACGTGAGGGCGGGCTCCGCGCGGCGCTGGATTACACCAAAACCAAGGCCGTTTGGCTGCGTACCAGCGACGAACCAATCCCCGATCCCTTTGTGATGCGGTAACTTGCGCCCGCGCGGCATTGTTGATTTTTCGCCGCTGAACAGGCACGAGGGCACGATGCGGTATCTGTCCTTTGTTCCTGTGATCCTGATTTTGGCCTGCACGGCGGGCCTTTTTGGGGGATCCTATGCCTACTTCAAGGGGCAGGAACTGGAAACGGCTGCCTCTCGTCTGACGCTTTATCGCAGTACGGTGGAAACGGAATTGCGGCACTTTGCGCATTTGCCGTTTCTGCTATCGCAAGACCCCTTTGTGATTGAAACGCTTGAAGGCGGCGACACGTCTGCGCTTGATCAACGGTTGGCGCGTTTCGCCCAAAGTGCCGGGATCGACGCAATCTATCTTATGGATCGGACCGGCCTCACGATTTCTGCGTCCAATGCCGCGTCTGACAACAGTTTTGTCGGCCAAAACTACGCCTTCCGACCCTACTTCAAAGACGCATTCAACGGCGCATTGGCAGAGTTCTACGGGATCGGTGCGACAACCGGTGTGCCGGGTTATTTCTATGCAATGCCAGTTGGGGCGGGCCCAGATGGCGTTGTCGCGATCAAACTGGACCTTTCCGCTTTGCAAAGTAGCTGGCAGGCGTCGGGCGAGCGGATCGTGTTGTCCAACGCAGATGGTGTCGTGCTTTTGGCCTCTGATCCAGAGTGGCGCTATCAGGTGTTGGAACCGCTGACCACGGACCAACGAGACCGCATTCTCGCGACGCGCCAATTCGGCAAAGAGCAGCTGACGCCGCTTGACTGGTCGCCCAATTCCCAAAACCAGACCGCAGTGATTGGCGGTGAGCAGCTTTTGTATCTTAGCACGCGTGATTTGCCGAACGGTTGGTCGCTTCATTTCTTCGTTCCCGATGACCAAGCGGTGACCCGGGCATGGCTGACCTCTGGTGCGATGCTGTTTCTTGCCGTGCTGACATTCATCGCCTTGCAGGTTCGCCGCGTCCGCTTGATTGGCAATGCCTTGCAGCGGTCAGAAGAAGAAGAGGCGCAGCTGCGCCTTGCGAACGAAAGGCTCGCGATTGAGATTGAGGAACGCCGCACCGCCGAACGCAATTTGCGAAAGACAGAAGCCGATCTTGAACGCGCCGGGCGTCTGGCTGCACTTGGTCAATTGGCGTCCTCTGTGACGCATGAACTTGGCCAACCTATCGCCGCGATGCGCAACCAGCTTGCGGCAGCAGAGCTGAGTGCAAATACAACGCCGCTTCATGACAAGATGCAGGGCCTTGTCGCCCGCATGGAAGACATCACCCGGCAACTGAAATTCTTTTCGCGTAAAGGCAGGGATCAATTTGAAAAGGTAGATCTGGCCGAGGTGATGAAGAATGCGCTGGAGTTGTTGGAAGCCAGCGTTATTCAGTCGGACGCGCAAATTACCTTTGACCCGCCGCAACAGGACGTTGCCTTTCATGGTAATCGGCTGCGGATTGAACAGGTAATGACAAATGTCGTGCGAAACGCGCTTGATGCTGTTGCTGGCCAAGAAAGGCGGGACATCGAGATTACGTTGGGCAGGGACGAACAATTCGTGTGGTTCGAGGTTGCCGACAGCGGCCACGGTTTGGGTGATCAGACATTTGATGACCTGCGCGAGCCCTTTGCCACGACCCGAGAGAGCGGCAAGGGCATGGGGCTTGGGCTGACGATTTCCGCAGGCATCGTAAGCGATCACGGTGGCACGATCACCGCAACACCCAATGCGTTGGGCGGGGCGACATTTCGCGTCGAATTGCCAATCGCCGGGCAGGAGGGCACGCAATGACAAAATTCCGAGTGTTGATCATTGATGACGACCGGATGATGCGCGAGTCCCTGGTGGATCTGCTTGAGGCTGCGGGCTGGGCGACAAAGGCGTTGGCGCGCGCCACAGATGCATCCAGATGGGTCGCGCAATTCGTGCCGGACGTCATTCTGTCGGATGTGCGGATGCCTGAAATGTCGGGGCTGGAGCTGCTGCAAAGCCTTAAGGCGTCGCCGCCAGTTGTGCTGATTTCGGCTCATGGCGATATCCCGATGGCCGTCGATGCGATGAACCAAGGCGCCTATAGCTTTGTTGAAAAACCTTATGATCCCAAGCGTTTATTGGTTATTTTGTCGCATGCCGCCGATCAACATCGCATGCGCGAAAGCAATCAACGGCTGAAAGAGCGTCTACAACAGCTTTCTGGTTTGGATCGCGTGATCTTGGGCCAAACGCCTGAAATCATCCGCCTGCGTGAAATGATCGCCATGGTCGCTGACACAAGTGCTTCGGTGCTCTTGCATGGTGAAACGGGCACCGGCAAGGATCTGGCGGCGCGCGCGTTGCATGATATCTCTGCACGCTGCGATGGGCCTTATGTTGCGCTTAACGCCGCCCAAGTCAGCGCCGACCAGCTTCACCTTGTTGCCCGCAGCGCGGCAGGTGGCACACTGTTTCTAGACGAGATTTGTGCCTGTCCTGGCGAGATTCAAACAATGCTCTTGCGACTGATCGAGGCGAAAGAGGTGTTGGACCCAAAACAGGGCACCCCTGAAACGGTCGATATCCGGGTCGTCTCTGCCACCAATGAAGATACCGACCGTGCCGTCAAAGAGGGCCAGTTGCGGCGGGACCTACTTTACCGGCTCGAAGGGTTTCGCCTGAACCTGCCGGCCTTGCGCGCGCGTCTTGATGATGTCCCGGTCCTTATGCTGCGGTTCTTGCAGGAATTCGCCAGCCAATACGGCACAACACCGCCAGAGCTGTCAGAGGCCGATCTTGCCGCTTTGATGGCGCATGACTGGCCCGGAAACGTGCGTGAATTGCGCAATGTAGCCGAACGGCGGGTCATGATGGCCGTGCATGGATTTGGCAGCATGTTGGATGCCATCAGCGGGACAGGAGCGGAATCCTTCCAGCGCCCGGGCCTACGCGAGGCTGTGGCCGCTCTTGAACGCCAGATGATCGCTCAGGCTATTCAAACCCACGCAGGTCAGATGGACGATATTGCCGCAGCTTTGCGTATCGGTCGCCGCACGCTGAACGAAAAAATCGTCAAACTTGGCCTCGACAAAGACGCTCTTTTGTAGCTCTGCGGAAATCCGCAGGGCAGGAGGGGTGCGCCCGGCAATTTTCTTCATAGTGTCGCGGACCAAAATCCGGTTCTATCGCAACATCAAATGTTGGGAGGAACTTTGAAATGAACAAATACCTAAGCCGTGCCGCCGTTGCCGCCGTTTCCATCGCCTTTGCGGGCGAGGCTTTGGCCACTGAATGGAATGTGTCCCTGTGGGGCAAGCGCCGCGCCTTTACCGAACATGTCGAAAAGCTTGCAGAGTTGGTGAGCGAAAAGACAGGCGGCGAATTCACCTTGAACCTAAGCTATGGCGGCCTGTCCAATAACCGCGAAAACCTAGATGGCATTTCCATCGGCGCTTTCGAGATGGCGCAGTTCTGTGCGGGCTATCACCGCGACAAGAACCCGTCGATCACCGTGTTAGAACTGCCGTTCCTCGGCGTGTCATCCTTGGAACAAGAGGTCGCATTGTCAATGGCGGTCTATGAACATCCTGCAACGGTGGCTGACCTGGCGCGGTGGAATGCCACACTTTTGATGCCATCGCCACTGCCGCAATATAATATCGCTGGCATCGGTGACGTGCCGGAAACGCTTGCCGATTTCGAAGGCCTGAGTGTCCGTGCGACCGGTGGTATCGGTGCAGCGATGGAAGCCGTCGGTGCAGTTCCGACATCAATGTCTGCCAGCGAAGTGCGTCAAGCGATGGATTCCGGAGTTGTCAAAGCTGTTAGTTTTGCACCTCATGCGCATATGTCCTTTGGCACGATCGAAAACGCCACATGGTGGACCACAAACCTCAACCCCGGCACGGTCAATTGTCCTGTCGTGGTCAACAGTGATGCGCTCGCCGATCTGAGCGATGATCACCGCGAAGCCTTGATGAGCTCCGTTGACGAGGCATTGGACCACTACATCGCCAACTACAACGGCGCGACAATGGAAGCTTGGGGCCCTGCCTTGGAAGAGCGCGGTATCACGCAGGTGACATTCTCTGACGAAGAGATTGCAGCCTTCAAAGAAGCCGCTGCCGCACCTGCTGCCGCTGCTTGGCTTGAACAAAACGCAGCCGCTGGCCTGCCCGCGCAAGAGCTTTACGACCTTGTGACCGGCATGATTGCTGAAAGCATGTAAACCGATCTTCGCGCCCGTGCCGCAAAAGGTGCGGGCGCGATTTCCCTGATTTCAAATAGATTGTAGAGGTCACCATGGCGACGGCATCCCTTGTGCTGAGCGATGACAGCACGCTCAGCAGATTTGACCACGCTTTGCTGCGGCTGGAACGGTTCTTTGCCCTGATCAGCGGTTTGGCGGTCTTTTCCCTGATGATCCTCGCCGTAGTCTCGGTCAGCGGTCGAAACGCCTTCAATAGCCCGCTTCCGGGCTATGTTGACTGGATCGAACAAGCCATGCCGCTGATCGCTTTCATGGGCATTTCCTATGTGATGCGCGAAGGCGGGCATATCCGCATGGACATTCTGGTTGGCCAACTGCGTGGCCGGGCACTTTATATTGTGGAACTGATCACCACGCTTGCGGTGCTGGTCTTGATGGTTCTGCTGCTTTGGGGCAGTTGGGCGCATTTTGCCCGTAGCTTTGATTTTGCCGCCCCGCTCTGGAGCCGCGACAGTTCGATGGACATCGCATTGCCGATTTGGCCTGCAAAACTAATGGCGCCGCTGGCCTTTGGTGTTCTGTGCCTGCGACTTTGTCTTCAAATCTGGGCCTATTGTCGCGCCATCGGCACCGGACAACCGATTGCCATTCCCTTGATCCCCGACGCCGCAAAACAGGCGCAGATGGAAGCCGACCAATTGAAGGATCTCAACTGATGGAGCCGATTGATATTGGTCTTTGGGTCACGGGTGGCCTGCTTGTTATGGTTGTCTTGGGTATGCGTGTGGCCTTTGCCGCTGGCCTTGCGGGCCTGATTGGCCTGCTGTGGATCTTTTGGGCCAAGAAGGGCTATGACCCTGAAGAATTTGGCTGGGCGCTTGGCATTGCTGCCAAAACGGCAGGGCAGGTCCCACATTCAAAGGTCTCAAGCCAAGCGCTTAGTTTGATCCCGACCTTCATCCTGATCGGCTATCTTGCCTATTACGCGGGCCTGACCAAAGCCCTGTTCGAGGCCGCAAAGCGCTGGATTGCCTGGGTGCCCGGCGGGCTGGCTGTCTCAACCGTCTTTGCGACCGCAGGCTTCGCGGCTGTTTCGGGGGCGTCGGTTGCCACTGCGGCGGTCTTTGCGCGCATCGCAATCCCCGAGATGCTCAAGATCGGCTATAACAAACAATTCGCGGCAGGCGTGGTGGCCGCTGGTGGCACGCTGGCCTCCTTGATCCCGCCCTCTGCGATCCTCGTGATCTATGCGATCATCGTTGAACAGGATGTGGGTAAGCTCTTGCTTGCCGGTTTCATCCCCGGTGCATTTTCTGCCGTCATCTACGGGTTGCTGATTATCGGCCTTGCCCTGACCATCAAGGATTTCGGCCCCCCGGTCAGCGGTTATACATGGCGCGAACGCTTTGCTTCTTTGCCGCCCGCATTGCCGATCGTTTTTGTGGTCGTGACGATCATCTGTTTTGTCTACAACCCCTTTGGCGGCGACGCTTGGGGCACCCCGACCGAGGGCGGCGCGATTGGGGCATTCGTTGTGTTCCTCATGGCGCTCTATCAAGGGATGCGCTGGACCCAACTCAAGGAAGCATTGCTGGAAACTGCAAAGCTAAGCGTGATGATCTTTACGATCATCTGGGGCGTCTTAATCTATGTGCGGTTCCTGGGCTTTGCAGAATTGCCCGCCGCGTTTTCGGATTGGATCACATCGCTAACGGTATCGCCGATGCTGATCCTCGTGTGCATCTTGCTGGCCTATGCCGTGCTTGGCATGTTTATGGACGCCATCGGTATGCTGCTTTTGACGCTGCCAGTGGTCTACCCGGCCGTCATGGCGCTGAATGGCGGCGAAGCCGTTAGTGCCGCCGAAAGCACCTTTGGCATGTCAGGCCCGATGTGCGCAATCTGGTTTGGGATCTTGGTGGTGAAAATGGCAGAGTTCTGTTTGATCACCCCACCAATCGGTCTTAACTGCTTTGTTGTCGCCGGGGTCCGGGATGATTTGTCAGTTCAGGATGTGTTCAAGGGCGTGACACCCTTCTTCATTGCTGATGCAATCACCATCGCCCTTTTGGTTGCTTTCCCTGCCATCGTGCTTTGGCTGCCAAGTCTGGCCTAGATCACCGGTGTCAGGCGGGCGCGAAGTCCCGCCTGACACCGATATCCCATCAGCTATTGTCTTCAGCTGAAAACAGAATGCGCCCGCGCTGCGCGATAAGCTGCGGCTCTCCGGTGACAGGGTGAAAGTAGCCCTCGACCCGCTCACCTTCAGCGGTTGTGCCGTAGACTTCCCAGCAACCGCCGTCCTCTTTCATAAAGCGCACTGACCAACCCTCTGCTTCAAGCTGGCTGGTCAACTGCTCTTTGGTCAACCAAGCTGCACGATCGGTCGCCTCGCATTGATGGATGCCGGTTGCACCGGCGCTCATTGGCAGGGCCAAAAGTGTGGCCGCTGCGGCAAGTGTCAGACTGATACGCATTTTATGCCTCCTGCACGCGCTGCGCGCGTTTGCGATTGTTGTGAATGATACGGTAGATCTCTAGCCCGGCGAGCGGGACAAAGTGCACGAGCGCTGGGCCAAAGTCATTGTGCACAAAAATCCAGTGCAACAAGGTGGCCACAGCGGCGATATAAACCGTCCGCTGTAATGTCTTCCAAGACGTCCCCATCTTGCGAACGGCATTGTCGGTGGATGTGACCGCAAGCGGGATAAAGATTAGCATGGCAAGCCAGCCGGTCCAAATGCCAAGCGCCAGAAACTCGCCCAACATCGCCTGCAAGCTGCCCATATCAACGATATAAAGGATCGTGTGAAACAGCGCATAAAAGAAGGCAGCCATGCCAAAATAACGACGACGTTTCATCATCCAGCGCCAAAAACCTGAACCCGGAAAAAGCATGCGCATGGGTGTCATGATCATGGAAATAATCAGGAACCTTGCGCTGAATTCACCGGTTGGGTGCAGCAACATTTCAGTGACCGGCATCCCGTTCGGACCAGGCTGACCCGACAGCAGTGCGCCAACCATCGGGATCGAAGGAATGGCCAAAATGGCCCAAATGAAATAGCGGTGATCGCGGATATTCTTTAACACAAACGTCTCCATCATCGTCGAGGTTGTTCTTACACGCGCGGTGGCGCATTTTCCGCCGCGATTTTTTCGGTGCGCAACGGAAATTCTTCGACGCTTGCGATCGGCACTCTGACGGCTTGGTTCACTCTGTCAGGCTCAGGCCTGTGACATGCGTGTAGGCGCTGGCGACAAGCTCCACGACAACTTCAAGCTCTGCTTCGTTCTGAGGGGTGTAGATCATCACAAATCCGGCCCATGCGCTGCGGCGACCCGCCCAAGGGTGCAACGTCGCCCAACCGGCCTCGACCGCTTGGCGGCCAACTTCCGGTGACAAGGATGCATGAAGGCTGCCATCGGGGTGCAAATGGGCGAATTCCAAGCCACCAACAAGCGCATCGGGGTTCGTCAAAGATATGCTTTCAGAAAGCTGAAAGCCCGTGGCCCCCGGTAGTGAGATTTGCGTCGGTCCTAGCGTCACGCCGGGAAACTCTGCGACCCGGCGCAGCAGTTCGTCGGACAGGGACGGTACGGGCTGAACGCCAAGTTGGACGTGTGGCACGCTGTTTGTCGTCTGTGGGATTGGGGTCTGTCTTGTTGGCAAATCCAGAGTTTGCGCTGAAAGCGAAGAAGCCGTCAGTGCAGCGACAAGGACAGCGCTGATTTTTGAAAGTTTGATCATGGTGATCTCCAGTTACTTGCCAGTTACTTGCATGTCATGGCCCCGGCCGCGCGGCCCTGAGCGCCAACTGTCGTTGCGTGCCCCAGCGCCATTGAGCTGCCGACACGCTTCGCGGCGAGGCCTTAGCATTCATCGTAAATCTCCAGTCGCATCAACCGCGCCACCCACACCAGCGAAATGCGCTGCGGCGTGCCCGCTATTGATTGGGTTGATAACGACAGCATGGTCATCCGAAACTTGGGGGCCTCGTTTAGCGTAAATTCTGGGCGCAGTTGCCGCGCAATTGAAGAAAGGCGCGCATCGGCTTCCAATGCGCGCCTTTTATCTTTGCGCGGAAGCTTAGCCGCCGTGGAATGCTTTGCTCACAGCATAGCTGTTCTCAAGCCAGTTCCACAGAACCACCTGACCGTCGCGCACTTTTGCGCGCAGGCCAAATGTGAACTCACCAATTTCCTGACCGGACGCTTTTGTGATGCCGTTCATTTGGCCAAAGATCGCAACGGTGTCGCCAATAGCAAACTGATCCGTGTTTTCCCACTTTGTGGTCTGCCAGTTGTCGTTAAAGACCCCAAGGAACGCCATGATCTCTTCTTTACCCTGCCAAGGCCCGATCCAAGGCATATCCTTGTCGCCTTCATTGGCCCAGACCATGTCGTCAGCCATCAGTGCGTCCATTGCGGCCATGTCGCCGCCGCCCATCGCACCCATGAATGCCATTACGGTGTCAAAGCTGGCTTGGCTTTCAGCATCCATTGTGGATGCATGTGCTGCTGGCACAACGGCAAAACCAGTTGCGGCAGCAACGCCCGCGGTAAGAACTTGACGTCTATGCATATTCATTCTCCGTGTTGGCGTTGACGATTACTTGCCAGCAAGCTGTTGAAGCGCACCGGCCCAGTCTTCGACATGGTGTGTTTCAACGATCTTGCCGTCGACCAACTGGTGAATATCGATTGCCATGATATCAAAGCTGCGACCTTCGCCGTCGACACCAAAGAATGGCCCAACTGGTGTAACTGTGGCGCGGCTGCGCACGGTGATGAAATCGCCCGCATCATGCATAACCTGCACTTCCCAATTCAGATCGGGCATCAGCTGGGCGAAACCACCGACCTGACCCAAAAAGGCGTCGCGGGATTTGGCAGAGCCGGAATAGTCGCCGATGCTTTGCCAATCCGCAGATGTGGCTTCAGTAAAAGCAGCGGCCATTTCTTCGGAACCCGGGTTGCTCAGTAGATCATAGAAGGCCTGTACGGTTTCTTTGTTGTCAGCAGAGGCGGCAGTCGCCAGCGACATTGCGGCAACGGATGTGGCAGCAAGCAGGGCTTTTACGGTGTTCATGATGTATCTCCTAGTCAGTTAATTAAGTGAGTTTTTCGCTCTGCGGTACATATGAACCTAATGGAACTGCGTTATAAGATAGGTTGAATTAATCGAATTGTTCGGATAAATTGCATAATCATGATTGACCGGTTGCGCCAAATGGCGATTTTTGCAAAATCCATGGATCACGGGTCCTTTCGGGGGGCCGCGCGAGAGCTTCAACTTTCGCCGTCAGTCGTCAGCCACCACATCTCTCAGCTCGAAGAACATTTGGGTGTGGCACTGATATATCGCTCTACGCGAAAGCTCGCACTCACCCGCGATGGTGAGAAGTTGTTGATCGTGACCCGCAAGATGCTTGATGCCGTGGAGGGAGAGCTTGAGGACCTTGCAGCGACCGCAGGTGAACCAAGTGGTGAATTGCGGGTCACGCTGCCATCTGTGCTGTCACAGTCGCGATTGACAGCGCGGATTGCCGATTTCATGACCGTGTACCCGCGGATTCAGCTGACTTTGGATTTTTCCGACACCCGGCGCGAAATCATCAGTGATCGCTTCGATATGGCAATCCGTATCGGGCAGAACGCCAAGACCTCTTCGACTTCGCGCAAGCTATTTTCAGTCAAACGCAAGTTGGTCGCGACGACCGAATGTCTTGCGTCATATCCGCCAATTCGCGAACCAAAGGATCTCTCCGCACTGCCGTGGCTGACACTCGCTCCGGCTCAGAATGCCCAATTGGTTCTGCGGAACGCCGACGGCCGCAAGGCATCAATCAAACCAGAGCCACGCCTGACCACCAATGACGCGCAGTCGCTCTACCAACTGGCGCGCGTTGGCGCCGGCATCGCAATTGTCCCCGACTTTCTGGCCGAGGATGACGCGGCATCGGGCCACATGAGCTACGTTTTGCCTGATTGGGAAATCCCGCAAGTTGAGGTTTTTGCCAATTGGCCAGCCAACGCACCCAAACATGGGCTCATCCACCTCGCGCTCAATCACCTCACGCTTTGATGGGACCGTGCTAGAAAGAGGCGCGTCTGACAAAATAGCCCAGCAAGTCGTCCTGACATAGGTGCAGCATCGCTCCGACAGAACGTCATTCTGTGCGCGGCACTGACAACAAAGTGGCCCTGAAAGGCGGCGCTGCATTAAGTCCGCAGCGCGACGTTTGATCAAGGTTCGTTGCCTGCAGTCGAATTGATCCGCTGCATCTTGGAGCTAGCGCCGGCGGTCGCGGCGGCTGGACATGGGCTGGAACGCTACGCCGACGTGTGCCTCGCAATAGGGCTTGCCTTGTTGCACGGGCAGGCCACAGAACCAGAAATCATCGGTCGCAGGGTCGCCCACGGGCCATTTGCAGGTCTTTTCGGTTAGCTCCATCAGGCTGATGCGCTTAGCGGACTTTTCGACTTCGCTGACCTTGGCCAATGCTTCGGGCGAGATCTCGTTCGCGCTGGGCTGTGGTGGCAAAGGCTGACCGGCGGGGATGATGGCGCGGCGGGCGGCAGAAATCGGGATACCGTTCTCGTCTAACTCCTGCTCGGGCTCTTCCTCTTTCTTGGCGGCCTTGGCAGGGGCCGCCTTGGCCTTGGGTGGCGCTTTTGGCGCGGCTGGCTTTGACGGGGCCTTTTCCTTGGCCGCCGCTGGCTTGGCCGGGGCCGACGCACCAGAGCCTGCCCGGTTGGACAACCCCAAACGGTGCACCTTGCCGATAACGGCATTGCGGGTCACGCCGCCAAGTTCTTTTGCAATCTGGCTGGCCGACTGGCCTTCGCCCCACATCTTTTTGAGCGTCTCGACGCGCTCGTCTGTCCAGGACATATACGTTCCTTACGGTTCTAAAGGCGGGATGCGCAGATCGGGCCTTGTCTATTCACACGATCCCCTATTCTAAGCATGGTATCGGCGGTTACAAGGCCGCATGGGCAAAACAAGCAGGCTGAGGCAATGGCAGAACAGATCAATATGGGTGTGCGCCGCTTTGGTGCGGTGAATTGGGTCGGAACCCGGACGCTTGCGGGGCGCGAAGTACGCAGGTTCATGAACGTCTGGTCCCAGACCGTGATGGCGCCACTGATCAACGCAGGACTTCTCTTGATGATCTTTACCATCGCCATTGGGCCGGGGCGTGGCAACGTGATGGGGGTGCCTTTCATGGTCTTTCTGGCGCCCGGCATCCTGACCATGACGGTGATCCAGAACGCCTTTGCCAATACCTCGTCTTCGCTGGCCTCTGCCAAGGTCGGCGGCAATATCGTGGACACGCTGATGCCGCCCCTTTCCGCGATAGAACTGTTGGCGGGCTATATCTTTGGTGCACTGGCCCGCGGCTGGATCGTGGCGACCGTTATCGCACTGGGATCTTGGATCTTTCTGGGGGTCGGGCTGACTCATGTGGTCTGGTTTGTGGTCTTCGTGACGCTTGGATCCATGTTCATGGGGGGGCTGGGCATGATTGGCGGGATATTTGCCAATAAGTTTGATCAGCTCTCTGCGATCCAGAACTTTCTGATCACACCGCTCGCCTTCCTGTCCGGCACGTTTTACTCGATCGAGGCGCTGCCCGGCCCAATGCAGACCATGTCGCATGCAAACCCGTTTTTCTACATCATCGACGGGGTGCGCTTTGGCATGATCGGTGTCAGCGACAGCAGCCCTTGGATCGGGCTGGCAGTGGTCGGTGTGGCAACAACGGTCGTATTGACGATTGTGTGGCGCTGGCTGGCACAAGGGTTCCGGCTTAAGCCTTAAGACCGGGATCTTTCAGTTTCACGCCGCGCTGGGCCATAACACGCGCAAGCGTTTCGAGATCTGGCATGTCGCGCGGGTGGGTGCTCTCCTCTGTTCCGTCTTTGTAAACGACGGTGACATCTGAATCCTGGGTCCAATGAACCGCACGCAGAAAATCGATATCTGCCAGCGCGATTTGACGCGGTTTGCGCCAAGCGTTTAACGTCAGATGCGTGGCGTCAACACGAATCCCGCGTGCCGGCGACATCATCAACATCCAGCCCAGCACCACACCGGCCAAGACAGCCACCATCATCACGATATCAGGTGCGTCATTGACGATCCCGAAGGTCAGCAAAAAGGCCACAACCGCAGCGGACAGCCAGACAAGCTGACTGCGCCCGGATTGGCGATATTCATAATCATCGATCATGGAGAATGCGTATTGGTTAATTTCGGCGCGAATTGGGCGGCGCTGGTGCAGTTTTAAGTTGCCTTTGCGGCCCTTTCACGCGCCGCCAGCAGTGCGGCCCCGGCCAAAATGACCCCGGCCCCCAACCAACTGACGGCGTCCGGCACCACGTCAAAAAGCGCCAGGTCGTAAAGGGCGGCAAAGATCAGCGTCACATAGCTGAACGGTGTGACAAAGCTCGCATCGGCCCGCGCCATCGCGTTGACAAAACAGGCCTGCGCGCCTGCCATTAACACGCCCAAGGCCACCAATGCGCCCCATTGCGCCACAGTTGGGTTTGCAAAAACCGCGATCGCCGCAAGCGAAGAGATCACGCAGCCGATCGAATTGTTGATCAGTAGGATCTGAAGCGTTGGTTCCCGATCGGCCAGTTTCTTGATGAAAATCAATTCTGTTCCCAACAGGGCCGCTGCCGCCAGTGCCAGCAAGGCGGGCAGTTGAAACGTGCCCTCTCCGGGGCGCAGCAAAATTAGCGCCCCTGCCAATGCCATTCCTGCCGCCAACCACCGCCATTTGCCGACCCGCTCGCCCAAAAGCGGGATGGCAAGCAACATGCCAAATACCGGGTTCAAAAACGAAATCGCGGTGGCATCGCTCAGCGGGATAAACGCGACAGCCGCGAACATGCAGGTCACGCCCATCCAGCCAAACAGCGACCGCCCGATATGGACCGGCAGGTTGGGGTGGGTGAATGTCGGGCGCAGGACCGCCGCCGCAGTCGCAATCGTGGCAAAGGCAAAGATGAACCGTCCATGGCTGATCTGCAAAGGATGCAGGGCAGGGCCCAGCAGGTCGGACCCCAAAAGCTTTGCCATCATCATCGTGCCCGCAATGAAGGCCGTTGCCGACAGCATGAAGGCAATCGCAAGCGGCGGGTTGTGGCGGGGCAACGGCATGGTCTGTCACTGTCCCATTCCGCCCCACAGCACAACGCCAATTTCCAGACGCGGAATTTGGGGCTTCCCACCACAGCCGCCTTGGTCTATTCCCGCCCCCATGATGAACCGTGCCAACATGATCGCCCGACGCCGACGCTAAGCCCGTCTGCCGATCTGTCACGTCCATCGTCCACCCTTAAAATCGTTGACCTGCCCGCGCCGCCACGGCATCACTCGGGCTTCTAATCTGAAAAAGGCTGATCCCATGATCCCTGCTGTCCTTCCGACCTATAACCGTGTGCCCCTGACCTTCGTGTCCGGGGAAGGCTCTTGGCTGGTCGAGGCGGATGGCCGACGTTTTCTGGATCTGGGTGCCGGCATCGCGGTCAATTGTTTGGGCCATGCCCATCCCGCGCTGACCAAAGCGCTGACCGATCAGGCGGGCCAGGTTTGGCATTTGTCCAACCTTTACAACATCCCCAGCCAGCAGGCGCTGGCCGATAAACTGGTTGATGCCACCTTCGCCGACACGGTGTTCTTTACCAATTCCGGCACCGAGGCCTGCGAGTTGGCCGTCAAAATGGCCCGCAAATACTGGTATGAAAAAGGCGAGGATCGGTCAGAGATCATCACCTTCTCAGGCTCTTTCCACGGGCGGTCCTCGGCTGGCATTGCCGCCGCCGGATCCGAGAAAATGACCAAAGGCTTTGGCCCGCTGCTGCCCGGCTTCACCCATCTGGAATTTGGCGATCATGACGCGCTTAAGGCCGCGGTGAGCGACAAGACCGCTGCCATTCTGATCGAACCTGTGCAGGGGGAGGGCGGCATCCGCCCGGTGCCAGATCAATGCCTCAAGGGCCTGCGCGACATCTGTGATCAAACCGGCGCGCTTTTGATCTTTGATGAGGTCCAATGCGGCGTCGGCCGGACCGGTAAACTCTTTGCGCATGAATGGGCGGGGATCTCACCCGATATCATGATGGTGGCCAAAGGCATCGGCGGTGGCTTTCCCTTGGGGGCTGTCCTTGCAACCGAAAATGCCGCCTTTGGCATGACCGCCGGGACCCATGGATCGACTTATGGCGGCAACCCACTGGGCTGCGCTGTTGGCAACGCGGTGATGGACATTGTCGGATCCGATGAATTTCTGGCAGAGGTGAATCGCAAAGCAGGCCTTTTGCGTCAAAAGCTTGAAGGCCTTGTTGCTGACAACCCTGATGTGTTCGAGGGCGTGCGTGGGTCGGGCCTGATGCTTGGCCTCAAGTGCAAAGTCACAAATATGGACGTGGTGACCGCGGGATATGGGCAAAACGTCCTGACCGTGCCCGCCGCTGACAACGTGGTGCGGCTTCTGCCTGCGCTGAACATCACGGACGAAGACATCGCTGCCGCCACTGACAAGCTCGACTCAGCCGCCAAAACCCTTTCTTTTGAATGAAAATATGCCGGGGGTTTGGGGGCTGGCCCCCAAGTTGCCCGGCAGAAAGATCGAAATGACCCACTTTCTTGATATCCATACGACCTCCCCAGCCGACCTGCGGCAGATCATCGATACAGCCCGCGCCATCAAGGACGCGCGGGCAGGCCAACCCAAAGGCGCGCTGGATCAAGACCAGCCGCTCGCCGGGCATATGGTCGCGCTGATTTTCGAAAAGCCTTCGACCCGTACCCGTGTCAGCTTTGACGTGGGCGTGCGCCAGATGGGCGGCCAAACCATGGTGCTTTCTGGCGCAGACATGCAACTGGGGCATGGCGAAACCATTGCCGATACCGCCCGCGTGCTGTCGCGCTACGTTGACCTCATTATGATCCGCACCTTTGAAGAGGCGACGCTTCTGGAAATGGCCGAATACGCCTCTGTTCCGGTGATCAACGGGCTGACCAACCGCACGCACCCCTGCCAGATCATGGCCGACATCATGACGTTTGAAGAACACAACGGCCCGATCAAGGGCAAAAAAGTCGTCTGGTCTGGCGATGGCAATAACGTCTTTGCCAGCTTCGCTCATGCCGCCAAACAGTTTGAGTTCGATCTGGTCTTTACCGGCCCCGAACCGCTGGACCCTGAACCAGCGCTCAATGGCCTCTATACCACCGTGCGCAACCCGGACGAGGCCGTCGTGGGCGCCGATCTGGTCGTCACCGACACCTGGGTGTCCATGCATGATCCGCAATCAGCGCGCGAACGGCGCCACAATCAATTGCGCGGTTATCAGGTTAACGATGCGCTGATGGCCAAGGCCAAGGATGACGCGCTGTTTATGCACTGCCTGCCTGCCCACCGCGATGACGAAGCGACAAGCAGCGTCATGGACGGCGAACACTCGGTCATCTTTGATGAGGCTGAAAACCGTCTGCACGCGCAAAAGGCAATCATGCGTCACTGTCTGGGGTTCTGACGCAAGCTTTGCGCTATTGTCCGCGTGGTTTTGCACGCAGCGTTGGGTCGGCTTGGGTCGGATCTTCGGGCCAGGGATGACGCGGATAGCGCCCGCGCATGTCGCGGCGCACGTCGGCATAGGATGTGGCCCAAAAACCGGGAATGTCCTGCGTGGTCTGCACTGGCTTTTGCCCCGGTGACAGCAGCGTCACACGCAGCGGCGTGCGGCCGACATACGGGTGCGTGGTCTGGCCAAACATCTCTTGCAGGCGCAGCGTGATTTCAGGCGCATCGCCGCTGTAATCAATCGGGATCTTGCGGCCCAGCGGCGTTTCAAAATGGGCCGGGGCGGCCTTGTCGAGGCGCTGCATCTGGTCCCAGTCAAGCATACCGCGCAAGGCGGGCAGCACGTCGAACCGTCGCCAGGCCTCTGTGCTGCGCACGCCGCCAAGATGCGGCAGCAACCAATCCTCAAGTGTCGCCATCAGCGTTTCGTCATCCATCGCAGGCAGGTCGTCGACCAAGGCAACGCGCGCCCGAAACAGTGCCGCTTTGCCTGTGATCCGCAGCCCCAATTGCCGCACGCCCTCTAGCATTGCGGCGGCAACCGCATCTTCAGGGGCATCTGACCAGACCCTGTCGTCCAGCACCAAAGCGCCCAGCTTTTCCTGCCGCCGCGCCGACACCTTGCCGTCGCGCTTGGACCACAGACAAACATCCTGCCAAACTGGTGGATATAGCTGTCGCACCTCGGCCTCGCTGATCGCAACGGCTTGCCGGACGCGGGCCTCGCGGGCGTCGCCGTCCAGATCCGTGGCCACGATCAGGCGTTGTCCCGCCAGCGGATCGCCCGCATCCAGAACCGCACCTTTGCCCCCTGATAGCAGATACCTTGGCGCGTCGCCCTTGCGCCGCAGCCCGATCCGGTCGGGGTAGGCAAGGGCGGCCATCATTGGCAATGTTGTATCAGCCGTGTCGCGCAACCCTTTGGACAGGCGCGGAATTTCCGCTTTGATCTGTTGTAGTGCACTGTGCTGCACCTCGCCCGGCCCATCATAACGCCCCTTGATCGCGCGCATCCGCAACGCCAGATCCACCGGCGCGCCGCGCAGCGGATCGCGGGCCGACAAAAGTGCTGCAAGCGGTGCCGCAGCCTTTCCTGCACTGATCAACATATGCCCCAGCCTTGGGTGCAGCGGCAGCGCCGCCAAGGCGCGCCCATGCGACGTTATCCGGTCTGATCCGTCCAACGCGCCCAGATCGCGTAGCAGCGCCTTTGCCTCTGTCAGGGTGCCTTCGGGCGGTGGCGTCAGAAACGCCAGATCCTCTGATCCCCAGACCGCCAGTTCGAGGGCGAGTGGCGCCAAATCTGCCGCCTCAATCTCTGCCGGGGCAAAGCCGGGCAGGGCGCCGTCTTCGCCCTTGGTCCATAGCTTGTAGGCCACGCCTGCAGCCACGCGGCCTGCGCGACCCGCCCGTTGTGCGGCCTCTGCCCGGCTGACCCGTTCGGTAACCAACCGCGACATGCCCGATCCGGGGTCATAACGCGCACGGCGGGCGCGGCCCGCATCCACCACGACGCGAATGTCTTCGATGGTGAGAGAGGTTTCCGCAATCGCCGTGGACAGAACGATCTTGCGGCCCTGTGCAACCGGGGCAATTGCCGCCCGCTGCGCCTTGAACGAAAGCGCGCCGTAAAGCGGGCGCACCGCGCAGTCAGCAGGCAATCGCCCCTTGGTCGCGGCCTCAACTGTGCGGATCTCGCCCTCTCCGGGCAAGAACACCAGCACCCCGCCTTGGGTCTTGGGCACCACATCAACCAGCAGATCTGCTGTCGCCTGTGCCAACCTGACGCCCTTGGGCACTGCGCGGTCCAGCCAGACAGATTCTACCGGAAAGGCACGACCCTCGGATGTAACCAGGGGGGCATCATCCAGCATCGCCGCCACCGGGCCTGCATCCAGAGTGGCCGACATGACCACCAATTGCAGGTCGGGCCGCAACGCCTGTCGCACCTCCCAAACCAAAGCCAAGCCAAGATCGGCGTTCAGCGATCGTTCGTGAAATTCGTCAAAGATCACAGCACCCACACCGGGCAATTCGGGATCACTTTGCAGCATCCGCGTCAGGATGCCTTCGGTCACCACCTCGATCCGGCTGCCCTTGACGCTTTCGCCTCGCATGCGAAACCCGACCTGCCCGCCGGGCTCTTCGCCCAATTGCGCGGCCAGCCGCTCTGCTGCGGCTCTGGCGGCAAGGCGACGCGGTTCAAGCATCACGATCTTGCCCTTTGTCACCTCGAGCATCGCAAGGGGCACGCGGCTGGTCTTGCCCGCCCCCGGTGGCGCTTGCAGCACGACCCGGCCCGCATCGCGCAGGGCGGCCACCACCTCGGGCAAGACTGCATCAATCGGCAGGATCATCACGCCCTCCGTCTATCATCCCACCCACACAGCAAAAAGCCCGGCTGCTTGCGCAACCGGGCCCTCGCAATTCCATTCGGTCAAAGATCAGGCAGACGCCTTGGCGATCTCTTTCTTGACCTTCAGCGCACCGGTTGAAAGCTCTGCCTCTTTGGCTTTCGCCATGAAACCGTCAAGACCACCGCGGTGATCGACAGTGCGCAAAGCCGCATTCGAGATGCGGAATTTGAATGTCCGGCCCAGCACGTCCGAGCGCAGCGACACATCCTGCAGGTTCGGCAGGAACCGGCGGCGGGTACGGTTTTTGGCGTGGCTGACATTGTTGCCAGACATCGGGCCTTTTCCAGTCAGTTCGCAACGGCGCGACATGGGCTTCATCCTTCGGTTACGGTCCGTTCGCCGCGCGTGATCGGGCGATGACCTTCATATTACAATGACCCCTAAGAAAAGAGGCCTGAATTCGGTTTGCGCGGGATAGGCGGATTCCCAGGTCGGGTCAAGAGCCTTGACCCCCGGTTTCGTCGCTTTCACGCAGCGACGCAACGATCCTTGCAGCCGCTGCGTCGGGTGAAGTTGCACCTTGCGCGACCGCAGCCTCTGATTGGATCATTAGTTTGCGCAGGTCAGGGTCCGTTTCTAGCCGGACCAGCATCAATTGACGCACTTCATCCTGAAACCAATACCCCTTCTGGCTGGCGCGGGTCTGGTCCCAGATCCCTTGATCCTTTCGCCAATCCAGCAGAGACTTCATTTCTTCCCAAGCCTTTGAAATACCACCGTTTTCCAACGCAGAGATTGTTAACGCCTTTGGGAAATCCTCGGGGTCCTGCGGGCGTTTGCGCAACAGCCGCAACGCGCCTGCGTAGTCCGCACAGGTCCGGGTGGCCTGCGGTTTCAGCTCTCCATCGGCTTTGTTGACAAGGATCAGGTCCGCGATTTCCATGATGCCGCGTTTGACGCCCTGCAACTCATCGCCACCGGCAGGCGCCAGCAGCAACACGAAAATATCCGACATCTGCGCCACAACGGTTTCGGATTGCCCGACGCCCACGGTTTCAATCAACACCACGTCAAATCCCGCCGCTTCGCACAAGGCAATCGCCTCGCGGGTGCGGCGGGCTACACCACCAAGCTGAGTTTGGCTGGGTGAAGGCCGTATAAATGCGTTTGGATCCCTTGCAAGGTGGTCCATGCGGGTCTTGTCGCCCAGGATCGACCCGCCAGACCGGGCCGACGACGGATCGACCGCCAGCACAGCGACGCGCTTGCCCTGTGCGGTTAGCATCAGGCCAAAGCTTTCGATAAAGGTCGATTTGCCGACGCCGGGGGTGCCGGACAGCCCAATGCGCAGGGCCTGTCTCTCCTGACCAAGCGCCTCAAGCAGCGCAAGTGCATCAGCGCGGTGATCGGCGCGTCCGCTTTCCACAAGCGTAATCGCCCGCGCAAGCGCGCGACGGTCGCCGCCTTTGATCTGCGCGGCCATTTGAGTGATGTCAGCCCGATGTGCCATGCTGCTTTGTGGCGTGGGTCTTGGGCGCTGTCCAGTCTGGGTTGGCTTTGCCGCTAGATCAGGGTCTCGACCCAATCGGGCACCGCTTGGCTTGCAGGGCCAGTGCGCAGAGTGTCAAACCCGCCGCCTGTCGGCTCTGGGTTGATCTCAAGCGTTTTTGCCCCGGCGTCTTGGGCGATATCCACGAAACCGGCAGCAGGATAAACTGTGCCACTTGTGCCGATCGCCACGAATAGGTCGCAGGTCGCGAGGTCGTGCAGGATTTGATCCATGTGATAGGGGATCTCTCCGAACCAGACGATATCGGGCCGGGTTTTGGGGGCCGTGCAATTGGGGCAGGGGGCGGCGTGGTCCATAACCGGCGGCGCATCCCAGGTCGCGCCACATCCCGCGCAAAGCGCCCGCATAAGGCTGCCGTGCATATGGATCACAGCCCTTGACCCGGCCCGTTCGTGTAAATCATCGACGTTTTGCGTGACAAGGATCACGTCATGCCGTTTGGACTTTTGCAATTTAGCGAGTGCGTCATGTGCCGCATTTGGCGCTGCACTTAAACAATTCTGACGTCGTGCGTTGTAAAAGTCGTGGACAAGCGCCGGATCGCGGCCAAAACCCTGCGGTGTTGCGACATCTTCCAGATCATACCGCGTCCACAACCCGTCTTCATCGCGGAATGTGCCCAATCCGCTTTCTGCTGAAACGCCTGCCCCGGTCAGGATCACGATCTTCATTTTTGCCTCTTACCCGCCCAAGTCTCGCCCCATGGTTGCGGTAAGCCTTCGTTAAGGCAAGGCAAGAGGCGCGCAAATGTTCCAAGATGGCAATATCCTGTCCACGTTCCGTGGCCCTTGGGGCGTGCGGGTGGAGGTTGACCAGTCAATCGTCTTTTTGGTCGGGGTTCTGATCTACCTGTCGTTGGGAAGCGGCCTGTTGGATGGCGCAATCTATGCGCTGATGCTTGTTCTGGCGATCTATCTGCATGAATTGGGCCATGCCTGGGGCTGCCTTGTGCAGGGTGTTCCCGTGCGCAGGGTGGTGCTGCACGGCGGTGGCGGCTTTTGCGAACATGCCATCAGCCCGGACCGGCACAGCCAAGAGCTGATCGTGTTGATGGGACCACTTGTGAACCTCGCACTTTGGGCGCTTTCGGGCGTGGCGCTCTTTCTTGTCGATCTCGTCTTCATGAATGCCATGAATAGCGGCGGGTCCCTGACCTACGCCTATTTTGTCATCACGGATTACATTTGGCTTTTTGGCTTCATCAATCTGATGCTGTTTCTCTACAACATCATCCCGGTGCAACCTTTGGACGGCGGCAAGCTTTTGCATCTGGGGTTGCTGCGGGTGCTGCGCAGCGAACTGGCCCATCGGGTGACGGGCGGTATCGGTCTGGTGATTTCGCTGATCTACATACCTGTCGCGATCTATGCCTATGTCGACTGGGGCTGGATCCTGTTCTTCATCCCCTCGCCACGCGCGCACTACAATATGATGCGGGGCAATCTGGCCTTTTGAAAATGCGCGATCATGGAGTAGCCTGCGGGTAGTCGGTTAAGGAGTATCGCGTATGAGAACCCCCATTCATCTTTGGATCGTCGGCATTCTGGCGCTGATTTGGAACATGGGCGGGGTCTTTGACTACATCGCCGTCAAATTCCGTATCGAGAGCTATATCAGCCAAATGCCCGAAGGCGGCATGGCCTTTCTCGAAGCGGCACCACCCTGGTATTCCGCCGCCTGGGCCATTGGTGTCTGGTTTTCGCTGATCGGTGCCTTGCTGTTGCTCTTGCGCAGCCGTGTCGCAGGCTCTGCCTTTGCGATGTCGTTTCTGGGGCTGGTGATCGCTTCGGTCTATTCCTTTGGCATCGCCGACAGCAGCCCGATGCGGGATGCCGGTGCAGGTGCGATGATCTTTACCGTAGCGATCTATATCGTCCTGATCCTCCTTTTCATCTATGCCCGTGCGATGACACGCCGTGGCGTGCTGCGTTGAGGGTTCTCTGTGTCTGTCTGGGCAATATCTGCCGATCGCCCGCGGCCGAGGGCGTCTTGCGCCGCGCGGCCCCGCAGTGGACAATCGACAGTGCTGGCACCGGTGGCTGGCATGTTGGCGATGAACCCTATGCGTTGATGCAGGCCACAACATTGGCGCGGGGCATCGACATTTCTGGCCTGCGTGCGCGGCAATTCACTGCTGCGGACTTTGACCGCTTTGACCTGATCCTTGCGATGGACGCGCAAAACGCCGCCGATATTGAGGCGCAGCGCCCCGCAGGCAACACCACCGCCGTGCGCCTTTTCGCAGAAAACGATGTGCCTGATCCCTATTACACCCGCGATTTCGCAGGCGCGCTTGAAATCATCGAACAGGCCGCTGCAAAGCTTATCCGCGACACGACCGCTGCGCCGTCCGGGTGAAATCGCGGTAGCGATCCCAGAACGCATCAGCACTTCGGCTGTCGTTGATCTTGATATCATTGGCCAATTCGGCATCGGCAAAGAACGTCGCCGCAAGCTCTTGATCGCGCTGGTTCAGATGCCGGTTCGCCGCCTGCTGAATGCAGCCGCACAGCCGTGGGTTCGCTGCACTCCGGTCTGATGCGACACAGGCTTTGCCAATCTCACCGGTCACATTGCTCCCGCAAGAGCCCAAAACTGCCAAAACCAAAACTGCGCCAATGATCCGCATGTGCCCGCCCTGTCATGGCCCCATTCGCGGGCCGTTGCCTGATGCGCCAATCATGCCGAACCGCGCAAGGCGATGCAATTCACGAAACGCTACGGTCCGTAGGTCACTGACACACTTTTGATGTCATAGGCCCGATCAGCACCCAAGGCCCATAGCAGATCCCCACCAAGCGACGTCCCAGTGGTGATCGTCACCTCTGCACTGTCGATCTGGTCGGGCAGGGGGGTCTGCTGTGGGCCGATCGCAATCGACACCGCCCCGTCAGGCACCGGCACCACAACCGCAGCCTCGCCCAGCACCAGCGTGCCACCGCCGGCCAGATGGGTGCCATTGGCATCGACAAAGCGATAATCGACCTGCGCGTCTTTGGGTTGCGGGCCTTCCCATGTGGTATTCAGCGTCAGCAAACGTAGCCCGCGGAAAGACGGTAGAACCTCGACCACCGGCGGGTTATCGGCATGGGCAGCACTGATGAACATGGGCTGCACAATCATCGCCTGTGGTACATGGGCTGCCGTCCCCGCGCCTGCACCATTGACGATATTAGTGACCAACCCCGGTGCGGCAATGCCAGCCACAATCGCGGCCTTCAGCTCTTTGGCGCCAAAGCCCACGGCAATGAAGGCCCCCAAAATCGCAAACAGCCCGATTCCGATAAAGACCCCGGCCTGCGGCAATCCGCCTGCGGGGTTGGTGGAATAATAACTCGCAAGCCTGGCCAGCGTCGGGCAACAGCCGCCAAAGGCCCCAAACATCAAAATGGTAGACGTCTTCATGATCGTCCCTCCGGTCTGAAAAATATATTGGTCGGTAATGGGAGGAGTGTCGGCCCAAGGTGACGCATGGGCAAGTCAGGGTTTCCGGACCGAAACTGCACAAGAATTATCCATGGTTGCCGTGTTCGTGCCGCAATCCATCGGCAAACTTGGCGTCATTCGTTTGGAGACCACAAATGCTGCGCTTCACTTTTGCTCTTATTGCGATGATCCCTGCATCCCCAGCTATGGCCACCATTACTGCCGAGGGATTGCGCAATCTTGCATACGCCGGTGATGTTCACACGGCTGAAACTGCGTTGACGCAAGCTCACCGTCACAGTTTGGACGGCACCATCAGCTTTGATGATCTAAGGGGTATCGTATCGGGCCTCCTGACCAGTCATCCAGACGTCAATACGTTTACGGCTGACTGGTTGGTGGCATATCCAGAATCTCCTTACGCCATGGCGATACGGGCCAACCAGATCGTGAACGCAGCTTGGGACGTGCGAGGCGACAAATTTGTCTATCAGACGCATCCCATTGCGCTTTCTACGTTTTCTGGAATGCAGGCGCAGGCGATGGAACTCGCGCGCGACGCCTATGCCCTTGCCCCGGACTTTGTGCCAGCCAGCGATGCCATATTTAATATCCAGTTTGCTCACAAAGCGCTTTCTGAGGCGAAGTATTACGAAGTACTCTCGGATGTAATGCAGGCCACGGCGGACTATGGCAGCCTGCAACGGGCGATGCGCATTCATCTTGCGCAGTGGGGCGGTCGTGGCAATGCGGGGATCTTGGACGATTGTGCCATCTATGCGCCGCAGGTGGCAATCGAAGCTGGATTCGATGCTGACGTTTGCGCCGCCGACTTCATTTGGCAATATGGCAGTCGCCGCGATGATAATGGGCTTATGGTGGATGTGAAAAATGCCAGCGATCATCCAACGCTGGATAAGATCAGGTTTGGCTATGACACCCATTTCACAACCGACAAAAGCAGGCGTCTTTTGGTCGAATATCTGTCCCGCCCGGATGTGACCGACTACGAGGTCGCATCAAGGTTTTATCGCAATTATCAGCAAGATGATGAAAGCCGCTCCATGCTGGAAGCGCTGGATGAACGTCTTCAGGCGCAGGCAGAAGCGGCCCTTCCGCATAACCCCTACAGCCCTAAACTGATACATGTGCTGACGCGGTCCTACCAACACTTCACGCTAAACAAGACTGTCTCGCCAGACCGACTTCGTGCGTTGCGGCAAAGGCTTGTTGTTGCAAGGCCTTTCGATCCCGACGCCTGGAGCGGTGCAATCGCGGACGTCGCCACAACTTGGGAACAAGGTGGCGTGCAGGCCGCTTCTCCGTTCTTTGTTAATGCGATTGTCTACAGTCAGTACGAAACAACAACGATGTTGGCTTATCTCGGTTATCATTTGCGGATCTATGAAAGCATCCTAAGTGTTCAGGAAGACACGGGTCGCACTTTGCCACCGGCGGTACTCGAACAAGATGCGCTGTGTCCGATCACACGATTGACACGCCTCCTTCGATGGCAGTGCACAGCGACAGGCACGGGCGACACATGTTTGCAAAGTATCGGTTTGTCAGCCGCTGACCAATCGATCATTATTTCTGTTGTGGAAAACGACATGTGTCCCGCTATGAGCGCGCTGCCTTTGCCTGAACTACTTTTCGAACCAGTCTTGTTGGAACTTCCTGAGCTGGAAGAACCAATGGCCAATCGCTAACCCCCGCGCCACCACGCCCCCTTGCAAAATCCCCCATCCCACGCCATTGACGCTCAACCCTTTGACCTAGATTGAGCGCCATGACCGACCTCTCTCATATCCGTAACTTTTCCATCGTGGCGCACATCGACCACGGCAAGTCCACGTTGGCGGATCGCCTGATCCAGTCGACCAACACCGTGGCCGACCGGGACATGAAAGCGCAGCTTCTCGACAGCATGGATATCGAGCGCGAGCGCGGCATCACCATCAAGGCCAACACCGTGCGCATCGACTACCTCGCGCAGAACGGTGAATCCTACGTGCTCAACCTGATCGACACCCCCGGCCACGTCGATTTCGCCTATGAGGTCTCCCGTTCCATGCGCGCCGTCGAAGGCTCGCTTCTGGTCGTGGACAGCACCCAGGGGGTCGAGGCGCAGACGCTCGCCAATGTCTACCAAGCCATTGATGCCGATCATGAAATTGTGCCCGTCCTGAACAAGATCGACCTGCCCGCGTCCGAATGTGACCGCGTCGCCGAACAGATCGAGGACGTCATCGGCATTGACGCCTCAGAGGCGATCCGCGTCAGCGCCAAAACCGGCGTCGGCATCTCCGAAACGCTCGAAGCCATCGTGCACAGGCTGCCCGCCCCCACCGGCGACCGCGATGCGCCCCTTAAGGCGATGCTGGTCGATTCATGGTACGACAGCTACCTCGGCGTCGTCGTCCTTGTCCGCGTCATCGACGGCACCATGAAGCTGAAAGACCGCGTGACCTTCCTGTCCAACGGCACCGTCCACCAGATCGACCGCATCGGTGTCTTCCGGCCCCAGATGCAGAACGTCGATGTGCTTGGCCCCGGCGAGATCGGCTTTATCACCGCCTCGATCAAACAGGTCCGCGACACCCGCGTCGGCGACACCATCACCTCCGAGAAAAAGGGCACCACCGACGCGCTCCCCGGCTTTAAGCCAGCGCAGCCCGTGGTGTTCTGCGGCCTCTTCCCGGTGGACAGCAGCCAATTCGAAGACCTGCGCGACGCCATCGAAAAGCTCGCCCTCAACGACGCCAGCTTCAGCTCCGAGATGGAGACATCCGCCGCCCTCGGCTTTGGCTTCCGTTGCGGTTTCCTTGGCCTGCTGCACCTCGAAGTCATCCGCGACCGGATTGAGCGTGAATATGACATCGACCTGATCACCACCGCACCTTCCGTGGTCTACCACGTCTACATGCGCGACGGCGAGATGATCGAGCTGCACAACCCCGCCGACATGCCCGACCTGACCCACGTCGACCACCTTGAAGAACCGCGGATCAAAGCCACGATCCTCGTGCCCGACGACTACCTTGGCGACGTGCTCAAGCTTTGCCAGGAACGCCGCGGCGTGCAGCTTGACCTGACCTATGCCGGTAGCCGCGCGATGACGGTCTATGACCTGCCCCTGAACGAGGTTGTCTTTGACTTCTACGACCGCCTGAAATCGGTGACCAAGGGCTATGCGTCCTTTGACTACCAAATGACCGGTTACCAAACCGATAACCTTGTGAAGATGTCGGTGCTGGTGAACGACGAGCCCGTCGATGCGCTGTCGATGATGGTCCACCGCGACCGCGCTGAGATGCGGGGCCGTGCGATGGTCGAAAAGCTCAAAGACCTGATCCCCCGCCACATGTTCAAAATCCCGATCCAAGCGGCGATTGGCGGAAAGGTCATCGCGCGAGAGACGCTATCGGCCCTCCGCAAAGACGTGACCGCCAAATGCTACGGCGGCGACGCCACCCGGAAACGCAAGCTTCTGGACAAGCAGAAGGCGGGTAAAAAGAAGATGCGGCAATTCGGGAAAGTGGATATTCCGCAGGAAGCGTTTATTTCCGCGCTAAAAATGGACAGCTAAAAGCTGGCCATTTTTGGCGCGCGTGCGGGTAAGCGGTTTTGCTTGCAAAACTGCGGCCGCACTTGGTTTGGGTATTCCAGCAGTCCCAATTTCTATGACACAACAGTTCTTATTAATCGGCTAGTTGCTGAACTAGTAGGTCTTGAAGATATAGGTCCAGCTCGGATTGATCAAAGTGACCGGCTTCCCAGGCCTTGTCGGCATGTTTGAGGGCCGCATAGTAGGGGGGCCTGTTCTCTCGAATCCTCTCCGGGACGATCTTCTTCTTCGGAATAATGTCGCCATAGCGCAAACACATGAGGTAATAGCAGGCGGCTCTGGCTGTCCGTCCATTGCCTTCGATAAAAGGATGTATCCAATTTAGGCGCCACAATGCAAATGCAGCCAGCTCTGTAGGACCGTCCATCGTATCCCAATTTTCATGGATCACCGAGAAGAACTGGTCCATATGTGCTGGGACGTCCTTGAAATGGGGCGGTATATGGTTGCCCACATATATCGGTTGTTCTCTGTAGCGCCCGCCCAACTGGCAAATGTTAGATACGGCAGCGTAGTTGAGAGCCCATAATGTGTATTTGTCAAAGCTGTCGATGCCTTTTTCTAGGCCGATTTCAACGCAATTGGTCAAAAGGTCGTACTGGCGCAGAAGGTTCTGCTCTTGCACTCTTTCGAAGAGTTCCGGATTTTCTTGCTCTCGCAAGGCCATTTGAGCCCCCTAAAAAAAGTGCCCCAAAAGGGGCACAGATAGTTTGTTCTTGTTATGCTTTTAGCCGAACACGTTGGGAAGTTGTTCTGACACTGTCCTTAGTAATTTTGTCGTTATTCATCGCATTCCCAAAGGCAAAGCTAATGCGCTGTTCATGAAGTTCTTCTTCGGTTACGCGCTTGGCTCTACTTTGAGTGATCAGTTCTTTGAGATCTGATCTAACTTCGGTTCTTTTGGCTGTTTGCTTGCGAAGCGCCATATTTTGTCTCCATTTGTCTCCCATTCGTTGCAGCATAGTCGCCACTAGATGTGGTGCAACTTATCTAAAGGCGTAGCGAGATGTTGGTTGCGAGTGAGTCGTTCATAACACACTATATGGGCAAGAAGGTTACGAAACGCTACGCCAAAGGCAAAAATCTAAGACACGGCAGCGTGATGAGTCCGAAAATCTGACCCAAAAGGATGGTTTGAATTCAACAGGCCAGAGTGCCCATAGCCAGGAAAGTCCGATGCCAATAGGATCCCCCCATCCACACCCTTACCCCCAACTTACCCCCAAAACCCTCCACAAGAACATTCCGCTAACCCCGCATTTCTCTCTTGCCCGACTCACCCCGCCCACGCCAACCTCAACCTATCGCAGACGACTTCAACGTAACGGAGCGGGACGCAAAGACCCTCTGAGGTGTTAACGCGGCGGGACGGGCAACCGGATCAGCAAAGCGGGGCGCAGCGGGGAGAGAAGCCAGATCAGACTTCTTCTTGTTAAGCGGGAAGGTCAGGGCGGTCTCAACAGGGGCGATGCGGGTCATGGGGGGATCTTCGGAAAACCAGATGATCGCGACCAAGGACCACGGGTAACCATGGGACGCGGAAGCAGCAGACGGGGGCAACCCTGAATGCATTGATCGGCGGACCCTTCGGGGGAAACCATCAGGAAGGTGTCAGGGGGGTCGCAAGGCCCATGCATAGACCGCGTCTAAGCACCTGATGCCTTTTCTGATTCCAGCACCCCCAAAACGAAAAACGGGACCGATCCGCATTGCGCATCAGTCCCGCCGTCAAGGGTGTTACCGCGTCTATAAGCACCTGTGCCCCCGCGATACAGGGCAAGGGTTAAGCAATCAACAATATATTGCCGCAAACCTTGCAATAACCACCACCCGTGGCGGTTAAACACCACGTCGGGTGGGTGATCTGGCCACCGCCCCCAGCAAGAAAATGCACTTTCGCTGAAACTCTTTCCCGCGCCGCGCCGTGACTTCGACACCCAAACCGGAGAATGACCATGACAAGCCGCCAGATCCTTTGCACCCTGATCCGCCGCAGGCTGGACGACGATCAAAAATAAACGCCGGATTTCGGCGGCTGCGGCGTTGAACCTTCATCGAACTGGATGGAGGCCACGATGACCTATCTACCCCACGCCTTTCTGGGCTTTACCTTTGTGATGACCTGCGCGCTGTTTTTGTCCTCTGCCGTCATCTGAACGGGGTTAATGCCGGTTAGGACTTTGATGCACATGGTATGTGTATGGTTTGTGCATGGGTTCTGTATGGTATGTGCCTAGGTCAAAAACGACCGTACGGTGGCCTCGAACGCGCGCGGTTTTTCGGCGTGCAGCCAGTGACCCGCGCCGGGGATCTTGGCGAATTTTGCGTTTGGAAACAGGGACTTGATCCGGGCGCGATGTGCCGGTTGGACATAGTCGCTATCGCCGCCTGACAAAAACAGGGTGGGGCCGTCGAACTGGCCGGTCACCTGAGGGAAACCAATGATCTTATCCATTTCAGCGGCCAGTACATCCAGGTTCAGACGCCAGCGTTTCTCTTTCAAATCAAGGCTTTGCAGCAAGAAGGTATCCACGCCTGATTCGAGGCCCGTCAGCTGTGCACCCGCCTCTGACCGGGACGCGACGTTTGCCAAATCGACACGTTTCATCGCCTTAATCGGCCCCATCTGCGTGTGGGAATAGGTCACGGGCGCGATGTCAGCGACCACTAAGCGATTGATCTTATGCGGGTATTTCAGCGCCAGCACCATTGCCGCCTTGCCGCCCATCGAATGCCCGATCACATCCATCGGCTTTTCGATCACCGCGGCCAGATCATCGGCCATATCGGGGTAACTTTGCGTGTCAAACCAAGGGCTTAGCCCGTGATTGCGCATATCCACCGCCACCACCCGCCGCGAAGTGCTTAAACGTTTAGACAAAACGCCCCAGTTGCGGGCAGAGCCGAAAAGCCCGTGTGCGATCAAAAGATCAGGAATATCAGTGGCTTGCCCGTTTTCGACCGTGTTCAACATGCACCATCCCCTTTTTGGGTCTTGGATACCCCTTGAGCGCTGCAAAATCCACCGCTACCAGTGGTTTATGTCGGGGGACCAAGTCACAGAATACGCAGAAAAAATCCGCTCTCTTTTGACCGAGAGGCTGCGGATCAAGGGCCGTACTCTCGAGGCGCAGATCCACAAATCCGGCCGCCGCCTGCCGCGGAAAATCAAGCGTGACGCAAGCTTTATTGCCAAGGCAGAGGGGCTTTCGCAGAACCCGAAACTGGTGCGGATGGTCGACGCCGCCGCCGTCGAGAAAGCGGGGCGCCGGGTGGTGGAACATCTGCTGGAAATCGATCCCAAAGAGGCGTTGAAAGATCGGATCTTGTGGGCCTTGGGCAAGGCGGCCGCTGTCGTGATCCTGATATTCATCGGGGCGGTTTGGTACGCCAACAGCAAGGGCATGATCTGACGCTCGACAGATGCCGGAACCCACCTTACGCTGCCTCAAGGACCTTGCGGGAGGCGGTTATGGCACTGGAAACATCAGACTACATTCGGGCGGCAAAGACCCATCTGCGGGGGCTTACGGATGTGAAAGCAGCCTTTGCTGATGTGCGCGATGGGATGCAGGCAGAAGTCGGCAAAATCGTTGATCTACAGGCCAAGGGCCAAAGCGTCATTCCCGAGATTGATTACCGCGCAGTTGCGGACGGCAAAGTCTCGGACGCGGCGCGCGCAGAGATCCGGCATCGCGGCTGCGTCATTGTGCGCGGCGTGTTCGACACATCCCAAGTTGCGGATTGGAATGGCGAAATTGGCGAATATCTGACCGAAAACGACTATCTGGCAAAGTCCAAGGAAAAGGCCGGGATCGACAAATACTTCTCTGATCTGGCTGCTGGCGCGCCGCAGATTTACGGGGTCTACTGGTCCAAACCACAGGTCATGGCGCGGCAAGATCCGGCCATGGCGGCAACCAAGCGGTTTTTGAATCGCTTGTGGGATGTGGCGGGGCCGATGGGGGCCGAATTTGATCCTGACAACGACTATGCCTATGCGGATCGCACCCGGCGTAGATCGCCCGGCGATACGACACTTGGCTTGTCTCCGCATATGGATTCGGGATCATACGAACGCTGGCTGGACCCCGCGTATCAAAAGATTTACGGCGACATCTTTGCAGGCAACTGGCGCGATTATGATCCGTGGAAAGCGACCTTTCGGACCCAAACGCGCGAGTTTGCCTCGCCCGCGGTCTGTTCGATGTTCCGCACCTTTCAGGGCTGGACCGGGCTGACAACGCAGGGGCCTGATGATGGCACGCTGTCGCTTTTGCCGCTGTCACAATCCATTGCTTATTTCCTGCTGCGGGCATTGCAGGACGATGTGGCAGAAGACGACCTATGTGGCGCAATGCCGGGGCGCGCGCTGGGCGCGGATGCAAAATGGCACGCGGATATTTTGGAGGGGTTGATCAGCATTCCCGTGGTCGAGCCGGGCGATACCGTCTGGTGGCATCCCGACGTGATCCACTCGGTCGCCAACGAACACAAGGGCGCGGATTTTGCCAATGTTATCTATATCGGCGCCTCACCGGTCTGTGCGAAGAACACGGCCTATGTCGGCAAGCAACGCGAAGCGTTTCTGGCAGGCCGGTCAGCCCCCGATTTTGCCCCCGAAGACTATGAGGTTGATTTCAAAGGCCGCGCGACACTGGATGATTTAACCGATTTGGGCCGCGCGCAGATGGGGTTCTAAGCGGGGCTGAATGGCCGGTTTGAGCCCAGATTGCGCAATGCTGCACAAAAAACCGATGTCGGAAACCTATTAACGGTCACCCGCAGCCAACATGACCTAGGGGGAAATCGGTGTTGTTTTTGAGATAGTTAAGGATTGCCAGTTGATTTCGCAGCAACCATTGCTCAAGTCTCCGCGCTATACCGAAAAACGAAGCGCCAAGCTCGATCAAGCTAAACTCCACGCGCAGCGGCACTCCTGAATGACTGACGTGCTGGCCAAGGCCGATCCGCTTCGCGTCTAGCTTACAACGATAGGCAATAAGCTTGATCGGTGCGTCAGAACCCATATGGTTTGGCGCACCGCACGACCGCACGCGACCATTCGGTGATATTCTTGGTCTCACATGATTGAGACAACCATTTTGAAAGGTGACATCATGCCCCTGAACGATTTTGATTTGAAGTTGAAAGGCGTCGACGGTGAAAGCACCAAGGCCGTCCCGGTCGAAGACCTCAGCATGAATTATGAAGAGGTTAAATTCAGCTACGCGCGCCCTGAAAATCGAGCCAAGTTGCAGAAATTGGGCTTTAGCGCCCGTGGTATAGACGAACTGAAGGGCGCTCTCGCACTTAGCAATCACAAGGACCGCGAGGTTGCTGCAGCCATCATCGGCAGCCTTCTGGACTAACGCGCTGGACCGTCCGCGCTAAGTTGCGCTGCAAACGCAACATAGGGAAAGCGGTCATTTGAGTGAAAGTTGTGAGGGTCGGGGATGTCCCGCACAGCAGCCTTTGAAGTGCCTCAGTCAAGAGATCAAGCCCGACCGAGAGCGTCAGATGACCGCAAGGAGCCCGATGTGACGCTTGAATCTGTCCCGGATCGGAACGAGCGAAGCGCCGATCCATCGCCGGCCCGCCCCACGGGCAGGCGATTTGGTAAGGCTTGGTGCTCTTTTCGTGAGGTGCGACCAAGGCCCGACAATAAAATGCCAAATGACATCGCGTCGGTCGCCAACCCGCGGGCCGCCGACGGATCGGTGAAACGCAACGGAGGATTTGTCCGCTGAGCCGAAATCTTTGACCCAAGCGAAGGGACGGGCAGAACCCGTCCCCAAGCAATTTATAGCTCTGGATAGATCGGGAAGCGGTCGCACATTGCTTCGACCTCTGCGCGGACCTTTGCCTCGACCTCTGCGTTGCCGTCTTCGCCGTTGGCCGCAAGGCCGTCGACGACTTCAACGATCCAATCCGCAATCTGGCGGAATTCACCTTCGCCAAAGCCACGCGTTGTGCCAGCAGGGCTGCCGAGGCGGATGCCGGATGTGACCATCGGCTTTTCGGGATCAAACGGAATACCGTTCTTGTTGCAGGTGATATGGGCGCGGCCAAGCGCGACCTCTGTCGCGTTGCCTTTGACGCCTTTGGGGCGCAGATCCACCAGCATCAGGTGGCTGTCGGTGCCACCGGTGACGATATCCAGACCGCCTTTCATCAGCTGATCGGCCAGCGCTTGCGCGTTCTTGACGACCTGTTCCTGATAGGTCTTGAACTCGGGCCGCAGGGCTTCGCCAAAGGCGACGGCCTTGCCTGCGATCACATGCATCAAGGGCCCGCCCTGAATGCCGGGGAAGATAGCAGAGTTGCACTTCTTTGCGATGGCTTCGTCATTGGTGACGATCATGCCGCCGCGTGGGCCGCGCAGGGTCTTGTGCGTTGTGGTGGTCGCGACATGGGCATGCGGGAAGGGTGAAGGATACAGGCCAGCAGCGACGAGCCCCGCGAAATGTGCCATATCAACAAGCAGATAGGCACCGACGCTGTCGGCGATTTCGCGCATGCGCGCAAAGTCGATGATCCGCGGAATGGCAGAGCCACCGGCGATGATCATCTTTGGCTGATGCTCCGCCGCCAGTTCTGCCAGTTGTTCATAATCCAACAAGCTGTCCTGCTGACGCACGCCGTATTGGATGGCGTTGAACCACTTGCCAGACTGGTTGGGTTTGGCGCCGTGGGTCAGGTGGCCACCGGCGTCCAGCGACATGCCAAGGATCGTATCGCCGGGCTGCAAGAGCGCCTGAAACACCCCTTGGTTCGCCTGAGAGCCGGAGTTCGGCTGCACATTGGCGTATTCACAATTAAAAAGCTGCTTGGCGCGCTCAATCGCAAGGTTTTCGGCAACATCAACGTGCTGACAGCCACCATAATAGCGGCGACCGGGATAACCTTCGGCGTACTTGTTTGTCATCACGCCGCCTTGGGCTTCCATGACGGCGGCGCTGACGATGTTCTCTGATGCGATCAGCTCAATTTCCTTGCGCTGGCGGGTCAGTTCGTCCTGCATGGCCGCGTGCAAAGCGGGGTCGCGGGTGGCGAGCTTTTCGGTGAAGAAACCGTCGTCGCGGATGGTGGCGTTCATGGCAAAACCCTTTTTGGTAAGCAGCGTTGCGCCCTCTTAATCCAAGCAAGGCGGCGTCAAAAGGGTCAAAACGACCATCAAGATCATGAGCGCGGCAAATCCTGTTGCCGATGGTTGTCTTGCGTTTCGGTTAGGAACGGTCAACAAATGGCGTGATATCAAGGAATAAGCCGATGCCGAGCCCTAAAATCGCCTTTACGGCCAGTGACGCGCCTTCGGCCCAGGCAGCACGCGAGGTATTGAGCGCGCGCTACGGCGATGTGCCATTGGCCAAGGCGCAGGTGATCGTAGCACTGGGGGGCGATGGCTTCATGTTGCAGACGCTGCATGCAACACAGGGATTTGCCGCACCGGTCTACGGGATGAACCGAGGCACGATCGGCTTTTTGATGAACGAATACCAAGAAGAAGATCTGCCTGCGCGGTTGGATGCGGCGGAGGAAGAGATCATCAACCCGCTGCGGATGACCGCGCTTGACGCGCAAGGCGATATGCATGACGGGCTGGCGATTAATGAGGTGTCCTTGCTGCGTGCGGGTCCGCAAGCCGCAAAGCTGCGGATCACAGTGGACGGACGGATGCGGATGCAGGAGCTGGTCTGCGACGGCGCGCTGGTGGCGACGCCTGCGGGGTCCACGGCCTACAATTACTCTGCGCACGGACCGATTGTGCCCATCGGCTCTGACGTGCTGGCGCTGACGGCGATGTCCGCATTCCGCCCGCGCCGTTGGCGTGGGGCCTTGCTGCCAAAAAAGGCCGTGGTGCGTTTTGATGTGCTCGACGCCGAAAAGCGCCCTGTCATGGCCGAGGCGGACAGCAAATCAGTGCGCAATGTGGTAAGCGTCGAAATCCGGTCAGAGCCGTCGATCCAACATCGCATTCTGTTTGACCCCGGTCACGGGCTGGAAGAACGGCTGATCCGCGAGCAGTTTGCTTGAGGGCGGCAAGTCATCGACGACAATCGGAACACGGCGTCAGCCGGTCCGAGAACCACCAGCGACGACACCATTTCTGGCCGCCAACTTCCAGGCAACGTCGTCTATGGTGGTTTTGGGGTAATCCCCCCAAAACTCAGAGGTGCTCGAAAGCAGAATATTCTCGAATGATGAAAGTGGAGGTTCTGATGAAGAAATCAAGATATCGCAACGCGCAGAACATGGCGATCCTGAAGCACATAAAATGGTGTGCCTGTTTCTGATCTTTACCGTGAACATGACATGAGCAGCGCGGGTTTCTGCAAATGGTGCCCCAAGCATGGCTGGCCGATGACCTGCATGACAGAGCCCAACGAAGAGAACAATCGGCCGAAGAAGTTGTATGCTGGAAAGAGCATGTAAAGAAACTGCTGATTGAAGTCCTCGGAAAAAGTGGTGAGGCCGTCTCAAAGGTGCGGATGGCAGATTAGGTGTTGCGCTATCGATCTGACAGCATCGCGTTAGCTTATCGGGCGTTCGCATCAGCGAGAGGTGCTATCGGTATCAGCCGAAGCTCGGCGATGAGGATCAACTGATTGCGGGCTGGCCGGTTGCGCTGACAACTGCCAAGAAGACTTGGGGCCTTGGCCGGTGGCTCCGCAATATCAAAGGTTACGGCTGGAACCAAAAGCCCGTATAAAGGAACAAAGCGCAGGGTAAAATCTGAGGTAGATGACATTCAGGTGTGGTCTATCGCGACGAGCATATTCTCTGGGTGATATGGGCCGCAAATCGTTCATCGACCTCGACTGCCACAACGCGTGCTCTTTGCAGTGCTTCAGCGCAGTCTTTTGTCTTCAGCGAGAGTACGTCCTCGATCTTGACGCAAATGTTTAAGATGTCATTCGGAACAGCTGCACGGTGGCAATAGACCGCGCCACGACTGGCCAATCGGGTATGTTCAGGCACTGCGACTATCCTTGTCGCTGTAGCACCCTCCCGCGACACACCACCATCGAACGTCTGAAAACAAGGAGTTTCTCATAAAATTCAGAGTTTAAGGGAAATTGGTGGAGCCTAGGGGAGTCGAACCCCTGACCTCTTGCATGCCATGCAAGCGCTCTCCCAACTGAGCTAAGGCCCCTTACCGTGCCGCTATCTATGCGGCTGCCGGGGCGGGATCAAGAGAAAAGATCACGCCCCAAGCGGGATTATTTAAGAGTCGTCGTCACTGGCGACATCGGCCAGTTCGTCAAGGCTGACGGTGTCATCATCGTCGTCGTCGTCATCCAGCACATCATCGCCCAGATCGACATCTTCATCATCGTCGGCGTCATCAAGCACCAGATCGTCGTCTTCCACGGTCTCTTTTTGCTTTTTGGTCTGTGCGTCTTCGGCATCAGCAACCATGGTGCGGGTCTTGGACGTATCCACGACCACGACTTCGCCCGTGTAGGGGCTGACGATTGGGTCTTTGCCTAGGTCGTAAAAGCGCTTGCCTGTCGTTGGGCAAAGGCGTTTTGTGCCCCATTCTTCGTTCGGCATGGGATTTCCCCTTCAAAAATTCTGTGCGCCCCTTGCGGGCTATCCGGGCCAACTGCCATAACCCATGGGCGGTGTCAAAGTCTTTGGCAGGCAGGTGGCGTAAAGGACGGATATGGGCCGTGAACTGACCCTTGGCAACCCCCCGATTGCGGTTGTTTTGCGTCGCTCTGCGCGGGCGCGCCAGTTGTCGCTGCGCGTGTCGCGGCTTGATGGAAAAGTCAGCCTGACATTGCCACCCCGTGCCTCTGAGCGCGAGGCGATGGCCTTTCTTGCATCGCGCGAAGAGTGGTTGCGCGGGCATCTATCGAAAGTTGCGGGCCCCGTGCGTGTTCAGGTCGGGGAAAGCATTCCGTTCCGGGGGCAAGACCTGGTGGTTGTGCGGGGCGACGTCCGCAGGCCCCGGCTCGCGGATCATCAATTGATCCTGCCCACATCTGATCGGCCTGTTGGGCCCATCGTGCAGGCCTTCTTGAAACATCATGCACGGGATCTGCTGTCGGACCGGTCTGATACATATGCAGCGGTGGTTGGCCGCCGTTACGCGCGGCTGACGCTGCGGGATACCCGCTCGCGCTGGGGGTCATGTTCGTCCAAGGGCGGGCTAATGTATTCGTGGCGGCTTGTGATGGCGCCGCCAGAGGTGCTGGATTACGTGGCTGCCCACGAGGTCGCGCATTTGGTTGAGATGAACCATTCGGCCGCGTTTTGGGATGTTGTGGGATCTTTGATGCCGGACTACGCGCCGCGGCGAAAATGGCTGCGCGACCACGGGTCGGACCTGCATCGCATTCAGTTCACTTGACCGCCATAGGATTTGTGATCACAAAGCGGGCATGATCCAACCGCGTGTCTCTGAAAATGTTGGCGTGGCCCATGACCGGGTCTATCGGGCCCTGCGGGCCCGGATCATTCATGGTGAAATTGCACCGGGTGCGGCATTGACGCTGCGCGGGATCGGCAAGGAATTCAGTGTGTCGATGACCCCCGCGCGCGAGGCGGTGCGTCGGCTGGCGGCAGAAGGCGCGCTTTTCCTGTCGTCCTCGGGCCGGGTGTCGACGCCAGAATTGTCCAACGAACGTATCGAAGAGCTGGCGACATTGCGGGCCTTGCTGGAACCAGAGCTGGCCAGCCGCGCCTTGCCTCGTGCCCACTTTGCGCTGATTGAGCGGTTGGAGACGATCAACAACGGCGTCAGTCAAATGATCGCGCGGCATGACGCGACGGGCTACATCAGGATGAACCTTGAGTTTCATCGCACGTTGTATTTACGCGCCCAAGCCCCCGCGATGCTGGCCATGACAGAGACGGTCTGGCTGCAACTCGGTCCGACGATGCGGGCCCTTTATGGCCGCCTTAACCGTACCGAACCGCCTGCGACGCACCGCCTGATTATCTCTGCTTTGCGCGCGGGGGATGAGCCGGGTTTGCGCCTCGCGGTGCGCACCGATGCCACAAAAGGCTTGCGCTTGTTGAAGGCGTAGGGTGGGCAATTTGCCCACCATCCCAACAGCTTACATGTGAATAGCGCCATCACCGCAGGCCAGTGCCGCCTCGCGCACGGCTTCCGAATAGGTTGGGTGTGCATGACAGGTGCGGGCGAGGTCTTCGGCGGCGGCACCAAATTCCATGGCGACGCAAATCTCGTGAATCAGATCGCCCGCCATCGGGCCGATGATATGGGCTCCAAGGATGCGGTCCGTTGCCTTGTCGGCAAGGATTTTGACAAAGCCGTCGCCACTGAAATTCGCCTTTGCACGGGCGTTGCCCATGAAGCTGAACTTACCAACCTTATAAGCACGCCCTTGTTCTTTCAGGGTTTCTTCGGTCTCGCCGACGCTCGCCACCTCGGGGTGTGTATAGATCACACCGGGGATCACGCCGTAGTTCACATGGGGGTGCTGGCCTGCGATGCCTTCGGCAACGGCCATGCCTTCATCTTCGGCCTTATGCGCAAGCATCGGCCCCGTGATCGCGTCGCCGATGGCGTATATGCCTTTGATATTGGTGGCATAATTTGCATCCGTCTTGATCTGCCCACGATCAGACATCGCAACACCCAGACCTTCAAGGCCAAGCCCGTCGGTGTAGGGTTTGCGGCCCGTGGCGACCAGGACGGTGTCAGCGGTTAGCGTCGCTTCGCTGTCGTCTTTGCGCAGCTTGTAGGTCACCGTGGCCTTGTTGTTTTTGACCGTGGTGCCCTGAACCGCGGCGCCCATGATGAACTTAAGTCCTTGCTTTTTCAGCATTCTTTGGAAGGTCTTGGCGACCTCTCCGTCTTGGCCGGGGGTGATGGCATCCATGAATTCAACCACCGTCACCTCTGACCCCAAACGGGCGTAGACCGAACCGAGCTCCAGCCCGATCACGCCTGCGCCGATCACGACTAAGCTTTTGGGAATCTTACCTAATTCCAGCGCACCGGTTGAGGTGACGACGGTTTTCTCATCGACCTCGACACCCGGCAGGGACGAGGATTCAGACCCTGTTGCGATGACGATATGTTTGGCGTCATGGACGTCATCGCCGACCTTGACCTTGCCCGCCGCAGGGATCGAGCCCCAGCCTTTAAGCCAGTCTATCTTGTTCTTTTTAAACAAAAATTCGATGCCGCCGGTGTTCTGACTGATGGTCTTGTCCTTGTAGGCCAGCATCTGCTTCCAATCGACAGAGGGCGCTTTGCCCTTCAGGCCCATTTCGGCAAAGTTGTGCTGAGATTCATGAAGCATTTCAGTGGCATGCAGCAAAGCCTTGGACGGGATACAGCCCACATTCAGGCAGGTGCCGCCCAGCGTTTCGCGCCCTTCGACACAGGCCACCTTCAGGCCCAATTGCGCACAACGAATGGCCGAGACATAGCCGCCGGGGCCGGAACCGATGATGATGACGTCGTAGCTGGCCATGGGCCTCTCCTTCGTGGAATCGGGTATGCACAAACCATGCACAACCCATACACATTGTGGCAACAAACCATGCTGCCGATTGTCCTAATGCGCGTTAACCGTACGGTGGTCGCGCGGTCACATAAATGCCGACAGTAGCATCAGCATGGTGGCGGTAAACCCGACAAACCAGATCAGCGAACGCCAGGGCGTCAGGCCGAAATAATAAGCGGGGACGTAAAGGATGCGCGCGCCCAGATAGGTCCAGGCGCAGATCGCGGAAAAACCGGTGTTCTTGTCAGCAAGGCTGATCACGGCGACGGTGGCAGTGAACAGGATCAGAGCCTCAAAATGGTTGTTCATCGCGCGGATCAAACGGCCGGTCTTGGTTGAAACCTGATCGAGGATTGGCTTGCCAAGGCGATCAGGATCACGCGGGCTCAGCGTCTTGCCCGGACCCAGCTCAAGGTTCGCGGGGATTGCCATGAGGCAAAACTGCGCCGCTTGCAGGAGAATGGCGAGGGCGAGGGCGGTGAGTTCGGGGGTCATTTTCTTACCTGTCGAAATGTGTTGGCCATTTGATGGTAAACGATCGGAAAAAAGTTACTAAAGACAGGAATTCGGGTTGGGATGACGATGGCCATTATCCCGACCAGAAACATCGAGGCGGCGGAAATCAAGAAACCAACGGAATTCACCTCAAAAACACCACGGTGTGCGCGAAACTCACGCAAACCTTCGAACTGTGTCAGAAACTCATGCATAGTCGAGACAGCCAAAGCACATGCTGGAAAAACAACGAGAACGAACCAGAGGAGCGCGAATGAACCTTTCGCAAGTTCAATCAGATTGTCTTTGATAGCGCTTTTTATCGTCATGCTGCTACGCATCGGGAATTGCCGCCCGGCACCGCCGGGCAGCGCCCGGTCCGGGGCTTCGCCCGTTGGCGGCTGAAACGATCCTCGATCGTTTCCGAAAAGCCTCCAACCCTCCCCCATGGGGAGGGCGCTATTGCAACCTCGCAAATGGGAGATCCGCGTGTTTGGATGACAGGTGCCGACATGCAGACAGATTGGCGCGCCCGCCCCGAGGTCCGGGCGCTGCCCTCTGTCGCAAGTGTCATGCCAGAACGGCGCATGATCAGAGGTCCATCAACAACCGGCGTGGATCCTCAAGCGCCTCTTTCACGCGCACCAAGAACGTGACAGCGCCTTTGCCATCAACGATCCGGTGGTCGTAGGACAGGGCCAGATACATCATTGGGCGGATCACGACCTCACCATTGATCACCATGGGGCGGTCCTGGATCTTGTGCATCCCAAGGATGCCGGATTGCGGCGGGTTCAGGATGGGCGAGGACATGAGCGAGCCGTAGACACCCCCGTTGGAGATGGTGAAGGTGCCGCCCTGCATCTCGGCCATGGACAGCTTGCCGTCGCGGGCTTTGGCACCCTTTTCGGCAATCGCCTTTTCAATGGCGGCGAAAGACATCTGGTCGGCGTCGTTGATCACGGGGACCACAAGGCCGGTGGGCGTGCCTGCGGCGATCCCCATGTTGACGTAGTTTTTGTAGACGATGTCGGTGCCGTCAATCTCTGCATTCACCTCTGGCACTTCGTGCAGGGCATGCACGCAGGCCTTGGTGAAAAACGACATAAAGCCCAGTTTCACGCCGTGCTTTTTCAGGAACAAGTCCTTGTATTCATTGCGCAAAGCCATGACCTCGGTCATGTCGACCTCATTATAGGTGGTCAGCATGGCGGCGGTGTTCTGGCTGTCTTTGAGGCGCTTGGCGATGGTCTGACGCAGGCGGGTCATCTTGACCCGTTCCTCGCGCGAGGCCTGATCTGCCGCAACCGGTGCGCGGGGCGCGGCGGCAGGGGCCGCGGCGGGCGCAGGTGCGGCGAGGGCGCTCAACACATCCTCTTTCATCACGCGGCCGTCTTTGCCGGTGCCGGTGACGTTTGTCAGGTTGTTTTCGGCCATCAGTTTCTTGGCAGAGGGCGCGTCTTCAACATCCTTGCCTGATGTCGCGGTCGCCGCTGGTGCGGCAGATGCGGGGGCAGCGGCAGGGGCTGCACCGGCACCCGCGGTCATGGTGGCAAGCTTTGCGCCCGCCTCAACCGTGACGCCATCGCCTGCGAGGATTTCCTGCAAGACGCCGGCGGCGGGCGCGGGCACCTCGACCGAGACCTTGTCGGTTTCAAGTTCGCACAGGATCTCGTCTGCGGCGACGGTGTCGCCTGCGGATTTGAGCCATGTGGACACGGTCGCCTCTGTCACGGATTCGCCCAAGGTGGGGACCATGATGTCAATCACGTCACCGCCCGTCGATGCGGCGGGTGCGGCGGCAGGTGCGGGTGCGGCTTCGGCTGCCGGGGCAGGGGCCGCGGCGCTGGCACCGTCAGAGACCTGCGCCAACAGCGCGTCAACGCCGACGGTGTCGCCTTCGGCGGCCACGATTTCAGACAGGGTGCCCGCGACGGGGCTGGGCACTTCGACGGTGACTTTATCCGTCTCAAGCTCGCACAGCATTTCGTCAACGGCGACGGTATCGCCGGGCTTTTTGAACCATGTAGCGACTGTCGCTTCGGTCACAGATTCACCAAGGGTGGGGACGCGGACTTCGGTGCTCATGACTTGTTTCCTTTGATGTTCAGAGCGTCGGCGACAAGCGCCTCTTGCTGGGCTTTATGTTGGCTGGACAGACCCGTGGCCGGGCTGGCGGCAGCGGCGCGGCCCGCATAGACGGGACGGGTGTTCTTGGCTTTGATCCGGGTGAGGACCCATTCGATATTGGGTTCCATGAAGGACCACGCGCCCTGGTTCTTGGGCTCTTCCTGACACCAGACCATTTCGGCGTTCTTAAAGCGCTGCAATTCGTTCACCGCCGACTGCGCGGGGAAGGGATAGAATTGTTCGAACCGCATGATGTAGGTGTCGTCGATGCCTTCGGCGTCGCGGCGTTCGAGCAGGTCAAAGTAGACCTTGCCGGAACACATCACGACGCGTTTGATCTTGTCATCCGGTTTCAGCTTGGTGTCGGAATTGCCCTGTTGGGCATCATCCCACAGAACCCTGTGGAACGAAGATCCGGTCTGGAACTCTTCTGCCCGGCTGACGGCCAGCTTGTGGCGCAGCAGCGATTTTGGCGTCATGATGATCAGCGGCTTGCGGAAGTCACGGTGGACCTGACGGCGCAGGATGTGAAAGTAGTTGGCGGGCGTGGTGCAATTGGCCACGATCCAGTTGTCGCCGCCGCACATGGTCAAGAACCGTTCCAGCCGCGCGCTGGAGTGTTCGGGCCCCTGACCTTCATAGCCGTGAGGCAGCAGGCAGACGAGGCCGGACATGCGCAGCCATTTGCTTTCACCCGAAGAGATGAACTGATCGAACATGATCTGGGCACCATTGGCAAAATCGCCAAACTGCGCCTCCCACATCACCAGCGCGTTGGGTTCTGCCAGTGAAAAGCCGTATTCAAAACCCAGAACCGCGTATTCCGACAGCATGGAGTCGATGACTTCGTAGTTGGATTGACCATCGCGGATGTTGTTGAGCGGGTAGTAACGCGTTTCATCCTCTTGGCTGATCAGCGCGGAATGGCGGTGGCTGAATGTGCCACGGGTGCAATCCTGACCGGATAGGCGCACAGGGTAGCCTTCGGTCAAGAGCGACCCAAAGGCCAGCGCTTCGCCGGTGGCCCAGTCAAACCCGGTGCCGCTTTCAAACATCGCCTTTTTGGCGTCCAGCAGACGTTCCACGGTGCGGTGGATCTTGAACCCCTCGGGCGCGGTGGTCAGCGCCTTGCCAATCTCGGCCATCGTCTCTGGCTTGATGGCGGTCTGGCCGCGCTGGTAATCGGCATCGTTCTTATCAAGATGCGACCAGCGCCCGTCCAGCCAATCGGCCTTGTTGGGTTTATAGTTCTTGCCGGTCTCAAACTCTTCGTTCAGGTGCGCCTGAAACGCGGCTTTCATATCCTCGATCTCGCCTTCGGGGATCAGCCCATCGCGGACCAGACGTTCGGTATAGAGCGTCAGCGTGGTTTTGTGCGTCTTGATCTTTTTGTACATCACCGGGTTGGTGAACATCGGCTCATCGCCTTCGTTATGTCCGAACCGGCGGTAGCAGATGATATCCAGCACCACGTCCTTGTGGAACTTCTGGCGGAACTCTGTCGCCACGCGGGCGGCGTGGACCACAGCCTCTGGATCGTCGCCGTTGACGTGAAAAATCGGCGCCTCGACCATCAGGGCGATATCGGTGGGGTAGGGGCTGGAGCGGCTGAAGTGTGGTGCCGTGGTAAAGCCGATTTGGTTGTTCACCACGATGTGCATCGTGCCGCCTGTTTTGTGGCCTTTCAGGCCGGACAGGCCAAAGCCTTCGGCGACGACGCCTTGTCCGGCAAATGCCGCGTCACCATGCAGCAGAATGCCCATGACCTTGGTGCGGTCTTCGTCCTTCTTTTGGTCCTGTTTGGCGCGGACCTTGCCCAAGACAACGGGGTTCACCGCCTCGAGGTGGCTGGGGTTCGCGGTGAGTGACAGGTGCACGGTGTTGTCATCAAAACTCCGGTCGGAGGAGGCCCCAAGGTGGTACTTTACGTCGCCAGAGCCGTCCACATCTTCGGGCTTGAAGCTGCCGCCCTGAAATTCATTGAAAATCGCGCGGTAGGGCTTTTCCATCACATTGGCGAGCACCGACAGGCGGCCCCGGTGGGGCATGCCGATGACGATGTCTTCAAGCCCCAGTTGACCACCGCGCTTGATGATCTGTTCCATCGCGGGGATCAGGCTTTCGCCGCCATCGAGGCCAAAACGCTTGGTGCCCATGTATTTGACGTGCAAGAACTTTTCGAACCCTTCGGCCTGCACAAGGCTGTTCAGGATCGCCTTGCGCCCGTTCTGGGTAAAGACGATTTCCTTGGCAGCACCTTCAATCCGTTCTTTAAGCCAACCGGCTTCTTCGGGGTTCGAGATATGCATGTATTGCAGCGCAAAGGTGCCGCAGTAGGTGCGGCGCACGATGGCGATAATCTCGTTCATGGTGGCCACTTCAAGGCCCAGCACATTGTCGATGAAAATCGGGCGGTCCATGTCTGCAGCGGTAAAGCCATAAGACGCAGGATCCAGTTCCGGGTGCGGTTTCTGATCCCGCATCCCCAGCGGGTCGAGATCGGCGATCAGGTGGCCCCGGATCCGGTAAGCGCGGATGATCATCAGGGCGCGGATGCTGTCCAGCACGGCGTTGCGGACCTGGGTTTCGTCCAGCGTGACGCCCTTTTCAGCGGCTTTTTCCTTGATCTTTTTGCCAGCGGCGGCGGGTTCGGCAGGCCATTGGCCATCAAGCGCGGCGGTCAGATCATCGTTTGGCACAGGCGGCCAGTCGTTGCGCGCCCAAGAGGGGCCAGCGGCCTCTGCCTTGGCGTCTGCGGGCGCATCACCCAGTGACCGGAAAAACGCTTGCCAGCTTTCGTCCACTGCGCCGGGGTTGTCGGCGTAGCGGGCATAAAGCTGCTCCACATATTCCGCGTTGTGCCCCTGCATGAATGAGGAGGCGTGAAAGACGTCGTTGGGGGAATGGTCGTTCATTGGGGGACCTCTTGAGAAACGGTATTGTCTGACAACCCTTGGGGTTTGGTCGCGATGACCCGAACCGAGTCATATTTCTGTGATGCGGGGGCGCGAAACGTGCGCAAAAGGTAGGTGAACTGGGCAACAATAGAATTGTTGGCGTTTTGGCCAAGTGCTGCGGCGATACGGTCTTGCTGAGCGAGCCATACTTCGCCGAACTGTCGGTTGTATCCACGATACTCGACACGTGTTTTCGCCAAGCCAACGTTTGCGAAAAGATTGCAAAGGCTTTGTTCGGAAAAGAAATTCAAGTGGCGCGGAACATCGAGCCAAAGCCAAGCAGCCCCAAAAAACGTGCGACCTTTGCACGTGTTGTTCGGGACTTCGACGATCAACTTGCCACCGTCTTTTACCATATCAGAGGCGTTCTTGAGCGCCACTTCCGGGTCGAGACAATGTTCAAGAACATGCATCATGAGGACAACGTCAAAAGTCCGACCGGCCAGACTGGCTGGAATCTCTTCCGCTGTTCCATTGAGGACTTCGAGGCCCTTACGTGCGCATTCCGATGCCGCGGCTGGATCGGGTTCAATCCCGTTTACGTTGTGGCCCATTTGCTTGAGCGTGACTAAGGTGCCGCCATCGCCGCATCCGATTTCCAACACTGATTTTGGCTCATCGCCCAGTATCGCTGTCCACCATCCCTTGTCGGGTTCCATGCCGGAATCACTACGCCATGCGAGATGGCGAATCACTTTGTGAAGAAGGCCGGGATTTGCTTCTTTGGCACTGCTGCCGTGGGTATAATATTCGACATCGTAGAAGCCCAAGATGGTCTTTGGTTCCGGCCGGGGCAGTAGTTGCCCAAAACCGTCAGTCTTTCGCCAATACAGGGCAAAATCGATCCGAGTATCCGGCTTTCGCCAATCGCAATCGAATTGTGCCCAACGTTGCGTTGAGGCATCTCCGATTTCAATTGTGCGAAAGCCGTTCTGCATCGGTCTACCCAATCGCTTCCAGCACAGCTTCGCCCAGTGTCGCTGGGCTATCGGCAACGATGATACCGGCGGATTTCATCGCTTCGATCTTGCTTTCCGCGTCGCCCTTGCCACCGGCAACAATCGCACCGGCGTGACCCATGCGACGGCCGGGAGGGGCGGTGCGGCCGGCGATGAACCCGGCGGTCGGCTTCCAGCGGCCCTTTTTCTTTTGGGCGGTCAGGAATTCAGCGGCTTCTTCTTCGGCGCTACCGCCGATTTCGCCGATCATGATCATTGAGTGTGTTTCATCATCGTCGAGGAACATGTCGAGCACATCGATATGCTCTGTCCCTTTGATCGGGTCGCCGCCGATGCCCACAGCGGTGGACTGACCAAGGCCAGAGTCAGAGGTCTGCTTGACGGCCTCATAAGTCAGGGTGCCCGAGCGGGACACAACACCAACCGACCCGCGCTTGTGGATGTGGCCGGGCATGATGCCGATTTTGCAGGCGTCAGGCGTGATGATGCCGGGGCAGTTGGGGCCAATGAGACGCGAGGCAGAGCCTTCGAGTGCGCGTTTGACCCGCATCATGTCCAGAACAGGGATGCCTTCGGTGATGCAGATGATCAACTCCATCTCGGCGTCGATGGCCTCAAGGATCGAGTCCGCGGCAAAGGGCGGCGGCACGTAGATGACGGATGCGTTTGCTTCGGTCTTGGCCTTTGCTTCATGCACGGAGTTGAAGATCGGCAGGTCCAGGTGCACCTGACCGCCTTTGCCGGGCGTCACGCCACCAACCATCTGGGTGCCATAAGCGATGGCCTGTTCAGAGTGGAAGGTGCCCTGAGAGCCGGTGAGGCCCTGGCAGATGACCTTGGTATGTTTGTCGACGAGAATGGCCATGATTTTGGTCCTTATTGATAAGTATGGTGCGTGCCGCGCACGCCTGTGTTTTAGTTGAGCGCGCCCTTGGCAATCCCGGTCGGGTTGCCTTCGTGAACGTGCTGGATGGGTGAAGTGCCAAAAAGCGTGGGGCGGTGTGCGAACCAACGACGACGGAGCGCCTCATTCGAATTAGCGACCGGCGCCATCAGCGCATCGCGCTGGGCAATTGTTAATTGTAGTGTCGGGCCGTTGTTCAGCGCCGCCTCTGCAACGATACGACCAAGCTTACGAATGGCGCGGCTGACGGTGCTTTGGCGGGGCAGAACACGGCCGACAGCAGCATTGAGCGCGCGCACGGCGGCAGCGCAGCGGCGCGAGTAGCCGAGGTTATTGGCCGCTGGGCGCTCAAGCGCTGACAGGTCGATCTTGGCGATGTTGCAGAAATCCGCGATCAGGTCACCCTCGTGCAGGGCCGACGGTTCAAGCAGCCGCACATAGAAGTTCTTTGCGCCAACGAGGTGCGCCCAATGATCTGCAAGCTTGGCGTAGTTGCGGGGGGTCGTTTTGGCGAGGTGATCCTCGAACCGGTCGTCAAAGCCATCGCGAAGCTTTTGCGAATACATACTTACAGTCCAAGCCGCTTGATCACGCAGGTAGATGACATAGCGTACATCAGAGAATCGGGCACGCAACCAGTCGTGCACAGCAGCTTGCCCGTCAAAACGCATAACAACCGAAGAAAGGAATTCGTTTGAGATCAGCCAGGCATCTGCATCAGACTGCGCGATCTCTTTTGCAATCCATTTGTCCAATGCAGCGGCCCGATCTGTCACCTCGGCTTGCGTACGCATACCCGCTGCCACCGACTGAACCGGATCGTCAAAATTGCGGCCGGTCGCAGCAAAAACAACCGACAAGTATTCACGCTGGCAAACATCGACCGAGTCAAAGCGGCGATAGCAAAACCCTTGCCGGGAAAGCGCGTCTGCATTGAGTTGCAAAAAGTCCTGCAGCGTGCTGCTGCCTGCCTTGGGTAGACCGATATGAACAACGGCTTTCATGCGCGCACTTCCATTTGGGCGCGCGAAACGCGTACGGCGATGATCGCCGTACGCGATTTTGTTGCTGTTACTGGAACGTATAAGGCGACGCGGCCTGCGGGCCGCAGCGCATTGGCAGGCCGTTCAGGGTTTGCATATTGGCGTTGCCGCAGCTGGACGAAAGCGTGTCCATGCGGGCGACCGAAGCGCCCGGCGTGCTTTCGAGGCAGCCTGACAACAGCAGGGCGGTTGTGGCGAGTGCAGCGAATTTCATCATCTGTTTGGTCCTTTGACTGTTCAATGGCAGGGCGTCCTGCCCCCCAGAACAGGCCAGCAGACGCGGTTGCGATGTCGTGAACATCACAAGTCCCATTGGCGAGATGATGGAAGCGATAAGGCAATTGCATGGCAAAGCCTTGCCGAGACGTTAAGGCACGTCTGGGCGAGTCTTTGCCGTTTTGGGCCGCAGCGGGTGTGGCCGATGTTGTTTTGGGCCTTACTGGAAGCTGTAAGGCTTTTCTGCCTGAGGGCCGCAGCGCATCGGCAGACCGTCTGTGGTCCGCATGTGAACGCTGGCACAAGCGCTGCCCGAGCCCGAGCTGGAGGTCGAGATGACCTCTGTCTGGGCGACGCTGACGCCGCTTGTCTCGCCCATACAGGCCGACAGCATTGAGGCCAGAAACAATGGCAATGCAATTTTCTTCATAACATTCATCCTTTGGCACGATTGCAAAGTGGCCCAGCAGGACCGTCTCAATCGGTGTCGCATCAAGATGAAGCTCTGATTTGTTTAAAATGTGATCTTTTGTGGGCGAACGGCCAGTGCTGGCGCCTATTGATAGGTGTATGGCTTTGCGACTTGCGGACCGCAACGCATGGGCAGGCCGTTTGCCGTGCGCAGATTGGCGTTGTCGCAGGTCGCAGAATGGGTATCCAGCAATGCTGCCGATTGGCCGGTGCTGCCGCTCATGCAGGCAGAGAGTCCAAGGGTCACGATGATCGCAAAACTGATTTTCAACATTACGCAGTATCCTTTTCTTCCAAGTCTTCATGGATGCGGCGGCATTTGGGTGCCCCATCCGGTCGTCAATGGAAGTGTTATGCAAGGATGCAAAGCGCGAGTGCCTGGGAGAAGTAGCGCGAGTTTCCCCGGGTTGAATACCCGACGTAAGGTCACAATCCGCGATTGATCTGGGCCGCAAGCCCGACGCCACAGCACCGCCATACGACCGACGGCGCGGTCGCATAGCAGGGTGGGGACGAGGAAGCGGCCCGGTCATCAGACTTACCCTTTGACCGCCTTCACGATCTTCTGCGCACCGTCTTTCAGGTCGTCGGCGGCGATCACATCAACGTCGGAGTTGTTGATGATATCTTTGCCCGCTTCGACGTTGGTCCCTTCGAGACGCACAACCAGCGGAACCTTCAGCCCCACCTCTTTCACGGCGGCAACCACGCCTTCGGCGATGACGTCGCAGCGCATGATGCCGCCAAAGATGTTCACCAGGATGCCTTTGACGTTGGGGTCAGAGGTGATGATCTTGAAGGCTTCGGTCACTTTTTCCTTGGTCGCACCGCCGCCTACGTCAAGAAAGTTGGCAGGCTCTGCGCCATAAAGCTTGATGATGTCCATCGTGGCCATCGCAAGACCGGCGCCGTTGACCATGCAGCCAATCTCGCCATCCAGTGCGATATAGTTGAGGTCATACTTGGAGGCGGCGAGTTCCTTTGGATCTTCTTCCGTCTCATCGCGCAGGGCGGCGACATCCTGATGGCGGTAGACCGCGTTGCCATCAAACGCGACCTTGGCGTCAAGCACCTTGAGGTCACCGCCGTCGGTGACGATCAGCGGGTTGATCTCCAGCATCTCCATGTCTTTTTCGGTAAAGGCTTTGTAAAGCTGGCCCATCAGTTTGACGCATTGCTTGACCTGATTGCCTTCCAGACCCAGGGCAAATGCCACGCGGCGGCCATGGTAGGGCTGATAGCCGGTCGCGGGATCCACGGTGAAGTTCAGGATCTTTTCGGGGGTCGAGGCGGCGACCTCTTCAATGTCCATCCCGCCTTCGGTGGAGCAGACAAAGCCGATGCGGCTGGTTTGACGATCAACCAAAAGCGCCAGATACATCTCAGTCTCAATGCCAGAGCCGTCTTCGATATAGATGCGGTTGACCTGCTTGCCGGCGGGGCCAGTCTGGTGGGTCACAAGGGTGCGGCCCAGCATCTTTTTGGCTTCTTGCGCGGCTTCTTCCACAGATTTGGTCAGGCGCACACCGCCTGCCTCACCGGCGTCAGCTTCCTTGAATTTGCCCTTGCCGCGTCCACCGGCGTGGATCTGCGCCTTAACCACCCACAGCGGGCCATCAAGTTCGCCAGCGGCGGTTTTGGCTTCTTCGGCGCGCAAGACCGGGCGTCCGTCGCTGACCGGTGCGCCGAAAGACTTCAATAGGGCCTTGGCCTGATACTCGTGGATGTTCATGATGCTTCCCCGTTGGGCTGAATTTGAATCAGTCAAAGCATAGTCAGGGTTAATAAAAAACCGCTCTGTGTGCGAAACTTCCGAAAACCCGACATTTGTGATCACACCTTAAAAAAGTGTGATCACAAATTAGCGAATTTGAACCGATTGGGGCATGGAAATGGGCGCATTTGGCAGTGTGGCATCTAGCCCATCACGCGAAAAGTCGAGGTGCAGATCCGGCCAAAGCGCACGCGCAGCGGCATCTGGGCGCAGCGATTGCTGGGTCAATTGTCGAAACCGCGACAACAGATCAACCGCGGCAGGGGGCACGCGCCGCAAGCCGAAAAACAGCGCCTCGGGCGTCACCTCTCCGGCTTGGAGCGCCGAGATCTGCGCATAGCGCGCGGGGCCCAGACGATTTGCCAATGCAGCAGGCGCGGCATGCAGGGTTTTGCGGCGCAGCTTGTGGGCGGCGTGCTGGGCGGTCATGCCGTCGAAGTGGTGCAATTGCACATTTTGCGCGACGTCAAACGGCGTGCGCTGATCGGACTGCTGCACGGTGTCGCGGTCTCTTGCGACGGTGTGGTGGTTGCCGATGGCCACGTCTGCCCCCCGCCGCGAGAGCGACTTTTGCCCCAAATAGCCCGCAACGCCACGATGCAGGAACCGGGCAAATTGGGCCGGATACATTTGTGACAGTGTGTCGGCGTAGAGTTTCGGGATCGGTCCGCGCATCGCCCCGGCAAAGATGGAACTGTCTTGATCCGTATAGACAAAGCATCGTTCGACAGTGGACAATCGCAAGCTTGGGGTCGTCGCGGGAACTTGGCTGAGTGCGCGGCGCAAGGCCGCACCATCGGACAGAAATTCATCCGCATCGCAGTGCAACATCCAGTCTGACGCACAGCGCTGAAAGCGATGATTTGCGTTAAAGATCTGCCGGTCGACGTGGCTGGACGGACGGGTTCCCGCATCGGCCCAAAACGACGCATCGCAAATAACGCATTCCACGTTTGGCAGCCCCTTCATAAGGCTGATGACTGCACCGGGGTCGTGATCAAAATAAAGGCTGATATGGGCTGCGCCCATCGCAAGATGGTGGGCGACAAAGCCCAAGACGACGGCCGGTGGTTCGTCCAGTGTCGCCGTGACTTCCCAGGTGGTCATGGGCCCCTTTCTTCACCGGTTTGCATCAAGCGAAGATGGCAACAATTTGGGGGCGCTTCAATGCCTGATGCACGCGAGGACACGTGAAAGCGATTCGGCAGCGGATTCGTGCCCGTGCAAGCGAAGCGGACGTTGCTGGCGTCTTTTGGGCTGGATTTCGCTGAATCAAGGCGAAAATAGGGCAACAAGTTGTCGCATTACCGCCAAATTTGTGTTAATTTGCAGTTAATAGAGATTGTTGGCCCATAATTTGGGGCCGCTTAACGAGGAGATTGCTATGAAGTCTATTCTAACGGCGGCTGCCTTGAGTGCCGCTTTTTTTGCGTCAGGAGCCAATGCTGCGGTATTGGATTTCTTGGGGGCAGCGACGAACAATGAGCGTGGATTTGCGGATGGTTCAGTTGTGACACTGGATGGTCTGAATGTGACGCTTTCTGCGGGCTTGCAGGTGAACTATGGCGCTGTTCCAAGTGTTTCAGACGACGCGTATGCTTACTATGACCATGGCAATGCGGGTCTTGGTGTTTGCAAGACCGTCACTGACTTCACAAGCGGCGGAACAAGTAACCGCTGTGCGTCTGGTAGCGGTGACGATAATGTGACGGTAACTGAGTATGTTACGCTGGCTTTTGATACGTTGCAGAACCTGGGCTCTTTCGCGTTCCGCAATGGCAGCCATAACCCGATCACATCAGCAACCGAGACCTTGCTGGTTGGCATCAACGGTGGTGCGTTGACGCAGTACACGTTCGCCACACTTGCTGCTGCGTTCCCGACCTTCTCTAAGGTGTCGTCAATTTCGTTGGCGTATGATGATGGTCAGGCAACTGCGAACCAGTTCTACCTGTCTTCAGTGACCGCAACCGAAGACCCCGACATCGTCGGTGAAGTGCCATTGCCTGCAGGTCTGCCACTTCTGCTGGCCGGTATGGGCGCCTTTGGTTTCGCTGCACGGCGCAAGCAAAAAGCGGCCTAACCGCTCACAACCGCATTCAGAAAGGCCCTCGCAATTGCGGGGGCCTTTTGTGTTTGACCGGTTACGATGGCGCAAAAGAAAGCCGCCCCGGACGGTTCCGGGGCGGCGCATTCAAAGTGGCAGGCGACGGTAGGCCTCAGTTCAGGCTGTCGTCGATACCCTTACAGGCGGCAACAAGGCCCTTCACCGCGTCGACGGATTTGTCGAACATCGCCTGTTCGGCTTTGTTCATCTTGATCTCGACGACACGCTCGACCCCGCCCGCGCCAATCACGGTTGGGACGCCGACATAAAACCCGTCAAGGCCATAGGCACCGTCCACATGAGCGGCACAGGGCAACACGCGCTTTTGGTCTTTCAGGTAAGCCTCTGCCATTTCAATCGCCGATGTCGCAGGCGCATAGAAAGCAGAGCCGGTTTTCAACAGGCCAACAATCTCGGCACCGCCATCACGGGTGCGCTGCACGATGGCGTCCAGCTTGTCTTGGGTGGTCCAGCCCATCTCGACCAGATCGGGCAGGGGGATACCGGCAACGGTGGAATAGCGTGTCAGCGGCACCATGGTGTCGCCGTGGCCGCCCAGCACAAAGGCTGTGACGTCGCGCATGGAGACGTTGAATTCCTCGGCCAGGAAGTGACGGAAACGGGCGCTATCCAGCACGCCAGCCATGCCGCAAACCTTTTCGGTTGGCATGCCGGAAAATTCGCGCAGCGCCCACACCATCGCATCCAGCGGGTTGGTGATGCAGATGACAAAGGCGTCGGGCGCATGGGCTGCAATGCCTTCGCCCACGGATTTCATGACTTTGAGGTTGATGCCCAAGAGGTCATCGCGGCTCATCCCCGGTTTGCGGGCGACACCGGCGGTCACGATGCAGACGTCGGCGCCTGCGATCTCGGCGTAGTCATTGGTGCCTTTGAGGTTCACATCGATTCCGGCAACGGGGCCAGCTTCGGCAATATCCAGCGCTTTACCGCGGGCAATGTCGCCTTCTTCTGCGATGTCGAACATGATGATATCACCAAGTTCTTTGATCGCAGCAAGGTGCGCAAGGGTGCCGCCGATTTGTCCGGCGCCGATCAGGGCTATCTTGGGTCTGGCCATGGCTAGGGTCCTATCCGTGATGAATTTCACGCATTGCCTAGTCTTTTGCCCGCCGGGGTGCAAGTGTGCTGCGGTGCGGCGTGCAAAGTGTGAAGGGCCGGAATGGAAGAAGCGGTATTTTGGATCGCTGCTGTGCTGGCTGCGATTTGCGTCGGCCTTGGCAAAGGTGGTGTGCCGGTCATCACAGCGATGAGCGTGCCGCTTTTGTCGCTGGTCACATCCCCTGTCGCAGCGGCGGGGATCCTGTTGCCGGTCTTTGTGGCGTCCGATGTCTTTGGTCTTTACGCCTATCGCCACAGCTTTAACCGTGACGTGCTCAAGATCATGCTGGTGGCGCTGACCCTTGGCACGCTGATCGGCTGGCTGACGGTTGATTATGTCTCGGACGCGGCTGTGACCCTGATCATTGGTGTGATCGGCGGGTTCTATGCCGCGTCGCTCTTGCTCAAGCGCAGCCTGACCGGCCCCGCCCGCACGCCCAAATGGGGGCCGGGGTTATTCTGGGGCACGATTTCGGGCTTTACCAGCTTTGTCAGCCATTCAGGGGCCGCGCCGTTCCAGATTTTTGCGCTGCCCTTGCGAATGCCAAAGATGATGTTTGCAGGCACCGTGACGGTGGCTTTTGCCTATGTAAATGCGTTGAAGCTGATCCCCTATTACTTTTTAGGCCAGCTCAACATTGGCAACCTCAAGACAGCTGCATTTCTGGCGTTGCCCGCGATCCTGGCGGTCTTTGCGGGGGTCAGGCTTGTCCGGGTCGTGCCGGAAAAGCTGTTCTTTCAGATCGTGGTCTGGGCGCTGCTCTTGTTGTCGCTGCGCTTGATCTGGTCGGGGATCAACGGGCTTTAGGCGTCCGGGTCGGTGTTGATCAGTGCCGCCGGGATGACATCGGCGTCAGAGCCTGAGGCAACAAGGCAGGTGACGCCATCCGGCCGGGTCACCAGAATGGTCCAGCTGCCGCTTTCGGCGTTCACGAAAACCTCTAGCACCATTTGATTGGCGGCAAGACCCATCATTGTGCGGCTTTCGCCAAACTGTGCCGCAAGGTGAGAGGTCACAGCGGCGTGGGGTCCACAATTGCGGCCCTGCGCCTCTGCTTGGGTCGCGGCCAGCAGGAAAGCAGAGCCCGTCATCATCGTCAGCATCATTTCGCGTGTCATAACGTGTCCTTTCGGGACGGTGTGAGATGGCGGAAAGGATGCTGTGGTCATGGTTAAACAAGGTTAACGGGGCGTCCGGTGGGTCGCGCTGCGCTGCGGCATTTTTTGGGTTGAAATATCCGGTCGGATCGGGTGTGTTGTGCGCAACAATATTGCGAGGCCTAAAATGACCCATCGTCCACACCGCTCTGCCCTTTATATTCCGGCGTCCAATGCGCGCGCGTTGGAAAAGGCGCGCGGCCTGCCGGTGGATGTGATCCTTTTTGATCTTGAAGACGCGGTGTCTCCAGATGCCAAAGTCGCGGCCCGGCAAACGCTTGCCGCGGCACTTGCCACCTCTTACGGCCCGCGGTTGCGGGTCGTGCGGATCAATGCGCTTGAGACGGACTGGGGCAAAGACGACGCGCACGCGGTGGCAAAGATGGATTGTGACGCCGTGCTTTTGCCCAAGGTCAATGGCCCAGAGGACCTGGATGCCCTGGCCGCCCTTGTCCCCGGTCTGCCGATCTGGGCGATGATGGAAACGCCGCTGGGCGTGCTGAACGCACAGGCGATTGCGGCCCATCCGGCACTTGCGGGGTTTGTGATGGGCACCAATGATCTGGCCAAAGATCTGGGCGCACGCGGCCGGGCCGCGATGGTGACGGCACTTCAGCATTGCCTGCTGGCTGCGCGCGCGGCGGGCATCGTGGCGCTGGATGGTGTCTACAACGCCTTCAAGGACGAAGAGGGCTTGCGCCACGAATCTGTCGAAGGCCGCGATATGGGCTTTGACGGCAAAACCCTGATCCATCCCGCGCAAATCGGCGTCTGCAATGCGATCTTTGGGCCCTCAGCGGATGAAATCGCGCTGGCAGAACGGCAGATCGCCGCGTTTGATGCAGCCATGGCCGAGGGCCAAGGTGTCGCAGTCGTGGACGGAAAAATCGTAGAGAACTTGCATATCGTGACAGCCCGCGCAACTTTGGCCAAAGCAACAGCCATAGCCGCATTGGAAACGTCATGATCCTTCTTATTCTTGGTCTTATTCTTTGGGCAGGTGCCCATTTCTGGAAACGGGTCTCTCCTGCAAGCCGGGCAAAGTTTGGTGACAAGGGCAAGGCAATCGTCGCATTGACGCTGGCTGTGTCGATCATCTTTATGATTTGGGGCTACCGCGCTTGGGACGGCACAGTCTACTGGGGTCGCTCGCCTGCGATGACAGGGATCAACAACATCCTGATGGTGTTTTCGTTTTACCTGTTTGCGGCCTCTGGTGCGAAGACCAAGATCACCAAGTCAATCCGCCATCCGCAACTCACGGCTGTCGTGCTTTGGTCTGCGGCGCATATTCTGGTGAATGGCGACACGCCATCCTTTGTGCTGTTCGGCGGATTGCTGGTCTGGGCGCTGGCCGAAATGGTGGTGATCAACCGCGCCACCGGACCGCGCGGCCCTTACCACGAGGTGCCGGTCAAAAAGGAATTCACCGCAGCTGTCGCCACCGTGATCATGGTGATCGTCGTCGGCGGCATCCACGCGATCCTTGGTTACAATCCGTTTGGTGCATAAGACATGAAAATCTATCGTTTCCTGACTGAGGATGACACCTCTGACTTTTGCCACAAGGTATCAGAGGCGCTGTCAAAGGGGTGGGAGCTATATGGCGATCCGCAATATGCCTATGACCACGCGAATGGCGTGATGCGGGCGGGGCAGGCGGTGACCAAGGACAGCGACACGCCCTATACCCGCGACATGAAGCTGGGCGCGCAATAATGAGCAAGACAAATGCGGGCCGCTTCTTTGAGGACTACACTATTGGCGAGGTCATAAACCACGCCGTCCCCCGCACCGTGGCCGAAGGTGAACGCGCACTTTATCACGCGCTTTATCCCGCACGCGGGGCGCTTTATTCCTCTGACGTCTTTGCACAGGATTGCGGGCTGGAAAGCTCTCCACTTGATGATCTGATTGCGTTTCATGTGGTGTTTGGCAAAACCGTGCCTGACATTTCGCTGAATGCGCTGGCCAATCTGGGCTATGCCGAAGGGCGTTGGCTGGCGCCCGTGTGGCCCGGCGATACGATCAGTTCTGCGTCCGAAGTGATCGGGCTCAAGCAAAACTCCAACGGCAAAAGCGGCGTTGTCTGGGTCCGCACCACCGGGCGCAACCAGATGGGCGCGCCGGTGCTGGAATATGTCCGCTGGGTGATGGTGCGCAGGCGTGCCGAGGGCGACGCGCCGCAAACCGTGATCCCTGATCTTGCACCTGCCGTTGCCGCGACTGATCTGGTGATCCCCGAGGGCCTCAATTTCAGTGACTACGGTTTTGCGCTGGCGGGCGAACCGCACCGCTGGGGCGACTATGCGGTGGGCGAAGTGATCGACCACGTCGATGGTGTCACCGTGGAAGAGGCCGAACATATGATCGCCACGCGCCTGTGGCAGAACACCGCCAAAGTTCACTTTGATGCAACAAACCGTCCCGATGGCAAGCGGCTGATCTATGGTGGTCACGTGATCTCGCTTGCGCGGACATTGTCGTTCAACGGGCTGGCCAATGCGCAGATGATCGTGGCCTTGAATGGCGGTGCCCATGCCAACCCTTGCTTTGCCGGGGACACCGTGCGGGCCTGGTCAGAGGTGCTGGAGCTGGCAGAGACCGATGCCCCTGGCGTGGGTGCGATCCGGTTGCGGTTGGTGGCGACAAAGGGTGCAGCTGGCGTGTTGAAAGGGGCGGACGGTAAATATGACCCCGACGTCCTGCTTGATCTGGATTACTGGGCCTTGATGCCAATCTGAGGGACGCAAGATGTTCAAACCAATCCTCACCGCCGTCCTTTTGACCAGCAGCGCCGCACAGGCACAATCGCTGAGCGATGACCAGACGGCCTATGTTTCGGCCAATCTGCTGGGGATCTTTTATCACGAATTGGGTCATGCGCTGATCGACCAAATGGGTCTGCCGATCTTTGGGCAGGAAGAAGACGCCGCCGACGTCTTGTCGGCCTTTCTGATTGATGCGCTTTATGAGGAAGAGACCGCCATCGCCCTGGCCTATGACACCGCATTCGGGTTTCAGGCCGAAGCGGATCAGAGCGGCGATGATGTGGCATGGTGGGATGTGCATGGCCCTGACTTGCAGCGCTATTACAATGCGGTGTGCATCTTTTACGGGGCCAACCCGGACGCACGTGAAGATGTGGCCGAAGAACTTGGCTTGCCAGAAGAACGGGCCGCCTACTGCCCGGAGGAGTATGAGCAGGCCGCGGAGAGCTGGGGCACCGTTCTCGACGATCTGACCTCCGCGGGCGCGGGTGACACGCTTGCCTTGACCGTTGTGGATCCCGACGCAGATGGCGCGGACATCATTGCCGCCGTGATCGGGGCAGAGCTGGATGCGCTGAACGCCGAGATGTCATTGCCCAAGGTGATCCCGGTCGCCGTCGCGGTCTGTGGCGAGGCGAACGCCTTTTACGATCCATCGGACGAAATGATCACAATCTGCACAGAGTTCGTGGCGCATTTGGCCGCACAGGTCGACTAACCCCAAGCGACGAAATTGTGATCCCAAAGGCTGTCGGTTTGCGGCAAGGTATCGGCATGCGACGGACATTCCTGATCTTGGCCCTGATCCTGGCCCCCTTGCGGTCCGCCGCCTGTGAACTGGCACTTGTGCTGGCGGTTGATATCTCGGGCTCTGTTGAGCGGAGCGAGTATGATCTGCAAATGCAGGGTCTTGCCGCCGCGCTGCAGGACGGTGCCGTGAGCGAGGCTTTGGTCAATGCACAGGCCCATGTCATGTTGCTGCAATGGACGGGCGCGGGGCGACAGATCGTCTCGATCCCCTGGACACCGATCACCACCTTTGACCGCGCCGACGCCTTTGCCGCCGCCGTGGCCCAAACGCCGCGACGCTGGCGTAACTTTTCAACAGCCGTGGGCGAAGCGATGGCCGTTTCCCTTGCTGGTTTTGATGCGGCAGAGGTCGCCCATTGCCGCCGCCGCGTTATTGATATCAGCGGCGATGGGTCCTCTAACGAAGGCATTGACCCGCTTGATATGCGCGCCGTTGCGCTGGCGCGCGAGGTGACGATCAACGCGCTGGCCATCGAAAATGAAGAACCCGGGCTGGTCGATTATTTTCGTGCAAATATCATCGCTGGCCCCGGTGCTTTTGCGTTGCGTGCGGCCGACTTTGAAGAATACCAGATGCGGATCCGTCAAAAGCTGGTGCGCGAGATCACAAAGCAGATTGCGGCGCTTGAATAGTCTGATTTGTGATCACACGATTTGCGACTGTGATCACGAAGCAAAGTTTTTGCGCTAACGCGGCAATTTCGCGCGGAAATTTGCCCTGCCTTAACGTGACTCTCGGAAACAGATGCGCAATAACGGGGCAAAGGTACCGGGCCAGCCAGCCCGGTATGACGCCAAGAAGGGAACTGAAATGGCCGATGTGAACCGGGGTAATCGCCCTCTTTCGCCGCATGTGACGATCTATCGTCCGCAACTGACATCCGTAACATCCATCTTTACGCGCATCACCGGCAACGCCCTGATTGTGGCCGCGCTGATGATCGTCTGGTGGTTTGTGGCCGCCGCCACCGGGCCAGAGGCGTTTGCAACCGCAAACGGATTTGTCACCTCTTGGTTTGGCGATCTGGTCATGTTCCTGTCGGTCTGGGCGGTCTGGTATCACATGCTGTTTGGGATCCGGCACCTGATCTGGGATTCGGGCCATATGCTGGATGTCCCCCGGTCAGAGACGTTTGCGCAGGCCGCGATCATCGCCTCTGTGCTGCTCACTATCTTTACTGCAATCGTCGTCTAAGGGGGCATCATGGCTTATTTGACCGACCGCAAACGCGCCGCTGGCATGGGCTCTGCCAAATCAGGGACCGACCATCACTGGAAAATGATGGTGACCTCTGTCGCGTTGGTCCCACTTGTGATTGCCTTTATCTTCACCTTCGGGGCCGTGCTTGGCCAACCTTATGAAGCGGTTGTCGCCTATTATCAGCGCCCCATGCCTGCGATCATTGCCGGGCTGACGATCTTTGTCAGCTTCTACCACTTTCGCGGTGGCGTGCAGACCATGATCGAAGATTACGTGAAGGGCTTTGCCCGCAAGGCCGCGATCATTGGCATGATCTGCCTGTCCTATTTTGCAGCCGCCGCCGGTGTTTTCGCCGTCGTGCGCCTTGCCCTTTAATTCCTGAGCCGGAGCAACCCAAATGGCAGCTTACGAATACGAAACCCATGTCTATGACGCCATTGTTGTGGGGGCTGGCGGTGCTGGTCTGCGTGCAACGCTGGGTCTGGCCGAACAGGGGTTGAAAACCGCCTGTATCACCAAGGTGTTCCCGACCCGGTCCCATACCGTGGCCGCACAGGGCGGCATCGCGGCCTCCCTTGGCAACATGGGCCCCGATAGCTGGCAGTGGCATATGTATGACACCGTCAAAGGCTCTGACTGGTTGGGCGATACGGACGCGATGGAATACCTCGCGCGCGAAGCCCCCAAGGCGGTTTATGAACTGGAACACTACGGCGTGCCGTTTTCGCGCACCGAAGAAGGCAACATCTATCAGCGACCCTTTGGCGGCCACACGACCGAATTTGGCGAAGGCCCGCCCGTGCAGCGCACCTGTGCCGCCGCTGACCGCACCGGCCACGCAATTTTGCATACGCTTTATGGTCAAAGCCTGAAGCAAAAGGCCGAATTCTACATCGAATACTTCGCCACCGATCTGATCATGTCCGAGGATGGGCAGTGTCAGGGTGTGGTGGCATGGAAGCTGGATGACGGCACCATGCATGTCTTCAACGCCAAGACCACGGTGCTGGCGACCGGCGGCTATGGCCGCGCCTATTTCAGCGCCACTTCGGCCCACACCTGCACTGGTGACGGTGGCGGTATGGTGGCCCGCCAAGGCTTGCCGCTGCAGGACATGGAGTTCGTGCAATTCCACCCCACCGGTATCTATGGTGCGGGTTGCCTTATTACCGAAGGCGCGCGTGGCGAGGGCGGCTATCTGACCAACTCCGAAGGCGAGCGTTTCATGGAACGCTATGCGCCGACCTATAAGGATCTGGCGTCGCGTGACGTGGTGTCCCGCTGCATGACGATGGAAATCCGCGAAGGCCGCGGCGTGGGCGCGCAGGGCGATCACATTCACCTGCACCTCAACCACTTGCCGCCAGAAACGCTTGATCTGCGTCTGCCAGGCATCTCCGAAAGCGCGCGCATCTTTGCGGGCGTGGACCTTACCAAAGAACCGATCCCGGTGCTGCCGACCGTGCACTATAACATGGGCGGTATTCCGACGAATTACTGGGGCGAGGTGCTGAACCCAACCAAAGACAACCCCGATGCGGTTGTGCCCGGCCTGATGGCCGTGGGTGAGGCGGGCTGTGCCTCCGTGCACGGCGCGAACCGTCTTGGCTCTAACAGCCTGATCGACCTGGTGGTCTTTGGCCGCGCGGCTGCGATCAAGGCGGGTGAGGTCGTGGACCCCAACGCGGCGAACCCTGTGCTGAACCAGGCGTCAGTCGATCAGGCCTTTGATCGCTTTGACACAGTGCGCCACGCCGACGGCGCACTGCCAACGGCAGAGCTGCGGTTGGAGATGCAAAAGGCGATGCAGGAAGATGCCGCCGTGTTCCGCACCGATAAGACGCTGGCCGAGGGCGTCAAAAAGATGGAAGCCATCGCTGGTAAGATGGGTGATTTGAAAGTCACCGACCGGTCGCTGGTCTGGAACTCTGACTTGATGGAAAGCCTTGAGCTCACCAACCTGATGCCCAACGCGCTGGCCACGATTGTCGGCGCAGAGGCGCGCAAGGAAAGCCGTGGTGCCCACGCGCACGAGGATTACCCAGACCGCGACGACAAAAAGTGGCGGGTCCATAGCCTCGCCAATGTTGACGGTGCCAAAACCAAACTCAGCTATCGCCCCGTGCACCTTGATCCGCTGACGACCCAGAAAGAGGGTGGGATCGACCTCAAGAAGATTGCGCCAAAGGCGCGGGTCTATTGATGTTTGGAAAGCCTTTCAGCGTGCTGGCAATGTGTGGTGTCGTGTTGGCCGGTTGTACCGTTACACCCGAAAACGCCTTTCCTGACGCCCAAAGCATCGGTGAATGCCAAGTGCAACATCAGGCCGCACAACAACAAACACGTCAGGCGATGCGCAATTCACGGGGTTCGTCTTCGGGCGGCCTCGCCGGGGCGATTGCGCTTGGTCTCGCAGGGGGTGCATCAGAAAGTGTCGACAATACAAAGTTCTTGGTCTGCCTTGAACGGGTCGGCGCGACACCGGATCAGATGAGGTCAGCGGTCAATGGTCAATTGCCGCTTGAAGCCACCCCCGTCACTGAAATCTCTGGCGGACTTGCGCCTGCGCCAAGATCGCTTCCCGCCCGCGCAGTGCAACCCAGTTCAGCCGCCTGTCCAGCCAACGCCTCGGTGCTTTACGGCGGCTCACAATATTGCACGAGGCGGTGATGCGAATAGCGCTTGCCATTCCCTTTCTGTCGCTGGCCGCCTGCGACCTGCCGCCGCCCGATCCTGAGCGTGTTGCACAGCAATGCGAGGAGCGCGCCCAGGCGGCACAGGGCCCAACGGGCGGCGTGACCATCGGTGTCAATTCAAGGACGGGCGGCTTTCTTGATGGCGAAATCGGTGTGTCCTCAGATTTCCTGCGCGGGGCAGACCCGCTTGCAGTCTACCAATCCTGCGTGTTGCGGCAGACCGGGCAACCGCCCATCCGCCCGCCCGCGCTACGCTAATTTACGGAAAGGTTCGTTCCAATGGTTCAACTGACACTTCCCAAGAACTCTCGCATGGTGACAGGCAAGACCTGGCCCAAGCCCGAGGGTGCGACCAATGTCAAAAAGGTCCAGATTTATCGCTGGAACCCTGATGACGGCAAAAACCCGTCGCTGGATACCTATTTTGTCGATCTCGACACCTGCGGGCCAATGATCCTGGACGCGCTGATCAAGATCAAGAATGAGATTGATCCGACCCTGACCTTCCGCCGTTCTTGCCGCGAGGGGATCTGCGGATCCTGTGCGATGAACATCGACGGGATCAACACGCTGGCCTGTATCTATGGACTTGATGAGGTGCAGGGCGATGTGAAGATTTATCCGCTGCCGCATATGCCGGTTGTGAAGGATTTGATCCCGGATCTGACCCATTTTTACGCGCAGCACGCCAGCATCATGCCGTGGCTTGAGACCAAGACAAATGCGCCTGCGAAAGAGTGGAAGCAATCCATTGCGGACCGTGAAAAACTGGACGGTCGTTACGAATGTATCATGTGCGCGTGTTGTTCGACCTCTTGCCCGTCCTATTGGTGGAACGGCGATCGGTATCTGGGGCCAGCGGCGCTTTTGGCAGCACATCGCTGGATTGTGGACAGCCGTGACGAGGCGACGGGCGAGCGGTTGGATGATCTGGAAGATCCGTTCAAGCTGTATCGTTGTCACACCATCATGAACTGCGCCAAGACTTGCCCCAAGGGTCTGAACCCGGCGGCGGCCATCGCTGACATCAAGAAAAAACTGGTCGAGCGCGTGGTGTGACCTGATTGAGGCGGGCCAAGGCCCGCCGCACGATGTTTTGCGCCGCCCAAGGGGCGGCGCGTTTGCCTCCGGCGGGCATATTTTTCTTCAAAAGAAAGACTTTGTCGGTCAGGGTATGGGCATGAAAAATGCCACTGCCCCTCATGATGCCGCAGCGCGCCGCGCTGTTGTGCCGGTGATTTGTTATCCAACTGACACCTTGCCACAGCCTGATATGGCGATGCTGGACGCGCTGCGCCATGAAGTGACGCATGTGGCCGAAGCGGTCGCCGCGCCGCGTGAGGCCGCAGCAATTGAGGTGCCCGCGGGGCATATCCTGCGGATCCATTCCGTGCAGGGGCCGCAGGTTGGCGATTTGAACCTGTTCAACGCGCATGATCTGTCAGAGCGGTTTTATTCCGGCAAGACCCGCGCGCTGCATGGCACGCATGTCACAACCGGGGACCGGCTGTGGTCAAGCTTTCCCACTTTGCGCCCGATGGCGACGGTGACCCATGATACGCTTGCGTGGTACGGCATCGATGAATTTGGCGGATCGGTCCATGATGTCATCGGCACCCGTTGCGATCCCTATACCGGGCATCTTTTGGCCGGCACGCAATACCATCACTGTTGTCATTCCAATTTGACCCGAGCGCTTGCCGCGCATCAGGGGCTGTCACTGGCAGAGGCCGAGCCCTTCGTGCACGACGTGCTCAACGTCTTTATGTGCACCGGGTTCACCCGTGACACCGGACAATACTTCATGAAGGCCAGCCCGGTGCGGCCCGGCGATTATTTCGAAATTCTGGCCGAGATTGATCTGCTGGCGGTCTTGTCGGCCTGTCCGGGCGGGGATTGTTCGGCCGAACATTCCAGCGATCACGCCGCCTGCTATCCGCTGCGGATGGAGGTTTTGCGCCCCGCGCAGCTGACAACCTGGACCCCGCCGCCGGTCAATGGCTACGACCGCAGTCACGGCGGGGCGGGCGGGGGCTAACCCGACCGGTTTCAGCCAAAGGCGGCTTGCAAGGCGATCTCGACCATGTCGCCAAAGGACCGTTCACGGTCTTCGGCGGGCAGGGCCTCGTGCGTGATCAGATGATCGCTGACCGTCAGCACCGCCAAGGCACGGCGGCCGTAGCGGGCGGCGAGCGTGTAAAGCTCTGCCGCCTCCATCTCAACGCCCAGAATACCGTGCCGCACCATCTGTTCATTGAGATCGGGGCGTTCGTCATAAAAGACATCCGATGAATAGATCCCGCCGACGTGGGTGGTTGTTCCCTTGGCCCGGGCCGCGGTGTGGGCCGCAGCCAGCAGACCATAGTCCGCACAGGGCGCATATTGCAGTTCCTTGAAGATCCCACGCGAAGGGGTGGACACGGTTGAGGCGGTCATGGCCAGGATCACATCGCGAATGCCCACGTGGTCTTGCATCCCGCCGCAAGATCCGATGCGGATCAGCGTTTGCACATCGTAATCCTTGATCAACTCATTGGCGTAGATCGAGAGGCTTGGCATCCCCATACCGCTGCCTTGAATTGTTACAGGATGGCCCTGCCAGGTGCCGGTAAAGCCCAACATGCCACGCACTTCGTTCACCAAGCGGGCGTCATCCAGAAACGTCTCTGCCGCCCATTTCGCGCGGTAGGGATCCCCCGGCATCAGAACGGTTGGGGCGATGTCGCCATCTTTTGCGCCAATATGAATCGTCATCTTTGAAGTCCTTTGTTGTTGCCGCTAGGCTAGGCCCACATCCCGGGCGAAGGAACCCCCATGCCGTTGCGTATTTTGATCTTTGCTGCCCTGTTGGCATCCCCGGTGTCTGCCCAGGATGCCGCAGAGGCCGTCATCGCGAGAGAGGTCTTGGCCAGCCTTCAGGATATCTCTTTCCGCAAGCGGCGCGAATATTGCGGCTATATCGGCTATAATGACGCCGCCGAATTGGTGGCAACCCCGGCCACGGGCGGCACGCAGGCGGCCTGCAGTGCGGCGTTTCCCAATGATATCGCGGTGGTTGCGTCGTACCACACCCACGGTGCCTTTGATCGCGGCTATTTCAATGAGATTCCGAGCGACGTTGATATGGAAAGCGACGCGCATTTTCTCCTGAACGGATATGTGTCCACGCCCGGTGGGCGGCTTTGGTATATTGACGGGCGCGCGTTGGTCGCCCGTCAGATTTGTGGCATCGGCTGTCTGCCGGTTGCACCGGGTTTTACCAAAGGCTCAAGCGGTGAGATTGCGCAGGAATATACCTTTGATGAATTGGTGCAAAAGCTGAGCGATTAGATCGCCAGTGTTTGCGGATCAACACCATTTGCAACGGCTGATTTAAACCATGCAGGCTGGCGGCCCTTGCCGGTCCATGTCTGGGATTTGTCTGCGGGGTTTGCGTATTTGGGGGCCGCTTTGGTTTTTGCCTTGCCCGGCTTGCGTCCGCGCTTCTTTGGCGCATCGGCGGCCAATTCCGCCAAGGAAAAGCCATGCGCAGCAGCAGCTTTTTCTGCAGCGGCCAACGCCTCTTTCTTGTCGCGTTCGGCCATCCCTGCCAAAACATCGTCAATGCTGGATTTGAGTTTTTCCAGGTCCTTGCGTGACATGGCTTTTAATTCTGATTTCTTCATCGTGTCCTCCTGAGTGGTAAAGCGATCTACGACACTAATCAGGATTAACGCAATTAGCCTTTTTGGCCTAGTCGATGCCGGGCGTCATTCCGCTGCGACCGCTTTGGGATCCACAAGGGTCACGATGTCATTCATGATTTTATTAAGTTCGAAATCCTTCGGTGTATAAACCTTTGCAATGCCCATCTCATAAAGTCGTTTTTCGTCGTCTTCGGGGATGATGCCGCCCGCAATAACGGGAATATGCCCGCAGCCCGCAGCGCGTAACTTTTCCAAAAACGCTTCGATTAGCGGGATATGGGATCCCGAAAGAATAGAAAGACCAATTACATGCGCGTTGTCGGATTGCGCAGCGGCGACCAATTCGTCCGGTGTCAGGCGAATCCCTTCGTAGGAAATGTCCATTCCGCAGTCACGCGCGCGTGCCGCAATCTGTTCGGCGCCATTGGAATGGCCGTCCAATCCCGGCTTGCCCACCAGAAATTTCAATCGCCGCCCCAGCGTTTGGCTGACCGCATCGACCCGCGCCCGGATATCGTCCAGCCCTTCGGTCCGGTTGGACGGGTTGGCAGAGACGCCCGTTGGCGCGCGGTATTGTCCAAAAGCCGCACGGATGACATCCGCCCATTCCCCTGTCGTCACACCCGCTTTGGCACAGGCAATTGAGGGCGGCATGATATTACTGCCGTCCACCGCGGCGGCACGCAATGCGGCCAATGCTGTCGTAACAGCCCCGCCGTCACGGTCGCGCTTCCACGCGGTCAACCGGCGGATCTGATCGGCCTCTGCCTCAGCATCTGCGACCATGATCGCATCATCACCCGCCGTCAGCGGGGATGGCTCTGCCGCCTGCCATTTGTTGACACCCACGACTGTCGTCGCGCCGGTTTCGATCCCGCCAATCCGTGCGGCATTCGCCTCGACCAGGCGGCCTTTCATATAGGCAATCGCATTGACCGCGCCGCCCATCCCATCAATCTGGCGCAATTCGTCACGCGCGCCTTCCATTAGTGCATTTACCTTGCGATCAATTGCGGGGTTTTCGTCAAACAAATCGTCGAATTCCAAAAGGTCCGTTTCATAGGCCAAGATTTGTTGCATCCGCAGCGACCATTGCTGATCCCAGGGCCGCGGCAGGCCAAGCGCTTCATTCCACGCTGGCAATTGCACAGCACGCGCGCGGGCGTTCTTGGATAGCGTGACCGCCAGCATTTCAATCAGGATTCGGTAGACGTTATTTTCCGGCTGCTGTTCTGTCAGCCCCAGCGAATTGACCTGCACGCCATAGCGGAATCGCCGGTATTTCGCGTCCTCCACACCATAGCGGTCGCGGCAAATCTCATCCCACAGCGCCACAAAGGCGCGCATCTTACAAAGCTCGGTCACAAACCGAATACCCGCATTCACGAAAAAGGAAATGCGGCCCACCATTTGCGGGAAATCTTCTGGCGCGACTTTCCCTTTCAGATCATCCAACACCGCGCAGGCCGTCGCCAGGGCAAAGGCCAATTCCTGTTCCGGCGTCGCACCCGCTTCTTGCAAATGATAGGAACAGACATTCATCGGGTTCCATTTCGGCAAATGCTGACGCGTATAGGCGGCCACATCGGTAATCATCCGCAAGCTAGGTTCGGGCGGGCAAATATAAGTGCCGCGCGACAGATATTCCTTGATGATATCGTTTTGCACGGTGCCTTGCAGGGCGCTGACATCCGCGCCTTGTTCCTCTGCCACGGCGATATAAAGCGACAAAAGCCAAGGGGCCGTCGCATTGATCGTCATAGAGGTATTCATCTTTTCCAGCGGAATATCGTCAAACAGGCTGCGCATATCGCCCAGATGACATACTGGCACACCAACCTTACCGACTTCACCGCCGCTCAGCTCGTGGTCGCTGTCATAACCGGTCTGCGTCGGTAGATCGAAGGCCACTGACAAACCGGTCTGCCCTTTGGCAAGGTTGCCACGATACAATGCATTGGACGCTTTAGCGGTCGAATGCCCGGCATAGGTCCGGAAGAGCCACGGGCGGTCTTTGGTCACATCTGTCATCGCGGGGCCTCACTGTGCAATCGCAGCGTAATTTTATTACTCACGATGACCGTTATAAGAAATTTTGAACCACCGTCAATGCGCTGCGCTGCGGCATGACGGGATTTACGCGGGCCGCGTTCCCTGTCAGGGTCGCGCCATGACGCAACCCGTGACGCTTCCGCTTTGGGCCTTCGTGCTCATCCTGCTGTTCGCGGGTGTGACGTTCGCGTCGAACTTTCTGTTTCCATCCGTCCGCTGGTTCTTTCGCAAACGGGCAGAGCGTGTGGTGGCCCGCCTCAACGAACGCCTGCAAAAACCGATTGAGCCATTCAAGCTCGCGCGCCGTTACGACATGATCCAACGCCTGACCTATGACCCAGAGGTCACGCAGGCCATCGTTGAATATGCCCGCGACAACAACGTCCCCGAAAACGTGGGCTTTGAAAGGGCGCAGCGTTATGCCCGCGAGATCGTGCCGTCCTTTTCCGCGACGGCTTATTTCACCTTTGGCACGCGGCTGGCCCGCTGGATTTCCAAGTCGATGTATCGGATCCGCCTTGGCGCCTTTCCCCGCGCCAAGTTAGAGGCACTCGACCCCGATGCCACCGTGATCTTTGTGATGAACCACCGGTCCAACATGGACTACGTGCTGGTCACATACCTCGTCAGCCGGGCAGGGGCGCTGTCTTATGCGGTGGGTGAATGGGCGCGGGTCTGGCCACTGTCGGCGATGATCAAGATGATGGGTGCCTACTTTATTCGCCGTCGGTCGCGCGGCAATCTTTATCGCAAAGTGCTGGCCCGCTATGTCCAGATGGCCACCGCCGGTGGTGTGACGCAGGCCATGTTCCCCGAAGGTGGGCTGTCCCTGACCGGGCGCAGCAACAAGGCCAAGCTGGGCCTGCTCAACTATATCGTCACTGCGGACCTGACCGACCGCGATGTCATCTTTGTCCCGGTGGGGCTGAACTATGACCGCATCCTCGAAGACAAGTTTCTGATCGCCGCTGACAAGCGCGGCGTGCGGCGCTTTCGCCCGCCGCTTATGACGGTGGTGCGGGGCGTGTCCTGGCACCTTTGGCAACGCGTCACCCGGCGGTTTGACAGCTTTGGCGTGGCGTCCGTCGGCTTTGGCGAACCGCTGGAACTGTCCAAATTCCGCGCCACCGCCCAAGGCGACCTGACAGAGGCGGTCGCGTCAGAACTGATGGACCGGATCAACGCCGTGATCCCGGTGCTGTCGGGCCCATTGGTCGCTGATGCATTGATGCAAGGGGCTACCAGCCGCGGCGCAGTCACGACCCAAGTGCAGGCCGCGCTGTCCCAGTTAAAAGACCGCCACATGGTCTTGCCGCGACGTGCGGCAGGCGATCTTGTCGATGACGCGCTGAAACGATTTGCTGACCGTCGCCTGATCACGCAAGAGGGCGACGCCGTGACAATCACGCAAACCGGCCAAGACGTGCTCGCCTTCTATGCCGCCAGCATTGCGCACCACCTCGGAAGCAAGGTCGAAAATTCCACCACGTAATTAAATTACAAAAACATCCCCCATATGGGTTGCAAAGTTACGCTGCAAATGCGAACAAACCAGCAAGCGTCGATTCTGCGACGCGGCAACGGGATATGCGTGATGGAGACTGATATGGCCCTGGATCAGAACACGGCGACAACCGCGCCGGAAAAGCCGCTTTATGAAGTGGGCGAAATGCCACCTTTGGGCCATGTGCCTGATCAGATGTATGCCTGGACCATCCGGCGCGAGCGTCATGGCGAACCCGACCAGGCGTTTGAGATTGAAGTCGTCGATTGCCCCAAGCCCGACAGCCACGAAGTGCTTGTCTTGGTGATGGCCGCAGGCGTGAACTATAACGGCGTCTGGGCCGGTCTTGGTATTCCGATCAGCCCCTTCGACGTGCACAAGGCCGATTACCACATCGCCGGATCCGACGCCTCTGGCATCGTTTGGGCTGTGGGTGACAAGGTCAAGCGCTGGAAAGTCGGCGATGAAGTCGTGATCCATTGCAATCAGGATGACGGCGACGATGAACACTGCAACGGCGGTGATCCGATGTATTCCGACAGCCAGCGGATCTGGGGCTATGAAACCCCCGATGGGTCCTTTGCGCAGTTCACCTGCGTCCAGTCCCAGCAGTTGATGCCGCGCCCGCAGCATCTGACGTGGGAAGAAAGCGCCTGCTATACCCTCACACTCGCCACCGCTTACCGGATGCTCTTTGGCCATGAACCCCATGACCTCAAGCCCGGCCAGAACGTGCTGGTCTGGGGTGCCTCTGGTGGCCTTGGGTCTTATGCGATCCAACTGATCAACACCGCCGGGGCCAACGCCATCGGTGTCATCAGTGAAGAGGACAAGCGCGAGTTCGTGATGTCACTGGGTGCCAAGGGCGTCATCAACCGCAAGGACTTTGACTGCTGGGGCCAGCTCCCCACCGTCAACACCGATGAATACAACACATGGCTGAAAGAGGCCCGCAAGTTCGGCAAGGCCATCTGGGAGATTACCGGCAAAGGCAACAACGTCGACATGGTCTTTGAACACCCCGGCGAGGCGACATTCCCGGTCTCCTCTCTGGTGTGCAAAAAGGGCGGCATGGTCGTGATCTGCGCGGGCACCACCGGGTTCAACTGCACTTTTGACGTCCGCTATATGTGGATGCACCAAAAGCGCCTTCAAGGGTCGCACTTTGCCCACCTCAAGCAGGCCTCGGCTGCGAACCAACTGATGATTGAACGCCGCCTTGATCCCTGCATGTCAGAGGTCTTTCCTTGGGCCGACATCCCCGCCGCGCATACCAAAATGCGCAAAAATGAACACAAGCCGGGCAATATGGCCGTGCTGGTTCAAGCGCCAAAAACGGGTCTGCGGACCTACGAAGACACGGTGATCGAAGCACAACGCTAAGAAATAGTGATTCGTCGCGTTAATCGCCCCATGGTTGTGGGGCGATTTTGCGTTTCAAAACGAGCAACAATAATTCAAAGACTTAGGGAATTGCGCCCCCCCCATAAATGGGGATGGACAGTCCAGTGAATATTTTCTTCACGATCGCCATGCTACGATAGGTTGTTAACAATTCGTTAACGATTACTGCGGAGGGTAATCTTGGGACATACATGGATCATCGACGTTCTGGCTGACTTGGAATCCTTTGCTCAGCACAACAAACTGCCAATGCTGGCGGACGAGTTGAGCAAGACCGCAAGAGTGGCATCAGCAGAGATAGTTGCGTTGGGTGAAGGGGCACCGGTTGCGGTGCATGGTGATGCGGAACAAATTCAACCTCTTCTATCAAGGGCTGGAGCAAGCCGAACAGCTTGACCAAATTCAAGACCTTATTGTTGGGCTGCGCGACACGCTGGATGTCGACCATGCCGTCTACCATTGGGTCAGTACCGACGGCGAACAATACGGATTTGGCACCTATCCGCCGGTTTGGGTGCAACATTATGTCGACCGGGACTACCTGCGGGTAGATCCGGTCATCATCGGGTGTTTCCAGCGGTTTCACCCGGTGGACTGGAAAAACCTCGATTGGTCGTCAAAGGCGGCCCGTACATTCCGCCGTGACGCGATCAGTCATGGCGTCGGCAATCAGGGATTTTCAATCCCGATCCGGGGACCAAACGGGCAATTCGCGCTCTTTACCGTGTCCCACAGTTGCGATGACGAAACCTGGACGGCCTTTACTGACGACCACCAAAGAGAGCTTATTCTTGTGGCGCATTACCTGAACCAAAAGGCGCTTGAGATTGAAAAGGGGCGCGCACCCGAACCAGTGCGGCCGCTTTCCCCGCGCGAAGTCGACACCCTGACCTATCTTGCGATGGGCTATGGTCGCGGTCAGGTGGCAGAGATGCTTTCGATCTCTGAACATACCTTGCGCGCCTATATCGAAAGCGCGCGGTTCAAGCTTGGCGCGGCCAATACCACCCATGCGGTGGCGCGGGCCTTGGCTGAGGGTCTGATCGTCGTCGGCGGTGCCGCAAGAGAGGCCGATGGCCATTGGCCCGGCAAGGGCGATCAACAGGCCGTCCCTGCTTAAGGATTTGTTCATCACCACCGTCACGGCGCGTTAACCACGATTTATCCGGCATTACCGAAAACTCTCCCCATGACATGCTCAGCAACGGGGACACAGACATGCTGCGATACATCTACGGTGATACACTTTCCAGCCACGCACGCCTGCAAGACACCATGCACCGCGACCGCACTTTGCAGTTTCGCGACCGTCTGAAATGGGATGTTTCGGTCGATGAAAACGGCTGGGAACGTGACCAATACGACGACCTGAACCCGCTTTATGTGATCTGGGAAAATGAACGCGGCGAACATGGCGGGTCGATGCGGTTTCTGCCCACCTCTGGTCGCACGATGGTCAACGAACACTTTAGCCACCTGACCGATACCCAAATCTGCAGCCCGCTGATCTGGGAATGCACCCGCTTTTGTCTGGCCCCCGATGCCAGCCCGCGCGTCGCCGGTGCCTTGATGTTGGCGGGTGGCGAATTAATGCGCGCCTTTTCCCTCACGCACCTCTTGGGCGTCTTTGATGCCCGCATGGTCCGCATCTACCGCATGATCGGTGCCTCGCCCGAGGTTCTGGGATCCACCGGGTCTGGCCGCGATGAAATCAGCGTTGGCCTTTGGGCCTACCGCGCAGAGGACCGGATGAAAGTCCTGCGCCGCGCCGGCCTGTCATCGAGCATATCAGAGGCATGGTTCAACCGCTCCTTTGGCTACACCATTCGGATGGCCAAGGCCGCCTAATCCGCTGGCACCTCTTGGGGGCGACGGTTAATGTCGCCCCATGAACGCTCCTGCCATTACATTTTCCGACGATCAGGCAGAGGCTTGGGACAGCATCGCCGTCGCGCTGCGCCAGGCGGGCGTCGAATTGGACGACGGTCTGCTGCAACCACCGCAATCGGATGCCTCTTCCGTGATGGCCGTGATTGGCAAGGCGGGGTCGGGCAAAACCATGCTGCTCGCCCGGCTTTACGAGGCCCTGCGCGAGGCGGGCGTTGATATCGTCTCGGGCGATTACGAGGGTAAGAAACGCACCGGCCGCCGCACTCTCGCCATCCTGGCCCCCACCAACAAAGCGGCCAGCGTGTTGCGCAATCGTGGGGTGCCCGCGACCACCATCCACCGCATTCTTTATACCCCCGTCTATGACCCCGAATACGAAAAGGTCGCCGAATGGCTGTCCGGTCAGGGCGAGCGGCCAGAGATTGAGGGCCTCACCGATGTGGCTCTCGAACGCGCATGGGGCTCTTACCAGATCAACGCCTCGATCCCCGCCGCCTTGGCCGCCGCAGGCTTGCGCGGATCCGATTTCATTACCGGTTGGAAGCGGCGCGAGGAACCATTAGACATTGGTTTTGTTGATGAATCTTCCATGCTCGACGCCAAACAATTCGCGGATCTTCAGGAAATCTTTCCAACGCTTCTGCTGTTCGGCGACCCCGCCCAGCTACCCCCCGTGCAATCCGAAGGCGGCATGGTCTTTGAAACGCTGCCCGCCCCCCGTGTCCTGACATTGAACCGGATCCACCGGCAAACCGCTGACAACCCGATCCTTGATCTGGCCCATGCGCTGGCCGATCCAGAGCTTGATTTCCACGCCTTTGAACGCATGATCGAAACCGCCGCCGCCAAGGATGAGCGCGTCGTCATGGCCCAACGGGTCGAGGCGGGGCTGATGTCCCGCTCTCCTGCGCTGGTCTGGCGCAATGCCACCCGGATCCGCCTGATCCATGCCTTTCGCGCCGCCTACAAAGCCCCCGAAGATGAATTGCTGGAAGGCGAGCCGCTGATCTGCGACGGCATCGAACTCCCCCTCAAACACCGCAAACGCCGGTTGGATCTAGAGGCCAAGGGCCTGATCAAAGGCGCGCAGGTTGTCTACCTTGGGCCGGGCCGCAAGCCGGGTTTCTCGCGCCTCCACGTCATCGGCGCAGAGGATCCGCAGGTCAGCGCCGCCTCCATCGTGAAGATCGAAAAAGAGGGCGAGGAAGAACCCTTTATCCCCTTCGCCGCCAAGATGGGGGCCACCTTCCTGCATGGGGCTGCCGTCACGATCCACAAGGCGCAAGGCTCGCAATGGGACACCGTGCAGGTCTTTGCCCCCGACATCTATGCTGCCAGCCGCATGGGCCGGATGGAGGCGGGGCAGGCGCTTTGGAAACGGCTGGCTTATGTCGCCATCACCCGCGCCCAGACGCAACTGCGCTGGGTCGTGCGCAACCGCCTTGGCCTGCCGTCCGACACCCTGCGTGTCGATGATCTAGCCACACCTGCGGCCCCGCTGACCCTGACAGCGCCCGAAGAATAAAGGATAAATCTCATGCAAAGCATCATCATCACCGGCGCAAGCTCCGGCATCGGTCGCGCCGTCGCCGATAGCTTTCTGGACGCAGGTTGGACCGTCGGGCTTATCGCCCGCCGCGCCGATAAACTGGCCGAGATTACCCATGCAAATGCCGTGCACTTGCCCTGCGATGTCACCGACGAAGCCGCCGTGCAGGCCGCATTTGATGCCTTCGTTGCCCAAACCGGGCGGCTGGATGTGCTCTTTAATAACGCAGGTATCTCTGGCCCGATGACGACGATCGATCAGGTCAGCCTTGCCGATTGGAAAGCGGTGCTGGACCTGAACCTCACGGGTATGTTTCTGGCCGCCCGCGCCGCCTTTGCGCAGATGAAATCGCAATCCCCGCAGGGCGGGCGGATCATCAACAACGGCTCTATCTCGGCGACCACGCCGCGTGACGGGTCGGTCTGCTATACCACGACCAAGCACGGCGTGACCGGCATGACCAAGACGCTGTCGCTGGATGGCCGCGCCTTTGACATCGCCGTGGGCCAGATCGACATTGGCAACGCGGCCACGCCGATGGTCGCCGAACTGAACGCGCGCAAGAAATCACAGGGCCTCGCACCTGACCCGACGATGGACGTCCGCGAAGTCGCGCAAGCGGTGCTGCATATGGCAGGCTTGCCGGTGACAACCAATGTGCTCACCATGACGATCATGGCCAATAAGATGGACTTTGTTGGTCGGGGCTAGCCCGTAACCGCTAGCGCCGCAGCAGCCCAAAGATCGCAGAGGCACCCCAGCCCGCCGCAATCGCAATCGCCAATGACATCAGCCCGTAAAGCACCGCATTGTCATGGGCGAGGTTATAAAGCCAGCGCTCCATCCCGACCTTGTGCACCGGAATGACGGTGACATATTCGTCCACGATCACGCCGCTGCGGGTCAGGAAAATCCGCGCCTCATAATCACCTTCCGTCAGGTTCGCAGGCAGGTTCACCGCCGCGCGGAACAACGTGTCTTCTTCCAGATCAACACCGCCCTCAAGGACCTGATACAGCTCATTGCCCGCACGAATGCGGATCAACGCCTGGGTAAAGGCGCGGCTGTCATCGACATCGGCCCCAACGGACCGGATCGCGCGGCGGATCGTGATCTCATTGCGCAGATCCTCGGTGTCGCGCAGCACCTCGTTCAGCGGGCCGTTCGTGGCGACCGCATAGAACGACGGGGCGGCGTCCACCTCGACCGCGTCGGTATTCACCCAGATCCCCAACCGTCGGTCCTTGCGCCGCACCGTGACCGGCAGGTCAGGGCCTGCCACGGTCACGATCACGCCCAGCGGGCCTGTGTCGGGTGCGGGTTTATCGCGCTTGATCGCGCCAAAAATCAGGATGTCAGATCCGTCGAAGTTTGCCGTGATCGCCACTTCGTCGCGGCTGAGACCCAGCACGATTTCCTCGGCCTGCGCGGGCAGGGCGGCGAGAACCAAGAATGCCAATAACCGCAACATCAGTGCCCCCCCGCGCCAAGCGAGTATAGCTCTGATGGCATCACCAACAGATCAAACGCCAGCTTGCCGCAGACCGCCAGCACCAGCGCCGCCAACAAAATGCGCAACTGCTCGGCCTTCATATGCACGCCGATCCGGGTGCCAATCTGCGCGCCAATCACGCCCCCCACCAGCAGCAGAACGGCCAGCACGATATCAACAGTAAAGTTCGTGGTCGCATGTAGCATCGTGGTAAATGCGGTGACGAAAATGATCTGAAACAGCGATGTGCCCACAACCACCTTGGTCGGCATCCCCAGCAGATAAATCATCGCGGGCACCATGATGAACCCGCCGCCCACACCCATGATCGCAGCCAGCACACCCACCAGCACACCCACCAGCAAGGGCGGGATGACGCTGATATACAGGCCCGAGACGCGGAATTTCATCTTGAAGGGCAGGTTATGCACCCAATTGTGCTTGCGCCGCGTTGGCACGGCACCACCGGCCTTCTTGGATTTGCGGATCGCGTTCAGGCTTTCGACAAACATCAACGCGCCGATAATCCCCAGAAAGATCACGTAACACAGTTGCACCAGCAGCTCGACCTGACCCAGCGACCGCAGGTAGTTGAACAACAAAATACCAAGGCCCGATCCCACAAGCCCGCCAATCAGCAGCACCGTCCCCATCCTCAGGTCAACGGTCCTGCGCTTGAAATGCGCCAACACCCCCGAGAATGAAGAGGCCACGATCTGGTTGGCCTCTGTTGCCACGGCCACGGCGGGCGGGATGCCGATGAAAAACAAAAGCGGCGTCATCAAAAACCCGCCGCCGACGCCAAACATGCCCGACAAAATGCCCACCATGCCGCCCAATCCCAAAAGGAGGAACGCGTTCACCGAAACTTCGGCGATAGGAAGATAAATTTGCATGAGCTATCCGGGCAAAGCTAGTGGCCACTTCGCGCGTAACAAACGCCTATTAACCAAAGGTGTCAAACCTCTGAGAAAAGAAAATGCTGCAAGTGCGAAAAAAAGCCGCGACGTGGATATACACATCGCGGCATCTGGACTTATTTGTGGCCCGATTGGACCGGGAATTGAGACTATCGCTCTTTCACGTAAGGCTCGCCACCCGCGCGTGGCCCCACCGCCTTGCCGCCAAAGCCCGCCAAAATGACCACCGTCAGGATATAGGGCAGGGATTGGATGAACTCTCCGGGCAGTTTGACGGTCTCCATCAGGCTGCCAAACAGACCGGCCTCTGACCCGCTGGCCATGCTGACCCACAGCATCAGCGCGATCACCGTCAGCACCGCTGACAACCCACCCAAGACCATCACATCGATCTTGTCGCGGCGCAGGGCGTATCCCGTCAACAGCGCCGAGATCCCCACAAGGATCACCACAACCCACAGCGCATCCAACTGGATGTTCTGGAACCGGTTATCAATCGCAAAGAACAGGCCGAACAACAGACAGGCCCCCATCGCGTGCCATGGCCGCCACTTGGCAAAGATCAGCGCGGCCAGCGCGATAAAGCCCCGGTTCGCCGTCATATCCTTGGTAAATCCGGCCTGCACAGCCGTCGACAGATAAGCCCCCGCGATGCCGCACAGAACCCCGCAAATCAGCACCGCAGCGAACCGCAGCTGCACCACATTGATGCCCGCCGTATCCACCGCCGCCGGGTTTTCACCCACCGCGCGCAACCGCAGGCCAAAGCGCGTGCGATACAGCACCCACCACGACAGCGGCACCGCGATCAGCCCGATATAAACAAGGATCGAATGGCCGCTGACCAGCTCGGAATAGAACTGCATACCCGGACTGGCCTGCAACTTGTCGCGGATCCGCGTCAGCGCACCGGGAAAGTCGATCCCGTCGAACCGCGCGGCCCCTGACAGCGACGGCGTGCGCCCCCCTTGGCGAAACCAGCCCTCTGCAATCACGACAGTCAAACCGGCGGCCAGAAAGTTGATCGCCACACCGGAAATCAACTGATTGCCCCGGAATGTGATCGACGCGATGCCGTGGATCAGCGACAGCGACAGCGACGCGCCAATCCCCGCCAGCAACCCGATCCAGACCGACCCGGTGGCAAAGCTGACCGCCGCCGACAAAAACGCCGCCGCCAGCATCTTGCCCTCTAGCCCGATGTCGAAAATCCCGGCGCGTTCGCTGAATAGACCCGCCAGACAGGCCAGCAGCAACGGGATTGCCATGCGCAAAGTTGCATCGGCCAATTGTACGATTGTGTAAAAATCCATGGCTCAGACCTCTGACGTGGCAAGTTTAAAGGCAAAGATGCCAAAGAAGACACCAAGCGCGCCTTCGATCCAGCGCCGTCCGCTGACGTATGCGCGCCGCACCACGGGCGTCGAAAGCATCACTGCCCATGCGCCGTGGCAAACGAACGAAAGGATCCAGGCGCCGATCACGAAGGTCGCAATGACGACCACACCTCCGCCAGTGGTGGCGCCAACGGCGGCGATTGCCAGCCAGAACGCGATCGCCTTGGGATTGGTGACCTGCAACAGATACCCAATCATGAACAGGCGCGATATGCCGACACGCGGCACCTCTGTCGCGACAACCTTGGGTGGGTTCAGCGCCTTCTTGAAAGCGCCATAGGCCAGATAGACAAGGTAGGCGGCACCGACGACCCGAAACGCTGTCATCGCCCAAGCGGCCTGTTGCAGCACCAGACCGACCCCAAGGATCGTGAGCACGTTGATCGTTGCACTGCCAAAGCTGATGCCCGCCGTCGTCACCAATGCAGGTCCGCGCCCCTGTTCACTGGCAATGCCAAACAGCAGCGCGACCGCGGGCCCGGGCGAGGATGCCCCAACAAGCAGGATCGCATAGGCGGCCAAGAAACCGGGCAGATAGGTTGCATAATCCATCACGATGCCTTTCTGCGTGTTGACAGAAAGAACCGCTCCAACGGGGCACGCACCATGTTGTCCAAGGCACCCGTGAACATAATGACCAGCGCCTGGATCACGATCACCATCTGCACGGGGATCTTGGTATCCTGCGCCAGCACCGCACCACCCTGATAGAGCATCCCAAACAGAATGGCCGCGATGATGATGCCAACGGGATGGTTGCGCCCCATCAGCGCCACGGCAATCCCAATGAACCCCGCACCCTCTGTGGCATTCAGCACAAGCCGCTCTGCTTCACCCAGCACGTTGTTGATCGCCATCATCCCGGCAAGCCCGCCCGAAATCAGCATCGCGATCATCGTCAGCTTCACCGGATCAATACCCGCGTATTTCGCCGCCGTTTCCGAATGCCCAAGCGCACGAATTTCATAGCCCAGCCGCGTGTGCCAGATCAGCAGATAGATCAGGTAACAGGCAATCAGCGCGACAAAGAAGGTGATGTTGGCCGGGGCAGAGGCAAAAGCCTCCCACCCGAACATCTGCGCCATGTCATAGAAACTTGGCAGATGGGTGGATTCCGCAAATTTCGGCGACGACGGTTCCATCGACCCTTCGGGCTTCATCACTTCGCGCAACAGATAGATCAGTACGCCCGCCGCGATAAAGTTGAACATGATCGTCGTAATCACGATATGGCTGCCGCGCCGCGCCTGCAGATAGGCCGGGATCGCGGCCCAGGCCGCCCCAAAAACCGCCGAGGCCAGCGTCGCCACGACCAGCGCAATCGTCCAATGGGGCAGCGGCAGGTACAGGCACACCGTCGCAACCCCAAGGCCCCCCAGCATCGCCTGACCTTCGCCACCAATGTTGAAAAGCCGCGCGTGGAACGCCACCGCGACGGCCAGCCCGGTAAAGATAAAGTTGGTCGCGTAATACAGCGTATAGCCAATGCCCTGCGTTGACCCCAACGCCGCATTCACCATGATTTTCAACGCGTTAAACGGATCTTCCCCGATGGCCGCAATCACCACCATCGACAGGGCCAGCGCCAGTATCAGGCTGATGAGGGGGACCAGAACAACCTCGGCCCATCTTGGCATCACATCCATTACGCCGCCCCCTTGGTCATACCGGCCATCAGCAGGCCCAGCTCTTTTTCGTCCGTTTGGTCGGGCATCCGCTCGCCCATGATCATGCCGTCAAACATCACCGCGATGCGGTCGCTCAGCGACAGGATCTCTTCAAGCTCGACCGACACCAGCAAGATCGCCTTGCCCTGATCGCGCAGCGCAACAATCTGCTGGTGAATGAACTCAATCGCGCCAATATCCACGCCGCGCGTGGGCTGGCCGATCATCAGCAAATCAGGGTTCCGCTCGATCTCTCGCGCCAGCACGATCTTTTGCTGGTTGCCGCCGGAAAAGTTCTTGGCCGCAAGCCTTGGATCCGGGGGGCGCACGTCAAAGCGGGCCATCTTTTCCTCGGTGTCCTGCTTGATCGCGGCGTTATCCATCAGCAATCCGCGCTGGTATTTCGCATCATGGTGATAGCCAAACGCGGTGTTTTCCCAAGCGGCGTAATCCATGATCAGCCCCTCGCGCTGCCGATCCTCTGGCACATGGGCAATGCCCCGTGCCCTGCGGCTTTGCCCGTCGGAATGGGCGCCCGTCAGGTCAATCGCCTCACCGTTCATGGTGATGCTGCCAGTGCCGTTCTCATAGCCACCCAGCACCTCCAGCAGCTCTGACTGACCATTGCCTGCCACGCCTGCAATGCCCAAAATCTCGCCCGCGCGGACCTGAAAGCTGATGCCTTTGACCCGGTGCACACCTTTGGCGTCCGTGACGTTCAGGTCCTTTACATCCAGAATGACCTCACCCGGCTCTGCGGGCTTTTTATCGACTTGTAACAAGACCTTACGGCCCACCATTAATTCCGCCAGCGCGGGCGGAGAGGTATCAACCGTCTTGACCGTCGCCGTCATCTCACCGCGCCGCATCACGCTGACGGTGTCGGTGATATCCATGATCTCGCGCAGCTTGTGGGTGATCAGGATGATGGTCTTACCTTCTTCCTTCAGCCGCCCCAGAATGCGGAACAGTTGATCAGCCTCCGCAGGGGTCAGCACGCCCGTGGGCTCGTCCAGGATCAAAATATCCGCGCGACGATACAGCGCCTTGAGGATCTCAACCCGCTGCTGCATCCCGACGCCGATATCCTCGATCATCGCGTCCGCGTCGACGTTCAATTCGTATTCATCCGCCAGCGACTTCAGCTCTGCCCGCGCCCGCTTGAGCGAGGGTTTCAGCAATCCGCTGTCCTCAGCCCCCAGCACGATATTTTCCAGAACTGTGAAATTCTCAACCAGCTTGAAATGCTGGAACACCATCCCGATGCCCGCCGCAATCGCGGCCTGACTGTCGGGAATTGTGGTTTTCTGACCTGCGATAAAGATCTCACCGGCGTCAGCCTTATAAAATCCGTACAAAATCGACATCAGCGTCGATTTCCCCGCGCCGTTTTCGCCGATAATCCCGTGGATCGTGCCCGGCATCACCCGGATCGAGATGTCCTTATTTGCCTGAACCGGACCAAAGGCCTTGCTGATCCCTTTCAGCTCAATCGCAGGGGCAATCGAAGTGACGTTCATCGCGCATCACCCCATAGAATGGCTGTCTTTTTCATGTCCCCGTCCCCCTTGATCGCAAAGGGCCGCGCCATCGCTGGCACGGCCCTGTCTTGTGGCCTGTCAGGCTGACTTAGAAGTCATATGCTGGGCAGGTCTCGTCGCTGTTGTAGTTGTGAACCATGATCTCACCGGATGCGATCTTGGCCTGTGCGTCCTCAAGGGCCGCTGCCATATCCGCGCTGATCAGCTCTGCGTTGTTTTCATCAACCGCATAGCCGACGCCGCCGTTGGACAGATCCATGACGTTGAAACCGGGCTCAAGACCTTCACCCGCGGTGAACGCGTCATAAACCGCGTTGTCCACGCGCTTGAGCATCGATGTCAGAACCTGACCGGGGTGCAGGTAGTTCTGGTTGCTGTCCACGCCGACCGACAGGATGCCTTCGTCGGCAGCCGTCTGCAGAACACCAACGCCTGTGCCGCCAGCGGCGGCATAGACCACGTCAGCGCCTTGGCTGATCTGCGCGATTGTCAGCTCGGAACCCTTAACCGGGTCGTTCCAAGCGGCAGGCGTGGTGCCTGTCATGTTGGCGATGACGGTGGCGTCAGGGTTGGCCGCTTTCACGCCCTGGGCATAGCCGCAGGCAAAGTTACGGATCAGGGGGATGTCCATCCCGCCGATGAAACCAACGGTGCCGGTCTCGGAAGCCATGGCAGCGGCCATGCCGACCAGATAGGAACCCTGCTCTTCAGCAAAGACGATGGACCGGACGTTTGGCGCGTCCACAACCATGTCGATGATCTGGAACTTGGTGTCTGGATAGTCGCCAGCAACTTCACCCAGTGCTGTGGCGAATGCGAAACCCGCCATCACGATGGGGTTGTTGCCTGCTTCGGCAAAGCGGCGCAGCGCCTGCTCGCGCTGAGCATCGGACTGAAGCTCAACTTCGGCGAAAGAACCGCCGGTTTCGTCGGCCCAACGCTGTGCGCCATTGAACGCGCTTTCGTTAAAGGATTTGTCGAACTTACCGCCAAGGTCAAAAATGATCGCAGGGTCGGCCACGGCAGCACCGGCTGTCAGCGCCAGTGCGGCAGACGCGCCGAGGAATTTTGTCATAAGGGTCATTGGTATCTCCCAGGTCGTTTATGTTGGGGGGCAATTGGTGCATCCACACGCGCCACCCCCATGAAAAGGCGAGCCGATCTTTGTCGGTCGATCAAAAGATAAGGCAACGACACGGCACGGGGGTCAACCGATTCTTGGTGATTTGGGCGGGTTTCCCTTGGTTCCCCTTGTTTTTACTTTTGACCGACTGGTCAAAAAACACTCAACCCGCCAATTCACATCGCAAAATGAGTGCATCAACGGCGGGTTGATTCGCGCGGGCGTAGTACCCGCGCCGCTGCCCGACCTGCGTAAAGCCTGCGTTTTGGTATAATTGCAGGGCAGGGTGGTTGTCGGCGGCGACCTCCAGAAACAGCGATGTCGCACCAGCCTCTTTGGCTGCGACCTGCGCGCGGTGCAGCGCCTTTGCCGCCCGTCCCTGTCGCCGGGCATCAGGATGGGTCGCGATGGTCAAAAGCTCGGCCTCATCTGCCACGACGCGGATCAAGGCGAAAGACGCCGCATCCCCGGTCACCTGCGCGCCCTTGCTGGCCAAAAGGTCGGCAAATTCCGTGGCAGACCAGGGCCGGTCAACCTTGAACGCCGCCGCATGTGTTTGCGCCATGTCATCGGCGGATGGTGGCGGCAGGCTCACCCCAAGATCACCGGGGCAGGGTCTTTGGGCGGGGCTGCGTCAGCAGGGCGCATATATAGCGGGGCAGGGCGCGGTTGCGCCTGACCCATCCGCGCTGCCGCGACCTTTGCCAGATCGGCAATCATCGCCTCTGGCGATTTCAGTGCGACACCAGTGGGTGCCTCTTCCGCCGCCAGGAATTGCGGTGCACCATCGGCCCGCTGCACATAGACCTGATCGCGCGGGGCGGGCAGGACCACGGTTGCACCGCCGCGCCCATAGGCCTGCGCATCAAAGCTGCTGACGCCAATCGCGGGGATCCCCAGCCCCAGCGCCAGCCCCCGCGCAGCAGACACCGAAATGCGGATGCCAGTGAAGTTCCCCGGCCCGATGCCAACGCCAATCGCGTCCAGATCACGCCAGTTCAGCCCGGCCTCTGCCAGCATCTGTTCCAGCATCGGCATCAGGTGTTCGGCCTGTCCCCGCGCCATATCATCAACGCGCGTGGCGACCCGGTCAGCCACCATCAAAGCCGCCGCGCAATAGGGGCCAGAGGTATCAAACGCCAGAATCGTCGTCATGTCAGCGAAAACGTCAGCGGCTTGGTGTTGTGGCGCGTCACCACACCCTTCGCCTCTAGATCCAACTGCACCGATTTCTGCCACCAGCCCGCAGTTGCCCCACCGGGAAACAGATCATCCGGCAGATGCGCCTTGGCGGCTTCTTTGATGTCCTTGGCGGTCATGCCGGTCGACGACATCACCCGTAGCATCGCGTCCTTCATGGCATTGTATTTGGCCGCATCCACCCGCGTCACCTGACCGGGTGTGTTGACGTTCTCAACTTCGACCTTGTCCGCCATTATGCCGCGACAGGGCGGACTTCGATCACTTCGGGGATGTAGTGCCGCAGCAGGTTCTCGATCCCCATCTTCAGCGTCAGCGTGGACGATGGGCAGCCCGCACAGGCACCCTGCATGTGCAGATAAACGATGCCGCGATCGAATCCGTGGAACGTGATGTCGCCCCCGTCCTGCGCCACCGCAGGCCGCACGCGTGTGTCCAGCAGTTCCTTGATCTGGCCCACGATCTCACCGTCTTCGCCGGTGTGTTCTGCATGGCCCGAAACCGGCTTATGATCTTCGCCCATGACAGAGGCGCCGGACTGATAATGCTCCATGATCGCGCCCAGAATGCCCGGCTTGATATGGTCCCAATCGGCGTCTTCGGCCTTGGTCACCGTGATGAAATCAATCCCAAAAAAGACGCCCGCAACACCGCCCGCACCAAACACGCGCTTTGCCAGTGGCGAAGCCTCTGCCGCGTCCTGCGTTGGGAAATCAGCTGTGCCAACCTCCAGCACGGCCTGACCGGGCAGGAATTTCAGCGTTGCCGGGTTTGGCGTGGATTCAGTCTGAATGAACATCTTTGGCCCCTTTCGGATAAGGCTTCTGATATGCGCCCGCGCCCCCGCGATGTCAAGGTTTTAGAAAGCTTCTAAACTGCGGTTTGCGGTTGTCATTCGCCGCCCCGACCGCCACCAATCGTCCCGTGTGGACGTGCGTGGATGACGAATGACCAATATCGTAATGATTTCGATCGACGACCTGTTTTCGTTGAACGCATGGGAAGGATATCGCGATCAGGTGCAAACCCCGCATCTTGATGCCTTTGCCGACCAGTCCAACACCTTCACGCAGGCCTTTTCCGAGGTGGCGCTTTGTAACCCCAGCCGCTCTGCCACGCTTTCGGGGCAAAGCCCCTGGACCACCGGGATCATCGACAATTCCGCGGTGATCTTTGACGTGGTGCCGGCCGAGGATCTCTTGTTCGGCCAACTCAACACCGCCGGCTACGAAATCGCCATGGGTGGCAAGGTCTTTCACACCCGCAATGACCCCCGGATGGCCGCCTTTGTGGACGTTGCTCTGGATGACGATGGGTTCCGCAATGGCACCGTGCCGACCGGAAATGAGATCTCGGGCGTGGCCTATGGCCCGTCCGGCGATCTGGAACTGGCCGATACCGTCCTAACCGACGCGGTGATCGACTATCTGGCCGCAGACCACGCCGACCCCTTTGTGCTGGCCGCGGGTCTTTACCGTCCGCATGTCGACTGGATCGTGCCGCAGGAATTCTATGACCTCTACGACCCCGCGTTGATCGACGTGCCCTATTTCGCAACCTCTGATGAGGCCGCCGATTTCTACTATGCGCTGACCGGTTCTGACTTTCATCTTGATGTGCTGGACGAAGACGCATGGGTCGCATTGATCCATGGCTATTTCGCCTCTGTGTCCTACGCGGATTTTCTGTTCGGGCAGATGATTTCCGCCATCGACAGCTCTGCCCATGCGGCTGACACCCATGTGGTGATGTGGTCTGATCACGGCTACCATCTTGGGGACAGGGGCCTTTGGGGCAAGTTCACGCTTTGGGAACAATCGGGCCGCGCCCCGCTGATGATCCGCACCGCAGGCCAGTCCGAGGGCAAGGTGATCGACACCACCATCAGCCTGGCCGACATATTCCCCACCGTAATGGAACTGGCAGGGGTCACGCCATCAACGGCCCCATCCGGCCAGTCCCTGATCCCGCTGATGTCAGGCGATCCGGGCGACTTTGCAGGCAACGGGGCGATCACATGGATGTATGGCGGCGTGTCCTACCGCTCGGATGAGTTTCGCTACATCCGAGAGGAAGACGGGGTAGAGCGGCTTTTTCATATCGCCTCTGACCCAACGCAATTGACCAACCTCATCGATGATCCGGCCCATAGCGCGATTGCTGCCAGTCACCGGGTGGCGATCCTCGACGCAGCGCCGGGCTTTGCCATTCTGTTTGGCAGTGCCGGTGACGACAGCCTGAACGGCACCAACGGGCAAGACCTGATCATCCTCAGCACCGGCGATGATGTCGCGCGAGGCGGCGCAGGGGATGATGTCTATCTGCTGGGTGGGACCGCAACGATACGCGAGGCCGCCGACGGCGGCACCGACACCATGGTCGTGCAAGGTGACACAACCCTTGCAAACAATGTCGAAAACCTGCGCCTGCGCATCGATGCGGCAGGCAGTGCGCTTACCGGTAACGGGCGGGATAATTTCATCTCGGGCGGCGTGCTGAACGATACGCTGATCGGCAAGGACGGGGACGACACCCTTGATGGGCGTTTCGGCGATGATGACCTGCGCGGCGGCAATGACAACGACCTGCTGCTGGCCTCATCGGGCAACGATCTGGCCTATGCCGGTGCGGGGGATGACACGACCTATGGCGGCACCGGGACTGACCTGCTGTTTGGCGGGCGCGGCGATGACCTGATCTTTGGTGACGGTGGCACAGATCAAATCTTCGGCGGCGATGGCAATGACACGCTTTACGCCGGTGGCGGCAGCAATGAACGCGTCTATGGCGGTGCCGGGGACGATCTGATCGACCTTGGGTCCGGCGGCCCCTCCACGGCTCTGGCAGGTGCGGGCAATGATGTGGTGGTGACCGGCCCGGCTGGCAACGCGGTGGCCTATCTGGGTGACGGCGATGATCTGCTGACGACGGATGGCGCGCGGGTCGTGGTCTTTGGCGGGTCAGGCAACGACTGGGTCATCGGTCAGGACCGCAATGATCGCCTTAACGGCGGCGATGGCAACGACACGCTTGATGGCGGCGGCGGCAACGACCGGCTCGCTGGGGATGCGGGCGATGACCTGCTTTATGGTGGTCAAAACCTGACCGGCAGGGTCACCCTTTCCGGCGGCACCGGATCCGATACCATCTTTGGCGGAGAGGCCCTGCTGACCCGGATCATGGGCGATGACGGCGATGACTTTCTGTTTTCCGGCGCGGGGACCTCTGTCTTGTCGGGGGGCGCGGGGTCGGATGTGCTGACCGCTGGCGATGGTGGCGTGACCATGTTCGGCGGCGCCGATGCAGATACCTTTGTGCTCAACACCGACTTCGCGCAAGAGGCGCGGATCAAGGGCTTTCAACTGGGGTTGGATACCATCGCCATCGACCCCGGCTTTGCATTAGAGGGGGAAACCGCAGCCGATACATTTATCCGCCGCGCCCATGATCTGGCCGACCGTGTCGTGCTGATCCTGCCCGCCGGGCGGGTGGTGATCCATGATGTGACCGTGGCCGATCTGGCCGCTGATATCACCTTTTTGTAGCGCCTAAGTAATCGCCTCAAGCCGCTCTTTTGACATCTCGCCGGGCACGATGGTGATGGGGATTGGCAATTCCCCGGCCTGCCGCGTCAGGGCTGTGACCAACGGGCCGGGTCCCTTGCCCTCGCTGCCCGCGCCCAGCACAAGCACGCCGATGTCGGGATCATCGCTGACCTGCGCCATGATCTCTGCCACCGCCTCGCCTTCGCGAATGACCAGCTCTGGCTGCACGTTCTGACGGTCGCGCATCCATTTGGCAAAGACCTCGTAATGCACTTCGATCCGCTCGCGCGCCTCTGCCCGCATGATTTCGCCGACGCCGATCCAATGGTTGAATTCTTCGGGTGCGATGACCGACAAAACCGTGACCCCGCCGCCCGTATGCGCCGCCCGCATCGCCGCAAAGCGCATTGCGTTCAAACACTCTCGGCTATCGTCCAGAATGACCAGAAATTTGCGCATCACGAGACCCCTTGATGATTGCGACCTTCACCTTGTCACCAAGCCCGCCTACTGGCAACGGCGATTTCTCGGTCCGTTCGTTTCTGTGCCGCTGGCCGGCTTTGAGCCCTTCAGAACATTGCTGATCTGTCCCGGACCGGCGCGGCGCAACTGCGCCGCCACCCCGCCTGACAGCCCTATCCCTGACTGGCCGCCCAGTCCCAATAAATCTCGCGCGCGCGCCGCGTCACCGGTCCGATCTGATACTGGCGGTCATCAAAGGCGCTGACCGGGGTGATCTTGGACATATTGCCCGACAGAAAAACCTCATCCGCCTCGCGGACGTCTTTGAAGGACAATACGCCCTCGATCACCTCGACTCCGTCGGCGCGCAGGTTGCTGATGTGCCGCGCCCGCGTGATACCGGCCAGAAAGGTGCCATTGGGAATGGGCGTGATCACCACACCATCACGCACGATAAACACGTTTGACGTGGCACTTTCGGCGACATTGCCGATTGCATCGGCCACCAGCGCATTGCCAAACCCCTTGGCCCGCGCCTCGCGCAGCATCCTTGCGTTGTTGGGGTAAAGACAGCCCGCCTTGGCATTGACCACAGCACTTTCCATCACCGGGCGACAGAACTGCGTGGTGGTCAGGGTCGTCGTCGCCTCCGGCGCGGCAAAGGGGATCTCTTCCAGACAAATGGCAAAGCCGGTCTTTTCAGGCGCGGGCACAATCGCTGTCGCATCGCCATCAATCCCCCAATACATCGGGCGAATATAGACCGGTGTGCCGGGGGCATAGGTCTTTAGCCCCTCGTGCACGATCGCCACCATGTCATCGGTGCTGACGGTTGGCGTCAGGCCAAGCGCCTCTGCCGACCGGTTCGCCCTTGCGCAATGCAGATCCAGATCCGGGGTCAGCCCGTTGACCATCCGCGCACCGTCAAAAACGCCGCTGCCCAACCACGCGCCATGATCCGCAGCCGAAATCACCGGCACATCGCCGTCCTGCCAAGTGCCGTTGAAATAGGTGCGGATGTTGGTGCCGGTCGCCATATGCGCCTCCTTCTTTTGGGACACGCTAGGGCGACCCCGCCAAAACGTAAAGCACCCGGCCCGCGGGGGGGGGGAGCGGGGGCCGGGTGCGCAATAAGACCACCAGCGGGGTAACGCTGACAAAAGGTCCGGCGGATCGGGATGACATCCGCCCCCCGACCATCACGGGATTCGGTTTCAGATTTATGACACCCTGCATCGGTGATTTGACGCGCCTGCGCCGCGGCAATATCCCGTGCCCATGACGCTGCCGATGATCAAAGTGGCTGCCGCACCTTCTGCCCTGCAAGAGGGTTTGAAACAGGCCCTCCCCCCGAGAATGATGAGCGTCATTTCCGGGGTCAGCCGGGGCGTTGCCCGCCTGAACGCGCAAAGGCCAAAATAAGTCAGCGCTGCGCATCACCCGCAAAGGTTACCGCGGCGTTAACGCTTTTTAACTGTTCTGAAACGAATTGGCGCGCCAGTGCAGGTTCGGCGGTGATATCCGGTCAAATGTGCACCGCTGCACGATCTGCGGAAATCGTGCGCCCACTATGTGTATGGGTTGTGCATGGTTTCTGCATGGGTTGTGCATATGGCCTTAGCTGCGCAGAAAGCCCACGATGTCATAGGTGTCGCGCAGGATCGGATCCGCGATGGCGCGGGCCTTTTCGGCGCCTTTGCCAAGGATCCGGTCAATCTCTGCGGGATCATTCATCAGCCGCTGCATTTCGTCGGAAATCGGGGCGAGCTTATCGACCGCCAGTTCGGCCAGCGCGGGCTTGAACTTGCCCCAACCGGCACCGGCGTATTCGGTGATGACGGCTTCCGGGGAAGTATCTGACAAGGCTGCATAAATATCGACCAGATTGCGGGCCTCGGCGCGGTCTTTCAGGCCATCCAGCGTCTCTGGCAGCGGCTCCGGGTCGGTCTTGGCCTTCTTGAATTTCTTGGCGATCTTGTCGGCGTCATCAAGCATGTTGATCCGCTCCATATCGCTTTCGCCGGACTTCGACATCTTCTTGGTCCCGTCGCGCAGGTTCATCACACGCGTGGCCGGGCCGTCGATAACCGGTTGAGTTATCGGGAAAAAATCGCATTTGAAGTCGTGGTTGAACTTGGTCGCAATGTCCCGCGTCAATTCCACATGCTGCTTTTGATCCTCGCCCACTGGCACATGGGTCGCGTGATACAACAGGATATCGGCGGCCATCAGCGACGGATAGGCATAAAGCCCGAGAGATGCTTTTTCCGCACCTGACCCCGCCTTGTCCTTGAACTGCGTCATCCGGTTCATCCAGCCAACACGGGCTACGCAATTGAAAATCCAGCCTAATTCCGCATGAGCCGCAACCTGGCTTTGGTTGAACAACACCGATTTTTCGGGGTCCAGACCAGCGGCAAGATAGCCTGCCGCGACCTCTCGTGTGGCCTGCGCAAGCTCTGCCGGGTTCTGCCAGACGGTGATCGCGTGCAGATCGACGACGCAATAAACTGTTTCAAAATCAGTACCTTGCATCCCGACGAAGCGTTTGATCGCGCCAAGGTAATTGCCCAGCGTCAACCCGCCAGAGGGTTTGATTCCGGAAAAGACACGGGGCGTAAAGGTTTTGGCAGTCATCTGATTATCCGCACTGGTCGTTAGAGACGTCGTCGCTTACCCATGCCAGAGCAAACCGTCAACTTCAATGAGCCGTCACATGCAAAACCCAAGCCCCGTAAACCCGATCCCGCCGGTGGTGATTGGCCTGTGCCTGATCGCTGTGCTGGTTGAACTGGTGCTCAGTGCCGGGCAATTCGGCGTGGTTGCAGACCGCACCGCAATTGGCTGGCGGATCAATGCGTTACAGGATTATTCGGTCTCGCCCAGAGTATTGGAATGGATGCTGACGCGGGGCGATTACGCGCCGGAATTGCTGATGCGGTTTGTGACCTATCCCTTTGTCAGCGGCAGCTTTACCCAAGCGCTTTTTGGCGCGGCTGTTTTGCTGGCCTTGGGCAAGTTTGTCGGCGATGCGCTGGGCAATGTCGCGGTGCTGATCCTGTTTGTGGTCACGACCATTGGTGGGGCCTTGGTCTTTTGCCTGATCGCCAGTGGCGCAACGCCGCTTTTTGGTTTGTTTCCGCCGGTTTACGGGCTGATCGGGGGTTACACATACGTGATCTGGCTGCACCTTGGCCGCACCGGGCAAAGCCAATTGGCGGCCTTTCGGTTGATCGGTTTCCTGCTGGCGCTGCAATTGGTTTTTGGCCTGCTGTTTGGCGCAGGCAACACCTGGATTGCAGAGCTTGCGAGCTTTGTGATCGGGTTTGCAGTGGCGACGGTTCTGGTGCCGGGGGGCTTTGCGGCGCTACTGCACCGCCTGCGTCAAAGACCTTAGTAACCGGTGCCGCGCAGCACGACTTTGACGGTCTTGGCAAGGATGCGCAGATCGCCCTTGAAGCTGACGTTGCGGGCATAAATCCCGTCGATATTGGCGCGTTCGGTGAACGACACATCGTTGCGGCGTGACACCTGCCACAGACCGGTGATGCCGGGGCGCAGGGTGTAGTAACCTTCGCCAAGATATAGAACTTTTTGGCAGACCATCATCGGGCGGGGGCCAATCAGGCTCATCTCGCCTTTCAGGACGTTCCAGATCTGCGGCAGCTCATCCAGCGAGGTTTTGCGCAGCAGACGGCCGATGCGGGTGATGCGCGGATCATCGCGCAGCTTTTGGTTGGCTTCCCATTCGGTGCGGTCCTCTGGCGTGGCCTCCAGATGGGCGTCGAGGGCTGTATCGGCGTTGCGCACCATCGTGCGCAGCTTCCACATGGTGAACAATTTGCCACCTTGGCCAAGGCGTTCCTGCCGATAGAACGGCTTGCCGCCGGTCAGGAAAATTGCCAGCGCCATCAATGCGATCAGCGGCACAGCGAGGGGTGAGCCGAGCAGCACCAGAACGATATCCAGCGGCCGCTTGAGGTGTTTGGCATAAAACGTCGCACTTGGTTTTGCGGGGGCTTGCGCACCCCTTGGCGGCATGGTGACAGGACGCAACTGCGGACGGATGGCCGGAACCTTGGGTTCGGCAGTCGAGGCAGTCATGAGATCCAGCGTTTGCATTGTCATCTTTTCCGTTCCAAGCGACTTCTTTGTCGAGATTTAAAGACAAAGAAAGATAAAATTGTGACGGATTTGCGCCTTTCACCGTACTTAATTACTGCAACGCCACCTCGTTGGGTGGAGCTGGCCAAACTATCAGCTTATCGCCGCAGCGCCCGGCGAAACTCGCCCAGCTTAAACGCGCCGATCAACTGACCGATGGCAAAGTAGGAAACAACCCCGACCGCCACCATCAGGCCAAGCACTGCATAGCGCAGGGTTGGGGTCGACAGATAGGGGGAAAGGGCGACGCTCATGCCCCATAAAACAAGGCCCATCGCCAGCGAGGCGGCGACGATCCGCCAGATCCGAAAGCGAAATCTGTCATCAATTTGAGAGGCTTGCCCCATGTCGCGCGATCCCCGCCACAGCAGCACGACCATCGCCCAACCGGTCAGCGTCGTGCCAATGGCGGCGGCGATAAAGCCCACAAACGGTGACAGGCCAACGGCGATCACAAGGTTCAGCACCATCGCCACAAGTGCATATTGGAACGGGCGGCGGGTATCTTCGCGGGCGAAAAACAGCGGCTGCAACGCCTTTTGCATCACAAAAGCAGGCAGCCCCAACCCGTAAACCGCAACCGCGAGGGCTGTGGCCTGCGTGTCGGTGGCGGTAAAGGCACCGCGTTCAAACAGCACGCTGACCAGCGGGCCGGGGATCACCAAAAGTGCTACGGCAGCGGGGATCGTGAGCGCGAGGCTTAGCTCAGCGGCGCGGTTAAAGGCGTCCTGCCCCCCGGCGGCATCGCCCGCCCCCAGACGGCGGGCAAGGTCAGGCAAAAGCACCACGCCAATGGCGATGCCCACCACACCAAGCGGCAGTTGATAGAGCCGGTCAGCATAGGACAGCCATGCCACAGCGCCGTCAAAGAAGCTGGCAACCTGACGGCCCACCAGCAGGTTGATCTGCACGACACCCCCCGCAAGGGCCGCGGGGGCTGCGATGATGGCAAGGCGTTTGAGTTCGGGCGTCATGCGCGGCAGGCCAAGGCGTAACGGATAGCCCGCGCCTTTGGCGGCCCACCAGACCAGCGCCAGTTGCGCCACACCGGCAATCGGCACGGCCCAGGACAGGTTGGTGCCGATGTCGCGTGCCCCGTCACCGGTGCTTGCCCCCCAAAGGATTGCGGCCACAAAGACCACGTTCAGCAGGACCGGTGCTGCGGCGGCGGCAGCAAAGCGGCCCGTCGCATTCAGAACGCCGGACATCAGGGCTGCCAGAGAGATGAACAGGATATACGGAAAGGCGACGCGGCCATAGGCGACGGTGAGATCAAATCGCACATCGCCGACAAAGCCGCTGGCCATCAGTGTCACAAGGGCCGGCATGAAGATCACGCCGAGGGCCGTGAAGATCGACAAGATAAAGGCCATCCCGACAAAGGCGTCCTGCGCGAACCGCAATGGGCCATCACCGCTTTCGAGCTTTTTGGCGAACATCGGGATGAAGGCCATGTTGAACGCGCCTTCGGCAAAGAAGCGGCGAAAGAGGTTAGGCAGCGAGAAAGCGATCAGGAATGCCTCTGCCACGACACCGGTGCCAAGGAAGGCCGCGATCAGGATGTCCCGCACAAAGCCCAGCACCCGGCTGAGCAGGGTCCAGACACCCACGGTAAAGAAACCTGCCATCAGCCGGATCGGTTTCATGACTGCGCCCGCTCTGCGCCTTGCACGATGGCGCTGCGCAACTTGGCCTCAAGCGCTGTGCGTTTGGCCTCTGAATGGAATTTCAGGCCGACCATATCCTTGACATAGAAGGTATCGACGACTTGTTCGCCGTAGGTGGCGATGACGGCAGAGGCGATATAGACATGCGCGTTCGCAAGGGTCCGGGTGAGGTCATACAAAAGGCCCGCACGGTCGCGGGTGTCGACCTCGATGATGGTGTAAATCTCGGACCCGTCGTTATCAAAGGTGATGGTCGTCGGCACCTTGAAGGCGCGTTCGCGTTTCTTGATCTTGTCGCGGTCGACCAGTGCGTCGCGGGCCACGACCTCTCCCCTGAGGGTCTTGACGATCATCTGGCGCAGGCGCGGCAGGCGCGAGGTTTCATAGGGCGCGCCTTCGGCGTCCTGAAGCCAGAAGACGGCCGTGGCATAGCCATCCTTGGACGTATAGGTCCGCGCGTCGACCACATTGGCCCCCACCAGCGCAAGGGCCCCGGTCATGCGGCTGAATAGGCCGGGATGGTCGACCATCGCGAAACAGGCGCGGGTCGCGTCGCGGTCTTCATCCGGCATTAGGTCAATGCTGATTTCCTTGTCGTTGATATCCGCCAGAAGTTTGGCAAAGACGACATGGGTGGCGGGCGGCAGGCCCTGCCAATAGGTGCCGTAATGGCGGCTGACCTCTGCCCGCAGGTCCTTGGCGTCCCAGTCGGCAAGGGCGGCCCGCAGGGCGCGCTTGGCTTCAGTCTCTCTGCTTTCGCGGTTGAGGTCTTCGAGCCCGTTTTCAAGCACATCGCGGGTGGCGCGATAGAGGTTGCGGATCAGCACCGCTTTCCAGTTGTTCCAGGTGCCCGGACCCACGCCACGGATATCGCAGACGGTCAGCACGGTCAGAAGATCCAGCCGTTCGACGGATTTCACCGCATTGGCAAAGCCACGCACGGTGCGCGGTTCGGCGATGTCACGCTTTTGCGCGGTATCCGACATCAACAGGTGGTAGCGGATCAGCCATTCGACCGTCTCGCATTCCTTTTTGTTCAGCCCCAGCCGAGGGGCCACCTTGCGGGCGATCTTGGCCCCAAGGATCGAGTGATCCTCGTCCCGGCCCTTGCCGATGTCATGCAGCAGCAGTGCGACGTAAAGCACCTTGCGGTTCACGCCGCGCTTGAGGATGCCGGAGGCGATGGGCAGATCCTCGATCAGCTCTTCGCGTTCGATCTGGGCCAGCTGGCTGATGACCTGAATGGTGTGTTCGTCCACCGTGTAGTGGTGATACATGTTGAATTGCATCATCGCCACGATAGGGGCGAATTCGGGGATGAACGCGGCCAGCAGATCCAGTTCGTTCATCCGGCGCAGGGCGCGTTCGGGGTTGCCGTGTTTCAGCAAGAGCCCCAAAAACAACCGGTTGGCTTCCTTGCTGTCGCGCATCTCTGCATCGACCAGATCAAGGTTCGAGGTGATCAGCCGCATGGCATCGGGATGGATCAGCGTGCCGGTGCGCAGCGCCTCTTCGAACAGGCGCAGCATGTTCAAAGGGTCGGTCAGAAACGCCTTGGGCGCTGACACGGTGATGCGGTTTTGCTTAATCGCATAGGGCTTTTTGACGGTCTTGCGGCGGCTGAGCAGCCGTTGCAGCATCGGTTCGGGCTTGGTGTGGTTCTTTTCCTGCGCCGTCAGAAAGATCCGGGTCAGATCGCCGACGCTGGTAGCGTGGCGAAAATAGGCCTGCATGAAGTGTTCCACGCCGCGCCGCCCGCCACGGTCGGCGTACCCCATCGCATCTGCCACGGCGACCTGCATGTCAAACGACAGCTGATCCACGGCACGGCCTGCTATCAGGTGCAAGTGGCAGCGCACCGCCCAAAGAAATTCATGTGCGGCGCGGAACGTCTCGTATTCGTCATCGGTAAAGACCTTATGCGCGACCAGTTCAGAGGCCTCGCTGACGCCGTGGATATATTTGCCGATCCAGTAGAGCGATTGCAGATCCCGCAGCCCGCCTTTGCCCTCTTTCACGCTGGGTTCAACCATATAGCGTTGGCCGCCCTGCTTGATGTGACGCGCCTCACGCTCAGCCAGCTTGGCCTCGACAAAGTCGGATTTGGTGGCGCGGAACAGGTCCTTGCGCAGCTTTGTCACAAGCGTGTCGGCCAATGCGACATCGCCGGTCAGATGGCGCATTTCTACCAGCGACGTGCGGATGGTGTAGTCTTCGCGAGCCAGCCGCAGGCAGTCCTTAACCGTGCGGCTGGCGTGGCCGACCTTGAGCTTGAGATCCCACAGCATGTAAAGGCTGCTTTCGATGACGCTTTCGGCCCATGGGGTCAATTTGTAGGGCGTCAGGAACAGCAGATCGACATCCGAAAACGGGGCCATTTCGCCCCGGCCAGAACCACCCACGGCGATGACGCTCAGCCGTTCGCCTTCGGTCGGATTGGGCAGCGGATGCAGCCGGGTGCGGGACACATCAAGCACCGTTGTGACCAGCTGATCGGTCAGCCAGCTATAGGCACGGACCGTGGGGCGGGCACGAAAGGGGGCGGCCTGAAAGGCGGTCGCGATGGCGGCGCGCCCGTGGCTTTGTGCCGCGGTGAGGGTTTGCACCGTCGCCTGCCGGATGGCGCGATCGTCCTTGGCATCGGCAAAGGCCGATTGCAGCGCGGCCTGTACCGCGGCGGCATCAAAAATATCCAACGCCGGACAAATCAGATTGTCCGGCGCAGAGACGTTTTCAGTGGTGTTTGGGGCCGGATCAGAAACCGGCGCCACCAAAGCTGCGGGGGGCTGGCTCAAGGACAACGACCTGATTGTTACGAATGGTTGCGACGGCCAGACCGCGCTGGTTCAGGCCATTTGGCATCAGGCGGAAGATGCCGCTTGTGCCTTGGAAGCCCTGGCTTGTGGTCAGCGCATTTTTGGTCAGCGCATTGGAATCGCCACGCGCGACCAGCGCACCGATGGCGGCGATCCCGTCATAAGCGAGACCTGCCAGCGGGTGCGGCGCTTCGCCATAGACGCTGGCATAACGGGCCTCAAAATTGGCGGACATCGCGCGGTCGGGCAGGGCAAAAAGGCCGCCCTGAAGGCCCGGCAGGGACAGGGCCTGCGGCACGGCGTTCCAGCGCTGAAGGCCGATGAACTGGGTGTCGGCCGGGTTCACGCCGGCCTCTGGCAGGGCGGTGGCAAGGATCGGCAGGTCAGCATTGACGCCGCCGGTCAAAAAGACCGCATCAGCGCCACCGGCCTTGATTGCGCCCGCGATACGGCCCGTGGATCCAAGGATCCCCTGTTGCGACAATGGATAGCTTTCCACTGCGGCGACCTGACCGCCGTTGCTGCGCACAGCGCGGGTGATCGCGTCGCGACCGACCTGGCCACCAAGGTCATCACCGTGGACCACGGCAAAGCGCGTGTTGCCCTGACGGGCGGCATATTGCACCAGCCGGTTGGCGGTATTGTCAAAGGTGGCCCCCAGCACAAAGACGTTGCCGCCTGCGATGGTGGGGTTATTCGAGAACGCCAGCACGTTGATGTTGCGCGACGCAACCGCGACACCAGCGGCATTTGCGGATTCCGCGAACAGCGGGCCAAGCAGGATCTTGGCGCCATCATTGGCCGCTTGCGTCGCGACGCTGGCGGCCTGAACCGGGTCGCTGCCGGTGTTGTAGACGCGCAGATCAACCTCGACCCCGTTGAGGTCAGAGATCGCCAAACGGGCGGCATTTTCAAGGTTGGCGGCAAGGAACTGATCGCTGCCCGCCGCAGAGCCGCCGGGCACCAAAAGGGCAACCTGCACGGGGGCTGCGGTATCAATGCGTTGGCCGGTGTTGGCGCCGGGGGCGACGATTCCGGTTGTGGCGCAGGCAGAAACCCACAAGAAGGACATAAAGGCCATCAGCAAGGTGGAAATCTTGCGAGGGCGCGGCAAAACGGCAAACATGGGACAGCTTCCTTTGGTGCTCTGATCGGGGATCATCATAGGGCCGGGGGCGAAAGGGTCTAGGTATGAATTTCAAAGCTTCTCCCCTTGCGCCGGGGCTTTATCTGGTGGCGACGCCGATTGGGTCGGCGCGCGATATCACGCTGCGGGCGCTGGATGTGCTGGCAAGTGCCGATGTGATTGCCGCCGAAGACACACGAACGGCGCGAAAACTGATGGAAATTCATGGTGTTGGCCTGAATGGCCGGCCTGTGGTGGCGTTTCACGACCACTCGGGCGATGGCGCGGTCAAGCGTCTGGTGGCCGATATGACGGGCGGCAAATCGGTGGCCTATGTGTCAGAGGCCGGCACGCCACTTATTGCCGATCCGGGATACGAGCTTGGGCGGGCCGCAGCGGCGGCGGGGGTGGCGGTGACCACAGCGCCCGGCCCGTCGGCGGTGATCGCAGCGCTTACGGTGTCAGGCCTGCCGACAGACCGTTTTGCCTTTGTGGGCTTTTTGCCGTCGGGCAAGACCCAGCGCGAGACCGAGATTGCGGCCCTGCGCGATACGCCGTTTACGCTGGTATTTTATGAAAGCCCCAAGCGTGTTCATGGATTATTATTGAGTTTGTTGAATGTTCTAGGAGACGCGCGCGAGGCGGTGGTGTGCCGGGAGTTGACCAAACGGTTCGAAGAGGTGTCGCGCGGCACCTTGGGCCAGCTGGCTGGTGATTTTGAAGGTCGCGCCGTGAAGGGCGAAATTGTTGTGCTTGTTGGTCGTGCGGGCGCAGAGGTGGTTGATGATGATGCGATTGCACGGGCGCTGCGCGAGGCGATGCAGACGATGCGGATGAAAGATGCGGCAACAACGGTGGCAGGGGCATTCGGATTGCCCCGCAGGCAGGTTTATCAGCTTGCCCTGACATTGGAGAAAGACACATGAGTGGACGCACAAGTTATTATGCCGGGGCAGCAGCCGAAGATATTGTTGCCACCGATTATGCTCGCCGTGGTCGGCCAGAATTGAACCGTCGCTGGCGCGGATCTGCGGGCGAGGTGGATCTGATCGTCAAGGAAGGCGACTGCATCGTCTTTGTCGAGGTCAAGAAAAGCCGGAATTTTGCGCAGGCTGCGGCGCGTTTGTCGCGGCGGCAGATGGACCGGATCTATGGCGCGGCGTCGGAATATATTGCGGGTGAACCCAAGGGCCAATTGACAGATGTGCGTTTTGACGTGGCGCTGGTGAATGGACAGGGTACTGTGCAGATCATCGAAAACGCCTTTATGGATGCCTGACGCCCCCCATTGCACATGATCCCACCTTGCCCCATGTAATGCGCAGAATTTGCCACGAGGGGGCCCCATGTCGCTGAAAGTTGCCATCCAGATGGACCCGATCGGTCCGATTGATATCAACGCTGACAGTTCATTTCGGATTGCGGAAGAGGCACAGGCGCGGGGCCATAGCCTGTTTTATTACACTCCCGATATGCTCGCCTATCGTGAGGGCCGTGTCACCGCACGCGGCTGGCCACTGACGGTGCGCCGGGTGGAGGGCGATCATTTTGCGCTGGGCGAGCGGACAGAAGTGGACCTGTCTGAATTTGACGTTGTCTGGCTGCGGCAGGACCCGCCGTTTGACATGGGCTATATTACTACCACGCATATTCTGGACATGATCCACCCCAAGACATTGGTGGTGAATGATCCGTTTTGGGTGCGCAATTATCCTGAAAAACTGCTGGTGCTGAATTTCCCCGACCTGACCCCGCCGACGATGATCGCCCGCGATTTGCAGACGCTCCGCGATTTCCGCGAGGTGCATGGTGATGTGATCCTCAAACCGCTTTACGGCAATGGGGGCGCGGGGGTTTTCAAGCTTCATCATGCCGATAGCAACCTTGCGTCGCTGCACGAATTGTTTGCGGGCATCAATCGCGAGCCATTGATCATGCAAAAATTCCTGCCTGCCGTCTCCAAGGGCGACAAGCGGGTGATTCTGGTGGATGGCGAGCCAGTTGGCGCGATCAACCGCGTCCCCGCAAAGGGCGAGACCCGGTCCAACATGCATGTGGGCGGGCGACCTGAAAAGGTTGACCTGACCGACCGCGACCGCGAGATTTGCGCGGCGATCGGGCCACTGTTGCGCGAAAAGGGACAGATCTTTGTGGGCATCGACGTGATCGGCGACTGGCTGACAGAGATTAACGTGACCTCGCCCACCGGTATTCAGGAGTTGGAACGGTTTGACGGCACAAATGTCGCGGCCAAGATCTGGGAAGCGATCGAGGCGCGGCGGGCCTAGACCTCTTTCGCCATGGCCAGGCGGTAGCTGACCGCTTCGGCCACATGGGGGTGCCGGACGTCAGCGGATCCATCGAGATCGGCAATCGTGCGGCCGACCCGCAGCACCCGGTGATAGCCCCGCGCGGACAGCCCAAAGCGTTCGGCCACCCGCGTCAGCAATGCGCGGCCCTCGGCGTCGGGGGTCGCGATCTCCTCGAGGATGCTGCCTTGCGCGTCGGCGTTCACGTGCATGTCGTCCTGGCCTGCAAACCGCGCAGATTGCACGGCCCGCGCCGCCGAGACGCGGGCGGCCACATCAGCGGAGCGGTCATCGCTTTCCGGCAGATCGAGATCGGTGAAGGCGACGGGGGGGACCTCCACCCGCAAGTCAAACCGGTCCATTAATGGGCCAGAGATGCGGCCCAAATACTCCTCGCCGCAGACTGGGACACGGGCGCAGGCGCGTGCGGCATCGGCTAAATAGCCGCATTTACAAGGGTTTGCGGCCGCCACCAACATGAACCGGCAGGGATAACGGACGTGCGCATTGGCGCGGGCGACGACGACCTCGCCGGTTTCAATGGGTTGGCGCAGGGTTTCCAGCACCGTGCGCGGGAATTCGGGAAATTCGTCCATGAACAACACACCGTTGTGCGCCAAAGAGATTTCGCCCGGTTTTGCACCGCGGCCTCCACCGACGATGGCGGCCATGGATGCGGTGTGGTGCGGTTCACGGAAGGGGCGCAAGCGGCTGATCCCGCCTTCGTCCAATAACCCGGCCAGCGAGTGGATCATCGAGGTGTCCAAAGCCTCTGCCGGGGTCAGCGGCGGCATGATGCCGGGGATCCTTGCGGCCAACATGGATTTGCCAGAGCCGGGCGAGCCCACCATCAGCAAATGGTGCCGTCCTGCCGCGGCGATTTCGAGCGCGCGTTTGGCACGTTCCTGTCCCTTCACCTCTGCCAGATCGCGCGCGCCGGATGTGCCCGACACCTCGCCTGGGGTGGCGGGGGCAAGCACGGTTTGGCCGCTGAAATGCTGCACGGCCTCGGCCAGCGACCGCGGCGCGATCACGGCGACGGCGTCGACCCAGGCCGCCTCTGCCCCGCAGGCAGCAGGGCACATCAGCGTCCGATCTTCGTGGCTGGCGGCCATCGCGGCGGGCAGGGCGCCAACGACCGGCACAAGAGAGCCGTCCAAAGACAGCTCTCCCAACGCCACGGTATTTGCGACGGCTTCTTTTGGGATGATGTCGAGCGCGGCGAGCACCGCAAGGGCGATGGGCAGATCGAAATGCGAGCCTTCTTTTGGCAGATCGGCGGGCGAAAGGTTAATGGTGATCCGTTTGGAGGGCAGCGCAATCGCCATCGCCGTGAGCGCCGCCCGCACCCGTTCACGCGCCTCTGACACCGCCTTATCGGGCAGACCGACGATGGCAAAGGCAGGCATACCGGGGGCCACGGCGCATTGCACTTCCACCAGACGCGCATCAATCCCGTCAAACGCGACGGTGTAGGCCACAACAGACATGCACCATTTCCCCTTTTGGTTAACGAATAGGGGGGCTTTGGTTTAAGATTGGTTAACGCGCCATCAGGGACATGAATTTTAGCCATGCGGCTGCATCAGCCACGGTCTTGTCGCGGCAAAAGGCATTGCAGAACCCGAAGATGCGCCCGTCAATCTGCGCAAGATGGGTGATCGCCTTGCCCGAATAAGGGCAGACGTCGTTTTCTGGAGAGCCGCTATCCACGGGGCGGGCAGGCAGGGGAGGTGGGCCGGGCCAGTCCGTCATGGGCAGATCCAGCCGATATGGCATCGGATCGTAGGATTTTGTTAACCCCATCGCCCGCCAGCGCCGGAACGCAGGGTCGGCCAGATGCGCCGCGACATAGGCCTGTGCGACGGGGCCAACGGGCAGGCCATAGGTCGCAATGCGCCCGGCTGCAGGGGCATAAAACACATCGGCGATGCTGTATTCACCAAACAACCAAGGCCCGCCCGCACCGTGGTTTTCGCGGGCCATGGTCCAAAGAGTTTCCAGCCGCGCGACATCTGCAAGGACCGCATCCGAGGGCGCAAACCCGTCCCAGCCATGCGCCAGCATTTGCGGGCAATCGCCACGCAAGGCACTGAAACCGCTGTGCATTTCACATGTGATCGACCGCGCAAGGGCACGGGCCACGGGATCACGGGGATAAAACGGCAGGTCGGGATGCGCCTCTGCCAAGGTCTCTGCCATGGCGAGGCTGTCGGTCAAAATGCCGCCCTGCGGTGTGCGCATTGCGGGCACTGTGCGGGCCGGGGCAAGGGGTGCCAGGTCTTCGCGGTAGGTGCCGGAATAGAGACCCACAAGCGTGGATTTGAAGGGCAGGCCAAAGCATTCCAGCAAGAGCCACCCGCGCATGGACCAGCTTGAAAAGGTGCGGTCCCCGATAAAGAGTTCATATGTCATAAAGGGAGGCTACCGCGACCTGAACCGCACGAAAAACGATGCTTTGTGACGGGATGGATCACGGAAGGTGATTGATCCGCCCGACGGTCCATGTTGTTCCGTCAAAGGCCAGATCGGTGATCGAGAAATTTTCGATCTGGTGGCCCATGGCCTGATAAGCGGTGCTGCCAGCGCGTTGGATTTGCGTCATGATGACACCGATATGGGCCACGGCGATGATATCTCGCCCCGGATGCGCGGCGATCAGACGGTCGACGGCACGGCCTACACGGGTCGCAACGGCGTTCCAGCTTTCGCCGTTGGGCGGGGCCAGATCGCCGGGGTCTTCCCAGAAACGCCGGGACAAATCGGGGTCACGCTTGGCCACGGCAGAAAAATGCAGCCCGTCCCAGTCGCCGAAATCGAACTCTTTGAGGTTGGGATCATCGGGCAGGCGGGTGCGCCCCCCGGCGATGGCCGTCGCTGTATCACGGGCGCGGATCAGGTCAGAAGAGACCACAAGGGCACCCGCCGGCAAAGCCGCATTCACACGCGAAATCAAGGCCTTGTCGCTGAGGTCTGCAGCGACGTCACGCCAGCCCACGAAGGATTTTTCATGCGTCGGGCCATGTCGGACCCACCAAAACCGCGTCATGCAGGAAGCCGTCCCTTGAGGATTTGCGGCAAGCCTGCGGTGACAAATACGGCGCAACTGGCCTGCGCGGCCAGCGCCTGATTCAGGCGGCCTTGGGCGGATTGGAAGCGCCGCGCGAGGGCATTTTCCGGCACGCCGCCCTGGCCGACCTCGTTCGAGACGATGACGACCGGGCAGGGGCAGGCATGCAATGCGGCGATCAGCGCCGATTGCTGCGCGGCAAGGTCGTGATCCGCCAAAAGGTGATTGGTCAGCCACAAGGTCGCGCAGTCCAGCAAAACAACCTCTTCCGTGCTGCGCGCCAGCAAGGCGTCCGAGAGGTCAAATGGCGCCTCAATCGTGTGCCAGCCGGCGCCGCGCCGCGCGACGTGATCCGAGATCTTGCGCGTCATTTCGTCATCAAAGGCCTGCGCCGTGGCAAGATAAATCTGTTTCCCACCAATGCGTTGCACAAGCGCCTCGGCAAAGGCGGACTTGCCGCTTGCGGCCCCGCCAAGCACGAGAGTGAGGTTTTCGTTCATATTTTCGAGGCCATGACTCATCCAATGTCGTCTGCCTTGCGTAACAAGGACATCCAAAAGCCTCAACACTGTGTTTGACCTACGGGGGAATGACTGATGGCCTTAGACGGATTTGCCGACCGGACGCTTTCGCGCACAGCGATGAAAGCTGAACTGCTGGACGCCGAGACAGAGTTGCAACTGGCCTATGCCTGGCGCGACCAGCGTTGCGAGAAATCGCTTCACCGTTTGATTACCGCATATATGCGTTTGGCGATTTCGATGGCATCGAAATTCAGACGCTACGGCGCCCCGATGAACGACCTGATCCAAGAAGCATCCGTTGGCCTGATGAAAGCAGCCGACAAGTTTGATCCTGACCGTGGCGTGCGGTTTTCGACCTACGCGGTGTGGTGGATCAAGGCCTCGATTCAGGATTATGTGATGCGCAACTGGTCGATGGTGCGCACCGGGTCCACATCTTCGCAAAAGTCGTTGTTTTTCAATATGCGCCGGGTGCAGGCGCGGCTGGAACGCGAAGCGGCCGCTGAAGGCAAGGTGCTGGAAGGCCACGTGATGCGCGAGTTGATCGCGGTGGAAGTTGGCGTGCCAATCCATGATGTGGAGATGATGGAGGGGCGCTTGTCCGGCTCTGATTTTTCGCTGAATGCGACGCAATCGACAGAGGACGAGGGCCGCGAATGGATTGATGCGTTAGAGGATGATTCCACGCAAGCCTCTGAACATGTTGAGAATTCGCACGACAATGCTACGCTACGCCAGTGGTTGTTGACGGCCCTGTCCGATCTTAACGACCGCGAACGGTTTATCGTGCGCGAGCGCAAGTTGCGGGATGATCCGCGCACGTTGGAAAGCCTTGGCACAGAGCTTGGGCTGTCAAAAGAGCGTGTTCGCCAGCTTGAGGCCGCGGCGTTTGGCAAGATGCGCAAGAAGCTGGAAGCGACCAGCAACGAGGTTCACAGCTTCTTCGCCTGATCCATTGTCATTCCGGGTCGTCCTGCCCTAGTGTTTGCCCGATCAAAGGAGCGGGCAAATGCTGGCAAACAAACACATATTGCTGATCATCGGCGGCGGCATTGCGGCGTTCAAATCACTGGACCTGATCCGGCGATTGCGCGAACGCGGCGCAGCGGTCACACCGGTTCTGACCTCTGCGGGGTCCGAGTTTGTCACCCCGCTGTCGGTTTCCGCCTTGGCGGGCAATAAGGTTTTCCGAGAACTCTTTGATTTGAATGATGAATCCGAGATGGGACATATTGAGCTGTCGCGCGCAGCCGATCTGATCGTGGTCGCACCCGGCACGGCGGATCTGATGGCCAAGATGGCCGGGGGGCTGGCCAATGATTTAGCCTCGACCTTGCTTTTGGCGACGGACAAGCGGGTTTTGGTGGCACCGTCGATGAACGTGCGGATGTGGCAGCATCCGGCGACGCAGCGCAATTTGGGCACGCTAACGGACGACGGGATCCTGTTTGTTGGCCCGAACGAGGGCGATATGGCCTGCGGCGAATATGGGCCGGGGCGTATGGCCGAACCCCTTGAAATTGTTGATGCAATTGATGCGGCTTTGGCTGATGGACCGCTGAAGGGAAAGCATGTTCTGGTCACCTCTGGCCCGACGCATGAACCGATTGATCCGGTGCGCTATATTGCGAACCGGTCGTCAGGCGCGCAGGGCACAGCAATTGCCAATGCTTTGAAAGGGTTAGGGGCCGACGTGACATTTGTGACCGGCCCGGCGGACGTGCCACCACCGATGGATGTGACTGTGGTCAAGGTGCAAACCGCGGCCGAGATGGCCGTGGCCGTAGCCGGGGCCCTGCCCGCTGACGCGGCGGTTTTTGCGGCAGCGGTGGCCGATTGGCGGGTGGCGAATGCGGGCGACAGCAAGATCAAGAAGGATGGTAAAGGTTTGCCATCATTGGATTTTGTGGAAAACCCGGACATCTTGGCGACCACGGCCCAGATGAAAAAGGGACGCCCCAAATTGGTCGTCGGCTTCGCGGCAGAGACTGATGACGTGATCAAAAACGCCACCGCTAAACGCAAGCGCAAAGGCTGCGATTGGATCGTGGCGAACGACGTCTCGCCCCGGACGGGGATCATGGGGGGCGCGGAAAATGACGTCACGCTGATCCATGATGGCGGGTCAGAGGATTGGCCGCGCATGGGCAAAGCTGCGGTTGCCGCACGGTTGGCTGAAAAAATTGCACAAGCGCTTAAGTAGTCGATGGGCAGAAAAGTCACATACAGAACCCATGCACATTCCATACACATCACATGTGTATTGAAGTCTTACGGCTTGTTAACCGTACGCCGTGCGATGGGGGTAGACGGATGAAACCATTGATCAAAATCGCCTGGGCCGAAGGAGCCGATCAGACGATTCCCTTGCCTGCCTATGCGACCGCCGGGGCGGCAGGGGCCGATGTCTGTGCCAACCTGCCAGATCGCAAAAGTATCATTTTGGCGCCCCGCGCCCGCAAGTTGATCCCCACAGGTTTGCGCATGGCGATCCCCGACGGGTTTGAGGTGCAAATCCGGCCCCGGTCCGGTTTGGCGCTGAAACATGGGGTCGGGATGGTCAACGCGCCGGGCACGATTGACAGCGACTATCGCGGTCCCGTTGGCGTGATCTTAATCAATCACGGGCAAGAAGATTTCACGATCACACATGGAATGCGGATCGCGCAGATGGTGGTGGCCCCGGTGACGGCGGCCCAGTTCGCGCTGGGCGATCTGGATGAGACCGCTCGCGGCAGTGGCGGTTTTGGATCAACGGGGTTCACATCGTGATGATGGTCGGGGCCATGGTGGCGGCGCTGTGGGGAATCGGCATGGCGATGGGCGCGCCGCGTCAGGCGCGTTGGGTGATGATCGGCATCTTGATGGTGGCGGTGATCGCACTTCATCTGATCCTGCCGAATGGGCATCCGTTGCGCGCGGCGACAGGGGGGGATGCACGCCTATGGCTGATGCTGATCGCCGGCGCTGGCCTTGTCTGGGGATACGGCAAAGTGTTGGGGCGGTTGCGCAAACGGGCCGATGCGCAGGCAGCACCTGCGGCAAAGCCCGGTACGTTTTCCGCGACAGAGCTTGACCGCTATGCGCGGCATATCATTTTGCGCGAAATCGGTGGACCGGGGCAGAAGGCGTTGAAAGAGGCCAAGGTTCTGGTGATTGGCGCGGGCGGATTGGGCGCACCGGCGTTGCAATATTTGGCGGCGGCCGGGGTCGGCACAATCGGGGTGGTCGACGATGACGTGGTCGAAAACGCGAACCTGCAACGGCAAGTGATCCACCGCGACGCTTCCATCGGAGAGGCCAAGGTCCAATCGGCGGCAGCGGCGATGGTAGCGCAGAACCCCTTTGTCGTGGTGCGCCCCTATCACCGCAGGCTGGACGCCGAAATCGCAGGGGCATTGTTTGCGGAATACGATCTGATCCTTGACGGAACGGACAATTTTGCGACCCGTTATTTGGTCAATGCAACGGCGGTGGAACAGAAAAAACCGTTGATTGCAGCGGCGCTGACCCAGTGGGAAGGGCAGATCAGCGTTTATGATCCAAACACAGCAGGCCCCTGTTATCGCTGCATTTTCCCGGATGCGCCGGACCAAGCGCTGGTTCCCAGCTGCGCAGAGGCCGGGGTTGTTGGCCCGCTGCCCGGTGTGGTCGGGTCAATGATGGCCCTCGAGGCGGTCAAGGTGATCACCGGCGCGGGCGACAGTTTGCGGGGGCGGTTGCTGATTTATGACGCACTTTATGCCGAAACGCGGGTGATCGGGGCGAAAGCGCGTGCCGATTGCCCCGATTGTGGCGGGCGGGGCTTGCGCGAGGCGTAAGTGGCGGTAGTGTTGTCCGGTCTTAACCTCGGGGGAATACACATGAAATTTTTGGTAACATTGGCCGCGACGGCGTTAATGGGCACGACTGCGATGGCAGCGGGGCATCTGCCGGATCTGGAAGGTCGCGAGATCGTTGTGGTGACAGAAAACGCATATCCTCCGCTGCAGTTCATGGATGGCGACGGCAATGCGGTGGGCTGGGAATACGACGCGATGGAAGTGATTGCAGAGCGGCTGAACGCAACGGTTGTTTACGAAAACATTAGCTGGGACGCGATGATCCCCGCCGTGAGCGAAGGCCAGTTCGACGTTGGCATGACAGGCATCACCATCCGCGATGACCGCAAGGAAGTTGTTGATTTTTCTGATAAATACATGACTTCAGAGATGGTGATGATGGTGCGCGGCGATGAGGACCGGTTCACCGATGCGGCGTCCTTTGCGGCCGATGAGGATCTGTTAATGGCCGCTCAGCCCGGCACGACGCCGTTTTATGTTGGTGTCTATGACGTCTTGGACGGGGACGAGGCCAACCCGCGCATCAAGCTGATGGAGACATTTGGCGCGACGGTGCAAGCCTTGCGGGCAGGGGATGTTGACCTGATCCTGACGGATGGCACGGCTGGCAATGGTTATGTCGATGCCTCGGACGGAGCGTTAAAAATCATCGGCGAAAAGTTGGGCACGGAGGACTTCGGTTTCATCTTCCCCAAGGGATCTGACCTTGTCGCCCCGATCAACGCAGCGATTGCGGATATGGAGGCCGACGGCACCATTGATGCGCTGAACACCAAATGGTTCCTCGACTTCAAAGTCGGCGGCTAAGGCGAAAGGCCCCCGGACATGTGACCGGGGGCCGTATGTCCGATGATCCCCACATCCCCAAATGACGAAGATTTCCCGTGGTGGCTGCTTGCGGTGGTGGCCATTGGCGGCTGGATGTTTTTCCAGGTCCTGACGGATGAGGCCTATACAAAGGTCCTCACCACCCTGTCCAAAGGCATTCGCACGACGGTGTTCGTGGCGATCGTCAGCTACGCGATGGCCTGCGCGCTGGGGTTGCTTCTGGCGCTGGGCGCGCTGTCCAAGTCTTTGATCATACGGCAGATTTCGCGGTTTTATGTGGAAGTCATGCGCGGCATTCCGATCATCGTGTTGCTGCTATACGTGGCCTTTGTGTTGGCGCCGGGCATGGTGTTGGCGTGGAACTGGCTGGCAGAGACGCTTGGGTTAGAGCCGATCCGCACGCGGGACTTTTCGCTGTTGTGGCGGGCCATCATTGCGCTGACATTGGCCTATGCGTCATTTCTGGCAGAGGTGTTTCGCGCAGGGCTGCAATCGGTCGATGAAGGGCAGATCGAGGCGGCAGAGGCACTGGGTCTTGGGCGCTGGCACCGGTTCCGGTTCATCGTCTTTCCGCAGGCCTTGCGGACGATCCTGCCGCCCTTGGGTAACGATTTCGTCGCAATGGTGAAGGATTCGTCACTGGTGAGCGTTTTGGGCGTCACCGATATCACGCAGTTGGGCAAGGTCACGGCGGCGGGCAATTTCCGGTATTTTGAGACCTATAACGTCGTCGCGCTGGTCTATCTGACGATGACGATCGGGCTGTCCTTGGTGCTACGGCGGTTTGAAGCACGGATGCGGCAGCGCTGACCGCACGGGCGGGATTTGGATATTTTTGGCCAAAAGAAGCAGGGGGTTCTGGCAAGTCGGGCCGGCCGGTCCTAGGTTGTTGGCAAAGGAGATTTGCCATGAAAAACCCGCTTTTGTCCGACTGGGACACGCCCTTTGGGTTGCCGCCGTTTGATCTGATTTCCGACGATGATTTTGCCCCGGCAGTGGATGCCGCACTGGCTGAAGCGCGGGCAAATTTGGCAAAGATCACCGATAACCCGGACGCGCCGACGTTTGAGAACACAATTGAAGCGTTGGAGATGTCAGAGGCCAGGCTTGGGCAGGTCTTGGGGACGTTTTATGGGATCGCGGGCGCGGATTCGAACCCAAAGCGCGAAGAATTGCAGCGGGAGTTCGCCCCGAAGCTAAGCGCCTATGGGTCAGAAGTCACAGAGAACAAAGCGCTTTTTGCGCGGGTTGAGGCGCTTTGGCAGGATCGCGAAGCGCTTGATCTGACGGACGAACAGCAGCGGGTGCTGCTGTTGTCACGGCGCGGGTTTGTGCGTTCGGGCGCGTTGCTGGAAGGGGATGCAGCCAAGGAATTGCGCGAGGTGAAATCGCGGCTTTCGGTGCTGGGCACCGAATTCACCCAGAACCTTTTGGCGGACGAGCGCGATTGGCACATGGTTTTGGACAAAGACGGGCTCAACGGGTTGCCGGATTTTGTTGTGGCCACGGCACGCGGCGCGGGCAAGGAATTGGATGCGGGCGGGCCGGTGGTCACGCTGTCGCGGTCACTGATTGTGCCGTTCCTGCAGTTTTCGTCCCGCCGTGATCTGCGCGAAAAAGCCTATGAGGCCTGGGCCGCGCGGGGGGCGAATGGCGGCAAGACCGACAATCGGGCGATTGCGGCGGAAACGCTGAAGCTGCGGCAAAGGCGCGCCGCACTTTTGGGGTATGAAAGCTTTGCCGATTACAAGTTGGAAACAGAGATGGCAGGCACGCCGAAAGCGGTGCGCGACTTGCTGAATGAGGTGTGGAAGCCCGCCAAGGCCGCGGCGGAAAGCGACGCCAAGGCGCTTGAGTTGATGCTGCATGCTGACGGCTGGGAGGGCCCGCTGGAGCCATGGGACTGGCGCTATTACAGCGAGAAGCGGCGGCAGGTCTTGCATGATCTCGATGAGGCGGAACTGAAGCCCTATCTGCAACTGGACCGCATGATCGAGGCGTCGTTTGCCTGCGCGAACCGGCTGTTCGGGCTGGAATTCAAGCCGCTGGAGGGGCCGGTGTATCACCCCGACGTGCGGTTATTCGAGGTGACGCGAAATGGCGAACATGTTGCTGTTTTCATTGGTGATTACTTTGCCCGGCCCAGCAAGCGGTCCGGTGCGTGGTGCATGGCGATGCGCAGCCAGCAGCGGTTGGCGGGCGACATCAGGCCGCATGTCGTGAACGTGTGCAATTTTGCCAAACCCGAAGAGGGCAAACCGGCGCTGTTGTCCTATGACGATGCGCGCACGTTGTTCCACGAGTTTGGTCATGCGCTGCACCAGATGCTGTCGGATGTGACCTATGAATCGATCAGCGGCACATCAGTCGCGCGCGATTTTGTGGAACTGCCCAGCCAGCTATACGAACATTGGCTGGAGGTGCCGCAGGTGTTGCAGGAATTTGCCACCCACGCCGATACAGGAGAGGCGATGCCCGCCGATTTGCTGGACCGGATGCTGAAGGCCGCGACCTATGATATGGGGTTCCAGACGGTGGAATATGTGGCCAGTGCGATGGTTGATCTGGCGTTTCATGATGGGCCGGCGCCAGCAGATCCGATGCAAAAGCAGGCCGAAGTGCTGGAAGAGATGGGGATGCCGCACGCTATTCGGATGCGCCATGCAACGCCGCATTTTGCCCATGTCTTTGCCGGGGATGGCTATTCCAGCGGCTATTACAGCTACATGTGGTCAGAGGTGATGGATGCCGATGCCTTTGCCGCATTTGAAGAGGCGGGCGATCCGTTTGATGCGGCGACGGCGATGAAACTGGAACAAACGGTGTTGTCGTCGGGCGGATCGGTTGATGCCGCCGAGCTTTACACCGCGTTCCGGGGGCGATTGCCGGGGGTTGAGGCGCTTTTGAAAGGGCGCGGGCTGGACGACGCGGCCTAGTCGCGCACTTCGCCTTCGGCAGTGCCCCAAAGCACCGATTGCGGGGCCCAGCCACGGTAGCCTGCGGCATTGAGTTCGCACCAGCCCGCAGCACAAGACCCAAGGCGGGCGATCACGCCGGCCTCGAGCACCGCGCGTTCATGCGATGTGGGATCGGGTTTGGCGCGCAGGGCGGTCATGTCTTGATCAATGATGACGGTGCGCACACCTGACAGCATGGTGTAATGCACCCAACCGCCCTGACCTTCGCGGTCGATGACGCGCCGCCAGTGGCCGTATTCTGCGATCACCTGAAGTGGCATGTTTTTGCGCTGAAACACCCAATCAATGCGGTGCGACAACGATGGGCCGCGCCGCACGTTGCTTTCCTGTGCCTTGAGGCTGACAAAACGCGGCATGGGCAGATTGGTTTCAGGGCCGAAGACCGGGGCAGAGACGTTCTGCGCCGTTTCCTGTGCCGTGGCAGCAGGGGCCAGCAAAGCCAGAATGAGCATGAGGATTTTCATGGATGGACCTGTCACTTACCGCACCTGCCGCGCGTGATCGTTCTTGTGCCACGCGTCGGTTATCTGGCAACCTGACAGGAACAGGCTGATTTGCAAAGCACGCAGGAGGGTTGAATGCCGGGGAAAAAGCTAAGTGTTGTTGTGACGCGACGGTTGCCCGAAGTGGTCGAGACCCGGATGACAGAGCTGTTTGATGTGCGGCTGCGCGAAGACGATACGCCGATGACGGCGACAGAGCTGGCGCAGGCCGTGACGGAGGCGGATGTGCTGGTGCCGACGATCACCGATCAGATTGACGCCCCCCTGCTTGCAAAGGCCGGTGAGCGGCTGAAGCTGATCGCGAATTACGGCGCCGGGGTGGACAATATTGATGTTGCGACCGCGCGGCAGCGGGGCATTCTGGTGTCCAACACACCGGGTGTGACCACGGATGACACCGCCGATATGACCTTGGCGCTGATGCTGGGGGTCATTCGGCGGGTGCCAGAGGGCGTGGCGTTGGCGCAGTCGGGGGATTGGCCCGGTTGGGCGCCGACGGCGATGATGGGCGGCAGGCTTGGCGGGCGGCGTTTGGGGATATTGGGCATGGGTCGGATCGGTCAGGCCGTTGCAAAACGCGCGGCGGCCTTTGGGATGCAGATCCATTACCACAACCGCAAACGCCTGCGACCAGAGGTGGAGGAGGCGCTGGAGGCCACCTATTGGGAGAGCCTTGACCAGATGGTGGCGCGGATGGACGTGATTTCGGTCAATTGTCCGCATACGCCAAGCACGTTTCACTTGATGAACGCCCGGCGCTTGAGGCTGATGAAGCCGGACGCGGTGATTGTGAACACGTCACGCGGGGAAGTGGTGGATGAAAACGCGCTAACCCGGATGTTGCGGGCCGGTGAATTGGGGGGTGCGGGGCTGGATGTTTATGAGCGCGGGCACCAGATGAACCCACGCCTGAAGGCTTTGCCGAATGTGATTTTGCTGCCGCATATGGGATCCGCCACGCTGGAAGGGCGGGTTGAGATGGGCGAGAAGGTCATCATCAATCTCAAGACATTTGCTGATGGTCACAGGCCACCTGACCTTGTGGTGCCGGGGATGTTCTAGGCCGTTGGGCGCCGCTATTGGCCGCAAGCGGCCAAAGCGCCCCGCCCACCGTCCCGGGATCAGATCTCAAGATGCAGGTATTCGGACACGCCAAAACAGAGGCGAGGGTTTCCCCACCTCTGAAAAAATCGGGGCGCGATCATTGGTTACTGGGCGCCAAACTCCGTCGCGGCGGTATAGTTCATCGCTGAAAACCGAAGCATGTCGTTGTCGGCGCGGCCTGTCACAGGTTCCGGCTGCATGCAGGCGCTGAGCGCCAACAGGGCCACCACCGCAAGAAGGGGGGTGCGTTTCATCTGCTCTCACTTTCCTCAGTCCACGTCTTATGCGTGGTGGTATGACTATAACGTCAACAATTGGTAAATGATGCAGGAAATTTAGCTTCACTTTTCCCCGTTGCATAAATGCATTGGCACCCCTGCGCGCCCTGCAAAATTAGGAGGTCGCACAGGGATAGAGCGAGAAAAGATTATTGAATTTAAGGACTTACCGATACACTTCGTCTTCCGTGGGAAAGGCGCGCGCGCGGACGTCATCGGCGTAGCGCTTGACGGAATCTTCGATCATTGGGCCAAGTTGTCCATAAACCTTAACGAATTTGGGGGTCCAGGGGTTCAGGCCCAGCATGTCTTCGAGCACCAGGATTTGGCCGTCACAATTGACCGAGGCCCCGATCCCGATGGTGGGAATGTCGACCGCGGCGGTGATTTGATTGGCAAGGTCTTCGACCACGCCTTCGACCACCACGGCAAAGGCACCGGCATCGGCCACGGCCTTGGCGTCGTTGATATGGACGGCCCATGCCGCTTCATCCCGGCCCTGCACCTTGAAACCGCCCATGGTGTTCACCGACTGCGGGGTCAGGCCCACATGCGCCATCACCGGGATGCCGCGTTCGACCAGATAGCGGATGGTTTCGGCCATGCGTGCGCCGCCTTCAAGCTTGACCGCCTGACACTGCGTTTCCTTCATGATCTTGGCGGCGTTGCGGAAGGCCATGGCGGGGGATTCTTCGTAGGTGCCGAAGGGCATATCGACCACGATGACGGCAGATTGCGTGCCCCGCACCACCGCCTTGCCATGCATGATCATCAGATCAAGCGGGACGCCCACGGTGCTTTCCATGCCGTGCATCACCATGCCAAGGCTGTCGCCCACAAGGATAAAGTCCGCATATTTGTCCACGATGGCTGCGGTATGCGCATGATAGCTGGTCAACGAGACGATGGGCTCGCCCCCTTTTCGGGCGGCCAGCTGCGGGACGGTTTTGCGGCGGATGGTCTCTTTTTGGCTGCTCATATTGCGATTTCCTTTTGATCGATCAGCATGACCTGCAAGAACTGGACAGAGATCATAATACCGATGGTTTTGGTAGGCACGCCCGTGACGGGCGCAAAGGTTTCTGCGTCAACAATGTCGAGGCCGACAAGTTTGCAGCTGCGTTTGGAAGAGATCACGCCGCGAATGCTTTCGGCGGCCTGTTCGACGGTTTTGCCTTCTTTGATCAGCGCCTCTGCCACGGTCAGCGACAGGTGCAGGACGCGGGCGTCATAGCGTTCGTCAGCGATCAGCCGGACATTGCGCGAGGACATGGCAAGACCGTCGGCTTCGCGCACGGTGGGGACGCCGTGGATCGTGATGGGCATGTGCAGGTCGCGCACCATGCGGCGGATCACGGCCAGTTGCTGATAGTCCTTTTCGCCGAAATAGGCGGCATCGGCCTGAATAATGTTGAATAGTTTGGTGACCACGGTGGCGACGCCGCGATAGTGGCCCGGGCGGACCTCTCCGTGCAGGATATTGGCCAGATGCGTCGTTTCAACGATGGTTTCTTCGCCGTCGGGGTAGATCTCGGCTGCGTCGGGGATGAAGACGGCAGCTACGCCTGCATCGCGCAGCATAGCGAGGTCGGTCTCTTCGGTGCGGGGGTAGTTTTCAAGGTCTTTGGCGTCGCCGAATTGCGTCGGGTTCACAAAGATCGTGGCAACAACGGCGTCATGATCGTCCGCGGCGGCAGCAACAAGCGCCATATGGCCTGCGTGTAAAGCGCCCATGGTGGTGACAAGGCCCACTGAGCCATCGGTGGCGAGGTCCCACATGACGTTGCGGATCTCAGCGATAGAGCGGCAGATATGCATAGGCGGGTCCTGCGCGGGTTGGTCCCCACGCTTTTAGGCCGGGGCGGGCAGAGCGGCAAGGGATGCCCCAAAAACTTCATGATTGGTCCCTGATCGCGCCGGATTGATCGGTGATAAGTCTGACAAAAGCAGTCAAAGGGCATTTCATGATCCGTGTCATTCTTCCGGCCATTGTGCTGAGCGTTTTGTTGATCGGCGGCGGTGGGCTTTATGTTTTGTATGAAAACCTACAAGGCAAGCAGACCACACTGTCGCTGAACGGTGATAACACCAACGTCAGCCCCGGTGGCACAGCGGTCAGGATGCTGTTTGAGAATGCGACCGGGCAGGTGACCAAGACCCCCGATATTGATCTGCGCGGACAGATGCCGCCCGCCCCCGATGGCTGGTACGCGCGGGCCTATACGCAAGCCGATGGTGAGACGATTGTCGAGGCGGAACTGATCCAGTCCATGGTGTCAAAGTCCACGACCAACGATGTCCTACTGGATTATCGCCGCGCCGATCAGGCCGGTGCGGGCGGTGAAACGATGACCTATATGCGCGGCAAGATGTTGATGGCGCTGCGGATGCAGCGGTTGGAGCAGGTCAATACCAACACGGTGCAAGGGCAGATCCTGGGCGAAATCAACGCCTCGATGGCGATGTTTGACAATATTGGCGGGGCATTGGGGCAATCCGGCAGCAGCAAGTCGCTGTTTGCAAGGGCAGACGGCATCGACTGGACAGAGCAGCCGCGCACATCGCGCAGGCCCGCCACGGGCGAAGTCACCCCGGTCAACTACCGCAGGTTCACCGCCAAATTGGGCACCTTTATCGAAATGGAGATCCTGACCAATGCCGCAGACACTCATGTGGCGGCCCTGATTGGGCAGATTGATATGGCCGCCCTGAACGCGCTGTTGCCCGCGCCTGCGCCTGAATACCGAGAGGGCGTTGGGGTCTTTACCGCACAGACAGAGCTGTCGGATGTGCCGCCGGGTGAAAGCCTTGCTATGAAAGCCTACACGACCCTGAATGACGGGCGCATTTATCAGCCGCTTGAGGCGCGGATTTTGAAGCGCATGGCCGAGGGCGACATCACCGATTGGGATACGCTGGTGAAGCGCAATGGCGCGGGCTTTGTCCCGTCTGAGACCTTGCTTGCGCTTTTGGGGCCAGAGCCGGACCATATCAAACGTGGGCGGATTGCGCATAACTTGCTTAATAACCATGAGCCGATATCGGCGGCAGAGCGGAACCTTGTGCTGCAGGTCTCACGCGGACAGATCCTGACGCAGGCGGATGCACGCAAGTCTCGCAATTACGACGCGGGGGCTTTGTCCGAAGAGGCGATGGGGCTGATTGCCTTGTTGCCATTGGGGTCCGTGGATCCACAGACCGCAGAGGCGGTCGAAACCCCGGCAGAGACGCAGGCACCAGCAGCAAAGCCAACGGTGCGCCGCGGCGCCAATGGCGGAAACTTTGGGGCCGAGAACTGTTCGATTGAACTGGGTGTGCGCCGCTGCGTTCTGGGCGACAACTAGGCCGGGGTCAGCACGGCGGGCGAAAACAGCACGCCAAATTGTTCGCACCAGATCACCACCGATGGATAGGCCGACAGGTCCGTGCCCGCAGGCACGCTATAGGCCTGATCGCCGATATTGCCCTTGAGGCGGCCAAGCGACAACCAATCTGCGCCTTTGACGTCGGCGGACGATGTCGGGTTGGGGTGGGCCGACAACCAGACCTCTAGGTCGGGGCCGTTGGTGACCTCGAACATGGTGAATTGAAGCTCTGTCACGCCATCGGCGCGGGTGACGACGGCGACGTTGCCGCTGCCTTTGTGGGCGCGATCGGCGTCGGTGAATGTGCCGGTGGCTTGCACCTCTGCCACGGCCAGCTGTTCTGAGACCACGTTGTCGATGAACAGCGGGCCGGCCAGATACCAGCCTACGGCGCCGACAACGGCCCCCACGGCAAAGCTGGGGATCGCGATTTTCAGAAAGTCTGCCATTGGATGCCCTTTCACGGCCAGTGTTTGGGGAGCTGCTTGCGCGAAATCAGTTGCGGCAGCAATGCGGTATAATGCTTCATCTTGTGGCGCGGCCACGGACCATGGGTGACGCGCAGGTGCCGTTCATCGCCCAAATGGTCAAACCCGCTTGGGACCGAGGCCACGATATCATCGCTGCGGCAGATCAGCAGACAGCGATCTTTGCGCAGAGAGGACGGCGCGTGTTTGCAGATACGCGGCGCGGCAAAGCCAATGCCCGGCACGCCGTAAGCCGAGGACAGCACCTGCGTCGCCGCAGCCCCAAGCGAATGGCCGACGATGATCTTTGGCTTCTGCCCGTGCGACTTGAGCCAGCTTTGGATTTCCATGGCGTGGTGCAGAAAGCCCTGATGCCAGACCGCGCCGCGCCGGTCTTTTTCGGTCTTCTTGGCGTCCATTTTCAGCCGTTTATTACCAAGGCGGAGCACGCGAAAATTGTATTTGAGGTAATCGGCGACGCTATTGCTGCCCTGCACCACAAGGATATGGCCCTTGAGCAGGAATGCCGTGGCGTCCCCGCGCAGGGGCGGAATAAGGAAACTGTGTCCACCAAGGCTTTTGGCGTTGGGCAGGTAGGCGTCTTGCGCCATTTTGGCGGCGGTCTGAAGGTGAAGTCGCGTTGTCATCCGGTGTCGTCCAATGTGATTTGCAAAATATGGCGATAGGCTAACCGGCGCAGGTCGTTCTGCATAGGTCGGTTTCGCCACACACTATGTCGGCTGGTTCTGGCGCGGGAGTGTGCATTCGCTAAATTGCAGTCAGGAATCCAGCGGGAGGTCGCGCTATGAAAACGAATGTCAAAGCTTTGGTTGTGGGCGGCGGGGCCGTTGGCACGTCGATTGCCTATCATCTGGCGCGCGCGGGCTGGGACGATGTGATGCTGCTGGAACGTGATGAATTGACATCCGGGTCGACATGGCACGCGGCGGGCTTGCTGCCCTATTTCAACATGTCTTTTGCGACCACGCATATCCACGACTATTCCATCAAGTTCTATAAAACGCTTGAGGAAGAAACCGGGTTGAATGCGGGCTTTGCCGTTGTGGGCAACCTGCGCATGGCGCAGACGAAAGAGCGGATGGATGAGTATATGCTTTATGCCTCCACCGCGGAGACCTGCGGCGTGCCGTATGAGTTTCTGACGCCCGATGAGATCAAGGCGCGTTGGCCCCTGATCCGCACTGAGGATCTGGAAGGCGCGCTTTATCATGCGACCGACGGCTATATTAACCCCGCCGATGTGACCATGGCGATGGCCAAGGGCGCGCGGCAGCGTGGTGTCGCGATTGAGCGGAAATGGCAGGCGGATGCTTTTGCGTGGAATGGCGAGGCGTGGGAGGTGACCTGCACCAAGATGGTGGAGAAGGGCGGGAACCTTGTCGCGAGCGACGAGCAGATCGTGATCACGGCGGAACACGTTGTGACGGCATCCGGCAATCACGCGCAGCGCACGGCCAAGATGCTGGGCATCAAGATCCCGGCGATCCCGGTCGAACACCAGTTCATCGTCATGGATCAGGACCCGGCGCTGGTGGAATGGCGCAAGGACAATCCCGAACACCCCGTGGTGCGCGACGCTGATGCGCAATCTTATGTGCGCGAAGAACGCGGCGGCTGGATCTTGGGTGTTTATGAGAAAAACGCGCCTGCACGGTTTGAATATGGCGTGCCCGATAGCTTTCGCGCTGACCTGTTCCAGCTCGATCTGGAGCGGATCGAGGAGCAATATATGGCGATGATCCACCGGGTGCCGTCATGCGAGGACAGCGGGCTGAAGGACGATTTCAACGGCCCGATCTGTTATACGCCGGACGGCAACCCGCTGGTGGGGCCTGCGCCGGGGATGAAAAACATGTGGCTGGCTGAAGGGTTCTCTTTCGGGATCACCGCCGCCGGTGGCACAGGCTATTACCTTGCGCAGATGATGGTCGAGGGCGAGGCAGAGATCGACATGGCCAGCCTTGACCCCAAGCGTTACGGGTCGTGGATGACGACGGAATTTGCCGCGCGCAAGAACGAGGAATGCTACGACCACGTCTATATTCTGCATCACCCCGATGAAGAACGCCCAGCCGCACGGCCTTTGCGCACGTCACCGGCCTATGACCGGCAGGCGGCACGGGGTGCACAGTTTGGCTGGGTGAATGGTTGGGAGCGGCCGAATTACTATGCGCCGCAAGGGTTTGACGACCACGCCTCACGTAGTTTCCGGCGCGGCGGCTGGTGGCAATATGCAGTGGAAGAGGCCAAAGCGATCCGCGAAGGCGTAGGCCTGATTGACGCCACAGCGTTTACCAAGCACCGGATTTCGGGGCCGGGGGCGACGGCGTTTCTGGATTGGTTCACCACCAACAAGCTGCCGCGTGTGGGCCGGATCAACCTGACCTATGCGCTGACAAGCCACGGCACGACGCGCACTGAATATACGATCGTGCGGCTGGCAGAGGATGACTATTACCTTGTCTCTGCCGGGGGCTGGCACGCCTATGATCAGGACTACCTTTATAAGGCGATCATGGAAAAAGAGGCCGAGTTTGGTCGCATCAACGAACAGGATGTGACCACGCAGTGGGGCGTCTTTGCGATTGCAGGACCCAAGGCGCGCGATGTGCTGGCAGAGGTGATCAGGGACCCGGATCCTGAAACCGCGCTGTCGAACAAGCGGTTCCCGTGGCTGTCCGCCAAGCAGATCGAATTGGGCATGTGCCCGGTGAACGCGATCCGCGTGGCATATACCGGAGAGCTGGGCTGGGAGTTGCATCATCCGATTGAGATGCAGAACTACCTTTTTGATCTGCTGGAAAAGGCGGGTGAGAAGCACGGGATGAAGCTGGTTGGCGCACGTGCGCAAAACTGGCTGCGGCAGGAAAAGTCCTATCGCGCCTTTGGCACCGAACTGGGCCGCGATGCAACACCGCTGGAGGCGGACTTGCCGCGGTTTGTGGATCTGAACAAGGATTTCCATGGCAAGGACGCGATGGTCGCCAAGGGGATCCGGTCGAAATGTGTGACTCTGCTGATTGATGGCCCTGATGATGCTGACCCCTGGGGGCGCGAGGCGCTTTATGCAGCGGACGGCACACGGATCGGGCGTCTGACCTCGGGCGGGTATTCGGTGGCCTTTGGCAAGTCGATTGGCATGGGCTACGTGAAGCCCGAACACGCGGACGTCGGCACCAAGGTGCAGGTCAAAATGTTCGATCAGCTTTGGAATGCCGAGATCGTGCAGGACAGCCCCTATGACCCCAAGAACGAAACCATCCGCAAGGACGGCTAAGCCATTGGCAGGGCGGGTTTAACCGCCCGCCATCAGCGCCTCGATCACGCCGGGTTTCTGCATCGCCTCCCATAGGCCGCTTTTCTGCATCCGGCGCATGGCGATGTCGAGCTGGCCGCAATCGGTCATTGCGCGAAGGGCGAGCGCCTCGTCGATGTCACCCAGAACGCTGCCGATGCCGGTCAGGTCGGTGATCTCCAGCGCCGCGGCTTCGCGTTCGACAGAGGCGACATAAGCCTCTGTCGCGGCGGCGCCGATTTCCGCCTCGTAGGTTGCCAACGTGCAGCCCAGTGCCGCGCGCATTTCGCCGTCAACGGTGAAATCCGGCATGACGCTTGCCAATTCTGGCACGCGGCTGACGTAGAATGCGGTCATCTTTTCGGTCAGAACGTCCGTTGCCGCGGCAAGGCGATCAACTTGGTCCGCGAAGGCGAAGGTTGGAAAAAGCAAATTGCGGCGATCAGGGTCCGGGTGGCGTTCATCGTCAAATCCTTTGGTTGAATGGCCCCAGCCTAAGGATGCGATTGCGCGCTGACTAGCCCTGTCTGCGGTGGCGCCAGACGTCCAGCCGTCGCCGTCCGCGCACGATGGCGGCAGCCACGGGGGCCTGAAGGCGGGGAATATCGACCGCAAGCAGCAGCAAGCCAACGGGGATCATCCACAGGCCAAAGATTGGCAGGATCGCCAGAAAGCCACCGAGGATGAAGAAGATCGCGATGGGCACGCGCACCAGCCACAGGCGGGGATGGCGCAGGGCGGCCAGTGGCCGGTCTGTCCACGGATAGCGGCGGCTGATGGAACGGAACTGACGCTCTAGCCGCAATCTGGCACGGTCCCGCAGGGTGGGTGGTTTCATGGCCGTTAGATGGGGCGGTTTGGGGTGATTTTCAATCGTCAAACGCGCTGCCTCATTTTTTCCATCTGGGAAACACGCTGTTGCCGTTTGGGCCAGGCAATTTGCAATTAACGAAGTCTTATGGAGGTCTTATGGCCTTTTTATCCTCTGCCCATCCGCCGCACCGTGCCTTTCCAGATGTGACGGTATCGCTTTCGCCCGCAGATTGCGCGCGGCTACAGGATTTCAGCCTTGCGACCTATCAGACCGATGGCAGCATGGTCGGGGCTGTCGCTTTGTCAGATTTGCCCACACGCGAAGATCGCGCGACGGGCTGGAAATGGTGCCGGGTGCCGGCAGAGTTGATCCATCCGGCGGTTTCGCACGCGATTGCCATGATGGACGTGCAATCGGCCCATGTTGTGACGGCGTTCTACGCGATGGATTGTCGGACGCCGGGGTTTACCGCCAAAGAGGGACCTGCCGCGGGCGTTGCCTGCGGGTGTTTCCCCAAGTCAGGTGGTTTGCCAATCCCGTTCGACAGCGCGATGACCTTTGACACGATGCAGACCGCCCTGATGGGCGGCACACAGATTGATACGCCCAACGGCCCCCGCGCCATTGAAGATCTGATGCCGGGTGATTTGGTCAATACGCAAAGTCATGGGCCGCAGCCCCTGACCCAAGTCCACAGCCAGACCTTTGCAGGACAACCCTACCGCGCCGACAACCGGCTTTGGCCGGTGCGGATTGAGGCAGGCGCGCTGGGCTTTGGGCTGCCGCGCCGGGATCTGTGGATCTCTCAGCAGCAGCAGATGCTATACAGCCACATCCGCGTGCAGCATGTGCTGGGCGTTGAAGGCGTTTTGGTGCAGGCACGATCGCTTGCCTCTGCCTTTGAGGCGGTGCGGATTGACGCGGATTTGACGGCGATCACAGCGCATCATTTGGTGTTTGCCACGCCACAGGTGATTTATGCCGAAGGGGCCGCGACATTGTCGTATGACCCACAGCAACGCAGCCAGCCCACGATTGAAGACGAAGACGCCGCCCTGCCGCAGATCCGCAGCTGGGAACTGATGGCGATGGTCGGCTAGCCCCGGAAGCGATCCGGGGTCAGTTGCGCGACCACATCCACATCCAGCGCAGGCGCACGACCTGCCACCAGATCAGCCACCAAGGCGCTGGCCGCTGGCGCGGTCTGAAAGCCATATCCACCCTGTCCCACGCTCCAGACAAATGCGGGATCGGTGGGATCGGGGCCAAGCACAAGGTTTCGGTCAGGCGAAAAGGTGCGCAACCCCGCCCAAGAGGTCAGCAGCCGGTTCACCGGTTCGGTGACGTAGTGTTCGTAGCGGGCAAATCCTTCGGCCAGCACCATGTCATCGGCGTAGGCGTCCATTGGCGCGCTTGGGTCCGCGTCTGCGGGTGAGACAAGCAAGGCGCCTGCGTCAGGTTTTGCGTACCAGCTTTCGCCCGGACCAAACAGCATCGGCCAGCCAGAGACGTCATGACCACCGGGGGCCGGGATCCGCCCCATGGACCGGCGCAGAGGTGTCAGGCCCAACGGTGCGATGCGGGCCATTTGCGCGACTTCATCCGCCCAGGCACCAGCGGCGTTGACGATGATCTGCGCGCCAATTGGGCCTTGGGTCGTTGTCTGCACGCTCCAACCTGCCCGCGTGCGGTTGATCTGGGTGGGCATGCAATTGCTATGTGCCACGCCACCATTGCCCCGCAAGGCTTGCATGAAATGATTAAGCAGCAGATCGGTGTCGATATCCCACGCGTCGTCATGTGTGGCGACACGCGCGACGGTCTTGGGGTTGAGGATCGGGAGCTTTGCGCGGGCCTGCTCAAATGAGATTTCGGCAAGGCCCATGCTATCGCGGTCGGCCACAAATGCCGCATCATCATCAGGGCCGCCCAGCAGCATCAGCCCGCGCGGTGACAAGACGCCACCATTGTGATTATGCAGATAATCCGCGCTTGCGCGGCTGAGTGCTGTGGTCGAGGGCAGACCGTATGACGCCTCGAACAAAGCGGCCGACCGGCCAGAGGCATGGTAGCCAAAGCTGCGCTCGCGTTCGATCAGGGTCACGTGGCCAAGGGCTGACAGGCGGGCCGCGGCGGACAGTCCGGCAACGCCGCCGCCTATGATCAAGATGTCGGTCATGCTTCTTCCAAACGGTCGGTGGCGGGGGCCGGTGTTGGGGAAAGTGCTGTGATTTGCGCATAAAGTGCGGCACTCATCCCAAAGCTCTCGGCCGAGAGCGACGGGGCCAGCTGCGCAAGCGACCGGGCCGAGATGATGGGCGAGACATGGCCGGGATTGGCCGCAACCCAAGCCACCGCGAGCGTCGCAGGATCCGTGCCCAGATCGGTGGCGAGAGCGGCAAGCGCTGTCGCTGCATCATGCATCCATTGCGGCGCATAACGGGCGGCATACATCTTGTTTTCGGTCAGCCGCCCGGTGCCGCCTTGGGCGTATTTCCCAGTGAGCAAGCCGCCGCCAAGGGGCGAATAGGGGCAAACAAGGATGTCTTGATCGGCAGCCATTGGCAGGATCTCGACCTCGGCCTGGCGTTTGACAAGGTTATACATCGGCTGGATCACGTCGATGCGGGTGCCAAGGGCGGTGCAAACGGATTGTGCCTTCATCACCTGCCAGGCGGCATAATTGCTGACGCCGATGTGGCGGATCAGGCCACGGGCCTGAAGGTCGGCCATGAAGGTGAATGTTTCTTCCAGCGGGGTGTTGTCATCAAAGCGGTGCAGATAAAGCAGATCAACATTTTCCAGCCCAAGCTGCTGGCGCGAGCGATCGAATTGCGCGGCCAGATTGGCAGCGCCACTGCCGCCCTGATAGCCCAACTTTGTCGCGACATAGATGTCGTCACGCGCGGGTGCGACCATCGGGCCTAACAGCGTTTCGGATCCGCCCTCAGTATAGCCCACGGCGGTGTCAAAGTGATTGATGCCAGCAGCGCGGGCGGTCTCAAACATCGCCTGAGAGGCCGCGGCATCCGCGCCGCCGCCAAATTGCATGGTGCCAAAGGTCAGGCGAGACAGGGGGGCGCCGTTGCGCGTGGTCAGATTGGTCATGCCCTGACATTGGCACGACAGCGCCGCGTCGAAAAGGGGGATGCCACCGGCGCGCAAGCCGGAGACATCATATGATCATTCAGCAGCGATCAGGCTTTGGTCGGTGACCACAAGATCGCAGGCGTAGCAGGCGCTATCACCGCTTTGTCCGTGCCAGCGGCAAGTGCTGCGTATCGCACAGGCGGGCAGGGTTGCGCGTTGTGGCGCGGGATCTGCGGCAAGGTGCTGCAAGACCTCGTCGATGATGCCACAGCGGCTGCCGGTCCATTGGGCGCAACCCGACGTCTGGCAGGGGCTGGCAAAGCGCATTCGCGCCTCTGGCGGGCCTTGGGTGCTGGCGGCGGCGACAAAACCGGCGTCCACGACCATCGGTGTGCGCATATGCTTGATCCGCCCGTCAGCCCCTTTAACCCCCAAGAGGGTTGCCCCAGCAGCGGCGCGCGCGCTGGGGCAGGTTTTGTCCGCATCAGACATCAGAATGACGCGATCTGCTTGCCGATCTGCTGTTCGATGCCCGCGATGTCATCCAGCCCGCCACGCAGGAAGATGCCGTACCATTCGCGCGGGAACCGGGTCACAAAGGGCTTTTCGTAGCCCAGCTTGGCGATATAGCCGAGCGTGACTTTCTGCAGGTCTGACTGCATTTCCATCACGTCCTCTTTGGACATATCAATATCGCCGGTATCAATGACAAAACGTGCCATGGGTTTCTCCTAAAATGTAGTTTTTCAAAGCGTCGCGAAAAATAATGCGACGCCTGCACCTTAGCACAGAATGACGTGCTGGCGGGTCTGGTTTCCCTGACCCGGTGGCAAATGAGCATGTTTTGGCCGGACAAATGAAAAGCGCCGCGACCCTTGCGAGGATCGCGGCGCTTGGAATTCCGAAGGTTGCGTCGACCTTAGGCGGCTTTGCGCGCCTTGCGACGAGACGCAACACCAATCCCGCCCAGACCGGCCAAAAGCAGCAGGCCAGAGGCGGGCAGGGGCACTTCACCCACCAGGCTGGAATTGTCGATATTGGTCAGCAAATCCTGCGTGCCGCTTGCAGAGATGATCAAGAAGTTCTTGCCAAGCGCGTTGTCGGCCCACACCTGATCGCCGTTCACTTTGTCAAGCCATGCCTGAGCTTGCGTGGCGGCAGCATATTCATCCGTGCCCTGCGTCAGGGTTGTCACTTTAAAAAACCCATCGTCGATGTCGTAGTCACCGGCGTCATGTGCCAGTTCCCAAACAGCCATCTGAAACGCGGCGGCTGAGACTGCGTTGTTCACGTCAAAGAACGCGTTTGCCATCAGGGTGTTGAGGTCGCTTAGCGACGGATCCACAAGGCTTGTGCCGTCTGCGTAAACCTTGCTGAGGTTCAGGTTTTCCAGCGGCTGCAGGCAGAATGCAACAAAGTTGCCCAGTCCATTGGCCATCAGTTGGAAGGCACCAGTCTTAAAGGTGCCTGTCCGCGCAGGGTCACCTCCTGCAGAGAAAGAGGAGGTGATTTGCCAGTCCTGGACGCCGAAAACGCCGCCCGGTTGGGTACTCACATTGTAGGTTGCGGCCGCTGCTGGTGACGCAAGAAGCGTCATACCAAGAAGCGCGGCTGAGAAAGCTTTTTTCATAATAACACCATTCACACACAATTCAGTCTTGGTGAGAACATAAAGGTGCCACAGTTTTGCCACAAGGGGAAAACCACTGGATTGGTGCCCGTTCCGCAAGGGAATAAGGGGGATTCTGACGATTGTTGCGAAAAACGCGACAATCCTGCGCTGGTTGAGCGGCGTCGGGAGTGCCCATTCGCCCGTGTCCATCGCGGCGTCGATTCTGGTGATGGTCTTTTTAATGCGCTTGCGCTCTTCAGCCGAAAACGAAAAAGGCCCGCCAAAATAGCGGGCCTTTTGGGTCTTTTGAATGGCGGCTTTATTGCGGGATGTCGCCCACGATGCCTTCGACATAAAAGTTCATGCCAGCCAGCGTGCCGTCATCGGCGGTTTCGCCGTCAGCCAGCCAAGCGGAGCCGTCTTGCTTGTTCACCGGACCGGTGAATGCGTGGACAGAGCCATCAGCAAGCGCATCGCGCAGCGCCTCGGCAGAGGCTTTGACCTCGGCAGGCACAGCGTCGGTGATCTCACCAATGCCGACCATGCCAGCGCCAATGCCATCCCATGTGTCCATGCTTGTCCATGTGCCATCCATGACGGCCTGCGTGCGGGCCACGTAATAGGGCGCCCAGTCGTCAATGATCGAAGAGACGCGCGGCATCGGTGCATATTCGGACATGTCAGAGGCCTGACCGAAAGTATAGACGTTGCCAGCGGCCTGCGCGGCGGCCTGTGGTGCCGTTGAGTCGGTGTGCTGCAACACAACGTCAGCACCTTGTTCGATCAGCACGTTAGCGGCCTCGGCCTCTTTCGCGGGGTCAAACCATGTGTAGGCCCAAACGATCTTGAACTCGACATCAGGGTTCACAGCCTGCGCGTGCAGATAGGCCGCGTTGATGCCCCGGATCACTTCGGGGATCGGGAAGGACGCGATATAGCCGATCACGTTGCTTTCGGTGATCTGGCCCGCAATGTGGCCCTGCACGGCGCGGCCTTCGTAGAAACGGGCCGAATATGTGGATACGTTGTCGGACCGCTTAAAGCCTGTTGCGTGCTCGAATTTCACATCCGGGAACTTGGACGCGACTTCCAAAGTTTGGTCCATATAGCCGAATGATGTGGTGAAAATCAGGTCGGCACCGTCCAGCGCCATCTGCGTCATCACGCGGGCCGCATCGGGGCCTTCTGGCACGTTCTCAACAAACACTGTTTCGACCTTGTCACCAAAGGCTTCTTCCACAGCCAAACGGCCTTGGTTGTGCTCGTAAGTCCAGCCGCCATCGCCCACTGGGCCGACGTAGACAAAGCCTACTTTGGTTGGTTCATGACCGTCGGCATAGGCCGTCAGGCCTGTCACGGCCAAAGTCGTCGCCAGTGCGGCGGTGCTTAGCAGCGTTCTTCTTTTCAAGGTTCTTCTCCCGTTTAAGCCCGGATCCCATATCCGGTTGATACCGCTAGCGTGCGGCGTGAAAGATTCGGCCCAGTGACCCGGGCGCCCGTCCAGACGACATAATGACCAATACGACGATGGTGGCAATGTAGGGGGACATGGAAAGATACTCGACCGGGATCGCAAGGCCCGCCGCCTGCAGGTTCAACTGCAAAACCGTCACGCCGCCGAACAAATAGGCACCCAGCAAAAGCCGCCCCGGTTTCCAGCTGGCAAAGACCACAATCGCCAGCGCGATCCAGCCCGCGCCTGCGGTCATGCCTTCGGTCCATTGCGGCACCCGCACAAGGCTCAGATAGGCACCGCCCAATCCAGCACAGGCCCCGCCGAACATGATGGCGAGCAGTCGCACGCGGATCACATGATAGCCCAGCGCATGGGCGGCATCATGGTTTTCGCCTACAGCGCGTAGCACCAGCCCGGCGCGGGAATACTTCAAAAAGGCCCAGACGCCCAAGACGATCAGCAGCCCGACATAGACCATTGGGTCATGCTGAAACACGATGGGGCCGATCACCGGGATATCGCCAAGCACCGGAATGTGCCAATCGGGGAATGCAGGGGCTTTGATGCCCTGATAATTCTGCCCCATTAGCGCCGAGAGCCCGAGACCAAAGAGTGTCAGCGCAAGCCCTGACGCCACCTGATTGGACAGGAAATATTGTGTCAAAATGCCAAAAAGTAGGCTCAGCAATGCGCCACCCACCGCCGCCGCGATGAACCCCAACCAGGGCGATCCGGTATTGACCGCCACGATAAAGCCGCTGATCGCGCCGACGATCATCATGCCTTCAACGCCGAGGTTCAACACGCCAGCGCGTTCCACCACCAGCTCTCCGACGGCGGCCAGCAGAATTGGGGTCGCAGCCACCATGAGCGAGGCAAGCAAGAGGATTGGGTTGATTGCTGAAAGGTCCATTATGCCACCTCTCCCTTGCCAAAACGGAACCGGTAATTCGTGAGCACATCCACCGCCAGCAGGAAAAACAGCAGCATCCCCTGCAACAGCTGGATTGCCGCAGCAGGCAGCCCAAGCTGCCCCTGCGCGATACCCCCACCCACGTAGGTCAGCGCCATCAAACCGCCGGCCAGCAAAATGCCAACCGGGTGCAGCCGTCCCAGAAACGCCACGATAATCGCCGTGAACCCATAGCCCACGTTAAAATCAATGCTGATCTGGCCAGAGGGACCGGCCACCTCAAACAGCCCCGCAAGCCCGGCCAGCGCGCCGGATATCCCCATGCAGATCAGGATCATCCGCCCCGGATTGACACCTGCAAATCGCGCGGCACGCGGGGCTTGACCCGACAGGCGTACCTGAAATCCGAATTGATGCCGCGACAAGACGATGTAGGCAAAAATCACGGCGATAAAGGCGGCAACAACGCCCCAATGCATGCCGGACCCTGCGATCAATTCCTTGTTTGCGGCGGCTGGCCACTGGCTAAGGTTGCGGCTGCCGGGAAAGCCCATGCCTTCGGGATTACGCAACGCGCCCAGCGCCATCGACGCAAGCAGTTGTTCCGCCACATAGACCAGCATCAGGCTGACCAAAATCTCGTTTGTGCCAAACCGGACCCGCAAGATCGCCGGGATCATCGCCCAGGCCCATCCGCCCAAAGCCCCCGCCAGCACCATCAGCGGAAAGATCAATCGTGTCTCTGCGGGATAAAGCGCCAGCCCTACAGCCGCACCGCAAATGGCACCGATGATATACTGCCCTTCGGCCCCGATGTTCCAAATGCCCGCGCGAAAACCAAAACTCAAACCAATCGCCAGCAACACCAGCGGCCCGCCCTTGATCAGGATCTCGGGCCGGTAAAACCAGGCGTTCTGGGAAAACAGCGGGTCATAGAAAATCGTCCGGATCACCTCAAACGGGTTCTTGCCTAACGCGGCAAACAAGGCCCCGCCAACCATCATGGTCAAGACCACCGCCAAAAGCGGTGCCGCGAAAACCCAGCGCTGACTGGGCTGCGGCCGCTTCTCAAGCACCATCATGGCAAGTCCCCTTGCTTCTTTTGGCCAAAAATATCCCCGCCGGAGGCTCCGACGACAGCCGCGATCGTAGGTGCCAGCGTGCGGCCCCCCCGCCCGCAGCATGCGGCGCGCTTGCGCGCAAACTCAGCCATCCACATGTGCGACCTCCATGTCATGGGCACCGCCCAGCATCAGCCCGATCTCTTCCACGCTCAGGCCTTGCGCCGGACGCGGCTCTGACAAACGGCCCTCGTTCAGCGCACAAAACCGGTCAGAAATCTCCATCAACTCATCAAGGTCCTGTGAAATACAGATCACAGCCGCCCCTTTGGCAACCAAATCGAGCAACGCCTGCCGGATCGCCGCCGCGGCAGAGGCATCAACCCCCCAGGTCGGCTGATTGACCACAAACACATCCGGTGCCTGCAGGATCTCGCGCCCGATGACGAATTTCTGCAGGTTCCCTCCCGACAGCGACCGCGCCGTGTTTTCGGCCCCCGGCGTGCGCACGTCAAAGGCGGAAATGACCTCTGCTGCAAATCCACGCACCCGGTCCCACCGAATAAAACCCCTTTGTTCAAGGCCCTTGCGTGTCGCCGCTGTCATCAGCGCGTTCTCTGACAATGTCATGTCGGGTGCCGCGGCATGGCCCATTCGTTCTTCTGGTGCAGCCAACAACCCCATGGCGCGGCGGGTATTAACCGGCAGCAGCCCCACGTCCTTGCCGCGCAGCGATACCATGCCGGGTTTCACCTTCATCTCACCTGACAAGGCGGCGACAAGTTCATCCTGGCCGTTGCCCGCAACGCCGCCGATCCCCAAAACCTGGCCCGCGCGGACCTTGATCGAAATGTCGCGCAAGGCGGTGCCGAACTGGTGCGGCGCGGGGGCCGAGAGGCCCGCCATTTCCAGCACAACCGCGCCTTCAGCTTTGGCCGCGCGTTCGGGCACATGCAAGACCTGTCCCACCATCATCTCTGCCATGTCGCGGGCCGAGGTTTCGCGCGGATCACAAGCCCCCACAACCTCACCCAAACGCAGAATTGTAGCGGTGTCACACAAGGACCGTATCTCTTCCAGCTTGTGCGAAATATATAGGATCGACGTGCCTTCGCTGCGCAATTTACGCAGTGTTTCAAACAGGATCGTCACCTCTTGCGGGGTCAACACGCTGGTCGGCTCATCCATGATCAAAAGCTTGGGATCCTGCAGCAGGCAGCGGATAATCTCGACCCGTTGGCGTTCCCCGGCTGACAGATCGCCGACGGTCCGGTCGGGGTCCAGTGGGAGGCCATATTGGTCGGAAACGGCCCGCACCCTTGCGGCCAGCGCCTGCATTTTCGGCGGGTTCTCCATGCCGAGCGCGATATTTTCGGCAACACTTAGCGCGTCAAACAGCGAAAAATGCTGGAACACCATGGCCACCCCCGCCGCGCGGGCGGCTTTCGGTTCTGCCGGGGCAAACCCCGCGCCGTTCATGTCCATGGTGCCACTATCGGGCTTCACCAGACCATAGATAGTTTTCACCAACGTCGACTTGCCCGCGCCGTTTTCGCCCAAGAGCGCGTGGATTTCGCCGCGTCCGATTTGGAAAGAGACGTCCCTATTGGCAACAACACCCGGATAGGCCTTGGTCAAACCCGCCAGTTTCAGCAACACATCACTCATCCCGCTTTGTCCCCCAACGCCGCGTTTTGCACGGATCCCAACATCGCATGTGCGACCCCGATGGCAAGGGCCTGCGGGTGTTTACCCAAAGCCGGATCTCCGATCGGGCAGGCAATGCGTGCAATCGCCTCCGCGCTGTGACCCAATGCCCCCAATCGCGTCCTGAAACGCGCCCATTTGGTGGCAGATCCAATCACTCCGGCACTGGCAAAGCCCCGGCGCAACACTGCATCACAAAGTGCAAGATCAACGACATGGCTGTAGGTCAGGATCAGGTGGTGACCGTCCTTTGGCGCATGAGGCACGACGCGCGCAGGCTCTGCCGCGACCAGTTGCGTCACGCCTTCAGGCACCTCCGGAAACCGGTCCGCGCCAGTGTCGACCCATGTGATCGCCCATGTAGGCAAGGGCGCCAAGATATCGACCAACGCCCGCCCGACATGCCCCGCACCATAGATCCAGAGCGGTGCGCGGGTGGCCTCGGTCAGGGCCTCGGCCAGTTCATAGCGCAGGCGGACCGACCCGCCGCAACATTGCCCAAGTGCGGGACCCAGTGCGACGGTTTCATCAAATGCGGTTTGCCCTGTGGCCAACATCTCGCGGGCCCGCGCCATCGCGGCCCATTCCAGCGCGCCGCCGCCAATGGTGCCGTCGATGCGATCGGCCCAGACCATCATCTGTGTCCCTGCGTCGCGCGGGGCAGACCCGGCGGTGCGGGTGATCGTGATGCGGATGCCGGTCATGCGCGGGCCCTGTTGACGGCGCGCAAGACTTCTTCCGCCGTTGCAGGCGCTTGCAGGTCGGGATACCCCGCGCCGCAGGCGGCCACCGCGTCCGACAAGGCCAGATGCGCAGAGATCCCCAGCATAAAGGGCGGCTCTCCGACGGCCTTGGAGCGATAGATTGTCTGCGCCGGGTTCGGGCTGTCCCAAAGGGCTACATTAAAGATATCGGGCCGGTCATTGCAGGCGGGGATCTTATAGGTCGACGGCGCATGGGTCCGCAGCCGTCCCACCGCGTCCCAAACCAGCTCTTCTGTGGTCAACCAGCCGGCACCTTGCACATAGCCGCCTTCGATCTGGCCGATATCCAGCGCCGGGTTCAGGCTGCTGCCCGCATCATGAAGCACATCCGCGCGCAGGATCCGGTTTTCGCCCGTCAGCGTGTCAATCACCACTTCAGTGATCGCGGCCCCTTGGGCGAAATAAAAGAACGGGCGGCCCTCGCCCTTGATCCGGTCCCAACTGAGGTCCGGGGTCTTGTAGAACCCGGTCGCCGACAAGCTCACACGGTTCTGGTAGGCGCACATCGCCGCCTCGGCAAAGGTCATCGACGTCGCCCCCACGTCGACCTTGCCATCGGCAAAGCGCACATCTTCCACCCGTGCCTGATGCAGTTCTGCCAGACAGGCCGCAATCCGGTCGCGTATCGTGTCACAGGCTGCCGCAACCGCCATGCCGTTCAAATCTGTCCCAGATGACGCCGCGGTGGCACTTGTATTGGGCACCTTGCCGGTATCCGTCGCCGTGATCTTGACGGCCCCCACATCAATCCCAAACCTTGCCGCCGCAACCTGCGCCACCTTCTGGAACAACCCCTGTCCCATCTCCGTGCCACCATGGTTCATATGAACCGACCCATCCTGATAGACATGCACCAGGGCACCGGCCTGATTAAGATGGGTCAATGTGAAAGAGATCCCGAACTTCACCGGGCTAAAACCGATCCCCTTCTTGAGGATCGTATTCTGGGTGTTCCAAGCCTTAATCGCTTCACGCCGGACCGCATAATCGGAGGTAACCAATAGCGCCTCGGTCATCTCGTGCAGTATGAAATCCGTGACCTCCATGCCGTAGGGCGTGGTCCCAAACTTCTTTTGGCCAGAAATATCCCGGGGGGAGGCCAGAGGCCGGGGGGCTGGCCCCCCATCCGCCATCGCGGCATAGTAGTTCACTTGCCGGATCGTGACCGGATCCAGCCCTGTTGCATGGGCGATCTCATCCATCACCCGTTCGATCCCCACCACGCCTTGCGGGCCACCAAAACCGCGAAATGCAGTGGCGCTTTGGGTGTTGGTTTTCAGCCGATGCGACGTGATCCGACAAGTTGGCAGGTCATAGGCATTATCAGCGTGCAGCATGGCGCGGTCCGCAACCGGCAGCGACAGATCCATTGCCCAGCCACAGCGGGTCGCTTGGGTAAAATCCACGCCGTGGATCCGTCCGGAATCGTCAAAACCCACGTCATAATCGATCCGAAAGTCGTGGCGCTTGCCGGTAATCATCATGTCGTCATCGCGGTCATACCGCATCTTGCAGGGCCGCCCTGTCAGCGATGCGGCAACCGCACAAGACACCGCCAGCGCGTTACCTTGACTTTCCTTGCCACCAAAACCGCCGCCCATGCGCCGGGTTTCAACCCGGACACCATGCATTGGCAGGCCAAGGGCCTCTGCCACCTTATGCTGGATCTCGGTTGGATGCTGGGTAGAGCTGTGCACCACCACATCCCCGCCTTCTTGTGGCAGGGCAAGGGCCGCCTGACCTTCAAGATAAAAATGTTCCTGCCCGCCCATCTCGATCCGCCCCTGCAGGCGGTTGGGCGCGTCTTTCAGCGCCGCATCCACGTCGCCTTTGGTCCAGATGCGGGGGCCGTCTTCAAAACGGCTGTTGGCGGCCAGCGCCTCGTCGATCCCCAAAATGGGCCTCTCTTCGGCAACTTTGACCCGTCCCAGCCGTGCGGCATGACGGGCCTGCAAATGGCTCTTGGCCACGACCAAAAAGATCGGCTGACCAAGGTAGTGCACCTCACCCGTCGCCAAAAGCGGTTCATCATGAACCGACGGGCTGACGTCATTGGCATGGGGCAGATCGCCAGCCTCCAGCACAGCAACAACACCCGGTGCGCGCCGCACAGCATCCAGATCGACGGTCAGAATCTTGCCGCGCGCGACCTCACTCGTGCCAAAGGCCAGATGAAGCGTGCCATCCGGCGTTGGGATATCGTCGGTATAACGGGCGTCGCCAGTGACATGCAGCGTGGCGGCGTCATGGGGCAGGGCGGTTCCAATGCTCATGGCTGCACCGCCTGCACGTCCGTGGCCGCGCCGCTTAGTTCTGCAAAATAGCGGCGCAGCATGTTCTGCGCGGCCTCTAACCGATAGGCGGCACTGGCGCGCATGTCGCTCAGCGGTGTGAAATCCTGCGCAAAAGCAGCAACACCCGCCTCAATTGTCTCTTGCACCCAGGGGTGGCCGATGAGGGCGGATTCGACCGAAGAGGCGCGCTTGGGAATGCCCGCCATACCACCAAATGCAATCCGTGCCTGCGTCACAACGCCATCGACCACGGTGACGTTAAACGCCCCGCACACAGCAGAGATGTCCTGATCAAAACGCTTGCTCAGCTTGTAGACCCGGTGCGCATCTTGTCCGCGCGGGATTGTCACGCCGGTCACAAATTCGCCGGGTTGCCGGTCTTGCTTGCCGTAGTCGAGAAAGAAATCCTCAAGCGCGATTTGGCGCAATACGCGACCGCGCCGCAAATGCAGTTGCGCACCCAGTGCGATCAGCGCCGGCGGATTATCCCCAATGGGGGAGCCATTGGCGATATTGCCGCCCATCGTTGCCGCATTGCGCACCTGCACCGACCCATAGCGCCGGATCATCGCGCCATAGCTGGGGTATTCTGCTGCAATCATGTCCAGCGCCTCGGTCATCGACACCATCGCCCCGATGTAGAGGGCGTCCGGCGTGCTGCTGGTCTCGCGCAACCCGTCCACACGGTTCAGGAATGCAACCTCGCCCAGATCACGAAACTGCTTGGTCACCCACAGCCCCACGTCCGTGGCCCCGGCGACAAGCGTGGCTTTGGGGTTCTCGGCGTACCAAGCGGCGAAATCGTCCAGTGGCATCAGGTCGCCCGCCCCATCGGGGCTGTCGGTGAGATGGGCCGGGACCGGGGCCGTTGCTGCGGCTTCTGCCGCGCGGATGATCGGCGCATAGCCGGTGCAGCGGCAAAGGTTGCCCGCCAGCTGGTCATCATGATCCTGCCGACCATTCAGATGTGCGGTGGCCATGCTGACCACAAAACCCGGCGTGCAGAACCCGCATTGCGATCCGTGGTGATCAACCATCGCCCGTTGCACCGGGTGAAGCGTGCCATCCGGGGCAGCAATGCCTTCGACGGTGCGCACCGCGCGGCCCGCCAGTTGCGGCACAAACAAGATGCAGGCGTTCAGTGCCTTGGCCCCGGCATCATCCGTCACCATGACGGTGCAGGCCCCACAATCACCTTCGTTGCAACCCTCTTTGGTGCCGCACATACCCCGACCCTCGCGTAGCCAATCCAGCAACGTGGTGGTGGGACCGGTCTGGGCGGTCACGGTCTCTCCGTTGAGAAGAAACGTCGTCTCCATGTGAAAACTCGTGCCGCGTTACCGATGGTGCGGGGTTTGGCAAGATGTCGATGCGGCGTAGACACCGGCCCCCATTGATCTAAAAAGACCCGGACAGATCCGTCTTGGCAAGCCCCTTGTCGCACTTTCGCAGCGCAGCATCGCAAGGTATGATCGTTTCATGAGCAATTTCAAAGTGGTTGGCCTAGATCATGTGCAGCTCGCTATTCCGGTGAATGGCGAAAATGCTGCGCGCGCATTCTATGTGGGACGCCTTGGGCTGACCGAGGTCGCAAAGCCTGCGGCCTTGGCGGGACGCGGCGGATGCTGGTTTGAGGGGCCGGGAATCAGGTTGCACCTTGGCATCGAAGACCCCTTTGCGCCCGCCCAAAAGGCCCATCCCGCGCTTGTGGTCGATGACCTGGAGGCCGCGCGGAGCGACTTGGATGGGGGCGAGATTTCAGCGCTTCCGGGCTGGCGGCGGTTCTACATCGCCGACCCCTTTGGGAACCGGATCGAGGTCATGCAGCCGCTGTAGGGTGGGGCAATTGACCCACCCGCCCGATTAAGCCGGTTCCTTCTGTGCCTCTGCCAATTGCTGGAGCTTTGCCAACCCCGCATTCCAACCTGCCTCAACCTCGGGGCCCATATCTTCGTCCGGCACAAAACCGGTAATCGCGATATTCACTGTCAGATCAACGGGTTTCGCCGCGCCGCTCAGGTGATAGGTGACAAGGCTGGTAAATATCCGCTCGCCGCCAATCTCTAGCGTTTCGGTAAAGCAGGCTGCACTTGGCTCGGCGATCTTGTACCAATTGGTTTCAATCTCAAAATCAGGCGCATCCCTTGGCCCGCAGCGGTGACGTTCGCGACCACCTTCGCGCAAGTCACTGGATTCCATGGTTAACACGCTGTCATCATCCGGGGCGCCCCAGACCTCTCGCATCTTGGGATCGGTCATCAGGTGAAATAGCCGCGCCGGGCTGGTGTTGATGGTGCGCGTCAACGTGAGCTGGGTGTTGGTAAATGTCATTGTTCATGCCTTTCAATATCTTCGGCCATTGCCTGAAGGCGATCCAATCGGCCTTCCCAGACCTCGCGCTGCCAGGCCAGCCACCCTTGCATTTCGTTCATGGCGGCGGCTTGCATATTGCAAGTGCGCACGCGGCCCTTTTTCATGGACCTGACCAATCCTGCCTCTTCCAACACCTTGATATGACGTAGAAATGTGGGCATCGCCATGTCATGTTGCGCCGCGAGTTCACTGACGCTGGCGCGGCCATTTGCCAATTGTTCGATCACCGCTCGGCGGGTCGGATCGGAAAGGGCGGAAAAGAGACGGTTTAGATTGTTAGCCATGCTGCTAACTATTGGGGCCAAATTTCGATTCGTCAAGATACTTAGCCAGCCGGCTAATTATTGGACCGTCACATTTCCTGCTTTCCCCCCTGACGCCCCCCACATAATGTCACGCCATGAGCAATGATCCCCGATTCATCCACCTGCGTCTGCACACCGAATACTCCCTTCTGGAGGGGGCGGTCCCGGTCAAGAAACTGGCCGGTCTGGCGGCTAAACATGACATGCCTGCGGTGGCGATCACGGATAGCAACAACATGTTCGCTGCACTGGAGTTTTCCGAATACGCCAGCAAGGAAGGCGTGCAGCCGATCGTCGGTTGTCAGGTCGATGTGACCTTCGCAACGCCCGATCCCGGCAAACGGGCAGAGGCACCGGCACCGATGGTGCTGCTGGCGCAAAGCGAAGCGGGTTACATGAACCTGATGAAGCTCAACTCTTGCGCCTACCTTGATGCGGAAGGTCAGTTGCCGCAGGTCACGCTTGATGAATTGGAAACACATAACGCCGGTCTGATTTGCCTGACGGGCGGGCCGGATGGACCGATTGGGCGGCTCTTGCAGCAAGGTCAGCGGCCAAAGGCCGAGGCGCTGATGGACCGCTTGGCCGGGATATTCGGCGACCGTCTTTATGTTGAACTCCAACGCCATCCCGGCGACGGCGGCTTGCCAGAGGCGGAAAAACTGTCCGAGCGTGGCCATATCGAAATGGCCTATGCCAAGGGCCTGCCACTGGTCGCGACCAACGACGTCTATTTCCCAAAAACCGAATTGTTCGAGGCGCATGACGCGCTGATCTGTATCGCCGAAGGCGCCTATGTGGATCAGCAGGAACCACGCCGTCGCTTGACCCCGCAACATTATTTCAAGTCACCGCAGGAAATGGCGACGCTTTTTGCGGACCTGCCAGAGGCGATTGAAAACACAGTCGAAATCGCGCGGCGTTGCGCCTTCAAGACCTACAAACGTGACCCGATCCTGCCCAAGTTCGCCGATGACGAGGTCGCCGAACTGCGCCGCCAAGCGCAAGAGGGCCTCAAGTTCCGCCTGTCCGTCATCCCCCATGCCGCCAGCGTTGAAGAATACGAAAAACGGCTCGAATTCGAGCTGGGCATCATCGAAGGCATGGGATTTCCCGGCTACTTCCTGATCGTGGCCGACTTTATCAAGTGGTCCAAGGATCACAAAATCCCGGTCGGGCCGGGGCGGGGGTCTGGTGCGGGGTCGCTGGTGGCCTATGCGCTTTTGATTACTGACCTCGATCCGCTGCGATATAGTTTGCTATTCGAACGTTTCTTGAATCCCGAACGTGTGTCGATGCCCGACTTCGACATCGATTTTTGCATGGACCGGCGCGAGGAAGTGATCCGTTACGTGCAGGAAAAGTATGGCCGCGATAAAGTGGGGCAGATCATCACCTTTGGTGCGCTATTGTCCAAGGCCGCCGTCCGCGACGTGGGCCGTGTGCTGCAAATGCCTTATGGTCAGGTCGACCGTCTGTCCAAGATGATCCCGGTGGAAGGCGTCAAACCCGTCAGCATCGAAAAGGCGCTGGCTGATGAACCCCGTCTGCGTGAAGAGGCCAAGAACGAAGAAGTCGTGGACCGCCTGCTGACCTATGCCCAACAGGTCGAAGGGTTGCTGCGCAACGCGTCGACCCACGCTGCGGGCGTTGTGATTGGCGACCGGCCGCTGGACGAGCTTGTGCCGCTTTATCAAGACCCCCGCTCCGATATGCCCGCGACCCAGTTCAACATGAAATGGGTCGAACAGGCGGGGCTGGTCAAATTCGACTTTCTGGGCCTGAAGACCCTGACTGTGATCCAGAACGCCGTTGATTTGATTATCAAATCCGGTCGCAACCTACACGAAGCGGCGGATGGCACCACGCTGTATGAGCCTGCCGAAAACGTCGTGAACGACATCGGGCATATCCCGCTGGATGATGAAAAATCCTATGCGCTTTACGCCAGCGCCAAGACGATTGCGGTGTTTCAGGTGGAATCCAGCGGCATGATGGATGCGCTCAAACGGATGAAACCCACCTGTATCGAGGACATCGTCGCACTTGTGGCGCTTTACCGTCCCGGCCCGATGGAGAACATTCCAAAGTTCTGCGAGGTCAAGAACGGCATCAGTGAACGCGACAAACTGCACCCGCTGGTGGATCACATTCTGGACGAAACCCAAGGCATCATCGTCTATCAGGAACAGGTGATGCAGATCGCGCAGGAAATGGCGGGCTATAGCCTTGGCGGTGCTGACATGCTGCGCCGCGCGATGGGTAAAAAGATCAAAGAGGCGATGGACGCCGAGCGCCCGAAGTTCGAAGCAGGCGCCAAGGAAAACAACGTCGACAAAAAGAAGGCCAGCGAAGTTTTCGACCTGCTGGAAAAGTTCGCCAACTACGGCTTTAACAAATCCCACGCCGCCGCCTATGCGGTTGTCAGCTATCAAACCGCATGGCTGAAAGCGAACCACCCGGTCGAGTTTATGGCCGGTGTGATGAACTGCGATATCCACCTGACCGACAAGCTGGGCGTCTATTTTCAAGAGGTCAAAAAGGGCCTTGGGATCGACTACATCCCGCCCTGCGTGAACCGGTCCCAAGCGACATTTGATGTGAAAGATCAAAAGCTTGTCTATGGACTTGGCGCGTTGAAGAACGTCGGCGTGGAGGCGATGAAACTGATTGTCGAGGCACGCGGCGACGGCGAGTTTGTGAACCTTTTCGACGTGGCCCGCCGCTGCGATCTGAAACGGATCGGCAAACGCCCGCTTGAGATGTTGGCGCGGGCAGGGGCTTTTGATGTGCTCGACCCGAACCGGCGGCGGGTGTTCAACTCACTGGATCAACTCAGCGCCTATTCCGCCGCGATCTTTGATCAAAAGTCGTCGAACCAAGTGTCGTTGTTCGGCGAAGCGGGCGATGACCTGCCAGAGCCGCGCCTGGCCGGTGGCGACGATTGGCTGCCTGCCGAACGACTGGCCGAGGAATTCAAAGCCATCGGGTTCTACCTGTCCGGTCACCCGCTTGACGACTACATGGGCGCGCTGAAACGCAAACAGGTGATGACGCTGGACGAGGTGACGGCGCGGGCCGAAAAGGGTGCCGCCATCGTCAAAATGGCAGGCACTGTCAGCGGGCGTCAGGAACGTAAATCGGCGCGCGGCAACCGCTTTGCCTTTGTGCAACTCTCTGATCCGACAGGACAATACGAAGTCACGATGTTCAGCGACACGCTTGAAGTTGCGCGCGAGCATCTTGAGACCGGGAGCCAGGTCGTCTTACAATGCGAGGCGACGATGGAGGCCGATCAGCTCAAGCTGTTGGGCCGTTCCGTCAGCCCGATTGACACCGCCGTCACAGACGTCAGCAGCCAAGGTCTGCGGGTCTTTCTGGACGGACCAGAGGCGATCCCCTCGGTCGCGTCGATCCTTGATAACGCCATGCGTGACGGTGTGAAGGGCGGGCGTGGACCGGTCTATTTCTGCCTGATGCATGATGATCTGCCGGGCGAGGTCGAGGTTGACCTGGGTCGCGATTTCCCAGTGAACCCACAGATCCGTGGTGCCTTGCGGTCCTTGGGCGGTGTGATCGAAGTCGAAGAAGTGTAACGATACGTCGATATGGACGCCCGCGATCAGAGCGGCTATGTCGATCAGCGCCGTGGATGGGGGGAATACATGCGCCGCAATAGGACGCCTTTGTTGGCCTTGGCCCTGCTCGCGGGATGCGCGGGTTTTGGCACCACTGATCCTTTGGATGCGGTGCCGGAACTAAGCACGGTTGACGTGGCAGAAGAGAGCGTCGCACTGGCAGAGCCGGATCAGGCCCCGGGCTTTTTCAGCAACTTCTTCAATCGCGAAACAGAGCCTTTGGCCCAAAACGAGGCCACCGATGCTTCAGAAGCCACGCCCGAGGCAGCTGCCCCCGAACCCACACCGGAACCCGCCGGGTTCTTTGGCCGCCTGCTTGCGGGTGGCGCGCAAACTGCTTCTGCCGAGGATCCCCAAGCAGACACCGTCCCACCTTTGGCCAACCTTGCTTTTGGCGACGTTGGCGTGACCTGCGGCATGGCAAAACGAGATCTTGGCACCAAGGTCATATCGGTCTCGGGCTACACGATCTACGACACGGTCCCCAATTCAACCGGGACGCGGCCTCATTACATCACCGGCTTTGGTGATGGCTGCGCCCGACAGTTTACCGCAGCGCTTGTGCTGACGGGCGACGTCGGCACGCACGAGATTGTGCGCTATGAAACCGCCCAATCGCGCCGCCCCTACACGGACGTCGACAACGCCTACGAAGCGATCAAATCCAGCTATTGCCGGGCCGGGTTTGGTAAGCCCTGTGGCGGTCGGATCAACGCGCTTGCCCGGAACACGACCTTTGTCACCGGCTATGAACGCTTTGCCTCGAGCCCCGTTTGGATGGAAATCCTGCTTCACGATGGCGCGGTTGCTGCCGTCAGCGTCGAACGCGAATAGAATTATCCCCTTGATTTACCGTTAATTTGTTGCCGTTTTGGCAACAATGATGGGGTAATCGTTTCCGTTACGGCAAATGGGGAAAAAATGAGGCGTTTCCCCTATGCACCGACACTTTTTCGACATATTGCTGCCTCCGAATTAACGAGTTTTTGTTTGGAGACAGCAATGCGATTTCTAGGACTGCTGACAGCAGCGACGCTGAGCACCTTGCCGTTTATGGCGCAAGCCGCAACGATCAACGTGTCCGTTTTTGACGCTGCATCTTATAACCCGACCTATGGCGCGATTGGCACCGTTGTCACCGAGGATTTCGAAAGCCTTGGCGCAACCAATGGCGAAGGCGAAGTTGGCGCTTCGCTGACGACGTCTGTTGGTGATTTCTCGACGCTTGGTGGAACTGGAACCGGCGGCACAGTTTCTGGCCTGTCCGGCAACGGCGGCACGGAATTGGCGCTGCGCGACGGAAGCGTCTTTGGCCGCACCAACACCACACCGAATGTCGGTCAATGGTTCCTTGATAGCAATGACACATTTGGCATGCGCTGGGATGTCTCGCTTTTGGGCAATGCCGCGTTTGATTTTCTGACGTTCAGCTTGATGGATGCCAACGATGTTGGCGGTTTTCTGCGGATCACCACCGCAACCGACAGCTATGAACTTCGCCTTACAGGGGATCCGAAACTGCCAAACGCGGCGATCCGGCTCGTCACGATCGACTTCGGCGCTGATGTAACCGCAGCCACGATCGAGCTTGAGAATTTCCGGTCCGATGGGACAACGAACTTCTTGAACGACGGCTTCTCTGTCGACGGCATTCAGGTGTTCAGCGACTTCAACGTCCAGGAAGTGCCGGTGCCTGCATCCATGCTGCTCTTGGGAAGTGCCGTCGTCGGATTTGGTGTTGCAGGTCGTCGTCGCAAAAAAGCGACCAGCTAAGAGACCTTAACAGAAATTCAAAGCCCCCGTCCTTTGTGGCGGGGGTTTTCATTTTGGAACATTGCCTTAATTTCAAGCCGCAGCGCTTTGCGCTCATCACGCGAGACAAGAGCGGAGGCGCAGATGACTTACCCCAACTACGGCCGGATTGACGGCGCTATTGTCATGATCGGATTTGGGTCCATTGGTAAAGGCACCTTGCCGCTGATCCAGCGGCATTTCGATTATGACTCTGACCAGATGGTTGTGGTTGAACCCGATCTTGCCGCCGCACCCTTTCTGGCGGAACAGGGGATCCGGCACGAACAGGTCAAGATCACCCGTGACAACTACCGCGCAGTGCTGGGCCGCTTGTTCCCCGACGGCAAAGGCTTCTGCGTAAACCTGTCGGTCGATACGTCTTCGCTCGATCTGATGAAGGCCTGCCGTGAAATGGGCGTGCTTTACATCGACACCGTGGTCGAGCCCTGGGAGGGGTTCTATTTCGAAACCTCCGACAATGCTGAACGGACCAACTATGCCCTGCGCCAGAAGGTCCGCGACGAAAAGGCCGCCAACCCCGGTGGCACAACGGCTGTGTCCTGCTGCGGTGCGAACCCCGGCATGGTCAGCTGGTTCGTGAAAGAGGCGCTGCTGACGCTGGCGAAAGACACCAGGCACGACAGCACCCCGCCCACAGATCGCGCGGGCTGGGGTGGGCTCATGCAATCGCTTGGCGTCAAGGGCGTTCACATCGCCGAACGCGATACACAGGCCCGCGGCGTCCCGCGCCCGCGCGACACCTTTGTAAATACGTGGTCGGTGGAAGGGTTCATCGCGGAAGGGTTTCAGCCGGCAGAACTTGGCTGGGGCACGCACGAAAAGTGGATGCCCGAAACCGCGCACAGCTATGACACGGGCTGTCAGGCGGCGATCTGGTTTGAACGCCCGGGCGCGATCACGCGGGTGCACACATGGTGCCCGACACCGGGTCCGCAGTTCGGGTTTTTGGTGACGCATAACGAGGCGGTCAGCATCTCTGACTACTATACTGTTGGCCCAGCCGACGCGCCGGACTACCGCCCGACCTGCCATTATGCCTATCACCCATCAGATGATGCGGTGCTGTCCCTGCACGAGATGTTTGGGTCCGGAAAGCAGCAAAAGGTCCATGAAATCATGGATGTGGACGACATCGTGACCGGCATTGATGAACTCGGCGTCCTGCTTTACGGCCACGCCAAGAACGCGCTTTGGTTCGGGTCACGCCTGTCCAACGCTGAGACAAAGACGCTTGCCCCTTTCCAGAACGCGACCGGGCTTCAGGTCACCTCTGCGGTGCTGGCGGGCATGGTCTGGGCGCTGGAAAACCCGCAAGCGGGCATTGTCGAGACCGACGAGATGGACCACGCGCGCTGCCTTGAAGTGCAGCGCCCCTACCTTGGCCCCGTCGAGGCGCATTATACCGACTGGACACCGCTGCAGGACCGGTGGGAACACTTCCCCGAAGACATTGACGAAAGCGATCCGTGGCAATTCCGCAATGTGCTGGCAACCTGACACTGGCAAAGGTGCTGCAGCCCCGTTAGAACGGGCGAAAGTGGGGGAAATGGTGCGATGAATGCTGTGATAAAGCCGCAACCGGGGATTATGGATATCGCCTTGTATCAAGGCGGTGCCAGCCATGTTGAGGGGATGTCAAATGTCCTCAAGCTGTCGTCGAACGAGAACCCTGCCGGGCCGTCCGACAAAGCGAAAGAGGCTTATGTGCGCGCCGCCCATGACCTGCATCGTTACCCGTCGACCGATCATGCGTCGCTGCGTGCGGCCATCGCCGAACGCTGGTCGCTTGATGCGGACCGCGTCATCATGGGCGTTGGGTCCGATGAGGTGCTGCACTTTATGTGTCAGGCCTATGCCGGGCCGGGGGATGAGGTCATCCATACCGAACACGGCTTTGCGCTTTACCGCATTTCCACGCTTGCCGCCGGGGCGACCCCGGTCGAGGTCAAGGAACGTGACCGCGTCATTGACGTGGATGCCATTCTGGCGGCCTGCAACAAGAAGACAAAGCTGGTTTATATCGCCAATCCTGCCAACCCCACGGGCACCATGATTGGCCCGGCAGAGGTCGCCCGTCTGGCCGAAGGCCTGCCGGGGCAGGCGATTTTGGTGCTGGATGGGGCCTATGCGGAATACGTCGAAGGCTTTGATGCGGGCCTCGCCCTGATCGAGGCGCGCGAAAATGTCGTGATGACCCGCACCTTTAGCAAGATTTACGGGCTGGGCGGGATGCGCGTGGGCTGGGGCTATGGGCCCAAAGCCATCATTGATGTGCTCAACCGCGTGCGCGGGCCCTTCAACATGTCCTCTGCTGCGCTGGCCGCGGCAGAGGCCGCGGTGCGCGACACGGCTTATTTTGAACGCTGCCAGCGCGAAAATGCCCGCTGGCGCGAGTGGTTGGCGACGGCCCTGGCCGAGATTGGCGTACCGTCTGATACCTCTACCGCGAACTTTATCCTCGCGCGGTTTGCCGATGAGGAAGAAGCCGTGGGGTGCAACGAACATCTGCTGAGCCAAGGCATCATCGTGCGCCACCCCAAGGGCTACGGCTTTCCGCATTGCCTTCGGATCACAGTGGGCGACGAAAGCGCGTGTCGCCGCGTGGTGCACGCGATTGGTCAGTTTAAGGGCCAGCGCTGATGACGGTGATCTACGAACGTGTCGCGCTGATTGGGCTGGGCCTGATCGCGTCGTCGATGGCACTTGCGATCAAACGGGGTGGATTGGCCAAGACCATAACCGGCTACGCCCGCTCTGCCGAGACACGCGAGATCGCGCGCGAACTTGACCTGTGCGAGGTGTATGACACCGCGGCTGAGGCTGTGCGCGATGCCGATTTGGTCGTTCTTTGCGTCCCAATTGGCGCAATGGATGCGGTCATGGCAGAGGTCGGCCCGGCGCTGAAACCCGACGCCGTGGTAAGCGATGTGGGCTCTGTCAAACAAGCGGTGGTCGAGGCCGTCGCGCCGCATGTGCCTGAGGGCGCTCACTTTATTCCGGCCCACCCCCTTGCAGGGACAGAGCATTCTGGCCCGCGTTCGGGATTTGCGGAACTTTTTGACAATCGTTGGTGCATTCTGGCGCCGGTCCCTGACAGCAACCGGGGTGAAGTTGACCGCCTTGCCCGGCTGTGGCGCGGCATGGGGTCCAACGTCGACGAAATGGATGCCGCCCACCACGATCTGGTGTTGTCCGTCACCTCGCACACGCCGCACCTGATCGCCTATACGATGGTCGGTGTGGCCGACGACCTGAGCCGCGTGACCGATAGTGAAGTGATCAAATATTCGGCGGCGGGATTCCGGGATTTTACCCGCATTGCGGCCTCTGACCCGACGATGTGGCGGGATGTGTTTCTGACCAACAAGGACGCCACGCTTGAAATTCTGGGGCGCTTCACGGAAGAACTGTTTGCCTTGCAACGGGCGATCCGCAAGGGCGACGGCGAGCATCTGCACGCCTATTTCACCCGCACCCGTGCGATCCGACGTGGCATTATCGAAGCAGGACAGGACACTGACGCCCCCAACTTTGGCCGTGGACCGGCCACAAAGGGATGAAGGCGCTGTGGGCATTGGCGCTTTGCCTATGTGCTGTGCAGGCGCAGGCCCAAACCAGTGCCATGCGGCCCGAAGCGCGCCCCATGCCGGAGGTGTCAGAAGTGGTGGTGCTGCGTCCCCAGCGACGTCCGGACGGGTTAACGCCGGAACCGCAGGGCGATCCAAGTGCCGCGATGCGCCCCGTCCTGCGCCCCTATGAGCGGCCAGAGCTTGCGCGGGGTGCCGTGACACAGCCGCAACGCCGGGCAGAACTTGGCATGTTTGCGTTTAGCCCCAACGCGATTGCGCAGTCTCTGCGCCCGGTTGTACGCCCCGCCGCGATCACGCAGCGCGCGGTGGAACAACGCGTGGCGCGGCAACGCGGGCAGGTCTGTGGGGATCCTGCCATTCAGGGCGAGGCGATTGGCCGTGTGCCGGGGCGTGGGTCTTGCGGGATCGACAGCGCTGTGCGTGTCCGGTCGGTTGCCGGTGTGCGCCTGTCGCCCAGTGCGACAATTGATTGCAGAACGGCCGGAGCGCTCAAGGCCTGGGTTGCGCAGACCGCCAAACCGGCAGTGGGGCAAATGGGTGGTGGGATGCAATCACTGCGTGTGGTGTCGCATTACGCCTGTCGCAATCGCAACTCCGCCTCTTCTGGCCGGCTTAGCGAACATGCCTTTGGCCGCGCGATTGATATTGCGGGTATCGGGTTGAAATCGGGGTCCGAGATCACCGTTTTGACCGATTGGAACCGGGGTGCACGCGGCGAGGCCCTGCGCCGCATGTGGCGCGGCGCTTGCGGGCCTTTTGGCACGGTGCTTGGCCCCAATGCCAACGCCGCCCACCGCGATCATTTCCATTTTGATACCGCACGTTATCGCAGCGGATCATACTGCCGTTAGCGTGATCCAAAGGAGCGCCCGTGCCGGGCGCACGACATGCTTGCTGCGGGATGAGAGGGCGGGCGACCTAACTGCTGTGGTTTCATGGTGAAATGTCGGAGCCTCCGGCGGGGATTTTTTCAGCCAAAAGAAGCCGGTGACCTGCTCTTGTGGCAGGGGCGGGGGCTGCTTATAAGCCCTGACAATGACACATGGGTTTTTCATACGAATTAGTGTCCCGGCACGCGGGTAAGCGTTGCCGGGTCAAGGTGATGGTTTGATCACGCCGCCCCAGTCTGAAAATTTCCCAAAGATAGCCAAAGGACGCCACCCATGTGCGCCGACACCCCTGAATATAAAGACACGTTGAACCTGCCCCGCACGGATTTTCCCATGCGCGCAGGATTGCCCAAACGCGAGCCTGAATGGCTGGACCGCTGGGCCAAGATCGGCGTCTATGACCGCCTGCGCGAAAAGGAAGGGCGCACGCCGTTTACGCTGCATGATGGCCCGCCCTATGCCAACGGGCATCTGCACATCGGTCATGCGCTCAATAAGATCCTCAAGGATATGGTTGTGCGCAGCCAACAGATGATGGGCCGTGATGCGCGCTACATTCCCGGCTGGGATTGTCACGGTCTGCCAATCGAATGGAAGATCGAGGAACAATACCGCGCCAAGGGGCAGGACAAGGACGATGTGAACATCGTCGATTTCCGGCAGGAATGCCGCAAGTTCGCTGAAGGCTGGGTGGATATCCAGCGCGAGGAGTTCAAGCGCCTGGGCGTGGCGGGCAACTGGCCAGAGCCTTACCTGACAATGAATTTCCACGCCGAACGCGTGATTGCGGAAGAATTCCAGACCTTCCTGATGAACGGCACGCTTTATCAAGGCTCCAAGCCTGTGATGTGGTCGCCGGTTGAAAAGACAGCACTCGCCGAGGCGGAGGTGGAATACCATGACAAGGAAAGCTTTACCGTTTGGGTGAAGTTTGCCGTCGATGGTGGCGAGCTGGACGGCGCACATGTCGTGATCTGGACCACAACGCCCTGGACGATCCCGTCCAACAAGGCCGTCGTTTATGGGGCCGACATTGATTATGGGCTTTATGAGGTGACGGGCACGCCGGATGAAAGCTGGGCCAATGTGGGTGACCGCTTTGTGTTGGCCGACAAGCTGGCCGCACAGGTGCTGGGCAAGGCGCGGCTTGAGGATAGCATGTGGACCCGCCTGCGCGACGTGGACCCTGCTGTGATCGGTGGTTTGCGGCATCCGCTGTATGAGGCCGAAGGGTCCAACGGTGAGTGGGATGACATCCGCGATTTCCGCGCTGCCGGTTTTGTCACCGACGAAGAAGGCACCGGTTTCGTGCATTGCGCGCCATCCCACGGGATGGAGGAATTTGAGCTTTATCGCGATCTTGGGATGCTCGAACAGGTCATCACCTATAACGTGCTGGAGGATGGGTCATTCCGCCCCGATCTGCCATTCTTTGGTGGCAAGAAAATCCTCCGCGACAAGCTGAATAAAAAGAACAAGACCAACCCGTGGGAAGGTGACGCCAACACAGCCGTCATGTCCAAACTGGTTGAGGTCGGCGGGCTGCTGGCACGCGGGATCATCAAGCACAGCTATCCGCATTCATGGCGATCGAAGGCGCCGGTTCTTTATCGCAATACGCCGCAATGGTTTGCCGCGATTGACCGTGCCGTGGGCGATGGGCAGGACGACTATGGCACCACGATCCGTGAACGAGCCCTGCGGTCCATCGATGAGCTGGTGACATGGACACCGCCGCGCGGGCGCAACCGGTTGCATGCAATGATCGAGCAACGCCCCGATTGGGTGCTGTCACGACAACGCGCCTGGGGCGTGCCGCTGACGTGCTTTACCAAAAAGGATGCTTTGCCGACCGATCCCGATTTCCTGCTGCGCAACGCAGAGGTCAACGCCCGTGTGCTTGCGGCGTTTGAGGCTGAGGGCGCGGATGCCTGGTATCAGGATGGCGCAAAGGAACGGTTCCTGGGCGGGCTGGTCGACATGGACGCCTATGATCAAGTCTTTGATATCCTTGACGTCTGGTTCGACAGCGGATCAACCCATGCCTTTGTGCTGCGCGACCGTGAAGATGGGTCCGAAGACGGGTTGGCCGACCTTTACCTTGAAGGCACGGACCAACACCGCGGCTGGTTCCATTCGTCGATGTTGCAGGCCTGCGGCACCAAAGGCCGTGCGCCTTATCGCGGTGTGCTGACCCACGGATTCACGCTGGATGAGAAGGGCATGAAGATGTCCAAATCGCTTGGCAACACCATCGTACCGGAACAGATCGTCAAACAATATGGCGCGGATATCCTGCGGCTTTGGGTGGCGCAGACCGATTATACCAATGACCAGCGCATCGGGGATGAGATCCTCAAAGGTGTGGCCGACAGCTACCGCCGCTTGCGCAATACCATGCGGTTCCTGCTGGGGTCTTTGGCGGATTTCACCGATGCTGACCGGACCGAAGCGGCAGAGATGCCAGAGCTTGAGCGCTGGGTGCTGCACCGTCTGGCAGAGATCGACGGGCAGGTCCGCGAAGGCTATGCAAAGTATGATTTCCAAGGCGTCTTCCGCACGGTCTTTGACTTTGCAACGCTGGATCTGTCGGCGTTCTATTTCGATATCCGCAAGGACGCGCTTTATTGCGATGGCGACACCCTGCGGCGGCGGGCGGCGCGGACCGTGCTGAACCTGCTGTTTGAACGGCTGACGACATGGCTGGCCCCGATCCTTGTATTCACCATGGAAGAGGTCTGGCTGGAACGGTTCCCGGGGGACGAAAGCTCTGTCCATTTGGTGGATTTCCCTGCGACGCCAGAGGGTTGGCACGATGCCGCACTGGCCGAAAAGTGGACAACCGTGCGTGCTGTGCGCAGGGTTGTAACGGGTGCTTTGGAAGTGGAACGCACCAACAAGGTCATCGGTGCCTCGCTTGAGGCGGCACCGACCGTTTATGTCAGCGCGGAACAGGCCAAGGTCTTGGAAACAATCAGCTTTGATGATCTCTGCATCACCTCCGGGATCGAGGTCACGACGGATGCCGCGCCCGATGACGCATTTTGCGTCGAGGGAAGCGATATTGGCGTGGTCTTTGCCAAGGCGACCGGCGAAAAGTGCCAGCGCTGCTGGAAAATCCTGCCCGATGTCGGCAGCCACAGCCACGCAGGCGTCTGCGGGCGTTGCGACGCGGCGCTGAGCTAAGATGGAGCCGCGCAACCCCAATTGGAAAGCCCGTTGCGCGGCCAGCTTTCACGACCAAGGGGTGATGGCGACCTTTGGCGTCACCCCGACACGCATTGCGCCGGGGCAGGTCTTCCTGTCCTTCCCGTTTCGCGCCGACCTGGTTCAGCAGCATGGGTTCATCCATGCCGGCGTTATCACCACAGTGCTCGACAGTGCCTGTGGCTATGCGGCCTTTACCCTGATGGCGCCGGACGCCGAAGTGCTGACCGTAGAATTCAAATCCAACTTTCTGGCCCCCGCCAAAGGCCAGACCTTTCGTTGCGAGGGCGAAGTGATCAAAGCGGGCCGGACCCTGATGGTCACCCAAGGCCGCACCTATGCGGTGGATGACGGTGTTGAAACGCTGATCTCGACCATGCAGGCCACGATGATGGTGGTCACCGACAAAGCGGGCGTAACCCGTTGATTTTGGACGATAGCCCCGTTGGCCCACTGGGTGTGGATGCCACGGATGGGGCGATCACCCGGCTGATCTGGGGACAGGAGGGGACCCTGTTGCACGGGCCGCTTTATGATCAGGCCAAGGCCGAGCTGACCGCCTATTTCGCTGGCGACCTCCACGACTTTACCCTGCCGCTCGCCCCGCGCGGATCTGCGTTTCAGCAGGATTTCTATGCCGCGCTTTGTGCCATCCCCTTTGGCGAAACCCGCACCTATGGCGATTTGGCCGAGGATCTGGGCGTCTCGGCCCAAGCCATCGGACAGGCCTGCGGGGCCAATCCCATCGCCATCCTCATCCCATGCCACCGGGTGCTGTCGGCCACCGGACTTGGTGGATATTCCGGGGCTGGCGGGATCGAGGCAAAGGTGACACTTTTGCGCTTGGAAGGGGCCGGATCGCTGCTGATCTGAGCGTAACGATATGAGCATTGGGGTCTTGGCCGCGGTCCTGTTCGCGGCGCTGTTACACGCCACTTGGAATGCCATCATCAAGTTTGGTACGTCCAAGATGACCTCCATGTTGATCCTGACACTTGTGCAGGGCGCGTTGGGCCTCGTCATCGCCCTGACCCGCGCCTTTCCCAGCGCAGAGGTTTGGATGTGGCTCTTGGCCTCGGGCGTCTTTCACTCCGGTTACAAATTGTTTCTCGCCTACGCCTATGAACAGGGCGACCTCAGCCGGGTCTACCCCATCGCGCGGGGGGCCGCCCCGATGGCGGTCTTGCTGATCTCGGCCCTTGTCCTCAGCGACGTGATTGGCGGTTGGGAATATGCAGGCGTCATCACCTTGGGGATCGGTATCCTTTTGATGGCGCAGGGTGTTTTCGGATCGAATGAGCGGATCAGGCTGGTGCCGCTGGCGCTTGGCTCTGCTGCGATGACGGCAGGCTATTCGCTGGTGGATGGCCTTGGCGCGCGGGTCGCAGGCGATGCCACGATGTATGTCGCCTGGCTGTTTGTGCTGGATGCCGTGTTCTTCACGCCCGTTTGCCTGGCCTTGCGAGGGCGCGGCGTTTTGGTTGCAGATACAAGGGTTTGGACGATGGGCAGCCTTGCGGCCTTTGCGTCATACGGGGCCTATGCCATCGCGGTCTGGGCGATGACGCAAGCGCCGATTGCGCTTGTGGCGGCGCTGCGCGAAACCTCGATCCTGTTTGCGGTGCTGATCGGCTGGCTGCTCTTTGGTGAACGCATGGGGGCGCAAAAGGCGCTGGCCGCATTGTTGATTGTTGCAGGTGTCGGGCTAACCCGGCTTTAGCCGTCGCGCCCGTAGATCACTTGTTGCGCCGCACCCGCGCCGACCAGATAGATCGAGGTCACCATCAGGCCCAGATGGGCAAGGCTGTCGGCGGCAAAGTTCACCCATGCGGCCCAGGCGGCAAAGACCACCCAGCCAAACGCCATGGGCAGGGTTACCGTGCGCCACCGCGCGGTGCGCACAGGGTGGACGAATTTGACCGGCAGGAACATCGCAAGCGACAGGGCCGCCACAAGGATCAGGCAGATGATCCAATGCGGTTCCAGCGCGAAGAGGACCAGCACCAGCATGTTCCAGCATCCCGGAAAACCGCGAAAGGAATAGTCGTTTGTTTTCATCCGCGTATCGGCGAAATACAGGGCAGAAGTGAAGGTAATAATGATAATTGCGACCCAGCCCGACCAGCCATCCATCAGCCCGCTTTCATATAGCGCAAAGGCTGGGATGAAGACGTAGGTCAGATAGTCGATGATCAGATCCAGCAGCACGCCATCAAAGATTGGCGCATTGGTTTTGACATCATATTTGCGCGCCAAGGGGCCATCAATGCCGTCCACGGCAAAGGCCACCACAAGCCACAGGAACATCAGTGACCAGTTGCTATCCACCGCCGCCAGCATCGCCAGCATCGCAAAAACAGCGCCGGTGGCTGTGAGGAAATGAACCAAAAGGGCTTTTTGGGAAAGTGTCATGGCGGCGTCATGTCCGTTTTATTGGCAAAGGGCAAGCCTTAGGCGCGGGGGTGGGCCTTGTCGTAAACCTCCAGCAGGCGGGCCGTATCAACGGCTGTATAGGCCTGCGTTGTCGAAAGTGAGGCATGGCCCAAAAGTTCCTGAATGGCGCGTAAGTCCCCGCCAGCGCTCAGTAAATGCGTCGCAAAACTATGCCGCATCGCATGTGGCGTCGCCGTGGCGGGCAGGCCAAGTTGCAACCGCGCGCGTTCCATCACTTTTTGCACGACCCGCGGATTCAGCGCCCCGCCGCGGGCCCCCCGAAAGAGCGGCGCATCGGGTTGCGGGTCAAACGGCGCAAGGGCCACATAGCTTGAGACAGCATCGCGAGCGGCATCGATCACCGGCACGATCCGTTCCTTGTCGCCCTTGCCCTTGATCCGCAGCGTGGCGGGCAGGGGGTGGTCTTTGCCGGTCAGCGAAAGCGCCTCTGATATCCGCAGGCCGCAGCCGTAAAGTATTGTCACGACTGCACTATCTCGGGCTGCGATCCAGCCCTCGGTGGCTTGCAGTTCCACCGTTTCGATCATCGCTGTGGCGGCATCTTCGGCCAATGGACGTGGCAGTTTCTTTTGAAATTTGGGTGCGCGGGTCGACAGGACGGCGGTGGGTTCGAACCCCTCACGCTCTGCCAGCCAACGGTAGAAGGATTTCACGGCCGACAATTGCCGCGCCAAGGTGCGTGCGCCGACGCCGCCAGCGCGCGCGCGCGCCATCCATGACCGCATGTCGCTGACGGTGATTTTCGCAATGGGGCCAAGGCCTTGGGCCCCGCCGTGGTGTTCGCCCATAAAGGCCAGAAAGCCCAGCACATCGGCCTGATACGCCTTGAGCGTATTGTCCGCCGCCCCGTCAATGGCCCGCGCATGATCGAGCCATTTTGAGAGGGCGTCGGTGAGAGCCGGGGCGATCACGACCCTAAGACAGCCAGCGGCGCATTGTGCGTTCGAAGACACCGGCGAAAAAGGTAAGAAGATCAGTGCCTTGCTGCGGCGTGAACAGGTGTGGATCCTCGGACCCCATCACCAACATGCCGGGCAGACGTCCGGGGCCAAAATCAAGCTTCAGACAGGCCTCTGAGCGCATGTAATCGGCCTTGTCGCCATAGACTTTTTCGTCTTGCGGCTTGACCTGCCGCAGGGTGACCTGGCGGACCGGCACATCGCGGCCACGGGTCACATAGGCATCACAAAATCCGGGTTCCGCAACAGAAAGCACCTCTCCCATCTTGGCGACTGCGGGGTCCTCTGCGACCTCTTGGCTTTCCAGCACAAGCTTCATTACATCAACCCGAAGCGTATCAGCCACATCACCCCTAAGGTCATGTAAAAACACCTCAAATTGGGTGGCATCCAGCAAGCGCAGTACTGCGCGATGGACCTGATTTGTGCCTGCAAGGTTCTCGTAGGCGGCAGCGATCACCGACCTGTGGGTGTCTTCCAGACGGTCAAGACGGGATTCCAGCCGTTCCATCGCGATGCCACGCAGATCGACAATATTGCCGCCCATGGATTGTTCATTTGCGGCCACGAGGGCCTTCATGATGTCCTGATCGTCCAGCAGAAGATCGGGGTCGGCAATAATTTTTTCACGGACGTGTCCGTCCATTTGGGGGGTGTTTGTCATGTAGCCTGCTCAAGCGTTTGTTTTGCGGAATCTTAGCAGAGCCTAGCAGCGCTTCCATTCATTTTTCGTGTAATTTTTTTGGGTGCGGCTTTTGAGTCATCCGGGTCGCAACCGGTGATACACAAACCATGCACAACCTATGCACAGAGTGGCAACATACCATGTGTATGAAAGTCCTAACGGCGGTTCACACCTGACCGGTGGCCGCCGTTAGGGGAATCGCAAGAATTACAGGATCTTGATGCCTGCTTTTTCGACGTCAGCCATGAAACCGGCAAGGCCTTTGTCGGTCAGCACGTGGTTGGCCATCGCCTTGATCACGCCCGGAGGGGCGGTTGCGACGTCTGCGCCGATCTTGGCGCATTCGGACATGTGGTTGGCCGACCGGATCGAAGCGGCAAGGATCTGGGTGTCAAAGCCGTAGTTGTCATAGATCGTGCGGATGTCTTCGATCAGTTCCAGACCATCGATGTTGATATCGTCCAGACGGCCAATGAAGGGGCTGATGAAGGTGGCACCGGCCTTGGCGGCAAGCAGCGCTTGGTTGGCGGAAAAGCACAGGGTCACGTTGACCATGGTGCCTTCGTCAGACAGCGCCTTGCAGGTTTGCAGACCGGCCCATGTCAGCGGCACTTTGACGGCGATGTTGTCGGCGATCTTGGCCAGCTTGCGGCCTTCGGCCAGCATGGTGTCGGCATCAAGGGCCACAACCTCGGCCGAAACGGGGCCAGAGACGATGTCACAGATTTCCTTGGTGACTTCGAGGATATCGCGGCCTGATTTCGCGATCAGTGATGGGTTGGTGGTGACGCCGTCAACCATCCCCAATGCGTGCAATTCTTTGATGGCGTCAATTTCGGCTGTGTCGACGAAAAATTTCATGGGGTCTCTCCGAGAGGTGCAGTTAGCGTTCACGGGCTGCTTTAGCGCATGTGGCGTGCGGCGGAAAGGGTGGACGGTTCTGACGGTCCCGGATCAGGACAAGCGAAGCGCCGGGCCATCGCCGGCCCGCCCCCCGGGTAGGCGATTTGGTGAGGCTGGGTGATCGCTCTGGGGTCTTCGTCAAGACGGGCCAATAAAGTGTCAGTCAAAACGCTCGGTCGCCCACCCGCGGCCCGGCGACGGAACAGCTTGCCGACCTTGCAGCCCCCCAATGAATGGCATTAAGTGAACCTCTGCCAGAACCGGACGCGCGATGCCCCAAACCCATTTCAACGAAGGCGACCTGATCGGCGTGTTGACCACGCAGCCGATTGACCGCGTGTTGGACTACAAAGCGCCCGAAGGTGGTGCGTTCTTGGGGGCATATGTCGAGGTGCCGCTGGGGCCGCGCAAGGTGATCGGCGTGGTCTGGGGGCCGGGCAAAGGCGATTGGGATTATAGCAAAGTGCGGGCCGCTTACCGCGTGCTGGACGTGGCCCCAATGCGCGACGAGATGATGGATTTTCTGTCCCGCGCCGCCGCTTATACGCTGACACCAATGTCTGCCATGCTGCGACTGGCAACACGCGCACCGGGGCTGGGTGATCCGCCGTCGATGCGCAAGGTTTACCGCTTGGGCGACAAGGAACCGGAACGAGTGACAGGGGCACGCACCAAGGTGCTTGAGGCTTTGCGCGACTATGGTGGCTTGTCATTCACGCTCAAGGAATTGGCGGAAATGGCCGGGGTTGGGACCTCTGTCGTCAAGGGCTTGGTCAAGCAGGGGGCCGTCGCAGAAGAGGACGCGCCGCGCGACACCGCCTACCCAAGGTTAGATCCTGACTATGGCAGCAAAGAGCTGACAGCGGACCAATTGACCGGCGCCAAGGTCCTGAGAGAGGCGGTGGGGTCGGGCATCTATGGCACCACATTGCTGAAAGGTGTGACGGGCTCGGGCAAGACGGAAGTCTACCTTGAGGCGGTGGCGGAATGCCTGCGCCGCGGGCGGCAGGCCTTGGTATTGCTGCCGGAGATTGCCTTGACCGGTGAGTTCATTGACCGGGTCGAGGCACGGTTTGGGATGAAACCGGCAGAGTGGCATTCCGGTGTGACCGCGACCGAGCGGCGGCGCTGTTGGCGCATGGTCGGGCAGGGCGATGCGCAGATGATCGTTGGCGCGCGGTCGGCTTTGTTTCTGCCCTACCGCGATCTGGGTCTGATCGTCGTCGATGAGGAACACGACACATCCTATAAGCAAGAAGACGGTGTGCTGTATAACGCCCGCGATATGGCGGTGCTGCGGGCGTCGCTGAATGGGGCGCAGGTGGTGCTGGCCTCTGCCACGCCAAGCCTTGAAAGCTGGGCCAATGTGGAGGCTGGCAAATACGCGCGGCTGGAACTCACGTCACGCTTCGGCCCCGCAGTGATGCCCAAGATGGGCGCGATTGATATGCGGTCCGAGGATCTGCCGGGCGGCAAATGGGTCTCGCCCAGTTTGCAGGGGGCGATGCGGGACCGGCTGGAAAAGGGCGAGCAATCGCTGATCTTTTTGAACCGGCGCGGCTATGCGCCGATCACGCTGTGCCGGGCTTGCGGGCATCAGATCGGCTGCGATCAATGTGACGCGCGGATGGTGGAACACCGGTTTCTCAAGCGGTTGATGTGCCACCAATGCGGCGAGACGAAACCGATGCCCACCGTTTGCCCCCATTGCGAAGCCGAGGACAGGCTGAGCGCGGTCGGGCCGGGTGTAGAGCGGATGGGCGAGGAGGTGGCAGAGCTATTCCCCGAGGCCAATGTGGTTGTGCTATCGAGCGACCTTTATGGCTCTGCCCGCGCGATGAAGGCGCATATCGCCGAGATTGCTGCGGGGGGTGCGGATATCATCATCGGCACGCAACTTGTGGCCAAGGGGCATAACTTTCCCAAGCTGACGCTGGTGGGGGTGATCGACGCCGATCTGGGGTTGCAGGGGTCGGATTTGCGCGCGGCGGAACGGACGTTTCAACTGATGCGGCAGGTGGCGGGACGCGCGGGCCGGGCCGAAGCACCGGGCGAGGCGTTGATGCAGACCTATCAGCCTGAACATGCGGTGATCCGGGCGATCATTGCGGGCGATGAGGAACAATTCTGGGCGGCTGAGGCAGCAGAGCGCAAGGCGGCGGGCGTGCCGCCTTACGGGCGCATGGCGGGCATCGTGCTGAGCAGTCCCAATGTGCAAGAGGTCTTTGATTTAGGGTCCGAGATGGCGCGGCGGGATCAGCCGCTGCGGGCGATTGGGGCGCAGGTCTTTGGGCCAGCGCCTGCCCCGATTGCGCGGATCAGGGGGCGGCACCGGGTGCGGCTTTTGGTGAAGGCCGAGAAGACAGCGCCGCTGCAAAGGGCGTTGGCCGACTGGGCCGGGCAATTTCGCCTGCCCAGCAACCTGCGCCTGTCGATCGATATTGATCCGCAAAGCTTTTATTAGCGCAGGATGACGGGCGAAGCGCTGCGGCGTATGCCTCAAAAACGGGACACAAGATTTGCGATCTTCGCTTTCAAGCCCAACCTGACGAAATCAAAGGGCGTCTTGGGAAGATCGGTTGAGACGCCTGATCGCCTAGAAAGAGACATTGTCGACGGCCAGGCAAACAGCCAGATCGACCGCGCTACAAAGCTTTGGATCGCTCTTTGAAACCCCCTCGGGCATCTTGTTGACGATGGCATAATCGACAAATGCCTCCAACGTATCTGCGGTCAAACCACCGGACGGCGGCACGCCAAGCACAAATCCATTGGCGAATTTGGGTCCGCAGTTCACGCCATACTTACAGAACACCGTTCCGATGGCCTCGACACCGCCGTTCATGGGGTCCGGCACAAGGCCCACAATCCGTTCCGAGTTTGAATACGACCCCCAATACGACCAGTTTTCCGGCTCTCCTGTGCGCGACACTTTTGCCAGCCAAGCCACCCATTCGCCGCCCGCAACTGTGCCCGCGATCCATATCCCGCCATGCGTTGTTTCGGCAGTGGCCATGGGGACAAACTGGTCAAAATCCCCCGGGCCGCGTGCTGTTTCAAAGTCCAGATTCCAAGCCTGATTGCCGGTCTCATCGACCCGCAGCACCTGTTTTTCTGTCACAAGGTAATAGCCGCCATCTGTTGGTTGGACGATGGTTTGACCCGCGGCTTGAAAAGCAGTTCCAATGCGCTGAAACCGCCCTGACGCGACATCCACAATGCCAAGCCATCCGTTTAGCTCACCCGGGGCGGCTGTTGTTGTGCCTGTGACCAGAAACTGATCAGCACTGATGGGGTGCACATCGTCGATCCAATGCGATCCGGCACCAAATCCATCCTGAAAGACAAAACGATTGAGAAGCTCACCACTTGACGTCGTTTCGACGAATGCCGGAAAAGATGCGCGCGTACCCTCAGGCACGACATAGCCCGCCGCCACGAAGCCCCGTTCACTTTGCGAGATACTTGTGAAACGGGCGTCACGCTCTTCAAAAGGTCTTAGGCGTGTAGTTGGATCCGTGCCGGTCAGCGAGAAAAAGGCAAGTTCAGCGCGGGTTTCGTGGAAATGCGTACCAGGAAAGGTAAAGCGTTTATGGCGGCCCTGTTCGTTGACACCCGTGTCAAAGACCTTTTCCCTGTCGGTGGCGCGACCTTCATTCTCGACAAATGCAGCGCGGTCGCCGCCGACTGCAAAGTCTTCCGGGCGCGGCACGTCGTGATTGCTGGAAGACAGAATAATCGGTGCCCCCAGCACACCAGCGTCGGCCCATTCAGCAATCCAGGGAACACCGTTTCCGCGATGTGATTGGCCCAAAACATAGTGATGGCCCGCATTATCGGATGCCAACTTCAAGAACTGCGTTCCGCGGCTGACACCCGAAAAGTGGCTTTCCCCTGCCGACACGGGCGAGGCGATGTTAAGGTCTTGTGGAATAGGCCGAGGATCGTAAGACGACACGGCGAAATATATCCAACCCACCAACACAAAGAGTGTGAGGGCGGCAAGGGCGGCCAAGCCCGCTAAAGATGCCAAGATGCCAGTTATGACTTTCATACTGTCAGTCCCCTGAGTGGACGCTCAGATTATCCATTATTCGTGACAAAAAAATGGCATTCCATTTGAATGCAAGTCGCCGCGGAAGTGACTTTGGTTCCTGTTGCAGAATTGAGCAAAGGGCATCCAAGATTTGATCCAAATCGTCGAAGGGGACTCGGATGGTACTCGAAGGACGCAACCGGTTGGGATGGAATTTCGGATATTTGGATGGAAGCCCCCGCGCGGATGAAGATGCACCTGCCTGATCAAAGCGGCTTGGAGCCCGCCTGAAGGGGGGTGATTGGTATGAGCGCTTTGTGTCTGGTCACATCGTGGCGTTGGCGATGGCCCGGCGCTTCGCTTGTTCCGGGCCGGGGCGGTTTGCAAGGTCAGCTATGAGCCCAAAGTACACAATGCTGCGGTATGCGCTGACGGCCGCTTTGGCAGAACCTAGACCAATAGCGCGATAGCGGCGATGCCCAGGAGGATCTGGATTCCAGTCTGGAACGCCTGTGCGCTCAGTTTTTTCAAGAACAGTCTGCCGATCAGCGCGACTGCGACTGCGACGAAGACAAGGGTAAGGGCAGTCCAAGCCATATCGACGGTCAGCAGGCCAGTTCGGATGTAGGAGGTCAACTTGACGATGTTCGAGAGAACCGCCGTCGCCGCCATAGCTCCGACGAAGGCTTCCTTAGTGATCTTCATTTCGCGAAACAGTATAACCTTGATTATATTGCCGCTACCAAGAAAACCGGAAACGAACCCGTAGAGGGCGGACCCGGCGAAGAGGCCGAGCATTCCGATACTGATAGACGGTAGACGTTTGGTTATCGTGAGGCCCAAATAGATGAATACCATCGCGCCAAGCATCGGCTTTACGAATTCGGCGGGTGCCACGGCCAGTAGCTGTGCGCCGTGATAGGCAAAGGGTAGACATGCGAAGCTCATCACTCCTACCATTTTCCAGTCGATATGATCGCGAAACAGAAGCGATTTCGTGACTGTCGAGGCCGTGAAAAGAACCGTTGCCAAAGCAATCGCCACCTTTACAGGCAGAACCAGCGATCCAAAAGCCAGAACCAGAAGCGCCGAACCAAAACCGAAGATCGCAGATGCGAATGACGCAACAAATGCTATCAGTATGAAAGCGATCTGATCCAATCCCGTCCCTTGCCAACTAGCCTCTGCTCTCTGTGTGGTCAGAGCTACAATCATATTCCTATAGAAATTGGCGTGAGACGCTAGAGCGGACGTTCTTCCCGCATCGTGGAACGGCAAAAAAGTCCGCAAAGCGACCTGATCAACCCGCCGCACGACGCAACTCTTGCCAAGGGGCGGTGGGCTTGGGTAGCTGTGGCACGCCAAAAGATCGGAGCCAAGATGACCCACCGTTTACCTGTGCGCGTTTATTACGAAGACACCGACATGGGCGGGATCGTTTATTATGCCAACTACCTCAAATACATCGAACGGGCCCGGTCAGAGCTGGTCGAAGAGATGGGGCTGGATCAGAACAAGATGAAGGCCGAAGGCTTTGTCTTTGTGGTGCGGCGGGTCGAGGCGGATTATCTTGCCCCGGCAAAGCTGGATGACAGATTGACGGTTGTGACCACGCACTACCCCAAGGGCCAGAGCCGCTGGATGTTTGAACAAGAGGTGCAGCGCGGTGGTGCGGTGATCTTTCGCGCCATTGTCACAGCAGTCTGCATGACAACCCAGGGGCGGCCCGCGCGGCTGCCAGCGGAACTTCGCGCAAAACTGGGATGATCCTCGCGGGTTTGTGCGCGCCCCTTGCGCAAGTGCAATGGATTTCCACAAAGCGATCCCTTATGTTGCCCCCAAACAAGGCCGATAACGGCCGCAAAGCAGAGCGGGCACATGGAAGCAGCAACCGATTTTACGATGTGGGCCTTGTTTGCCCGCGCCACTATCCTGGTGAAACTGGTGATGATCATGCTGATCGTCGCCTCTGTCTGGTGTTGGGCGGTGATCATCGACAAGCTGATCCAATATCGCCGCGCCAGGCGCGAGGCGGATATCTTTGACCGCGCGTTTTGGTCTGGGGAACCGCTGGACCAGCTCTTTGATCAGATCGGCGATAAGCCACGCGGCGCGTCAGAGACGATTTTTAGCGCGGGCATGCTGGAATGGCGCCGCAGCCACCGGCAGGACGGCGCGCTGATTGCAGGCGCGCAGGCGCGGATTGACCGCGGCATGGACGTGGCGATCCTGAAAGAAGCGGGCAAGTTGCAAAAGGGGTTGCCGGTGCTCGCGACAACCGGGTCAACCGCGCCGTTCGTGGGGCTGTTCGGCACCGTGTTCGGGATCATGAACGCCTTTATCGAAATCGCAGAGCAACAGAACACCAGTCTGGCCGTTGTGGCCCCCGGCATCGCAGAGGCCCTGCTCGCCACCGGTCTGGGCCTGATGGCCGCGATCCCGGCGGTTGTGTTTTACAACAAGCTGAGTGCCGACGCGGACCGGATTGTCGCGGGCTACGAGGCCTTTGCCGATGAATTCGCCACCATTCTGTCACGCCAGTTGGATAGCTAACATGGGTGCCGGAGTGATGAAATCGGGCGGTGACGGGGGCGGCAGACGCAGGCGTCGCAGGTCCAGCCGCAGCCAGCCGATGTCAGAGATCAACGTCACACCCTTTGTGGATGTGATGCTGGTGCTGCTGATTATCTTTATGGTCGCCGCACCACTTTTGACGGTCGGCGTGCCGGTTGAACTGCCGGAAACGGCGGCCAATGCGCTGCCAACGGACGAGGAAGAACCGCTGACCGTGACGATCACAGCCGATGGCGGTTTGATGATCCAGAACTCTGAAACCGCAGAAGGCGAGTTGGTCGCCAAATTGCGGGCCATCGCGGCAGAGCGGACAAGCGACCGCATTTTCCTGCGCGCGGATGGGTCCAACGCATGGAACCGCGTAGCGCAGGTGATGGGCGCGCTTAATGCCGCAGGGTTTAACAACATTGGTCTGGTGACAGATATCGGCGGGCCAACCCTGACTGATCAGGACGGTTAGGCCGGTGGCCTCGACGGGCAGTTATATCTCGGGCGCTGGGCATGTGGGCCTTGTGGTCTGGCTCGTGACCGGATGGGGGTTCCAGTCTGATCCGCTGCCCTTTGAGGTGGCGGATGTCTCTGTCGTCTCGGGCGCGGAGTTTGCCGCCTTGGTCGCGGCCACAACACCGGACCCCGCCAGCGAAAGCCCAGAGGCACCCACGGTGCCATTGGTCGAAGATACGCCGCCCGCACCGGTTGAGGACACGCCGCCAGAGGTCGTGACACCGCCCACGCCCGTTGCCCCACCGGCAGAGGAAACCCCGCCACCCGCGCCGCCCACGCCACCCGCGCCTGTGGCGGATGTCACGGATGAGGCACCGGCACCGCCCGCGCCACCGACCGAGGTCGCCTCACCCGATCTGGACGTGAGCGACACGCCGGTGCCAGCACCCGCCGACCGGATAGCCCCCGAACCCGTGGCCCCACCGCCGCCCGACGTGGCCGTGGCCGATGAGGTGCAGGAAACCGCCACACCTGACGCGGTGGACCCCGCAGAGGTGGTCGAGGAACCGGCAGAGGCCGCGGCCCCCGAAGAGGCCGCAACCGAGATCGTGACAGAAGCCGAAGCGCCATCGGGCGCTGTCACCACGTCATTGCGCCCCAATGTGCGCCCCAACCGGCCCGCGCCCCAGCCCGAAGTGGCCGAGGCCCCGGCGGAAGAGGCGCCCGCGCAGACGGCCGATGTCTTGCAGGAAACCGACGCGGATGTGGATGCAGCCGTGGCCGCCGCCTTGCAATCAATGGAATTGCCTGCCGCCGAGGGCCCACCGATGACCGGGTCAGAGCGTGAGGGTTTTCGCGTCGCTGTCAACAAGTGCTGGAACGTCGATCCGGGTTCTGTGGCCGCACGTGTCACGGTCGAGGTCGGCTTTGACCTTGATCCCGGCGGCCGGGTGACAGGCGATGTCCGGTTGATTGGGTCCGATGGCGACAGCAGCGCAACTGACACGGCCTTTCAGGCCGCGCGTCGCGCGATTTTGCGCTGTCAGGGGCAGGGCGGTTACGATCTGCCTGCCGACAAATATGAGCAGTGGAAAGAGGTGGTCATTACCTTCGACCCCTCGGGGATGCGCCTGCGATGATGACCGGCAAAGATACGCGCAACGGGGATTTTGGCGCGAAACTCCCCTTGATTGCGCAGTATAACACCGCAAAAGGGCGCAAAGCCCGAAAGGTTCGAGGATAAGAGCATGTTGAAATGGGTTCTAAGCGCAGTTCTGGCCGCCTGTCTGGCGGCCCCGGCGGCGGCACAGGATGGCCCGCTGCGGCTGACGATCACCGACGGTGTGATTGAACCGCTGCCCTTTGCGGTGCCAGGGTTTCAGGCGGAAACCGCGGGTGCGGAACAACTGGCCGCTGATATCACGCGACTTGTGGCGCAGGATCTGGCCAACACCGGCCTCTTCCGAGAGATCCCGTCGAGCGCCTTTATCAGCCAGCCCGCCTCTTTCGGGGCGCCGGTGGCCTATGCCGATTGGCGTGCGATCAACGCGCAGGCCCTGATCGGTGGTGCGGTTGCTGTGAGTGGCGATCAGCTGGTGGTGAAATTCCGGCTTTATGACGTCTTTGCAGGCACCGAACTGGGCGAGGGGCTGCAATTTGCAGGCACAACGCAGGGCTGGCGGCGCATGGCGCATAAGGTGGCGGATGCCGCCTATTCGCGTATCACGGGCGAGGGCGGCTATTTTGACAGCCGCGTTGTGTTCGTGTCCGAGACCGGGCCAAAGGACGCGCGGCAAAAGCGTCTGGCAATCATGGATTATGATGGTGCCAACCTGCAATTTCTGACCGATAGTGCTGCCATCGTGCTGGCCCCGCGGTTTAGCCCGCGCGGCGACCGGGTGCTTTATACCTCTTACGAATCCGGTTTCCCCCGTATCAATGTGCTTGATGTCGCCTCTGTCGGGAAACAGCAACTGACGACCGCAGAGGGCGAGATGGCCTTTAGCCCCCGCTTTTCGCGCGATGGCAATCAGGTGATCTATAGCCTTGCCAATGGCGGCAACACCGACCTTTACCGCACCGATTTGGCCAGTGGCGCGCATACGCGGCTGACCTCTGCCCCCTCAATTGAGACAGCACCCAGCTTTAGCCCCGATGGATCCCGGATCGTGTTTGAAAGCGACCGCAGCGGCACCCAGCAGCTATATATCATGTCGGCAAATGGCGGCGACGCGCAGCGGATTTCCTTTGGCGAGGGGCGTTATGGCACGCCGGTCTGGTCGCCGCGTGGCGACCTGATTGCCTTTACCAAGCAAAATGCGGGCCGGTTTCATATTGGCGTGATGCGCACCGATGGCAGCGAAGAACGCCTGCTGACAGCGTCATTCCTTGATGAGGGGCCCACATGGTCGCCCAATGGCCGTGTGTTGATGTTCATGCGCGAAACCCAAGGGGCAGGGGGATCGTCGGCGCTTTATTCGGTCGATATCTCGGGGCGCAACCTGTCGGCAGTGCCGGTGCAGGGTGCCGGGTCTGACCCGTCGTGGGGGCCGTTACAGCCTTGAAACATGGGTGTGCAGGGTCGTTCCCTCGCATCGCAAGCCGTGTTAGAGTGACAAAAAACAAGAGCGGTTAAACAGGATAGAACAATGACATTCACAACCAAAGCTTTGCTGGTGCTGCTGACGCTAAGCACCGCCGCCTGCACCCGGCCTGACCGATTTGGCGGCGGGGTCAATGATGGCGCGGCCAATGGTGCCGGTGCCGGGGCGGGCGTGACAGCGCCCACAGGTGCCGCTGACCCCAGCAGCCCACAGTTCTTTGCCCAGACCATCGGCGACCGCGTGTTGTTCGAGGTTGATAGCGCCACGCTGACCGCCGCAGGGCAGGCCACGCTGGACGGGCAGGCCGGTTGGTTGCAGACCAACAGCGATTATCTGGCCATCGTCGAAGGCCACGCAGATGAACAAGGCACGCGGGAATATAACCTAGCCCTTGGTGCACGCCGCGCCAACACGGTGCGCGAATACCTGATTTCAAAGGGCGTACCATCGAACCGGATGCGCACGATCAGCTACGGCAAGGAACGCCCGATTGAGGTCTGTTCCGAGGAAAGCTGCTATGCCAAGAACCGTCGCGCCGTGACGATCATTTCGGTCGGCGCGCTAAGTTAAGGACGCCTCTATGTTGATCCGTTTCGCCCTTGTCATCGGTTTGGCGCTGTCCGCGCCCGCAGCGTTCGCGCAGGATCAGACGCTGGCGGATATCCGTCAGCAGTTGTCGATCCTTTACGTGGATATTCAGCGCCTGCGGACAGAGCTGTCGACAACGGGGCAGACGGGTAACAGCACCGGTGGCAATTCACCGCTGGACCGGCTGAACGCGATTGAGGCTGAATTACAGCGGCTGACGTCCAAGACCGAAGAACTGGAGTTCCGCGTCAACCGCATCACCGTGGATGGCACCAACCGCATTGGCGATCTGGAATTCCGCCTGTGCGAGTTGGAAGATGGCTGCGATATCTCTTTGTTGGGCGACACACCGTCACTTGGCGGTGTGGACAATGGCACCGATGTGCCGGTTGCGAACCCCGCGCCTGCGACCGGTGGCCCGGCGCTGGCCATTGGTGAACAGGCCGACTTTGAGCGGGCGCAGGAGGCGCTCGCCTCCGGTGACTTTCGCAGCGCCGCTGACCTCCTTGCGACCTTTGTCACGACCTACCCCGGATCGCCAGTAGCTGCTGAGGCGGAGCTGATGAAGGGCAAGGCCTACGAGGGGCTGGGCGAGACGACAAACGCCGCCCGCGCGTTTCTTGGCAGCTTTTCCACCGATGCATCCGGGCCATCCGCGCCAGAGGCGTTGTTCCGGCTTGGCGCTGCCCTTGGGCGGCTTGGCCAGACGCAGGATGCCTGTCTGACGCTGGCCGAGGTCGGCGTGCGCTTTCCCGGCAATGGGTTCGTGACGCAGGCCCAGACGTCCATGGCCAACCTGGGATGTCAGTAGACCTTTCACAGCGCTTTGCCGATGAAATGGGCGCGCTACTGGGCCCCGATTTTCCGACATCTTTGGCTCTTGCCGTCTCTGGCGGGGGTGACAGCATGGCTATGCTGCATCTGGCGGCTGGCTGGGCGCGGGTTTATGGCATCGCGCTGCGTGTCGTCACGGTCGATCACGGCCTGCGCGACGGCAGCGCCGCAGAGGCGGCGATGGTCGCGGACGAAGCCGGGGCGCTTGGGCTGGATCATACCACGCTGTCGTGGAGCGGCTGGGATGGACAGGGCAATCTGCAAGATGCCGCGCGGCAGGCGCGGCTGAACCTGATCGCGGGCTGGATTGGTCCGCAGGGCCATGTGCTGATGGCACATACGCAGGACGACCAAGCCGAAACCGTGTTGATGCGCCTGATCCGGGGATCCGGGGTGGATGGGTTATCGGGGATGGCAGCATTACGAAAGACAGCCGGTATGACGGTCGTGCGGCCGCTGCTGGCTGTGCAACGGGCGGCGCTGCGGCACTATTGCACGGTGCTTAAAATCCCCTTTGTCGATGACCCCAGTAACGCGGACGACAGGTTCGACCGGGTGAGGATCAGACGGCTGATTGGGCAAGAAGGGCTGGATGCGGCGACGCTGGCGAAGACCGCCGCCCAGATGGCGCGGGCCAAAGAAGTGCTCGACCTGCGGGTCCGGCAGGTCACGCAGGACGCACAAAAGATCCATTACGCTGACGCCGGTTATGTCGCGTTTGATCGCGATCTGATCGCGGAAATTGAGCGCGAAACGGCCCTGCGCGTCTTTGCAAACGCCCTGTCCGAGGTCGGCCAAAACCCCTACCGCCCGCGTTTGTCGGCGCTGGAAGACGCGGTTGATCAGGTGACGTCAGGCGGGACCACCACGTTGCACGGCTGTGTGCTGGCGGCCCAGAAGACTCAGATCCAGATTTGCAGGGAATTACAAGCTGTTGCGGGACCTTGTTCAACCAAGGACCTTTGGGATGGACGCTGGACGATGGAGGGTCCACATGCGCCGGAATTGCATGTTGCGGCCTTGGGCGATGCGCTGCCGCACTGCCCGGAGTGGCGCACCACCGGGCATCCGCGCGACGCGCTGCGCGCAAGCCCCGCAATTTGGCACGATGATCGCCTTATTGCCGCCCCCTTGGCGGGGTTCACTGCGGGCTGGCAAGCGCGGATTGTCGCGAAATAGGCGAACTGGACGCTTGCGCATTGAAGATCGGTTAGGAACCTCTATTTTAAGGTCAAAGCGAGGGACCGACTCCCCCCGCAAGATCTTTCGCTGTTAAAGGAGCCTCTCTTGGGCAACGCACGTAATCTCGTCTTTTGGGTCGTCCTCTTTCTGTTGGTGCTGGCCCTGTTCCAGTTGTTCAACGGCGGGGCGAATAACGGGCTTAGCAATAGCCAAAGCTATTCTGAGTTTGTTGAATCGGTCGAGGCTGGCACTGTCAGTCAGGTGACGCTGGACGGGGAACAGGTGCGCTATCGCAAGACCGATGGCCGCGACTATGTGACCATCAAGCCAAGCGATGCAGAAGTGACCGATCTTTTGATCGAACGCGACATTCCGGTCGCTGCCCAAAGTCAGGAACAATCGGCCTTGTCGAGCTTCCTTTTCGCGCTGGCGCCTTTCGTGCTGCTGATCGGTGTCTGGATCTATTTCATGAACCGGATGCAGGGCGGCGGCAAAGGCGGGGCAATGGGCTTTGGCAAATCCAAAGCCAAGTTGCTGACCGAAAAGCACGGCCGCGTGACCTTTGACGAGGTTGCGGGCATCGACGAGGCCAAGGAAGAGCTGGAAGAGATTGTTGAATTCCTGCGCAACCCGCAGAAGTTTTCGCGCCTTGGCGGCAAGATCCCCAAGGGTGCGCTGCTTGTGGGCCCTCCGGGGACGGGTAAGACGCTGCTGGCCCGCGCGATTGCGGGCGAGGCGGGCGTGCCCTTCTTCACCATTTCAGGTTCCGACTTTGTCGAAATGTTCGTCGGTGTCGGCGCATCCCGTGTGCGCGACATGTTCGAACAGGCCAAGAAGAACGCGCCATGTATCGTCTTTATTGACGAGATTGACGCCGTGGGCCGGTCCCGTGGTGCTGGCTATGGCGGTGGCAACGACGAACGCGAACAGACGCTGAACCAGCTGCTGGTCGAGATGGACGGGTTTGAAGCCAACGAAGGCATTATCATCGTCGCCGCGACCAACCGCCCCGACGTGCTTGACCCCGCGCTGTTGCGCCCTGGTCGTTTTGACCGTCAGGTGCAGGTGCCAAACCCCGACATCAAGGGCCGTGAGAAAATCCTGGCCGTACATGCCCGTAAAGTGCCGCTTGGTCCCGATGTGGATCTGCGCATTATTGCCCGCGGCACGCCCGGCTTTTCCGGTGCGGATCTGGCCAACCTTGTGAACGAAAGCGCGTTGATGGCGGCCCGTGTGGGGCGCCGGTTTGTGACCATGATCGACTTTGAATCCGCCAAGGACAAGGTGATGATGGGGGCAGAGCGCAGGTCGATGGTGATGACCGAGGATGAGAAAAAGCTGACCGCCTATCACGAGGCAGGCCATGCTGTCGTCGGCCTGAACGTGCCGCAGCATGACCCGATCCACAAAGCGACGATCATTCCGCGCGGCCGCGCGCTGGGTCTGGTGCTGTCGCTGCCAGAGCGGGATCAACTGTCGGTCAGCTATACCAAATACACCTCTAAGATCGCGATGGCGATGGGCGGACGTGTGGCCGAGGAACTGATCTTTGGGCCAGAGAATGTGACCTCTGGTGCGTCCTCTGACATTCAGCAGGTGTCCAAGATTGCCCGCGCCATGGTCACGCAATTCGGCTTTGCGCCAGAGCTGGGCTATGTCGATTACGCCAATGAGCAGAACAGCTATTTGGGCAACTACGGTGGCGGTACGAACCATTCCGCAGACACCCAAAAGATCATTGATGATAAGGTCAAAGAGATCATCGAAGAGGGCTATCAGACCGCAAAGCGGATCCTGACGGAAAAGGCCGACGATCTGGAACGTCTGGCCCAAGGACTGCTGGAATATGAGACCCTGACCGGGAATGAGATCACGCGCGTGATCGCGGGCGAGCCGCTGAACCGGGGTGATGATGCTGATGATACGCCGCCGTCTGGTGGGTCTTCAATCACATCGGTGCCAAAGACCAAGCCGAAAAAGCCAAAGTCCCCCGATAGCGGGATGGAGCCTGAGCCCTCGGCCTAGACGATCAAAAAGCCGCCCCAAGTTGGGCGGCTTTTTCGTGAAACCTCATCGCACAATCCGTGATTTGAAATTCGCGCGCGCGCAGCTTACCGATGGCACAACCAATCGGAGAAAGATGATGCCCGCGCTGAAACCCACCACCTATGAAGCTGAAATTGTCTGGCTGGGCACCGTGCCCAGCGGCACGATCCGCGCCACGGCGCAAGACAGCCTGACGCTGAGCTTTGATGGCCCGGCGGGCGAGGATCACGGTGGCCGGACGCGCAAATCCTGCGTGCGGGTGTCAGCCCAGCACCCCGAAGGCACAGAGATTGCCAATGTGCGGCAGCTTTCGGTGCTAAGTCAGGAAGAGTTGGATGAGATTGCCAAGGATTGCGGGCTAGAGGCGATTGATCCGGTCTGGCTTGGTGCGACGCTTGTGGTGAAAGGCCTGCCCGATTTTTCCCATGTGCCACCCGCCTCGCGTTTGCAGGGGCCGGATGGGGCCACGATCATCATTGATATGGAAAACCGCCCCTGCCGCTATCCCGGTGACGAGATTGAGCTGGACCGCCCCGGCCACGGCAAAGCCTTTAAGGCGGCGGCCAAGGGCAAGCGTGGTGTGACGGCCTGGGTGGAACGCCCCGGTGTCATGCGCATCGGGCAAAAGCTGCGGCTGCATGTCCCCGATCAGCCGGTCTGGCGTGGCTGATCGGCGCGTTTGGTTTCTTATCCGAAACGGCGCGACCAGTCTTCGACGATTCTGACGTCGAAAATGTCGTAATCCGGGTGCACCAACCCAGACGACCCCGCTAGACATATCCTGACGCATTCAGGGCCGCGTGGTCCGATCAACAGGGTGGAAGCAATGGAATACAAGTCGGATATCGAAATCGCACGCGAGGCCAAAAAGCGCCCGATCCAGGAGATTGGCGCAAAACTGGGCATCCACAGCGACGATCTTTTGCCCTATGGCCACGACAAAGCAAAGGTCAGCCAGCGCTTTATCGACAGCGTGCAGGGCAACGACAGTGGTAAGCTGATCCTTGTGACCGCGATCAACCCCACCCCTGCCGGCGAAGGCAAGACAACCACCACGGTGGGTCTGGGCGACGGGCTGAACGCGATTGGCAAGAAGGCCGCGATTTGTATCCGCGAAGCATCGCTTGGGCCGTGTTTCGGCATGAAGGGTGGCGCTGCCGGTGGTGGTTATGCGCAGGTGGTTCCGATGGAGGACATGAACCTTCACTTTACCGGTGACTTTCACGCCATCACATCCGCCCACAACCTGCTGTCGGCGATGATCGACAACCACATCTACTGGGGCAACGAGCTTGAGATCGACATTCGCCGCGTTGTTTGGCGCCGGGTGATGGACATGAACGACCGCGCGCTGCGTCAGATCACAGCGTCTTTGGGCGGTGTGGCCAATGGCTTCCCGCGGGAGGCTGGCTTTGACATCACCGTGGCGTCCGAGGTCATGGCGATCCTGTGTCTGGCGCTCAACCTTGAAGACCTGCAAAAGCGTCTGGGTGATATCATCGTGGCTTATCGCCGCGACCGCACACCGGTTTACTGCCGCGATATCAAGGCAGATGGCGCGATGACCGTGCTGTTGAAAGATGCGATGCAGCCCAACCTTGTGCAAACGCTGGAAAACAACCCGGCTTTTGTGCACGGCGGCCCGTTTGCCAACATCGCGCACGGCTGTAACTCTGTCACTGCCACCACCACCGCGCTGAAGATTGCGGATTATGTCGTGACCGAAGCGGGCTTTGGTGCCGACCTGGGGGCCGAGAAGTTCATGAACATCAAGTGTCGCAAGGCTGGCATTGCGCCATCTTGTGTAGTGCTTGTGGCGACAGTGCGCGCGATGAAGATGAATGGCGGCGTGGCCAAAGCCGATCTGGGCGCCGAGAATGTGGATGCCGTGACAGCAGGTTGCCCGAACCTTGGTCGGCACATTGAAAACGTAAAATCCTTTGGCGTGCCGGTTGTCGTGGCGATCAACCACTTTGTCACCGATACGGATGCCGAAGTGCAGGCAGTGAAGGATTTTGTCACCTCTCAGGGGTCCGAGGCGATCCTGTGCAAGCACTGGGCGCATGGGTCCGAAGGCACCAAAGATCTTGCCACCCGTGTGGCCGAAATTGCCGACAAGGGTGAGGCGAACTTTGCCCCGATCTATGGCGATGATCTGAGCCTGTTCGACAAGATCGACACGATTGCCAAGCGGATCTACCGCGCCGATGAGGTGATTGCGGACAAGAAGATCCGCGATCAGCTGAAGGCCTGGGAAGAACAGGGCTATGGCAAATTGCCGGTTTGCATGGCGAAGACGCAATATTCGTTCTCTACCGATCCTGCATTGCGCGGAGCGCCAACGGGCCACGCGGTGCCCATTCGTGAGGTGCGCTTGTCCGCAGGGGCCGGATTTATCGTCGCAATCTGCGGTGAGATCATGACCATGCCGGGTCTGCCGCGCGTGCCATCAGCCGAAGCAATCATGCTGAATGCGGATGGCCAGATCGAAGGGTTGTTCTAGGGGCCGGTGTGCGCCGCTCTTGCCCCCCTGAAGTGGGGGGCAAAACGCCCCGCCCGCCGTCCCGGTTTGACGCCTCCGGCGGGCATATTTTTATTCGGAAGAAAACCTATGACAGCGACAAAAATCGACGGAAAGGCCTTTGCGGCCACGGTGCGGGGCAAGGTGGCGGATCACGTCGCGCGCCTGAAAGAGGAACACGGGATCGTACCGGGTCTGGCCGTGGTGCTGGTGGGCGAGGACCCCGCAAGCCAGGTCTATGTGCGCAATAAGGGCAAGCAGACGCTGGAAGTCGGCATGGCGTCATTTGAGCACAAGTTGGATGTGTCGACGTCGCAGGAAGATCTATTGGCGTTGATTGCGCAGTTGAATAACGATCCAGCCGTGCACGGTATTCTGTGTCAACTGCCGGTGCCGGATCACATTGACGGCGATACGATCCTGAATGCGATTGACCCCGCCAAGGATGTGGACGGATTTCACATCTCGAACGTTGGGCTGTTGGGGACGGGACAAAAGAGCATGGTGCCTTGCACGCCGCTAGGCTGCCTGATGATGCTGCGCGATCATCACGGGTCGTTGTCGGGGATGAATGCGGTTGTGATTGGCCGGTCCAATATTGTGGGCAAGCCGATGGCGCAACTGTTGCTCAATGACAGTTGCACGGTGACGATTGCGCATTCGCGCACGGCTGATTTGCCGGGGGTGGTGCGGCAGGCGGATATTGTTGTAGCCGCCGTGGGTCGTCCGCAGATGGTGCCGGGCGATTGGATCAAGCCGGGGGCCACCGTGATCGACGTCGGTATCAACCGGATCGAAAAGCCAGAGGGCGGGACCCGGTTGGTGGGTGACGTGGATTATGACAGCTGTGCCGCTGTGGCCGGTGCGATCACTCCTGTTCCGGGCGGCGTGGGGCCAATGACCATCGCCTGTTTGCTGGCCAATACGGTCACGGCCTGTTGCCGCGCAAATGGGCTGGCAGAGCCGGAAGGCCTGACCGCTTAGCGCGTTGCCGCAAGTGGGACGGGCATCGCCTTTTTGCCCGTCAGCACCGCCGTGGCGCCCGGCGACATAAGCCCGCGCAACGTAGGATGCGTGGCGCGCAGGCCGCCCGTGAAGGCCCCAAAGGCCGGCATGATGACGCGGGCCCCATCGATCAGAAAGGCGGGTCGGGTGCCACCACGCGGCAAGCCGCATTTGGGGTGGTAGTGGCCCGAGATTTCGCCCCGTGCCTCTGCCTGTGCAATATGCCGATAGGTCAGCGGGCCGTGGCGCAGATCTTGCAGGTGTCGCCCGCCAAGTTCAACCGGGCCGGGGTCGTGGTTGCCCTCAATCCAGATCCAGTCGCGGCCCGCCTGCTGCCGGGCAAGTTGCATTTTTTCAACCTCATCAAGGCTATCAGCGGCGTCAAGGTCGTCAAAACTATCACCTAAGCAAACAACCTGGGATGGGGCGTAGGTGTCGAGGAGCAGATCAAGTTTGTCGAGCGTTGCGCGGGTTTCATAGGGCGGCAGCATGATGCCGCGCCGCCGGGCGATACGGTCGGATTTGCCCAGATGCAGATCAGAGACGGTCAGCGTGCGGGTTTGCGGCGCCCAAAGCGCGCCCTCCGGCAGGGCATGCAAGGGGGTATCGCAAAGGGTGAAGATATGTGCGTTCATGATCTGTTCTTGCCGTAAAATCTGCGCCGTCGCAACGGGGCGTTTACCATCCAACGCGCCATTTTGATGCGGGCGGGGCAATCTTGTTGAGGCCGGAGGCCTCCATCAGGGCCTGTGTTTCGCGTTCGATCAGCAGCTCGCGGCCTTCGCCTTTGATCGGGACGCGCCCGACCTCTAGCAACAGGGGGGCTGCAAGCGGGGTGACACGGTCGCGGGTGACGTGATCAAAACGGCCATTGGTGCGGGCCAGCATTTCTTCGATCCGGCCAAGATCAACTAGACCGCTGAGCGCCTCGTCGCGGGTGATGTCCAGCATCAGGTGATCGGGGTCATATTTCACCAGCGTTTCATAAAGAATATCAGAGCTGAAGGTCGCCTGCCGCCCGGATTTCCGGGCCTGTGGCAGGTTGCGTTCAATCAGGCCCGCGATCGTGGCGGCGGTGCGGAAGGTTTTTTTCATCACCGCGTTGCCTTGCAGCCAGGTTTCAAAGCCGTCGCGCAAGGCGTCGGGCTGAATAAGCGGGGCCGGATCGGTCACGGGATCAAGACCCCAGATCATCGTGGCGTAGTCGGTTGCCACGAAGCCCAGCGGATTGAGGGCGAGTTCCTCCATCCGCTGGGTGAGCAAAAGTCCGAGCGTTTGCATGGCGTTACGGCCCGCAAAGCCATAAAAGACCGTATGCGCCTGCCCGTTATGAGGGAAGCTTTCGATCAGGATGCGGTCCGCCTCAGGCAGTTTTGAGATCTCTTGCTGAAGGTGCAGCCAGTCGCGGGTGTGATCGGGGAGTGCGCGAAAATCACCGGTCTCAAACATGCGCAGAATGCGGGCTTGCAGCTGGGTGGAGGTGGCGAATTTCGTGCCCATGAAAGTTGCGATCTTGGGTTTTTTGGAGGCGTTGCGCGACACTTCGACGGTCATTTCGCGTAGGGATTCGTAGCGCACAATTTTGCCGCCGATCAGAAAGGTATCGCCCGGGGTCAGGGAGGCGGCGAAGCCTTCTTCGATCTCGCCCAGCGATTTGAAGCTGCCTTTGTAACGTACCTTGAGGGTATCTGTGTCCTGGATTGTGCCAATGTTCATACGGATGTTGCGGGACGCGCGGGGGTCGCGCAGATGCCACATGCCATTGATTTCTTTTAGCCTTTTCCACTTGTCGTAAGCGCGCAGGGCATAGCCGCCGGTGGCGCAAAATTCCAGACACTCATCAAATTGGGCGCGGGTCAGGTCCGCAAAGGCGCCGACAGTGCGGATTTCTGAATACAGGTCATCTGCGCTGAAAGGGCCAGCACAGGCAGTGATCAGAATGTGCTGGCAAAGCACATCGCGCGGGCCGGGGCCGGGGGGATCACCATCCAGATCACCGGCCAATGCGGCCTCTAAAGCGGCAATACATTCAATGACTTCGAAGCGATTAGCCGGGACCAAAAGCGCCTTGGAAGGTGCGTTGTAGCGGTGATTGGCGCGGCCGATCCGCTGGATCAAACGCTTGACGTTTTTGGGTGCGCCGATCTGGATCACAAGATCCACGTCGCCCCAGTCGATGCCAAGATCAAGGCTACCGGTGCAGACGATGGCGCGCAGGTCGCCGCGGACCATCGCGCCTTCAACCTTTTCGCGCTGATCGCGCGAGAGGCTGCCGTGGTGGATCCCGATTGGCAGGTCATCTGTATTGCTAAGCCACAGATTATGAAAGAAAATTTCGGCCTGCGCGCGCGTGTTGTGAAAGATGAGCGTGGTTTTGTGTTGGCGGACCTGTTCCAGCACGGCAGGGATCGCATAGGCCGCGCCGCCGCCGGACCAAGGGGGCATTTCTGTCGTGACAAGCATGGAAATATCGGGGGCGGGGCCGGGATCTGCATGCAGGATTTCGCAAGGATCTGGGTGGCATGCCAACGACTTAGCGATCATTGCTGGGTCCTCGACGGTGGCCGAAAGACCGACGCGGCGCAACCCCGGCGCAAGCCGTTGCAGGCGTCCCAAGGCGAGCATCAGTTGATCGCCGCGCTTGCTTTCTTGCAACGCGTGAATTTCATCCACGATGACCCGTTGCAGGCCTTTGAACATACGGGGCGCGTCTTCGTAAGATGTTAATAACGCAAGACTTTCCGGCGTCGTCAGCAGAATATGAGGTGGGTCGGCGCGTTGGCGTTTCTTTTGCGTGGCAGAAGTGTCGCCGGTGCGATCCTCGATCCGGATCGGCAGGCCCATATCGTCGACGGGGGTGCGCAGGTTGCGTTTGATGTCGGCTGCCAGCGCCTTGAGCGGTGAGACATAAAGCGTATGGATTCCAACGTGCTGACCGTCTTCAAGCTCTGCCAGTGTGGGCAGGAAACCAGCCAATGTCTTGCCGCCGCCCGTTGGGGCAATCAGCAAAAGGGCGGGGGCATCCGCCCGATCCAACATGTCTTGCTGGTGCGGATGGATTGTCCAGCCTCGGTCCGAAAACCAATCTGTAAAGCGCGGCGTTAAGGAAGTCATGCACGGTCAAAATGACCCAGGCACACACCGTGCACAACCCATACAGAACCCATGCACATTGTATGCGCATCAATTCCTTAACGAAATTAATGAAGATTACCGGACGATGTCTTCTTCTTTGACGAACATGTTGTTCCAGGCGCGGTCGATCAGCTCTGGCGACATGTGGTAGGGCTTTCCCTCGAACTCGCAAATCGCGATCATCTGGTCGATCAAAAAGATCGGCTGGTAGTTCGCGTAGACGTTGTCAATCTCGGGGTAGCGGTTGTTCAGCAGATGCACCAAGGTCGCTTCGTCCAGCGGCATTTTGCGTTTGCGGGCGACCATGGCGAAAATCTTGAGGAAGTCCGCCTGACAAGGGCCGTCAATCTTGATCTTGTAGAAAATCCGGCGCAGCGCGGCCATGTCGAAGATCGCGTTGGGGTGGAAGTTGGTCGAGAAGATCACGAGGGTGTCGAAGGGCACTTCGAACTTTTCGCCCGATTGCAGGGCAAGAATATCCTTGTTTTCTTCCAGCGGCACGATCCAGCGGTTGACCAATGACTGCGGCGGTTCGGCCTGACGGCCAAGGTCGTCCACGATGAAGATGCCGCCGGTCGACTTCATTTGCAGCGGTGCCTGATAGGTCCGCGCGACGGGGTTATAAACAAGGTCGAGCATTTCGAGCGACAATTCACCGCCCGTGATCACCGTCGGACGTTCGCAGCGCACATAACGCGTATCAAAACGACCCGTGGTGCGGCGCAGGGAATTGGTGTCTTGCGCCTCTTCTTCTGCGGCGTTGTGCACGATGGGGTCATAGACGGTGATGACCTGACCGGAGTATTCGACGGCGCGGGGGACATAGATCTTGTCACCAAGGGCGTCGCGAATACCGTTTGAGATTGAGGATTTCCCGTTACCCGGCGGGCCATACATCAGGATCGAGCGGCCAGCACCAACGGCCGGGCCAAGGTTATCAAGCAGATCATCGGGCAGGATCAGGTGGCCCATGGCCGACAAAAGCTGATCCTTGGTGATGTGAATGTTGCGAATTGACTGGCGCTTAATCTGTTCGTGGTAGACCGACAGCGGAACCGGCATCGCGCCAAAATATTCCGACTGGCGCAGGGCATCCTGCGCCCGCGATTTGCCTGCGTCGGTCAGCTGATACCCCATTTCGTTGCCGTTGTTGGCGTTCAGCGTACCGGTGGCTTCCAACAGGAGTTGTCCGCGGGCCAGATCGACAAGCTCTTGCGTGACCGGAATCGGCAGGCAGATGATCTTGGCGATGTCAGAGACCATGTCGACGTTCTGACGGAACATCGTTTTGATCAGGATGTCGCGCATCATCGCGATGGGCAATTTCATGCCATTCAGGCCCTTGGGGGCCGGGGGCGCCATGACGCCAGTGGTTTCCATGTTCATCGTTTGCTGCCCGTGACTAGTTGCGCCATCCCCGGCAAATTGACCGGGATTTGGCCTGAAAGTCGCAGGTGTTTATGGCGAAATCATGGACGAAACGCTGTATTTAGAGGGCGTTCAGCGGGTCAAAAGGACGATGAGCAGGTAAATGATCAGCGTCATGCCCAGCGGAAACCCCATTGGAAACCGCTTGCCCTGTTCCCAACTCGCCCAGTCTGGCACGACCTGACGCAGCGGCGAATGTTTGGCCAAACGGTGGGTGACATAGGCAGCAATCAGTGCGGCGGGGAACAAAAACAGGATCAAACGCAGGTCAGCGATGGCCACGTAAGGTGCCGCGGAGGCGATGAATTTGCTATCGCCAGCCCCCATGACACGCGCCGCATTCAGCAAGATCCCGACCAGCAACATGACCACGTAATGGGCAAAGCCCCACAGATACAGATCAAAGGGCAGGGCGATAAAGCCAAGGATAATATAGCTTGCGGCCAACCCATCGGTCGCAAGGTTTGGGATCTTCATCCGCGACAAGTCGCTGTAAATGCTGAATAATCCGAATGGAACAGCCGCCAGCAGGAACCAGCCGGCGGCTTGTGCTGTCAGACCCATGGGATCAGTTGGTCACATTCGATTCAAGGGCGGCGAGCGCGCGGCTGGCCTCCTCAAAATGTTGGGGGTGGGTGTCGACGGCTTCGCGCAGCAACCCTTTGCCGATGGTGACGTCGTTCTGTTTGATCGCCGTCAGGGCCAGCGTATACATCAGCTGCGCGCGTTCGATCTGGGTCATTGGCACGACGGGCAGGTCATATTTGCGCTGCGCACCACGGGCCAGAACGAGGTTGTTCTTGGCGGTGAAAATGCCGCCGTCCATGCGGATCGTGTCAGAGAACAGACGCTCTGCCCCGGTATAATCGCCACGGGTCAGTTTGGAATAACCCCAGTTGTTGAGAACCCCGGCAGGGGTGGTGGTCAGCCCGGCAGCGATTTCATAAAAGCTGTCGGCCTTGTCCCATTGTTCCTTGCTGTCGGCGACCATCGCCTCTAGCCGGTAGCGCTTGAAGGTTTCATGGGTCGGCGGAATGGTGTTGAGCATATTGGCCGCTTCATCCCAGCGATTGGTGCGGATCAAGGCATCTGCCAATTCGACGCGGTCATCATTGTTGCTGTCGGCGCGGGCGATCACGTTTTCCCAAGCCTTGACCCCATCTGCAGGGCGCTTGGCGCGCACAAAGCTTTTGGCCAACCCGCGTTGCAGGTCAATGCGCTCTGGCTCTTTGGCGGCGGCACCTTGGAAATAGCTGACGGCGGCTTCGGGGTCGCCCACGGTCAGCATCACGTCATTGAGGTTGGTTTCATCAACGACATTCATGTCCTGCAACGCGCGTTCAACTTGCGCGTCGCCGGACTTGTCGCATGCGGAAAGGGCCACAAGGGCCGCCATCAGGGATGACATCACGATAGGGTGGCGCATTTTTGCGTCCTTTACTGCTCTCTGCCTTCAAAGATCGGTCAGGATCACAAAGTCGCCTGTGCCCCGCCGCACCAGTTTGAAATCCTGGTTTTGTTGCGTTGGATCGTAGAACGGATCGTCAAGATTTGCGAGCGCGAGGCGCAAATTCTCGCGGATTTGGTCAGAATTGCCATTATCCGTTGCAAAGGCGCGACGGAAAACCTGCACGGCTTCAGGATATTCGCCTTTTTCAAGCAAGATCACGCCAAGATTGTTCCATGCGGCAGGGAATTCCGGTGCCTCACCCGTGGCGCGGCGGAGCAGGCGTTCGGCTTGCCCAAGCCGCCCGAGTTTGAGGTTGGCCGAGCCAAGGGCCGAAAGCGTGTCGACGTTCAGGCCCTGTTGCGCCGCAGCACGGGTATAGGATTTCAGCGCCAGTTCGTATTCGCCTGCCGCCATCAAACGGTGACCGACGATCAGCCCGTCTTCGTTGATTTGCCCGCCAATGCCCGGCGCACCAACCGGATCGTTTGACACGCCAAAGCCGCCTGCAGAACAGGCGGCCAGGGTGATTGTCAGGGCCATGGCGAAGATCGCCCGGCAAATGCGCATCTGTTGCTTATCCTCCGCCCAGGTTTTGGGCGATATTAAAGATCGAAGGTCCGATCAGGATGAGCAGAAGCGGCGGCACCGTCAACATCATTGTTGCCAATGTCATTTTTGTTGGCAGCTTGTTTGCAGCCTCTTCAGCCCGCATCACGCGTTTGTCCCGCATTTCAGAGGCATAGACCCGCAGCGCGTCGGCAATAGATGTACCGAATTGCTGTGACTGGATCAGCACGGTCACGAAGGACGAAATGTCCTGCACGCCGGCACGTTCGGAAAGATCCCGCAGCACGCTGTCCTTGGCTTTACCGGCCTTCATTTCGTGGCTGACAATCTCAAATTCTTCGGCAAGCTCTGGGAAACCTGCTTTGAGTTCCCGCGCCACACGAATGATGGATTGATCCAGCGATTGACCCGCCTCTACACAGACCAGCATCAGGTCAAGGGCGTCGGGGAAACCATTGGTGATGTTTTCCTGCCGCGTCGCTTGGCGGCGGGTAACCCAATACTTTGGCAACATATAGCCCACGACGCCCGGCCCAAGGACCATCAGCATCATATTTTGCGATGTGACGTCACCCTGTTGCATCTTGATCATCAGGTAGGCTGAGCCACCGATGAGACCCAGAATACCCAGCGTGAACTGGAAGAAATAGTAAAACCGGACCGCGTTGGCGCTTTTGTAGCCAGCCTGCATCAGCTTGAGCTTGATGGCGGAAAACTCCTCGGCGTCTTGCGGTTCAAGGAAGTTGGAATATTTCTCCAACTTGTCCTTGCTGGTCGGCGCGCGCAGCTTTTCAGCCTTGCCGCCGGGCTTTGCCGGGCCGCGGTTCGAGGTTTTGAGCTTATCCAGTGGATCCGCCTCACGCTTGAGCAGCACGGGCAAGGTCACAAGGATCATCAGGATCCCAAGGAAACCAACCAAAAGCAGCGGGCCGCTTGGCCCCAGCATATCGGTGATCATCGTATTGATTGTATCAATTAGTTCCATAACTGGATCACCTTACACTTTGATATTCACAAGGGCGCGCATCACGATCAGGTTTGCGACCAGGAAGCCCGCAACCACGAGACACGCAGGGATAAAGACAGGCGTTTCCATCACTTCGTCAAAGTAGTTGGGCTGAATGACATTGATGCCGATCAGCGCGAGGATGGGGAAACCCGACAGCAGTTTACCGGACCATTTCGCCTCTGCGGTGATGGCTTTCACCCGGCGGAACAGGCGGAACCGTGCGCGGATCACCTTGGCCAGACCATCCAGAATCTCGGCCAGGTTACCACCGGAGGTTTGCTGGATCGTCACGGCCACGGCAAGAAAGCGCATGTCTTGCATATCAAGCCGTTCGGCCATCGCCTTGAGGCATTCGCCCATGTCGCGACCATATGCAGCCTCGTCTGAAATGACCCCCATCTCGGTGCCAAGCGGATCGGCCACCTCTTTTGAAACGATTGAGATCGCAGAGGAAAACGGGTGGCCAACGCGGAGCGACCGGACCATCAGTTCAACCGCTTCGGGCAGTTGTTCCTCGATCATCGACATCCGCTTGTTGGCCTTGGAACTGATCCAGACAAACACGCCGCCCACACCCATCGCGGGGCCAAGCAACAGACGCACGGCAACGCTGACTTCGGTTGCGACGGTCAGGCCAAGGAAGGCCACAAAGGACACAACACCCATCAACACAAGGATCTGCGGCGGCGAAAAGGCGATGTTGGCCTTCTGCGCTTTTGCCGCAAGAATGGAATAGAGCGGAATGCTCTGGCTTTTCATGTGCTGCGTCATCTCCTTGCGGAGTTGTTCGAGCACCTGTTCGCGACCGCCACCTTTTTCAAGCAGCTCCAGACGGCGGTTCACCTTGCCGTTCATCGAGATCGATTTGCCGAAGATCACCAGATAGGCACCCTGAACGAGCGCCAGAACAGCAGCGAAAATGACGATATAGATAAGGGGTTCGGCAGAAATCATGACGTTTACTCCGCGACCATGGGTTCAAAGATCGCCGGTGGCAGGTCGTAGCCCCACAGCTTGAAGCGTTCCGAATAGTTTGAACGAACGCCGGTCGCGGTGAAGTGGCCGATGATCTTGTTGTCAGGTGTGAGCCCCACACGCTGATAGCGGAATACTTCCTGCATCGAGATAACGTCGCCTTCCATGCCTGTGATCTCTGTGATCGAGGTCATGCGACGCGAACCATCCTGCAAACGCGAGGCCTGCACGATGAGGTTCACAGCGGACGAAATCTGGGATCGGACGGCCTTGATCGGCATTTCAATACCCGCCATCGCGATCATGTTTTCAAGACGGCTGACACCGTCACGGGCAGAGTTGGCGTGGATCGTGGTCATTGATCCGTCGTGGCCGGTGTTCATGGCCTGCAACATGTCGATAACTTCTTCGCCACGCGTTTCACCCACGATAATACGGTCGGGGCGCATACGCAGGGCGTTTTTCAAACAATCCCGCTGGCTGACGCCACCTTTGCCTTCGACGTTGGGTGGGCGGCTTTCCATCCGGCCCACGTGGGTCTGTTGCAGCTGAAGTTCGGCCGTATCCTCGATCGTGAGGATGCGTTCGGCGTCGTCGATAAAGGACGACAGCGCGTTCAGCGTGGTGGTTTTACCAGAACCGGTACCGCCCGAGACGATGACGTTCAGACGGGTGGCCACAGCGGCCTGAAGATAGGCGGCCATTTCTTCGGTGAAGGCACCGAATTTGACCAGGTCATCAATGCCCAGCTTGTCCTTTTTGAACTTACGAATGGAGACAAGACTACCGTCCACCGCAATCGGCGGAACCATGGCGTTGAAACGCGAGCCATCGGCCAAACGGGCGTCAACATAGGGGTTGGATTCGTCGACACGACGTCCCACAGCCGACACGATCTTGTCGATGATCCGCAGCAGGTGGCGTTCGTCTTTGAAGGTGATGTCGGTCAGTTGCAGTTTACCAGCGCGTTCCACAAAGATCTGTTGCGGGCCGTTCACCAGAATATCGTTGACGGTGTCGTCTTGCAGCAGCACTTCGAGGGGACCAAGGCCGGTCACCTCAAAAAACAGGTCCTGGCTGAGTGATGTGCGTTCTTCACGGTTGAGCACGATGCCCATATCGTCAAGGGTTTCTGCCGCGATTGCGTTGATTTCACTACGCAAATCAGCCTCGCTGGCGTTTTCGAGTGCCGCGAGGTTGAGGTTGTCGAGCAGCGCCTTGTGAAGCTCTAGCTTGATTTCACCGATGCGTTCTTTGCGCTTTTTCTCTTTGTCCATCGGAGCCGCCTCAGCGGCCTTTGACGGCATCTTTTTCATCAACGACTTGCGTGGTTCGTCCGAAGGCGCAGTTTCAACCGCAGCAAGTTGCGGCTTGGCTTCTGGCTTGGCGGAACCGCCGGGCTTTTTATATTTTGAAAACATCAGTTTAAACCTTTATCCAGCTTCGGCGACTTCGGCCTGATTGACCGCGTGCACCGATTGCGCCAGCTTCAGTACTTCTTTGCGTAGGGCGTTCTTGGGGATCGAGACGCCAAGCGGGCTGCCGTGATCGGCGGTTTGTGGCACCGGCTTGCCACCGTCTGGCATCTGCACTTCGATGGAAATGCCAAGGCTTTCGGCCAAACGCTTGACCCGGCTCTTGCCGTTCAGATCGGTAAAGCCCGGCGCACGGTTCAGGACAAAGCGCAGCTTATCAAAAGGAAGATCCTCTGATTGCAGCGCACGTTTCAGACGCAGCGTGTTCTGGGCAGAGCGCATTTCGAGTTCGATCGTGGCAAAGTAGACATGCGCGGCTTCCAGCACGGCCTGGCTCCACTCGACCATGGTCGAGGGCATGTCGATCACGACGTAATCAAAGTTGGTGCGCGCCACCTCGATGATGCGGCTGATGTCCTCGCTCGAAACCAGATCCAAGGGGATCATGTCGGTGGGCGAAGTCAACACGTGCAGCTTTTGTTCGTAAGACAAAAGCGCCTGCATAAAGCTTTCGCTGTCCATCGCTTCGGTGTCGGACAAAAGTTCCAGCACCGTTTCGCGACGCGGCAGATCCAGATAGGTCGATGTGGTGCCGAATTGCAGATCAAGATCAAGCAGACAGACGCGCGGCGGGTTGTCTTTTTCGATATTGGCGAGTTCCCAAGCCAGGTTGACCGCCAAAGTGGTCGCACCTGTGCCGCCGGCCATGCCGTGCACAGCGATCAACACACCTTCGTGGTCACCGGTTGCCTTGAGCTTATTCTGCAGCTCTGGCGCGACGGGCACCTCTTCCGGGGGGGTCAACACGCGTTCAATGGCGTTGGCGAGTTCATCTTCTGGCAGCGGGTAGGGGACAAATTCGTCACCACCTTCGCGCAGCAATTGGTGCAATGAGGCAGGGCTGACATCTTCGGTGATCAAGATCACCTTGATGCCTTTTTCCTTGGCCGCACCAATGACGGCGCGGATCTGGTCAAGGTTGCTTTCGTCTTCCTGATCCATTGCGATGGCGAGAAACTGGAGGTTATCCGCATCCGGTTGCGACAAGAAGGGCAGGGCGTCGGCAAAACCTAGGTCACCCCAGCTTTCGCCCAATGCCGTTTCCATATCCTCAATCAGCAAATCAAAGATTTGCACGTCCCTGCTGACAGTACAGGCGACAATTGCCGGGCTTTCGGTTTTCACTTGTGCGTTGCTGCTCATAGCCTTGCGTCCTTTTAAACTCACGAGGGAGCATCGGGACGATATCGCCAAAGGGTTAAGGCCCCGTCACGATCCGTCATCCTCTGCCCACTCCCCCGGTTAACCCGAGGCAGAGTGGTCCCATGAGGCGTTTGTCGCGGAGAAACGTGGCGGGATTTGGACAAAAAGATCGTAATTGTGCGGTATCTTGCGACGATCAGGGTCAGAAGGGCAGAAATGTTTACGCCCGCGACATGCGCGGGCGTATCAGTCTTAACAATGTCTTAAGGGTTATTGGCCTTCGCCGCCCCCACCACCGCCCGAACCGCCTTCGGTCGTTGCGGTGTTATTTTCCTGCACGGCACTTTGCACGTAGTCGCGGAAAACGATCTCGGCGTATTTGCCATTCAGCACAGTGGGGTGATTCTTTACGAAACCTGACACCTCTGTGACGGTGCGGCGGTTCTCGCGGCTTTGACCGGCTGTGTTGATCACAGGCCGTGTTTCACCGAAAGAGGCGACCGCCTCGAGCCGCGAACGGCTGATGCCTTGCGCTACCAGGAAGTTCACCGCAGCATTTGCGCGGGACAGGCCCAGACGCTTGTTATAGGCCGCAGAGCCAACCAGATCGGTGTGGCCAAAGACCTTAAAGCGCACTTCGGGGAACTGCTTGATCCAGGCCGCTTGCTGACGAAGCGTGTTTTGCGCCCCGGCATCTAGTGCGGCCGAGTTGAACGCAAAGTTAATCGTTGCGTTCACTTCGCCATCAAACCGGCGGGCAAGTCCGGTGGTGTAACCGGCCGCGCCTGTCTGAACGAGCATGTTGTTCATCGAGGCGTTGCCAAAGTTCCCGCCGTCGATCTGCGTTCCGGCCTCGCGGTAGAAGGAGGACCCGGAGGTGCCTGCTTCGTTACACCCGGCCAGAAGCGCCGTCGCGGCTGCCGCTGTCAGAAGATACTTCATCGCGTCGCTCCCTTTTCTTTATTCGTCAAGCACATAGCCGTAGGACCCGCTAAAGTCCTGACGCGCAACTTCGCCAGCGCCACCGGTTGTCGGTGCGTTTTCAGCGGCGACACGACCAAAGAGGAACAAGTCCTTTTCGCTTGGCGGCTGCACACGGTCCGTGGGCAGGGCCAAAGCCTCACCACGGGTCGGTGTGACAAGATGTGGCGTGACGATGATGACCAGCTCTGTCTGGCTGCGCGCGTATTGCGCAGAGCGGAACAAAGAGCCAAGCACTGGGATGTCGCCAACCCAAGGCACCTGACCGTTCAGATCGGTGAAGTCATCCTGCAAAAGGCCAGCAATTGCAAAGCTTTCGCCGTCGCGCATCTCGACCGTGGTCGATGTTTCGCGACGTTTGAAGGCGTCAATCGAGAAGCCGTTGATCGTGATGCCGTTTGTGGCGTCGATCGAAGACACAGCGGCAACCATTTCCAGGTTGATGATGTCGCCATCAACAACGCGGGGGGTGAAGTTCAGCTCAACACCAAATGGTTTGTACTGCACGCTGATTGCACCGTCTTCCTGGCTGACAGGCACAGGATATTCGCCACCGGCGAGAAACTTGGCCTCTTGCCCTGAAAGAGCTGTCAGATTGGGTTCTGCCAGTGTGCGGACCACGCCGCGTGCCTCAAGCGCTTCCAAAAGGATGCCGACTTCGACGCCCCCGGCGTTGAAGCCAAAGAGGAAAGCGCCGTTCGCGTCGTTCACACCTGGCACTTGCGCGCCGAACGCATTGCTAAGCGCGCCTGAGTTGTTGAGAGAGTTGGTGCCCGCAGCGAGGCCAAGATCACCACTCAGCGCTGTGCCTTGCACACCGATCGAGGATGATAGCGATTTGCTGACGGAGCGCTGCATCTCTGCAAACCGCACTTTGAGCATCACTTGCTGGGTGCCACCGACCGTCATCAGGTTCGAGACACGCTCTGGTGCATAGCGTTGTGCCAGCTCCAGCGCCCGATCCAGCCGCGCGATGCTGCTGACGGTGCCGGACAGCACGATGCCGTTGTTGGCGGTGCGGACTTCAATGTTCTCGCCGGGCAGGATCTGCGTCAGGCGTTCCTTGAATTCTGCAATATCAGGGGTCACGTGCACATCGACGTTGGTAATCAAGCGCCCATCAGCGCCCAAAAGGGTCAATGTGGTGCGTCCCGGTTCCTTGCCGAGCACGTAGATCGTGCGGTCCGACAAGGATGAAATGTCAGCAATGCCGGGATTGGCGATGCTGAGTTCGGTGAAGGGGACGTCACTTTCGACGACCACAGCCCGATTCATCGGAACATTTAATGCACTAGAAGGAGAACCGCGCATAACGCGCAGTGTTTCTGCTGGTGCGAACGTTGGCGCAGTAGTCAATGCCAACGTCAAGCCGGTCAATGCCGCCTTTAGGAATCTGTCATATGTCATAAGTGACCTGCCTCTCCGATCACGCCTCGTACGTGGAGATTATTCTCCATCATTACGGCGACCATGCATCGGGTGCGCATTTATTGCAAGAATCAATGCCTTGCGGGGTGGTCTTTATGTGGACAACTGGCAACAGGTCATGATTCGCAAAGGCGAAGGGCGCGGTGCATTTCAGCGCCGCGCCCTTGAAATTGTTGAAAAAGTTTACGTCGCCTAGTTGGTGCAGGGGATCGGAATTTCGACCACTTCTGCGCCGCGACGTGTGCGGATTGTACAGGCCTGCACCGGTGCTGGCATCGCGGGAGCCGCCTCTGGTGCCATCTGTTCCAGTCCAAGAAGCGACGCTTGGTCAACTTCGACGACGCTGGCTTCGGTGGTGTCACCGGTGCCGACGAGCGACATGGACAGCGTTCCGGTTGCCTGAAGCTGGGCCAGACCAAGGACGTCGTTCTGGCTCACCTGAACGGTCAGGGTGCGCGGGATTTCGTCGTTTTCAAGTTCCGTGTCGGTCGACTGGTTCACGGCGATCAATTCAACACCGTTCTGGATACGGCGGGTAATCTCGCGGCTTTCGCCGTAAACGCCACCACCGACAGTTCCTGTCCAGTAAACATCGACGCGGTCACCGGGGCGGACAAAGCTGGACACACCGGATGCCGAACCAATGTTAATCTCGAAGGCGCGCATACCTGGTTTGAGGCTTTGGGTGATGCCCGCCTTTTCACCTGCGTCAGTGACCTTCGAGGCCAGCACCGGTTCGTTGGCGATCATTGCGCGGGTTGCGGCGCGTGGCTGTTCTGCGCCAAGCGGGAAAAGTTCGGCTTCGGTTTTGAAGACACCTTCAGGCAGGAAGTCGACCGCGTATTGGATCACTGCCACATCTTCGGCGGTGATCGGTTCGCCATATGCAACGTCGCGGTTCACCGCATAGACGTCAATTGTGGCCACAGATGCCTGAGCGCGCTGACGCTCTGCAATCAACGCGGCTTCTTGATCGGTCATGTAGTTCTTGACCATGTAGACGGCGAAACCCGCCAAACCCATGCCTAGAACCAATACCAGTCCAAATACTGCGCGCATTGTCGTACCTCGTTTCTTTTACTGTCGTCGGATTTGACCGAACGGACGTTAGATCGTTACTGCCCAAGGATCTTGGGAATGATTATGGCGTGGCCATCGCGGCAACATGATTGCCAATGTCGTCGCCGCCGTCGATTGCACCGTCTTTTACAAGAGTCGCTACGACGCCTGCGAAAAGCATGATACCTGCGGTCAAGACGACCCAATCCACTGAGATCGCACCTTCTTCTTCAGCGCGAAAATTTTTGACTTTCTGCCACATCTTGGGCCTCACTTCTTAAAACACGCCTCATGGCTATCGTGGGATTGCGGCTCGTTCGTGGCGCAGACCGGACTTTTTGGCGAAATTCATGCGGATTTTAGTCAACTCCGACGCGAAAGGCCGCGCCCGGTGGGGCACGGCCTTTGCAATTCGTGGGGGTCGTTTAGGGTGTGACCATCGCGGTCATGTCACCACCAAGGTCAGTCGCCAACGCTGTGGTGCCGCCTTTGACGGATGTGCCAACAACCAGGCCAAGTGCGACGATGGCCGCAGTCAGGACAACCCAGTCAACTGTGACTGCACCGTCTTCGTCGTTCCGGAAATTTTTGAAAAACTGCCGCATGACAGAGCTCCTTATATAATGTGTGTGCGCAAATCGCGGGGTGCGCCCGTGTGGGGCCAAGTCAATTTGCGGCGCCTGACAGCAGCGTCAGGCATAAAAAAGGCCGCACCACATTCATGGTGCGGCCAATCATCGTCAAAGTGCGATGATTATGGTGTAACCTGTGCGGTCAGGTCAGCGCCAACGTCGGCGGCCAGAGTAGTTGCGCCACCCTTAACGGATGTACCTACAACCAGGCCCAGAGCCACGATTGCAGCTGTCAGCACAACCCAGTCAACTGTGACTGCGCCGTCTTCGTCGTTGCGGAAGTTTTTGATAAAGTTAAGCATGTTGTTCCCTCCTCAGGGTATTTACTCGTTTCAGTTCACCGCGGCGGATCATCTCGAACCGGCCTCTTGTTGGCCCGATCCCCGACTTGGATGAGGACATATAGCCCCCTGATTGGGGCATGATTTGGGCTGGTTTCGTGCAATTTTGGGAGGCATGCGATTTTTTGGGAAAATAAACGTAAGCTTCTGAAATATAACGATTTAAAAATTATAAATTTGTTTATCTTCTCGTCTGGGCGTTGCTGGTTTGCTGCGAATGGCGCCCAATTTGGCTGATTGTTTCACAAATCGTGGTTTATGGCCGATGAATCTGCGAGTCTGATCGCAATAAAAACCGTTGAGGCGGAAAAAAATGCAGGCGATTAAACGAACCATTAGGGCTTTGGCCCTTTTGATCTGTGCGAATCCGGCTTTTGCAGAGGATTCGCGACTACAGCCCGACTTTACCTTTAAGCGGGTCACTGTGCCGTCGGGCAGCAGCGGCAACCGTATTACCGTGCAGGTCGATCCAACAGCCGCACCAGCGACGGTGGCACCGACACCCGGTGCCCCACCTGCGCTACAGCTTACCGGGTTGGAATGGTTCTGGCAGGATGTCTCGCCTGATCTGGAAGACAGCGGGCCGGGACGTCTGGAACAGGCGATCCTTGCGATGAGCGGCGCACCTGCGGGCAAAGGCGTGCCCGCACCAAGGTTGCAGACCTTACAAGGGATCGCACAGGCGCATGGCCTCGATATTCTGCGCGAGACGGTGGGGACGGATGTCTCTCCTGCGCTGGTCCTGGCGCTGATCGCAATTGAGAGTTCCGGCCAGACGGATGCCACAAGCAGCGCGGGCGCACATGGTTTGATGCAATTGATGCCTGCGACGGCGGCGCGCTTTGGCGTGACCGACACAAGCGACCCAGCGCAGAACATCAAAGGTGGCGTGGCTTATCTATCGTGGCTGATGCAGCACTTTGACGGTGACCCGATCTTGGTGCTGGCGGGATATAATGCTGGCGAAGGGTCCGTGCGGGACCACGCGGGCGTGCCACCATACCCAGAGACCCGCGCTTATGTGCCCAAGGTGCTTGCGGCATTTAATGTGGCAAAAGGGCTTTGCCAGACGCCTCCACAGCTTGTCAGCGATGGCTGCGTCTTTGCTGTGAATGAATCCTGACGGCAGTATCCGTGGCGGGGGCGGATGCCTCCGGCGGGGATATTTGAGGCCAAAAGAAGCCCGGACACATCAGACGTCAAAGAGGTCGGCCCATTCAGGATGCTTACGGCGTTGTGCGTTCACGAAGGGGCAAAGCGGGACGATCTTGAACCCCTCTGCACGGGCATCGGCCAGCATAGCCTCGAGCAGGCGCACGCCTACGCCGGTTCCTTCATGGCCCGTGGCCACGTCAGTATGATCGGCGATCACAGTTTGTGGTGACAATATAGAGTAGGACAGCTCGCTTTCGCCGTCTGCATGGCGGATGACATAGCGGCCTTTGGTTTCGGTGACCTCGCGGGTGATGGTTTCTTCAGTCATGGATGCCCCTTTCCGGCAGCGCACGGGTCACGCCGGATTCGGCGATGGCGACGAATGTGAAATCGCCTTCGGTCACCATGGATTGTTCACCGGTGCGCTGGCGGCGCACCCAGGCCTCTATATGCATGGTGATAGATGTGCGACCGGTGCGGATGATCGTGCTGTAAACCGAAAAAAGGTCGCCAACGAGGACGGGGGCGTGAAACCGCAGCGCCTCGATCGCGACGGTGGCGGCCCGGCCTTGGGCGCGCTGCTGCGCAGTGATCCCGGCGGCAAGGTCCATTTGGCTGACGACCCAGCCGCCAAATATGTCGCCGCCCGAATTGGTATCAGCGGGCATGGCGACGGTTTGAAGGGTCAATTCGCCTTCGGGTTTGGTTTGCAGATCAGACAATTGTCGCGTCCGTTGCGTTTTTGATGTCCTGCTCGGTCACGCCGTCGGCGCATTCGACGATTTGCAACCCG
>CANMPL010000003.1 GCA_947499715.1 uncultured Paracoccaceae bacterium
ACTCCCTCGCAAAAATACAAGGGCTGGAATCGCAGATCAAAAACTCAAGGGGAAGGTCGGGTCAAAACACCGCTTACAACAAACTCCGAGCATTCTCTGTATATCTTTGCAGCAAGCGACTGATACTGATCGCAATGATCAGTCAACTCCTCAAAAAAGGCACCTACAAAGTGCTTGGAAAAAACGTCGCTGATTTCGCAGTTTATTGACTTCCAGCTGGCGTCCTTCTTGCCGCGAAGCCAAAGGTAAGAATCAATCTCATGGGCCGAGAAAAGGACTGAGCAAAGGGTCAGTTCCAGAAAAAAAGCCGAAGACTTTTATGAGCTTGCTGATATTGCGCGATTGAAGCGGAGAATACAGCCTGCTGATATTCAAGTCGAGCGAGCTCAAACATTGGTTCATCAACGCGATTGACTAGCAGCTTATTCAGCTGATCTAAATCCACAGCTTCATTGTGAGCCGATGCGAAAACCTCCAAGCGTTCAGGATCTTCGCTTAGACTATTCAAAGCAGCTTTACTACGTGTTAACAGCTCATTGTAATGTGCTACAATCATACCTACCCCAAGCTAATCCTAGGGTTGAACTTGCAGGTGTTCGCAGCGGTAGGCAACACCAATGCTAAAACTACCAACTAATTTCTGCTTCGTCCCACTATGGGTTGATTTCGCCAAATCAAATTTTTCGGGCGCAGCCAATGGTTGCTATGCGGGCTGCAAGCGCAGCAATGAGACGGCGTGTTGAATGTCGGCTGCGGGCCGGACATCCCTTGTGCAGTTTATTCACTTGCGCCAAATGTTGAACAACCTAACCTGCCCGCTATGGAATACATCTACCCTATACACTTCATTGACCACGATGAGTGGTTGGACAGTGGATACGAACCAAAGCTGGCGCAAGGTGACGTTGTTTCTCGCGATGGTGAGTTCCTCGAGATTTGGCGAGTCGTTGATTACGATCAAGAGGACGAATACTCAAGCGGGCGAATAGAATTCATCGTGGATGGAGAAAGCACCGTCAAATTCAAAGAAGGCTTTGCAGCGCCAAATATCAGAACCAGCCGTGGTTTTGCATTGTCGCAACTCACTCGGACGATCAGGTTGTGGCACGAAGAGCAGCCAGCTTGAGGGCGAAGATGCACATCGGCTATGTTCAGACCGCTGCGCAACGACGCGCGCAATGTCCGCTATTGGAAAGCTGCAATGTAGAACCACCGATCAAACCAACGACCGGTTAGGGCCGACCTCCGGTCCCAATACCCAAAGGTGAATGTAAGTTTCGAGCTGACCTGCTCCCCTGAATTGTCCGGTGTTTAGAGTTAGCCTGTTCTCCAACTGAGGAGACAGATGATGAAGAGAAGCCGTTTTAGCGAAGAACGGATAATCGGGATATTGAAGGAGCATCAGGCGGGCGCGACAGCTGCGGATCTGTGCCGCAAGCTTGGCGTCAGCGATGCGACCTTTTACAAGTGGCGGTCCAAGTATGGTGGCATGGAAGTATCTGATGCGAAGAAGCTGAAAGCGCTTGAAGCTGAGAATGCCAAGCTAAAGAAGCTGCTGGCCGAACAGATGATGGATGTCTCGACGCTTAAAGAGATGCTGGGAAAAAACTTTTGAAGCCCGGTTCAAGGCGACGTGCTGTGGATTGGGCCATGATAGAGAAGCGATACAACCAAAAGCGCGCCTGCGCCTTGGCCGGAATTGATCCGCGTGTCTATCGGCGCGCGCCGAAGCGTTCTGAGGACACCGAGCTGCGTGGACGGCTGAAGGAACTGTCATCTGAGCGCAGGCGGTTTGGATATCGGCGGCTGCACATATTGCTAAAGCGCGAAGGCTGGCATGTGAACTGGAAGAAGCTGTACCGGATCTACCGCGAAGAAGGGTTAACCGTTCGTAAACGCGGCGGTCGCAAGCGCGCAGTGGGCACCAGAACGCCCATGGCAATCCCGCAAGGTCCAAACCAGCGATGGTCGCTGGACTTCGTCTCAGACAGTTTGTCGTGTGGACGCCGGTTCCGCATCCTGAATGTGATCGACGACTTCAGCCGGGAATGTTTGGCCGCTGTTGTAGATACGTCTTTGTCGGGCGAACGTGTCGCGCGGGAGCTGGATCGGATTGCGGAAATGCGGGGGTATCCCTGCATGGTGGTCAGCGATAACGGCACCGAACTGACCAGTAATGCCATCCTGAAATGGCAGGAGGACCGCAAAGTCGATTGGCACTACATCGCACCTGGCAAACCGATGCAGAACGGGTTCGTGGAAAGCTTCAATGGCCGGATGCGAGATGAATGTCTGAACGAACATCTGTTCGACAACCTGCGCCATGCCCGCAATTTAGTGGCGGCATGGCGCATCGACTTCAACCACCACCGGCCTCACTCCAGCCTCGCTGGTCTGACGCCACACGAATATGCTAACCGGTCAAACGAAGACCAAAACCCGAACAGAGCTAACCTAAATTAGCGGACTCAATGGGGAGCAGGTCAGAGCTTAGCAAGAAGTGTGATTCTACTGCCACAGCCCGAAATCAGGCTTCCGATAAGCTTCCGGATTTTTTGATCAATTTTTAGCTGCGCGGCGACATCATGCAATCTATTGATTTTGCTGATTAAATGGTGCCCCACACGGACCCACGTTTGGCCCTTAAGTGGATGATTTAAATCCATTATCCATAAAATCGCGTCAACCGTACCCCCAATCGTACCCCCAACCTCAATCGCATAGCCTATTTTTAACGACGAATGGATCGGCGAAGTCCATCTCTCAGAACTTGATCTTCGATTGAATCAAGCGCGACTTCCAGATCGGCCAACAACTGTTGAAGCTCTTGGTTTTCGGCTTCCAGCTCCTGCATCTCAAGTTCCAGCCTGTCATAATTCGCTTGAAGCAAATCAAAATCATCATTCAGCGCATTGTGATCATCTACCAAAGAATTGTGCCGCCTGAGCAGATCGTTGTACTCGTCTGCCAGCATGTTTCGTTCGTCCAGCAGGTCGTTGTAGTTCCGCACAAGCACATTGTGATCGTTCAGCAAGAAGTTGTAGTCATTCACGCAGGACGTGACATTCGACTTACACGTAAAGCCTTCATAGTCGCATTGATAGCGGTCGAAACACTGAGCATCATTACTGACGCATTTGCCCTGACTGCTACACACCATATCGCCATACCCAAGGCACGCGCCGCGATCTCCGATGCCACAAGTGAAACTTTGGGCGTGAACGGGGGCCGATAGGCTTGCCCCTATCACAATGCCCGCAATGAGATTACGCAGCATAGCGGCCATCGGCAATCAGTTCGATGTGGCCCATGTCGGCGAGACTTTCCAGCAAGGGTTCCACTTTGTTGGCCTTCGTGCGGGCAAAGCAGCGAGCGATTTCGGCGGGGGAGGCCTCGCCCAGTTCGGACAACACTTCGCGCACGGCGGCGAATTGGGCGGGCATGGCTTTGGGCCACGGGGCCTTTTCGACCTTTGCCACGACGCCAAGGTCCATATCGGCGGTCTTGCCTTTGGCGGCCTGCGCACCGGTTGGGTTTTGGTAGTCGGGGCGGAGCCAGCGGATATGGCCCCGCGCCTCTTCCTCGGCGCGGGTTTTGTTGAGCGCGACAAGGCGGAGCAGGATTTCTTCGTCGGGCAAATCCGCAGGCCAGCCGTAGGCATCGGCGACGGCGGCGTCGATCTGGTCATGCAGATCGCGCAGGATGCCGATCAGGCCTTGCTCATAAATCTCTTTGTCCTTGCCGGTGAGGTCCTCCCCCGCGCGGAGCTTTTCGAGCACGTTATACATCTGCGTCAGCGTCAGCTTGGGGTGAGAGGCCTGCTGGCGCTTGCGATGGGCGTCGAGGTCTTCGCCGAGTTGGCGGAGATGGGTGCGTTGGGAGTCGGTGAGGTCTGGGAAGGGGAATTTATTGAAGCAATTCGTATGATTATACCGCACATTTCCTTTATACACGCCCAGCGAACTAGAGGTTGCTTCAAACCAGGCCAAATGGATATTGGAGGACAATACGCTCAGGTAGGACGTGTCAGGCGAAGTGACTACGACAATTTCACTTTCGGGGATCGAATGACCCGGAAGCTGTTGAAAAACGCGATGCTTTGCTGTTCGCAACGTAGCAATAACTGTTGGCAATCCGACTAAGGCGTTTCTAAGGTTTTCATTGGTTCGACCGTACCAAAACCAATTTTCTCGCCGCCATGGCTCATTGTTAGCGTCGCGTTCCGGCTTAACATGATCAAGTAAGTGTTGGAAAAGATTGGGATATTCAAACGAGAGCATTCTTCCATCAAGTGGATAAGCGTCTATCGCAAATACATCTTTCGAATGTTGTGCAAGGGACCTGCTGGTAAAATATGGTTTGACTGCTTCATGCCCTTCTAGAGGAAGTGGATACACAAGTTCTTCCGCAGCTTCCCTAGCGACAATGAATCCCTGACCATGAAGAGCGAAACCTTTATGAGCAAGCATGGAATTGGAGGCGAGCGATTTTGCACTAGCAACATCCGCTCCAATCTGAAGATTTGGATATAGCTTCCCCATCTGAAGCTTGAAGGTTACTTCCCGACCATCAGCCTCGCTTTTTTCGTGCTTAGTTTCAGAAGCTAAAGTGGATAAACGTCCGCTACGGTTACCGACAGCACCAACCGTCATAGCAATTCGCACCGAAGCGCCGTTGGTAGTATCTACCCAAGGGTGATCAGAAATAGCGTACAAAAGCGAAAGCGGCCGCTTTGGATCATTCATATGAGGTTCAAGCACACGACGGTTAAACGTCATGCTGAGGCTGTTCGTTGTGATCAGTCCGAACCGCCGCGTCCCCTTCCCCGTCTTCGCATTCCACCCCCGCGCCGCCAGCGCAGCTTTCTCCCACCAGAACATCACAAGGTCCGCGCTTTGCGGCATCTTGGGGTAGGCTTTCCACAGCGCCTCGGCGTAGCCATCGCCCAAGCTATCCCGCAGCCGTGACGCCCCAATAAAAGGCGGATTGCCCACGATAAATTCCGCCTCGGGCCATTTCGTCGCGCGCGGTTTCGCATAATCATAGACCGCGATGCGCGCGTCCGGGTCGGGCACTTCCTCGCCCGTCACATTATGCCGGATCGTGCTGATCCCGTCCCAGCGCGTCACCGGTTTGCCCTCCGCGTCCAGTCGGGGCGTGCGCCCCTCCCATTCCAGCACCGCGTCGCCGTTGCGGATGTTCTTGAAGTCGCGCAGCACAGGTTCGGACGGGGCCGCCTGTCCGTGGGTGCGGAAATGCCATTGCAGGTAGCCGATCCACAGCACAAGCTCGGCCACATTGGCGGCCCAAGGGTTCAGCTCGATCCCCAAGAATTGGTGCGGGTCCACGGTGATAAAGCTGGTCTGCGTCTCGCCCAGATCGTCCAGCAGCGCGGTTACTTCGCCCTCAAGCCGCTTCATCATCTCAAGCGCGACATAGAGGAAGTTGCCCGACCCGCAGGCCGGGTCCAGCACGCGGATTTCGCACAGCTTGGCGTGGAAGTCCTTGACCAGTTTGCGCGCGTCTTCGTCTTTGCCATCCTGCGTCAGACGTTGCACAGCCGTCTGCACATCGCGCCAATCATCACGCAACGGCTCCATAATCGTCGGCGTCACAAGCCGTTCGACATAGGCGCGCGGCGTGTAGTGCGCGCCCAGCTTGTGACGCTGGCGTTTGTCCAGCGCGCGTTCAAGCAAAGTGCCGAAAATGGCAGGTTCAACTTGTCGCCAATCGGCTTCCGCCGCCTCGATCAACAGCCCAAGTTGTAGGTTGTCGAGTGGCAGCGCATCCGCCTCTTTGAATAAGCCACCATTGAATCGCTTAAGGTCTTGCATCAGCACTTGGCTAAAGCCGCCCGTGTCCATCGTTTCCCACAACCCCTGCAAGGACGGTTGCGCATGTTCAGGGTGGCCGCGCAGTTTTTTCAGCAGTTTGGTAAAGCTTTCGCGCGGGATCAGGTCCACGTCTTCGGCAAACATGGAAAACAGGCAACGCATCAGGAAACGGGCCACGGCTTCGCTGTCATGCCCCTGCCCTTCGAAGCTCTTGCCAAGTTCTGCCAAATGCGTGGCGATCTCGCGTGTGACGTTCGCGGACCGCAGCGATGGATCAAGGCTAAGCGGGTCCGTCCAGATCGTGCGCAGCAGGTCACGCGTTTCTTCTTCCCGTAGGTCTTCAAGGTTGATGCGATAACGGTTGCCATCAGGGAACTGGTTGTAACCCTGCCCCTGCCCTGAGAAATCCGCGTAAAGCTCGATGACGTGGCCCACGTCCACGATCATCAGGAACGGTGGCCAGCCATCTTCTTTGGCCACCGCGCGCGCATAGTTGTCCGCTTGGTTGCGCGCCTTCATCATGGTGTCGTCGAACTTGGACGTGCCGCGCTTGCCGTGCCCCGATTGCTTGGGCGTGTCCTTTTCAAGGAACAGTTCGAGGGTGTCCTTGTCCTTGGCATCGGGTGAGACGAATTGCTTTGCTTCAAGGATAAAGTGACCTTTTTTATAAAGATCAATCCGGCGGTTTTTCTTGCGGCCCGTGTGCGTTTCCGTAACGGGACGTTCAAAACGGTAGTCCAGAAAGTCGCCATCCTTGTCGGATACGTTGGGTCGCGGCACACCTAAAAGGTCAGTTAGTTCAATCGCAAATGACTGTGCGGTGGCCATTTCACTCCCACCCGAGCCAAGCCACCGCTCAATGAAGCTATCAATGTCCACGAAAACACTCTCATACAATCCAGAGTTTCATTGAGCCATGTTATTGGGGGGCATTCAATCGCTTTTCTTCCTCATATATGCAGCCTGCTCTTCCAGCGACACGTGGCAATACGCGCTAACCGTCGTGATCACACTGGAATGCCCGATGTTTTGCGAAAAGGCCTTAAAACCAGCCCGCGTTGGGAACGCTGTGTCTGCCCATTTCACCAAAGTCGCGCGGAAAGCATGTGGTGTGAATGGCGGTAGATCAGCACGGATGAATGCCTCTTTGATGGCCTTGCGAATTGCGTTGGCGTTTTTGTAGATTTCTCGCTGGAAGCCGATCACCTTGAGAACGCCATCGACTTGGCCTGTTCTGATTGGTGGGAAAAGGGGATCATCAGGACCAAACAGCTTGTCTTGCCGTAAGAACGAAACCCAGCTCTTGAAGCATTCAAGATACTCTTCATCGACAGGCAAGAAAAATGTGGTAATCGATTTACTGTTCTTCGTCCGTACCTCGCGTGCATCTTGATAAACGCAACCGTCGATCATGTTGAGATGCTTTAGGCGTAGGGATGCCACCGCCCCGTCACGCGCGCCCGTAAGCAAAAGAAACGCAAAAATAGCCTTGTTGCGGCGTTCCACCTCCGATCCCTCTGGCATGAAGTTGAACGAATGGCGGGCCATTTCCATCGAGGGACATGGCCTTTCGCGGGCGGTGCTGGCGACCCGTTGTCCCTTGGCGTCCATGTTGAAGTAGTCCGCGTCGGAATGGCGAATGCGGCTTTTATATCCTGATTGATCGGCTAGCCAAAAGAAGAAGCCTTTGTTGGCGTGCAGGATCGAGCGGATCGTGGATTTCGATAATGGTTTGCCCGTGGTCTTGCTGATTTCGGCGTTGATTTTGTCTTGAAACTTGTTCACCTGCTCAATGTGAAAGCGCTTAAAGTTAGCGTATTTCGTGCTGGCCTCAAAGCGGAGGATTCCTTCGGCTGCCTTCTGCACAGTGTTGGCATCCTTGCGCTTCGCGCGCTTCAAATATTGCAGGTAGCGACGTTTGATACGTTCGTTATCTTCGTTGAATTTCCGCATGGGAATGCTCCATTAGGTTAGTGTCATTTTTAGGGGATGGTGATGGTATCAATTAGGGTTCGCTGTCTGCTTCTTTCGTGATGGTGAATACTGCGGCGAAGGTGTCGACATTGCGGTTTGCGATCATACGGGTGCAGCCGCTTGCACAGCTTTCGCAAACACCCTTGAGCAAGGACGTACTGGAGGCCATTGGGGTGATTGTTACCGCCATTGCCCAAGGTTTCCGCCCTGCCCTGCAAGACGGGCAAAAAAGCTGATCTGGTCCTAAAGGGCGCTTTGCAGCTTTGTATCTAGCGCGCAGGTATTCTTGGATTGCTGCGCCGGAAATCAGAAAAGGCTTACGTGATGACATGACGACTAAACCGTCTTTGTGCCAGTTACGGATTGTCGCGGGTGTTTTATCCAAAGCCAAAGCGGCTTCATTGATATCGTAAGTTAGCGCCGCTTTGACGGCCATCGGATTTGCGCGCTTACCCATCGGCTTGCCCCTCAAACAACGCGCGGATGTCGTCGACCCTCCAAACGGTCGTTCGTGGGCCGAGTTTTTGCGGTTGAGGAAAGCGCCCGTCTTTGACGCCTTGCCACCACGTCGATTTGGAAACGGGGATCGGGCCGCACGGTGCTAGGATTTGTGAAAGCCGGACAAGCCCGGTGCTAGGGAAACGATTTTCGTCCATGTTGATCAGTCCTTGTTTGAGGAGGTCTGATCAAGCTTCTTGCCTATTTTTTGTTGGCAGAGGCGAAACAGAAACTCAGGCAACTCAATTGCCGTAAGTTACTGAAATCGCTGACTGTGAGATCCTCTATTTCTTCAAGAAATAGCGGTCACTCGAGGCTCCAATCCTCTGGTAGCAGCTCGGCCCCCTGTTTTAGATATTTTCTGATCGTGTTTGAGGACAGTTCTAGTCCCAAACGGTCAGCTGCACCCTGTATCTCATTCGGGATCTCACTTCTGCGCGCGCTTGGATCCAACCGATAACCATCTATCGCCATCGCCACAATGAGTTTCAGCATCGAGTTTTTTTCGCGACCATCCAAGTCCGGGCCACCAGTAACTTCCTCTCTCAACTCCGGTCTAGTCGCATCAACCAATCGCTCCTTGTCGATGATACGAAGGAACTCAGGGTGGACATCCAAAGAAACTTCTTTGATCCAAGCATGAAGACCTTGATATCGAGGCTTATCTCCAAAATCATAAGGGTCGAACTTACGCCGGATGATTTCTTTGTGGCGACTCATGTAAGTCTCAACCCTGCCTAGCTCTAGGCTGTTCCCATATTTGTTGTAGGGTTTGATCCTGTCCGCCAAATCAGCCGATGGCTCCAATCCGACAGACAGCCAAACGATTTCATCGACAGACAGGAACTCAGATCGCCCCCAGTGATCAAAATCGGCGAGTTGGTCTGTACGGAACAGCGTCGCCGTGTACCAAGGCTTGAGTCGGTCGAAAGCATTCCGGATTTCGCCTCTGAACCGAGCAACTAGCGCCTTCGCTTCGTCAGATATAGGATATCCATCCGGTTGAAAGTGATGGGCCAGCTTTTCAACTGGCAACTCCGCGAGGTCTCTTTTGATTTCCCCAAATATTGTAGATCGAATGGCTTGCAATCGCTTCATTTCGGCGGTGTATTCTGGCCCCATAGGCAGGACATTCAGTTCTTCCGGCGGCAAGAAAAGCGTGCCGCCGATACGAACAAGAATTTTCATTTTGCGATTATTGCTTTCTTCTCGTTCCATGATTTCCTGCGACTCAACATTGCTCCTTACGAGCCTGCCGTCAGTTCCATCAGAAAACCAGCCCACCATTCTGCAAGCTTAACCCGCTCGTCCCAATGCTCACCCCGCGCATAAGCCCGGCGCAACTCATTCTTCTCGACATGCGCCAATGCACGTTCAATTGCATCCGGGTTCCACAGACCGCTTTCATTCGCCAGCGTCGAGAACGAGGCACGGAAACCATGGGCCGTCATTTCTTCTCCAGAATACCCCATCCGACGCAAAGCCGCGTTCAAGGTGTTTTCGGACATGGGCCGGGTCCACGTCCTTAACGAGGGAAACAGGTAAGCGCCATTGTACCCCATCGCCTTAAGGTCATTTAGCAAACGGACCGCCTGATCCGGCAACGGTACGTTGTGATCGCGGCGCATCTTCATCTTGGCCGCAGGGATCGACCAGATCCGGTCAACCATATCAAACTCTTCCCATTTCGCTTGGCGAATTTCGCCGGGCCGTTGGGCAAGGATCGCAAGCAACTTCAAAGCAATCCGCGTGACCGCCTGCCCTTCAAACCCGTCAATCTCGCGCATCAACGCGCCCAGCGCCTTGGGATCAGTAATCGCAGCGCGATGCACGCGAATTGGACGGATCAGCGCGTCGCGCAGTGCATAGGTCGGATCAGTTTCGGCAATGCCACTCGCGACAGCAAAGCGAAACACAGAACCGATCCGGGCACGCAAGCGATGTGCTGTTTCATAGTTTCCCTTAACTTCGACCTTGCGCAAGGTCTTCAGCACCATGGGTGCGGTGATCTCTGAAATTGGTTTTCGCCCAAAGTCGCGATTGGCGAGTTTCAAATGATACTCTGTCTTAGACAACGTCGCTGCCGATTTACCTTCTTTGCGCTGCTTGCAGAGGAATGATGTACCAACCTTCTCGAAGGTATGGCCTTTCGCTTCAAGCCGCTGGCGTTTTTGCTCTTGCTTTGCATCGTTTGGGTCAACGCCATCAGCAAGTAGGGCTTTCGCTTCGTCACGCGCTTGTCGCGCTTTCGCCAAAGTGACCGCTGGATAATCCCCTATCACCAGCAACTTTTCCTTGCCGTCGATGCGATACTTGAAGCGCCAAGATTTCGCACCGCTCACTTTGATCAGCACGAACAGGCCCTCGAAATCCGCCACCTTGTAGGGCTTTTCGCGAGATTTGAGGTTTTTCACTTTGATGTCGCTTAGGGGCACGGTGGGGGTACGCTCATTTTCCGATTCTGATCGTACCCCCAAAAATACCCCTAAAGTGGGGGTACGCTGCCGGACACCAACAAACGGCGTTGGACAAACGATCTCATGATAAGCCTTATAAACAAGGTAAATCCGGATGTCACTGGATCATTCTGGATGATGAAATGGTGCCCCCACACGGACTCGAACCGCGGACCTACTGATTACAAATCAGTTGCTCTACCAGCTGAGCTATAGGGGCACTGCGCGCGTCTTTAGCGTCGATTCTCACCGCTGACAAGCCTTACCGGTTTGCATGCGCTAACAAAGCGACTGCCGCGAGCCCGACGACCGAAATGACGAGTGCGGCAGGTGCTGCCTCTGCGATGTTTTCAAGCGAAGCTTTGGCGTGGACACGTGTTGCAAGCGTGTCCTCGTGAAACAGCATCAAGGTCGCGGGTAGCTCTTTTACGGCATCCACAAAGACCAACAGAAGTGCCGATCCGACGGAGGCTTTGACCATTGGCAAATGCACTGCGCGCAAGGTCCCTCCAGCCGTCCGGCCCAGCGATCTTGCGGCCATGGGCAAACTGGGCGACACCCGGCCCAAAGCCGCATCAGCCGTGCCTTGCGCGATGGCAAAAAACCGAACAACGTATGCGATCACCAAAACACCGGCGCTTCCTGTCAGCAGAAGGCCCGGATCATCCCCCGTCAGTGCCAGGATCGCATCGGCTAACCGGTTATCAACCCATACCAACGGAACCAAGACACCAAGCGCCAAGACCGCGCCCGGAACGGCATAGCCGAGTGCCGTCACAGGCATCAGCAAAGCTGGCAAGCGTTGACGCGAAAGCCGCACCCCATAGACCATAAAGACCCCGCCCATCACCGTAATCACGGCCGCCGTTCCGCAGACCGTCAAAGTCCAGAACACCGCCTCAATCAACCCCGGCGCTGCCCATTCACCTGCATCAAAGGCATGGCTGACAATCACCAGCACCGGCAGCAGGAACCCAAGCAAAACAGGCGTCGCACATATGGCGGTTGCGGCCCAGCTGCGCCAGCCTGTCAATGGCGTCGCCGCAACCGGACGCTGATGCCGCGCTCCGGCAGCAAAACGGCTCTTGCGGCGGCTGATTTTTTCAAGCGTCACGAGAATCACAATCAGCGAAAGCACGACGCAGGCGATCTGCGCGGCCCCGCCAAGGTTGCCGCCCTGCCGCCAGACAGAGAATATCCCTGTGGTCAGCGTCTGCACCGCAAAGAAATCGACCGTGCCAAAATCGTTCACGGTTTCCATCATCACAACAGCCACGCCAGCCACGATAGCGGGGCGGGCAAGCGGCAGACCGACGCGCCAAAATCGCGCAAAGGGCCCTGCCCCAAGCGCCCGCGCAACTTCATAACCTGCGCCGGATTGTTCTCGGAACGCGGCGCGTGCCAGAATGTAGACATAAGGAAACAACGCAAGGCTCATCACAAAGGTCGCTGCACCGCGGGTCCGGATCTGCGGGAACCAATATTCGCGCGCATCAACCCAGCCAAAGGTGTCGCGCAACAGTGTTTGCACAGGCCCCGCGTATTCCAGGAAATCGACAAGCGCATAGGCGCCCACATATGATGGGATCGCCAGTGGCGTCAGCAACGCCCATTGCAGCCAACGGCGTCCGGGAAAAGTATACATGACCACCAGCCATGCCGTGCAGGTCCCGATCACAGCCGTTGCCAAACCAACACCACCCATCAAGATGCCGGTATTGCGCAAATATCGCGGCAGCGTGGTGCTGCGCAAATGGGGCCAGATATTCTCGGTCGGGGTCAGGGCAAACCAGATCACGGCAACAATTGGCAACAGCACAACGACGGCAATCGCGGCGGCCCCGACAGACCAAGGGCTTGGCCAGCGCCAGCCTTTCGATAATGGTTGAGCGATTTGATCAGGCATCGTGGCCTCGCCCTAGCCGAAACCGTTTCCCCTGTCCAGATTTGCCGCTAATGTGACAACAACAAGAACAGAAAGCCGCAGGCATGCAGATCGCTTACCACATTGGTGCAAATCACACGGACGAAGATCGACTGCTCAAATCGATCCTCAAGAATGGCCACGTCATGGCCGAACACGGCATCAAGGCCCCCGGCCCCGGCAAATATCGTGCGTTGATCCGTGAAACGATCCAGGCCCTCAATGGTGCAAACCCAGAACCGGATGCAAGACAGGTCTTGCTGGACGCCATCGTTGATGGGGCTGACGCCCAGCGCCTTGTGATGAGCAATGAAAACTTCATCTGCATCGCCAACCGCATCTTCGATCACGGCATATTCTACGAGCAAGTCGCCTTTAAGATCCGTGGGCTTTGCGCGCTTTTTCCGCAGGATGAGATTGAGATTTTCCTTGGCCTGCGCGATCCTGCCACCTTCTTGCCAGCCACTTTCAAAGGCGCCAAAGCCGCAACATTTGATGCCTTCCTGCAAGGCACGCCACTTGGCGATATCCGCTGGTCCGACGTTGTGCATCGCATCACCAAAGCAGCGCCCGAGGCCAAGCTGACGGTTTGGTGCAACGAGGATACGCCGCTCATCTGGGGTGATCTGGTGCGCCGCATCGCAGGCCTGCCTTCCGACACCACCATCGATGGTGCCTACGACCTTTTGGCGACGATCATGTCCTCGGATGGGATGAACCGCTTTTCCACCTATATCCACAAACACCCCCCAAAGACCGCCGAACAAGAACGCAAAATCGTCATGGCATTCTTGGACAAATTTGCGCTGGAGGATGAGATTGAAGAGGTGATCGACATCCCCGACCTCAACGGCCCCATCGTGCAGGCCTTGTCGAACGCCTATGACGAAGACGTGGCAACCATTGCGGCCATGCCGGATGTGACCTTCGTCACCCCATGAGCTACGATTTCGACGCTTACGTCGCCGTCCCCGTGCCGGCTGCATTCCTGCGAAAATCCGGAGAGGGCTGGCAGCTCAACGTCTATGACGCAACCCCAGTCCAGCCCGAGGATCTTGCCCAAAACATCCGCGATGTGATTGGCGATCGCCGCCTACTGATCCAACTCCACCTCGAAGGCGACGAATGGCCCGGAGCCCAAGAGGTCTGGGAACGCAGCTTATTCGCACTGATCGAACACGATGATGCGGTGATTATCGACCTGCAAACCGACACCGTCATGTCGGCCCAAGGCAGCACCCAGCTCGTCGCAGCTCCGCCGCCGAAACCACGCGCCGCACCGCTGACGATGGCCTTTTATCGCGACCCGACCTTGCCCTTTGGCCGCGCCGAACGGATTGCCCTTCTCGACGCCATGGAACGCGCCACACCCAAGGCGCTGCCACGCCGCTACGGCTGTTGGGAGCCGATGCCACATACCTATGCCGAGACCGGGCGCGACCATTTCCTTGAACTATGGGAGGCCGAAGACGACATTTTCTGGCGCAGCACTGCCCCCTTTGGCTGGGGCTTTCAAGGGCTTGGCGTGGTGAACGAACCGGCAGACGCCTATAACGCCATGGGCGGTTTCCGCTGCGCCCGGCTGGAACTGGAAATATCCGCAACCGTGCTCAAATCGCCAAAACGCAAACACGAAATGCTCACGCTTTTCAAAGAGATCAGCCAGACACTTGATGTATTCTATGCCGAACTTGTGTCGGGTGAAACTTCAACCCGCGCTTGGTTCTGGCGCGGCATTCCGATCAAAAAGACACTTCTGTCTGCCATCGGCGCGCCCTACGTAGACCTCTGGCCCACCTATATCAGCGACCCCGACACGCAACGCGCAGAAACCCTGTATTTCCGCGATGGGCTGACGCAATCCGCCGCTTGGCTATCACCACCAGATGACCTTAAGGCACCGGCGCTGCCGCTCAAAAACCCGCTGCATTCAAAACCGCCGCTGGCATCCGTTTTTCCCTTCGCGGTGCCGCGCAGGCCGGAACACTCAAGCCGCCGTTAGGGCTACATGCCCAGCGCGGACTTATACATGTCCAACACGGCCTCTTCCTCGGCCAGATCATTGGCATCACGCTTACGAATAGCGATGACCTTGCGCATGACCTTGGTGTCGTAGCCCCGGCCCTTGGCCTCTGCCATGACTTCTTTTTGGGCGTCCGCGATATCCTTTTTCTCAGCTTCCAAACGCTCGAACCGCTCAATGAACTGGCGCAATTCCTGCCCGGCTACGGACGTCACGGTATCACTGCCTGCGTTTGCGGATGTATCGGTCATGCTTTGCTCTCCTGTCTGGGCCGAACCATTCCCTAGCTTGGCTGTGAAGGTCTTGCAAGCCGCCCGGTTGCGCGATAGCGACATGGCGTCAAACAAGGGAAAACGCTTATGGAATGGCTGGTTTGGATGGGTGCTGCAGTGTCAATCCTGGGGCTTTTGGGTATTGGCCTCAGCGTTGTGCAAGTCATACGCGCCCGTCGCTCTGGACTTGATGATGATGCCCTGCGCGCGCGGTTGAACAAGGTGCTCCCGCTGAACCTTGGCGCCCTGTTTTTATCTGTGATCGGTCTGATGATGGTCGTCGTCGGCGTTTTGCTGGCCTAATCAACCGCGCAGAATACCTCGTATAGCCGCTCAAGGACCGGGCGCACGCGCGGATCGCTCAGCTTATAGCGCACACTGCGCCCCTCTTTGTCGCAACTAACCAGTCCCTCTGCCCGCAACCGGAGCAATTGACCCGACACATAGGACTGACTGGCGCCAAGCAGTTCCACCAATTCCCCGACGGTCCTGTCTTCGGGTACCAATGCACATAGCAAACGCAGGCGCGCCGGGTTTGCCAAGACCTTCAACATATTGGCCGCTTCATCGGCGGCAACGTCCATCGGATCAACTTTTACGACTTTTTGTTCCATGATTTCAAACTATCAGCACCGGCAACATATTTCAATATTGCAATGTTTTTCATTTCCCCTATCTTGGGTTCATCAAAAGGAGAAAGCCAATGACACCTCACGTCACCGCATTCTTTGACAACGCCACCAACACCGTATCCTACGTTGTCGTCGAACCAAATGGCACGCAATGCGCCATTATCGACAGCGTGCTCGACTATGATCAAGCCGCTGGCCGGACAGACACCGCCTCTGCCGATCAAATCATCGCCCACGTACGAGAGCACGGGCTTTCGGTGGCTTGGATCCTCGAAAGTCATGTCCACGCAGATCACCTTTCTGCCGCGCCCTACCTGCAAGAGGCTTTGGGAGGCAAAATTGGCATCGGCGACCAGATCACCGTGATTCAGGATACCTTTGGCAAGATCTTTAACGAAGGCACGCAATTCCAACGTGACGGCTCTCAGTTTGACGGTTTGTTCAAAGACGGTGACAGCCTTCACATCGGCCAAATGCGCTGCGACGTGATGCATACGCCCGGCCATACGCCGGCCTGCCTGACTTACGTGATCGGGGATGCTGCCTTTGTTGGCGACACCCTCTTTATGCCTGACTTCGGCACCGCGCGCTGCGACTTTCCGGGTGGCTCGGCTGATGACCTCTATAACTCGATCCAGCGGATCCTATCTTTGCCGGATGAAACCCGTATCTTTGTCGGTCATGACTACAAGGCGCCGGGCCGTGACGAATTCGCGTGGGAAACCACCGTGGGCGAACAAAAGGCGCTGAACATACATGTGGGCTCTGGCAAACCATTGGAGGACTTCGTTGCGATGCGCACTGCGCGCGACGCCAAACTCGGGATGCCGCGGCTGATCCTGCCAAGCCTGCAAACCAACATGCGCGCAGGCCACCTGCCCGAACCGGATGACAACGGCACGCGCTACTTCAAAGTGCCGATCAACACGCTCTAAGGACAAAATATGCAAACTGACTGGATTTGGGGCCTCTTTGGTGGGGGCCTGATCGGAACTGCTGCGGCCATCTTTCTGCTTGTGAATGGGCGGATTATGGGGGCTTCTGGCATCATTGGCGGGCTGGTAGATGGCACTGGCCGGAACACGGCCCAAGAGCGTATCGCGCTGTTGGCGGGGCTGTTCTTGGTCCCTGCGGCCCTTGCGGCCTTGATGGGCGGGGCCGAAACGCATCTTACGCCAAGCATTTTGGTCATCGTGGCCGGTGGGCTGCTTGTGGGTATCGGCACCCGCATCGCAAATGGCTGCACCTCCGGTCACGGCGTCTGTGGTATTAGCCGCATGTCGCTGCGGGGCATCGTGGCCACCGTCTTCTATATCGGCGCGGGCGCGGTCACGGTTGTGGTCTTCAAGCACATGTTAGGGGTCATCTGATGCGCAACCTTTGTGCTTTCCTTGTGGGTGGCCTGTTTGGTGCCGGGCTTTTGCTATCAGGCATGACGGACACGCGCAAAGTTCAAGGCTGGCTTGACCTATTTGGCGACTGGGATCCGACCCTCGCCTTTGTCATGGGCGGAGCGATCATCCCCATGGCCATCGCCTGGCGCCTTGTTCCAAACCGGGCGCCGATCCTTGGCGGGACATTCCCATCACCGCCGGACCCAAAGGTCGGCCGTAAACTTGTCATCGGGTCCGTCCTGTTTGGCATGGGATGGGGGCTTTCTGGTCTTTGTCCGGGTCCTGCGGTCGCCTCATTGGGGTTTGGTGGTATGGGCGGATTGATTTTCATGGTCGCGATGCTTTGCGGCATGTTGCTTGCGCCTGTCTTGCGCAATCGTCTGGACGCTGTGCCAGCGGCGGGCTAGAAAACATCATGGATATTCGCCCTCTCACCCCGACCTACGCCGTCTCGCCCCAGATTGATCCAACCGACATTCCCGCGATCAAAGCTGCCGGATACGTAACGATTATCAACAACCGACCCGATGCAGAGAACCCTCCAAGCCATCATAGCGCGGCCATGCGCGCGCAGGCAGAGGCAGCCGGGCTGGGCTTTGTCGATATCCCGGTCACCCATCAAGGGTTGAATATGGAAATGGTGACCGACCAACGCGACGTGCTTGACGCGGCGGACGGCCCGGTTTTGGCCTATTGCGCCTCTGGCACCCGCAGCACGATTGTTTGGGCACTGGGCCAGGCCGCCCTGATGGAACCTGACGCAATTATCGCCGCCGCCGCCGCACAGGGTTATGATCTGGGCGGTATGCGTCGGCAACTTGACGCGCTCCGCTAACATTTCCAACGAACAACCCACCATCACGGATCCGGCGCGCCGTCGGGTACTTTTTTACGAACGCTTAGATCTCTGACCAACGTAATGGGGCGGGCAGATCGAGCGATGCGAAATCAATGCGAAACACCCGGCGATTTGATGCTGCCTTTGAAGGCTTTGATCCATGCAGGGTCAACATCTTCAAAACAAGCAAATCACCCCGTTTGGCTTCGCAACATTCAATAGGATATCGATGGGCGGTTTCTTCGGCCTCCGCCGCCGAAACACGTCCCTCATTGTGACTTCCAGTCGCGATGTCCATTGCGCCATTTGCCTGATCTGTATCGTCCAAATGCACGCGCACAAATAGCATCCCGTCCAGGATCTGCCGTGGCGGCTCGCAATGCCAGACGTCCGACTTCTTGGTCCATTTGTCAAAACCTACGACGTCCTTGCGTTCTTCAACCGCGATCACCCGATCCTGATGCCAGGGCACGCCCCAGTTTGTTTGTGGCGTCTTGTTGAATGCGATCACCCTTACCGGCTTCGCGGCCGGATCAAGTGTCGCAATCGCCCGCATCAGAGAACTTTCTTTGGACAAGGCTGTAGCAAGCGCACGCGAGGTTTTGACCCTTGCCCCCGCCTTCGCATCCAGAACGGCCGCAGCATCCAGATCAAGAAGATCCGCCTCGGACACAGCCTGCCTTAGCCATATCCTGCCTTTCTTTTCAAATTCACCTCTGAGGGTCGCGTTGAACGTCATAGTCTCAACTTAGGTGGCTTTTCGCAGAACGGTAGGGCAATGCGCCACATGCTGCATTTGGGTCATCAACGGCACTTCCAATGATCCCCTGCCACCTTGCCGACACATGACCAATCCGTGCGGACTGCGCACTAAGCATTCACTTCGAACGCGCGACACACGGCCAACCCTGGCGTTATTCAGACGGCGCAAGCTGACGTTCATCAGTAACCGGCTTCTCTGCGATCGGCTGTGGCGGCAACTCCCGTAGGTCCAGCTTTGCGCCTTCTTCAATGCGCACCGCAATCTGCCCGGCAACCTGCCCAAGCCGCGCCTTCGCCACGGACCGCCCATCCGGCGCGACTAATCGCACCGTACCGACAGTGCACCCATAAAGTGGCAGCATTTGACCAACCTCCAGCCGTGTTGCAGCGGAAAGGGGCATTTCAAAGGTATGCAACACCGCGTCCAGACAGGCCGGTGCGGCCAAAACAGCCTCCGGAAAGTCTTTGGCCCAATTGCCCTTTGGTGCAGCCTCTTTTGGCGGCGCAATCGGCACGGCCGCATGTGGTGGAAGCGCAATCATGACGTCGGTCTGCTGATCCCCGCCGCCCAAGCCGATGGTAACTTTCATCAACCGGTAGACCTGATCGCTTAGCACAAAACCCGCGGCACGTGGCCCCGACAACCGCTTCATCAGCGTCACCTGATCCGCCCAACCATCAAGCACGGTGCGCGGTGTTGTCTTGGTCAGCTCCTGCAAAAGCCCGTCAAAGAACGGCTCGATGAGCGCCGCATCCGCACGGGTAATCCGGCGCGGATCCTCTTTGCGCCCCGATAGCCGCCCCGTCGTCTGCACTTCAACAGCTGCGTTGCACAGGACGCTATCGCACACCAGCAATCCTTGCACGACAGTCCCGTCGCCAACACCGACGATCAGAACATCGTCTGACAATTGCGCCAACAAGCCATCCAGTTCCACCATTTCTTCGCGGATGGAACTGACATTCAGCGTCATCGACACGCTGGTTTGTGCCGCCCGCGTCACGGCCAGCGTCACTGCGCGCGACGCGGTCAACGGCACATCGGGGGCAACCGCCCTTTGCCGATGTGTCATTTTTTGTAAGACTGTGCGTGGTGCTTCGTCGTTCATATCACCTGCCTTGCCCACCTATGGACAGGCGCACGTTAACCGCAATTTGGTTTACGGACCGTGAACATGCGCTCAGGACGCGGCCATACTTTGCGCTTTGGGCAAGGTCACTCGAAACGCAGCACCACCCTGCCCCGGCACATAGGCAATACTCCCGCCAAGCCGCTCCATGATCTCGCGGCAGATCGCCAGCCCCAGACCCGCGCCGCCTGCCCTTTTTTCATCGGCCAGCCGCGCGAATTTTTCAAAGATCACGTCCTGATGTTCTGGCGAAATGCCACTTCCGTTGTCGACAAAATCCACGGACGTCTGACCGTCATTTTGGCGCACGATAATCTTCAATGCGGGCTGATCAGCGTCACAGTATTTTGCCGCATTCGCAATCAAATTGATGAACACCTGCACCAACCGGTCCAGATCCGTTTCAAGTGCGATCGCCTCTCTGGCCGTCTTGCGTGAAATCTCAATCTTGCGACCGCTTGCCCCGGCCGAGGCAACGGCCCGCCCGATCAAATCGGACAAAACACCACGTTCCTGATTCAACGTCACCTGACCGTTTTCCAGCACCGACAAATCCAGCAAATCGTCCAGCAGCCGTGTTAGCCGCAGCGCCTCGTCATGGATAATGCCCGCGTATCTTTCCTTTTCCTCTGGGTTCATATCCATGTCGCGCAGGATTTCCGAAAAAGAACGGATAGAGGTCATAGGCGTGCGCAACTCGTGGCTGATCTGACTGAGGAACGCATCCTTTTGCACCGAAAGTGCGGTCAGTTTGGTATTGGCCGCGCGCAATGCCCTCGCCGTGCGATCTTGCTCGGCGGATTTTGCCTCTAACTGGTTGGAATACTCCATGATTTGCGCGGCCTCGTCAGCCACGGCAATCAAGTCCTCGACCGACACGCTCGCCCCTTCGGTCAATTGCCCGATCATCGCATGTGCCGTCGCAGCCCCGACAGAACCGGCCAGTTCCCGTTCAAGCTGCTCAATGAAGATCGGCGTGACATCGGGTAGAAAACCATCCTTGCCTTGCGCCTTGGCTTCCCTTTGAAAGATCGCCTGCGCCTCTCCGCCACCCAAAATCCGTTGCGACATGATCAGCAGGTCTTCGGCTCCCGCACCACTTCTTGCCCATGCCCGCGCGCCTGCGTTATCGGCATAAACATTGACGAATTGGGCCCCCTGCAAGCGCTCCAGCGGGGTCGGAAAGCTAAGAACCGAGCCGACAAAGAAGACGCCGGTATTCAACAGCATCGACCATAGCAAGCCATGCACCAACGGATCCAAACCTGCCACGCCAAACAAGGCCTCTGGCCGTAACCAGCTTAGGCCCAATGGGCCATTGATCATGACGTCTGTGCTGAACACAGCGTCGCCAAAGCTCGGCAGGAACAATGTCCACATCCAGACGATCAACCCGGTCAGCAGCCCCAGCACGGCCCCCAATCGCGTCGCGCCACGCCAGAAAATTCCGCCGAGCAGAACCGGCAAAACCTGCACCGCGCCCGAAAACGACACCAAGCCAATGGCGGCCAACGCCGTGCCGCCACCCGACAGCCGATAATATAAATACCCAAGCGCCAGCACACCCGCGATCGACAAGCGCCGCGCCGTGACAATCACCCGCCGCACGTCGCCCGAAATGCTCGCACCGGGTCCTGATCCTGCATTCAGCCACAGCGGCGCGACAATGTGGTTACTCACCATCGTGGCCAAGGCAATCGTTGAAACGATCACCATCGACGTCGCAGACGAAAAGCCGCCCAAAAACGAAAGCATCGCAAGACCATCCTGCCCCATGGCCAATGGCACGGTCAGAACGAACAAATCCGGGTTTGCGCCAGCGGGCATGATGTTCAACCCCACGACCGCGATCGGAATCACAAAAAGGCTCATCAGCAGCAGGTAAAGCGGGAACGCCCAACTCGCGGTCTGCAAATGGGTTTCATCTGCGTTCTCAACCACCAGAACCTGAAACATCCGTGGCAGACAGATAAACGCCGCGGCGGACAGAAAGATCAGACTGGCCCAGCGCCCGCCGCTTTGATCCCACTTGCTGATCGGAGAGGCGTCGATCTGGGCCAGCACCGCGCTGGGGCCGCCACCAATCCCCCAGACCACAAAGATGCCGACCGCCAGCAGGGCCAGCAGTTTCACCACCGCCTCGACCGCGATGGCCATGACGATACCGTGGTGGCGTTCATTGGCGTCCAGATTGCGCGTCCCGAACAGGACCGTAAAAATCGCAAGCCCCACAGCGACCCAAATGGCGGCACGATTCAAATCAACCCCTTGCCAAGCCTGTCCGCCGGCTTCTGCGAACACCGCAAATGAAAGCGTCACCGACTGCAGCTGCAATGCGATGTAAGGGGTCGCTGCCACCACAGCGATGACCGTTGCGATCATGCCCAATTGGGTCGACTTCCCAAAGCGCGACGAAATTAGATCGGCGATTGACGTAATCCGCTGGGCGCGACCAATGCGCACCAATCGGCGCAGGATCAGCCACCAGCCGACCATCACCAAAGTGGGGCCAAGGTAGATTGTCACAAACTCCAACCCGGACCGCGCGGCGTATCCCACGGCACCATAAAACGTCCAGGCGGTGCAATAAATGGACAGCGACAGCGTGTAGATTATCGGTGACCGCAACCAGCCGCTTTGTCCCAACCGCGCGCGCCGCTCAGCGGCAAAGGCGACGATGAACAACAAAGCGACGTAACCAAGCGCCACAAAAACCAAAAGGTTAAACGACACCATCAGTCGGTGTCCTCGGTCGCCTCATCCGCGGCCTGCGGCACCAGCCCGCGTGACAAGGCAGCGGCAAGCACGATCAAAAGGACCCAAACGCCAAACACGTATTGCACCGCAATCCCGGTGCCGCCGGTGCCCCGCCACAACAACGGGAACAGCCACAAGACAACGCCGAGCACGGGCAACATCCGCAAGGCATCGCGCAGTCGCCGTTGACGATAGGTGGCCCGCGCCAGAAAGACCGCTCTTTCCTTTGGCCCGCTCATGATCCGATCAACCGGCGCACATGATCGCGCACCTCGGTGTTTGAAAACGGCTTGGTCAGGAATAGCGTCGCCCCCAACCGTTCGGCCAGTTCCCGATCCTTTGTTTGCCCTCTTGCCGTCAACATCATCACCGGCAAATCCTTTGTGCCATCGGTGGCGCGCACATCGCGGAGGATATCATAGCCCGACCGACCGGGCAGCATCACGTCAAGAATGATCATGTCAGGTATCTGCTTGGTCAACTTGTCCATCGCAGTTGTGCCATCTTCATGTGTGTGAACGGTGTAGCCGTCACGAGACAGAATAAAGCTGATGGCCTCAATGATGTTTGGCTCATCTTCGATGAGCAAAACGCGCTTCCCCATGTGACCGCCCCCTCTTAACAGCCGCAGATAGCTCCCCCCATCTGCGCCGCCTAACTATCACGCGCGGGCAGCGCACTGTCAAAGCCGTTCGTTGGGCCCCGCCCCCAAAGCCGATGGTTCGCGCCGTGCCGCGCAGGCTGATCGCGCACAAATGCGACATGACACACCGATTGGCATCGGCGGGATCGGTCCAGGGGTCGGGTCAGGCAAGACCAACATCGTTGCCTGCAAAAGCGGCGGGCGGTCCATCTGAGAGACGCCAACTTCGCGTGCGACTGCCCAACACTTCAACCGGGTCTCGGGCTGTCCAGGGACCACAACGTCCGCAACGATGGCGCGCCCCGGCTGCCCCAATGCCGTGAACACGGGCCACAGCGGACACGCCGTTCCGCGTGGAAAGGCAAACCCAGCGACTTCCTTTAGCATCGTGGGAAAGCCACCCGCATCGCAGATCACCATGCCCAAAGGGGGGCGCCCTTCTGCTGGCGGCAGTGACGCCATCCGTCGGATCACCTGCGCCAAATCGACGTCCAGCGCCCCCGCAATCGCCCAAGCGTCATACCCATGCTCGGCGATTGCAGCCGCCAAGCGGGACATCGGCAAAGCCTCGACATCCCGCACATAGACCGCCTCCCAAGCCTCGAACAATTGCTGGGCCGGTTTGCGTAACTGCGGCTTCGCGATGTTGTGTGGCGGGTTGTCTTCCAGCGCGGCCAGATGCCACTCTGTCTGCGCCAAAAGGCCTTCAACTTCTTCCAATGGCGAAAGCGGCACTCCCGCCCCATCCTCTGGCGGATCAAAGTAACTGACCAATGCATCACTCTCAGCGGCCAAACGAATGGCATCGTCATGAATGTTGCGATGAAACCGGCCCTGCCATTCTGCATCAATCTTTTCGTCACTTGTCAGAATTGCCGCCGTTGACCTGATCGCCGTCACGGCAGAGATCACGCCATGCAAGGCCGTCGCCAGATCTGGGTCATAGGTAATCCGATCGGTCAGCATCTGCGCGCGCGCTTCAAGTGCTGCAATCCTTGCGGCCTGTGCTGCGATCAAACCTGCCCAACCCGGATAACGGGCAGCCAGATCATCTGCGCGGTTCACTTCTGCCCGCCCTTCATCCCAACGACCCGCTGCTGCCTGCATCGCATCCAGAACCGCCCGCTCTGCCCCGTCGGTCAGCAATCCCGGCTCGGTCTCAAGGGCTGCGGCAATATTCGTCAGCAAACGCCCCGCGATTCTGCGCTTATCGTGCTCGATCAGATTGAGGTAAGAAGGCGAGATCCCCGCCTTTTCAGCCAGATCAGCCTGTCGAAGCCCCAGATCAAGCCGCCTGGCGCGAATACGGGAACCTGTTCGAGATGTCGGAGCGCGGGCCAATTACCTTAACCTTTTCATAACCTTTCTGCACCTGCGCGAAAACAGATTTACAGAATATGACAGCATTCTGTGCAGATGTTTACAAAAAAGTCCAGCATTCAGAATGCGATGCTATTCAGATGTCCTGTTCCGCCCGATGCTGACGCTAGCGCTGTAAAGTGTCTGGCGCAGTGGGAAAAGGAGGTCCCGCTGTGCGTTAAAAATCCACAGGGAGGATATCAATGTCCAAATCCAACTTCTCGCGCCGTGGCGTACTGAAGACCGGGGCCGTAACGGCCGGCGGTCTGATGCTGCCTACGTATCTGCGCGCTGACGCTCATGCGGGCTATACCAACGCACCGCAGGGCGACACCGTGAAAATCGGTTTTAACGTGCCACAGACTGGCCCCTACGCTGAAGAAGGTCTCGACGAGCTGCGCGCGCAAGAACTCGCTGTTGAGCACCTCAACGGTATGGGCGACGGCGGCATGCTGAACACGTTCTCTGAACAGAACCTCGACGGCACCGGCATCCTTGGCAAAAAGGTCGAGTTTGTCACAGGCGACACACAGACAAAATCTGACGTAGCCCGTGCATCTGCACAGTCGATGATCCAGAAAGACGGCGTCATCATGGTCAACGGTGGTTCGTCCTCCGGTGTTGCCATCGCTGTGCAGGGTCTCTGCCAAGAGGCCGGCATCATCTTCATGGCGGGTCTGACCCACTCCAACGACACAACCGGTAAAGACAAGAAAGCCAATGGCTTCCGTCACTTCTTTAACGGCTACATGTCTGGTGCGGCTCTGGGCCCAGTGCTTCAGAACGAATACGGTAGCGAGCGTAGTGCTTACCACCTGACCGCTGACTACACATGGGGCTGGACACAGCAGGAATCCATGCAGGCGTCGACTGAAGCTATCGGCTGGAACACAGTCCAGAACGTGCTGACACCTGTTGGTGCGGGCGACTTTGCGTCCTACCTGACACCTGTCATCAACTCTGGCGCCGATACGCTGATCCTGAACCACTACGGTGGGGACATGGTGAACTCACTGACCCAGGCCGTCACGCAGTTCGGCCTCAAGGACAAGGTTGTCAACGGCAACGACTTCAAGATCATCGTTCCACTCTACTCGGAACTGATGGCCGCTGGTGCTGGCTCCAACATCGAAGGCGTGTTCGGCTCGATGAACTGGAACTGGCAGTTGCAGGACGCAGGCACCGCTGCCTTCGTAAAGTCGTTCGGCGAAAAGTATGGCTTCCCGCCATCCGGTTCCGCCCACACCTGCTACGTCCAGACACTGCTTTATGCAGATGCCGTGACACGCGCAGGCACCTTCAACCCATGTGGCGTTGTCGAAGCCCTCGAGGACTTCGATTTCGACGGCATGGGCAACGGTCCTGTCACCTACCGTGGCGCAGACCACCAGTGCTTCAAAGACGTGTTGGTCATGAAGGGTTCCGAGAACCCAACCAACCAGTACGACACACTGGAAATCGTGGAAGTCACGCCACGTGCACAGGTCGAGTATGAGCCCGATCACCCCATGTTCGCCGGTGGCGATCTGGGCGAGTGTAACCCGGGCGCATAAGCGTAACCTAACGACACCGGGGCAGGCGTTTGCCGCCTGCCCCACCCTGCCCTGGGCTTGATCCAGGGACCCTTCTTGAAATCAATCGCGCCCCAGGCGGGCAGGAGCGGTAAGATGGACGCACTCATCCTTCAACTACTCAACGGCATGGACAAAGGCGCGGCTTATGCGCTGATTGCTCTGGGCCTGACACTTATCTTCGGGACATTGGGCGTTGTGAACTTTGCCCATGGCGCATTGTTCATGATCGGTGCGTTCTGCGCGGTGACCATGCAACGCATCCTCAGCCTGTCGTCCACCGTGATTGATGAAACGCAAAAGGACTTTCTGGGCAATCCGCTCAAAATTGAAGTGCCATATGTGCAAAGCTGGTTCGGTGATGTCGCGGGTGCGGCAATACAGGATTGGTCCGTCCCGCTGTCGATCCTGCTTGTCATCCCGGTTATGCTGTTTGTCGGCTGGGCGATGGAACGCGGCTTGATCAAGCATTTTTACAAGCGCCCCCACGCGGACCAGATCCTCGTGACCTTCGGCCTTGCGATCGTCATCGGCGAAATTATCAAAGCTTTCTACGGCGCCAACCCGATCCAAACCCCTTCGCCTGCGGCGCTCACGGGTTCTGTTGATCTTGGCGTCGGTCTTGGGTTCGAAGCCAACACAATCATCTATTCGGTCTGGCGGATCGTCTACTTTTTCTTTGCCGCCTTTATCATCGCCGCCGTCTTTGCCTTCCTGCAATTCACCACCTTCGGCATGGTCGTGCGGGCGGGTATGGCGGACCGTGAAACGGTCGGCATGCTGGGCATCGACATCGACAAACGCTTCACCGTGATGTTTGGTATCGCGGCCTGCGTGGCTGGCCTTGCAGGCATGATGTACGCGCCGATCCTGTCACCGCATTACAACCTTGGTATGGACTTCCTGGTGCTGTCCTTTGTGGTTGTTGTGGTCGGAGGCATGGGCTCCTTGCCCGGTGCGGTGCTGGCCGGGTTCGTCCTTGGCATCGTGCAAAGCCTGTCATCCATGAACGAGGTCAAGGCCATCATTCCCGGCATCGACCAGATCATCATTTACCTTGTCGCAATCATCATCTTGTTGACCCGCCCGCGTGGCCTGATGGGTCGCAAGGGTGTCATGGAGGAGTAAGAACATGCTCGGTCTCAATTCCCGCGATTTCCGCCTCTTCCTGATCGTTTGCGCGCTTTGCGTCTTTGCACCGATCCTTTTGAACCCCTTCCCTGTGGCAAGCTCTCTGGGTGAAAGCTTCAACGCGGGCTATCCCGCCCTGATGCAGCGCTTTGTGATATTCGGGCTGCTGGTGATCGGCTTCAACATCCTCTTTGGCCTGACCGGATACCTATCCTTCGGACATGCCGCCTTCTTGGGTGTGGGGTCCTTTGCTGCCGTTTGGATGTTCAAGCTTCTCAGCTACAATGTCGTCCCGGCCATCATTCTTTCGGTTGTCGTGGCGGGCCTCTTCTCAGTGGTGATCGGCTATATCGCCCTGCGCCGCTCTGGCATTTACTTTTCAATCCTGACGCTGGCCTTTGCCCAGATGATGTATTCCATCGCGTTCTCTGACCTTGTGGGTAAGCTTTTTGGCACCATCGTCACCAACGGTGAAACCGGCCTTCAGGTCTACAACGACGACCCCCAAATCCTGATGAGCGAGGGATCACCAACCGTGCCTCACCTCTTCGGGCTGGAAATGAACAGTGCCTTTACCTGGAAAGTTGGCGGGTGGGAATTCGTCTTCCAGAACGGCTACTACCTCTCCGCAATCTTCATGATCTTGGGCTTTTATCTCTCGATCCGCATCTTCCGCTCTCCGTTTGGCATGATGCTGCGGGCGATCAAATCCAACCAGACCCGGATGTCCTATACCGGTCTTGATACCAAACCCTATATGCTCGCTGCCTTTGTTATCTCTGGCATGTATGCGGGCCTTGCAGGCGGCTTGCTGGCCGCGATGGACCCGCTGACTGGCGCTGAACGCATGTTCTGGACCGCAAGCGGAGAGATTGTGGTGATGGCCATCTTGGGCGGCGTCGGTACCCTTGTCGGCCCCGTGCTGGGTGCCGGTGTGATCAAATACCTCGAAAACATCGTCTCCAAGATCAACGACTCGATCCTGCATAACTGGTTCGCCTTTATGCCCGACTGGCTGGAAAACCTGATGGTCACCGTCATCCACCCCTTTATCGGCAAGGGCTGGCACCTGACACTTGGCCTCTTGTTCATGGCCGTGGTGATCTTCCTGCCGGGTGGCCTGATGCAATTGGGCGAAAAAATCGCTACCCTCTTTGGTCGCAAAAAGAAATCCGATGACGCCAAATCCGGCGCCACAGAGCCTGCAGAATAAGGAGACGGATGATGGGTATCCTTGAAGTCAAAGGCGTCAACAAACGCTTCGGTGGCCTGCAAGCGCTCGGCGATGTGAACCTCAGCGTGGCCGAAAACACCGTCCACGCAATCATCGGACCAAATGGTGCGGGCAAATCGACCCTGCTGAATGTGCTGGTCGGCAAGCTGATCCCTGACAGCGGGTCGGTGATGTTTGATGGCCAGTCCGTGCTGGGCCGCAAGCCGCATGAAATCAACCAGATGGGCATTAGCCGCGTCTTTCAAACCCCTGAAATCTTTGCTGATCTCTCGGTGTTCGAAAACGTCATGATCCCCTGTTTTGCCAAACGCGATGGCGCGTTTCGGATGCATGCCATCGAAAGCACGCACCACGAAAAAGACATGGCCGAACAGGCGATGGCGATGCTCGATGATGTCAACATGGCCGACAAACGCGATATGATCGCCTCTTCAATGTCGCGTGGTGATAAACGCAGGCTTGAAATGGCGATGTGCCTTGTGCAGGACCCGCGCCTGCTTTTGCTGGATGAACCGACCGCTGGCATGGCCCGCGCCGATACTGAAAACACGATTGAGCTGCTCAAGGACATCCGCAAAAAGCGCGGCATCACCATGGCCATCATCGAACACGATATGAACGTGGTCTTCAGCCTTGCCGAGCGGATCACCGTTTTGGCCCAAGGCACCCCGCTCGTCGAAGATGTGCCCGAGAAAATCAAAGGCCACCCCAAAGTCCGCGAAGCCTATCTTGGCGAAGCACAGGTGTAAGGAACCAAGCCCATGAACGCACCTTTTGATAAGCGCGCCAACAATGCCGCAACCCACCCTGCTTTCCTGTCCGTCTGGGAAATCGAAGCCTATTACGGCGAAAGCTACATCGTTCAAAACGTTAGCTTTAATATCCACGAAGGCGAGATCCTCGCGCTTCTTGGCCGGAACGGAGCTGGTAAGACGTCCACCCTGCGCACCATCGCGCGCCTTGACGATCCAGCGCTCAAGCACGGCGAAATCTGGCTTGATCACAAACCGCTCCACCAGATGAAAAGCCATCAGGCAGCCGCCGAAGGCATCGCCCTTGTGCCCGAAGATCGTCGGATCATCGCCGGGCTCACCGTCGAAGAGAACCTGCAACTGGCGCAAATCGCGCCCCCGATCGGCTGGTCGCTCGAGCGGATCTATGAACTCTTCCCCCGCCTTGGCGAACGTCGCAAGCAAGAGGGTGTGACATTGTCAGGCGGCGAGCAGCAGATGCTTGCCATCGCCCGTGCTCTGGCCCGCGACATCAAGGTCCTGTTGCTCGATGAACCCTACGAGGGCCTTGCCCCCGTGATCGTTCAGGAAATCGCCAAGACGCTGAATATCATTCGCGATCAAGGCATTACGACCGTGATCGTGGAACAGAACGCCGTTGCCGCTCTGAAACTGGCAGACCGCGCGGTGATCCTTGATATCGGTTCCGTGGTTTATGACGGCTCTGCCAAAGAGGTTCTGGAAGACGAAGCATTGCGGGCAAAATACCTCGCAATCTAACCCGCGTGCGCGGCGTTAACCACAAGGTCAGAAAGCTATGCCTGTTTACGGTTTGGTAAGCTGGCTTTGCGATTCTACAGGCGTCCGATCAGCCATGAAAGGAGGCCTATTATGGATGCCGTACCATCAATTAACGCGCCTAGTCAGCCGACGCCTGCTGCAACCCTGCGCCCCGATCAGTCCCGCGTGGTCGAAACCGGCGGCGTGATTGCAACGCGCGCTGACACGCCAACCGCCACGCCAAGCAGCCTTGGTCAGGTCGGTGCCGTGACAAAATCGCAACTCGCCGATGGCGAGACCCGCAATAGTGTCGCTACCACATCTGCACCAGAACGCGTGCTCAAGCCCTACGGGGTTGCAATGCTGCCAGAGGGTCCAACAGACCTTGACCAAAGCGCATCAAAAGATGTCGCAACGTCAGAGGTTGAAACGCAAGAAGAAGCCTGATTGCGATTTGGGTCGGACATGCCTTTTCACCCCGTCCTGCTTCAATTATAAGCACCGGGAAGGGATTGCGGCTTACGCAATCCATGGGCAATGGGCAAAGACACAATGGGCAACAAGACTTCTCATGACACCGACGTCAGCTTTATTCAGGCGTTGGCCGAACTTCTGCGTCAAAATGACCTGACAGAACTACAGGTCAAACGGGACTACGGCGAAAACGACAGCCTCAACGTGCGCGTCAGCCGCCAAATCCCCGCCCCTCTCCAACAGGTCGCATCTGTCGCGGCACCAGCGCCCGCAGCACCGGCTGCCGCTGCACCTGCCGCACCCGCGGCGCCCAGCACCACAGATTCAGACCCTGCCGCACATCCCGGCGCGGTGACCTCTCCGATGGTTGGCACGGTTTATATGGCCGCCGAGCCCGGTGCCGCACCGTTCTCTGCCGTTGGCAAAACGGTCAAAGAAGGCGACACATTGCTGATCATCGAAGCGATGAAAACAATGAACCACATCCCCGCCCCTCGCGCTGGCACGGTCAAGCGTATCCTTGTCGAAGACGGCGGGCCGGTTGAATTTGGCGCACCCTTGATGATCATCGAATAGGGGCGCGGCCAATGTTCGACAAAATTCTGATCGCAAACCGTGGCGAAATCGCCCTGCGCGTTGTGCGCGCCGCCCGCGAAATGGGCATCAAATCCGTGGCCGTCCATTCCACAGCTGATGCCGATGCGATGCATGTGCGCATGGCGGATGAGGCGATCTGCATCGGCCCACCCTCCTCTGCGCAAAGCTATCTCAGCTTTCCGGCCATCATCTCGGCCTGCGAAATCACCGGTGCGCAGGCGATCCATCCCGGCTATGGCTTCCTGTCCGAAAACGCGGCCTTCGTGCAAGTCGTCGAAGACCACAGCCTGACGTTCATCGGCCCCACCGCCGAACATATCCGCATCATGGGCGACAAGATCACCGCCAAGGACACTATGAAAGCCCTCGGCGTGCCTTGCGTACCCGGCTCTGACGGCGGCGTTGCATCGCTGGATGACGCCAAAAGGATCGGCGACGAAATCGGCTACCCCGTCATCATCAAAGCCACGGCAGGTGGCGGTGGACGCGGCATGAAAGTGGCGCAAACCGCCGCTGATATGGAAAAAGCATACCTTGGCGCCCGCCAAGAAGGCAAAGCGGCCTTTGGCAACGACGAAGTCTATATCGAAAAATACCTGACCACACCGCGCCACATCGAAATTCAGGTCTTTGGCGATGGTAAAGGCAACGCGGTGCACCTGGGCGAACGCGATTGTTCGCTCCAGCGCCGCCACCAGAAAGTGTTTGAAGAGGCCCCCGGCCCTGCCATCACCCCCGAATTGCGCGCACGCATCGGCAAGGTTTGCGCGGATGCTGTGGCCAAGATCAACTACATCGGCGCGGGCACCATCGAATTCCTGTTCGAAAACGATGAATTCTACTTCATCGAGATGAACACACGCCTGCAAGTCGAGCACCCGGTGACGGAAAACATCTTTAACGTCGATCTGGTGCGCGAACAAATCCGGGTCGCCGCCGGCCTGCCGATGTCGTTCACACAAGATGATCTGACCATCGACGGCCACAGCATCGAGGTGCGGATCAACGCCGAACAACTGCCCGACTTCCGCCCCTGCCCCGGCCGGATCACGCAATATCACGCACCCGGAGGTCTTGGCGTCCGCATGGACAGCGCGCTCTATGACGGCTACTCCATCCCGCCCTACTACGACAGCCTGATCGGCAAGCTCATCGTCAAAGGCCGCGACCGGCCAGAGGCGCTGGCCCGCCTCGCCCGCGCTTTGGGTGAATTGATCGTCGATGGCGTCGACACCACGATCCCACTGTTCCATGCCCTGTTGCAGGAAGAGGCCGTGCAAACCGGTGACTATAACATTCACTGGCTGGAACACTGGCTCGAACAGAACCTCTAAGTCATGCGTGACGATCCGCCCCTCTCGCCCCAACTTCTGTTGCAGGCGTATCGGGCGGGCGTCTTCCCAATGTCCGAAAGCCGCGACGACCCGGATGTTTTCTGGGTCGATCCGCGCCAGCGTGGCATCCTGCCGCTGCCCGGCTTTCATATCTCGCGCAGCCTGCGCCGCACGCTGAACCGGGGCCATTACACCGTCACGCTGAACGCCGCCTTCAAAGAGGTCGTGCAGGGCTGCGCTGACCGGCCCGAGACCTGGATCAACACCACGATCTTTGACCTCTATATGGCTTTGCATCGCAGCGGCGATGCACATGCCGCCGAAGTTTGGCAGAATGGCGAACTTGTTGGCGGTGTCTACGGTGTCGCCATTGGGGGGGCGTTCTTTGGCGAAAGCATGTTCTCAACTGCGCCAAACGCCTCCAAAGTTGCCCTTGCGACGCTGACCACCCACCTGCACGCACGTGGCTTCACGCTGTTTGACACCCAGTTCATCACTCCGCATTTGCGCAGTTTGGGTGGGCTGGAAATCCCGCGCAGCAACTATCATGCCCTTTTGGACATGGCGCTTGAACTTGATGTCGCGATTGGCCCATCCGGGCCTTTGCCGCTGCCTTAAGTGGTGCAGCGCAACACCCAAACGTCATAGCGCGGGTGATCCATTGCATTCAACGCCGGCGAAGACGCGATCATCCAGCCGTTAAACGCCGGGGTCGACTCATTGCGATAGGTGACCGTCAGCGCGGCATAGGCATCGCCCGAAGGGTTGCGGGCCGGATAGCGACAGTCGTTCATCTCAATCGACAACAGCCCCACCTGCTGCGGCACGCCATTTTGCAATGTCACATCTGTCGTTTCACCGTTGAGCTTATCCAGCACGCGGATATCCCCGCCCGAGGCTGACGCCGCATTTTGCGCCAACACCGGCCCTGCCAACAGCACCACACAGAAACCTGCCCAGATCGCGCGCATTATTCCGGTGTCCATGCCTCGTAATCGCTGCGTGGCGCTGGTGCCGCGCGGCGAATGGACCCTTCTGGTGCATAGGCCATCGCGGTCCCGGTCAGGTTCTCTTGATGCGGTTTTTCCCAATCCTTGTGCGCCATCGGCTTTTCCGTCGGCGGCTCGTCCCAGGTCCGGTGCAGCCAGCCGTGCCATTCAGGATCAACCTTACTCGCCTCAGCCTCGCCCTGGTAAATGACCCAGCGGCGGCTGTCGTCGGCGTTGCGATAGAACACATTGCCCTGCGCATCCTCGCCGACGCGACGGCCCTTGCGCCAGGTCCACAGCTGTGTCCCCAGTGTCTGCCCGTCCCACCACGTAAAGACGCGTTTTATGCTGTTCAAAAGGCCCATTTTCGCTCTCCGGTCGTTGCCGCTTTGATGCCCGAACTGACCACAAAGGTCCAGAGAAAGAAAAAGCCCGCGCAACACATGCACGGGCCGAAATTCTCGTCAGATCGGGCGTATCAGCCGCGCTTTGCTTTCCGGCGCATTGCCGCGATACCGGCCACACCAAACCCAAGCAGCAAGCCGCTCGCAGGCAGTGGCACCTCTGCACCGACCAGTGGCTGCCGTTGGTCGTCGCTTCTGGTGTTGACCGCAGCACTTACGAAAACGCGCATCCAATCGCCGTTGCCATCAGCATTCGTCATCGTTGTCACCAAACGGTTGCCAGTAAAGCCGTATGAATCAGTGGTGAACTTTTCCAAACCGTTCAAAAGGCCATAACCCGCGCCACCATACCGATTGTTGGTATTGTTCAGCGGCTTGGTGCCAGTGATCACGCCAAGGATCTCTCCGCCAAATTCAAATCCGGCAGTGCGAGAAATGTCACCACTGCTCAGCGAGTTGAGGAACACCAGATAGACGTTCACCACGGTCCCGGCAGCAAGCTGCGAATCCTTTGGATCAGTCAGGTTCTGCGCGTTGATCAACGTGCGATCTGCGGCCTCAAGCACGTATTGAATGTCATCAGATGCGTGAATGTCGGCGGTGACGTCAGTCGCCCCCGTCAGCTCCGTCACCGTGCCATCAAAAATGGAAACGGACGCGGCCTGCGCGGATGTTGCTGCGAAATTCGCCAACATGCCGGCCATCACGACCGGATAGAAAATTCTCTTCAGCATTTTTCGTCCACACCTTGCGGTTGTTACCCTAGCCCCACCCTCATATGTCACGAATGACACTGGATTTGCAAACGTTTGACACGAATTCGTCTAAAAAACGTCGCGTTCATCATGCAAACAGAGACAGTGTTGCAACAGGGGGAAAATTGTCCGCGTTTTCCCACCAATCACGGCAACCGCGCAGTCACTTCAATCTCGATCTTCATTTCGGTATTTTGCAGATTGGCTGCGATCATCGTGGCCGCCGGACGTGCTGTGGCAAATGCCGCTGACACAACAGGCCAGCAGTCCGGCCAGGCATCCGGGTTCGGCACGATATAGTTCACCCGGACCACATGATCCAAGCTGCTGCCTGCCTCTTTCAACGCGGCCCCTATCGTTGCCAGTGCATTGCGGCATTGGTCGGTGATATCCTCTGGCATTGTCATGGTCGCATAATCGTAACCCGTTGTTCCGGCAACGAAAACCCAACCATCCGCAACAACAGCGCGGCTATAGCCGATCTGCGCCTCAAACGGGGACCCGGTCTCGATATGGCGGACAGACATGACAAGCTCCTTCGGTTGTGACAGCCCGATCCTGACCGGGCTGTCACCAAAGGTCTAGTCGTGGTTATCAACGTGATGGGCAAAAGAGGCGGCCAAACCGCCAAATAACCCGCCCAGAACCGCACCTGCCGCCGCACCCGGAACGCTGCCCGCAGCGCCCCCGACCCCTGCGCCAACTGCCCCACCGGCAATACCTCCGGCGACATCCGCCGTTCCGGTGCCCGCTTGGGCCGTTGGTTGCCCGGTGCTGTCAAACGCAATGCCAGAGATCATGATCGCCACAGGCGAGGCATCGTCATCCACCAATTGTTCGTGGATCGCGCGGATCGGTCCCAATGCTTTGCTGTCGCCCTTATCAAAATCCGCAACATGGTCGATCAACGCATGCACATCCTTGGCCTCAGACCGCGACATCAGGCTTTGTTCGCAAAAGCGATCAATCTCGCCGTGCATATAGGCCTTGCGCGATTGCCCCGCTTTGCGGAACCGCTCAATCGCGCGGCGCAGCTCACGACCGTGGATCGGCCCGATGCTGATCGGCGGGATAGGAATGGTGGGACCCGTGCTACCAATGGGAAAGCAGATCCGAAAACCGTTGATCTCATAACAGTCTTGTCCCTGCGGCGTCCCATCTGGAAAATTGGGTGCACCGGTTGAAGCTGATGATTTTGCCATAGCAAAAAATCCTTTCAAAATAGAAGGTTGTGGAAATTACTTTAAGTAAGAAAACCCGTAATTGGGCAGGTCTAGAATACGGAAATAGTCCCGTTTCATGCAAGTCGGGGCGGGTCAGGATTTCCTGACCGCGCCCCGGCAAGCGGCAATTTCCCGCTTCTTGATCTGTCGAAAATCGGTCAGAAACCGCCGCTATGTCAGGCGCTGGCGGTTTCTTTCTTTTTCTTCTTGTCATCGTGAATCATCAGCGGTGCCGCGTCCGACGTCACAGCCTCTTCGTTCACAACCACCTCTGCCACGGTGTCCTGACCGGGGAGGTCAAACATCGTATCCAGCAGGATATCTTCCATGATCGACCGCAGACCCCGTGCGCCGGTCTTACGCTCAATCGCGCGCTTGGCGATGGCCGTCAGCGCATCTTCGGTGAACGTCAGCTTGGTATCTTCCAGCTCAAACAAGCGCTGGTATTGCTTCACCAGCGCGTTCTTGGGCGCGGTCAGAATGGTAATCAACGCATCTTCATCCAGATCGGTCAGCGTCGCGATCACAGGCAAACGGCCGACAAATTCCGGGATCAACCCGTATTTCAGCAGATCCTCAGGCTCCAGATCCAGGAACACTTCGCCCACGCCGCGTTCTTCCACGTCCTTGACGTCCGCGCCAAACCCCATGGCAGAACCTTTGCCACGTTGCGCAATGATCTTATCAAGACCCGCAAAGGCACCCCCACAGATGAACAGTATGTTCGTGGTGTCCACTTGCAGGAACTCCTGCTGCGGATGCTTGCGCCCGCCCTGCGGCGGCACAGAAGCCACGGTGCCTTCCATGATCTTCAGAAGTGCCTGTTGCACCCCCTCGCCCGACACGTCACGGGTGATAGAAGGGTTGTCAGACTTGCGCGTGATCTTGTCGACCTCGTCGATATAAACGATGCCGCGCTGCGCACGCTCTACGTTGTATTCGGACGCCTGCAACAGCTTGAGGATGATGTTTTCCACATCTTCCCCCACATAACCGGCTTCGGTCAGGGTTGTGGCATCGGCCATCGTAAATGGCACGTCCAAGATCCGCGCAAGCGTCTGCGCCAGCAACGTCTTGCCGCAACCCGTGGGGCCAATCAGCATGATGTTGGATTTCGCGAGTTCAATGTCGGTCTTATCGGCGTGGTTCAACCGTTTGTAGTGATTGTGCACCGCCACCGACAACACGCGCTTGGCATGCATCTGGCCGATGACATAATCATCCAGAACGCCGCAAATCTCTGTTGGCGTTGGTACGCCTTCGCCGGCCTTCAGGCCGGCTGACTTGGTTTCTTCCCGGATAATGTCCATGCAAAGCTCGACGCATTCATCGCAGATGAACACGGTGGGCCCCGCAATCAGCTTGCGCACCTCGTGCTGGCTCTTTCCGCAAAAACTGCAGTAGAGGGTGTTTTTGCTGTCGCTCCCGGATGTCGTCGCCATCATTCGGTCCTTTGGCATGGCCCGTGGGGGCCGTAAAAATTAGCGCGCGCTGGCCTTTGTCCAAAGACTAGGCCAGCGCGTTCGGGTCCACAACGCCAAAATAGCGCAAGTCAGGACAACGTGACTTAGTCTTCCAGCTTCTCGCGGTTGGCAACAATCTCGTCGATCAGGCCCCAGTCTTTGGCTTCTTCTGGGCTCATGAAATTGTCACGTTCCAACGCGGCTTCGACCTTTTTGAGGGTCTGGCCGGTATGTTCGACGTAAATCTGGTTCAGCCGGTCTTTCAGCTTCTGGGTCTCTTGCGCATGGATCATAATATCCGTCGCTTGCCCCTGATACCCGCCAGAAGGTTGATGAACCATGACCCGAGAGTTCGGCAAGCTGAACCGCATCCCCTTTTCGCCCGCCGTCAACAGCAGCGACCCCATAGAGGCCGCCTGCCCGATCACCAGCGTGCTGACTTTGGGGCGGATGTATTGCATCGTGTCATAGATGCTCAGACCTGATGTCACCACGCCACCGGGGCTGTTGATGTACATGCTGATCTCTTTCTTGGGGTTTTCGGCCTCTAGGTGCAGCAGTTGCGCGACCACAAGCTGGCTCATGCCGTCATGCACGGGGCCATTCAAAAAGATGATCCGCTCTTTCAGCAGGCGGCTAAAGATGTCGTAGGCGCGTTCACCGCGTGCGGTCTGTTCGACCACCATCGGCACAAGGTTCATATAAGTCTCAACGGGATCGTGCATCAGGGCTCGCCTTAGATTGGGGGACGTCAATGCGTCCATACGCGGTAATTCCTGACAGAGTCTTATTCATACCCGTCAGGGGCTTCAAGGGCGGCACCGTGCGTTGCGTCCACTTGTCGTAAACTCTTGACTTCCGGGCGACCTTCCTATCTATGTAAGTCATGACTTACGAAGATGCAATATCCGCACTGGCAGACCCGACCCGCCGCGCCATCATCGACCGGCTGCGGGCTGGCCCTGCGCCTGTGGGCACGGTCGCCGATGGGCTGCCCGTGTCGCGCCCGGCCGTCAGCCAGCACCTGCGCGTGCTGTCCGATGCAGGCCTCGTGGTCATGACGCCGCGCGGCAATCACAGGCTTTATTCGCTGGCCCCCACTGGCATCGACAGCCTGCGCCACTATCTTGACAGCCTCTGGGACGATGCCCTCGCCGCCTTCCAGCGCGAGGCAGAGGCCCTCGCCAAACAGAAAGAGCAAAAGAAATGAACCTGCCCGATGTCCTGACCCAAAAGACCGTCGATGTGCCCCTGACCGTGGCAGAGGCCTTTGCCCTTTTCACCAAAGGTTTGGCAACATGGTGGCCCAAGGGTGGCCCGCAAATACGCATGGACCCGCGCAATGGCGGCAAGATCACAGAAGTGGACAAGGACGGCAATCCGATCACCCGTGGCAAGATCCTCGCCTTTGATCCTGACGGCTACCTCGCCTTCTCGTGGCACCCCGCCGATTTCCCAGAGGCCGCGACCATCGTGACCGTGGCGTTTAGCCCCACCGCCGACGGCTGCCGCGTGGACCTCACCCACGGCTCCGACGCGATCCTGGGGCCGCTGGCTGACGCCGTGTCATCCAGCTACCTGCGCGGATTTGACCTGGTGCTCGGCTCTTTCCACACCTGCGCCACGCGCGTCACCATCGCCGCCTGACGCGTATTTCCCTCGTATGGGATAGGCAAAACGGGTTTTCTCTGCTTTCATCATCGCATTTAGATGATGAGGTATTTGACCATGCGCCGCTTTGCCCTGCCGCTTTTGCTGTCCCTGATGGGGGCCACCGCCACCGCCCAAGACAACCCCAACACGATCCTCGTGATGGACGGCTCCGGCTCCATGTGGGGCCAGATCGACGGCGTGGCCAAGATCACCATCGCGCAAGAGGTCGTCGGCGGCCTCATGGACAGCCTCCCTGACAACCAGAACATTGGCCTCACGGTCTACGGCCACCGCGAACGCGGCAATTGTACTGACATCGAAACCATCGTGGCCCCCGGCCCTGACACCCGCGACGCGATCCGCGACGCCGTCAATGCCATCAAACCGCTGGGCAAAACCCCGATGACCGACAGCATCATCGCGGCAGCCGAGGCGCTGCGCTATACTGAGGACAGCGCAACCGTGATCCTCGTCAGCGACGGCGTTGAAACCTGCAACCCCGACCCCTGCGCCGCCATGCGCGTGCTGGAGGAAGCAGCGATTGATTTTACCGCCCATGTGGTGGGCTTTGACGTGGGCGCTGACGCCGCCGCACTGGCGCAAATGCAATGTATCGCTGACGAAACGGGGGGCCAGTTCCTGACCGCTGACAACGCCGAGGAACTGGGCGCCGCCCTGCAAACTGTCGCGGCAGAACCCGCAATCATCACGCAACCCATGACCTTTTCCGCCGTCATCGGCGACGACAACCGGCTGATCCAAAGCCCTGTCCTTTGGGACATCAACAGCGACACAGGCATGGTGGCCGAGGATTTGGCCGACAACCCCCTCACCCAGACCCTGCCCGAAGGTGCCTATGTCGCCACCGCCTACAGCCTGGAGCTTGAGCAGACCGTGAACGTCAATTTCGTCGTGATCGCAGGCGGCGAAACGGCAGTCGAGGCGATGTTCGAAGAACCCGCCCCCACCGCCGCATTGGTCGCGCAAGCCACTGCTGTCATTGGCGAAACCATCCCCGTCGGCTGGTCCGGTCCGGGCGAAGAGAGCGACTATATCTCTGTCGCATCCCCTGACCAAAGCAATTACATCAACTACGCCAATGTGCGTGACGGCAACCCGGTCATGCTGCAAATGCCACCCACCCCCGGCACCTATGAGCTGCGCTATATCGACCGCGCTTCCTCGGGTGCCATCGCCACCAAAATGATCACCGTCGAACCGCTCACCGTCACGCTCAATGCCGCTGACAGTGCCGCCACTGGGGCGGACGTGGCCGTGACATGGACAGGCCCCGACTACCAAGGCGACTACATCGCCGTGGCCCTGCCCGGCGGGCGCTATATCAACTACAGCAACACGGCTGAGGGGGCGACGCTGCAACTGCAAATGCCGACCGAACCCGGCGACTACGAAATCCAATATGTGATGCGCCAAGACAGCACCGTGCTGGCGACCTTGCCCATCACCGTGACCGAACTTGCGGTGCGTCTGGTTGCCCCCGAAACCGCCCCCGTGGGCGCGGACGTGATGGTCGGTTGGGACGGCCCCGATTATGACGGCGACTTCATCTCTGTCGCGGAACCCGGGGGGCGCTACATCAATTACACCAACACGGCAGAGGGCAACCCGCTCGCCCTGCAAATGCCGACAGAGCCCGGCACCTACGACATCCGCTACCAGCTCCGCCAAGGCAGCGAAGTCATCGCCACACGCCAGATTGAGGTTGTCCCGCTTGAGGTCACAGTCAACGCCTCCACCAATGCCCCCGCTGGCAGCATGGTCGCGGTCAACTGGTCCGGCCCCAACTACCAAGGCGACTACATCGCCGTGGCCGAACCGGGCGGGCGCTATATCAACTACGCCAATACCGCCGACGGCAACCCGGTCCAGCTCCAGATGCCTCCCGAACCCGGTGACTACGAAATCCGCTACCATCTGCGACAGGATTCCGAAGTTTTGGCCACCAAACCCATCACCGTCTACGCGGTCAAAGCGGACCTCACCCTGCCCGATACCGCACCTGTCGGGGCCTCCATCCCTGTGACATGGGACGGCCCGAAATACCCCGGCGACTATCTCGCCGTGGATGAGGCAGGCGGCAACCGCTACATCAACTACACCAACACCAGCGACGGCAGCCCGGCCACGCTCCAGATGCCGCCTATCCCCGGCGATTATGAGGTCCGCTATGTCATGCGGCAGGACAGCACGACGCTGATCCGCAAGCCGATCACGGTGACCAGCATCAAGGCGCAGATCGTGGCCGATGGCACCGCCACTGCGGGCGGTGAACTGGTCGTGGGCTGGGACGGTCCAGACTATCAAGGCGACTACATCGCGATCTCAACCCCGGACTCCACCCGGTACGAGACCTACGCCAACACGGGCAGCGGCAACCCCGTCACGATCCGTGTACCGGACACCCCGGGCAGCTACGAAATCCGCTACGTGATGCGCCAGGACAGCACCGTGCTGCTGCGCGTGCCGCTCACGGTGGAATAACGCGCCCCCTTGACCCGATCATACCGCGCCACAGATGGCGCGGTATGACAGATTTCCCACCCTCCCGCGCCGCCGCCCTTGACCGCCTCGCGGCCTTCATCCCCTCTGCTGGCGTCGCCTACGCCCGCACCCGCAACTACGACCGCAAGGGCCACGTCTCGGCCCTTTCCCCCTACATCCGACATCGGATCATCTCCGAAGAAGAGGTGCTGCGCGCCACCCGCGCCGCCCATTCCTACAAGGCCTCTGAAAAGTTCATCCAAGAGGTCTACTGGCGCACCTATTGGAAAGGCTGGCTGGAACTGCGCCCCGCCGTCTGGGACCAGTACAAAGCCGACCGCACCGCCGCCTGGGACGCCGTGCAGACACAGCCCGGCCTGCGTCAAAGATGGGAAGACGCCTGCGGCGGCGACACCGGAATCAACTGCTTTGACCACTGGGCGCAAGAACTGGTGGCCACAGGCTACCTGCACAACCACGCCCGCATGTGGTTCGCCTCCATCTGGATTTTCACCCTGCGCCTGCCTTGGGCGCTGGGGGCGGATTTCTTTCTGCGCCACCTGCTTGACGGTGATCCTGCGTCCAATACCCTGTCTTGGCGCTGGGTCGGTGGCCTGCAAACAATCGGCAAGACATACCTCGCGCGGGCCTCAAACATCGCGCAATTTACCGATGGGCGCTTTGACCCTCCGGGCCTTGCCTTGCACGCTGCCCCTCTCTCCGGCCCTCCGCCCCCCGCGCCGCGACCTTGCCCCACCTCAGATCCACTTCCCGACAAGGGCCGCATCGGCCTTTTGGTCACCGAAGAGGACATGTCACCGGATTGGCTTCCGTTCACACCTGATGCGATGGTTTTCTGCCAAACGACCGCGCATAGAAGTCACTTACAAGTTGCCCCGCAAGTTATTGATTTCGTCTCGAAATCAAACACTTACCCCACAATGCCCGCGGACCAGATCGCAGATTGGATGACCGACAACGCATTGGACCATCTGGTCACATCCTACATCCCGACCGGACCCACCCGTGACGCTTTGGCGGACCTTCCGTTGACCCAAATAATCCGCCCCTATGACGCCGCGGCATGGCCCCGCGCCACCGCCGGATTCTTCAAGTTCAAAACCGCCATCCCCACCCTGCTTTCAGCGCTTTAACCCTACGTTACGAACTGGGGCAACATGGCCTCAATTTCGCCAAACAAACTCAAAATTTCCTCGACTTAAACCCATTCTCGCCACGTCCCCTCTTTAGATACACAAGCGGGACAGAAGGCCTGCGGCGTGTTGGTGCTGCAAAAAGGGCCGCGGAATGAAAGAGCAGGAATGACACAGATCACGAACCAGTGGCAAATTGCTGACCATTACGTCAGTGCCATCTTGGTTGCTGTGTCGCAGCCTGTTCAGACGACGCATTTTCAAAAATTTCAAAACATCACCTCGCGTCAGTATTCCGGCATGTATCCTCGCTCGGCGTCGCGCCGGGCCGTTAATCGGTAAAGGGCTCGCGTTATGGCCATCCTCGACAATGCAATCTGGCTGACCGGTGCCGGCGCCACTGCGGCAAACGGCAGTACCGTCATCTCGGATGGCGGCAACACCACGACGGTGACCGGCACGTTTACGGCCAACACCTTTGACGCCAGCCAAAACGGCAATAATATCTCCGAATTTGGTGCCTTTGGCCTCAGCGCACCCGCGACCATGAATTATACGTTCTCCCAACCGGTTGAGAACATTGATTTTGACTTCAACCACATTAGCGACGATGGCGGCTCCACCTATGACGACAAGTGGACCATCTACATCTACGACGAAAATGGCGCACTAATCCCCAGCGCCGATGTCGTTGCTGCGTTTTCTGGCATGGTTGACGAAACCGTCTTCGTGAATCCCGATGGCTCTGTTTCGATCGAGGCGGAAGGCACAAATATCGCCGACGTCAACTTCAACCTGACCGGTTATGAGATCTCCGAGATGGAGCTGGTCTTCGAACCCGGCTCAGGCGGAACACAGACCGGCGGCTCCGGGATCAGCGATATCTCATTTGATGTTGTTGCAAGCGGCCCGTCGGATCTGGACGGTGACGGCGTTATGGATGACGTGGACGTCGATATCGACGGCGACGGTATCCTGAACGTCGACGAAGGCGCTACGACCGTGACACCATCGACCATCACCATCACTTTTGACGGTGACGATTGGTCCGGCAGCGAAAATACATGGGAACTGCGCGATGCCAGTGGCACGGTCATTGCCAGCGGCGACCCGGCTGATTTGGTGGTCGAGGTCACAAACGTCTCGGTCACCGACCTAGGCGACTACACTTTTACTGTCTACGACAGCTTTGGCGACGGTCTGACGCAGGGCACGGTCGGCAGTTTCCAAATCGCAGTTGATGGCGTTCAGGTTTACGACTCTGGTCCAAATCCGAATTTTGGATCGCAGTTTGACCACACATTCCCGGTTGAAGAATACGAAAGCACACGCGACAGCGACGGCGACGGCATCGCAGACCATCTCGACCTGGACAGCGACAATGACGGCATTACGGACAACGTCGAAGCGCAGACCACACAAGGCTACATTGCCCCGACCGGCACCGATTCCGATGGCGACGGGCTTGACGATGCATACGAGGGCACCGGCGGACTGAACCCCGTCGATACAGATGGCGACGGCACCGACGACGTCATTGATACCGACAGCGACAACGACGGTATCGACGATGTCGTCGAGGCCGGGCACGGTGTCACGCAGGCGACAATCGACGCATCCGGCGATGCCGATGGCGACGGCATCAAAGATGCTGTTGACGATGTTGTCGGGCATGACGCCAACGACGCCGACGTCGACGGTTCGGGCAACTTCACGCTGGCCGACAGCGACGGCGACACCGCGGCGAACGGGGCAAACGCCGATGGTGCGGAGACCGATCTTGATTATCGCGACACAACGGACTCGCCCGTTACACTCGATGGAACGGTCGAAGGCACCTCCGGCGCCGATACCATTGACGGGTCTTATGCGGGGGATCCAGACGGTGATTTCGTCGACAATGGTGACGCGATCTTGCCGGGCGACAATGTCAACGATGACCTGATCTATGGCTTTGATGGCGATGACAGCATCACCGCTGGCAGCGGTCAGGACGAAGTCTATGGCGGTGGCGACAACGACACCATCGACGCCGGCGCGAGCAACGACACGGTTGATGGCGGCACGGGCGACGACAGCATCACCGGTGGCGACGGTCAGGACAGCATTCTTGGTGGCGATGGCAATGATACCATCCGTGGCGACAGCGACAGCACGATCGACACCGCAACGGTTCAATCCGAATCCCTGAACTGGTCTAGCGCCGGTGCAGCTGGCACGGACCTGTCAGGCGGCTTTACCCAGAATACCGGCGACATGGATGTCACCGTCAGCTTCACGAATGATGGCGCCAACACCGGTGTCACATCAAATGCCTCTACGCTCTATTCAGAAGCAGGAGAGCCATTTGCCACAAACTCCTCGGTCCAGCTGACAGGTAACGCAGGCCCCAATGTCACGACCGACATTTACTTCAATGCAACCGATGGTTCTGGACAATCAGACACGGTCAGCGATGTCACATTCCGCCTGAACGATGTTGATTTCAGCGGTTGGCAGGACATCATCACCGTCAACGCCTACGATGCCGATGGCAACGTCACGACGGTCACATTGACCCCTGGCGATCCCACCAACGATGTGGTGGTCGGAAATACGGTGACGGGCAATGGAACCAACGACGGTCCCTCCGACCTCGCAGGCTCGGTTCTGGTCAGTATCCCGGGCCCAGTTCACCACATCGAAATCGTGTACGAAAACGGCGGCACCTCGGGCCAGGCCCTTTGGGTGTCTGACGTCCACTATGACACCATTCCGCAGTCGCCCGATGATATCATCGACGGTGGCGCTGGCAACGACGTGTTGCTGGGCGAGCTGGGTGACGACAGCATTGCGGGTGGCACCGGCGACGACACCGCATTTGGTGGCACCGGCGATGACACGATCCGTGGCGATGCAGGTAACGACGTGATCGACGGCGGCGACGGCAACGACACGCTTTACGGCGGCGCGGACGAAGACACGTTGGTTGTCACCGACACGTCTGGCGCGGATGTCATTGAAGGTGGTGAAGCAGGCAGCGATTATGACGTTCTGGACGGCTCTGGCCTGACGCAGGACACCACGGTCGTGATCAGCGCGCCCGAGGCGGGCAGCCTCACCCGAAATGGCGAGACCGCGAATTTCACCGAGATCGAAGAGGTCCGCACCGGCTCCGGTGCTGACAGCATCACTGGATCTACCGGCAATGACACCATCCAGTCTGGCACCGGTGCCGATACGATCGACGCAGGCGCTGGCGACGACAGCATCGACCTTGGCGCTGGCAGCCCTGATGGCGACGCCGACCTGCTGGTCTTCTCTGACGCTGACGGCAACGACACGGTCACCAACTTTGACGGCCCCACCGACAATGGCGATGGCACCTTTACCGGCATCGATTTGCTCGACGTGACTGGCCTGACAGACGCAGGCGGCCAGCCCATCAACACCCACGATGTCACGGTCAGCGACAACGGCGCGGGCAATGCTGTGCTCTCATTCCCCGGCGGCGAAAGCATCACACTCGTGGGCATCAGCCCCGCTGATGCTGACAACCCCTATTACCTCAATGCCATTGGCGTGCCCCTGCCCGACGGCACCGTGTCCGGCACCTCTGGCGATGACACCATTGATACTGGCTATACCGGCGACCCCGATGGTGACCGTGTTGACGCAGACGATGTAATCATCCCCGGCGACGCTGCGAACGACGACCTGATCGAAGCAGGCGCTGGCAACGACACGATCTTCGGCGGCGAAGGCGCAGACGAAATCTATGGCGGAACCGGCAACGACATCCTTGAAGGCGGGCGCGAGGACGACACGCTTTATGGCGGCGATGGCAACGACACGCTCTTTGCCGGTTGGGGCTCTGACAGCTTTGACGGCGGCGCAGGCACCGACACCTATTCGGTCACCGGCAGCGCGCCCGAAGGCTTTGCGTTCGACATTGATCTTGAAACCGGCACCGATCAATACGGCAACACCTATACCGATATCGAAAACATCATCGGCGGCACTGCGGCGGACTCGCTGACCGGGGATACCGGTGTCAACACGCTCGACGGGCGTGGCGGCAACGACATCCTCACCGGTGGTGATGGCGCCGATGTCCTTCTGGGCGGTGACGACGCCGACACCATCAACGGCGGCAGCGGCGACACCGTTGACGGCGGCGAAGGCGGCGACGACAACGACACGCTTAACGTCGCAGGCGTTGCCCGGATCGAATACGATAGCGGCAATGCTGAAAATGGCACCGTCCACTTCCTGGACGGCACAACACTCGACTTTACCAACATCGAAACCGTGGTGGTCACTGACCGCGACGGCACAGTCTCGGGCACCGCTGGCGGTGACCTGATCAACGGCGCGTATACCGGCGATCCCGATGGTGACGTGGTGGACGGCGATGACGCCATCCTGCCAGGCGACACCGACAATGACGACCTGATCGAAGCAGGCGCCGGGAACGACACGATTTTTGCTGGCGACGGCAATGACGAAATCTTTGCAGGCACAGGTGACGACACCGTCTTTGGTGGCGTTGGGAATGACACAATCAATGGTGAGGGCGGCAACGACACGCTCTCCGGTGGCGCAGGCAGCGACACGATCCTCGGAGGAGGGACGCTTATGGGCGGTGGTGACGACGATTTTCTCTTTACAGATCCGGGTGCAGGCCCCTCGTCTGTCTATGGTGGGGTCGGCAACGACTTCATTATCGACAACGGCGATGACGCCAGCCACGATCTCCTCGACGGCGGCGTTGGCAACGACGACATCCTTGGCGGCCGCGGTAATGACACGATAGTCGGCGGCGATGGTGACGACACCGTTGGCGGCGGCGATGGCGACGATATCTTCCTTGTGGGAGACGGCGTCGGCATCGACCTGATCACCGGCGGTGAAGCAACAGAGACCACCGGCGACACCATCGAAATGGGTCAGCACGAATTCGTGGCCGAGGACGGCAGCACCGTCTATGGCGGCGTGACCGAAGACATGGTCGTCGATTTCACCGGTGACGAGGCCGGCACAATCTCTGCTGTGTCCAACACCGATGACGGCGACGACACCAATGACAAAACCGTCACCTTCAGCCAGATCGAACAGATCAACCTTGGCTCTGGCAATGATACCGTCAACGGCGACGCCAACGCCAATAGCGTTGACATGGGCGACGGCGATGACACATGGGTCCAGACCGATGGCTTTGGTGCTGACACCATCGTTGGCGGCGAAGGCGGCGAGACGACGGGCGACCGTGTTGACGGCTCTGCCCTGACCACGGCCATCACCGTCGATTTTTCTGGCAACGAAGCGGGCACCATCTCTGATGGCACCGATACCGCCACGTTCTCTCAGATCGAACAGATTGAGACCGGCGCAGGCGATGACACCGTGCTGGGCGATGTGGGCAATGACAACGTCATCACTGGCGCGGGCAATGACACCGTTCAGGGCGGCGCTGGCAACGATACCTTTGACACCGGTACCGGCAATGACACCGTCGATGGCGGCACCGGCAACGATACCATCACGCTCGGCGATGGCGACGATACCGTTGTGCTGACCGACGGCATGGGCTCTGACACCATCACCGGTGGCGAAGGGTCCGAGACCACCGGCGACACGATCGACGCCACCGGTATGACCGGCGACGTGACCTTGCAACTCAATGGCGATGGCGAAGGCGTCATTTTCGGCGCGGGTGACTTCACCAACTTTGACGAGATCGAGAACATCAACCTCGGTTCCGGCAATGACTTTGTGAACGCGCTAAGCTTTGGCGGCACCGCCAATGTCGATACAGGTGCCGGCAACGATACCTATGGCGCAGGCAATGGCGACGACACGGCCAACCTAGGCACCGGTAACGACACGCTGAACCTGTCCAACCTGACCGGCACCGATACCGTCTCGGGCGGCGAAGACGCAGGCGACCGCGACCTGATTGACGCCACCAACCAAACCGCCGATCTGACGGTCGATTTCTCCGGCGCCGAAGAAGGCACGATCACGAACGGCACCGGCACCGCCAACTTCTCTGAGTTTGAGCGTGTGAATACCGGATCCGGGGATGACACGATCCTGGGTGATGTGGGCGATGATACCGTCTTCACTGGTGCCGGTAACGACACCCTGTCGATGGGTGCAGGCAATGACAGCATCTCTGCGGGGTCGGGCAACGACACCATCGACGGCGGCGCAGGTAACGATATCCTGCGTGGCGGCGATGACCGTGACACCTTCATTGCCAACGATGGCTTTGGCGATGACACTGTTGTCGGCGGTCAGGGCGGCGACAATTACGACACACTGGACCTGTCAAACCTTTCAAACCCCGTCACTGTGGTCTTCACCGGTCCCGGCGCGGGCACGGTCACCGACACTGTGACAGGCGACGTGATCACCTTCTCGGAAATCGAACAGCTGATCCTGACGAACCAATCAGACGTGGTCGATGCGACCAACGACGATGGCTACACCTATATCCAGACGCTCGAAGGTAACGATTCTGTCCTCGGCTCTTCTGGCGATGACGTCTTTGACGATGAAATCGGCACCGGGCCCGTCAATGACGGCGCGGGCAACGACACCTTCTTTGGTGGTGCCGGCAATGATGAGATCTGGGCCGGTAACGACGACGACACCATCTTCGGCGGCTCTGGCAATGATACGATCAACGGTCAGGAAGGCGACGACATCCTTGATGGTGGCACCGGTGCTGACACCATCACCGGCGACGGTGGCGATGACACGATCCTGCTGACCGGCACCTTTGGCGATGACATCATCACCGGTGGCGAATCCGGCGAGGTCGTGGACGGCGACGTTATCGACGCCTCCAGCCAGACCATTGACCTTGATGTAACCTTTACAGGGGCCGAAACCGGCACAATCTCTGGCGGTATCTCCAACGCTGATTTCTCCGAAATAGAAGGGATCGTCACCGGTTCTGGTGACGATGTAGTCACCGGCAATGTCGGCAATGACACCGTTGCCACCGGCGCGGGCGATGACACCTTCTATGGTGGTGCGGGCGATGACTTTGTCGTCGCGGGCGAAGGGAATGACACACTGCAAGGCGGTGCTGGCAATGACACGCTCTTTGGTGATCTTGGCAACGACGACATCACCTTTGGCGAAGGCGATCAGGCCCTTGGCGGCGACGGCGATGACGTCTTCACACTTGAGGATACCGAAGTCGGCGCAGGCAATGTCATCACTGTTGACGGCGGCTCTGGAAATGAAACTGGCGGCGACACCCTGAAGCTGGGTCAGCTGGCCGACATCGACGACGTCCTTGCGAATGCCGTTGACGATGGCACCGGCAGCTATTCCGGCTCGATCACGCTCGATGATGGCACGATCCTCAACTACTCCGAGATCGAAAACATCATCTGCTTCACCCCCGGCACCCATATCGCCACGCCTCATGGCGCGCGCGACATCGCGGACCTGCGCGTCGGCGACCGGGTCGTCACCCGCGACCATGGCCTCCAGCCAATCCGCTGGATCCAGCGTCGCACCGTGCCCGCCGTTGACCGTTTTGCGCCTGTGCGCATTCGTCCCGGCGTGGTCACCGGGTTGGAGCGGGATCTGCTCGTCTCGCCCCAACACCGGATGCTTTTCCAGGGCTACCGTGCTGAGCTGCTCTTTGGTGAAACCGAAGTGCTGGTTGCCGCCAAACACCTGATCGACGGCGTGCACGTCACCCAAGACGAAGGGGAAACCGTCACATACATCCACATGATGTTCGACGAACACGAAGTCGTTTATGCCGAAGGTGCCGCGACCGAAAGCTTCCACCCCGGCAGCATCGGCCTCTCTGCTATCCACGACCACGCGCGCGAAGAACTCTTCCACCTCTTCCCCGACCTGCGCGCCGACGTGAACGGCTACGGCGACACCGCCCGCAAATGCCTCAAACGGCACGAGGCGGACCTGCTGCGGGTCTGATCGTGCCGCGGCATTTCGTCTTTCAGTGACCCGCGCCGCGGGCAAAACGTGCTGGACGCAATGTTCTCATGGCCGAGGGTCGCACAACAAACCGCCAGCGCGGGTGAGGGCTCCGGTGCCATCGGCGCCTCTGCACTAGTCACCCATCGCGCGTTGAACTGGCGCGCTATCCGCGTCAAAAATCTCGCGCGCCGGAAGCGGCCGCGCAAAAAGGTAGCCCTGAAGTTCGTCACACCCCAGTGACTTCAGGATATCGGCCTGTGCGCAGGTTTCGACGCCCTCTGCCACAACCTTGGCGTCCAGCGATTTCGCCATCATGATAATGAAGCGCACCAGTTCCTGATTTTCGCCCTTGTGATCGATTTCCTGAACCAGCCCCTTGTCGATCTTGATGCGGCCCGGACGAATATTCAACAGCGCCGCAACCGAAGCATGGCCAGTGCCAAAATCATCAAGGTCAATGCCAATTCCCATCTCGCGCAGCCCATCAAGGTTCCGTTGCGATTGTGCGTCCAGATGATCCAGAAAAGCCGTCTCAATCAGTTCAAGCGAGAGCTGTCCCGGTTTGATCTTGCTCGCCGCCAACTCCTTCAGCAGATCAGGATCCCGCAAACGCGCCGCCGAGACATTGACCGACACCATCTTGTCGGGAAAGGATTGTCTCTGCGCCTCCAACGCCTGTTGAAGGATCAATCGGTCCAACGCCGACATCCGTTTCATGGACAAGGCAAGATCAATGAATTCGATCGGCGCAACGATCCCAAAATCACGGTGATCCCACCGCGCCAAGGCCTCATACCCAAGGCAGGTGCCCGTCGCAGCACAGACCTTCGGCTGAAAAAACGGAATGATGTCCTTGTTTTCGATCGCCGCCAAAAAGTCCCGTGTAAGTCGCCGTTTGCGTTGCGTGACCGTGCGCAAGGCGTCGTCAAACATACAAAAGCTGCTCCGCCCCCGGCGTTTTGCCTGATAAACGGCGGAATCCGCTTCGGCGAGCAATGTCTGAATATCCACCTCAGCGTTCGCGTGGCTTGTGGCCCCAACGCTAAGGCCAAACAGGCAGCGGGTATTCTCATGGACGATGGGTTTGCCAACCTCGAACATCATCTTCTGGGCCAGATTGGACAGCGTTTGCGATCCTGTTTCAACAGCCAGCGCAATCAGGAATTCATCGCCCCCGACCCGCGCGACAATTGCATCAGGTGGAAGACATGCCAAAAGCCGCTGTCCAACCTCGACAAGAACGGCATCGCCAACCGCGTGACCAAAACTGTCATTGATCTGCTTGAACCCATCCAGATCGATACACATGACCGCGATTTCCCACCCCGCAGGCGCGGCGCGGGCCGTGACCTTTGCGATGTTTTCGTTCCAGGCGCGCCGGTTTGGCAACCCGGTCAGCGGGTCACGCTTCGCTTGCTGTTCCAGCAGATGGGTCGTCGCTTCAAGCTGGCGCGCCTTTTCCGCCAATTCCGCCTGCATATCCCTCAGGTCAGTGACATCGACTCGCGTCGCGATCAAATGGCCACTTGGCAAAGGCGCCCGTGTGACCCGAACACAGCGATTGTTTGAGGATTGCACCTCGTCATACTGCCGGACGTTGTGGTGATGATCTAAACGGTGCTGGATCCATTCGTCTTCGGTGAATCCATCACATCCGACATGCCCGCTGCGATAAATCGCCCGCGCCAGTTCGGTCATGGTCAGTCCGGTTTGGACGTTTTCAACCAAACCGCCAAACAACAGCCTGTAACTTTCATTGCACATGACAAGGCGGTCGTCGCTGTCCCAGATGCAAATGCCGTCGGGAAGCGCATTCAATCCCTCCATCAACCGCCAATAAGCAGTTTCATAGTCCTCCCCTTCAGGGGCAAAGCCGATGTGGGCTGAAGTCCACTTTTCACCAGTCATGGCACATATGAATTTGTCCGGTTTGCGTTGCCGGACAGTATGGGCAATTCATTAATTATTCGTGCGCCGCTCAAAACGTCAGCGTCGATCTCGTGGTTCATATCAAAAGCATAACCGGATCGCTGCAAAAGGCCACAACTTTAGCGCGCAAGGGTCGCAGGGCACGGCCTTGGGCAAAGACACGTCACCAGAAATCACAGATAAGGTCGTCGCGCATCGGACAGCGATGTCGCCACGCCTTGCTTGGAAAACCACTGCAATGATCGTGGCCCAACGCGCCAATATTCCCCAATCGGGCACAGATACCTGCACCGCCTGATCCAAAAAATGCGCCCTGTCACCCATCTGGATGACAAGCACATCACCTCGTCCAGACTAGCTTGAGGCCATCTAGAAAGCGAGGATCACATGGACCTTTCCCAAATTACCGCCTCTCAGACGCGCCCACAAAACCAACTCCGCTTTGATCTTGAAGCCCTTGAGCAAGGTATCGCGCGGCGCGACCGTTTCAAAGCTGCCCTCCGTTCCGCTTGGCAGGCCTCAATCGTGGCAGTCGTGGCACGCGGCAAATCAACAGCGTCACTTTCAAAATTGGCCAGACGCCGCACATCGGGGTAATGTCTTAACAGCGTCCGTGAAAATTTCCGTCACGCCCGACATGCGCATCATCAAAAGGCTGGAATGACCGTGGCCGATACCGAAAAAGAAGAGATCCTTGAATTCCTGCGGTCAGAGCAAGACGCCTATTATCACGGCGATTTTGACGCCTTCATCGCACATTGGCACCACGGACCACAGGTGGTCAGCATGCTGGCCGGTGCGCAGGTCGGGACGCGCATCCACCGCGGCTGGGACCAGTTGCTGCCGCGCTTCAAAGAGGGGCTTAATCAATATCCGCAGGATTTTGACAACCGCGCCATCATCCGCAACGAAAACGTGCAAGTGCAGATCTCGGGGGATATGGCTTGGGTCAGCTACGATCAGGTGGCCGCTGATCGCCCGGATGGGATGAACCTTCCCACGCTTTCCCATGGCCTCAAGATTGTTCAGCGGTTTGACGGAAAATGGAAACTGGTCTGTATCGCCGATATAGCACCCGGCATCGGTGGCGAAGACACCCCACGCATTGAACTGCATCCTGACGGCACGGTCGCCTTTGTGAATACCCTCGCCCGCGCAAAGTTGCCGGATCACGCAGGCCTGATCGTAACCCGCGACAGGTTGCGCGCCCGCCAGCGCCAATTTTCCGCGCCCCTAAAAGCGGCCATCGCCCAGCGTCAAAAGGATCTGGCGACCAACCTGCCCCCAGGACACATCAATGGCCTCGCCTCGGTGGTGCCGCTGGGTGAAGACGCGCAAGGCAATCACGTATTCTGCTGGGTCACCGCCGAACAGGACCGGATCCTCGTCACCTTTGATGATGCCTTCATGCTGCGCAAGAAACTCGCACAAGCTTCTGAGACCTTCGGCCTGTCCCCCGCACAGGTCGCCCTGTCAGAACGGCTCGCCGCGGGTCAGGATTTGACCGCTGCGGCAGAGGACCTCGGCGTTTCGGTCAACACCATCCGCACGCAGGTCAAGCGCATGTTTGAAAAGACCGGCACACATTCGCAAACCGGTTTGGTGTCGCTCTTGCTCAGCCTCTAAGGACACACGCCATGCAAACTGGCCATGCAAAAGCCGCGCAACTGGGTTAACGCGGCTTAAGACTTCGTGACACATGGTTTGTGTATGGTTTGTGCATAGGTTGTGCACACAATGTGCATCCCCGTTTTCGACCGTGCGGTGCTCTACCCCAACCACGCCTTGTAGTCGCTGACCAGCAGATGCGTTGGTGCTACATCTTCGTCGATATTGGCAAAGCGGCCAATCGGTTCGCGGAAGATATTGTCGGTCTCATCGTCGTTCACCGTGCTCACTTCTCCGATCAGAACATCACCGCCCTCGCCCCAGAACGCGTGCCAGTCACCCGGCATTAAAGTGACGCTTTCTCCGGGGTTTAGGTGAAGTTTCTCACCCGGTTTGTAAGGCCGCTTCAGCCCATCACACCAGACCGTGCCGCCGGCGGTTTCGCTGAAATTGCCCTCTTCATCAGACCCGAAAAGTTCAATCACCAGCGTCGCACCACCACGGTTGATGATGTCTTCGGCCTTGATCACATGGGTATGCATCGGAGAAAGCTGGTTTTCCTTTGAAATCAACAACTTCTCGGCATAACACATGCCGCCGCCACGTTGCAGATCAGCCAGCCGCCCGTTGCGCAGCGTGAACAGGAACAGCCCCATTTCATCGTATCGCCCCGCGCCATAGTCGGTAATATCCCAACCATTTCGGGCACTTATGACCTCTGCTGCCTCAACTTTGCGGGATTTGAATTCATCCGGGCTCCAATAGGCCCAAGGCGGCAGCGTAAATCCGTAAGAACGGATCATTTCATCAGCATCCGCCATGATTTCATTGATAGTAGAGCGTTTCATAAAAGCCTCCGACAGGTTGCGTCATCATTGCCCTTCCGAAACCAATTACGGCAAGGCCTTTTTTGCGGCTCCGAAAAGCAAAGCGTTTTCAGTGACTAAGCGCTTCTTCGCGCGGCCGATCTGATGCCTGCTTTCCAGTTTCGGGCGGCATCGCCAAAGCCTTCGAACAGCCGTCGGGATACCGGATCATTTGCTGCGTTCCATTCTGGGTGCCATTGCACCCCTAACGTAAATCCCGGTGCGCCCGCGATATAAATCGCCTCTGCGGTGCCGTCCGGCGCGCGACCATCGACGATAACCCCTTGACCGGGCTCACGAATGCCTTGCCCGTGCAAAGTGTTGGTCATCACCTCGCGCGCGCCCATCAGCTGATGAAACGGGCCGCCTTCGGTAAAGGTGACCGCGTGGCGCAGCGCAAATTTCTCTTCCATGGTGCCATCCGGCGGCATCCGGTGATTGTCCCGCCCCGGCAAATCGCGAATTTCGAAATCCAAAGTACCGCCCATTGCGACGTTCACTTCTTGAAACCCGCGACAGATCGCAAGGTAAGGTTGCCCCGCCTCTGTCAGCGCCCGGATCAATGGCAAGGTCAGCGCGTCCCGCGCCCGATCAAAAGCACCATGCGCATCCGTAGCGGGTTCACCGTATTCTTCTGGGTGCACGTTGGGTCGCGCGCCAGTGAACACAAAGCCATCACAGGCCTCCATAAGGTCTTGAACAGAAACAAGGTTTGGGTTCGCCGGGATAATGACCGGGACCGCGTCGCAGACCTGGCGGACGGCTTCACAATTGTGGGTCCCGCCGCCCTGTGCCGGGTATTGATCGTTGATCAGATAGTGATTGCCGATGATTCCAATAACGGGGCGCTGCATGTCGTGACCTTTCCGATTACACAGAACCTAGCCACTCCCCCCGCAAAGGAAAACCTGCCAAGATGCACAAATGCAATCGCACTTCTGCACAGATGACACATCGCGCTAGATCTCGGCCGTCAGCCCAGCCGCTTCGATCCCTGCCGCCGCCGCAATCGCGTCGTTGTCAGAGGTATCGCCCGTCAGCCCGACCGCACCAATGATCGCGCCCTTTTTGTCGCGCACCAGAACCCCGCCCGGAACCGGCACAACCTGCCCGCCATAGGCCCCATTCACCGCGTTCATGAAATAGCCCTGCTGTTCGGCCCGCGCCATCTGCGCCGTGCCCGCCATGCCCAGCATTACCGACCCGTAAGCCTTGCCGTGGGCAATCGCAAACCGCCCCGGTGCTGCGCCGTCTTCACGCTCAAACGCTTTCACATGGCCGCCGCTGTCCAGCACGATAACCGACAAGGGCTTCAGCCCCATCTCGTGCCCCTTGGCCAGCGCCTTGCGGATGATCGTCCGCGCCTTTGTCATTGAAATCTCAGCCATTTATTGCCCCATCGCTTTGTATTCAAGCCGCCGTTTGTGCAGCACAGGTTCGGTGTAACCAGAGGGTTGATCACGCCCCAGAAACACCAGATCACAGGCCGCCTGAAAGGCAATCCCGTCAAATCCGGGGGCCATCGGCACATAGGCCGGGTCCGCCTCATTCTGGCGATCAACGACGGCGGCCATCTTGCGCATTGCGGCCATGACCTGATCGCGGCTGACCACATCGTGGTGCATCCAATTGGCCAAGGCTTGTGCGGAAATCCGGCAGGTCGCGCGGTCTTCCATCAGACCCACATCGTTGATGTCGGGCACCTTGGAACACCCCACCCCTTGGTCGATCCAGCGCACCACATAGCCCAGGATCCCTTGGGCGTTGTTTTCGACTTCCTTGGCCTTTTGAGGCTCTGTCCAACGCTGGAATGTCGCCAGCGGAATATCAAGGATCGAGGACACATAAGCCCGGCGACCGCCCGCTTTCAGCTTATCCTGCACCGCCATCACATCGACCTGATGGTAATGCAATGCGTGCAAGGTCGCCGCCGTTGGGCTTGGCACCCAAGCGCAATTGGCACCCGATTTGGGATGACCGATCTTTTGTTCGATCATTGCGGCCATCATATCGGGCATGGCCCACATACCCTTGCCGATCTGGGCTTTCCCGCTGAAACCGCATTCCAGCCCGATGTCCACGTTTTGATCCTCGTAAGCGCCAATCCATTGTTTGCGCTTGATAAAGTCCTTGCGGCTAAAGGGCCCGGCCTCCATCGAGGTGTGAATCTCATCGCCCGTCCGATCCAGAAACCCGGTGTTGATAAAGGCCACCCGGCTTTTCGCGGCGCGGATGCATTCCTTGAGGTTCACCGTGGTGCGGCGTTCTTCGTCCATGATGCCGATTTTGACGGTATGGCGTGGCAGGCCCAGCACGTCCTCGACCCGGTCAAAGATGCGATTGGTAAAGGCGACCTCTTCCGGGCCGTGCATCTTGGGCTTGACCACATAGACCGACCCAAGCGCCGAGTTTCCGCCATCGCGGGCAAGATCATGCATGGCGATCAACGTCGTCACCATTGCGTCCATCAGCCCCTCGTAGGCTTCTGCCCCGTCCTTGGTCAGGATCGCGGGCGTGGTCATCAGGTGGCCGACATTGCGGATCCACAACAGCGCGCGGCCCTTAACGGTCAGTTCTGATCCATCAGGCGCGGTGTAGACCGCATCATCGTTCAAGCGACGTGTCTGGGTCTGGCCACCCTTCTGGAACGACGCCTCTAAGTTGCCCTGCATCAAACCAAGCCAGTTTTCATAGGCCAGCACCTTGTCTTCGGCATCAACGCAGGCCACGGAATCTTCGCAATCCATGATCGCGCTGATGGCGGATTCAAGCCGCACGTCAGCCAGCAACGCTTGATCCCGGCTGCCAATGGGATGGGCGCGATCAAAAACAAGTTCGACGTGCAAGCCATTGTTGCGCAAAAGAATTGTATCAGGCGCTTTGGCACGCCCGGTATAGCCTACGAATTTTTCGGGCTGGCTAAGCGGCATATCGTCAATCAGCAATTGCCCCTTGTCGACATAGTAGCGGCGGACGTCAGCATGGCTGCCACCGGCAATCGGAAAAGCCTGATCCAGAAACACCCGTGTGCGGGCGACAACACGGCTGCCGTGGCCACGATCATAGCCACCTTTGGGCGGCAAAGTGCCCATCGCATCGGTGCCGTAGAAGGCATCATAAAGGCTGCCCCAGCGGGCGTTGGCCGCGTTCAGCGCAAAGCGGGCATTGGTGATTGGCACAACCAGTTGCGGGCCGGGGATCGTCGCGATTTCGGGGTCGACGTTCTGGGTGTCGATTGTAAACGTATCGCCCTCTGGCTGAAGATAGCCGATCTCGCGCAGGAAACCTTCGTAGGCGTCACGGTCAAAAACCTGACCGCGCTGTGCGACATGCCAACCGTCAATCTGGCTTTGCAACTCTTCGCGTTTTGCGAGGAATGCTGCGTTTTCTGGCCCCATATCCTCGAGCAGATCAGCAAATCCGGCCCAGAATGCGCCAGCGTCGACACCTGTACCGGGCAGCGCCTTGGTCTCGATAAAGGTGGCGAGTTCTTCGGCCACAGAAAGCCCGTTTCGATCTACCCGCTGGGTCATATGAATCTCCATCCTGTGTACGGCAGCATACCGCGTTTTGGCAGAGCTAGCCCAACACGAGCGGCTTGTCCATGAATTGGTCAGAAAAACTAACCAGAGCTGCGGTTGGCGCGGCAGCGGTCGGAACAATAGCGCACGGCCTCCCAATCCTTCGCCCATTTCTTGCGCCATGTGAATGGGCGGCCACAGGTTGCGCAGGTTTTGGTTGGCAGGTCGGATTTCTTAGTCATCTTTGCCATTTGCTGTGCTTGCGACCCTTTGTTGTGGCACCTAGGCTGCGCTGAGTTTGCCCTGAAAGGACGCCAGATGAAAGACGCGCCCCAACCGATCTATCTGTCCGATTACACGCCCCCCGCATATCTGGTCGATGATGTTCATCTGACGTTTCGGTTGCACCCGACCAAGACCCGCGTGACGTCAAAGATCACCTTTCGGCCAAACCCTGCTGCCTCATCGCGGGCATTCGAGCTTTACGGTGAGGGGTTGTCGCTGATCTGGGCCTCTATCGACGGTCAGGACTGGAAGCCGCATGTGCGTGATGGGATTCTGACCGCAGCGGTGCCCGATGCCCCTTTCGTCTGGCGATCTGAGGTCGAGATCAACCCTTCGGCCAATTCGGCCCTTGAAGGGCTGTACATATCGAACGGCATGTATTGCACCCAATGCGAGGCAGAAGGCTTTCGCAAGATCACCTATTACCCGGACCGTCCTGATGTGATGGCCACCTTTACCGTCCGCATCGAAAGCGGACAGCCTGCAAAGCTGTCGAATGGCGATCGGGTTCCGGGTGACGGTCCGCATTCGGTTCTGCTGTCCAATGGCAACCCAACAAAGGCAGGCGATGGCTGGGCCGAATGGCACGACCCCTGGCCCAAACCGTCCTATCTTTTTGCCCTCGTCGCCGGTGATCTGGTGGCGCATTCGGATGAATTTACCACGATGGACGGGCGCAACGTGGCGTTGAACATCTATGTGCGGCCTGATGATCTGAACAAATGCGCTTTCGCGATGGAGGCGCTCAAGGCTTCGATGCGGTGGGATGAAGAGGTCTATGGTCGCGTATACGACTTGGACATTTTCAACATTGTTGCCGTCGATGATTTCAATATGGGCGCGATGGAGAACAAGGGCTTGAACATTTTCAACTCCCGCTGCGTTCTCGCCTCTCCTGATACGGCGACGGACGCGAATTACGCGGGCATCGAAGGGATCATCGCGCATGAGTATTTTCACAACTGGACCGGGAACCGCATCACCTGTCGCGATTGGTTTCAGCTCTGCCTCAAGGAAGGGCTGACCGTTTACCGCGACCAACAGTTCACCGCCCATATGCGCAGCGCCGCCGTCAAACGGATCGACGATGCGGTGGGTCTGCGCGGCTATCAGTTTCAAGAGGACGCAGGCCCGCTGTCGCATCCCGTCCGCCCTGCCAGCTTTGTCACGATCAACAATTTCTACACCGACACCGTCTATGAAAAAGGCGCCGAGGTGATCGGGATGCTCAAGACCCTGATCGGGGATGAAGCCTATTATCAAGGCTGCACCTTGTATTTTGACCGCCACGACGGACAGGCCTGCACGATCGAGGATTGGCTGACCTGTTTTGAGGATGTCACCGGCCGCGATCTTGACCAGTTCAGCCTGTGGTACAGCCAATCCGGCACCCCGCGATTGACCGTCGCGGAAGACTTTTCCGACGGCACCTACCGGTTGACGCTGACCCAGTCGTCACCCGGCACGCCCGACCAGCCGCAAAAGCATCCACAGGTCATCCCTGTTGCCTACGGGCTGATCGCGCCGGATGGGACGGAAGTGAAGCCGACGGACGTGATCGAGATGACGCAGGCGCGCCAGACAATCACCGTGACCGGTCTGGCGGCAAAGCCAATCCTGTCGATCAACCGCAACTTTGCAGCGCCCATTCGCGTGATCCAGCCGCAAAGCACCGATGATCTTGCACTTTTGCTGGCCCATGACACAGATCCATTCAATCGCTGGGACGCGGGCCGCACGCTGGTGATGCAGACCTTGCGGGCGATGGTGACCCGTGATGCCGCACCCGAAGCCGCTCTATTGGACGGGCTGTTGGCCGTGCTGCGCGATGACACGCTTGATCCCGCCTTTCGCGCCCGCGTGATCGCGCGGCCAAACGAAGATGACATTGCCAACGCCCTTTTTGACGCGGGCGAGCCAATTGACCCCGACGCGATCCACACCGCGCGCGAGGCACTGACCTTGCATATCGCCCAACACTGCGCCGATACCCTGCCCCGCATTTACGCGGCCCATCAGGTTGCGGGGCCCTACCAGCCTGACGCCAAAAATGCGGGCCACCGCAGCCTTGCCAATGCAGCCCTCGTCCTGCTGACCCAGCTCGATGGCGGTAAGACCGCGCAGGCCCAATTTGAGGCCGCCGACAATATGACCCAGCAACTTGCGGCTTTTTCGGCCCTGTTGCAGGTCGGCAAAGGTCAGAACGCGGTCAACGCGTTCGAGGCACAATGGCAGCATGATCGCCTTGTGATGGACAAGTGGTTCGCCTTGCAAGTGGCGCTAGCGGACCCGCAAGAGGCCGCGGCGACGGTCACGCGCCTCACCGCGCATCCGGCGTTTGACATCAAAAACCCCAACCGGTTCAGCGCCGTCTTTGGCGCGTTTCTGGACAATGCCTCTGGCTTTCACCACCTCTCTGGCACGGGCTATGACCTGTTGGCCGATTGGCTGATCAAGCTGGACCCGATCAACCCGCAAACGACCGCCCGCATGTCCGCGAATTTTGAGGTTTGGCCCCGCCACACCCCAGATCGGCAGGCGCTGATGCGGGCTGCATTGACGCGAATCCGCGATACACAGGGCCTGTCGCGCGACACCACTGAAATGGTCACGCGGATGCTTAAAAACTGACACAAAGTTTTTTTCATCTGCGCAGATCATTTGAGAAACCAAAGGAAATTTCGATGCCCGTCCTACTTGCAATTCTTGGCATTATCGCCGCCGCTTACTTTTGGTCCCTGCGGGCGCGGGATGCCGCCAATATGGCGGGCGATTTGATAGACATGGCGGGCGATGTGAAAGCCGCAGCCCGGCGGTTTGGTTTTACCCGGCGCACCAATATCCACCCCGTTGAAAGCATCGAAGACCCCAATATCGCCGCGGCCGGGATCGCTGATGCCTTTTTGACGCTGGACGACATGCCCAGCCGCGAACAGCAGGACAAGATGCACATCCAACTGCGCCGCGTGCTGCAAATTGATGATGCCGCCGCACAGGAATTGATGGTTTTGGGGCATTGGATGGTCAATGAATGCGGCGGTGCGCAGCCCGCGTTGGCGCGTCTGTCGCGCAAGCTTTACCGGCTTGAGGGGCCTTCTGCGCTGACACCACTGATGGATATTCTTGAAAGTGCGCTGCCCATGGACGGGCTCAGCCAACGGCAACAAGAGGCCGTGGAAGAGTTACGATTGGCGTTTCGATTGCGGTGATCCGCCGATTGATCCCTTGAAACTTCGCAAATCACTGCCGATGTGATAGTCTGTAACGACTGTCATGGAACCGTGACACTGTCATGGTCAATGTGTGATTATGAAAGACCGAATTGATCCGCTGATCGCTGAACGCGCCCCTTGGATGTATCGCCGATTTCCCGGCGCACGCCAAATTCGGGGGCTGATGCACCTGACCCTTGCCTACGACAAGACCCTGCGCATGACGCAAAAGTTCGAACATGCGCCGTCGTCACAGATCATGGCACATATGGGTGGCTTGCTGGCGAAAGACGTCCTTGCAACCGGGCTGGGCCATATCCCCCGCCACGGCCCGGCTATCATCGTGGCCAACCACCCCACAGGCATCGCGGATGGTGTGATCGTGCACCACCTGCTGGCGGCAATGCGCCCTGACACTTATTACTTTGCCAATTCCGACATTCTGCGCGTCCTGCCACAGATGGAGGATATGATTTGCCCGGTGGAATGGCGCGAGGACAAGCGCAGCCATGCCAAGACCCGCGACACGATGGCCTATGTGCGCCGCGCCACCGAAGATGGGCGTTTGGGCGTGATCTTTCCCTCTGGCCGTTTGGCGAAACGGCGCGGGCTGCGGCTGGTTGAGCGGCCCTGGATGGCGTCGGCAGCGATGCTGGCGCGCAAATACGACCTGCCGGTGATCCCGGTGCATATCGCGGCGCGCAATTCAGCGCTGTTTTATCTGTTTGACCTGCTGCACCCGACGTTGCGCGATGTGACGCTGTTTCACGAGACGCTGAACAAGTCGCGTCAGCCGTTCCGCATCAATGTAGGTGAACCGATTGCTGCCTCTGCCCTGCCAAAAGGGTCCGAGGATGGTATTGCCATGCTGCGGCGCGCGACCTTGGCGCTGGCGGGCGCGGATGCCCCCAACGTCAGCCTGATCCGGGCGACCCGGCGTCCATTGTTGAAACTGTAGCCCGCAAGCTAGGCCGCGCCTGTGGCCGCACCAGAACCGGCACCTGGCAATAGGCCTGGCGGCTGGTCCAGTCCGCCATCGCCGCAATCTTGTTGCGGCTGGTCATTGGCCCCCAATCCGCCGCGACCCCGCGCCAACGCCCATCGTGCAGCGCCACGGCCCGGTCACGCGCGACGGTCACGGCCATGATGCGGGCGGCACAGGACAGGTTCTCGGTTGGGTTTTTCAGCGCTTCGCCCGTGGTCGCACGGCAGCCATAGCGCCGCGCGGTATCGGGGTAGATCTGCAAGAGCCCGAACCAGCGGTTTCCACCGCCGACGGCTGTGGGGTTATAGGTGCTCTCATATTTCGCCAGCGCCGACATCATGCCGACCCAAAACGCCCGCCGCATGGTCGGAGAGTTGCTGGCGTAGGTCGGGCACCAGCGGTCGATATCGCGCGGCACGACCGAATCAAGCGCCTCTGCGTGGCCCGCAATCGCCGACATCGCCGCACGGGTCCAGACGTCGCTGCCGCGTTTATGATCCCACCGTGTGTTGGGAAGAAACGCCGCCCGCGCCACCGGGCGCAGGGCCGGTTCGCGCGTATTCACCTGCACCGGATACCGGATCATGTGGGCGGGGCGCGGCACAACACGAAATGAGGCAAGCGCTGCCGCGGCGGCCTCAACCTTCAATGCGATTGCATCATCGCGGGAAATGGGGCGGATCACTGGCTCTGCCGTGACGGCAGTGGCCAGGATCGCGCCCGCCATCCCCCCCAGGATGGTCCGTAGAAACCTCATGCGCGGCAATTTGCACGGGCGGCCATCCTGCGATCAAGGGAAACTTTTGTGCGCAAGCGAACATGCGCCCGCCAATCGGCCTTGCGAGGGGCGCGCACCCGGCCTAAAACCCCTGCAAACAAAGCCAAAGGGACCGCCATGCTTGACCTGACCTACGACGCCCCCGCCCCCAAAGTTATTGCGGGCGCTACGTCTGACTGGGAACTCGTGATCGGGCTGGAGGTCCACGCGCAGGTCGCCACCGCGGCGAAGCTGTTTTCCGGCGCCTCGACCCTTTTTGGCGCGGAGCCCAATTCCAATGTCGCCTTTGTCGACGCGGGCATGCCCGGCATGTTGCCCGTCATCAACGAAGGCTGTGTCGAACAGGCCGTGCGCACCGGGTTGGGCCTGAAGGCGCAAATCAACCTGAACTCCGCCTTTGACCGCAAGAACTACTTCTACCCCGATCTGCCGCAGGGCTACCAGATCAGCCAGCTTTACCACCCCATCGTCGGCGAAGGTGAAGTGCTGGTCGAACTCGGCGACGGCACCGCGCGTATCGTGCGCATCGAACGCATTCACCTGGAACAGGACGCGGGCAAATCCATCCACGATATGGACCCCACGATGTCGTTCGTGGACCTCAACCGCACCGGTGTCGCGCTGATGGAGATCGTCTCCCGCCCTGACATCCGTGGCCCGGAAGAGGCCGCGGCTTATGTCGCCAAATTGCGCCAGATCATGCGGTACTTGGGCACCTGCGACGGCAACATGCAGAACGGCAACCTGCGCGCTGACGTGAACGTGTCGGTCTGTAAACCGGGCCAATACGAAAAGTATCAGGAAACGCAGGATTTCAGCCACCTCGGCACCCGTTGCGAGATCAAGAACATGAACTCCATGCGGTTCATCCAGATGGCGATTGAGGTTGAGGCCCGCCGTCAGATCGCCCTAATCGAGGACGGTAAAGAGGTTGTGCAGGAAACCCGGCTTTATGACGCGGACAAGAACGAAACCCGCTCCATGCGGTCCAAGGAAGAGGCGCATGATTATCGCTACTTCCCCGACCCTGATCTGCTGCCGTTGGAGATTGAACAAGCCTGGGTCGATGACATCGCCGCCGGCTTGCCCGAACTGCCCGACGCCAAAAAGACCCGCTTTATCAGCGAGTTTGGCCTGTCAGACTATGACGCCTCTGTGCTGACTGCAGATGTATCCAACGCCGCCTACTTTGAAGAAGTGGCCGAGGGCCGCGACGGCAAACTGGCCGCCAACTGGGTCATCAACGAGCTTTTCGGCCGCTTGAAGAAAGATGACAAGGACGTCTCGGACAGCCCGATTTCTGCTGCGCGCCTGGGCCAGATCGTGGGGCTGATCAAGTCCGACAAGATCAGCGGCAAAATCGCCAAGGACGTCTTTGAAATTGCCTATACGTCTGACCGCGACCCCGAAGAGATTGTCGCGACCGAAGGCATGGAACAGGTCACCGACACCGGCGCGATTGAAGCGGCTGTGGACCAGATCATCGCCGACAACCCTGCGCAGGTCGAAAAGGCCAAGGTGAACCCAAAGCTCGCCGGTTGGTTTGTGGGCCAAGTGATGAAGGCGACAGGCGGCAAGGCCAACCCAGCGGCAGTCAACAAACTGGTCGCGGCCAAACTCGGCCTGTAAAGCGCCCGTAGGGTGGGCAATCTGCCCACCTTCTTCGGCCTTTCCAAAACAAAACGAAAGAGGCCCGGTCTCTTCGTTTGGAATGCTCGAGACGGAACCAACCCGCCTAATCCGACAGACAAATCTTGTTCCCATCCAGATCGCGGACATAGGCCGAGAACTTTGGCCCACGCTGTCCCGGCGCGCCCTCGCAGGTGCCGCCAAGCTCCAACGCCAGAACGTGCATCCGGATCACATCGTCCGCCTCCCCGACAGAAAACCCGACCATCGTGCCATTGCCGTTGGTGGCGGGCTGTGTGTCAAACGGGATCGCAATGGCAAAGGCGAAATCCGCGCCCATCCAATAATGCATGCGCTCTGACGGCCCAAAGCTTTGCAGCCCCGTATCGGTAAACAGTGCGTCGTAAAAGGCGCGGGCAGCCCCGATGTCGTTTGTTCCAACGACAAAATAGTTCATTTTCATATGCTTACTCCCTTGGCGCGCAGGTTGGTCACTGCGGCTCAAAGACGTGATATTGCAAAATGCGCCATTTAGTGTCTTATTTCATCCATGCCCCGCACAAATGCCCAAGACAGGCTGCGACGGATGGAACTGATCGCCGTCCAGCTGAAACAAGACACCCATTGCACGGTCGCGGACCTTGCCCAACAACACGGTGTCAGCACCCGCACGATCACCCGCGATCTGGCGCTCATGCGCGACCAGGGCATGCAGATCGACGCGGACCGCGGGCGCGGTGGCGGTGTGCGTCTGGACAGCAACTGGGGCGTGGGCCGGTTGAACCTGCCCTATGCCGAGGCGGTCGATCTATTGATCAGCATTGCAGTGGCCGAGCGCATGCAATCGCCGATTTTTCTGGCAAGCCTCGGCTCTGTCCGGCGGCAACTGGTGGCGTCATTCTCGCCCGAAAAGCGCAGGCAGGTGGACCGGCTGAAGTCCCGCATCATGATCGGCGACACCGCCTCGACCTTTGTGCAAACCAGCGTCAATGCGCCGCCCAAGCGCGTCGTCCAGACCCTGCATCAGGCCTTCGTGACGCAGACAGAGCTTGAGATCCGCTACCAAAAAGAAGGCGGCACCTTTTCAACCCGGCAAATCGCGCCGCACTATCTGCTGCTGAAATACCCAGTCTGGTATGTCGTGGCGTTTGACCACCTGCGCGACAGCCCGCGCACCTTTCGCTGCGACCGGATTCACGCTGCAACCAAGACCGAAACCACCTTTCGCCTGCTGCCCAAATCGACCTTTGCACCCTCAATTACAGACGACGATCTGGTGCTTTGACCGTCTCACCCGCCTGCCATTCCCAGACCTCAACCGCAGGGCCAACCACAGCCAACCCCATATTTCGCGGCACATTGCACAGCCTTCCACCACCCCTAGCGGGGACCAAAAACGCCAGCAAAACCTTGGCCTTACGCCCCGATCTTGCTATACCGACCCCGCAGTGTGGAAGGGTATCATCATGGCAAAGTTTGAATACAAGGTCGTTCCGGCCCCAACACGTGGCCTCAAGGCCAAGGGTGTGAAATCCAATCAGGACCGATTTGCCAATGCGCTCGAGACGGTGATGAATGAACTTGCCGCCGACAATTGGGAATACCTGCGCACCGACAGCCTGCCTGCCGAAGAACGCGAAGGGCTGATGGGCAAAACGACCGTGTTCCAGAACATGCTGGTGTTCCGCCGCACGGTTGCGTCCACGGCAGAGGCCGCTGATACCGCCACCGCAGAAGAACGCGTGGTTGAGGCGATCGAAGCCCCCGAGGCACCAAAGCAGATCACGCAGGTCCCTGCAGAGGTGCCACGCCCAGACCCGGCAGTCGCTGCCGAATAACTACTTGATTTCTATTGCCAAAGCATGGATGCGCCCGATGATGTCGGGGCCTAATGCGCTGTGCACGGCCCGGTGTCGCGCCAGACGCGATTGATCGTCCAGTGACGGCGCCGTGATCACAACCCGCCAGTGGCTTTCGCCCGACCCGTCGTCGCCCGCATGACCACTGTGCAGGTGGCTTTCATTCACCACTTCCAGCGCGCTTGGGGCCAAACCAGTTTGCAAGGCCTCGTAAATCTCTGCCTCAAGTCCCATATTTTTGCTCTCCACCCCTTCAATCTCTCTCACAAGCGTCTAAACTCTGTCGTCCGAGTCGGAAAGGTATGCAACTCCCATGCAGAAAAAAGACCCCTTTGGTTTTGATATGTCCGTGTCTTCTTCGAAGAAGAAAAACCCGCGTGGACGGCGGGGCATGTCTGGCGCGTCCGAGACATCGACGCGCGTGTGTGACCACGAGGGTTGCGAAGAGGCGGGCAAGTATCGCGCGCCCAAAACGCCCGATGTGCTGGATGACTTCTTTTGGTTCTGCCAGACCCACGTGCGTGAATATAACCTCAAGTGGAATTTCTTTGACGGTACAACAGAGGCCGAGATGAACGCCCAGCTGACCGAAGACCGCGTCTGGGAACGGCCCACCAAGCCGTTCAAACGCACGGTCGAGGAACGCGCATGGGCGCGGTTGGGGATTGAAGACCCCCATCAGGTGCTGGGCGAAAATGCCACACGCAACCCGGGTCGCAATCAGGGTGCGGGTCGCAAACTGCCGCCCACCGAACGCCGCGCGATTGAGATTTTGGACGCCAAAGACACGTGGAACAAGAAAGAGATCCGCAAGGCCTATAAGTCACTGATCAAAGTGCTGCACCCCGACATGAACGGTGGTGATCGCAGCCAGGAGGATCAGTTGAACGAGGTGGTTTGGGCCTGGGAACAGATCAAGGTCAGCCGCAGCTTTCCCGACAAGTAATTAAATCGGAATGCCATCGTCATGGATGGCAAAAAGCGTGTGACGTTCGCGCCGCCATGTCAAAATGAGCAGGTGACAGGCGGTCAGCACAATTACCCAGAACGCCAGCAAGATTGGCGTTTCCCAAAAGGCGAGCACCGTCGCAAAGGGGCCGAACATGGTGCCATATCCCGGCAGCGCCAATGTCCCGGCACAGACGGTCGCCGCGAAAGTGACCACCACCATGCCCAAAGCGGCCCGACCCGCGCCGTCCCAGCCGTCATGACCCAAGCGATCCTTGCCGATGAACAAGCCGCCAGCAGCGCCCAAGGCCCCGGCAAGAATGACCCAATAGTCATACATCGTCAGCTTGCGCAGGAATTCGGCCTCTCCGCCCAGTTTGTTCACAATGGTAAAGGACAGCCCGGCACCAAAAAGTGCCACGCCGAGAAAAGCCAGGAAAAGGCTGCGTTCGCCGTCACTGCGCGAAATATTAAGATTTGCCCGCGTAAACATTTGGGTCCATTCACTAACTCCCTACGCGGGTAGAATGGGATTGGGGCAGCATTGTGGCAGCTGCCCCGAAATTCAGTGTTTCGCAAAATCACTATAGTGTTTCGCGCAGGCGTCCCCATAGGCGACCCAGTGGGCGACCCCCATCAGGATCACCCACCGCCCGCCTGCGACAACATCAGTCGCCAAGATCTCGGCCACCGCAGCGACGGCCATCCCGCTGCCATGGGGAAACGCCATCAGCCCGCCGACAAGCAAAGCACCGATCACCGTGGCCAACAATGCGCCAAAGGCGGCCAGCACCAGACCGATGACCCCGGATTCCCCGAAAAGACGCGCAACAAGCGTGCCCGAGATCAAGGCCCCAACCCCGGCCATCAGCGCAAATCCCAACTCTTGCTCGATCCCCCATCCGGTCACGAATCCTGCCCCACCAATCAGCCCGATGGTATTTGCATGTCTTTGAAAATACATGGCATTTCCTTTGCTATTGCCCAATGTCGATAGGCCATAGAAAACCCCTTGCACCAGCATCTGGTCGCGGGAGTTTCAGCAAAGTTTGTGCAGGATTGTCTGACGGTCGTGCGCCTCAACTCCGCAGCGCCCGGCCCCTCTTCGGCGAAAGGATTTGATCCTCCGTGCCACGCAAGGTCGGTCGAACCCTCGCTCAATTCTGATCCAAATCAGACCACCGATGAGAACAACGCAAATGACGCTGTGTGGGACACAACCGACATTCATTTTCCCGTTTTTGCCGGCGCAGCATCACTTTGCGGTTGCGGCGAACTCTACGCTGCAAAACAGCTCAAGTCACCGAGGCGGTCATTTCAAAGCTTTTTGGTAGGCTCGTCCAAACCGCACTTTGGTTTCAGGGCATTGGAACAGATCAGACGCGGGACGAAGCTGGCATATGCGTGTGATCCGATGCGCACACAGCATTTTTTCGCAGTTGAGATCAAATTGAAGCGATGACGCGAGGCGTATCGTGGAAGCAGCGGTTCAACGCTTTCCGTAACCTGAACCCCTCGGACATCGATATCCGGCTAGATAGCAGAAATTCCAATGACGACAGGATGCAGCCAAAGCAGAAGGGCAAAGGCTAGGACTCCAGCAGCCAATCGGAGTGTGAATGCTATCAAAGGCGTTTTCGGGTAGAAGAAAGAGGACTTTGCGACAGTTGTGTTAAGTCTGTTCCAGGCGTCGACACCCATCTCGCGCCGCTTTTTCTGGTTGATCAGAGTGCCGCCTGCCGAGGCAAATCCACCGAGCACGGCAAACAGCAGGACATGAGCAAGATTTCCATTGGGCAGGATATGCAGCGCAGCCCATAGGTCGATCACGGTCAGGATGGGATGGCGTGTCAGGCGCACGATACCGGGGCGTTCCGGGTCAAAGGTATGGTTGCGCGCGCCGCCAAAGGAAAATGGGTTGGGACGGGCAATTGCGAAAGCCAAAGTCAGGCAGACCCCTAGCATGCCGAGGTGCACGACATGGCGGTGCCACGGCATTTGCGGCCAAAGCGGCACAAAGGGCGCTTGGCCTGCGGACCAGATCAACAGGGCAAGCATGACAACCGAGATCGCGGAATAGCTGATCGCAAAGCCCGCCGGACCAAGAACCGCGACGATCGGGGACTTGATCGCTGGCTGCACGGGCACCGAATGGGTCATGAAGAACAACCCAAAGACACCGGCAAAACCAAGCCAGCTCATGATGTTTTGCGCGTCTTGGGTCGCGCAAGGGACGGCCCGTACGCAAGGGCGAAGCCTGCAAATGCGGCAATCCACAAAATACCAGAAAGCGTGATGAGTTCAGGGTATCGGCCAGACATCCAGCGGGCACCAACGGCTGCGAACAGGCACAGATAGATGGCGACAGTCGCCGCATTTGCACGCAAGTCCTGCCCGGTATGGCCCAGTGTCGCCCTGGTCATCACTGCAAGTGTCATTGCCCCGATTGCACCTGCCATCCAGATATGTTGCGCCGCCGCCAGTCCGGTTCCGCCGATCAACACGTCAAAAGACAGGACAAGCGCACCAATGGGGATAAGAAGGTATGAGACATGAAGCACCCAGACCATTGGATCCGACACTGTATGATGCCCCTGCCAGCGCATCATCCGCAGGGTGTGGAGCCCACCGAAAACCATCAGGCCGGCGGCTGTCAGAATCGAGCTCGGCGCCAAGACCCAAGATGCCAATATCGGAAGGCTGGCCAGCAACGCAGCCTTGTCAAAGCGTTGCATTGGTGGCGCTGGCCGTGCCGGGTGTTCGCGTTTTACCAACCAGTTTCGCGTGAATGACGGAATGATACGCCCGCCAATGACCGCGATCATCATGATAGCAGTCCCTAGTCCGAGGCGCAGGCCAAAGCCCTGTGCCGCGTAGACGCCGCGCATTGCTTCGATGTGAAAAATGGCGTTGGCGATGGTGAAAACTGCAAGCAGCGCAAGAACGATAAGATTGCGCCAGTTCTTCCCGGCAATGATCTCTTGCAGGATCAAAGCGCCCAAGACGACCGGAAAGGCGAGGTCTATGATCGGGGCCGCACCGACGGGTAAGTGTGCGGATAGAAAAACCGCAATGCGCCCCAAACACCAAAGCGCAAAAAGAGCCGCAAGTTTCCAGCCCACCATGGGCAGACGTCCTGTCCAGTTGGGCACGGCGGTCAGCAAAAACCCTGCCAGAACCGCGCCGAGGTACCCAAAAAGAAAAGCGTGGGCATGCCATGACACCGGATCCAACCGTGACGGGATGGTGATCCTTCCAGACAGTGCAAAAACCCAGATGGACATCGCGCAGGCGACCCATGCAGATCCAAACAGGAAAAATGGGCGAAACCCGAAACCAAACAGCGCAGGCCCGGTCCATGCACGCATTTGTTCCGCAGACGATCGTGCCATCACGTTGGTCCCATATCTGCCCTGATCCGGCAGAGAACGGTGCCAACTTTTGCGCAGGTCAGCCTCATCTGTTTTCCCGCGCGATAAAGCGTCAGACGAAAGCGCGCCGCGTCCTCATCAGGGGCATCTATCACGGGTTGGTCGCCCATAAATGCGATCCTCATGAGGCTGGATCCTTGTCTGCGACGGTCATGAGGTGGCGGATATGCTGGGCGAAATACCATGTTGCGGGCAGACCAATCACACAGCCAAGACCAATTGACCAAGTGATCGAGGCGACAGGACCTCCGACCCAACTGAAGATCAAAGAGGCAAAGAACACGTTGACGGCCGCAGCACCGGCCCCGAATGGATAAAGCGCCACAGCAATCTTACGCGTTGACCAGCCTTGGTCTGTCATGATCTGGCAACCAGTCTTTGCACCAACACAAGTGCCACGATCAGCGCGACGCTGCCCAAGGCAAACCAGAATTCGGCAGTAGCGGTTTGCGCCTGCGGGATCGGCCTGTCGAACGCATCCGCAATGCTCGCAGAGGCGAAGGCGCAGAGCAGGGTGGTGAAGGGAAAGAGAATTCGCATGTCAGGTCTCCTGTGTGAGGGTGCGGTAGATATCAGGAAGCGCGCGGGTCAGCCGGTTGGCATCAGGCAGCAGCGTGAAACCTCCACGTCCGAAGATGCGGGCGAACCAGTCCTGCCCGTCTTCGTCGATGACGATACCGTGCAGGGACAGGCCCGCGGTTCGGGCTTCGCGCACGGCCATATGACTGTCTTCGATGCCGTGCTGGCCCTCGTAGTGGTCCAGATCATTGGGCTTGCCGTCGGTCAGCACAATCAGCAGTTTGCGCGCACTTGGTTCTTCGGCCAGTTGTGCGCTGACATGGCGGATCGCGGCGCCAAGGCGCGTGTAGTGTCCGGGTTTGAGGGCGCCGATATTGGCGAGAGTGTCGGCCGACACCGGATCATCGAAATCCTTGCAGCGGGTCATGAACACGCGGTCGCGGCGCAGGGATGAAAATCCCCAGATGCCCAAACGATCACCCGCCGCATCAATCCCGGTGGCAAGGGCGGCCATCGTGTGACGCGCGACCTCGATGACGCTTGTATCGCCAATGGCCGCTTCGGTGGACCGTGAATTGTCGATCAGGAAGGCCACAGACATATCGCGTTCCACCTGACGCGCGGATTGCCAGATGCGGTCTGACCCACGCCCTGTTGCGCGCAGGTCGGCCTGTGCTGTCAGAAGTGCATCCAGGTCGAGTTCCGCCCCGTCAACCTGACGTGGTTGTAAGATACGGCGTGGGCGCAAGGCCTCGAACTGGCGGCGGACTTCGCGGGTGCGTCTGGGGTCTGGCACGAAGGGGGCGCCGTCGGGCTGAGCGGGCGCATCCAGAACACGGCAATGTTCCGGCATGTAGCTGCGGCTGCGGTGGTTCCATTCTGGATAGGTATGGATGCCCGACAGCGCCTCATGGTCGGCATCGGCGGGGGACAGATCCAGATGCAACCGCAGACGGGTTGCCGCCTTGCGATCATGTTTGGAGAGGGTGATTTCGTCTTGATCATCGGCGGCCTTTTGGGCGTTCTCATCATCGTCGTCATCGACACTGCGATTGATGTTCATCGATTCAACCCAAGACAGGATCGATTCAAACCGGTGAATGATAAAGCTGTCCTTGCGGTCGTTTTGTTCATGATCCTTGCGCGCGCCAAGCTTGCGATTGGTGTGGGCGGCATTCGCTGGTGGCGCTGCGGGGTCGGATGGCTCTTCGGCGGCGGGCGCGCCAGCACCAGGCACCGAAAACCGCAACCAGATTGGCACGGGCGCAAAGGGTCTGTAGCCGCGCGCGATGTCGCAATCAAACGCGTCACGGGCCACGCCATACAACTGATCAAGGATGGCGGTTTCCATCGCAGCTTCGATCTGCGGCCGCACCACGTTCGGACGATGCTGCGCGCAATGCTTGGACATCTTTGCGTAGGCGTCGTGCAAACCAGGGCACGCCCGATACGCAAGGTCAGCGGCCGTGGCATTCAAACGGATTTGCAAATAATCGAAGGCGGGTTGTTCTTTGGGCAGGACCAGTTCCGCAAGATCGCACGTCGCGGCAAGCGCAGTCAGCCAGAAATAGGCCGCCCGATTAAGGGCTGCGTCGGGAAAGGCTGCGATCACGGGGGGCAGGCTCAAACGCTCGCCGTCAAAGCTTGCGATCCATTCGCGATCCTGATCCGCACCCAGCTTGCGCCGCAGCGGGCGGCGGTGCTGCATCAGCGTGGCCGGCGCTTCACCAAGTTCAACACCCGCCGCTCCGCCAAGGGCGCGAAACAGAACCGCAAGGCTGGGACGAAGAGCGGCAAACGTAACGCTGGCGTCTGGATAGCACGCATCCGCGCCAATCCCATGCGCCATGTCGTGCCATAGGTTACCGACGGTTTCTTCGGGTTCCATCAGGTCAAGAAGACGCATGATACCTATCCGTAAATCGTGCTGACCAGATCACGCAGGGATTGCTGCACGTCAGGTTCGTCACTCAGGGGTTCGATCACAGCGGCCTCAAGCGCGGCGTTCACACCCATCCCGCCTGCCATCAATGTGGCGGCATATATGAGCAACCGTGTTGAGACGCCTTCTTCGAGGTCCATGCCCGATAGCTTGCGAATATGCCCGGCAAGACGCACGAGCGGAGCCACACGCCCGGCCTCAAGACCGCTTTCGCTGCTGACCACTTTGATCTCTGTTTCCGGGTCCGGGAAATCGAACGAGATCGACAGGAACCGTTGCCGCGTAGAGGGTTTGAGCCGCTTGAGCACGTTTTGGTAGCCGGGATTATAGCTGGCGACCAACATGAAATCCTTGGGCGCAACCAGTTCTTCGCCCGTGCGGTCAATCATCAAAGTGCGGCGTGTATCGGTCAGAGGGTGCAGGACAACGGTGACGTCTTTGCGCGCTTCGACCACCTCATCAAGATAACAGATGCCGCCTTCGCGGACTGCCCGTGTCAATGGGCCGTCGACCCAAACCGTCTCTCCCCCCTTCAACAAATATCGCCCGATCAGGTCGGCCGCAGACAGGTCGTCATGGCAGGCCACGGTGTAAAGCGACTTGCCAAGCGATGCGGCCATATGTTCAACAAAGCGGGTTTTGCCGCAGCCGGTCGGCCCCTTCAAAAGAAGGGGCAAACCGTGGCTTTGTGCCATCTCGAATAGGTCGCATTCAGACCCGGTGGGGTGATAATATGGCAGGCTCGGATGTGTGGCGATGTTCATGACTACTCTCCCGGTACTTGGTTTGCTTTGCCAGGTTCGATGATCTCGCCTTTGTGCACGACCAGCATGGAATAGATGAACAACAGCGCGCCAAGCACGACAGCGACGCCCGCGCCGAACCGCATCATGTAGAAGATCGCGAGGTCGTCCTGGACGGTCATGTAGTAGTCACCCAGCACACGTTGCATGTGTGTTTGAATGGTGCCCGCGAAGGTCAGAACGAAGGTCATGAACGCCATGCCACCTGTCATCAGCCAGAAGGACGCCATGTTCAGCACTTGGTTATAGGGCGCACGTTCGCGCAGCATCGGCATCGCGTAGGTAAAGATCGCGAGGTTAAGCGCAACGTAGGCGCCATAAAAGGCAAGGTGCCCGTGTGCCGCGGTGATCTGTGTGCCGTGACTGTAGAAGTTCACGCCGTGCAGGGTGTGTAGAAAGCCCCAGACCCCTGCGCCAAAGAAGGCCACAGTGCTTGAGCCGAGCGACCACAAGAGTGCAGCCTTGTTGGGATGGTTCTTGCGCCCCTTCCAGACCATGACGAAGGCAAATGACATCATCAGGAAGAACGGTATCACTTCGAAGGTCGAGAAGATCGACCCGACCCACTGCCAGTAGCCCGGCAGGCCGATCCAGTAGAAGTGGTGACCGGTGCCGAGAATGCCGCTGAACAGAGCTGTGGCGACGATGACATAAAGCCATTTCTCAACGACCTCGCGGTCCACGCCTGTCAGCTTGAGCAGCAGGAACGCAAGGATCGCAGCCATCACAAGTTCCCAGGTCGCTTCGACCCACAGGTGCACGACGAACCACCAATACATTTTGTCCAACGACAGGTTGTCGGGGTTGATGAAGGCAAAGACCCATAGCAGCGACAACAACCAAAGCCCCATCAGCAAGACATTGGTAATCGCAGTTTTCTTACCCGCCAGAACCGTCATCGAGATGTTCAAAAGAAAGATCAGCGCGGCGACAAGGATACCGAACTTGACCCAGAGCGGCTGTTCAAGGAATTCACGACCGCCATGGATCCCAACCAAATAGGACCCAACCGCACCCAATGTGCCGACCAATAGAATGATGAGCTGGACATAGGCCAGTTTCGGCGACCAGATTTCACGTTCGGATTCCTCGGGTATCATGAAATACGCCGCGCCAAAGAAGCCGAGCAACAGCCAGACGATCAGCGCGTTGGTGTGGATCATGCGAATGACATTGAAGGGGAGGATTTCGGACAGAAAGTTGGGCGAGACGTAAATCCAGCCTGCAACGAGCCCACCCAGCACCTGGACCCCGAACAGCGCCATGGCTGCAAGGAAATACCAGTAGGCTACCTTTTGTGTTTGATATTTCATCTGAGTATCTCCTTATCCCGCGTCATTGGGCGGCCAGCCCTGTGTGTCAGTCTGATCGGCCCAGCGCAGAAATTCGGCGAGGCCGCGCAGTTCTTCGTCGGTAAACTGATAGGCTGGCATCTGGCGGCGGCCCTCGATCCCGCTTGGCTGTGCCTCGATCCATCCTTTGAGAGTTTCGAACGCACCATCCGGATCATCCTGCACGCCCCAGCGGGTCATGACGTTGCCAACTTCTGGTGCGAAATAGGCACCTTCGCCATGCAGGGTGTGGCAGTTGATGCAGGATGCAGCTTCCCAGGTGTGTTTTCCTAAAATGACCTCTTCGGTCAGCGGCATGCCTGCGGTGGATGTGTTCACCACGTATCTGTGTGAATGGACGGTCATCGCCACAAAGACGACGACAAAGAAAATCGAGCCCCCGTAAAAGATGTTGCGCGCCCGCGATTTGGTCAGAAATTCAGCCATTTTGATGGATCTCCCTGGGCTTCAGTTGGCGCAAGGATACGGGAGCACAAAGCGGCAAAGTTTGTGCCAGCACAAAGTTCAAGCAGATTGAGAGAGTATGGTTGACCCTGGAAGGAGACAAAGATGGGCAAGCCGAAACTCGATGATCCCGACCTGCCTTTGGCCGACCTGATTTCATTGTGGCCGGAAACGGTGCCTATATTTCTAAAGCATGGGATGCTGTGTGTTGGCTGCGTGATTGGTCCTTTTCACACGATTGTTGACGCTTGTGCGGAATACCGTCTGGATCAAGACAGTTTCTTGAATGAACTTCTTGTGGCGGTTTCCGGGGCCGCTTAGGCGTTGCTGAGAATCACGAGGGCATGCGGGTCTGTTACCGTGATCCGTTTGCGTCTGCTTTGCACGATGCCTTGTTTTTCCCAACTGCTTAGCAGGCGGCTGACCGTGTGCAGCGTGGTCGCAGTCAATTCGGACAGATCCTGCCGCGTGATCGGGAAATCAATTTCAATACCGCTATCAATCTTCCGGCCGGTCTGATGGATTAGGCGCAGCAAGGCACTTGCCACACGTTGTTCGACCTGCTGCGTCGCCATTTCAACGATCCGGTTGTTCATTTCCCCAACACGGTTTCCAACAGTCTTATACGTCTCGGTTGCGAACCCGTCATAGTCGGCCACAAAGCCATCCCAAAGCCGCATCGGCCAGCTTAGTGCGATTGCCTCGATCGCCGTTATTGCGGTTGCCGGATAGGTATCCTTCCCAAGCGCTTTCGCGATTCCCATAAGTTGCCCGGACGGAATATGCAGCGCTGTGACCTGTTCGCCGGTTGCCGTAATTCGAACGACCCGAACATATCCGTCCAACAGCAAATAGAAACGGCTGGCTTCTGCCCCTTCATCAAAGACCGTAACGCCCGCGTCATAACGGCGAGACGTGGCCTGATCCAGAATCGTGCGAATCTGTGATTTCGCCAGCTTCGAGAACGGCGGCAAATGCGACAGCAGACTTTCGTCCAGTCGAGGAAACGGTTTTTCGGCGACGGCCCTGTCCATACCGGCACTCTGACACAGCCGAAAAATTCACGCCACACAAACCGCCGTGGGAACCGTTTCAAAGTTTGTTCCAGCACAATGTTCCTTGGCGGGGACGGCGTAAAATTACGGACAAGATGAAACGAGATCGAAAAGGAACAGACCATGATCCGTAGACTTATAACCGCCCTTGCACTGTCTGCCCTGACGGGCGGGTCTGCATATGCCGAGACGTTCGAAGTTCAGATGCTCAACGTCGGATCAGACGGGGAGCGTATGGTGTTTGAACCGGCATTCGTTCAGGCGGCTGCCGGCGACACAATCAAGTTCATCGCCACAGACCGCGGGCACAACGCCGAACTGAATGACGGGATGTTCCCCGAAGGCGCGGAACAATTCGCGGGCCGCATCAACGAAGAGATCGAGGTCACACTGGATGTCGAAGGCGTCTATGGCGTGATCTGCAAGCCGCACTTCTCAATGGGGATGGTGATGGTCATCGCCGTTGGCGATGCGGATGCGCCCGAGACATTCCTGGAAGGCCGCGTTCCGCGGGGTGCCAAAGCACGTTTTGAGGACCTGCTCGGCAGTCTTTGACCCATTCAGACGGCGCGGGGCATGAGGCCCCGCGCACATCAATCACATGGAGGAAACCATGACCAAATTCATCAATCCGGGCCTTATGCCAACCAGCCGCCGCAACATTCTACGTGGCAGCGTTCTTGCCGGTGCTGCTGCGCTTACCGGGGCAGCCGTCAAGGCATCGCCGCGCGCGCCCCGCATCACCGGGATCAACGAAACATCTGCAAACCTATATCGGGTTGCAGGCGAACAAGACGCCGACAGCAGTGCCGCACCTGCGGATTTGTCTGGCTACACTCGCGTCAAGATGGATCTCGTTGCACCGCCATTTGCACCAGCTCATGAACAGGTCGCCACAGGTGGACCAAAGATCATCGAGATCACGATGGAAACAACCGAAGTGCTGATGACTGTGGACGAGGACACAGGCGCAGAAGTCTGGGCGCTGACCTACAATGGGTCCGTCCCCGGTCCACTGATCATTTGCCACGAAGGCGATATGGTAGAACTGACTTTGCGCAACCCAATCGACAGCATGATGGAACACAATATCGACTTCCACGCATCAACTGGTGCGTTGGGCGGTGGTGGTCTCACACATGTTTATCCCGGTGAGGAAACTGTGCTGCGCTGGAAGGCGACAAAACCCGGCTGCTTTACCTATCACTGCGCCCCCGGTGGTGCGATGATCCCCTATCACGTCACCCACGGGATGAATGGCGCCGTCATGGTTTTGCCCCGCGACGGCCTGAAGGATGCAGATGGCAATCAGCTGACCTATGACAGCATCGCCTACATCGGCGAGCAGGATTATTACCTGCCGATGGACGAAAACGGTGACTACAAAACTTACGAGGCGGCCGGTGATGATTATGGTGATAGCATCGCGGCTATGCGCGGGCTGATCCCTACACACTCTGTCTTTAACGGCGCTGTTGGTGCTCTTACCGGTGAACACGCACTCACATCCAAGGTCGGTGAGACGGTTCTGATGATCCACAATCAGGCGAACCGCGACAGTCGTCCGCACCTGATCGGTGGTCATGGTAGCTATGTCTGGGAATCCTCCTTCACTGACCCGCCGTTGCGGGACATGGAAACCTGGTTTGTGCGGGGCGGGAGTGCCGTCGCGGCGATGTATACCTTTGAGCAACCCGGTGTTTACGCCTACGTCAATCACAACCTGATTGAGGGGGTGATGCTTGGGGCTACAGCACACTTCGTGGTCGAAGGCGAATGGGACAACAATCTGATGGAACAGGTCGTCGCCCCGCATGAATTTTCAACCTGATCAGAAAGACTAAAGCCATGTTTGTCGCCCTGCGCTCTGTTCTGTCAAAACGCTATGCCCTTGGGTTTGCGATGACAGGCATGGTGGGGGCGGCACTTGTTGCCGGGGCTGCGTTCACACTGCGTGGCCCCGATCTTGCATATGCGCCTGCGATGGCGCCGCAAGGTGTTGAATTGCCCGACGGGCGCGCCTTGTTCGTTCAGCGCTATGAGGTCACGATCGCCGAATGGAACAGGTGTTTTGAACAGGGCGGATGTTCAATGGCGCTTCGCGCAAGGCCCGGTCAGGATCCGATGACCGTTCCGGCAACGGGGCTGAGCTACGTGGACGTGCAGGAATACGTGAGTTGGATTAACGCAGTAACACGCCACAAATGGCGGCTCCCAACGTCCGAGGAATGGGCGTTTATGGCCCAACCGGTTCTACCCAAAAAACCTGATCCCATTTTCACCGATCCAGAACTGACTTGGGCGTCTTCCTATCTTATCGAAGGCCTTGCCTCGCGGGCTCTCAAACCCCAAGGCAGCTTTGCCACCACGCCCGAGGGGATCGTTGACCTCAATGGAAGCGTCTGGGAATGGACCAGTGATTGCTATTCAGGTGAGGCTGACGCGGACCGATGTCCCGCATACTTTGTCGGGGGTGAACACATCGCCGCGATCCCGTTTCTGGTGCGTGACCCCGCTCGTGGCGGCTGTGCCGTCGGAACACCACCCCCCCATCTGGGCATGAGGCTGGTGACAGATCGCAGTCTTTGACATGCAGTTTGCGATGCTGGGTCTCTTTCCCAGCATAACGCCAACAGTTCATGGATTCAGTCTTTTGAGAGGCTGCGGATGGCTGCAAGAGGTATGTCTTTCGCTCAACTCTGCACTCTCAACGGATAGATCATCACTGCCGCGACATCTTGGTATCGATGGTTCAATCCATTTTCCCGCGATTCTGCAAAATTCGTTCGGGATATCGCTGGCGCGGGTTGATGGGCGTCGTAAGGCGCGACCTGTCATATCCGCAATTGCCCCTGAGCCATCTACCGAAGCCCGCCGGGAGGCAACGACAAGGCTTGTAAAATAGCGATTTCGTGTTGCAGCGCCCCACGATGCAAAAACTCAAGCCCGCTTTGATCAGGATTTTTGAGCTGGGCTTTACGTTGTCACCGCGAACAACATGCATAGCGACGAAAACAATCCAGCAGATGCCACGACCTGCATGCTGCGTGCGCTCGCTTAGCCACGAATCCTCAAAACTCAGGCCGCGCGGAACACAAGCGACACGCCGTTCAGGCAATGGCGCTTACCCGTGGGCGCGGGTCCATCATCAAAGATATGGCCAAAATGGCTGCCACACCGACGGCAATGCACCTCTGTGCGCACGCTCAAAAGCTTTCGATCGGGCTTGGTGCCAATGGCACCGGGCAGGCTTTGCCACCAGCTGGGCCAGCCGGTGCCGCTGTCATACTTGGTGTCAGACGGATAAACCGGCAGGTCACAGCCGCGGCAAAAATAGGTGCCCGCGGCGTAATTCTTGTCAAGCGGGCTGGACCCGGCACGTTCGGTCCCCTCATCACGCATCACTTTGTATTGCGCCGGGGTCAGCATGGCACGCCACTCCGCCTCTGTGCGGGTGATCTCAAAGTTTTGCGCCTGCAGCGCAGCAGGTGCTGCGGCACTGGCAAGGGCGGCAAGGGTAAACTGGCGGCGGTTCATGGCGTATTTCCTTTCGGCTTTGGACATGACCTAGCAGCCGACCCGCTGACCGATCCAGAAAAACCGCACCCAAGCACGCGCTTGTGACCGCAACGTGAGGGACCGTCACCAGATTGTAATATCAGCCGACCCAGACAACCGGGGCCACCGCCAGGATCTCGCCGGTTGGCGCGCCTGTTGTTGACCCGCCCGGTGGCTCTACCGAAATGGCGCATTGCGCGCCGCGCAGCAGGCCAAGCTTGTAGTCCGCGATCACCATCTCACCGCTGTCATCGGGCAGGATCCCCAATGACACCGGCGCGGAATCACCCTGAATGACCCAAAGTTCCAGCACCTGCCCCGCAGGTGCTGCACCCGCCAGCCGCGTCACCTGCAAGACTGCGCTATCCTCGACATAGCCGACCTCGACCTGCAATTGCTGATCGGCCGACGCCAGTACCACCCGCGCTGTGGCCGGCGGGTCCAGAATTGGCCCCACGAAAATGTTGATGCCCCACAGGGCGATCATTGCGGCGATCAGACCGCCGCCGACGGCGGGTAACAGGCCCAGACGTTCCATCCACGACCGGCGCGGTGCGGGTTTGGGTGCCGGATCGGGCGCTTCAGTCGCAGCGGTACCAAAGGCCGCGGCGCGGATCTGGTCCAGCAACGCCGCTGGGGGCGCGACGGGGGCAATGTCGCCAGTCAGCCCGGCAAAATCCTCGGCCCAGCGGGCATATTCGGCGCGCGCCGCAGGATCATTTGCCATGAGCGTCTCAAACGCTGCGGCCTCATCCGCGTTCAACAGGCCAAGCACATATTCGGCGGCCAGCACGTCGTCTTCATTTGGATCGATGTCATCACTCATTGCGACAGACACTCTCTTAACTTTAACAGGCTGCGGCGCAGCCATGTCCTTATGGTGTTGAGCGGGACGTCAAAATCGGCGGCCAACTCCTGATACGTCTCCCCCTCCAGATAGGCGCGGCGCACGGCCCCGGCCTTGTCCGGGTCCAGCCCTTCCATACAGCCCACGATCCGCGCCCGGTCGGACGCTGCAATCGCCAGCGCCTCTGGCCCTGGCGCGCTATCGGCAAGGGCCGCAACCTCGTCCATGTCGCCGGTCGTGGCCTTGCGGGCCCGGATCCGATCTATGCACAGGTTGCGCGTCACCGTAATCAGCCAGGTCATCGGGCTTAACCCATTGACCTTGTAGCGATCTGCGTTGCGCCAGATCTTGACGAAAGCGTCCTGCAAGGCGTCCTCGGCTTCTGCCCGATTGTTCAAGACACGCAGGCAAACGCCAAAAAGTTTCGCGGACGTTGCGGCGTATAAATCCTCGAATGCGGTGCGGTCACCTTGGGCCATGCCCGCAATCATCGCTTCGATATCTTTGATCGTTGTCATCAAACACTCACCCACCAATGCCCCTACTTTGGCGCGGTTTTGGGAAAACGCAACCGCAAGGCGACCCTGTCGGCAAAATCACCCCTTCCCCTTCCCTTTCCGCGCAATATGTTGCATCCGCAGACAAGACGAATTGGATGACACGAAAGGTGCCCCAGATGGCCGACGGCATGATTGATATTGACGCGAAACCAACCGAAGATATTTCGGTCCGCGAGGTCTTTGGCATCGACAGCGACATGAAGATCAAGGGCTTTGCGGAGAAGACCGACCGCACGCCCGATATCGACAGCACCTATAAGTTTGACCCCGACACCACGCTCGCGATTTTGGCGGGCTTTGGCTACAACCGCCGTGTGATGATCCAAGGCTATCACGGCACGGGCAAATCGACCCACATCGAACAGGTCGCCGCCCGGCTCAACTGGCCTGCTGTGCGTGTGAACCTCGATTCACACATCAGCCGGATCGACCTGATCGGCAAAGACGCGATCAAGCTGCGCGACGGCGTGCAAGTCACCGAATTCCACGAAGGCATCTTGCCTTGGGCGCTGCGCAATCCGGTTGCGATTGTGTTTGATGAATATGACGCGGGTCGTGCGGACGTGATGTTCGTGATCCAGCGCGTGCTGGAACATGACGGCAAGCTGACGCTGATGGATCAGAACCAGATCCTGACACCACACAAATACTTCCGTCTCTTTGCGACCGCCAACACTGTTGGTTTGGGCGATACGACGGGCCTCTACCACGGCACCCAGCAGATCAACCAAGCGCAGATGGACCGTTGGTCGCTTGTGGCCACGCTGAATTACCTCAGCCACGACGCTGAAGCTGCGATCGTTCTGTCCAAGTCGCCGCACTTCAACACAGAGACGGGCCGCAAGACCATTTCCCAGATGGTCACCGTCGCCGACCTGACCCGCACGGCCTTTATGAATGGCGACCTGTCGACGGTCATGTCCCCCCGGACCGTGCTCGCCTGGGCCGAAAACACACGCATTTTCCAAGACGTCGGCTACGCCTTCCGCCTGTCGTTCCTCAACAAATGTGATGAGCTTGAGCGCCAGACGGTCGCCGAATTCTACCAGCGTTGCTTTGATGAGGAACTGCCAGAGAGTGCAGCGAGCCTGAGCCTGGGGTAGTGCGCCAGACTGCACTTGATCGCGCTCTAGAGGTTCGCATCCAAATCGACAGATGGGACAAGTCCTTCAAACGCGTGTCTTAGATCACAATTGTTGGAATGGCGATTGCAGGTGGCTTGCTGGCAAGCTGGCGTATTGAGATTGCTATTCTCGCTGCAATTCTCATGGCATTTATTGGTATCCGGCACGAGACACGTCAGCATTTGCGTCGAATGGAACTCAGAATTCTGTTCGCCATCGAACCGGAGTTAGAAGACCAGCTTCTTGGACGCTACAAAGAAGTAACAAGCGATCCGGACCAACTAAAACTGTGGGGAAACGATGACTGACCTGCTTTCTTTGATTCTCAAATATCCCGGGGGTGCGGGGGCTGGCCCCCGCCCATCGCGACGCTGAAAGCGGCGCAACACCACAACCTCCCCCGTGCCCAAAACCCCACACCTATCCCGCGCCACAAATTTACCCCCTAGATAGGCGATAAATTAACCTTCATGCTGTTTTTATGAGCAGTATGAAAACTCTCATATCGATCACCTTCCTCGCGCTTGGCGCCCTCCCTGCCAACGCGGGGATTTCTTTGCCCGATGAACAACTCCGCACCTTTGCCGCCTGCGCGGGTCGCCTGTCGGCCCAGATGGAACACCAATGGATGTTTGACGGCGACGCCTCGGAAATCACCAAACGCCAGCGCGCCCAATTGATCGACCTTGTCAGCGCCGTCATGGCCCCCGATCAAGGGCGCGAGGTGCTGAACTGGCGCATCTCGGCCAAGGCCGCGCATCATGCCCTGCTGACCCGCGCCACCTTTAACGATGATCCCGGCGATGCCGCTTGGGCCGCCGACATGGCCGCCCTGCAAACCGCCGATTGCACCGCGCTCCTGCTCAGTTAAACCGCCCGCCCCTCTGGTCTTTGCCCCAAACCGGCACTAGTTTGCCGGACATGAACAAACCGACCGACAACCCCGCTGATCCGTTCAAGAAAGCCTTGGCAGAGGCCACGAAAGTCATGGCCGATGATCCGGAACTCTCGGTCACCTATTCCGTCGATCCCGCAGGCCAGACCAGCGACACGATCCGCCTGCCGCAAGTCACCCGTCGCATGACCCGCCAAGAGGTGCTGCTGGCCCGTGGCCACGCCGACGCCATGGCGCTGCGGCACAAATTCCATGACCCCGGCACAGCGGCAAAATACATGCCGCAGGGCCAGATGGCGCAAGACCTTTATAACGCGATGGAAACCGCGCGTGTCGAGGCCGTGGGCGCGCAATATATGCCCGGCACCGCAGGCAATATCGACGCCAAGATCGGGAACGAGGCGCTGCGCAAAGGCTACGACCAGATCAAACAGCCGGCCGACGCCCCACTCGCCACCGCCGCAGGCTACATGATCCGCGAACTCGCCACGGGCCGCGACCTGCCGTCGGGCGCGGACAACGTGCTGAACCTGTGGCGCGGCTTTATCGAGGATCACTGCGGCGATACGCTTGAAAGCCTCTCGGACATGCTAAATGACCAGCAGGCCTTCGCGAAATTCGCGCGGCAGTTGATCTCTGACCTCGGCTACGCCGACCAGTTGGGCGATGACCCCGATGGAACTGACCAAGACGAAGAGAACGAGGCCGAAGAGGGCAGCGAAGAGCAGGAAGAGCCCGACAGCACCGGCGAAGACGACAGCGATGGTGATGAAGCCGAGGCTAGCCCAGAGCAGTCTCAAGAGGATCAGCAAGACGCCTCTCAGGCCGAGATTTCGATGGATGATCAGGCCGACGCCGAAATGGGCGAAGAGACCGAGATGCCCGATGGTGAGGCCCCGATGGAGCCGCCGCAGCCCGCGCCTGTGTCTGATGCCGACCCCGATTATCGTGTCTTTTCGACGGAATACGACGAAGAGATCGGTGCCGAAGACCTCGCTGAACCCGCCGAGCTTGAACGCCTGCGTAGCTATCTTGACCAACAACTCGAACCGCTCAAAGGGGCGGTCTCTCGCCTTGCCAACAAATTGCAGCGCCGCTTGCAGGCCCAGCAAAACCGGTCGTGGGAGTTTGACCGCGAGGAAGGCATTCTTGATGCCGGACGGCTCGCCCGCATCGTCGCCTCCCCCACCACGCCGCTGTCCTTCAAGGTCGAAAAAGACACCGAATTCCGCGATACGGTTGTAACGCTGCTGCTCGACAACTCCGGTTCCATGCGCGGACGGCCCATTTCCATTGCCGCGATCTGCGCTGACGTCATGGCCCGCACGCTGGAACGCTGCGCCGTGAAGGTCGAGATTTTGGGCTTTACCACCAAGGCGTGGAAAGGCGGCACATCGCGCGAGGATTGGCTGAAAGCAGGCCGCGAGGCGACGCCCGGTCGCCTGAACGATCTGCGCCACATCGTCTATAAATCCGCCGACGCCCCATGGCGGCGGACCCGCCCCAACCTTGGGCTGATGATGAAGGAAGGCCTGCTGAAGGAAAACATCGACGGCGAAGCGCTTGAATGGGCGCACCGCCGTCTGGTGGGTCGGCACGAGCAGCGCAAGGTGTTGATGGTGATCTCTGACGGCGCGCCGGTCGACGACAGCACCCTATCGGTGAACCCCGCCAACTATCTTGAGAAACACCTGCGCGACGTGATCGCCATGATCGAAAAGCGTAAAGCGGTGGAACTCGCCGCCATCGGCATCGGCCACGACGTGACGCGCTATTATGACCGCGCAGTGACGATCACGGATGTCGAACAACTGGCGGGTGCGATGACCGAACAATTGGCCAGCCTTTTTGACGCCGACCCCCGCAAACGGGCACGGGTGCTGGGGATGCGCAAGGCCAGCTAAGTGCGACGATTATGCGTCGCATAATCGGGCCTCCGGCGGGCATATTTGTATTCAAAAGAAAGGGGCACGCCCTTGTTTCAAACCTTTGGTGCAACGACCACCCCACAGCAGGGGCCGCCCCGGTTAGCGGCGCTGCGCCTGGAAATGGATGCCGCAGGCCTGGATGGTTTCTTGGTCCCCCGCGCAGACGCGCATCATGGCGAATACGTGACCGAGGCCGACGCGCGGCTGGCGTGGTTGACCGGGTTCACCGGCTCTGCGGGATTTGCGGCAATCCTCACGTCCAGCGCGGGCGTCTTTATCGATGGTCGCTACCGCCTGCAGGTCGTCGATCAGGTCGCCTCGGATTTTACCCCCGTGCATTGGCCAGAGGTGCAATTGGCAGACTGGCTGCAAGAGCAGATGCCGCAGGGTGGCAGCGTTGGCTATGACGCCTGGCTGCATACCATAGATGAAATCGCGACCCTGACCAAAAAGCTGAACGGCAGCGGTATCGCGCTGTCACCGGTAGAGAACCTGATCGATCGGATCTGGTCTGACCGCCCCGATGCACCCAACGCGAAGTTCACCGCCTATCCCACTGAATTTGCTGGCGAAGACCACCAATCAAAACGCCGACGGGTAGCAAGCGGCACCCATGTTATTACCCTGCCTGACAGTATCGCTTGGCTGCTGAACATCCGCGGCACGGATGTCGAGCGCAACCCTGTTCCACATGCCTTTGCGGTCCTGCACCCCGACGGAAAGGTGGACCTTTTCGCAACCCCCGGCAAGGCAGACGCGATCGCGGACCATCTGGGGCCAGATGTCACGGTCCATCCACGCGACAGATTTCTTGACCATGTCGCCGCCCTGCCCGCCCCTGTTCTGATTGACCGCAAGGTTTGCCCTCAGATCATTGGCGCGACATTGGGCGACAAGGCGGTGCATGGCACCGATCCCTGCCTTTTGCCCAAGGCACGCAAGAACCCGACAGAGATCGCAGGCGCAAAGGCCGCCCACCTGCGCGATGGTGCCGCGATGGTGCGGTTTCTGGCTTGGTTGGATCAAGAGGCCCCAAAGGGCGGTTTGACCGAAATCGATGTGGTCAAACAGCTGGAACAATGCCGCCGCGACACCAACCAGCTACTGGATGTCAGCTTTGAAACGATCTGCGGCGCGGGCCCGCATGGTGCTATCGTGCACTATCGCGTAACCGACGATACCAATGCCCCTGTCACCCCCGGCAACTTGCTGTTGGTGGATTCGGGCGGCCAATACATTGATGGCACCACCGATATCACCCGCACCGTCGCAATTGGCGCGCCAACCCAAGACCACCGCACCTGCTATACGGCCGTGCTGCAAGGCATGATCGCCATCAGTCGCGCGCAATTCCCCAAAGGCGTCGCTGGCAGTCATCTGGACGCCCTTGCACGCGCGCCGCTTTGGGCAATGGGCATGGACTATGACCACGGAACGGGCCACGGCGTTGGCGCATACCTGTCGGTTCACGAAGGCCCGCATGGGCTGTCCCGCAGGGCCACGACTGCGTTTGAGGAAGGCGTCATCGTCTCGAACGAACCGGGCTATTACCGCGCCGGGGCCTTTGGCATTCGTATTGAAAACCTGATCGTCGTAACAGCCGCCCCGCCCGGCCCTGACAACCGGGATCTTATGGCGTTCGAGACATTGACCTATGTCCCGCTTGATCGCCGCCTGATCGATACGTCGGTGCTGTCACCAGCGGAAAAATCATGGATCGACCACTACCATGCTGCCACCCTTGACCGCATCGGTCCGCTGGTAGATGGTGACGCGCTCGACTGGCTGAAACGCGCAACCGCGCCGTTATAGCCCCGTCACATCCACCCGCTACCCATCGGCAGCACAACATGAAGGAGCCCTCTAATGGCTGACCACATCAAAATTCGCCCGGCCAATGGTACCTGGGTAGTGCGTGCTGCTGGTGCTGTGATTGGGGAATCCACACGCGCCTTGGAATTGACCGAGGGCGATTACCCCCCGGTGATCTATTTCCCGCGCGAAGATATTGCCATGGCCTTTCTTGACCCGTCAGAGACCCGCTCGACCTGCCCCTACAAGGGGGACGCAAGCTATTTCACCTTGGTCGCCAAGAGCGGACCCATTGCCGATGCCGCCTGGTCCTATGAAAACCCCAAGGCCGACGTTGCCCAGATCAAGGACCATCTGGCGTTCTATTCCAACAAGGTCGCCGTCGAAGAAGTCTAGGAATGTTCTTCGCGCGCGGTTTCGGCCAGCGCCTTGTTCATCGCGCGTAACGCGTCCACCTGAAATAGCGCGCCCCACAACTCTGGCGGGGCCTCTTCACCACCAAGCGTCACGACCGGAATGAACCGGTGCCCGCCTGTTTCGAACAATGGCATCGCCTGTTCGAGCGTCGCGTTGCCGTCAATATAGACACCCTCTGCCACCAGATCCCAACAGGCGCTTTCCTCTGCCGCTGCGGAATGGCCGCGGGGGCGCATGATCGTGGCAACACGGAATGTCGCCAGCAGATAGGCCTGTGGCCCTGCCGCCAGATGGACATTGCGGCGTTCAAGCTGGGTCAAAAAGAACGACCGATCCACCAGCCGCGACGCCAGCGCCGTCGATAATGACACCGCCACCATCACCGCCATCGCGGTTTGCCAGTCCCCGGTCAGTTCGAACACAATCAAAGTGGTCGAGATGGGCGCACCTAGGACTGCGGCAGCAACAGCCCCCATGCCCGCCATCGCATATAGCGTGCCCTCGCCCGACACGGTGGGAAAGATGCTTGTCGCAATCAATCCAAAGGCCAACCCGGTCAATGCACCCACCATCAACGACGGCGAAAAGACCCCCCCGCCCATGCGCCCGCCCATGGTGATCGCGACTGCCACGACCTTGAGCACCACAAAGACAACGGCTTCGTTCAAAAGCAACTCTCCGGTCAGGGCCTGCGAGGTCGTCTCATAGCCAACGCCAATGATATGCGGCCACCAGATCGCCAGCCCACCCAGCATGGCCCCGGCGACTGCGGGGCGCAGGAAACGCGGTAGGTGCAGTTTGCCCTGCACGAAACTGCCAATGTCATCGGCCCAAAAGATCGCGCGCATCAGCACGACAGCGACAAAGCCGCAGACAATGCCCAGCAACAGAAACGCGGGCAGTTCCACATAGAACGCCAGCGCATTCTGCGTCGGCAGTACAAATTCGGTCACGTCCCCAAAGGCCAGCCGGTTGATGACGGTCCCTGCCACGCTGGCGATCACGATGGGGGCAAAGGCATGCACGGCAAAGTGCCGCAGCACCACCTCAAGCGCGAAAAGCGCCCCCGCCAGCGGCGCGTTAAAACTGGCCGAGACGGCCGCCGCCACTGCACAGCCCAGCAGATCACGCCCGGTGACCCCATCAGCGCGGATCGCCCGGCTGATCAATGTCGAAATGACCGCCGCCATGTGCACGACCGGTCCCTCGCGGCCCGTCGATCCGCCCGTTGACAGGGTGATCATACTCGCAATCGCTGAAACCGCGCCTTGCCGCACCTCAACCCGCCCCTCGTGCAGGGCCGCGCCTTCGATCACATCCGCGACGGACCGCACCCGTGCATCCGGCGTAAAGCGGTGAAACAACACGCCGACGATTAACCCGCCACAGGCCGGGATCAACAACACCTGATACCACGCCAAATCGGCAGCAAAGCTGGCCAGGCTGCGCACGTCATCGGTGCCATAAACCGTGGTCTGAATGAAAGTGATGCCCAACCGAAACAGCAAGGCCGCCGTGCCCGCCGCAATTCCGATGATCAGCGCGATAAACCAGAACTGCATCTGGCTCGGCCCGCGCGTCACCATGACCCGCAGTGCCTTGCGCAGATCAGAGGCGATCTTGCCCCGTAGCTCAACGATCAGCCCTGCGAGCGTGCTGCCCATAATGCCCTGCCTCTGGTCCATGGCCGCAGGCTGCACTAGGATCGTCCGCATTGCAGAACGAAAGCCGCCTTCATGACGATCCCAAGCGCGATTGCCGCCCTCCAATCCCTTCTAGGCGAAGGACTTAGCCTGTCCAAGTCCGATCTGGATCTCCACGGCCAATCCGAAAGCCACTTTCCCAACACCCCGCCCGATGCCGTCGCCTATCCGCGCGACACCAGCGAGGTTGCGGCCATTGTGCAGATCTGCGCGGAACACCGCTGCCCGGTAATCGCCTGGGGTACCGGCACCTCGCTCGAGGGGCATAGCCTTGCGGTGCGCGGCGGTGTGACGGTTGACCTGTCCAAGATGAACAAATTGCTGGCCGTCAACGACGCTGACATGGATTGCCGGGTGCAGCCCGGTCTGACCCGTCAGGCACTGAACACCGAACTGCGCGCAACCGGGCTTTTCTTTCCCGTTGACCCCGGTGCCAACGCCGCACTTGGTGGCATGGCGGCAACGCGGGCCTCTGGCACCACGGCTGTGCGCTACGGCACCATGCGCGACAATGTCCTGGCGCTCGAGGTGGTCTTGCCCGACGGTCAGATCATTCGCACCGGCAGTCGCGCCCGGAAATCCGCAGCCGGTTACGACCTGACCGGGCTCTTTGTCGGGTCCGAAGGCACCCTTGGCATCATCACCGAATTGACCCTGAAGCTTCACGGTCAACCGCAGGCGACAGCCACGGCTATCTGTGCCTTTCCATCTGTGGCCGCTGCCGTGGATGCGGTCATCGCGACGATCCAGATGGGTGTGCCTATGGCGCGGATTGAACTGGCCGATACCGCGTCGGTTCATGCCATGAACGCCTATTCCGGTGCCAACCTGCCCGATGCACCGCAGCTGATGATCGAATTCCATGGCTCTGACGCATCCGTCGCCGCCGAGGTTGCCACATTTGAGGCAATCGCCGCAGAAATAGGCGGCACAGATTTTGATTGGACTACCGCCACCGAAGCCCGCAACCGCCTTTGGCAGGTCCGCCACGATGCCTATTATGCCATTCTCGCCAGCAAGCCCGGCGCGCGCGCAATCATCACTGACGCCTGCGTGCCAATCTCAAAGCTGGCAGAGGCGATTGCCGGCACGCAGGCCGATATTGATGCAAGCCCAATCACGGGGCCGATTCTTGGTCACGTCGGCGATGGCAATTTTCATGCGATCCTCTTGGTCGATCCCGATGACCTGACGCAACGTCAAGCTGCCCTCGACATTGCCCATCGCATGACCCAACGCGCCCTTGCCCTTGGCGGCACAGTCACCGGCGAGCACGGCGTGGGATTGGGCAAAATGCCTTATATGCTTGCGGAACACGGGCCTGCATGGGCGGTGATGTCCCAGATCAAAAAAGCCCTTGATCCGACAGACATCATGAACCCCGGAAAATTATGTCAGCACAACTGACCTTCTTTTTGACAGGTTGCGATGTTGAAGGTTTGATTTAAACCTCTGCTTGTCCGGTTGAACTGAATAACTGGGTGCTCAGGCTTCGGCCTGCCCCCACAAACAGCCAACCAGAAAGCACGATTTGCATAGGTCGTGCGGTGTTGACGTGAGTTGTTTTCGGGTGTGTGTGTGCCCGTGAGTAACGGGGCGCCTTAGGTCCGGCAACGGATTTGAGGCGCCTTTTTTAATTTGACATCAATGCTTTAGCCGCCTCGCGGGCGGCATCGGTGATCGTATCACCGGACAGCATCCGCGCGATCTCATCGACCCGCGCAGATGGGTCAAGCGCCGTCACGGTTGAGGTGGTTGCATCAGCGTCCTGACGCTTTTCCACCCGCCAATGATGCCCACCAAGGGCCGCCACCTGTGGCGAATGCGTTACAACCAGAACTTGCATTTTGACCGAAAGGTCAACTAAGCGTCGTCCTACCGCATCTGCGGTCGCTCCGCCCACCCCGCGGTCGATTTCATCAAAAATCATCGTCAGGCTCTCACCGCCCGCCTGCGTCAGGCACACCTTCAGCGCCAACAAAAAACGGCTGAGTTCGCCGCCAGAGGCAATTTTGTTCAGGGGCCCCGTCGGTGCGCCGGGGTTGGTGGCGACCGTGAAAGCAACCGCATCGCGGCCATCGGGTCCGGGCTCTGCCGCGCTGATCTGCGTGGCAAAAACCGCGCGCTCCATCTTGAGCGGCGCAAGCTCTGCCGCCATCGCCTTGTCCAGCGCCTTGGCCGCTTTTACCCGTGCGCTGTGTAGCGCATCGGCTGCCTTGGCATATTCGGCCTCTGCCTGCTCTACCGCCGCATCCAGATCCGCAAGGTCTGACGCGCCGCTATCCAGAACCGCCAGCCTGCCCCGCAGATCGTCCGCAAATGCGCGCAGATCATCTGGCAGCACATTGTGCTTGCGCGCCAATCCACGGATCGCGAACAGGCGTTCCTCTGTGTCTTCCAACTCGCTTGGATTGAAGGTCAGCGCATCCAGACAGCGCACAACACCCTGCTGTGCAGCATCCAGTTCCAGCATCGCCCGTTCGATGGCGGCCAAGGGTCCGTCAAGCGTGCCTTCGGCCTGTTCTGCCGCGCCAATCAACCAGCGGGTCGCATCCGTCAATGTCCCTTCAGCCCCCTGCAGGCCAAGCGCCTCATGGGCGCGGGCGATATCGGCGCGGATCTTTTCGGCGCTTTGCATCATGCGGCGACGGGTATCCAGCTCTGCCTCTTCGCTCTGCTCAGGCGCCAGCGCATCCAGTTCCGCAACCGCATGGCGCAGGTAATCTTCCTCCGCCTGTACCTCTGCCAGGCGCGCGGTGGCGGCGGCCCGATCCTTGCGCGCGGCCCCTAGCGCTCTCCAAGCACTGCGCGTTTTTGTGCCATCAACGCCTGCAAAGGTATCCAGCATCGCCCGGTGCCCGCGGGGGTTCAGCAATCCTCGATCATCATGCTGCCCGTGCAATTCTACCAGCGTATCCGACAGCGCCCGCAGCACCTCGCCACTCACCCGCCGGTCATTGACCCACGCGGTCTTGCGCCCTTCACGCGTGTTGACCCGCCGCAAGATCAATTCATCCTCGGCGACGATGCCCGCCTCTTCCAGCACGGCGCGCGCGGGATGATCTTTTGCCAAATCGAACCAGGCTGTCACCTCACCCTGCGCGGCCCCTGCCCGCACAAGCTCTGCCCGGCCGCGCCACCCCAGCACGAACCCGAGCGAATCCAGCAAGATCGACTTGCCCGCCCCGGTTTCCCCGGTCAGCACGTTCAGGCCGGGCTGAAACGCAAGTTCCAGCCGGTCAATGATCAACATGTCGCGTATGTCTAAGCCGCGCAGCATCTGTGCCGGGTGGGCAATCCGCCCACCTCCCTTACAACCACTCGCCGCGAACAACCTGCCGATAGATCGACGACAGCCAGCTGTTCCCCATCTGACGTGCTTCCAGCCCCTGGCCGGTCAGCAGCGCAAAGCTGTCCTGATACCATTCCGTGCTTGGATAGTTTTCGCCCAAGATCGCACCAGCTGTCTGCGCCTCATCGGTCAGACCAAGGCTCAGATACGCCTCGACCAGCCGATGCAGGGCTTCTGCGGTGTGGCTCGTTGTCTGGAAATCCTCGACCACGGTGCGGAACCGGTTCACGGCTGCGGAATAATGCTTGCGCTTAAGGTAGTAGCGACCGATTTCCATTTCCTTTGCCGCCAGATGATCGAAGGCAAGATCAAACTTCAGCACCGACGCCCGCGCATATTCGGTGTCGGGATAGATCTCGATCACCTCGCGCAGGGCCTGCAAGGCCTGAAAGGTCAGCCCCTGATCGCGGCCAATCTCGTCGATCTGGTCGTAATAGGACAAGGCCAGCAGATACTGCGCATAGGCCGCGTCCTCTGTGCCGGGATAAAAGTCCAGATACCGCTGTGCCGCAGCGCGGCTGTTGGGGTAATCTGTGTCACGGTGATAGGCAAAGGCTTGCATGATCAATGCCCGCTGCGCCCATTCCGAATAGGGATAAAGCCGCTCAATCTCGCCAAAGTAAAAGGCCGCATCATCGGGCTGGTCGTTTTCAAGCTCAACTTCGCCGCGGGTAAAAATTTCTTCGGGGGTGTATTGTTCTAACGCGCCTTCGGCACGCGGATCGAACTGATTGCAGGCCACAAGCAATGACAACGCCGCAACCGCGCCCAACCAGCGGCTTTTCTTGCCCAAGATCGTGGAGGTGCCTGACATGCCCTGTCTCCGCATTTCTGCTCTTTTTGAGGGCATTCGCCCCCCGCTTGCGGATCGGTCTATCATAGAAAAATCGGGGGCAAAATGCCTTTTGCACGTTGCGCGGCGTTGAACGCTCACGCTTGTGTCAGGCGACAGCGGCTAAATCGGCGCGCGTGACGCCGACGCCGGGCAAACGTGCTGCAATCTGCGCATCACAGGTCACCCGCCGCCAGGCATCGGGCTGTGCAAAAAGCGCATGGAGCAAAGCGTTCGTGACCGCATGGCCCGACCGCACACCGGTATAACGGCCCAGAATCGGTGCACCTGCGGTATATAGATCACCCAGCGCATCCAGCATCTTGTGGCGCACCGCCTCGTCCGCATGGCGCAACCCGCCTGGGGTCAAAACCTCAGCCCCATCAACGACGACCGCGTTGTTCAATGAACCGCCAAGCGCCTTGCCCTGCGCCTTCATCGCGTCAACATCAGCGGCGCGGCAGAACGTGCGGCTGTCACACAACTCGCGTACAAAGCTGCCATTGGCCATATTCAACGTCTTGTGCTGCTGCCCGATGGCCGCATCATCAAAGGCGATGGCAAAATCAATCTGCAGGCTCGTCGCCGGTGTCAGCGCCGCCTGCGCCTGCCCCACCTCGACCCGCACGTCCTTGAGGATCTCAATCGCGCTGAGCGGTGCCTGCTGGCGCATGACGCCCGCGCCGACAATACCCCGGACAAAATCCGCAGCACTGCCGTCCATCACCGGCACTTCCGGCCCATCAAGCTCCACCAGCGCATTATGAACACCGCAGCCCGACAGCGCCGCCATGATATGCTCAATCGTGGAAACGCTTGTCCCGCTTGCATTGCGCAATTCGGTATTCAGCGGTGAGACGACGACGTTATGCCAAAGCGCAGGCACAATCCCGTCGCGCCCAGCAACGTCAGTGCGCCGAAACACAATGCCGGTATTGGCACCAACCGGGCGCACAACCATCCGCGCGGCTGCCCCGGTATGAAGGCCAACCCCGTCAAAGGTCACAGCATGTTGCAGCGTCGTCTGCATCGAATTGAAACACCCAGTAGCGTTAATCTTTCGTTGACGTGAAAGTAGTGTCTCGGGGCCCTGCTCTCAATTCACGCTTTGCAACGGTCTGAAACATCCCTGTCACAAACTGTCACATTTTTCGCTGCAGCGCGGCAAGGCATTGTTAAAAAACGAAAAAGGCGGATCCTAGGTGATTGAAACTCGTGATTTCGACGCAGCGTCAATACGCGCGACGGCGACCTTGTCGCACTCCAAACGCGCCAAACACACCAATCAGCAGCGGCGGGTTTGCCCAAATTGGCGCCGCTCACGATCACCATGTCTGGTCAATTCAACAAAAAAGGCCGCCCTTGGGCGGCCCTTCTTCAATATCAAATCAGGTTGCGATCAGTTCGCCTGACGCCGCAAGAAAGCAGGAATTTCAATCCGCTCTTGGTCTGGATCGGCCTCAACCTCGGCCTGCGGCTCGCGCATTGCGGTCACCTGTGGCTGCTGACGGCTGGGCTGCTGTGCGGCTTCTGCACCGGCCCCTGTCATGCGGTTGATCAATCCGTTGATCCCGAAACGTGCCTTGCCAGCCTCGCCAGCGGGCGCTTCTGTTGGCGCAGCGGCGGCGGCCACTGGGACAGCCAGACCGGATGCCGGACGCTCAGAGGCTGGCGCACGACGCACCGCCGCTTCCAGACGCGCCATTGTCTCGGGCGAAGGCTGGCCTTGGCCACCGGCCCCACGGGGGGCGACAAATGCTTCAGGCGCTTCCATGACCGGCTCCGGGCGCGGCGTATAAGCAGGCGGCGGCAGATCGTCAGAGGCCGCAACCTCTTCGGTCGCATAGGCTGCTGGTGCTTCTTCGATGCCCTCAAACAGGTTTGGCTCTGGCGCAGCTTCCGCCGCGATCGGTGCTGCCGCAACCGCAGCTGCGGCTTCTTCCACTGCCACGTCAGCAGCTGCGATCGTGACCTGCGTGGTCAACGGCTGCGCCATGCTCCGGCGCGGCAAGGGTGTTTCGGCATTGCTGGCGTTGGCGTCGATGCCGGTGGCCACAACGCTGACGCGCATGGCACCTTCCATCGACGGATCCAACGTTGAACCCACAATGATATTCGCCTCTGGATCCACCTTTTCGCGGATCTTGTTGGCGGCTTCGTCCAATTCGAACAGTGTCAGATCGTGCGAACCTGTGATGTTGATCAACACGCCCTTGGCACCTTCCAACGAAATCTCGTCCAGCAGCGGGTTTGCGATCGCCTTCTCGGCGGCCTGCACGGCGCGGTTTTCGCCCTCTGCCTCGCCGGTACCCATCATCGCCTTGCCCATCTCGTCCATCACGGCGCGCACGTCCGCAAAGTCGAGGTTGATCAGGCCCGGACGGACCATCAGGTCGGTCACGCCTTTAACACCTTGGTACAGAACGTCGTCTGCCAGCGCGAAGGCTTCGGTGAATGTGGTGTTTTCATTGGCCAGACGGAACAGGTTCTGGTTTGGAATGATGATCAGCGTGTCGACAACTTTCTGAAGTGCTTCAACACCTTCTTCGGCTTGCTTCATGCGCTTGCCGCCCTCGAACTGGAACGGCTTGGTCACGACACCAACGGTCAGAACGCCCAGCTCACGGGCTGCTTGTGCGATGATCGGTGCAGCACCTGTTCCGGTGCCCCCGCCCATACCTGCGGTGATGAAACACATGTGCGCACCAGCAAGGTGATCGACGATCTGCTCAATGCTTTCTTCGGCCGCGGCGGCACCTACGGTCGCCCGCGCGCCAGCACCCAGACCCTCGGTCACTTTGATGCCCATCTGGATCTTGGCACCCGACCGGCTTTGCTGCAGCGCCTGTGCGTCGGTGTTCGCCACGACGAACTCTACCCCATCCAGCTCTTTCTCGATCATGTTGTTGACCGCATTGCCGCCAGCACCACCAACGCCGAACACGGTAATACGTGGTTTGAGGTCTTCCTGACCCGGAATAGAGAGGTTCAATGTCATACTCAGTCCGCCTGCGCTATTGGCCCGTCCCACCGGGCAGATTCTCGTAAATTAGGCTGACCTTAACGATTCACGCTCGCAACGTCACCCGCAAATGACGATTTATCCACAAAATATGGGGGCAAAGCGCGCCCAATCGGTAAGATTTCGCCGATCCAACTAGTTATAGCGGTTTGTTAAGGTCAAAACACTACCGTGCCACACCATGCAGTGCCGCAAACGACCGCAACATGCGGTCAAAATTCAGATATGATCTTGGGGTGCCTGCTCGACCTCCCCGCCGTTTATTCTGCCGTGGGCCTCTTGCGGGCCATGTGGATAAGATAGCTGATTCCAATGGTTTCGTCACCGAAATTCGCAGAACTACCAGTTGTCCTTGAACCACTTCACCGCGCGCTTCAGCGACCGCGCGGGATAGGTGTCTGCCGGGATGTCAAAATCCCACCATTCGTCCTGCGGGTTCGCCGCGAATAGCGTGAGGCCAACCGCACCCGAGAACGCAGGTCCCGTCGCCGCCTGTGGCAAGCCTTGGACGCGCAATGGCCGTCCCAGCCGCACCTGCTGGCCCAATATCTTGGCGGCCAACCCGTCCAACCCGGGGATCTGGCTGCCGCCACCCGTCAAGACAATCTGCTGGCTTGGCAAATACTCAAAGCCCGCCGCATCCAGCCGCACCCGCACCTCTTCAAGGATTTCCTCAATCCGGGGGCGCATGATGCCGATCAGCTCGGCCCGCGACACGGTGCGCCGGTCACGCTCCCAATCGCCGGTATCGCCGCCGATCTCAATCATTTCGCGATCATCCATGCCTGTGGCCACAACACCACCATAAAACGTCTTGATCCGCTCTGCGGTCGCCTGCGGCACCTGCAAACCCATTGAAATATCGCCCGTCACGTGATCCCCGCCCATGCGCACCGCATCGGCATAGATCATGTGTTTCTTCATAAAGACCGATATCCCGGTGGACCCACCGCCCAGATCAATACAGGCCGAGCCCAGCTCTTGCTCGTCCTCGACCAGCGACGAAATGCCGGACACATAAGCCGACGAGGCCAGCCCCGCCAATTCCAGATCACAGCGCTTGATACAGAAAAACAGGTTCTGAATGACCGTCGCATCCACCGTCAGCATGTGCATATCCGTGGTCAGCTTATTGCCGATCTGCCCGCGCGGGTCCGCCATGCCGCTGCGGTGATCCAGTGCAAAGTTCACCGGCTGCGCGTGCAACACATGCCGGTCGGCACCGTAGTCCGGCACGTCGGCTGCCGCCATCACGCGCCCGATATCGCCATCCGTGACCGTGCCGCCTGCAACATCTACCGCACCATCCAGGCCATAAGACCGGGGCCGCGCACCGCTGAAACAGGCGATGACATGATCGACGCGCACATTTGCCATTTTCTGCGCGGCCTGCACGGCTGTGCGAATGGCACGCTCCGTTTCCTGCATCGCGTCAACTTCACCAAAGCGCACCCCACGCGACCGCGTGGTCGCGGCACCGATCACCCGAAAGCTCGACTGCCCGGCCAGTGATCCGATCCCCTCGTGATCGCCAAACCGCTCTGGCCCGTCAAAGCGCAGCACCAGACAGGCAATCTTGGACGTCCCCACATCCAGAATGGCGATGACACCCCGCTGCATCGCTGCCTTGCGCATATTCCGCATCGCCCGCTGGCTTTCGTATAGGTCACCCATCACTCTTCTATCCCTGTCTCACTCACGCGCCGCATGGCGGTCGCTGCTTCTGTACTTAATCTCAATGTGGCGCGTGCCGGGTTGCGCATATCCACCACCGCAACATCGCGTTTCAAGAGTTCCTGCGCCTCGTTCAATGCGATCACCCGCAGCATCGCATCCATCGCGTCAACCTCCGGCAGCAGGATCCGCTGCCCCCGGTCCAGCACCATGTCCCAGCGCCGCTCTCCCATGCGCACCAACCCGCGCACACGGGTCGCAATTGGCTTGGCTGCCGCAAAAAGCGCCAGCGCCTCGTCAATGTGGTCCTGCGCCCCGTCGCCCGCGATCAATGGCAGGTCAAGCCGGTCTGACCGCGCCTCCACCACGCCCACATAGACGCCGCCGGCATCAATCAGCTTCAGCGTCTGCCGCTCCCGCCAAAGGGCCACCGGCACGCGCGGCGTGATTTCCACGTTCAGCGTCCCCGCCTCTCCGATCTTGACCCGCGCCTCTTCCACCGCGTTCAGCGCCGCGACGGTGCTGCGCATATCCTCAAGATCCAGATCAAAGGACGACACCGGCAGATCCAGCGGCAGCACCCGCATGACATCCGCCACCACATGCGCGTCAGCCCCGGTGACAATCATATCCGTCACCATGAACTCTGGCCGTTGCTGGATCGCAGCCTTGGTGGCCTCAATCTGCATCGCCAATTGATCGCGCCGCTCTTCTTTGGAAAAATACGTGGCTGCGATCACCCCGATCAGCACCAGCGGGATCCCCACGCGCAACGCCGACCGGAACCCCGGCGTCAGCATCATCCGCTGCCAGCGATAGCCCCATTTGCTGGGTGCGGGGTCCTTAATGACCCGTGGCTTGGGCGGCGCTGTCAACGGTCGCATGACGCATCCTCCACCATCCAGCGGCACAAGTCGGGGAATGACATGCCGGTCTTGTCGGCCTGCTCTGGCGCCAATGACGTCGGCGTCATACCGGGCTGCGTGTTGGTTTCCAGCAGGATCAATCCCGCCAAACCCTTCGCTTCGTCCCAGCGGAAATCCGTGCGCGTCAGCCCACGACAGCCCAAGGCATGATGCGCCCGCACCGCGTAATCCATGCAGGCGTCGAAAATCTCTTGCGGGATCTGCGCGGGGATCTCATGGCGCGATCCGCCGTCGGCATATTTCGCGTGATAATCGTACCAGCCATCGGTGATGATATCCGTGACCGTCAACGCCCGCCCGTCCAGCACCGTCGTCGTCAGCTCGCGCCCCGGCGCATAGGCCTCGACCATCACATCCTCGGGCATCTCGCGGGCCAACTGCGGCGGACCATTCGCGCTTTCACCAACGATATAGACGCCGACCGACGACCCCTCGTTAAAGGGCTTCACCACATAAGGCGGTTCCATCACATGCGCCGCCTCAACATCGCGAGACTTGGCAATCACCGACTCCATGAACGGCAGCCCCGCGGCGCGGTAGACATCCTTGGTCTTCTGCTTGTCCATCGTCAGGGCAGAGGCGAGCACGCCGCTGTGCGTATAAGGGATTTTCAGCCATTCAAGGATGCCCTGCACGCAGCCATCCTCGCCCCAGCGACCATGCAAAGCATTGAACACAACATCGGGGGCAAGATCATGCAGGCGCATAGCAAGATCGGGCCCTGCATCGACCTCGATCACGTCACATCCTGATACCCGCAAAGCTGCTGCACATTCGGCGCCACTCGACAACGAAACTTCGCGTTCCGCCGATGGGCCGCCCATCAGAACCACAACTTTCGGGTTTGCCCTGCTCGACATACCCTACCACCTTTTGAAGCGCTCCGTTTTCGGGGCGTCTTTTATCGCGATGACCCTTGCCTCGGGTCCGACCCTTTGGGCCGTTATTCTTGATTTTTAAGCGCCCGGTCGCCCACGCGCATAATTTCCCACTCTAGCGTGATCCCGCTAGTAGCGTAAACCTTTTTCCGGACCATTTCGCCCAAATCCTCAAGGTCTTTTGCGCTCGCTCCGCCGACGTTGGTCAGAAAGTTTGAATGCATCTCATTCATCACCGCCTGACCCAGCTTTGCGCCACGCATGCCCGCGTCATCAATCACCTTCCAGGCCTTCAGCTCGTGGCTGTCATCATCACGCCCCGTGCTGGAAAAGCCCGCTGGGTTACGAAACGTGCTACCCGCCGTGCGGTCCTTGGTGGGCTGCGTTTCATCACGCTTGGCCAATTGCGCGTCCATCCGCGCCGCCAGCGCTTCGGGATCGCCCGCAGGTCCCCGCAGCGTCGCCGAGATCAGAACAGCTCCGTCCAGTAACTGGCTGGACCGATAGGCAAATTGCAGATCATCCGGCCCCAGCGTCACCCGACTGCCGTCGCGCAGGATCACCTCGGCGCTTTGGAAAACATCCGCTGTATAGGACCCATAGCACCCTGCATTCATCCGCACCGCACCACCGATGGACCCGGGGATCGTGCGTAGAAACGTCAGATCCACACCCGCCTCAGCCGCTTTGCGCGCCACATGGGCATCCAGCGCCGCCGCCCCTGCCGTCACCGTGTCGCCGTCGACCTCAATCCCGTTGAACCCACGGCCAAGGCGCACCACAACACCGCGCACCCCGCCATCCCGCACGATCAGATTAGACCCCACGCCCATCGGAAACACCGGCACATCCGGATCAAGACTGCGCAAAAAGTCGCGCAGATCATCGGCATCGGCAGGCTGAAACAGCACATCCGCAGGCCCGCCCACCCGCAGCCACGTCAAGCTGTCGAGCGGGCGATTCTTCGTCAATGTGCCGCGCACTTCAGGCAGTTGCATGGTCCTTTTGCCCTTCTCTCTTATACTTGCCGATCAAGGCCCCCAGCCCCAATCCAAGGGCGCTCGGCGCGCTGATCCCGGCCAGTCCAAGGAAGTATCCCAACCCGTCCCAGCCCGTTGCCGTAGCCATGCCGTAGCCCATCACGGCTGTAAACCCCAGCCAAAGCAGGGCCAGCATCACCAGCGCGGATTTTGCGCGAAACTTTGCCGCGAAATAACCCGCCACACCCGTCCCTGCCGCCACCGCCGCGGGGATCGCAAATACCAAAAACTCTTCCATCTCCCGTTCCTCCAATTTCATGAACGATGTTCATCAAATGGGCAATCGTGAACATCGTTCAAGAACCGACTTGAAAGATTTCTACATTTTCTCGAAATACCTGCCCCACGCTCAGAATGCCCCGGGTTGTCAATTTGACACATGCAACAATTGCAGCGCGGCAGACAGGCATCGTCAAAAAATTGCCGTCTTTAACGAAGACATTCGCCCCTGTGCATTAAGGTCCCAATCGTACAAATGAGCGAACAAAATCACATTGAGCGGCGCGTTTTCAATGAATGCGCTATCCAGATTGCCTATTTTGTCCATAAGCATTGTCAGCAAAGGGACGGCCCAGACGCGGGCGTGCAGTGGGGCGCCTGGACCAGCGAATGGCAACAGGGTTGCCACCTGCTGAAGTCCATCGGGTTATTGCGCGAATGTGAAGCGCATTCCTGGTACGATTGGACGATCGCGCAGCAGGACGTGCGACAGCACATTGAATCTTTGGAACTGGGTCCTCGCCACAATCTCGACGACTTCATCGGCAGTTTTATTTCGCTCACCAGCTTTCATGGCCACCTGTCCGATGAGCGTGCGCCCTTTGAAGTTGATGGCGAATTGCACCCCGCCATGTGGTCCTTGGTTGAAATGGGATATGCATCCCGCGAACCCTCAGGCTTTCAATGGTCAGAAAAAATCGCGCCAATCATGATAGAGCAGGTTCTTTGGACCAATGAAGGGGTCCCCTTTTCAACCCAGTCAAAAGACGACCGCCAGGCGCTGGGTGAAAAGATATGGGACAGCTTGCCGATCTGGCGCCGCTACTGGCTTGCCCATCGCATCGCCGGGATGAAAAGATCTGACGTCCATCACTATATTCTTATGCGATGGACGGGAGAGACTTTGACGCACTTCAAAATCCCACCTCCGAAAACGTCAAAGGAATGGCGCATGATTCCCGCCGACCTCCCGGCAGCGACGGATTTCGTTATTGAGCGCCTAATCAGTGTGCGGAAAAGCTGGAGGATCTAAGGACCTCACGAAATTTGCGCATGTCTCTCGCAATCACGCGTCACTCCGCCTTCCGATCATCCTTGCGCCGCATCAGCCAGCCCAACAGCGCCCCCGATAACGTGCCGATCATCGCCGGCACAAAGAACAACATCGCCCAAGAAATCGCGAGCAGCGGGTCAATGCCCAGCCGCCCGTCCGCGCCCCAGACCAAGATCCACAGCATTGCGCCAATCACCGACCCAAGCGTCAGCGCCAGCCCGTTTTTGCCCATCCGCACCAGATAACCGACAATGCCAAATGGGATGAACGCGCCCACCACCATAATCCCAAAGACGACAATCCCGCCGCCCATCAGCCCGGCAACCTAGCCCGCAACCAGCGGCCCAGATAGATCAGCGGCCAGCGCAGAATGCTCGCCCCGGCCGCCAGAAACGCGAGCCCAATCCACGGCCCAAAGGCATAGGTGATCCACCCCAAAAGCGGCACCCCCAGCGCAATCAGCACATAGGCCCGCCGCCAATGATTATCGCGGCTCGGGATCATCCCCAAAAGGTTCGCCGTGACCAGCCAGACCAGCCCCATCACGATGGGCAGATAGTTCAGGATCCAGACAAAGCTCATTTCGGTCTTTCCGGCCTCTCGCCCCTTGCGCGGCGGTAAATGTAGATCAACGGGTTGCGGAACATCGACACAAAGCCCGCCGCCGCCAAAATGCCCACGATCAGCCCGTAGTCAACGCCTAACCAGACAATAACCACCGGCGCGAGGCACAACAACGTGATCCCCGGCGCATATTGCCGCTTCATCGGCAAAAAGGCCGTTGCGGTGGCAGCCAGCACCCAAAGGATCGCGATGATGACAGATAGGGTCACCTATGTGACTCCCTTCAAGAATGCCGCGACAAACTCCCGGAATGCAGGGCTTGCCAGCCACGCCAAGCCGCCGCCCGTCGCCGTCGCACCTGTCACAACAACACCCACCTTTTTCGTCGTATCAGCCGTTTCATCCAACACCGGCTTTGCCGCGCGGTAACTCCGCACCAATAGCCCCGCACCGCGCTGATTGGCTTGTTCAAGGGCCTCAACATCCTTCGCATCACCATTTAGCGTATCGACAACCTGTTCCAACGCACCCTGAAGATCTGGGTCACTCGCATCGGTCAGCGCCTGCGCCCCTTCCACAATCAGCGGGACCGCGTCTGCCACGACCCTTGGCCGCGTCTTGTTATGCCAAGCCCGCACATCATCATTCAATGCCGCCAATTCTATCTGCACATCCTCAAGGATAAGCTGAAAGTCTTTTATTTTCGTGTCTTGCTCAGGCGTCGGGCAGTCACCTGTCTCGGCCTTATGCGCCAACCGCCGCAACACGCGGGTGACGGTTTTCATGACGTGAATGGGCCGCTTGGCATAGCGGGTTTCCGCATCTTCCAGCAGTGCCAGTTCATCCGCCAAAGGCTGATAGGCATTGGAAAGCCCGTCACTGCCGTCAAATATGCGCCTTGCCGCCGCCATCTCTTCGAGAATGACAGACAGGTCGTCTGCATCAATCTGATCCCTCGGGCGCAAAACCAGCAGGTTCTGTTTGGGATCAAACTCAACCGTTTCACCAATCGGTGTGGCATCAACGACGGCCTGCTCATCCTCCGCCCGATAAAGCGCCAACACCTCATCGAACTTGCCATTGATGACAACCGGATCACCTTGCCAATCCGCTTCCTCGGTGAAGGTCTCCAACACCTTCGCCATCGCGTCTTGGTGCCAATCCCGACCGTCAATCACCCGCTCATACCACAGAATCCAGACCTCCCATGATGGATCATGGGCGCGCATGGCTTGCTTTGCTGCCACCCAAATCTTGACCATATCCTCCGGCATGCCACCCGGCCAAATTCCAGCCTCAGGACCGAGTAAATCAGCCCGAACAAGGGGCCAAATATTAGCAGCATTGGCTGCTTTCATAATTGGGTCGGCGGCGCCGTACATGTCAACGTTAGGGCGGCGCGCAGCGACAGCGTAAGAATAGATATCCGCAACAAAGACATGGGCGAACTTTGGGTCGACTGTTCTTGCCTTCCACGCAGCAGCGTTTCTGGCGTCGGCAGCCATAATATCGACGAACGTGGCGTTGGCGGCATCGGCAACGGCTTGATCAACATCTCTATTGATTGACGAAACAGCCGCAAACATTGGAATCGAGCTTGCGCCAAAAAACGCGACCGGCGTCAAATTGCGGGTCCGCGCCCAAGGTTCAGTCAAAACCGCCTTCGTCACAATGGGAAGCAATCGTAGCGCTGCGCGCGACGCGACACGGTTTGCCGCCTTAAGTCGCTCCTCCATTGATATTGAGTTATAATAGAGCTGTAGTGTCGTGCTGTCCTTAACCTGGCTGGGGTCCAATCCCTCATCCCTTCAATAACTAAGACGCTGCTTTTCCATCGTATCTATTGTCTCCGCCTGAGCATAGATCGCCTCAGTGTTTTCAACTGGCTGTAGGCGCGTGACCGGATCGATTTGCCTCAAAAGCTTTTGTCAAAAGATGAATATGCCCATTGCGGAATAGCATAAGCCAAAGCACTCACCCCCCGAACCCCGAGGCGACCACCTCGACGATGTCCAAAAGGCTCGTCACCCGCTTGTTCTGCTTGATCACCACATCCGCTGCCTTGCCCACTTGACCCGTGGCCGTCACGGACCGCTCAAAGAACCGCGTCAGCGTCAGCCCCAACGCGCCAGAGCTTTGCGCGAACCGGTCCTCCAGCAGGCCCTGAAACGCCTCGGTCGAGGCTTCGGCAATCGCCGCCCGGTAGGTCCGCAATTCCTGCAACATATCGCGCAGCACCGCGACGCCTTCGACATCCAGCGCCACCATATCGGGGCTTGGCAGGCCTTCGACAAAGCCAATCGCGTGATCGAAAATCGCGATCACCTGCTCCTGATCCACCTGATCCAGCTTCAGTTGCGCCAGCGGGGCCAGCGCCAGATAGCTTGGCCCAAAGTGCTGACGACACAGGGTTTTCAGCAACTCGATGCGCGTATCCAGCATCCCCGACAGCGTCTCACCCAGATCGCTCCGCGCGCGCGCATCCTTCGAGAAGACCTCCAATTCAGAGGCCAGGATCACCAGCCGGTTGGCCCGCAGATGCATCTGATCCTCGGTCCGCGCAAATTCGCCCAGCACCTTTTCGGCCGCGCGTTTCAGGATGCCCGCATAGTTCCCGCCGGGGGCCAACTCTGACGCATAATCGGCAAAGTCCTGAAACAGATCGCGCACCTCTTCGGCGTCATCGACAAAGGCCTGCACGATGCCGGGTTCCTTGAGATGCCCCAGATTATCCGTGATCCCCACCATCCGCATGACCCGCGCGAGCGTGTCAAAGCTGAACTCCACCGGCGCCGCATCCGCCAATTCCGTCGGAGCGGCCTCCTCGACGTCCTCGCCCCGATAAAGCGCCAACACATCGTCAAACAACGGATTGATATGCGCCGGTCCGCGTTCCCAGTCTTCTTTTTCAAGGAAGGTGTTGAGGACTTGAGCCAGCGCCTTTGGATGAAGCTCTTCAAACGACAAGATCCGCAGGTACCACGTCCACCAGAACGACCAGTCGACCTCATCATTTGCAGCCATCGCCGTTTCCAACCGGTCGAATGCAGCCATCAAACTGCCCGGTGCGTCTTGTCGCCAAAGCACCTGTGCGCTCTTGTTTTGCAGGTCGTGCCGCACTTCGCCCCACAAATCCACAGCCTCACAGGCCGCGGCCACTGCCGCCACCGCCGCTGGCACTGCATCTTTCGACACCACCGCCGTCACCGCGGCCGACACCGCCGTCACGCTCGATGACGTCATCCGTGCGAAAGTCGCAACCTTGTTGATATCATCGGGGTCGCCATCATTGGGCATCCCCCGTAGTGCCGCAACGCTAGCCCCACCTATCGTCTCTTCCGCTGCCCGCGCCGCCGCCAATGACGTCGCATATGCTGCGCCATTACTCACGACGCCCGGCGCTGCGTCTTCCACACTTGCAACGACCAAGGCCCCCAAAACCGGCACCGTCCAAAGGTTTTTCAGGCTATCCTCAACCCGAGGCCCATACGCTTGCATCGCAAAGGGCAGCACCCGCGCCGCCGCCCGAAACGCCACGCGCCGTGCGACTCGCTGCACTTCATCCTCAGGCAAGCGGCGCAGATAGACCTCAAGGCTTTCCTTGTCCCGCACATCGCGCGCATCCCGCCCTTCCATCTGCCGGAAGTCCGCCAATATCTCATCGAACATTGGGTTCACCTCAGCGGCCAAATAGGCCGGCCGCCCGATCACCCCCACAAGCAGCCCCGGCATCTGCGATGTCAGGACGTCTCGCCCGTCCAGCAACCGCTCGTACCACGCGACCCAGAACGCCCAATGTGCCGATTTGTCTTCTAACATCAGAACCTTGGCGGACGCCCAAGCCTTTGCCACTGACCCCGGCACCTCACCGGACAACCACAACGGCGCGTCCAGCCCCCAGTCTTTGCCGACGGCCCACGTCAGATCTGCCCGCACAGCCCCCCATGCCAGATCATTGGCATAGGCGTTTTCCTCCAACTCGTGCAGGGCATCGGCGCAAACCGCACAGGCTGCGCCCATCCCTTCCACGCCCCGCTCGCGGTCCATCACAATCGCCACTGCATACAATCCATTTGACGTGGCCGCCGCCCGGTCAAATGCATGGGCGGCATTGGTCAGCGCATCCAGATATTCCATCTGCGCCGACAGCTTCATCCGTAGCCCGGCCGGGTCGCCACCATAGACCACAGGATCCGGGTGCGCCGATTCCACCACGCCCATCAAAAGCGCCAACCACCCCTCCATCGGAGTGTACCCGTGCTTCTTGGGTCGTGGAGAGCTCAGCAGGAAATGCACCGCATAAGGCATGACCCGCGCCGCGGCCCTGGCGGCAAGCCGGTGAGACAGCTGCCGCGCCAATGCCGGATGGGTCGTCGTCAGAAATCGCGCAAGGCTGTCAGCGTCCTGAACCTCCGCAATCTCCACGCCTTTACCCCTTCAGCCGCTCCGGCAATGCATTTGCCCAAGTGCTGATTGTACCAGCCCCAAGGCAAACCACCATATCACCGTCCGTCGCTTGTTCGCGCACCAGCCGTTCCAGATCATCCTCGGAGGCCACAGCCCGCGCGTGACGGTGTCCGTGGCGGATCAATCCGGCCACCAGATCATCACGCTCGGCCCCGGGGATCACATCCTCGCCCGCGCTGAACACATCCGCAATGCCCACCACATCCGCGTCATTAAAACACGCACAGAATTCATCGAAATGATGGCTCAACCGGCTGTAGCGATGCGGCTGATGCACCGCGATCACGCGGCCATCTGTCGCCTGTCGCGCGGCTTTCAGCACGGCTGCAATCTCAACCGGGTGGTGGCCGTAATCATCAATGATCGTGACACCGCCAACTTCGCCGACACGGGTAAAGCGCCGGTTCACGCCACCAAACCCCTTTAACGCCGCCTTAATCTCGGCCTGCTTCATCCCCAGATGCCGCGCCACGGCCACCGCCGACAAAGCGTTCGAGACGTTATGATCCCCCGGCATCGGCAATTCGCAGCCTTCAATCACCAGCCCCTCGGCCTGCAAAGCCACATCAAAATGCGCGACCCCGGCCTTATAGGTCAGGTTCACCGCCCGCACATCCGCCTGCGCGTTAAACCCATAAGTCACCACGCGGCGGTCGGTAATCTTGCCCACCAAAGCCTGCACGTCCGGGTCATCGGTGCAGCACACCGCCAGCCCGTAAAACGGAATGCCAGAGACGAACTCATAAAACCCCTGATGCAGCGCCTCTTCGGTGCCCCAGTGTTCCATATGTTCCGGGTCGATATTGGTCACAATCGCAATGGTCGCAGGCAAACGGTTAAAGGTGCCGTCACTCTCGTCGGCTTCCACCACCATCCACTCGCCCTGCCCCATGCGCGCGTTGGACCCATAGGCATGAATGATCCCGCCGTTGATCACCGTGGGGTCAATCCCGCCCTCGTCCAACAGTGCCGCCACCATCGTTGTGGTCGTCGTCTTGCCGTGGGTGCCAGCAACGGCCACGTTGGACTTCAGCCGCATCAGCTCGGCCAGCATCTCCGCCCGGCGCACAATCGGCAGCCCCGCAGCACGGGCCGCATCCAGCTCCGGGTTGCCCGGCTTGATCGCGCTAGAGATTACGACGACCTCTGCCGCTTCCAAATTCTCGGCCACTTGGCCCACAAAAACCTTCGCGCCCAGCCGCGCCAACCGCTCGGTGATCGGCGTCGCCTTCAGGTCCGACCCCTGCACGGTATAGCCGTGGTTCAGCAGCACCTCGGCGATGCCCGACATCCCAATCCCGCCGATCCCCACAAAGTGGATCGCACCTACATCCAATGGCAGTTTTGTCGCTGCTGCATTCATAACCTGACTTCCATCCATCATTTCGCGGCACCACCCTCTGCCAGAGTTTCAACAAGCGCCACAAGCCGCTCCGTAGCGTCCGGCCTGCCGCACGACAAGGCCGCAATGGCCATCTGAAGCGCCCCATCCGGGTTGCCCAGCACATTTTCCACCTGCTCTGACAGCGCCTCGGGCGTGAATGTGCTCTCAGGCATCAAAATCGCGGCCCCCGCATCCACCATCTGTCGCGCATTTGCCGATTGCTCATCCCGGATCGCACTGGCGAGCGGCACAAAAATCGCAGGTCGCCCAATGACACTCACGTCCGCCACCGTTGACGCCCCGGACCGCCCAATAAACAACTGCGCCTCGGCCAGCCGTTCTGGCACATCCTTGAAAAACGTCTGCACCTCCGCCGGAATCCCCATTTCGGCGTAATAGGCCTGCACCCGCTCCAGATCCTCTTCGCGGGCCTGATGCGCCACCCGCAGATGATGGCGCATATTCTCCGGCAAGGCGGCCAGCGCGCGCGGCACCACGTCCGACAAGATCCGCGCGCCCTGGCTGCCCCCCATCACCATCACCGACATCGGATAATCACCGGGCGGAATATAGGACGCGCCCGCACGTTCCAAAATCGTCGCCCGCACCGGGTTGCCCGTATGCTCACCCACCACGCCGTCAGGCAGTTCCGTCGGCCAGGTGCCACAGGCAATCTGATCAACGCGCCGCGCAAACAGCTGATTGACCCGCCCCAGCACGCCGTTTTGCTCATGGATCATCCGTGGCACGCGCAGCACCCAGGCCGCCGCCATCGCCGGGATCGCGGGATAGCCACCAAATCCCACAACCACATCAGGCCGGTCGCGCAGCATCCGCCACTTGGCCATGCCGATCCCGCCCAAAATCCGAAACGGCACGGCAATCTTTGCCAAAGCCCCACCCCGCGCAAAGGTGGCAGAGCCCACAACATTCAACTCAACCGCACCCGGGAAACCGCCGGTATATCGCGCCCCACGCGCATCCGTGCTCAGCTTCACCCGCCACCCCTTGGCCAGCATCGCCTCGGCCAGCGCTTGGGCCGGGAACATATGCCCGCCCGTGCCCCCCGCCGCGATGACCATCAATTTACCCACGACGCCCATCCTTCTTCTGGCCCAAAATATCCCGGGGGAGGCCACAGGCCGGGGGCTGGCCCCCAAAGTCCGGGATGGCGGGGTTTGCGTCGGAGATAAGGGCGCCCAGATAGGCGCACTGAGACGCAAACGGGCGGAGCCCAGTGTCGGCGCAGCCGCACGTCGTCCCGACAGACCCGATCAACGCCCCGGCCTCAGCAAATCTTCCATCTCGCCCTGCGGACGGCTCCGTGTGAACGCCAGCAGCATCCCCACCGCAATCCCGCCCGCAATCAGGCTCGATCCGCCATAAGACACAAACGGCAAGGTCATCCCCTTGGCCGGCAACAGCCGCACCGCGACACCCATATTGATCATCGCCTGCACGCCAAAAGCACAGGCCAGCCCGGTGCCCGCCAGCCGAATGAACGGATCACGTTCCTTCATCAGCCGCATCAGCGACCGCACAACAATCACCATGTAAAGCGCAATAATCACCAACACACAGATCAGCCCGTATTCCTCGGCCGCCACCGCGATGATGAAATCCGTATGCGCATCCGGCAGGCTCCACTTCACCTGCCCCTCGCCCACGCCCACGCCAAAAAACCCGCCTTCGCGGATCGCATTGGTGGCATAGCCAAGCTGCGTCGTGGGATCCAGATCCGGGCTCAGAAACCCATCAATCCGGCGTGCGAAATGCTCGGAATTGGCATAGGCAAAAGACCCCGCCGCCACGACCAATGCCGCCAATCCGATCAACAGGATCATCGGCGCACCGGCGACAAAATACATCACACCCCATGAAAACAGGATCAAACAGGCCTGCCCAAAATCCGGCTGCAACGCCAGCAGCGTCACGATGATGATGGTCAACACCAGCGAATAAGTCTTACCGGGCGGCCCGCCCACCTGCATCGCAGCCGCCATCAACCAGGCGGCCATCACCACAAAACCGGGTTTCAGAAACTCAGAGGGCTGAAACGACGCAAAGCCCAGCGAATACCAGCGCGTCGCGCCCTTGCCGAAGTCCGTGCCAAATATCGGCAAAAACGCCAAAGCGACAAAGGCCGCCAAGAACCCCAGCACCGCCAAACGCCGCACCATCTGCGGGTTCATCATCGAAAAGGCAAACATCACGATCATCGCCATGCCGCCGAAAAACGCCTGCCGGGTGACGTAATAAAACGGCTCCAGACCGTTCTTGCTCGCCAATGGGGGCGAAGACGCAAGCCCCAAGAGCAACCCAATGCCAAACAGCAAAAGAATGCAGGACATTGTCCATTTATCAATTGTGCGCCACCAACGCGGCAAAACCGGGTCCTCATGAACCACAGGTGCCGTGCCATAGACCATTTCCGTCATGGGACTACCGCCAATACTGCCTCTACCGCCCGCTTTTGCGGGTCTATCTGGCCAGTTTAGCCTGTTCTGGCCCCTGATTCTACTTCTATTTGCGCGTCTTTGGCAGCGGTGCCAATTCAGGATGCCGATAGGCCTGCGGATAGGGCATCGGATGGTTTGGCCCCAGCGGCACAACGCCATTCCAGGACCGCCCGAAATAGCCCTGCCTGCAATGGATCAAGGATCCGGACTGGGCCACACCGGGCCGCGCATAGACCCCGCAAAGCCAGCGCCACAAATGGGGATAATCAAGGATCCGCGCGCCGTTCAGCTTCATGCGCACATAATAAACCGGATCATGCCGGTAAAGCGTTGGAAACAGCCTCAGATCCGCTGCGGTAAAGGCATCCCCCGTCAGGTAATCCCGCCCATCCGCCAATTGCGTCTCCAACTGGTCCAGCGCTGCAAAATAGGCCGCAAATGCTGCGGCATAAACCGCCTGATCCGATGAAAACCCCGCCTTATATGCCCCGTTATTGATCGCTGTGTAGATCAGCGCATTCAATCGTGTCACCTCGGCCCTTTGCCCCGCATCTTCCGGCATCAACCTTGGCCGCTCAGCCCCCGGAAAAACCGACCCAAGGGCCGCGGCATGAGCATCAAGCATCTCGATAATCTCGGCACTTTCGTTGCTGACGATCCGCTGAGTCAGCTTGTCATAAAGGATCGGCACAGATTGCTCATCCGACCCCTCTGCCTGATAAATCTCCTTGGCCAACCGCAGCCCCCGGCCCGTGCCAGTCTCTTTGGTGCACTCAGGCAATCGCGCCCCGGTCAGCGTCGCAATCCGCTCCGGCGCAAATTGCCACAGGTTTGGCCCCACCGGATCCCCCTCGCCCGTGCGGTTGGGAAAGGCCACATCCATGCTCACCGCTCCATCCAGCCCCAGAACCGACCGCGCAAGCGTCACCCGATGGCACCACGGGCAATTGAGTGCCACAAACAGATGATAGCGCCCCGGCTCTGGCGGAAAATCCGCATCGCCAATCGCGTGCCGGAACCCGCTTAGCCCGCGCACGAATTCACCCTTTGCACGCCTCGCAGCCGCGTCTTGTTGATCTTCTTGCGTCGCATCTGTTGGTGTCATGCGGCCATCTGTCCCGCATCTGCACCCCATTGCAACCCCGCCCAGCCCCCGCAGCCCCCTTGCGCTCCGCCAGCGCCAATTGTCGCCGCAACGTCTTGTTTTCGCCGCACCGCCCTGATCTATTGCTCCTCAACCAAAGAAAGGCTGACCATGACTGACTATTTTGAAGACACCCTTCGGCTCTACCAGACAACCGACGACGGCGCGGTCTTCCTTTGGATCTATACCGTTGATGACATGATCTGTATCGATACTGGCGTGCTGGGCCAGATGGCCAAACGTATGCAAATTCACGCGAAAGATCGCGCCAAGGCCGACGCCATGATCACCGATCTGATGTCACAGGGATTCGCCGAGATTGACGAAAACGCCATGCCATTTCTTGATGTGGTCTGGCCGGTCAAGGAAGGATTTGCCGACGCCGCGGAATTTGAGGCACGCAACGCCGCACTGGACCGCCTCGATTGCTTCTGCGCATTGACGGGCCTTGGCTGGGTCGACGGCGCAAGCTCTGGCAGCGGCACAATGGAGGTCGGTTTGCAGGTCGTTGATCTGAACATCGCAATTGTGGCCCTGCAGACTGAACTGACCAAACCCGACTACCCGCCCAACGCGCGCCTGGTTCAGTTGGCGGCCTGACGCGAAGAGAAAGGGCAGGCCAAAGCGACGCCAACAGTATGCGGCGACACCCATCTGGCTCATCGCTGTTGCATCATTTCGCCTCAAATCTTCAATCGCGCGGTCTGCACCCTTGCGCGCTGCCTCTTTCCGCGCCACCACCCATCCCATGCACGTCAACACCCTCATCCTTGGTGCCGGGGCCGCAGGCCTGATGGCCGCCGCCCATGCAGGCCCCTCGACGCTGGTCATCGACCACGCGAAGGCTCCGGGTGAGAAAATCCGCATTTCCGGCGGTGGGCGCTGCAACTTCACCAACCTCTATGCGGGGCCAGAGAATTTCATCTCTCAAAACCCGCATTTCGCCAAATCAGCGCTCAGCCGATACACCCAATGGGACTTCATCGACTTGGTGACCCGCCACGGCATCCGCTACCACGAAAAGACGCTGGGCCAGCTGTTCTGCGACACCTCCGCCAAAGACATCATCGCCATGCTGCTGGCCGAAATGGCCCCCGCTGATCTGTGGCTGAATACTTCTGCGGCGGACATCCGGCACGACGGCCAATTCCATGCGACCCTGACCCGCGACGGCACGGCAACGCAGGTCACTGCCAGCAATCTCGTGCTGGCCACGGGCGGCAAATCAATCCCGAAAATGGGTGCCACCGGGTTCGCCTACCAGATCGCGGCCCAATTCGGCCTGAACATCATCACCCCCCGCCCCGGCCTTGTGCCGCTGACGTTCGGCGATACCTTCGCCCCCCTTTCCGGCACCGCACTGCCCTCCAAGGTCACCGCAAACGGCACCACCTTTGCAGAGGCGACACTCTTCACCCACCGTGGCCTTTCCGGCCCCGCGATCCTGCAAGCCTCCAGCTACTGGGCGGATGGGTACCCGATCACGCTCAACCTTTCGCCCGCCACCGACCTGATGCAGGTCCTGGCAACGGCCAAGCGCACGGACGGGCGCAAAGGACTGACAAGCGCCCTCTCGCAGGTTCTGCCCAACCGCCTTGTGCAATACCTTGCCGACACGCTGCCCGCTGGCCCCATCGCCGAAATGGCCGACGCAACGCTCGCAGAGGTGGCCCAGCGCCTGCATCACTGGCAGCTCACCCCCGCTGGCTCCGAAGGCTACCGCACCGCAGAGGTCACCTTGGGCGGCATCGACACCGCCGATCTGAATTCAAGAACGATGGAAGCAAAAACCCGCCCAGGCCTTTATGCCATCGGCGAAGCCGTGGACGTCACCGGCTGGCTGGGTGGCTATAACTTTCAATGGGCCTGGTCATCGGGCTGGGCTTGCGGTCAGGCCATCGCCGCACAAAGCACCGACACGCCTTAAAGGCCGCCCAAAATGCCCCAATCCAAAAGATCGTCCGTCTCAATCTGGCGATCACCACAGGCGCGCCGCACGCGGTTTTGCCCAGGTGCTGCGGTGCCACTGACCTGCTCTGCGGCAATCGGCGCATAGCCATCCGCCAGCAGGCGCTCAATCGTGGCCTCGACATCTGCCTGCTCTGCCTTTGGATAAACCGCCCGACTGCGGGTCTGCCCGGTGCCGCCCGCATCCACCACAATCCGCTCGCCCAGATCAAAAAAGCTCACCAGGCACACGCCCCGTGGCGTATCCCGATAAAGATGCAGGCTCTTTTCGCAATCATCCGGCATGATCCGGGCCCTTGCTTCTTTTGGCCGTAAATATCCCCGCCGGAGGCCCGATTATGCACCGCATAATCGCCATAGCCTCAAAAACCGCCGCCCAACTTGCGTTTGGCCCGTGCCGGTGCGCGCATCTGATCGGCCTTCTTGGCCACAGCCCAAGGCCCAAAGGTCTTTTCCAGCGGCGCATAGCCCTTTTCAAGCAGCGCCTGCACCAGCCGGTCCACACGTGGCTTATCCGCCAACGGATGCAAAACCTTATGCCCCGGCCGCCCCATTGGGCCGCTTTCCACCGTAATCAATTGCCCCGCAACAGAGATGTTATACACCTCCATCCCGCCGGGCCCCTGCTTAAACAACCGCAGCATTTCATTCATGTAATCCATGATACATCTCCCGATTAACACCCTCGCATTAACGAACAATGATGGCTTTTGTTTGAAATGGGGTGGGCAAACCCGTGCCAGACCGCAACCAGCAGGCCCATCAACGCGCCCCCCCCTTCACGATCCTTGCCGCATGCCCTAGGCTCGCGCGCTCAATGCACCGCTTGGATCCAACGCAAAAGGCCCGCCCCAAATGATCGCCTATGTCACTGTCGGCACAGACAATATCGCGCTGGCAAAGCAGTTCTATGACGCCATTCTGCCCGCCCTTGGCTACGGGCTAAAGGTCAGTGCCGAAGGCCTTAGCTACGCGCTACCCGTCCCCTCGGGGCAGTCACCGGTCTACCCCGATTTCTATGTCAAACCCACCTTTGATGGCCGCCCCGCGACGGCGGGCAACGGTGCCATGGTCGCCTTTGAGGCGCAAAATCAGCGACAGGTCCGCGCCCTGCACGCCGCAGCGCTCTTGGCCGGGGGCACGGACGAAGGCCAGCCGGGCTTTCGCCCCGCGTATGGCGCGCGCTTTTTTGTCTGTTACCTGCGCGACCCCCAAGGCAACAAGATCGCGCTTTTTTCAAGCAACCCCGCGGACCCCGGCCGCGACGACTAAGACCTGTCAGCCCTGCGCCAGCACCGCCTGCACCAACCCGGTGAAATCCTCGCCCCGTGCAGCAAAACTGTCGTATTGGTCAAAGCTCGCGCAAGCCGGTGCCAGCAACACAACATCGCCCGGTTCCGCCTCGGCACTGGCCGCGGCGACCGCCGTTGCCATATCACCGCAAATCGCTGCCGCGACCCCCGGCAACTGCCGGGCAAACTCCTCTGGTTCGCGCCCAATCACATAGGCCTTGGCGACCGATCCCAGATGCGGCACCAGCCCCTCCAGACCACCCTCTTTCTGCAAACCGCCACAGATCCAGCGGATCCGCTTGAACGCCTGCAACGCCTTGGCAGCGGCATCCACATTGGTGGCCTTGCTGTCGTTCACAAAGGTCACACCGTCCCTTTCGCCAATAACCTGGCTGCGGTGCGGCAGCCCCGGATAAGACCGCATCGCCGCCTCGATCCCCTTGGGGCCAAGCCCGATCACACGGGCGGCAGCATAGGCCGCACAGGCATTTTGATGGTTGTGGGAACCGGGCAACCCCTTGATATCCCTCAGATCAATGGATCCCACCTGCCGCCCCTTGCGGTATTCGCTCAAGAACCCTTTGCGGGCAAAGACCGTCCAGCCGCGGGTGATCTTCTGCGTCACAGAAACCCGGATCACCCGATCATCCAGCGGCCCTTCGGCCATCTGGTTGGCCAGATAAGCGCCCTCTGGTTCATCCACGCCAATCACTGCGCGGTCCGGCCCGCCTTCGGCGAACAACCGGCGCTTGGCTGCCACATAGCCGCCAAACCCGGCATGCCGGTCCAGATGGTCAGGGCTGATATTGGTCCAAACCGCCACATCCGGCGTCAGGTTCCGCGCCAGCTCGGTCTGATAGGACGACAATTCCAGCACCACGACCTCTCCGTCGTGGGCCGGTTCAATATCCAGCGACCCGCGCCCGATATTGCCCGCCAATTGGCTGGGCCTGCCGTTTTCCACCAGAATGTGATGCAGCAGCGCGGATGTGGTCGATTTCCCGTTAGACCCGGTGATCGCAATCACCCGTGGGGCCACGTCAAAACCGTCCCATTCATCGGTCGCATAGGACCGAAAGAACACGCCGATATCGTTGTCGACCGGCACGCCCGCGTCCCAGGCCGCTGCAATCACCGGGTGCGGACTGGGGTGCAAATGCGGAATGCCGGGGCTGACCACCAGCAAATCAACACCCTCGAACGCCCCCGCCTTGCCCAGATCGCGCAGATCGTAACCTGCGTCATGGGCCGCTTCGCGCGCGCTTTGCCCATCGTCCCAGACAATGACCTGCGCCTCACCAGCTACAAGCGCCTTGGCTGCCGCCAACCCGGTCCGCCCAAGCCCCAGAACGGCCACACACCGCCCTTCAACACCTCTGACAGGAATCATCCCAACCGCCCCTTATTTTCGCGCCAGAGTGCCGCCCGACACCGCCCGGCGCAAGGCACCCTTGACCTATATCAACGACAGGTCCCGCCTGAGCCCTCAAACCTTGCCTGCCCGTTTTCAAAAATAGGAGGCCCCCATGCTCAAGACCACACGTATCTCTGCCGACCGTATTGACGTTGATCTCTCTGGCGCGCTCGACAGCATCGAGATGGCGGCAGGCCTTGACCATCTGATCGCCGAAGCCGCCGACATGACCCACGGCAAGATGCTTTACCGGATCTCTGATTTTGAGATGCCGACGCTCTCTGCGCTGGCGGTCGAGTTCGGCCACCTGCCCTCGCTCTTTGGTCTGCTCAGCAAAATCGACAAATGCGCCGTGCTGTGTGACACCTCTTGGATGCGCAGCCTTGCCGAATTCGAAGGCGCGATCCTCCCCGGACTGGAAATCAAGGCCTTCCCGATGGATGCCGAACCCGCCGCTCTGGCGTGGCTCGATGGCGTTGATCACGATGTCTTTGACGACGTGCCCGTCTAACCCGCAGCGTTTGACAACTTCTGCAATAGCGCGACTGCCTCGTCCACGCGCGATGCGGGCACAAAGGCATGGTCGTGGTGATGGGCCGCGACCATGTTGCAGGCGATCCCGGCCTCGGCCAGGGCGCTGGCCACCGCCGCCGTCAGGCCCACACCCTCAAGCGAGGAATAGACCCCCAGCGTGATCTGCGCCATCGGCTGATCGCCCGCCAACCCGGCCTCTTGCGCTGCGGCCTCCGGCAGGATCAACGTCAGATCTTCGCGTTCCCGAAAGGTGCACAGCGCCGCCGCCGCCAGTTCGCCCGCCCTCGGATCGCCGTAGGCCAGCTTGCAGAAATGCACCACACCCGGCACCGGCTCGGGCGTCATGCCTGTCAGCATCGCCCCTAAATCTCGCTTAATCCCTGACACGCGCTATCCCCCCACATGCATATTGGTAACGTAAAATTCTTCACTGAACCGCAGCCCCAGTGAAAACGCGCAAGGCGTCGGGATCTCGGATTTGATCCCGGCCTCAAGTGCGGCCAGCAGTTGGGTGCGAAACACCCTGTTCCGGTGCGGCTTATACAGCATCGCGACGTCAATCAGGATATGGCTATGGTGAGACACCGACGCCGGATAGGCCCGTCCCTTGCAGGCCCCGGCCCCGGCATCGTGTTGCAGAATGATCTCTTCGATCCGCGTCAGAATGCGGTAGGGATCAATCTCCAGATCATCGGAATATTTGATCTCGGCGTGGGGCATTACCGCACCTTAAGCGTCGCAAGCCCAATCATCGCCAAAATCAGGCTGATGATCCAGAACCGGATCACAATCGTCGATTCCGCCCAGCCCTTCTTCTCATAGTGGTGGTGGATCGGCGCCATCAGGAACACCCGCTTGCCGGTGGCCTTGAAGTAAAACACCTGAATAATCACAGAGAGTGCCTCAACCACGAAGAGCCCGCCAACAATCGCCAGCACAATCTCGTGCTTGGTGGCCACCGCAATCGCACCCAAGGCACCGCCCAAAGCCAATGACCCCGTGTCGCCCATGAACACGGCCGCCGGCGGCGCGTTATACCACAAGAACCCCAAGCCGCCGCCAATCAGCCCGGCGGCAAAGATCAAAATCTCGCCCGATCCCGGCACATAATGCAGCCCAAGGCTTTCTGAGAAATCCACACGCCCCACGAAATAGGCGATAATCCCAAACGTCCCCGCCGCGATCATCACCGGCATAATCGCCAAGCCATCCAAGCCATCGGTCAGGTTCACCGCATTGGCGGCCCCCACAATCACGATCACAGCAAAGGGAATAAACATAAATGACAGATTGATCAGCGTGTCCTTGAACACCGGAACGGCCAACTGGTTCACCAGCCCCTCTGGGTGGTATTGCGCCGCCCAAAACCCCGCAATCGCGGCAATCGCCAGCCCCAGCACAATCCGCACCCGGCCTGATACGCCCGCCGTCGTCTGCTTGCTCACCTTGGCGTAATCATCGGCAAAGCCAATCAGCGCAAAGGCCAGCGTCACGAACAACACCATCCAGACATAAGGGTTGTCCCACCGCGCCCACAGCAGGGTCGAGGTCGTCAGCGCCCCGACAATCAGCAAACCGCCCATCGTCGGCGTGCCCGCCTTGACGAAATGCCCCTCTGGCCCGTCATCGCGAATAGGCTGGCCCTTGCCCTGCTTGCGCCGCAGCACATTGATCAGCGGCAGGCCAAACATGAACCCAAACAAGAGGCTGGTCATAAACGCCCCGCCCGCGCGGAACGTGATGTACCGGAACAGGTTGAAAAAGTCGCCGCCATCTGACCAGGCCGTCAACCAATACAACATATGCTCTGCCCCTTCTTGTTCTTACTTGATTTAGCGATGCCCGAGTTTGCGTATGGCGTCAACAATCACACTGACTTTACTGCCCTTTGATCCCTTCACGAGCACAACGTCACCCGCATCCACAAGGTTCACCGCCCGCGCAGCACCCTCGGACGCGGTCTCAAACCACTGCCCGCGCTGGCCTTCTGGCAGGGCATCATGCAAGTGCTTCATCCGCGGCCCGACACAATGCACCAGCTCCAGCGCTTTCAAATGCGGATCGTCCGCCATCTGTCTGTGCATCGCGGCCTCTTCCGGCCCCAGTTCCAGCATATCGCCCAAAATCGCCACGCGCCGCCCCTTCACGATCCGGCCCACACCGTCCTTGGGCCTGGACGCCGCCAAAACTTCGAGCGATGCCGACAGCGACGTGGGATTGGCGTTAAATGCATCATCAATCAGATCAATGGTTTCTTCCTCTGACCCGGCATCAAGAGCGATAACTTCGCGCGTGCCGCGTCCCTCTGGCGGCAACCACAGCGCCATATCCTGTGCTGCCACCGCCGCATCAGCCCCCAGCGCCTCGCAAACCGCCAGCGCGCCCAGCGCATTCATCGCGAAATGCCGCCCCGGCAGGGACAGTTTGAACAGATAGGCATCCTCGCCATGGGTCGCCGAAATCACCGTGGCCGCATCCGTCACCCGGACATCGCCCAAGGCCCAATCGGTTGAAGTTTTACCAAAGCTTTGCACCGCAAACCCCTGACGTTCCACATATTTTTGCAAAACGCCTGCTGTTGCGATATCGCCATTCAGCACCGCAATACCACCAGGCTCCAGCCCATCAACAATGCTCGCCTTTTCGCGCGCGATGCCGTCCAGATCCTCAAACGCCTCCAAATGCGCGGCGGCCACAGTGGTCACCATCGCCACATGTGGCCGGGTCATTTTCGACAGCGGTGCAATCTCTCCGGGGTTGCTCATCCCCATCTCGATCACCGCAAATTCCGTGTCCTTGGGCATCCGCGCCAGAGTCAACGGCACGCCCCAATGGTTGTTGTAGCTGGCAACTGACGCATGGGTCTTCCCCTGCCGCCCCAAAACGTCGCGCAACATTTCCTTGGTTGAGGTTTTGCCAACCGACCCCGTCACCCCCACGATCCGCGCCGCCGTGCGCGCACGTGCAGCCTTGCCCAAAGCCTCTAACGCGCCCAACACATCATCCACCACCAACAGCGGGGCACCCTCTGCCACGCCCTCTGGCCGGTGTGTGACCAAGGCCGCGGCAGCACCCTTTTCAAGTGCCGCACTGACAAATTCATGACCGTCCCGCACATCTTTCAACGCCACAAACAAATCGCCATTGGCAATCGTGCGGGTATCAATCGACACGCCCGAGGCCGTCCAATCACCAGTGGTCTGACCACCCGTGGCCGCCACAGCCTCTGCTGCCGTCCACAAGGCCATCAACCCGGCACCCCGATTATTCGTCGAATAATCGTCCACCCGGCACATAAACCGATTATTCGCCGAATAATCGCGCCCTTCATATCCGCCCCTCCAATGCCGCCACCGCAACGCTTGCCTGCTCGACATCATCAAAGGGCAGCACCGTATCCCCCACGACCTGCCCGCTTTCATGGCCCTTGCCCGCAATCAACAGCGCATCACCTGCACCCAGCGCATCAATCCCGCGCAGGATCGCCTCGGCCCGGTCGCCCACTTCAAAGACCTGTTCGCAATTGCCTTCAACCGCACCGGCCATCACCGCCGCCCGGATCGCGCCGGGATCCTCTGACCTTGGGTTGTCATCGGTCACAATCACCACATCCGCATGATCCGCCGCCGCGCGCCCCATCAGTGGCCGCTTGGTTTCATCCCGGTCCCCACCTGCGCCGACAATCGCCACCAGCCGCCCCATCACATGGGGCCGCATCGCGCGCAGCGCAGTTTCCACCGCATCAGGCGTATGGGCATAATCAACAAAGACCGCCGCACCGTTTTCACGCGTCGCGGCCAGTTCCATCCGGCCCCGCACAGTTGTCAGTTCCGGCAGGACCGCAAAGACGTCTCCGGGGATCGCCCCTGCCGCAATCGCCAGCCCCGCCGCCAGCATCACATTATCGGCCTGAAACCCGCCGATCAGATCCAGCCGCGCCTGATAGGGCCGTCCCTGCCAGCTAAACCGCAGATCCTGCCCGGTGCTGTCAAAGCGTTGCGCCTGCATCTGCAACCGGCACCCCTCGGCCCGCCCGACAGAGATCACCTCTTGCCCGCGATATTCGCACAGCGATGCAACCTCCGGCCCTCTGGGATCATCCATATTGATCACCGCCACACCGTCTTCTGACAATACACGGGTGAAAAGCCCCATCTTGGCCTCGAAATAGGCCTCGAACGTCGCGTGATAATCCAGATGGTCCTGCGTGAAATTGGTAAACCCCGCCGCCGTCAGCAACACGCCATCCAACCGCCGCTGATCCAGCCCGTGGCTCGATGCCTCCATCGCCACATGGGTGATTTCCTGCGTCTCCGCCTCGGCCAGCACCCTGTGCAATGTAATCGGCTCCGGCGTTGTGTGTTTGAGCGGATAGGCCCAGGATCCTTCAACCCCCGTGGTGCCAAGGTTCACTGCCGCCAGCCCCAGCGCCTCCCAGATCTGGCGGGTAAAAGTGGACACGCTGGTCTTTCCATTGGTCCCCGTGACCGCCACCATCGTGCCGGGATGCGGGCCAAACCACAGGCTTGCTGTCTGCGCCAGCGTGGCGCGCGGGTCCTGCGCCACCACCACGGCCACATCAACGTCAATCAGCGCGGCGCCCTTGGCGTCGGTCAGCACCGCCACCGCGCCATCCGCGACCGCCTGCGCGGCAAAAGTCGCGCCATGCACCACGGTGCCGGGCAAGGCCGCAAACAAAAAGCCGGGCCGCACCTCGCGGCTGTCCACCGCCACGCCCGCAATCCTTGCGTCGCGCCCGCCTTGGGCCGTCAGCCCCAGTTCTGCGAGTGATACCGATCGGCCCATGTCTACCTCATTAGTTTGAGGTGAGTGTTACACTGACTGGTTCCAGACTTTCAATCTGCGGACGTACACCAAGCAGCGGTGCAACGCGGCGGATCATCTCTGCCGCGATCGGCACAGCCGTCCACCCGGCGGTCCGGCGCGGTTTGTCGCCACTCGTCTCGCTCGGTTCATCCAAGGTCACAATCAGCACATATTGCGGGTCATTGGCCGGGAAAACGCTGGCAAAGGTGGCAATCACCTTGTCATCGTAATAGCCGCCGCCGTTTTCCTTGGGCTTATCCGCCGTGCCGGTCTTGCCGCCCACCTCATAGCCCGGCACCTCGCCAAAGCTCGCCGTGCCGCGCACAACCACCTGCCGCAGCATCTCGCGTGCGGTGCGGCTGACGCTTTCGCTGACCACCCTTGGGCCTTGCTGATTGCGGTCCTGCTTGATCAGCGTCGGTTCCACCTTGGTCCCGCCATTCAACAGGCTGGCATAGCCGGCCGCCAAATGCAGCGGCGACGACGACAACCCATGCCCGTAAGAGATTGTCATGGTTGAGATTTCCGACCAATTGCTGGGAAACAGCGGCGCACCACTGGGCGCTTCCTGCATCTCAACCGGGGTCGCCTCAAGGAAACCCAAAGACCCCAAAAACTCTTTCTGCCGCGCCCCGCCGATCATATTGGCAATCCGCGCCGTCCCGATATTCGACGACTTCACAATCACATCCGTCGTGCTCAGCTCCGGCCCGTAATCGTGAAAATCCCGGATCCGGTGCCGGCCCCAGGTCAGCGGCCCCTTGGTCTCGATCATCGTATTTGCATTGACCAACCCCAGATCCATCGCCTGCGCAATCGCGAAAATCTTGAAGGTCGACCCAAGCTCGTAGACACCCTGCACCGCGCGGTTAAACAGCGGGCTGTCGCTTTGGTCGCCTTGGGTCAAAACCGGCGGGCGGTTGTTGGGGTCAAAATCAGGCAAGCTGACCATGGAAATCACTTCACCGGTGTGAATATCCATCAAAACAGAGGCCGCACCCTTGGCGTTCATGATCCGCATGCCGCCGTCCAACACCTCTTCAGCCGCCGCCTGCACCGTCAGGTCAAGGCTCAGCTCCAGCGGCGCGCCTTCATTGGCAGGATCACGCAGATAGTCGTCAAACCGACGCTCCACCCCCGCCACGCCAATCACCTCGGCACTGCTCACACCTTCGCGCCCGTAAGAGGCACCCCCCATCACATGCGCCGCAATCGGCCCATTGGGATATAGCCGCATCTCGCGCGGGCCAAACAGCAAACCGGGGCTGCCGATATCATGCACCAACTGCATCTGTTCCGGGCTTATCTGCTTGCGAATCCACAGGAATTTCCGACTTCCCGTAAAATCCTTGTAAAGCTCTTCAACATCCATCTCAGGGAAGATCGCGGCCAGCCCTTCGGCGGCACCGCGCGGATCCACCATCTGCGGCGGCTGCGCATATAGGCTATGCGTCTGCAAATTCGTCGCCAGAATGCGCCCATTCCGGTCCACAATATCGGACCTTTGCCCGATGATCGGGTTGCCCACAGTCCGCGCGCGCGGCTCTTCCGGGACAGAGGACGCAAGCGCCCCCATCTGCGCCCCAATCGTCAGGAACGAAGCGAAAAACACGCCCCCCAAAACCAGCAAACGCCCCTCGGCACGGTGCCGGGACTTATCGCGCATCTCTTCATGGCGGCGGGCAAGGTTTTCGGCCTCGATCACATCGGGGTTTTCCCCCCGTTCGCGGGCTTTGAGGATACGCGCCAGCGGGCGCAACGGTGTGCGGATCATAGCGGATCTCCCTCTTGCACCGGCGCGGATGTCACATCAATCGGCACGGTAATGGGCAGGATATCAGGCAGCGGATAGATGATTTGCCCAACGTTCCCAAAGGCATCCGGCATCAGCGGCAACAGCCCCAACCGGTCAAAGTTCAGCTCGGCCAGATCCGCCAACCGGTCAGGCCGGTTCAAATAGGCCCACTCCGCCCGCAGCATCCCCAGCCGCTCGTGCGCGGCCCCAATCTCACGGTGCAGTCCGCGCACCTCTTTGATCGCCTGCTGAGTCTTATAGTTCTCCTGATAGGCCCAGAACCCCAGCCCCATCACCGCAAATGCGGCCAATACATAAAATAACGCCTTCATCGCCCTGCCCTCATCATCGGCATGCCCAATTGCTTTGGGTCTATCGCCTCTGCTGGTGCGTCCGTGCGCACCGCCACCCGCAGCTTGGCCGACCGGCTGCGCGGGTTCTCTTCCAATTCCTGCGCATCCGGCCCGATGGCCTTGCGCGATTTGACCGTGAACGCGGCCACGGTTTTCTCTGTCTCGGGCGCATAGCGGTTGGCATTGGCATTATTGCCCGACCGCGCCTGCAAGAACCGCTTCACCATCCGATCCTCGACCGAATGAAAGGTCACAACCGCCAATTGCCCGCCGGGCTTCAGCGCCCGTTCCGCCGCCATCAGCCCCTGCCACAACTCGCCGTATTCGTCATTCACCGCGATCCGCAGCGCCTGAAACGTCCGTGTCGCCGGATGGCTCTGGTTTGGCTTGGGCCGGGGTAAGCACCCTTCCACGATCTTCGCAAGCTCACCCGTCGTCGTCACAGGCCGCGCCTTTACAATCGCCTTGGCAATGCGGCGGCTGGCGCGTTCCTCTCCATAAAGGTAAATGATATCAGCCAGTTCGCCTTCGTCGGCGTCATTGCACAGGTCCGCCGCCGACGGCCCGTCCTGACTCATCCGCATATCCAGCGGCCCATCGCGCATGAACGAAAACCCGCGCTCTGCCAGATCAAGCTGCATCGACGACACGCCCAAATCCAGCACGACCCCGTCAAGGTCCGCGCCATATTCATCCAGCTTCGAAAACGTGCCCGCGACGGGTTCTATCCGGTCGCCATATTCGCCGATCCATTCCTCGGCCATCTCAAACGCCAGCGGATCACGGTCCACCGCAATGACCTTCTCGGCCCCGGCTTTCAGAAATTCCCGCGTATAGCCCCCCGCCCCAAACGTCCCATCCAGCCAAACCCCCTGAACGGGGGAAACCGCGCTCAGAATGGCGCGGATCAGGACCGGGATATGTGGGGCTTTGTCTGCGGCAGCTGACATGGACATTGCTACGGCACCATAGACAGCGGGTTAAAGTTCTTCGGCTTGTCGCTCAGGAAGTCTTGCACCGGTGCGCTGACTTCGGCGTCATAATCCTCCGCCTTCCAAATCTCGAAATGGCTTAACCTGCCGCGGAATGACAACATCCCCTCGGTCAGCCCCAGCTTTTCGCGGCGCTTCAGCGGCAAGACCGCGCGGCCATCCTTGTCCACCGTCAGCGGCTCGGACTGGGTGATCATCAAATGGGTGATGTGATCTTTGTTGGGGTCCGCGTCGGGCATCGCCTCGATCCGGTCCATGACCTTGTCGTATTCGGCGACCGAATAGACCTGCAACCGCCCCTCAAGGTGGTCACCATAAACAATCTGGCACTTCATCGGCAGGCCAGCCGCCCAGTCAGGATCGCCACCTTCAAGCACACGACGAAAATCAGCAGGCACGCTCATGCGCCCCTTGCTGTCCACCTTTTGGGTGTGTTCGCCTGTAAACTTCAGTGCCACTTACGTCCCGACTTTCCGTTTCATCCTTCAAATGTGAAAACGGCGGATTGAGCTGCTGCCACTGCTCAATCCGCCGCCCTCTGCCCCTTAGGGCTTAGTCCAGCTGCGCGCGCCACCTGGGGGGATGTCTGCTCGCTCGCGCGCCGGATCTCGTTGTTCGAATTATTCAGGGGCCTGTATGAAACCTGACTTTTGCCGGTTGGGATCTTGTCGTCCCTTGGATCGTTTGCCCGTCGTAATCCGTGCACTCTTTGTGCCGGAACCACATGGTTCTGTCCACACTTTTCTGGGAATTTTGTGAACTAACGTGAATCGCAGCGTCCGTCGGAGTATACAAAATCTAGATCCGCGACGCAGAAAACACTACATGTTGTGTTGGTGTATTTTCGCCGATCAACATAGACCCCGCCCGACGCATTTCCGCAACCGACACAAAAATCCCAACTTTTTTCGCCGCACCCTGCCCCAACGGCAAAAACGGGGCCAATCTGCCCCGCCATACCCCGCATTTCCATGCGATTCATCTGATTTGATTCGGATATCCGCGCGCGATTCCGTGAATTCCCAGATCCCGCCTAGCTGTCGTTGCCCGGCAAAACCACGCTCGCCTTGACGCGCACATCCGCCTGCACAGCGTCCGGGTCACCGCGCAGGTCGCGAAACCGCACTTCGACCTCTTCCACGACGCAATTGCCGTAGGTCTTGCGCAATGCTGCACATTGCTCAACCACCTGCGCATAGCTTACCCGCAGCACCTCAGCGTGATCCGCGCGGTCCCGCTTGGGCCTGCGACCGTCGTAAACGTCAAACCACTCTGACTGGGTGCGCAGGTTCTGAGCCAATGGCACCTCGCCCGGCTGCACTTCTGCGACAAAGGCGATCTCGGCCCGGATCCGGTAGAAATTGTCCTCTTCCGGCGTGACCCGCGCGTTCAGCACCTGACAGGCCACCGCCAGGTCCGCCAGCAACAGCGGGCATTCCCGGTCGCGCAGGTATCGTGCCGCCTGCGCCTGGGCGAACATGTCCCGATGCACCGCTGGCGGCTCAAACAGGTTCGGCGGCATCAGATCGGTCAGATGCACCACCTGATCGATATCAACCTTGTGATTGCGATCCAGCGTCGCGACCTCCAGCACAGCTTCGGCCTGTGCATCCTCGACCGCCGTCACCGCCCGGCCCGTGACCGTCAGGATCAGGTTCTCGACAAAGCTCAGCCCCTCCCCCGCGGGCCGATCCGCCAAAAGCTCTTCTTCGATGTCGTCCGTCAACGGATTGACCGACACGCGTGGCACACCATCCGTTGCGGCTTCGGCCACGGCCTGTTCCCCCGGTGCCGCGCCAAAGGCGATCACCGCAAACAGCGCCAATGCTGCCAGAAACAGACCGCCCACCACAAATTGCAAAATCCGCAAAAACGGCATCACGGGTCCCCCTGCATGGCCGTGGCTTCGCGCAGCATCGGTTCGGAGTATTGCAGATCGGTCACCGGCCCATGGATCGCGGCCACCAAAATCTCTTCGATGGCGGCGATCTTGGCGCTCTGCCGCTCTTGCTTGGTGCCTGTCAGGATCAGCGCCGTATCGGTGACATGCATCACCCCCATCGGCGTGTAATCCAACAAGGCCTCTGGCGCAGGCAGCGGCCCCGCCAGCACATAAGACTGCTTGCCAAAGCCCGCCGTGCCACGTTCGGGATCAACACCAAAGACGCCGTAGAACCAGTCCGCATAGCGCCCGGCGCGGTCGTAATGCGCGTCCAGCAATTCCTGACTGTGACTGCCCCCAATCCCGTTGCGGGTATTTTCGACAAAGTCCCACTGCGCTTTGGGCATCCGCGTCACATCAACGCCGCAGCCCGTCCCGATCAGATCAAGCGGCACGCCCATCGGCACATTGGCCACGCCGACCGTTTGCTGCGCCACTACGGTGACCTGTGCCAGCTCCACACCCGGCGCGATCTGCAGGTTCCAGGCCAAGCCGTTACCGTCGCTTTGCAGGATCAGATAGACCGGCGCGCTGGTGTCGGTCACATAGACATCAACGATATCCATCGTCTGCAACCGGCCACTTGGCAGCGGCCTCGGCTTGGTCAGGTCCTTGACCTGCCGCTCCAGCCAGTCCTCGGCCTGCGACATCAATTGTGCATGGGTCACCGCGTGGATGCCGCTCTCAAAGTAGCTGACAGCGCCATAGACATTGGCAATCACCTCACCCGCTGCGGGCGCGCGGGCGGTGCAATCATCGGCCAGCAGCGGCACAATGGCCGTGGGTTCCTGACGCGCCTCTCCGGGGTGTTCGGCCGCAACATTGCGGATCAGGTCATAGCCGTCCGCCGTCGCAATCCCCTTGGGGTGCAGCTTGCCCATCGACAGATCCCACCACAGCAGATCATCATCCGCCCGGTCGCTCATGCCGCCGCCGATTGACAGTCCGCCACCGCCAAGAAAGCTGTTGCCGCCCGCATTCAAAAGGGTGCCGCCACCAGTGACAACCATCACAAACATGCCGACACCAACGGCGCCCATCACAACCTTATCAAGTTCCATGCGGACTGCTCCTGCCCCTTTGTTGGGGCAAGCCTGTCTTGCAAATCCGGCCTCAATGGGGCGGACGCGGGACGATTTTCGACGCTAGTTGATCTGTTTATACATCACAAAGGCATTCACCATGCCCTGTGTCGGGTGGTCAAACGCCTGCGGAATGGTCCCCACCGTTTCAAACCCCAAGCGATGCCACAACCGCACCGCACCCGCATTGCTTTCCAGCACAAAATTGAACTGCATGGCCCGGTATCCCAGCGCGCGGGCCTGTCCCTGACTGGCCTCGCACATCTGCCCCGCCAGCCCGCGCCCCCGCGCCGCATCCCCGACAATATAGCCGCAATTGCAGATATGCGCGCCGCCGCCGGGCTGATTGGTGCGGATGTAATAGGTGCCAACCACTGCGCCCTGATCTTCGGCGACGTAACAGGCCGCACCGCCCATCCAATAGGCCAGCGCATCCGCGCGGCTGATGGCGGGATCAATGGCATAGGTCTCGCCACTGCGGAACACAGGTTCCAGCAGCGCCCAGATCGCATCCTTATCGGCAGATGTCGCTTCCCGGATCACGCCATGCCCCCGTCGATGAACCTCCGCGCGAGGTGGCGATAGGCCGCGGCCATCGGCCCGTCACCTGCGGCAACCGGCGTGCCCGCGTCCCCTGCCAGCCTTGTGTCCAGATCAATCGGCAAGGCCCCCAGATAAGGCGCGCCAATCTTCTCGGCCTCGGCCTTGACCCCGCCCTCGCCAAAGATCGCATGGGACGATCCGCAATCCGGGCAGACAAACATCGACATGTTTTCGATCAACCCCAGCACCGGGGTGTTCAGCGTCTTGAACATATCCAGCGCCTTGCGGGCATCCAGCAGCGCCACATCCTGCGGCGTGCTGACCACAATCGCGCCTGTCAGGTCGGATTTCTGACACAGCGTCAGTTGCACGTCACCAGTGCCGGGCGGCAGATCGACCAGCAGAATATCAAGCTCGCCCCATTCCACCTGCCCCAGCATCTGTTGCAGCGCACCCATCAGCATCGGCCCGCGCCAGACAATCGCCTTGTCAGGATCCATCATCAGGCCAATCGACATCATCGTCACACCGTGGGCCTGCAATGGGATGATCGTCTTGCCATCAGGGCTTGCGGGCCGCTTGCTGACCCCCATCATCCTTGGCTGGCTTGGCCCATAGATATCCGCGTCCAGCAGGCCGACACGCCGCCCTTCCTTGGCCAGCGCCACCGCCAGATTGCTCGACACCGTGGATTTTCCAACGCCGCCTTTGCCCGATCCGATGGCGATGATCCGCTTGACCCCTGCGGGCTTGCTTGGCCCCGCCTGCGGCTCTGGGTGGCGCCCGACCTTCAGGCTGGGCGGGGCCTGAGGTTTCGCCGCCGGACCATGCGCCGTCAGAATGGCCGAAACCTTGCTGACCCCGGCGACCAGCGCCACCGCGCGCTCGGCGGCTGTGCGCACCGGTTCCATTCGGGCGGCCATGTCCGCATCCGGCGCCTCGATCACAAAACGCACCGCGTCGCCTTCGACTGTCAGCGCCCGCACCATGTCGCGACTGACCAGATCGCCGCCATCCGGCAGGCCAACCTTTGCCAGCGCCGCTAAAATCTCGCTTTTGTCCGCCATGGCCTGCCCCTTCGCAAAACGCCTTTTCGCTGGGCAACATCTGTCAGCACTGGTCAAACCGCAAGTCCCTGCGCCCAAATGCCCGCGCTTTCAGCACAAAAGAAATTTACCCTTGGGAAGCTTGCACTTAACGCATAGCTGCATTGCAGCATCTGCCATTGTGCACCTGCGGCATAAGCCTAAGTATGGTCCACGAAGCGCAATACGGCGCATCACTCAAACCGAAGAAGATACGAACGATGGCATATACAAACACATCAACCGCTGGCCTGTCCTGGGCCGAGAAATTTGCAGACCTCCGTGCGCAGTGGGCAGAAGCCGCCGCGAAACGGAAAGTCTTCCGCACAACTGTGACCGAACTGGAAACCCTTTCGGCACGTGAACTCGCCGACCTTGGCATCAGCCGCGCGTCGATCAAAGCAATCGCTTATGAGGCCGCATACGGCGCGTAAGCTAAGACATCGGGCGCGCTGCACCTCCTCCCGCGGCGCACCTGACAACGCATGACTGGCCAACCTCCTCCCTGTGCCAGCCATGCAACTGACAAGGTGGCGGCTCCACCTCCTCCCGGAGCCGCCATTCTTGCAAAACTGGAATACGGGCCCGCCACCTCCTCCCGGCGTAAGCCCGCTAATCGGGACCACCAACCTCCTCCCTGGCTGGTTCCGGTGACACCGGCGCAAACCTCCACCTCCTCCCGGGGGAATGCGCCACCCAAATAAGAACGGCGATGTGCACCTCCTCCCGCGCATCGCCGTTTCTTTTTGGCGGGTCAGGAAATCCAAACTTGATTTGCACGCCCCGCCCGGCCCACACTTGCCCCAAGGGGATATTATGGCCGACGCACCACTTCCCGAACTGGCCGCCAATTACGGCGGATTTGACCGACTGGCCGCTGGCCCGCTGGGCGAGACATGGCGCGCCCGCGACACCCAAACGGGCCAGGACGTCATCCTCAAAATCAGGCAACTCAACGAGGCAGCGTCCCGCTATTTCCAACGCGAGCTTGAACTCACGCGCCTGCTGACCCACCCCCGCCTGCAACCGATGCGCACCAGCCTGCAAACGCCCAGCCATCTGGTCATGGTCTACGACTATATCCCCGGCGTACCGCTGTCCGCCGAACTGCGCACCAGCAAACTGGCGCCTGAACGCGCCCTGCAAATCGCGCTGCAACTGCTCGACGCCCTGTCCACGATTCACAAGGCAGGTTTCATCTATCGCGACCTCAGCCCGCAAAACATCATCATGCGCGGCCCCTACGACCCTGTCCTGATCGACTTTAACGCCATCGGCCAACTGACCGAGGACAGCCGCCTCGGCCAATCCACCATCGTCGGAGAGCTGTCCGGCAAGCCACTCTATATGTCCCCCGAACAACTCGCCGCTGCACCGCAAACCGCCAGTTCCGACATCTGGACCCTTGGCGCGGTGCTTTACGAAATGCTGGCGGGCTTCCCCTATCGCATGGGCGGATCACTGGCAGAGATTTTAGGCTCCGCCTCCTCTGCCGCCCCCCCCGACGTGTCCGCTGCCCCCGCCGAATACCACGACATTCTGGCAAAACTACTGGCGACGGACCCTGCCCAACGCCCCGATTTCAAGGCGGCCTACCGCGCCCTCAGCAAGCTGCACGGCGCGGCCACCGGCAATGCCGTCGCCTCTGGCATCGGCCTCGATGATTTCGAGGATCTTCTGAAAAAGGACTTCGGCGGTGAAAAACGCCAGTTCAGCGCCAAAGACGTCAAACCCGGTGGTCTTTCATCAATTTCCGAACCCTTCGGGCTGGACGACCCACCGCCCGCCGCACAAAGCCCCGCCCCGCATCCCGTGCCCTCCGCGCCAAAGCCGATGCCTATCCCGATCGACGGTGCCGCCCCGAACCCGTGGAACACGACGACGATGGCCCCAGTGAATCCCGCCCCTGCGCCGCCGCCGCAGGATGCAAAAGTAAAGAGCACCAACAATGGACTTCAGATTGCAATTTATGCTGTGATGTTGGTCGGGTATGGCCTGTTTTTGGCGCAGCCAGATCTCCTGCCCGATAACCTCAAAACCACCAACCCCAAGACCCTAAGCGCATTCCTGTTTATTGGCTTCGCGTTGGCCGCCGTCGGTGCAGGCCACCAACTATCACGTCGTGTCCACACCCGCGCATCTGACGTGCGCAGCGCTCTACCATTTCAAGCCGTTGACCTGATCTCAAGCGACAACGCCCGCGACCAGCTTAGCACCACCATCTGCATCGAAATCGACGCCTACCGCGCCGCCGCCGCGGGCACCGGTGACGATATCCTGACCATCACCATGGTCGCCGCCGCGCAGGAATACCGCGACGCCGATAGCACCGATGACCGGATCAAGGCGCTGCAAATGCTCACCGACCTGAACGCCAAAATTTCATCCCGGCTCAAACCGTGGTGGCTGGACTACGAAAAACTTGTCGCCCGTGGCATTTCACTGATCAGCTTGCTCGCCGGGGCCGTCGCCTTGTTCAAAGCGGCGCAGACCCTGATCTGAGCACCGTGCATTAATGAATTTCTGTTAAGACTTTGATGCACATGCAATGTGTATGGAATGTGCATGCTTTGTGCATTTTAACCTTTTGCAGAAAAACGTGGTTAACCTAACGGGCCGCGCGGGCCGTTAACTGCGCATGTCCTTGGGGCTGCCCATGACCATATAGCTGGTGATCGACCGCACATGCGGAACGGTCCCCAAGGTATTGGTATGGAACGCTTTATAGGCTGGCAGGTCCTCGACTTCGACGCGCAGCATATATTCAAACGCGCCCGCCACATTATGGCATTCCGTCACCTCATCAGCGCCGTTCATCGCCCGCTCAAAGGTGAATTGCGCAGATTTCGTATGCTCCGCCAGCCCGACCGCCACATAGACCACATAGCCGCGGCCGATCTGCGCGGGGTCAATCCGTGCCCGATAACCGTTAATGATTCCCGCCCGCTCCATCTCGGTCACCCGGCGCGAACAGGCAGAGGGCGACAGCCCCACTTTCTCTGCCAACACCAGATTGCTGATGCGCCCATCGCGGGCAAGCTCGCGCAATATTTGCGCGCCGATATGATCTATCTTCGTCATGAGTTGCATAGATAGCACAAATCTCACAAACATTGCAATTTCAACGCGTGAAAATGCGTGTAGCGTTGCGCAATGACCTATGACCTTCTCATTGCCCTTGTTGGCTTCGCCTTTGTCAGCTCCATCACCCCCGGCCCCAACAACCTGATGTTGATGGCTTCAGGTGCCAATTTCGGCTTTCGCCGGACCTTTCCGCATATGCTGGGCATTTCCATCGGTCACTCGGTCATGGTGACACTTGTGGGCTTGGGATTGGCACAGATCTTTGTTTTGTATCCTGCCGCCCGGTTGATCTTGCAGGTGATCTCCACCGCCTATCTGCTTTATCTTGCTTGGAAAATTGCCACCGCCGCCCCACCGCGCGAAGGCGAAGCCCGCGGCAAGCCCTTTACCTTCCTGCAAGCTGCGGCCTTTCAATGGGTCAACCCAAAGGCGTGGTATATGGCGATTTACGCGATCACCAATTACACGCCCGACGGCGGCGGCATCGCGCCCACGTTATTGGTTGCATTGGTCTTCGCCTGCACCAATTTCCCCTCGATCATGGTCTGGGCAACCATCGGGACCCAGGTCAAACGCCTGTTGTCGCGCCCGCGCCTGTTGCGGCTCTTTAACGGCACGATGGCGGTGTTGCTGGTGTTAACCCTTTACCCCGTCTGGTTTGGTTAACGCGCTAGAATGGCACGTCGCCTGCGGCATCCGCCTTGACGACAAACCGCGCCACGACCTTCTTTTCACCGGCCTTTTCGAACGCGATATCCAGTTTATCGCCTTCAATTCCAATGACTTGGCCGTATCCAAACTTCTGGTGGAACACCCTGTCGCCGGTTGTAAAGGCGCTGACCGCGTCCAGATCAATGGTCATGTTGCGCGATTCCGACGGTTGCGTCATGCCGCGTTGCTGGCTACGGCTTTGCAATCGCCGCCACCCGGGAGAGTTGTAAACATCTGATTTTGCGGCCTTTTCATGCAGATCAGAGCCCATGAATTCTTGTGCGGCCGGGTTTGCGCTGGCCGACATCCCCGCCGCACCGTACCCCCCGCCATATAGCCCCGGCGGCGTCAGCACCTCCACATGTTCAGGTGGCAGCTCATCAATAAAGCGCGACGGCATCGCCGACTGCCACTGTCCGTAAACCCTTCTATTTGCAGCGAAACTTATGGTGCAAATCTCTTCCGCGCGGGTAATGCCGACATAGGCCAGCCGCCGTTCTTCCTCCAGCCCCTTCAACCCGCTCTCGTCCATGCTGCGCTGGCTCGGAAACAGCCCATCTTCCCATCCGGGCAAGAAAATAACAGGGAATTCCAATCCCTTAGCGGCATGCAGCGTCATAATGCTGATTTTTTCCTCTTCGCCTTCGGTCTCATTGTCCATGATAAGCGAGACGTGTTCGAGGAAGCCTTGCAAATTCTCAAAGTTTTCAAGGGCTTTCACCAGCTCCTTGAGGTTCTCCAACCGCCCCGGCGCTTCGGGCGTTTTGTCGTTTTGCCAGAATCCAGTGTACCCGGACTCATCCAAAATCATCTCCGCCAACTCAACATGCGTATCCTGCTCCGCCCGCACCTGCGCGTGCCATCGGTCAAGGCTATCGACGAGAATTCCAAGCTCTTTCAAACCCTTACCGCCAAGCATCTTGGCTTGCACCACAATCCGGGCACCCTCAACAAGAGACACGCCATTGGTCCTTGCGGCCCGCTGGATCGTCTGAACTGCTTTGTCCCCCAGCCCCCGTTTCGGCGTGTTCACGACCCGCTCGAACGCAAGGTCATCATCCTGACTGACAGCCAACCGAAAATAGGCCATCGCATCGCGGATCTCCATCCGCTCATAAAACCGCGGCCCGCCGATAACACGATAAGGCAAACCGATGGTCAGAAAGCGGTCCTCAAACGCGCGCATCTGGTGGCTGGCGCGGACCAAAATCGCCATGTTGTCCAATGACTTACCAGCCATCCCGCGGGTGCCGCGTTGCAGGGCCTCGACCTCTTCACCGATCCAGCGGGCTTCTTCCTCTCCATCCCAATGGCCGATCAGCCGGACTTTTTCGCCGCCATCCGCCTCGGTAAATAGCGTCTTTCCAAGCCGCCCCTTGTTGGCGGCAATCACGCCAGAGGCCGCACCAAGAATATGCGCGGTGGATCTATAATTCTGCTCTAACCGGACGACCACTGCGCCAGGAAAATCCTTTTCGAACCGTAGGATATTGCCCACCTCGGCCCCGCGCCAACCGTAGATCGACTGGTCGTCATCGCCCACACAACAGATGTTCTTGTGCCCCCCCGCCAACAGCCGAAGCCAGAGGTATTGGGCAACGTTGGTGTCCTGATATTCGTCCACAAGGATATAGCGGAACCAGCGCTGATACTGCTTGAGAATATCGGCGTGGGTCTGAAAAATGGTCACCATATGCAGCAGAAGATCGCCAAAATCGCAGGCGTTCAGTTCCAGTAGGCGGCTTTGATAAGCGGCATAAAGCGCCACGCCCTTGTGATCAAAAGCACCACTATCGGCGACGGGGATATTGTCAGGCGTCAGCGCCCGGTTTTTCCAACCATCAATGATCCCTGCCAGCATCCGCGGCGGCCAGCGCTTTTCATCAACCCCGGCGGCAATAATCAGCTGCTTCATCAGCCGGATCTGGTCGTCGGTGTCCAGAATGGTGAAATTGGACTTGAGCCCCACCAGTTCCGCATGCCGGCGCAGCAGCTTTACACAGATCGCGTGGAAGGTGCCAAGCCACGGCATCCCTTCGACCGCTTCGCCCAACAACCCGCCGATGCGGTTCTTCATTTCGCGCGCAGCCTTGTTGGTAAAGGTGACGGCCAAAACCTCGTTCGGGCGGGCGGTGCCTGATACCAGCAAGTGCGCAATCCGCGCCGTCAGCGCCTTGGTCTTGCCGGTTCCCGCACCCGCCAGCATCAGCACCGGGCCATCCAGCGCCTCGACTGCGGCGCGTTGCGCGGGGTTGAGCCCTTCAAGATAGGGCGCAGATCGCCCGGCCATGGCCTGACGACTAAGCGGAACGGCGGCGGCCTCGAAGGCGTCATCTTCGCTGAAATCATTCATGGCGCACAAGCTAGCCCAAAAACCATCACAGCAAAAGAGGTGTTCACATTCTGTTCCATGCTTTCTTTTGAACTCAAATATGCCCGCCGGAGGCATCTGCCCGCGCTGCATTTTCGCAGGGTCGCCTTTCCATTCACTGACCGGTCCTCTAGCGTCCTTGGGATGGATCTGCACAGCAAATATCCCGCGATTTCTGATCTGAAATCCCGTGCCAAGCGTCGGATCCCGCATTTCGTGTGGGAATATCTGGACAGCGCCACGGGCGACGAATCCACGTTGCATCGGAATCATGCGGCCCTGCAAAACGTGTTGCTGCGCACCTCTGTACTGCATGGAGAATTCACACCTGATCTGTCGACCAGCCTGCTGGGTCAGGATCATCCGCTGCCCTTTGGGGTCGCCCCGGTGGGCATGTCAGGCCTGATCTGGCCGGGGGCGGAACACAGCCTCGCACGGATGGCGGCGCAGGAAAACATCCCCTATTGCCTTTCAACCATGGCGAGCAAAACGCCCGATGATCTGGCGGGCGACATTGGCGCGCATGCCTGGTTTCAGCTCTATCCGCCGCGCGACATGGGCATTCTGGACGACATGCTGCGCCGCGCAAAAGCGGCCGGTTTCACCACCCTTGTGCTGACCGTGGATGTGCCTGTTGCCTCGCGGCGCGAGCGGCAGATCAGGGGTGGCATGACCAATCCGCCCACGGTCGGCCCCAAGATCCTGGCCCAAATGGCGCTGTGTCCGGTCTGGACAAACGGGATCCGCAAGGCGGGCATGCCACGGCCCAAACTGATGGAAAGCTATACCGAAAACCGCAGCGCGCTGCCGTCAAATCAGCATATCGGCTATCTGATGCGGACCTCGCCGGACTGGGATTACTTCAAGGCATTGCGCGAGACATGGGACGGCCCGCTGGTCGTCAAAGGCGTGATGAACCCCGGCGACGCGGCGCGATTGTCTGACGAAGGGGCCGATGCGATCTGGGTCAGCAATCATGCGGGTCGACAATTTGCAGGCGGGGCTGCCACGATCACCGCCCTGCCCGGCATACGCGCGGCCACGCGGCTGCCGGTGATCTTTGACAGCGGCATCACCGGCGGGTTGGATATCTTGCGGGCCATCGCCTTGGGTGCGGATTTTGTCATGCTGGGCCGCGCGTTTCACTATGGCCTTGGCGCCCTGGGGGATGCGGGTGCCGCCCATGTGGTTGATATCCTGCGGCAGGACATGATCAGCAACATGGGCCAGATCGGAGCACGGCAGCTTTCGGACCTGCCCGCAACATTGGCAACCCCTGCCGCGCCCTAGGGCAATAATATAAGTCAGCGCCTGCAAATTAAGTCGTTTTTGCTGCGATTCACCGTAGAAACCCGTATTTACCTTATCCGCGCGGCACCCTAACAATGCTGCAACTGCGAAATAGGAGCCTCCCCTTGCCAGACTTCAAGAAAATCCTCATTGCCAACCGTGGCGAAATCGCCATTCGTATCATGCGCGCCGCCAACGAGATGGGCAAAAAGACCGTTGCCGTCTTTGCGGAAGAGGACAAGTTGGGGCTGCACCGTTTCAAGGCGGATGAGGCCTACCGCATTGGCGAGGATCTGGGGCCGGTTGCGGCCTACCTGAGCATCGAAGAGATCATTCGCGTGGCCAAGATGTCGGGCGCGGATGCGATCCACCCCGGCTATGGTCTGCTGTCGGAAAACCCCGATTTCGTCGATGCCTGCACCGCCAATGGCATCACCTTTATTGGACCGAAGGCCCAGACCATGCGCCAGCTTGGCGACAAGGCCAGTGCGCGCCGTGTCGCGATTGAGGCGGGCGTGCCTGTGATCCCCGCCACCGAGGTGCTGGGTGACGATATGGCTGCGATCAAAAAGGAAGCGGCAGAGGTCGGCTATCCCCTGATGCTCAAGGCGTCATGGGGCGGTGGCGGACGGGGGATGCGCCCGATCATGTCCGAGGATGAGCTGGAAGAGAAAGTGCTGGAGGGGCGCCGCGAGGCCGAGGCCGCCTTTGGCAATGGCGAGGGTTATCTGGAAAAGATGATCATGCGCGCCCGCCACGTCGAGGTGCAGATCCTGGGCGACAGTCAGGGCCAGATTTATCACCTGTGGGAACGGGATTGTTCGGTGCAGCGCCGCAACCAGAAGGTGGTGGAACGCGCCCCTGCTCCTTATCTGAGCGGCACCCAGCGCGAGCAGCTGTGTAATCTCGGTAAGAAAATCTGCCAGCATGTGAACTATGAATGTGCGGGCACGGTCGAATTCCTGATGGATATGGACAGTGGTGAATTCTACTTCATTGAGGTGAACCCTCGTGTGCAGGTGGAACACACTGTCACCGAAGAAGTCACCGGCATCGACATCGTCCGCGCGCAGATCCTGATCGCCGAGGGCAAGAGCATCGTCGAGGCAACGGGCTGTGCCAGCCAATATGACGTCAAACTTGACGGCCACGCGCTACAGTGCCGGGTCACGACAGAGGACCCGCAGAACAACTTCATCCCCGACTATGGCCGCATCGGCACCTATCGCAGCGCCACGGGCCCCGGCATTCGTCTGGACGGCGGCACGGCCTATTCCGGTGCTGTGATCACGCGCTACTATGACAGTCTGTTGACCAAGGTGACGGCGAAAGCGCCCACACCAGAGATGGCGATTGCCCGGATGGACCGTGCGTTGCGCGAGTTCCGTATTCGCGGCGTGTCGACAAACATCGCTTTCGTGGAAAACCTGCTGAAGCATCCGACGTTCCTGAACAACGAATACCACACCAAGTTCATTGATGAGACGCCCGACCTTTTCAACTTTAAGAAACGCCGCGACCGGGCCACGAAAATCCTGACCTATATCGCGGATATTACCGTGAATGGTCACCCCGAGACGGCGGGCCGCCCGCGCCCGGCGGCGGATGTGAAACCGCCCAAAGCTCCGGTGAAGCCGACCACTGATGTGATCCCCGGGACCCGCAACATTCTGGACGACTTTGGTCCAGAGGCCGTGGCGCAGTGGATGAAGGATCAAAAGCAGCTGCTGATCACCGACACCACCATGCGCGACGGACACCAGTCGCTGCTGGCCACGCGGATGCGGTCGATTGACATGATCCGCGTCGCGCCCACCTATGCCGCCAAGATGAACCAGCTTTTCAGCGTCGAATGCTGGGGCGGTGCGACCTTTGACGTGGCCTACCGGTTCTTGCAGGAATGCCCCTGGCAGCGCCTGCGCGATATCCGCGCCCATATGCCCAACGTGATGACGCAGATGCTGCTGCGCGCCTCCAATGGTGTGGGCTATACCAATTATCCCGACAACGTCGTGCAGGCCTTTGTAAAGCAGGCCGCAATCAGCGGTGTTGACGTCTTTCGCGTGTTTGACAGCCTCAACTGGGTGGACAACATGCGCGTCGCGATGGACGCGGTGATCGAGGCGGAAAAGGTCTGCGAAGGCACCGTGTGCTATACCGGCGACCTGCTGGACCCTGATCGCAGCAAATACGACCTGAAATACTATATCGGCATGGCCAAGGAGCTTGAGGCCGCAGGCGCGCATGTGCTGGGCCTCAAAGACATGGCGGGCCTGCTGAAACCAGCCGCCGCCACGGCCCTGATCACGGCGCTGAAGGCAGAGGTCGGCCTGCCCGTCCACTTCCACACGCACGACACATCGGGAGCCGCGATTGCGACTGTGATGGCCGCCGCAGCAGCCGGGGTCGATTGTGTCGATGGCGCGATGGACGCGCTGTCGGGCAACACCAGCCAGCCGACGCTGGGGTCCATCGTCGAGGCGCTGAAAGGCTCTGACCGCGACACCGGGCTGGACGTGGGTGCGATCCGCGAGATCAGCAACTATTGGGAAAGCGTGCGCGCCCATTACCTCGCGTTCGAAAGCGGCCTGCAGGCCCCCGCATCCGAGGTCTACCTGCACGAGATGCCCGGCGGGCAGTTCACCAACCTCAAGGCGCAGGCACGGTCCTTGGGGCTGGAAGAGCGCTGGCACGAGGTGGCCCAGACCTATGCGGACGTGAACCAGATGTTCGGCGATATCGTCAAGGTCACGCCCTCGTCCAAGGTGGTGGGCGACATGGCGCTGATGATGGTCAGCCAGAACCTGACCCGCGCCGATGTGGAAAACCCCAAGACCGACGTGGTCTTCCCCGACAGCGTTGTGGACATGATGAAGGGCAGCCTTGGCCAACCCCCTGGCGGCTGGCCCAAGGCGATCCAGAAAAAGATCCTCAAAGGTGAGAAACCAACGACCGACCGCCCCGGCAAGCACCTGAAACCTGTTGATCTGGAAGCGACCCGTGCGGACCTGTCCAAGCAGTTGGACGGCAAGGCCGTGGATGACGAAGATCTGAACGGCTATCTGATGTATCCCAAGGTCTTTCTTGACTACATGGGGCGTCACAAGACCTATGGCCCGGTGCGCACCCTGCCGACCAAGACGTTCTTTTATGGCATGGAACCGGGCGAAGAGATCACCGCAGAGATCGACCCCGGCAAAACGCTGGAAGTGCGGATGCAGGCGGTGGCCGATATCAATGAAGATGGAGAGGTGAAGGTCTTCTTTGAACTCAACGGCCAGCCCCGCACGATCCGCGTGCTGAACCGTCTTGCTGCAGCTGATAAGGTCAATCGTCCAAAAGCCGAGGATGGCAATGCAAATCACATCGGCGCGCCGATGCCGGGCGTTGTGGCCACGGTGGCAGCGGTTGCCGGCAAAGAGGTCAAAGAAGGTGATCTGTTGCTGACGATTGAGGCGATGAAAATGGAAACCGGTATTCATGCGGAACGTGATGCGACCGTCAAAGCGGTGCATGTCACCGCCGGCGGCCAGATCGACGCCAAGGATTTGCTGGTCGAGTTGGAGTAGCCCGAATTTTCGTCGAAAATTCGAAAGACACGATTTTTCGACGAAAAATCGGCCGCCTGAGACCGGGGTGAGGATCCAAAGATGGCACAGCGCCTTGCTCTTTTGTCGCTCCTCGTTCCGGATTATGACGCTGGCATTGCCTTCTTTACTGGCGTGATGGGCTTCAACCTATTGGAAGACACCGATCTGGGCGAAGGCAAACGTTGGGTCCGCGTTGCGCCGGACGGGGCTGAAACTGCCTTTTTGCTGGCACGCGCCGTCGGGGATCAACGCGATTTCATTGGACAGCAAGGCGGCGGGCGCGTCTGGCTTTTCCTGCAAACTGACGATTTTGCGGCCGATCATGCGCGGATGCAGGCCAAAGGCGTGACATTCGAGGAAGCACCGCGGCAGGAACCTTACGGCACCGTCGCTGTCTTCCGCGACCCCTTTGGCAACCGTTGGGATCTGATTCAATTTGCCAAGACCTGATTGCAAAATCTTTGGATTTGCGGCTTTGATCGCGCATGGAAAAGATCATTGTCATCACCGACCTGCACATCACCAGGCCAGATCAAGACATCATTGGGCTAGATCCGCTCCAAAGATTTGAGATGGTGCGTGATGCGGCTCTGAAAGACCACAGCGATGCCGCCGCTATGATTTTGATGGGCGACCTCACCCACCACGGCCTCTCGGCGCAATACACTCGCCTGCGGGACGCGCTTGGGGACGTGTCAATGCCTGTGATCCCGATGATGGGCAATCATGACCGGCGCGATGTTTTTCTGGACATATTCTCAGGCGCACCGCAAACGCCGCAGGGCCATATACAGACAGTCATGGATTTTCCCCATCACCGGGTCATCACGCTGGATACGCTTGACGGCCCGCCCTACCCTGCCGGTCACCATACCGGGCTGCTTTGTCCTGACCGGCTGAACTGGCTACAAGAGGCGCTTTCGACCGCTGCGGGGCGCATTCCGCTGGTTTTCACCCATCATCCGCCCTTTGACACCGGGATCGTCGGGATGGATGCGATCAAGCTTGCGGGGGGTGCGGCGTTGCTGGATCTGCTGGCCGATCATCCGGGCGCGCATCTGTTTTGCGGCCATATCCACCGCACGATTTCCGGCAGCAGCCGGGGCGTGCCCTGGACCATGTTTAAAAGCCCCTGTCACCAAGGGGTTATGGATTTTGAGGATATCAATTCCTCGCTCTCGATTGATGAGCCGCCGGCCTATGGGCTGCTGCTTTTGGCCCCTGACGGGGTGATTGCCCATAGCGAGGATGTGGGGCTGAATGCTGCCGTGCACGAGGACACAGGCTCTGCCACGCATTGATCCGACAAATTGCAGATTTGTGGTTTTTTGGTCTTGCGCCGGGGCGGAAGTGTTTATAGATCACGGCTCACGAATTGGCGCGCGGGCGTAGCTCAGGGGTAGAGCATAACCTTGCCAAGGTTAGGGTCGTGAGTTCGAATCTCATCGCCCGCTCCAATTCGACAAAGGGCCGTGCCGCAGGGCGCGGCCTTTGTGGTTTCAGGTGCCCCGATGCCACGGCAATGCCTTTCGCGCATCTGACCGCTTGGCCAAGGGCCGCCCTGCCCCTATAAGCCGCGTGAAACCTTTCGGAGACCCCCATGCGGACCGCAACGATCACACGCAAAACGGCAGAGACGGATATCACCGTCACCATCAACCTTGATGGCACCGGTGTTTACGACAACCAAACCGGCGTGGGCTTTTTTGACCATATGCTCGATCAGCTGTCGCGCCATGCGTTGATTGACATGACAGTCCGGGCCACCGGCGATTTGCACATTGATGACCACCACACAGTGGAGGATGTGGGCATCGCGCTGGGGCAGGCTTTGACCGAAGCCATGGGCGACAAAAAGGGCATCGTGCGCTACGGGTCCTGCCATCTGGCGATGGATGACGCGCAGGTGCGTTGTGCGCTGGACCTGTCCGCGCGGCCCTATCTGATCTGCAATCTTGATCTGCCTTTTGGCAAGATCGGCACGTTTGACACCGAACTGGTGCGCGAGTTCTTTCAGGCCTTGTCGACCCACGGTGGTATCACGTTGCATATCGACAAGCTGCACGGGTTCAACGCCCACCACATCGCTGAGGCGGCGTTCAAGGCCGTGGCGCGCAGCTTGCGCGATGCCTTGGAAACGGATCCCCGCAAGGCGGATGCGATCCCTTCGACCAAGGGTGCGCTGTGACCACGGTTCTTGTCGACTACGACAGCGGCAACCTGCATTCGGCGCAAAAAGCGTTTGAGAAAATGGCGGCGGAAGTCGGCAGCGGCCCCGTTGTTGTGACCTCTGACGCAGATGTCGTGGCCAGGGCTGACCGTATTGTCTTGCCCGGCGACGGGGCCTTTCCGCATTGCCGGGATGAACTCTTCGGCCGCACCGCTTTGGCGCAAGCCATCATCGAAGCGGTCGAGGCGCGCGCGGTGCCCTTCTTTGGCATCTGCGTGGGGATGCAAATGCTGGCGACGACGGGTCACGAATATGAACCCACCCCCGGTTTTGGCTGGATCCCCGGCGACATCCGCGCGATTGAAGCGCCCGGCCTGAAGGTGCCGCATATGGGCTGGAATGATCTGGTGATCGAGAGGCCGCACCCGGTTCTGGACGGGATCAGCACCGGCGATCACGCGTATTTCGTGCATAGCTTTGCGATGCAAGCCGCTGATCCCGCGCATCTTTTGGCGCATGTGGATTATGGCGGTCAGGTTGCCGCCCTCGTGGGCCGCGACAACATTGTCGGCGCACAATTCCACCCCGAGAAAAGCCAAGAGGCTGGTCTGCGGATGATCGCCAACTTCTTGGCGTGGACGCCCTAACCGAATTGTAAGCATTGACGGCTAGATACTCCTCGCAACAGGTCAGGAGGTATCACATGGACGCGAACCTATCCATTTCATCCAAACCCGCGGTGATGGTGCGCGGCAACGCGGCGATGGCGCCGGGGCAATTGGCAAAGGCCGCCGTGGCAGAAGCGCGGACCGCCGGTATTGACCTGCCCAAGAATGCGCAGGGTCTGGCGGCATCGCAGATTGCAAAGGGTGCCGACCCTGCCAGCATCTTTGCAGCAGCGATTGCCCCAGTGGACCCGGTCGAAAACCCTGATCCCACCGCCCCCGAAGACCCGGATGTCGCCCCGATTGCGGACGACACCGCCGTGCCTGCCGCCCCGTCGGACGTTGAAATCGCCTATGACAGCGCGGTTGATGTCCTTGGCGGTGACGCGCAGACCAGCGCCGAAGTGGCGCTGGATTTGCTAAGCTGATCAAAAGCCCGACATATGTGGCCAGCTGCCGCAGGCCACACGGTTTAGCCGGCGAGCATCTCTGCCATTTTGTCGATCGCCTGATTCCAGCCACCTTCGCCTGGTGATCCGGCAGGCACGCCCACATGCACCATGGTCATGGCGGTCTTACCGCCCGTGTCACGCAGCTCAACAATGACTTCGGTGATATCTGGTGTGCCCTCGGGCATCCCCATTTGGGCAGGCGACATGATATTGCCATCGGCGTCGCACATGGCCTCTGTGTAGACCAGCCGGGTCATTGGTGTGATCTCTTTATAAACGCCGGTGAACCACATGGTCATGGTGCGGTCAGGGCGCACCATCTCCATCGCGATCTTGCGGGTGCCGCCGACGCGGACGTCCATTTCGGCAACCGGCACGGTCATGCCCATCGGGCCATACCACTTTTGAAACATCGCCGGATCGACCCACATGTTCCATACCATTTCAATCGGCGCATCAAAGCTCCGTTCGACCTTGGCCCAGTCCTGATTATCACTCATCTCTATTTTCCTTCAGTGTCTTCAATACGTTATCCATTGCATCAAACCGCGCCTCCCAGATGTGGCGGTATTGATCGGCCCAGCCCGACACCGCCGCAAGCGGGGCGGCGTTCAGTGCGCAGGGTCGGAATTGCGCTTTGCGTCCGCGTGTCACCAGCCCCGCCTCTTCCAGCACACGGATGTGGCGGGAAACAGCGGGCAGGCTCATCTCGAACGGGGCAGCAAGATCGTTGACCGATGCCTCGCCCTTGGCCAATTGCGCAAGGATCTCGCGCCGCGCGGGGTGCGCGAGTGCGGCAAAGGTCAGGTCAAGTTGATCTGGCGTGGTCATGGCGCCACCATTAAACACATTCGTTAATTAAGCAAGTGGTTAAATGATGGCGGTGTTTTGCCGGTACGGCAGGATGCCCATTCTCCTTGCTGTCAGACCTGCTAGGTTGGGCGCATGCAATATTCCCGCCGCCACGCCCTTTTGATGCTCGCTGCCCTGCCCGCCTGTAGCCGCCGCAGTGCCACAGAGGTGACCCGCAACGCACCAGGTCTCTACCCCAATGAAACGCCCGAATTGCGGGCCCTGATCAACCAATACGCGGCCTTTCATGGCATCCCGGCCAGTCTGATCCACCGGGTGATCCAGCGCGAAAGCGACTATCGCCCCCGGGCGCGCAACGGCCCCTATTGGGGCATGATGCAGATCTTGCCGCAAACCGCACGCACCATGGGCCACCGCGGCCCACCAGAAGAGCTGTTGGATCCCGAAGTCACGCTGATCTACGCAGGCAAGTACCTGCGCGGGGCGTGGATTGTTGCGGATGGGGATGAGGCAGAGGCCGTCGGCTGGTACGCGCGCGGCTATTATTTCGAAGCGCGCGACCGGTGCCTTTTGATCGAGACCGGTCTTGCGCGCCGGGAAAGATGCGGGCGCTGACGCCCGCACCAAAGTGATCTAGCGGCGGGTCCAGGTGCCGCCATCGCGGCAGATCCCCAACACGCAGCCCGAGACAGCAAGCGAATTGCCACTCAACTGGAGCTTGGAGCTATAGGTCTTGTCCCGATCCGGCGAATAGACCTTGCCGCGGTATTCACCGCCGCCCTGCGCTACGGTTTCGGAAATGATCTGACGGCCGACATTTTCGCTGTCGATCTGCCCACCGTCCGACCCATAGGCCGCCACCAGCGTGCCGCAGAGTGCCGCGCCGCACGGGGCCACTTGGATCAGGCCAAAGTTGCCGTTGTCGTCACGCGATGTAACCCACTGGCCTTCCAGCGGATCGGCAGCGAATGCGGGCGTAGCAAGGCCGATTGTGACCAATGCAGCGGCGATAAGATGTTTCATAAGTTCCTCCCTTGAGTGATGGAGGCACCTTGGGGCCGACTTCACTTTTCGATCAAGACTGACGTTGGGTGACGACCCCGTTGCGCTTTGCGCGACGCTGCGGCAAAAGGCGCGGAAACGAACGGAGCCTGCCATGATCCTTTACCCCGCAATCGACCTCAAAGACGGGAACGCCGTGCGGCTGGTGCATGGTGATATGGACCAGACCACCGTGTTCAACGAAGATCCCGCCGCCCAGGCCAAGGACTTTGTTGCGGCGGGCTGTGAATGGCTGCACCTGGTCGATCTGAACGGCGCGTTTGCCGGCGCGCCGGTCAACGCCGCCCCGGTCGAGGCGATCCTGAAGGCCTGCCCGGTGCCTGCCCAACTGGGTGGCGGCATCCGCGACATGGCCACGATTGAGGCCTGGATCGACAAGGGGCTGGCCCGCGTGATCCTTGGCACCGTGGCCGTGGAAAACCCCGATCTGGTGCGCGAAGCCGCCCGCGCTTTTCCTGGCAAGGTCGCCGTCGGTCTGGACGCCCGCAATGGCCGCGTCGCAACCCGCGGCTGGGCTGAAGAAACCGATGTGATGGTCACCGACCTTGCCAAATCCTTCGAGGACGCAGGCATTGCCGCCATCATCTACACCGACATTAACCGCGACGGGGCCATGAAAGGCCCGAATATCCCCGCGACCGAGGCCCTCGCCCGCGCCGTCGACATCCCCGTGATCGCCTCAGGCGGCGTATCCTCCATGGCGGATCTGACAGCGCTGCGCGACACCGGCGTTATTGCAGGCGCGATTTCAGGCCGCGCGCTTTATGACGGGGCCATTGATCTTGCAGAGGCGCTCAAGGCGCTTGCCTAACGCGCTGCCGTTTCCGTCACCGCCCAAAGCATCGACGCATAAAGGTCGAGAAAGTCGGTGTTGCCGGAAAAGTTCAGGTCATCAAACAGTTCATCTGGATATTCATAAGCCAGCACCGTGCGGCCCGCATGTTCAAACACCAACACTTTCAGCGGCAAGAGCAGAGCAGACAACCTGTTTTCGCGGATCGCAATGGCATCCAGATTGGGATCGCTGAACCACAGCGCCCCCATTTGCGGCACCAACTCTCCGCCGTCGGCCGCAATCGCCTGCGGATCGCTGCGCCCATAGATCCGCCCCCCAAGATCCAGCACAGCCGCTTCCAACGCGGTCATCACCTCTGGCACCGACTTGGCCGTGACAACAGCCCCCATGCTCGACAGCTCTGGGATGTCCGGCGGCAAGCTCAGCGTTTCACTTAGCGTGGTGGGTGCGGCACTAACGGCGGCGGCTTCGGTAAAGTAGAATTCGCCCAACAGCTCGTCATAATAGGCCGGGAACTGCGCATGATTTTCGGTGCGGGCCAAATCACGCACCTCGACCCGCAGGTCAGAGATCAACTCGCGCAACTCCAGCCCCGGCTGGCCGATCTTGGGCAGCAACAGCCGGGTAAAGACCGAATTGGCCTGATCGTCCTGTTCGTTCAGCTGGTCCAGTGCCAATTGCCCTGCGCCTGCCGAGAACATCACAAACGTCCCCTCTGGTGCCGCCAACCGCGCCAATCCGCGCGTGCCACCGATCGACCGCCCCGCCCGCTGCGGAAAGGGATTGTTCCGGCAGGCGTCAATCACCGCCAGCGTCGCCCGCGCGCCCGTGCGCCGCACCCGATCCAACAACCCCGACAGCGCGATGGATTCCGACCGGACAAAATCCGATGACGCCGCATCCGGCACCAGTATATCGACCGGCAACAGATAATTCTCACCCTCGATCTCAACCCCGTGACCGGCAAAAAAGATGAACGCCGTGTCCCCCGGCCCCAGATAGCCGGTGAACTGCGAGATCCGCAGATTGAAATCGCGCCGGGTCACATCGGTGGCAAGGATCACCTCGTAGCCCACGCTTTCCAATTGCGCCGCCATCGCTTCTGCGTCGGCCACGGCCTTGGCCAGCGGCTCAACCGCGTCATAGGCGTTATTGCCAATCAACAGCGCCACCTTGCGCTCTGCAATTGCGCCCCCCGCCCAAAGGCACAGCACCAGCACACCGAATACTCTGATCATCGTCTCGTCCCAATCGTTTGACCACAGCTTAGCGAGATGTCCGCTAATTGCACCCCTTCCCCTTTTTGCCATTTCGCCCTATCACGCCCCCATGCTCAAAACCCGCATCATCCCCTGTCTTGACGTCGCCGAAGGCCGCGTCGTCAAAGGTGTCAATTTTGTCGATCTGGTCGATGCTGGCGACCCGGTGGATGCGGCCATCGCCTATAACGCGGCTGGCGCGGACGAGCTTTGTTTTCTCGACATCATGGCCACAGAAGAAAACCGCGGCACCATGTATGATCTGGCCACCCGCACGGCAGAGCAATGCTTTATGCCGCTGACCATCGGCGGTGGTGTGCGCAGCCATCACGATGTGCGCAACTTGCTGCTGGCAGGGGCGGATAAGGTCAGTTTCAATTCTGCCGCCGTCGCCAACCCCGATGTCGTGGCAGAGGCCGCGCTGCGCTTTGGCAGCCAATGCATCGTCGTGGCCATTGATGCCAAAACCGTCGCACCCGGCCGGTGGGAGATCTTTACCCACGGCGGCAGGCGCGCCACCGGCATCGACGCGGTGGAATTTGCCCGCACAGTGGTCACCAAAGGTGCCGGAGAGATCCTGCTGACATCCATGGACCGCGACGGCACCAAATCAGGCTTTAACCTGCCACTGACCCGTGCTGTCAGCGATGCGGTGGACGTGCCGGTGATCGCCTCTGGCGGTGTCGGCACGCTGGATCATTTGGTCGAAGGCGTGACCGAAGGACACGCCTCTGCGGTGCTCGCCGCCTCAATCTTTCACTTTGGTACCTACACAATCGCCGAAGCCAAGGCGCATATGGCCGCCAACGGTATCCCCATGAGGATCGCATGACACTCCACGATCTCGCCGCCACCATCGCCGCCCGCAAAGGCACGGATCCCGCCGCAAGCTGGACCGCAAAACTGTTGTCGCAAGGCCCCGAAAAATGTGCCGAGAAGTTCGGTGAAGAAGCCGTCGAGGCCATCATCGAGGCCGTCAAAGGTGACACATCAGCCCTCACCTCAGAGGCGGCAGATGTGCTTTACCACCTGCTGGTGATGCTCACCGCCTGTGATGTGGCCCTTGATGACGTGCTGGCCGAACTCGCCCGCCGTCAAGGCACGTCAGGCATCGCCGAAAAAGCCGCCCGGCCTTCTTCCGAATAAAAATATGCTGGGGTGAATGGCGGCTTGCCGCCAGAGGGGCAAAGCCCCTGCCCGGTGCTGTGGTCACAACCGCGACGACAAGATCCCGGTGTTGAACCCACCCATCCGCAACTCACCAAACAAGCGCTGATATTCGATCTTGGGGCATCTGTTCTGGATCACATCAACGCCCCGCTCCTGTGCCTTATCCGCCGCCGCTTGATGCTCCACCCCGATCTGCATCCAGATCGTTTTCAGGTTCGGCCAACGGTCCAGCGCCTCATCCACGATCCCCGGCACCGCCTCGGAGCGGCGAAAGATCTCGACCATATCCACATCATGCGGCACGGATGTCAGATCCGGATAGACCGTGGATCCGAATAGTTCTTGCCCCGCAAGGCCGGGGTTCACCGCGGTCACGTCAAACCCTTTGATCCGCAGATAGCGCACCACATAGTAACTGGGCCGCACCGGGTTTGCAGAAACGCCCACCGCTGCAATCCGCTTTGTGCGGCGCAGGATCTTGCGCAAAAAGTCATCAGAATAGGTCATGGCGGCAATTGCCCATAAAAAAGCGCCCGGATCAACCGGGCGCAGTTTATGGAACGAGGGACAGTCTTAAGGGCAGCTGTTCCGGGGGTCTGCCCTTGCTATCCAGATGGGCACAAACCGGCTGCAGTCCAGTCCAGCGCACCGCTTTGTGATCACGCGGTGAGGATATCGGGCCAATAGCTGTTGGCTTTTTCGATGTTGCCGGGAATGTCTTCGGACCAGATGGTGCGGACATTGACCGAATAATTGAGGTAAAGCTTGCCATCCACGATGGTCCAGGCCTCTGGCACAGAAGAGGCAATCGACCCCTTTGACATCGCGAAAGAACAATAGCCGCCATATTGCGGCGCGTAAGCCTCGGGGTTGGCTTCAAAAAGCGCCATGTTTTCAGCGCTGGCAAACTGCCAGGTGGCGCCTTTCCACATCAGGCTATGGGCCGCGTCGCCGGGCGTGGGCGCGCCCGCGGTGAAAAAAGCAACCGGATCAGCGCCGCGAATGGCAAGGCCGCTTTCGGCAAAGACGTCCGGTGTTGCGGCAAAGGCCGGGCGGGCAAGAAACGGTGTTGTGGCCAGAAGGCCAAGAAGTGTGCGACGGGTCAGCATCATGAAATCCTCATGTTTCGGGTCTGAAGATAAAATGCGCGAACCGCGCGAAAAATGCACCCCTGCTCGCCAAGGCGTGAAAGCGCGCGTGCAAATGTTTCAATCAAAGATATCTTCGACGACATCCCAAAGCTCTTCAAACAGCTTGTGACCTAAGCCTTTGCGTTTTCTCTTCTTTTTCCTGCCCCACCCTGCCGGCTTGACCCCATGGGCGCGGTCATATTGAGGGGCCGGGCGGGCGGGCGTCGTCGCAGACGCGGTTGCCCTGCGCGGCTCATTTGGTAACATTTTCAACCGGTGCAGCGGCGCGCCACAGCTTGAACACGCCAGCTCGTGCCGGGATTTGCCCCGCAAAACCAGCGCGGCCTTGGTGCCGCAATAACAGCAGGTCGCAACCTTCACAGCGCCCATGATCTCTCCTTATGCCTTGGAGGCATATAGGGCGACAGCGGCCGCATTCGAGACATTGAGCGATCCAAATCCGCCACTTGCGTCAATACGGACAAGCGCATCGCAGGTCGCAAGGGTCTTTTCACGCAGCCCCGGCCCTTCTGCCCCCAGCACTAGCGCGACGGCACGGTCCGTCTTGCCCTCCAGCGCCTGCTCTATGGTCTGATCCGCCGTGCCATCCAGCCCCAGCACCAGATAGCCCATCTGCTGCAATTCGGTCATCGCATCCGCCAGATTTCGGACCCGCACATAGGGCTGCCGTTCCAGCGCGCCGCTCGCCGTCTTGGCCAGCGCGCCTGTCTCGGGCGCGGAATGCCGCTGCACCGCGATTACGGCGCGCGCGCCAAACACCTCTGCCGAGCGCAAGATCGCACCGACATTATGCGGATCCGTCACCCGGTCCAGCAACACCATCCGGGGCGGCATCGGCCCCTCGCCCAGGGCGATGTCCTGCAAACTGCCCCAGTTCAGCGGCTTGACCTCAAGTGCGGCCCCCTGATGCACCGATTGCGGATCAATGGGTGCGGCAAACTTGCGTGGATCCGAAATCTCCGGCTCCAGCCCGGATCCGGCAATGACATCGCCCAGCTTATCCATGGCATTGCGCGTCACGACCAACCGCAGCTTTTCGCGCGCCGGGTTCTGCAGCGCATCGCGCACCGCATGCAGCCCGAATAGCCAAACCGTCTCGGCGGCAGCAGCCCGTTTGGCCTGCTCTTTCGCGATCACCCATTTCGGCTTTTGCATGGTTTTCCCCAAGGTTGCTTCGCCCTGCCGATACCTGACAATGCGCGTGCTGTGAACCCGGATCGCACACCGCGCTTTTTCGTCTTGACGCCCCTAGGGGCCAAGGCTATCCACCCCGCCAGTGGGCGACAGGCCGCAAGGTGTGGCAGGGGACTGTAACTCCCTCGCGGAGACGCACGCCTGGTTCGATTCCAGGGTCGCCCACCACTTCACCAGCCATCAGATCATATGCCACCGTCGCTTTGGCAAGTGGCGGGTCGCTGACCCGCCCGGCAACGCCTGTTAGGACGGCTTGAAGCCCGCAAAAAATGTCGCGTCGTCCTCGGCCTTGCGTTTATCGAGGATTGCAACCGCGTCGGCCCCGGCCCGGTAGCGCAGCGTATCGGTGCCATCGGTCACCGCCTGCCAGATCACATCGGCCACGACCTGCGGCTCTGACGGATTGGCGCCGGCGCTGGCAAAGGTTGCGAAAAGATTTTCAATCGTCGGCTGATATTCGGCCATCGTTTCATCGTTGACGAAATCCAAAGAGCGGCCGCCAAAGTCGGTCTTGATCATGCCCGGCTCAACAATCTTTACCTTCACGCCAAAGGCCGCCAGCTCATAATGCAGGGACTCTGACAGGCCTTCGACCGCGAACTTGCTGCCGTGATAAAGCGTGCCCAGCGGAAACGCCATCTGCCCGCCGATGGACGAGATATTCACAATCGCACCGGATTTTCGTGCCCGCATATGCGGCAACACGGCCTTGGTCACAGCCAGCAATCCAATCACATTGGTATCGAATTGACGGGTGATCTTTTCCATCGAAAACGCCTCGAGCGGGCCATAGGCCCCGTATCCTGCATTATTCAGCAAGACGTCGATCTGCCCAAAATGCGCAATGCCTTCCGCGACCGCCGCCGCGATCGAATCCGCGCCGGTGACGTCAAGTTTGGTCACAAGCACCCCGTCCATCGCGGCCAGCTCTGTCTCTTTTTCGGGCGAGCGCATTGTCGCAATCACGTTCCAGCCCTTTGCGTGAAAATGCAGCGCCGTGGTTCTACCGATCCCGGTTGAGGCCCCGGTGATAAGAATGGTTTGCTTGGTCATCGCTATGCTCCTTGTCTGATGCTTTGAACGTAGTCGGGCGGCCACTTCTCCGCCTGCCCGATCCTGCAAACGACATGCCTAATCCTCCAACTGGTTGTGATTTTTGGTGATTTATCTCGGATAGGGCATTACCCATGACACCACAGGAGCTGGCATGGATATCATAGAACTCTCAGACGCCGTTGGACAGCGTTTCGCGCAAGAGCGCAAGAAAGACCCGATCTTTCTGCAATCCCCTCCCGGGTTGGGGTTGTTTGAAATGTCTGCGGAAACGGCGTTTGAGGCAACGATCTATTCACCTGTCTCTTGCCTGATCCTTCAAGGTGCCAAACAAATTGCGGTTGGCGAGCGATCCGTCACCCTGCACGCCGGCGAATCCCTGATCGTTGGGCATGATCTGCCCGTCTCTTCGCGCGTGACCGCCGCCGCCGCCAATACACCCTACCGGGCCATTGTCGTCGGCATTGACCTTGAGGTCGTGCGCAGTCTTTACGATCAGGTCGACGAAACCGCCTTTCAAAAGGGGGCGGATGATGTGCTGGGGGTCAATCAAACCGACCCCGCGCTGATCGACGCCCTGGGGCGCTATCTGGCTTTGGCTGACAAGCCTGCAGAGGCCAAGGTCATGGCCCCGCTCATCTTTCGTGAAATCCACTATCGGCTGCTGATCGCACCACACGGCGGGATGCTGCGCCGCCTGCTGCGCCGTGACAGCCATGCCAGCCGGATCGGGCTGGCGATTGAGAAGATACGCAAAGACTTTCGCGCGCCCATTCCGGTCGCCTCCCTTGCCGCTGTTGCCGGGATGAGCGTGTCATCGTTTCACGATCATTTCCGCGCGATCACCGAAACGACGCCACTTCAGTTCCAAAAAGACCTGCGCCTGCTGGAAGCACGGCGGCTGCTTTCGCAACAGGGCATGTTGGTGTCATCAGCGGCTTTTGACGTTGGATACGAAAGCCCGACCCAATTTAGCCGCGAATACACGCGGAAATTCGGTGTACCGCCCAAGGCGCATGTCGGGGCAGAATTGGTCGCGATCTAGGCCGAGGCTTCGCGATGGGCGTCCAGAACCACATTTGCGATGGCGATGTCCTGCGCCGCAATCCCCGTGAGGTCCGCGATGGTAATTTCGCTGTCTGTGCGGCGCCCCTGCCCCGCGCCGGACAAGATCTGGCCAACCTCGATCACGTCCGCACGCTGGATCTGACCCGCCGCAAAGGCATGGCTCACCTCTCCTTGGTCAAGGCATTGGTCCATCGAATCCACGGCCAAAACATCCGCGCCCGCGACCAGATCCGGCGCAAGCTCTTGCTTGCCGGGGGCATCAGCGCCCACGGCGGTGATATGGGTGCCGGGCTGCACCCACTCCTGCGCGATCAGGGACGATGGCGCGCCGGTGGCGGTGATGATGATATCGGCGTCGCGCACGGCATCGGCCAGATCATCCGCCACCGCAATCGCGTACTCCCCCTCCATCGCCGCCACAACCGCGCGGGCCTTTGTGGCCGAACGCCCCCAGACCGTAAAGGTCAGATGCCCACCGATCAGGGCAAGATGGCTTTCGATCTGTCGCACGGCTTGGCTGCCGGTGCCCAGGATCAGAACCCGCTTGCTGTCAGACCGGGCAAGGCATCGGGTCGCGATCGCCCCACGGCTGGCCGCGATATAGGCCGAAGGCCTTGCCGCTTTAGAGGCCCATGTGATGCGCAACAAGGCGCAGTAATCGCGCGCAACCGCCGTTCCAAATTTCTCCGATTGACTTACCCGATCATTTCACTCAGGATTAGCGCACGTCTAGCCATCCCGAATCTTTCATGGGCAAGCCCGACACGTGCGTAACGCTTTCCACGTCAATCGAGGACCACCTGATGAAACATGAACCCCCTAAGATCACGCTTGAAACTGACCGCCCCACCCCGCGGACACAGCAGGCCGATATCTTTGAATTGATGGATATTCTGGGCACATCCGACAGTGTCGATCTTGCCTGGCTTCAGGATCAGCGCCGCGACAGGGCTGGCGCACAATGACGTTCCACGCCGCCCCCTCCAGAGAGATCCCCGTGCCCGCGCAGCCGACCTATGCCGCCCTTGACCTGACCAAAGGCGGCGATCTGGCGCAGATCGTGCTGGGCGATCAGACCTATACCCTGCGGATCACCCGTGCTGGAAAGCTGATCCTGACCAAATAACCAAATGTGCAATCCCGCAGCACTGCCGCGCCCTTGGGCGTGGCCCGGTCCTGCGCGCATACCCCGCCCCGGTCGTTGCCGGTGGCGCCGATTTGACTGACACCATCAAAGGGACAAACCCGATGCCACGATTTACCACTACCGCAACTGCGATTGCCTGCAGCCTCGCCATGCCCGCAAACGCCTTGGGCGCGGGCGATGTGCTTGCCACCTATGCCGATATCGCCGCCGCGAACTACCATGACAGCCTGATCACCGCGCAGCGCCTGCAAGCGGCGGTCAACGCCCTTGTCGCGGATCCATCAGCGCAAAACCTGAACGCGGCCAAAGCTGCTTGGCTGGCTGCCCGCGCGCCCTATCAACAGTCAGAGGTGTTTCGCTTTGGCAATGCCATCGTTGATGATTGGGAAGGCAAGGTAAACGCTTGGCCACTGGACGAGGGCCTGATCGATTATGTCGATGCCGCATACGGCAGCCCCTCGGATGACAACGCATTTGCTACGCTGAATGTCATCGCCAACCCCAACTTTACCCTGTCTGGCCAAGCTATTGACGCCACTGCGATCACGCCCGATCTGTTGGAAAACACCCTGCAAGAAGCCGACGGGATAGAGGCGAACGTCGCCACCGGCTACCACGCCATCGAGTTTCTGCTATGGGGGCAAGACCTGAACGGCCACGCCGCAGGTGCAGGCAACCGGGCCTGGACCGACTATGCAATCGGCCCCGATTGCACCAACGGCAATTGTGATCGCCGGGGACAATATCTGACAGCGGCGACGGATCTGCTGGTCACAGATCTGGATTGGATGGCGGCGCAATGGTCCGACGGTGGTGCGGCGCGGGCGGCACTGCTGGCCGACCCCGACGCCGGGATCGCGTCCATCCTCACCGGGATGGGGTCATTGTCCTATGGTGAAACCGCGGGCGAACGGATGCGGCTGGGCCTGATGCTGAATGACCCGGAAGAGGAACACTCCTGCTTTTCCGACAACACCCATAACGACCATTTCTTCAACGGTTTTGGCGTCCGAAACGTCTATACCGGCACATATGTCCGCGTTGATGGCACCGTCGTGACAGGGCCGTCGCTGTCAGATCTGGTGGCCGCGACAGACCCCGCGCTTGACCGTGACATGCAGGCAAAGATGGGCGATGCCCTTTTGGCGCTTGGCCGGATCAAGATCGCGACAGAGGCGGGATTTGCCTACGATCAGATGCTTGAACGCGGCAATGATGCGGGTGCTGCACTGATCATGGCCGGCGTGAACGGGCTGATTGACCAGACCCGCACGATTGAACGGATCGTCGCCGCATTGGGGGTCGGTCAGATCAGCATCGCAGGCTCTGACAGCCTTGATGATCCGACAGCTGTGTTTCAGTGATCTAACATCAGCGGACCTGATGTCATGAATCTGCCCCGCCTGTCGCGTCCCAAGTGGATGAATGCAACGACCGCGCTGCTTGCCACCCTTGTGGCAAGCGGCGTCGTTCTGGCCCAAGGTCCCAAGGCCCCGCAATTTCCCACGCTGGGCGATCCGCATCTGAACGTCATCCCGCGCACCGCCACAGAAAGCCTACGGATCGCGGCGGCGACGGCCAACCCAATGGATTTCTCCATCCCGCAGCGGTTCGAAGATCGTGCCGCCGGTGCCGCGACGGTGCGGGTCAAGCCCGGCACCAGCGCCTTTTCGCAACCTTCCGCCAATCTGGGCTTTGCGAAAGAACTTGATTTCAGGGTCGGCAACGGTCTGTTCCGCAAGCTTTGGGTGTCTGCGCCGTCGTCAACGCTTGCATCTGATGGACTTGGGCCATTGTTCAATGCGCGATCCTGTCAACGATGCCACATCAAGGATGGTCGGGGGCATCCCCCAGAAAACCCCGATGACAACGCCATTTCGATGTTCCTGCGGGTGTCGATTCCCGGCGACCCCACCGCATCTGACCGGCAGATCCCGGAAGTTATCGCCACCCAGCCCGACCCGGTCTATGGCAACCAGCTACAGGATTTTGCAGTGCAGGGTCATAGCGCTGAATACCAGCTCGCGATCCGCTATGACGAAAAGGTCGTCACGCTGGCTGACGGCACCAAAGTTTATCTGCGTGATCCGACCTACGCGGCAATCAACCTTGGATACGGCCCCCTCCACCCCGATGCGATGCTGAGTCCGCGCATCGCCCCGCAGATGATCGGATTAGGGTTGCTCGAAGCGGTGCCTGCCGCCGATATCATCGCACTGGCGGACCCCGATGATCGCAACGGCGACGGGATCTCTGGCCGGCCCAATATCGTGTGGTCGCTGGAATTTGACCAACCCATGCTGGGCCGTTTTGGCCTGAAGGCGGGCCACCCCACGATCCTGCAACAGACGGCCGCGGCCTTTGCGGGTGACATTGGAATCTCAAGCCCGCTCTTCCCGGCAGGCCATGGTGCCTGCACGGACCGCCAACCCAATTGCATCGCTGCGCCCCATGGCGACAAGGATATCAGAGGCTTTGAGATCGACCAGCAAGGCCTTGACCTTGTTAGCTTTTACAGCCGTAACCTTGGGGTCCCCGCCCGCCGCGACGTTGACGATCCGGCGGTGTTGCGCGGCAAGGAACTGTTTCACTCCACCGGTTGCGCGACCTGCCACCAGCCCAGCTTTGTCACGCACCGGCTTCATGATCGCCCCGAACACAGCTTTCAACTGATCTGGCCCTATACCGATCTGCTGCTGCACGACATGGGCCCGGGCCTGGCTGACAACCGCCCTGAATCCCGCGCGACAGGTCAAGAATGGCGCACACCGCCGCTTTGGGGGATCGGGTTGACGCAGCAAGTCAGCGGTCACAGCGACTTTCTGCACGATGGGCGCGCCAGGTCACTACTTGAAGCGATCTTGTGGCATGGTGGAGAGGCAGAGGCTCAAAAAGACGCCGTGATACAAATGCCAGCGCAGGACCGCGCGGCTTTGCTTAGGTTTCTTGAAAGCCTGTAACGCTAAGGCATCTGGATCGCGGGGCGATCATAGGTGTTGATCATGACGGACCCGTCATCAAGCGTCAGTTGCACGGTCACGCTTTCAACCGAATTTTCGGGCAAAGTGACATAGGGCAGAAAATTAGCAACGTCCGTCAAAGCGTTGGGACTATTGGTATTTTCGTGGCAAGGCTCCAACGCCAATGGCTGATCCGGGGCTGCACCATTCAGGCCATAACTGATGTCCCACAACCCGCAGCGCCAGGCCAGAAGCTGCGTAAAATAAAGCAAATCCTGCCCTTCGTAATTGCGGACCGCGACCCAGCTTCCCATGGTTGCGGTCAGGATGGGTTTGACCTCTGTCGCGGTGGTGAATTGACCGGTTGGGGTCTGATCCTCTGGTGTGCGGTCCATCACAACATCGCCAGAGCTATCGGCGATTTCTGCTATCTCATTGTTATCAGTTGCTTTTTCGGGCGCGATCCCAAGGGCGGTGCCGATCAGGTAGGGCAGAAATATCTCAAACATGAATGGCCTCATTTTCAAATCTAGTGCCTGTGTTGATTGCACCCTATAGTATGAAAAAAATCAAGACAGGCGTCGCGTGATGGCAAAAAAAACCAAGCCACACCAAAGGTTTAACATCATGATCGTCGGTCAGGGCGGCAGGCTTCAGTATGAGGCATTGTTGTTTGTGGCCAGCTTGCGGGCGATGTCGCCCAAGTTTGACGGGCGGATCATTGTGGCAGAGCCACAGGCCAATGACCGCTGGACAAATGATCCAACAATGTCGAGCGATATCAAGGATGTATTGACCGATCTTGGCGCCGAAATCGTGCCTTTCGAGAACCGGCATTTCGGCGAGGAATACCCCTACGGCAACAAGATCGAAGGGCTGCAAACCCTGCCCGAAAAAGAGCCTTTTTTCTTCTTTGACACCGATACGCTGGTGACCGGCGAATTGATGGACATGGAGGTTAATTTCGACGCACCCGCCGCATCGATGAAACGCGAAGGGACGTGGCCGGTCGAAGAGCTATATTGGCCCGGCTACACCGCGATCTGGAAATCGCTTTATGACAAGTTCGGGCTGGAATTCGAAAGCACGCTGGACCTGAGCCAGCCGGATGAATATTGGCAACGATATCTGTACTTTAACGCTGGTTGGTTCATGGGGAATTGCCCCAAGACCTTTGGTGACCGGTTCCTCGACTATGCGCTACAGGTGCGCGATGACCGCCCTGAGCCGCTGGTTATCCAGCCGCTTGACCCCTGGCTGGATCAGGTGGTTCTGCCGCTGGTGATCCACAGTCTGGGCGGCGGACGGCCCGGTGAAAACCTTAACGGGTTGGATGGGGCATTAACCTGTCACTACCGGATGTTACCCCTGTTCTATGCCCGCGAAAGTGACCACGCCGTCAAAGTGCTGGAAGATGTAACAGCGCCAAATAAGCTCAAGAAATGGTTGAAGAATTACGAGCCCTTCAAGCGCATGATCTTTCAGGGACGTGGCCAGAAAGTGCGCGCCTTGTTTGATCAAAATGACCTGCCGCGCCCCGAAAAGAAGCTGCGCAACAAGATCAAGTCGGCCGGGTTCTGGATGCGCTAAAGCGGGGATGCACAAACCATACACAACCCATGCACATTTCCTACACAAACCATATGCCACAAAGTCCTAAGCTGCGTTAACCGTACGCGGCCTTAAGGCCGCAACGGTGGGGGGCCAGCCCCCCGTCGCCAAGGCGACACCCCCCGGGATATTTTCAGCCAAAAGAAGCAAGGACCCCGGATCAGGTGGCGAAGATGTCCGCATCAGCGGCAAGGCCCTTGACCTCAATCGGGTTGCCGGAGGGGTCGCGAAAGAACATGGTCCATTGCTCGCCCGGCTCGCCTTTGAAGCGCACCGACGGGGCGATGATGAAATCGGTCTGGCGATCCTCCAGGCGGCCCGCGAGTGCGGTCCAGTCATCCAATGGAAGCACCACCCCAAAGTGCGGCATCGGCACAAGGTGATCCCCCACCTGCCCGGTTGGCGCATTGGCAAAGGGGTCCCCCAGATGCAGCGACAGCTGATGTCCGAAGAAATCGAAGTCGACCCATGTGTCGGTTGAGCGCCCCTCAACCGCGCCCAAGGCATCGGAATAGAATTCCCGCGCCGCATCCAGATCGCGAACGTGGAAGGCAAGATGGAAGGGAACGGGCATGATCTGGTCCTTTTGGCAGCGCGGGGCGTTGAGTGCCCTTAGGTTTCCGCCTACACCTAGCCGCAACAGATTTCAAAGGGAGTAAACCATGACTGACGGACCATCCTACGGCTTTGACACGCTGCAAATTCATGCGGGTGCACGGCCTGATCCGGCGACGGGCGCGCGGCAAGTGCCGATCTACCAAACCACGGCCTATGTGTTCCGGGATGCCGATCACGCCGCCGCGTTGTTCAACCTGCAAGAGGTTGGCTATATCTACAGCCGCCTGACCAACCCAACGATTGCTGCCTTGCAGGAACGCATTGCCACGCTTGAGGGTGGTGTTGGTGCGGTGTGCTGTTCGTCTGGTCATGCAGCCCAGATCATGGCGCTGTTCCCGCTGATGGGTCCGGGCAAGAACTTTGTGACGTCGAACCGGCTTTACGGCGGCTCGGTCACCCAGTTCAGCCAGACCATCAAGCGCTTCGGCTGGACCGCGAAATTCGTCGACGTAGACGACCTCGATGCTGTGGCAGCGGCGGTCGACGATGATACCCGGGCGATCTTTACGGAATCCATCGCAAATCCTGGCGGTCACATCGCCGACATCCGGGCGCTGGCCGATATCGCCGACAAGGCCGAACTGCCGCTGATCGTCGACAATACTACGGCCTCACCCTACCTTTGCCGCCCCATCGAACTTGGTGCGACGCTGGTGGTGCATTCGACGACCAAGTACCTGACCGGCAACGGTACCGTAATGGGTGGCTGCGTGGTGGATTCGGGCAAGTTTGACTGGGCCGCGAACGACAAGTTCCCCAGCATGAGCCAGCCGGAGCCAGCTTATCATGGATTGAAATTCGCGGAAACGTTCGGCCCACTCGCGTTTACATTCCACGGCATTGCCATCGGGTTGCGCGATCTGGGCATGACGATGAACCCGCAGGCGGCGCATTACACGCTGATGGGGATTGAGACGCTGTCGTTGCGGATGGAGCGGCATGTGGAGAACGCCGTCAAGATCGCCAACTGGCTTGAGGCAGATGACCGCGTGACCCATGTGACCTATGCGGGCCTGAAGAGCAGCCCTTATTTCAAGCGGATCAAGGATGTTTGCCCCAAGGGTGCCGGCGCCTTGTTCACCTTTGGCGTGAAGGGTGGTTATGACGCCTGCATCAAGCTGATCGACAGTCTGGAGATCTTCAGCCATGTCGCGAACCTGGGTGATACGCGGTCGTTGATTATTCATTCCGCCAGCACCACGCACCGGCAGTTGACCGAAGATCAGCAGCGCGCATCGGGGGCCGCACCTGAGGTGGTACGCGTCAGCATCGGGACCGAGGATGCTGATGATCTGATCGCGGATCTCGATCAGGCGCTGAGCAAGGCAACAGCCTAACGTCGCCGGTCTCAAGCCCGGCCTACGGGATTGAAACAGGGGGTGTGGCGGGATGAACCCGGCGCACCCCCTTATTTTTGGCGTCTTGCCCAGGACGCGGTTGCGCCTGCCGGCGCGGATATTTTTGGCCAGAAGAAGAGCGGACCGTGCGCTAGTTCAGGGCGTATTGGATCACCACATCGGCGCTGATGATGATCTGGCCCTCTGCCACAGGTACCGGGCCGCTATCGGCGGCCATGCGCATTTCCAACATCGGCATGGGCTGGCTGGCCTGCACGGCTTCGCGGATCATTTGCACGGGGCCGCGTGTGAGGCCTGCGGCAACGGCGTAGGTGTCAGCCTTGGCACGGGCATCCGCCACAGCCGCCTGACGGGCGGCGGTCAGGTGGGGCGCACGGTCGGCCACGTCAAATTGCAGGCCGTTCATTTGGTTTGCACCGCCTTCGATCAGCGTGTCGAGCACCGCGCCCAGCGTATCAAGATCACGGATTGTCACGGCAATGTCGCTGCGCGCGATATAGCCGGTGATCCGAGGGGCATTGCCGCTGTTATAGTCCCGGATGATTTCAAGGTTAAGACCACTGGTTTGCACGTCTTGCGGGGCAATGCCTGCGGCTTGCAAGCCGCCCAGCACGGCGGCCATATCGGCGCCCATCAGGTCCATCGCTTCGGTCGCGGCTTTCGCCTCTTGCGCGACGCCAAGGGTGATGCGGGCGATATCGGGGGCCACGGCAACCTCGCCCCGGCCAGAGACGGTGATCTGCGGGGTATCGGCCAGAGCGGGGACCGCAAGGCCAAGCAAAAGGAGGGTCAGAAGAATGCGCATCGGGGTGTCCTTTCATCGGAATACGGGGATCGTCTTGGGTTTAGACGCGGGCCGCAAGTCTTTCCTTGGCGGCCCCGCGCAAGACCTTGGATTTGGCGGAGAGTTGCTGTAGGATCGGCGCAGGGTGCAAAGGGTGTTTTGCACACAGCCGTGGGATGCTAAGGCCACTGTATGACACCGAATTTCGCGCTTTCACTTTCCTTTGACGGGATCCGCCTTTTGCAACGGGTGACCGGGGGCTGGCATCTCGTGGGCGAAGTGGCGCTGGATGATGCCGATCTGGCAGGCGCGTTGGCGGCGTTGAAACACCGGGCGTTGCAGCTGGAACCGGGCGGGATACGCGCCAAGTTGCTGATCCCGCCGGAGCAGATCAAATTTGCCACGATTGAGACGGCGCAGACCTCTTTAGAGGATGTGCACGCGGCGCTGGACGGGGCGACGCCCTATGCGATTTCCGATCTGGTGATTGACTTTGACCGCAATGGCGGGCGGACGCATATCGCCGCCGTGGCGCGCGAGACGCTGGATGAAGCAAAGGCCTTTGCCGAGGATCACGGGTTCAACCCGATTGGATTTGTGGCAATCGCCGAGCCGTTCACGTTTCAAAGCGAAGTCTTTTTTGGCCCCACAACAGGGCAGCAGATGACCCGCGATGCCGAACCGGTGAAGGTCATCGGAGAGGCGAAATTGCCGGAACCAGCTTTGGTGGAGGACGCGCCAAAAGCGCCTGATGTCGCGGCCGCGCCGGAGGCATCAGAGCCGCAACCCGCGGCCGAGGTGCCGGAGGTTGAAGCCGCAGCGCCAGAGGCTGTGGCCGAGGAGACGCCAGAGACGGTGGAGGCAGAAGCGCCTGAGCCTGAGCCTGAGCCTGAGCCTGAGCCTGAGCCTGAGCCTGAGCCTGAGCCTGAGCCTGAGCCTGAGCCTGAGATCGTGTTTGCGTCACGGGGCCGCAGCGCAAGTGCGGCAAAGCCGGTGGACGAGGCCGCACCGCCTGTTGCGTCTCAAGACCCCGATCCCGACGCGACGCTGGAACCCATTGTTGAGCCGCTTTTTACCCGCCGCAAGGAACCGCCCAGTTTGGCGGTGCCAACCGCAACCGCTGGCGGGCCATCGGTCGCGTCACCTGTGCTGGATCTGCCGGGCGCGCCGCCCAAGCCGGTGATCGCAGAGACGCCGGATGCCGCAGAGGCCCCGCCGCTGACCGGCAAGCCAGAGGCGGCGGCAACCACCGACAGTTCCTTTGCCCCGTTGCACGCCGAACCTGCACCGGCCGCGCCCAAACCGGACCCCAAACCAAAGGCCGCAAAGACCACCGCCTTTGACGCGGCAGCACAACAACGCGCCAAGCCACGGTTTATGGCGCTGAAGCTGACGGCAGGATTGCTGGTCTTTTTGTTCCTGATTGCGCTTTGGGCCAATACCTGGTCCGAGGATGGGCTGGCCTGGCTGTGGGGCGGTGACGATGACACCCAAATTGCCGAAGCCCCGGCCGCAGAAGTGGTGCCGGCACCGGAGACACCACCTGTCATCGCGATGGAAACACCGGTTGAGACCCCTGCCCCTTCTGCATTGGCACCTATTGACGAAACGCCAGTTGCTGCGGCAGAGGCCCCGCCGCTGCCTGTCGTGCGCGCGCCTGCAGGGCGTGTTCTGAGCCCGGCTGAGGCGGACCGGATCTATGCCGCAACCGGTGTCTATCAGCGCGCGCCACGGCTGCCGCTGGAGCCGCGCGCGGTGACGCTGGATGATCTGCGCCAAAGCGCCATTGTGGTCGCAAAACCGCGCCCTGATCAGTTGCGGATGCCGCAAACGGATGCCCTGTTTCAGGATGTGCCCATTGCCGCGCCACGCAATCCACCGGCCCCCGGAACGGTTTACCAGCGCGATTTGCGCGGGTTCATTTTGGCCACCGCTGACGGGGTTCTGACGCCAGATGGTGCGGTGGTCATTGCCGGTGAACCGCCGCTATTGCCGCCGCTGCGTCCGGGCACCGAGATTATTGCGGCGCCGGATCCCAGCCCAGTTGCCGCAAATGGCGAAGGGTTGATCCTGGTCGCGGGCCGCCCGCCCCTGGTGCCGCCATTGCGGCCAGAGGGATTGGTGCCAGAGACGCCAGAGGTCGCTGAAGTGACGCCAGAGGCCACGCCAGCGCCAGAGACAGAGGCGATCGCCGAAATCGTAGTGCCAGAAGAAGCACCAGTGACAGAGGATCCCGCACCAGAGGGCCTGATCCTTGTGTCGGGGCGTCCACCCGTGGTGCCGCCGTTGCGGCCAGAGGGGCTGGTGCCCGAAGAGGCGCTTGCGCCACAGGTCGACGACGCGCCGGAAACCGAGATTGCAGCCGCACCGGAACCGGAAGGTCTGGTCGTGATCAGCGGTGCGCCGCCGCGCAGGCCGCCGCTGCGTCCCGCCGCCTTTGCTGATCTGGCACCCACCGACGAAGCCGCGATTGAAACAACCATCACCGAAGTTGTCAGCACCGCGGGCGGTGTCAGCCTTGCAAGTTTGCGCCCGACGGGACGGCCAGAGGATGCCGTGATCCCGGCCCCGATCTTTGCGGATCCGACCCTGGCCGGGTTCCGCCCCAATTTGCGGCCAGAAGGGTTGGCCCCCGCGCCGGAGCCCGTGCCTGAAACCCCCGATATTTCTGACGTTGTGGCCGCAATTGCCGATGCCGCGCCAGAGGATGCACCGGCCCTTGTCACTGCGCGAGCGGTGCCGGTGTCTGTGCGCCCGGATGCACGCCCCCGCAACTTTGCCCGTGTCGTAGCGGCAGCCCAGCAGCGCAGCGCCCGGCAGCAATCAGCCGCTGCCGCAACGGTGGCATCCGCCCCGACACAGGCTGTGCGGTCGGCACCGGCGCAACCCTCTGGTCCGACGGCGGGGTCCGTGGCACAGGCGGCCACGGCCAACAACGCGATCCGCTTGCGGGATGTGAACCTGATCGGTGTTTATGGCCGCCCCGGTGATCGCCGCGCCCTTGTGCGCATGGGCAATGGGCGATTTGTGAAGGTCGAGGTTGGCAGCGCGCTGGATGGCGGGCGGGTCACCGCCATTGGCGATAGTGCGTTGAACTACGTCAAACGCGGGCGGACTTACGCATTGCAGCTGCCGCAAAGCTAAGCCGCGCCGGGGTGAACCCCGGCGGACCCATGAACGCAGGCCGGATTACAGGACGCCGCGGGCGATCTGATCGGCTTCGATGCTTTCAAAAAGCGCTTTGAAGTTGCCTTCGCCAAAGCCGTCGTCGCCTTTGCGCTGGATGAACTCAAAGAAGATCGGACCGATGCAGGTCTTGGAGAAGATCTGCAACAGGATCCGGGTTTCGCCGCCATCGACCACGCCTTCGCCGTCGATCAGGATGCCATGTTTGGCCATCCGGTCGACGGGTTCATCGTGGCCCTGCACCCGGTCAAAGGACAGGTCGTAATAGCTGGCAGGCGGTTTGGGCATGAATTTGATGCCATGGTCCGCGATGATATCGGTGGCGTCATAGAGGTCACGCGCACCGACGGCGATGTGTTGGATGCCTTCGCCGTTGTAGCGCTTGAGGTATTCGACGATCTGGCCGGTCTCGCCCCGGTCTTCGTTGATCGGAATGCGGATGCGGCCGCAAGGCGATGTCAGCGCGCGGGACAGAAGGCCGGTAAATTTGCCTTCGATGTCGAAGAACCGGATTTCCTTGAAGCCAAAGAGGTCGCCGTAGAACTTGAACCAGACGTCCATGTTGCCGCGATGGACGTTGTGGGTGAGGTGATCGAGGTAGTAGAACCCCACGCCCGCCGGGTGCGCATCATGCACCCAGTTGAATTCGGCATTATAGGGGTTGGTGTCGTAATACTGGTCGATGAAGTAGATCAGGCTGCCGCCGATGCCGACAATGGCGGGCACGTCCATGGTTTTGCCGGGGCCGTGATAGGCCTTTGCCCCTTGCGCGATGGCGTGATCAAAGGCGTGCTGGGCATCCACGACACGCCATCCCATCGCGGGCGCACAGGGGCCATGCGTGTCCACGAAGTTGCGGGCATGGCTGCCGGCTTCGTTGTTGATGATGTAGGTGATGTCGCCCTGCTGCCAAAGCTCTATCGCTTTGGTCTTGTGCGTGGCGGTGTGGGTATAGCCCATCTTGGTGAACAGATCGCGCAGGGCCTGCGGTTCCGGCGAGGCGAATTCGACAAATTCAAAGCCGTCCGTGCCAGCGGGGTTCTCGGCTGAGATGGTGGCCTTGGGGGCGTCGTGCGGGAAAGGGCCCATGGTATGCTCCTGTCATGCGGGTATTATGCATATATAGGGCATGAGGAGCGCGGTTTTTGCGTAAATTGCGTTGCTTGGATTAGAATTTTCACGCAAGCTACGCGCCAAGATGACATTTTGTGCGAGGATTCCGCATGGCACTGGATGAAACGGACCTTCGGCTGCTGGCGGCATTGCAAGAGAATGCCATGATGACGGCGCAGGATTTGTCGGAGCGGCTGCACCTGTCGGCGTCACAGGCCGGGCGGCGCAGACAACGGCTTGAGACTGAGGGATACATTCGCGGATACCGCGCCGAGGTTGACCCTGAACGCGTGGGCCTGGGGGTGCAGGCCTTCATCCAGATCGTGATGGCAACCCATACCGAGACCAATGCCAAGGATTTTGTGCGCCTGACAAAGCGACAATCAGAGATCGTGGGCGCCTGGACCCTGACCGGAGAGGCGGATTATCTGCTGCGGATCTACTGCGCCGACCTGACCGCACTAAACGCTTTGGTGCAGAATGTGCTGCTGCCCCATCCTGCCGTCAGCCGGGTGCAAAGCCAAATTGTGATGGAGCGGATCAAATCCGACGCACCCTTGCCGGTTTAACGGGCGAAATCGGCGCAAAAGCGCGCTGAATGGCCTTGTTTTCGACCTGAGCCGCCGTTGGGTCATTGCGCGTTAACCACTGTCAGGCGATAGCTAATCTATGGAAGCCTTTCTGTTTCAAGCCACGATCTACCTAGGTGCCGCTGTCATTGCGGTGCCACTGGCCGCGCGGCTGGGGCTTGGGTCCGTGCTGGGCTATCTGGGCGCGGGCATTGTGATTGGTCCGGTCTTTGGACTGGTGGGCAGCGAGTCGCAGGATATTCAGCATTTTGCCGAATTTGGCGTCGTGATGATGCTGTTCCTGATCGGTCTTGAACTGGAGCCCCGTGCCCTTTGGGACATGCGCCGCAAGCTTTTGGGGCTGGGTGGGATGCAGGTTTTGCTGACGACCGGTGCAATCGCGGCGGCAGCACTTTTGCTGGGCTTTTCGCCCCTTGTCTCGCTTGCGATCGGGATGATCTTTGCGCTGTCATCGACCGCAATCGTATTGCAGACCCTGTCCGAAAAGAAGCTGATGCAGACGGGCGGCGGGCGATCTGCCTTTTCGGTCCTTCTGGCGCAGGACATCGCGGTGATCCCGATGCTGGCGCTTTTGCCGCTGCTTGCGGTGACTGGCATCGGCATGGTGTTGGCCCCGGACGGGTCCATGATCCGCCTGACGGAGGACGATCACCACCACGCGATATCATTGGTTGATGGTCTGCCCGGCTGGGGTGTGACCTTGGTGACCATTGGCGCGGTCGCCGCGATCATTCTGACCGGCATTTACCTGACGCGGCCCGTCTTTCGTTATATCCACCATGCCCGCCTGCCAGAGATGTATACCGCCCTTGCCCTTTTGATGGTGGTCAGCATTGCGGTGCTGATGGAATTGGTCGGGCTGTCCCCTGCCCTTGGCACCTTTCTGGCCGGTGTCGTGTTGGCCAATAGCGAGTTCCGCCACGAGTTGGAAAGCGATCTGGCACCGTTCAAGGGGCTGTTGCTGGGGCTGTTTTTCATCACCGTGGGGGCAGGCATCAACTTTGCGTTGCTGTTCGATAAACCTGCGCTGATCCTTGGCTACACCGTCGGGATGATGGCGATCAAGGGCGTGATCCTGCTGGGGCTGGCGATGGTATTCAAGCTGCGCGGCAAGGATCGCTGGCTGTTCACGCTGGGACTGGCGCAGGCGGGTGAATTCGGCTTTGTGCTGGTGTCTTTTTCGTTGGCGCAGGGCGTGCTGACGCCGGGGCAAAGCCAGACGCTGTTGCTGGTGGTGGCGATGTCGATGTTGGTCACGCCGCTGTTGTTCATTCTTTACGATGTGTTCAGCCACAGAATGGAAGACCACGGCACCCATGAAGAGGATGACGTGGATGAAACCGGGACCGTTATCATCGCCGGCATCGGGCGGTTTGGGCAGATCGTGAACCGGCTGGTGCGGTCATCAGGGTTTTCGACCATCGTGATTGATAACGATCTGGCCACGGTGCAGATGATGCGCAAATTCGGGGTGCGTGGTTTCTTTGGTGATCCTTCGCGGCCCGATCTGCTGAATGCGGCGGGATTGCCGGATGCCAAGGTGCTGGTGGTGGCGCTTGATGGCAAGGAACAGGCCAACGCGCTGGTCGCCTATGCCCGCAAGGCGCGGCCTGATTTGCATATTGTGGCCCGCGCCCACGACCGCGTGCACGCCTATGAACTGAACGCCGCGGGTGCCGACGATGTGGTGCGCGAGATGTTCGACAGCTCGTTGCGCGCGGGGCGCTATGTGCTCGAGGTTTTGGGGCTGAGCGAGTTTGAGGCGCATGAGGCCGAGATCACGTTTTACCACAAGGACCGCGAGATGCTGCGCGAGCTGGCCGACCTGTGGAAGCCTGGTGTCGCGGTGACCGAGAACCCCGCCTATGTGGCCCGCGCCAAGGAGCTGGATGCCGATCTGGAACTGGCGCTGGCCGCCAAGGTGCAAAGCCGGGACGCCGATGTGCCATTGGCCTCCGGCCCCGGCGGGCGGCTGCGCAACAGCAAGGGTTAACCGGCCGCCACGCCCGCCTCTGCAAAGGTGGCCATGCCGGAATGGCAGGCCACTGCCCCTTTGAGCACGCCAATGGCTAGGGCGGCACCCGACCCCTCGCCCAGACGCAGGCCCAGTTGCAACAGCGGGTCTTTGCCCAATGCATCCAGCAGGCGCTGATGCGCCCCTTCGGCGGACAGGTGGCCCGCCACGCAGTGATCCAGCGCACCGGGATGGGCTTGCGCCAAGGTCGCAGCCGCTGCCGTGCAGATGAAACCATCAAGGATCACCGGGATCTTGTGGTGACGGGCCGCGGCAATCGCACCGGCCATCGCTGCAAGTTCTCTGCCGCCCAGACAGCGCAGCACCTCTAGCGGGTCAGTGGTATCGTGCAGCGCCACGGCACGGGCCACCACATCGGTCTTGCGCGCAAGGCCCGCGTCATCCACCCCTGTGCCGCGCCCGGCCCAGTCGCCCGCCGCACCGCCCAAAAGCGCATGGCCAATGGCCGCGGCAGAGGTCGTGTTGCCAATGCCCATTTCGCCCACCACAAGCAGGTCCGATGCAGGGTCAACCGCGGTCCATCCAGTGGTGAGGGCCGAGATCACCTCTGTCTCTGTCATGGCGGGGCTTTGGGTGAAATCCGCCGTGGGGTTATCAAGGTCCAGTGCATGGACGTCCATTTTCGCGCCAAAGGCCTTGGAAAGCTGATTGATCGCAGCGCCGCCGTGCTGGAAGTTGGCGACCATTTGCACCGTGACCTCTGCCGGAAAGGCCGAGATGCCCTGCGCACAGACGCCGTGGTTGCCGGCAAAGACAATCACCTGGGGTGCCGTGATCTGCGGCTGATCGGTGCCGCGCCAGCCTGCATACCAGATCGCAAGATCCTCAAGCCGCCCCAATGCGCCCGGTGGTTTGGTCAGTTGACCATTGCGGGCAGTGGCGCCGGTGATTGCGGCGCTGTCGGGATCGGGTGCGGCGGCAAGGGTTTCGCGAAAGGTGGCAAGGGTTGAAAAGGGCGCGGTCATCAGGTCCTCGTTGATCATCTGTTGGGACATGTCTAACGATGCAGGTCAGGATGAAAAGCACGGAACAGGCAGGGCTATGACGAATTCCGACACGTTCTCTCCGAAGCCGCGCGATGTTGCAGCGGCCACGGGTCTTTTGACCCGGTTGCCGGTGCGCGTGGACAGCGATTGGGCCGCGGCACGCGGGGCGGATGCGGCCTGGGCCTATCCACTGGTCGGGCTGATTTTGGGGGTGATCGGCGCGCTAACCGCGGTGATCTGCGGCTGGTTCGGTTTGGCAGAGGGGCTGGCGGCGGGGCTGGTGCTGGTCGCGCTGGCGGTTGTGACGGGCGCGCTGCACGAGGACGGCCTTGCCGATTGCGCCGACGGGTTCTGGGGCGGATGGGACAAGGCGCGGCGGCTGGATATCATGAAAGACAGCCGCATTGGTGCCTATGGTGTGCTGGCCCTGATCTTCGCGGTGGGGCTGAAATGGGCGGCATTGGCAGAGGCCTTTGCAGCGGGCTGGCTTTGGGGGTCGGTGCTGGTGCCTGCGGTGATCAGCCGCGCGGCGATGGTGGTGGTGATGCACGCCCTGCCCCATGCGCGACGCGACGGGCTGAGCCAAAGCGTGGGGCGCGCAAAACGGGAAGTCGCCATCGGAGCGGTGGCCATTGCGGGTGTTGTGGCGCTGGTTTTTGCAGGCTGGGTCGCAATCTGGGCCGGTGTTGTCGCCGCAGCCGTTACGCTTGCAGTGATGGCATTGGCACGGGCCAAGATCGCCGGGCAGACCGGTGATGTGCTGGGTGCGACGCAGCAAGTGGTTGAGATTGCGGTGCTTTTGGTGATCGCGGCGGCGGGGTGAACCCGGCCCTACCGATGATCACAAAGGCGGTGCCATGGACGCGATTGCGCCTGCCGGCGCGGATATTTTTGGCCAAAAGAAGCTAGGGACAGTTCAGCGCCGCCGCGAGGGATGCGGGACCAGTGAAATCGCCGATGATGCGGGCGGTAATCTCTGTCTGGGTGAGCTGCGTGGCGACAATTTTTGTCCAATTGGCATTGGCGGTGATCAGCCGCGGGCCATCGCCGCAGTCACGCACGCCGCCCTGAATGAAGTCTTGACCGATCTTGTGGTTCGTGACCTCGTTCTGAAACGCAATTTCGCGAAAATCGCCATCGGTATAGCGCCAGATCCGCATTGATTTCGCCAGATGCGGCCGGTCGATATAGGCGATTTCGATATTGCCGTCGCCATCAAAATCACCCGAGGCAAAGGGCGCAAGCCAGCGGTTGGGGCGACCGATATGCGGGGTCGAGGCGATCTCGACCGGTTTGTCGTCAATAAGGCCAAGGATCACAAGGGATGCGCCCAGATCAACCCGGCTGAGGATCACGACAACCTCTGGTGCGCCATCGCCGGTGATATCCCACAGGCGTGGTTCGAGATCCTCGAACACGCGATCTTCGGGCAGGTCAAATTCATAGGTCAGGCTGCGCTTGCCGCTGAACAGGCTATCTGAATCGCCGACCGTTGTGCCCACCTCGATCCGCAATGTGCCCCATTCGATGGCATCGCCAAGGATACCGTGCGCATAGCGGGTCGTTGGGTTGGCGAATTCGGCCGAAAGGATCCGATCAGCGGCAACCGGTGAAGCCAGCGCCAAGAGGGCTGCCGCCAAACGCCACATTAGATTTGCTTTTCAGGCATCTGCACGCGCAGACCATCAAGCGCATCGGTCACCTTGAGCTGGCAGGTCAGGCGCGATTTGGTGGCATCGGGTTCATAGGCAAAGTCGAGCATGTCTTCTTCCATGGCGTCCTTTGCAGGCAGCTTTTCAACCCAGGCGTCATCGACATAGACATGGCAGGTCGAGCAGGCACATGCGCCGCCGCAATCCGCCTCGATCCCCGGAATGCCATTGTCGCGCGCGCCTTCCATGACGGTCAGCCCGTTGGCCACGTCAACCACATGTTCCGTTCCGCCGAATTCTACGTAAGTAATCTTGGCCATGCCTGTTTGTCCTTTGCCGGTCACATTTGGCTATTTCTAGGCGAGGATGCGCCGCCCTGCCAGCGAGAATTGTTGTGCATGGGATGAGGTTTGCGTTACCGATGCAATCATGATGGTGACCCGTTTGATTTTTCTGGCCGGTTTTGGCCTGTCCGCCTGTTCCGGCGGGGTGGAACCACCGGTGGATATCGCCGCGGATCAGGCGCCAGTCATCTCGCTTGGGGCGATTGAAACCGATGCCGCGGGGCGATGTTTTGCCCGGATGGCGGGACCGACGGAAACCCAGATTGTCACCGAATTGGTCGAGGTGCAGCCCGCCATCAAGGATCGCAACGGTGTTGTCACGACACCTGCCATTTTCCGCAATGTCACCGGCCCCAAAACGGTGCGGGTTGGCGAAGGCCAACGGTTTGAAACCGTTTGCCCACAGATCTACACCCCTGAGTTCGTGGCCACATTGCAGCGCGCATTGATCGTGCGCCGCGCCTACGCGGGGGAGGTGACAGGGCTGATGGATGAGGCCACATCGCTATCCTTGCAGCAGTTTCAGCGCGGCATGAATATCGACAGCCCGCTTTTGGCGATCACCGTGGCACGCGATATCGGCATTGTGGCGGTGCCGCGTTAGGCACCCGTGCCAAGCGCCTTATGGATCGCTTGCGCCAGATCATTGGGCGGACAGGGCTTTTGCAGCATGGGGGCCACGACCTCTCCCATATCCTCGTCCGAGTAACCGGTATAGCCGGACATGTAGATCAAGGGCATTTGGGGAAATTTGCGGCGGACCAATTGCGCCAGCTGAAAGCCGTCCAGACCATCGGGCAGAACGATGTCGGTCAGGATCAGATCAAAGGTTTCGCCGTTTTCAATGCGCGCCATGGCCGCCTTACCGCTGACGGCGGTTTCAACCTGATAGCCAAGCGACACAATCAGATCCCGCAGCAACATCGCGAGGCTTTCTTCGTCTTCGACGACCAGGATGCGCTGGTCCTGCCCTTGCAGCGGCTTGTCACGTTCCAAGGGTTCTTCGCGGTCGCCATGGGGCGTGCCACGCGGCAGCAACATCCGCACCGTGGTGCCCTGCCCCGGTTCTGAGTAGATCCGCAGCTCTCCATTGGCTTGTTCGATAAAGCCGTAGACCATGGACAGGCCAAGCCCGGTGCCCGCGTTTTGGCTTTTGGTGGTGAAAAAGGGGTCGATGGCGCGGCGCTTGACCTCTTCCGGCATACCGGGGCCATTGTCGGTTACTGCGAATTCGACATAGCGGAAGGCCATGTTGTTATCGTGATCCTGCGCCTGCGCGTGTTCGTCATAGAGGCCCTTGGCGATGTAGCTGTTGGGGTGCTCGCGGCGCAGGGTGACATCTGCGTCAAGTTCGTTGATCCCGCGCACCAGCACGGTGATTTGGCTGCCGGTCCCGGATCGCAGGATCGCATCACGCGCATTCAGCATCAGGTTCAACAGGGCGTTGGCCAATTGCGCGCTGTCGCAGAAGACCCACATATCGCTTTCCTTGATCTTGTAGTCGACGTTGATCGTCGCCTCGATCAGGGGTGTGGACAGGCGGCGGAACTCGTCGATGATGCCGACCACCTCTTTTGAGGTCGACAGACCGGGTTGCTGTTTGGCGAAGGCCAAAAGCCGCTTGGTCAGCTCAGATCCGCGTTCGACGGACAATTTGGCGGTTTCGATATAGGTGCGGCGGGTTTCGGCATCGGTGGTTTGCGCCAGTTCAAGCGCATATTGGACGGTCGCGAGCAGGTTGTTGAAGTCATGCGCGATGCCGCCCGTCAATTGCCCCAACGCGTCCAGACGGCTGGTGCGTTCGACTTGCTGGCGGTGCTTTTCCTGCTCAGAGACGTCATCAAGGATCAGCACGCAGTAGATCGCGGAATCCGGGGCCGCGACGGGTGCGCTGGACACCCTGACGTAGCGAATTGTATCAACCCCGCGTTGGGTCATCAGGTAGATGTCGCCATTGATGGAACGCCCGTCCAGTGACGCCAGCACCGGGTTATGTGCATCCGCGACAGGTTGCAGCGTTTCGCGATCAATGAAACCGATATTGTCGGGCCAGGGAAACGGGGTCTCCTGTGACAGATCACCAAGGTAGGTGCGCCCGGCGGTGTTGACGGCCAGCACTGCGCCATCGGCACTGAGCCCAAAGATCGCACTTTTGGCGGTGTCCATGATCTGGGTCAGCAGATCGCTTACGCGCTTTTGCTCTGCCCCCAGTTCTTCGGCCTGGCGCTGGCTGTCAAAGGCCAGTTTTTCGGCCGTTTTTTGCGAGGTGATATCGGTTGCGACGCCGATATGGCACAGGACAGAGCCGTCGGTATCGCGGCTGAAGATAGTGTCATATGACAACAGCCAGACCCAATGGCCCTGCTTGTTGCGCATCCGGTATTCGACGGTTTCGACTTGCCCGTCTTGCAAGGTTTGCAGGGCCGCGAAATGCGCGCCGATCACGGGCAAATCATCAGGATGGCAGAGCGTCGGCATCAACGCCTCGCCCATTTCACGGATCTCGGCCGCCGAAAATCCCAGCAAATCGCCAATGGAGCGATTTGAATATTCATTTGATTGGGTTTTCTGATTGAAGACGTAAATGATGCCGGGAACGATCCCGAGGACTTTCGTCAAAAGCGGGGATCCTTCCCAGTCGTTTTGTTCCACCGCGCATACTCCTGATCTTAGGCGTTCCTACACCTAAGGTTGCATGGAAGTCTAGCGAAACGGGCCCGATCTGGCTGTCATCTGTCGGCAGCAAGACCCGCCCAAAGAAAAAGGCGGACCGCGCGGGCCCGCCTTTGTCGTCCGTGAGTGTTACGTGGTTATTCTGCCGCAGCTTCGAGCGAGAGCGCCACAAACCGCGGGTCGCCACCGCGCCGCACAAGCAACAGAAGTGACTTGCGGCCAGCTTCGGTCGCTTCCTCGATCCGGGCCGAGAAATCTTCGACCGAGGCAACGGCCTGCTGACCGGCTTCGGTGATGACGTCGCCTTCGAGCAAGCCTTTGGAGGCCGCTTCGGAGTCGGGGTCGATTGCGGTGATGACAAGGCCATCGCTTACCGAAAGGCTGAACTGATCGGTCAGCTCTTCCGTGATCTCTGACAGGGTCAGGCCAAGGATGTCAGCCGCTTCGGGTTCTGCCGGGGCTTCTTCTGACGCAGGAAAGGCCACGGCTTCATCGGTTTCACGGCGGCCAAGGGTTACGATCAGGTCCTCGTTTGCGCCATCACGCAGCACCACAACAGGCACCGCTTTGCCAACGGGGCTGTTGCCGACCATGCGCACAAGGTCGCGCGTATCCGGCACATCATTGCCATCAAAAGTCAGAATGACATCGCCTGCCAGCATACCCGCATCCTCTGCAGGACCGGGGGGGACATCGGTGATCAGCGCGCCACGGGCCATATCAAGCCCTTCGATCGCATCGACCATATCGGGTGTGACGTCCTGAATGCGCACACCAAGCCAGCCGCGACGGGTTTCGCCAAATTCCTTCAGCTGATCGACAACATTGGTAACGACAGCAGAGGACATCGAAAAGCCGATCCCGATCGAGCCACCGTTTGGTGACAGGATTGCGGTGTTCACACCGATGACTTCACCGTCCATATTGAAGAGCGGTCCGCCAGAGTTACCCCGGTTAATCGCGGCATCGGTCTGGATGTAGTCGTCATAGGTGCCCGACAACGCCCGGTTGCGCGCCGAGACGATACCTGCAGAGACAGAGAACCCCTGCCCCAGTGGGTTACCCATCGCCATTACCCAATCGCCAACGCGCGCGCCGACCGCGTCACTATCGCCAAATTCAACGAATTGCAGCGGGGTGTCATATTCGACCTTGAGCAGGGCAATATCGGTATTGGGGTCGGTGCCGACCAATTCAGCTGGCAAAAGCTCTGCTGGTTGGCCGTCGCCGGGGAAGAACTCGATCTCGATCTCGTCAGCGCCTTCAATGACGTGGTTGTTGGTGACGATAAAGCCGTCCGCCGAGATCACGAACCCGGACCCCAACGCCGAAGACCGGCGCGGCGCGCCACGGGGGCCGTTTTCAAGATCGTTGAAGAAATCCTCAAACGGGGAGCCTTCGGGAACGAGGCCCTCTGGCGCGGTCCGACCGGCAACCATGGTTGAGGTGGTGATGTTGACCACGGCCGGGCTGACCTGTTCTGCCAGATCGGCAAAGGTCGCGGGGCGGTCTTGGGCATAGGCAGGTGCAACCTGGCTAAGTGCAAGGCCGGTCGCAATCGCGATTCCTGTGACCCACAGGCGCAACCGCCCCGTCGTATCGTCGTGGTTCGATTGAAGTGTCATAACCTGAGATGTCAAAGCACTCTCCTTTGAAATGCGCGGACCCAAACGCCGCGCCTGAGTTGTGTGTGTTGCTATCAACTATGTAGGACGCACAGTGTGCAACGCAAATGGCAATCGCGTTAAGTCAAACGCGCGTGAACCAAATTTTCGTCGAAATGTCGCAAATGTGTTTGCAAGCGTTTGCATCTTGCCCTTCGATGCCTGCACAGAACCTTGTTGGACCACTGATGATCGCAGACCTTTTTTCACCCACATTCCTGGTGACGCTGGCCGGGGTGCTTTATGCCCTTGGATATCTTTTCATTAACCAGATGGTTTTGCGGATCTTGGTGATGGCGGGCAGTCTGTCATATATCGCCTATTATTATACCGCCGCCGACGAACCGCTGTGGGATGCTATCGCGATTACATTGCTGTTGATGACGGCAAATGCGATTGGCATGACCAATCTGTTGCTGCGCAACGCAACCTTTACCGTGCCGCGCGGGTTCAGTGACATCTACCCCGATTTCCAGCCGCTTTTGCCCGGCGATTTTCGCAAATTGATGCGTCTGGCCAAACGGCGTGTCCTGGACGAAGAAACCATTGTCACACGCGAGGGCGCATCGCTGAACCACATCTATTATGTCATCAGCGGGATGCCCGTGGTCACCAAGATGGGCACCAGTTTTCCGATGGCAGAACGGATCTTTGTGGGCGAAGTGGCCTATCTGACCGGCAAGGGATCAGCCGCGACCACGACCCTGCCCGCAGGGGCAGAAGTATTGGAATGGGATCTGGCGGTCCTGCACCGGGCCGCCGCCCGCAAGCCGCAGATCAAACTGGCCCTTGATGCGGTGATCAGCCGGGATCTGGCGCGCAAGGTGGCCCTTGCGGTCGCGCCAGCGGCGCAACAGATCCGGCGCGAACAGGCGGGGTAAACCCCCGCCTGCGTGATCAGCCCATAGCGGCGCTGATGATGAAAAAGATCGTGGCCGACAAGATCGCAGCAGCAGGCACCGTAATCACCCAAGCGGCGATGATGGTCATAAAGTGCGACCGGCGCACCAGCTTGCGACGGCGCCGTTCCTCTGGCGCGTAGTGGGCACGGTCGGGCATGGCAAGGCGGGCCTTGCGGATGCGCCGTTCGGCGTCCCATTCACGAAAGAACCCGACGCCAAAGACAGCGCCAACGGCGATATGGGTCGAGCTGACCGGCAGGCCAAGCCAGCTGGCCACGATCACGGTGATCGCCGCCGATAGGGCCACACAATAGGCGCGCATCGGGTTCAGTTTGGTGATCTGACCGCCGACCATCCGGATCAGCTTGGGCCCGAAAAGGAAAAGACCAAAAGAGATACCAAAGGCACCAATGATCATCACCCAGAACGGGATTGAAACGGCTTGCAGAAAGTCACCGGACTGAGAGGCTTGCACGATGGCGGCCAGTGGGCCAACGGCATTTGCCACGTCATTGGCACCATGGGCAAAGCTGAGCAATGCAGCAGAGACCACCAGCGGGATGCCAAACAGCACCTTGAGCGATTTGTTGCGGTTCTCGAGCCCTTGCGATTGTTTGCGGATCACCGGGATCATCACCAACCAGATCAAAACGCCAATCGCAGCCCCGATCATCAGCGCGGTGGGCATGTCGATCTTGATGATTTTCTTGAGACCCTTCAGCGCCAGATAAGCCGCGAAAGCCCCGCCCATGATGCCGACAAGCACAGGCACCCAGACGCGGGCGGCGGCGATCTTATCCTCTCGGTAGATGATCCGCGACTTGATCAGCGCAAGAAAGGCCGCAGCGATGGCACCGCCCAGCACAGGCGAGATGACCCAGCTGGCAGCAATTGTTCCCATGGTGGGCCAGTTTACGGCGGCAAAACCAGCCGCGGCGATCCCCGCCCCCATGACGCCACCAACAACAGAATGGGTAGTGGACACAGGTGCGCCGACCCAAGTGGCCAGATTGACCCAAAGGGCTGCGGACATCAGCGCCGCCATCATCGCCCAGATAAAGACCGAAGCCGTCCCCATGCTTTCAGGTGCGATAATCCCCTTGGCGATGGTCGAGACCACATCGCCCCCGGCGATCAGCGCGCCTGCACTTTCAAAGATGACCGCAATCGCAATGGCGCCGCCCATCGACAGGGCATTGGCACCAACCGCGGGGCCCATGTTGTTGGCCACGTCATTGGCCCCGATGTTGAGCGCCATATAGGCCCCCAAACCGGCGGCGATGACAACGATCAGGGTGTTACTTTCCTGCCCAAAGAACAGCATCGCCGCGACGCCCGCCAACAGCACAAACACCAGCGAAACGCCAATACCGACCATAGGCCGGGCCACCATGCTGGTCGCTGTTTCAAGATTGGAAAAGCGCGCCAGATCCCGGTCGAGCGTTTCTAGGTGGCGTGGATCGCCCTGTTCTTCGGTCATATTGGTATTCCCCCCGTGTCCAGCGTGTCTAATGCTGTCGCAGTGGGAAAATCAACTGTTCAATAGCCACAAATCGCGCAGTTTATTGGTCGCGGAAAATCGACTTCAACTCGTCCTCGTTGACCAGTTCGGCGGCCTTGTCGGCGGTGACCCATTTGCGGGTGCGTTCATGGGCTTCGGGAAAATCCTCTGCCATGTCGTCAACGGCCACCGAATAGACCAATGTTTCAACCGGGACGGCAAAGCCATTGGCTTGTTCCTTGTTGTAGGTATAGCTGCCGACAGGTTCGTCGGTGACGTCATTGCTTTTGACGCCCGCCTCTTCCCAGGCTTCGCGCAGGGCCGTTTCATTGGACTTGAGGCCGCGAATGGGCCAGCCCTTTGGGATGATCCAGCGGGCCGTGCCCCGGCTGGTGACCAATAGGAATTCTTTCTTGTCGCCGGTGCCGCGATGGCAAAGGGCCGCCATTTGCAGGCGCTTTGGACGACGCAGCATCGGGCTTAGGACCGCGTCCCATGCGGATTGAAGTAACTTCGGCATTTTGAAACCGCTCAGGTATTTTGTTATTAATCAGTGATATTAGCGACTTATGAACAAAAGTTCAACTTTTGGTTAATTTCGCACTCAAGAACGGCGCTATCCCCCCAAAAGATGGGCCGCCATGAGCACGCACAGGCCCAGCGCCATCGCCAGAAGTCCAAACAAACGCCGCTGTTCAAGGGTCAGACTGCGCAGCGCGGCAAGCAGGTCTTCGACAAGCGAAGGGGCCAGTGCGTACACCAGCCCCTCGATCAGTAAGACAAGGCCAAGGCCCGTCAAAACATAGGTCATTTACTCGCCCTCGACGCTCCGCGCGCCTTGGTCAGACTTCAGATAGTTGAAGAATTCTGAGTTGGGCGACAAAACCATCGACGAATTGCCCGGCGTCAGTGACCGCGTATAGGCGGTCATGGAGCGGTAGAATTCAAAGAATTCGGGATCCGCACCAAAGGCCGTCGCAAAGATCGCGTTGCGTTCGGCGTCAGCCTCACCGCGGGTGATCTCGGCCTGACGGGTGGCGTCAGAGACAAGTTCGATCACGGTACGATCCGCCTGCGCGCGCACACGCTGGGCCGCTTCGTTACCGCGGGCGATTTCGTCTGCGGCTTCGCGTTCACGCTCTGCCTTCATCCGCTCATACGTGGCGTTGAGGTTTTCTGGCGGCAGGTCGGTGCGCTTGAGACGCACGTCGATGACTTCCAGACCAAGCGAGCGCGCTTCGGCGATGGCATTGTTACGGATCCGCAGCATCAGCGCCGCACGATCCACCGACAGGATATCGTTCGAGGACACGGTACCCAACACGTTCCGGGTGGTGTCGCGCAAAATGCCGTCAAGACGCGATGCGGCGCGGTCTTCACCACCGTCACCAACGGCCCGGCGGAATTGTTCGACGTCTGCGATGCGGTAACGCGCAAAGGCGTCAACGACGAGGCGGCGATCATCCGACGGTGTAACCTCGAGCGGGTCAAGGTCACGGCTGAGGATACGGTCATCATAAAAGACGACGTTTTGCATTATCGGGATCTTAAAGCCCAATCCCGGCTCTTCCTTCACTTTGACGATCTGACCAAATTGCAGGACAAGCGCCTTTTGGCGTTCGTCGACAATAAACACCGAAGAGATTGCGGCCAGAAGCGCCACGATCAGGACGGGCAAAAGGAAAACAGATTTCCGCATTAGTTTGACCCTCCGGTGTTAGAGTTCGAGCGCAGCTCATTGAGCGGCAGATAGGGCACGACGCCTTGGCTGCTGCCGTTGTTTTCATCAAGCAAGATGATGTCGATACCACCTAAGACCTGTTCCATCGTTTCCAGATAGATCCGCTTGCGCGTCACCTCTGGGGCTTTGGAATATTCGTCCAGAACGGCTGTGAAGCGAGACGCCTCACCCGAGGCTTCGTTGACCACTTGCGCGCGGTAACCTTCGGCCTGTTCAAGAAGCTGGGCTGCTTCACCACGGGCCTCGGCCACGACACGGTTGGCATAGGCATCAGCCACGTTTTCAAGCCGGTCGCGTTCCTGTTCGGCATCCTGCACCTGACGGAAGGATGCGATGACGGGTTCGGGCGGGTCGGCCTTGTCAAAGTTGACACGGACGACGTTCACGCCGCTGTCGTAGCTATCAAGCGTGTTTTGAATCTCGTCCCGCAAACGGTCTGCAATGGACCCACGATCCCGGTTCAGGATCGGTGCCAGATTGGATTGGGCGATAATCTCGCGCATGGCGGATTCTGACACGGCCTCGATCGTTTGGGGCGGATCAGCGAGGTTAAAGAGGTATTGTTGCGGGTCTGTGATGTTCCAGACCACCTGAAAATCGATGTCGACGATGTTTTCGTCACCGGTCAGCATCAGACCTGCATCAAGACCGGACCGCGAGGTACCAATGTCGATGCTGCGTTCCGTCGTTACCGCCAGAATTTCACGCGTCACAACCGGCCAAGGGGCAAAGTTCAGACCCGGACCGTTGGTGGACATGTAGGACCCAAACAGAAGCTCAACCGATTGTTCTTCGGGCTTGACCGTATAGAACGACTGAAAACCCCAAAGCACCACGGCAGCGACAACGCCAAGGCCAACCGTGCCACGTGTCAGCGCGGGGCCACCACCACCGCCACCACCGGCGCCGTTGGAATTGCCACCCTGACCGCCGCCGCCCATCAGAACGCGCAGCTGTTCACGGCCTTTGTTTACCAGATCATCAATCTCTGGAATGTTTGGTCCGTCATTCCGAGGGGGACGAGGCGGCCGGGGAGGTTCGTTTCCACCACCGTTGTTATTGCCACCGCCGCCCCATGGGCCACCGTTGTTGCCTGCCATTGTGCGTTGATCTTCCCTATTTCATGACCCCTGTGGGCCGTTATGTTATCAAATGTGCCCTTGGGGGCGAAATTCAAGCCGACCGGGTCGGCGTTTTCATCGTTACAAGTTCTTCGGACATGGTCGGATGCACAGCGCATGTGGCATCAAACTGTTCTTTGGTCAGGCCATTCTTGACGGCAATGCCCACCATCTGGATCAACTCGCCTGCGTGGTCTGCGACGATATGACAGCCCAATACCTTGCGGGTATCCTTGCAGACGATCAGCTTCATCAGCACCCGTTCGCTGCTGCCGGCAAAGGCCTGCTGCATGGGTTTGAAGGACGTGCAATAGACATCGATGGGGCCTGCATCGCGGGCCTCTTCCTCTGTCATGCCGACGGTGCCCAGTTCGGGCTGGGTGAAGACCGCAGATGGGATCAGGTCGTGATCCACCTTGGTCGGTTTGCCGTTAAAGACGGTGTCCACAAAAGCCATACCTTCGCGGATCGCCACAGGCGTCAGTTCAACCCGGCCTGTGACATCACCAATCGCATAGATCGACGGGATATTGGTTTGGCTGTAATCATCCACTTCAATCGCGCCGCGCCGGTTGGTTTTGACGCCAACAGCCTCAAGCCCCAGCCCGTCCGTGTTGGGTGCGCGGCCGGTGGCAAAGATCACATGGTCAAATGTCGCCTCTGACCCGTTGGTGGATTTGACCCAGATCGGGCCGGTGTAATGTTGCGGTGCCTTGGATTGCTTGCCCACGGCGTCATCGCCCACGGGCACGGCGCGGTGATCCGCATCCGCGGGGGCCATCTGGACGATGTTCGTGCCAAGGTGCAGGTCGATGCCGCGATGGGTCATGCTTTCGGCAAGAAGCCCGCGGGCCTCATCGTCAAAGCCCCGCAGAATTTGCGCACCGCGATAATACTGCGTCACCTTCACACCCAGACCATGCAGGATGCAGGCAAATTCACAGGCAATAAAGCCGCCACCGACAATCAGAACGGACTTTGGCAGCTTGTCCATCTTGAATATATCGTTGGACGACAGCCCCAGTTCCGCATTGGCGATATCCGGGCTGACAGGGTGGCCGCCCGTCGCCACAAGGATATGCTTGGCTGTGTAATCGCTGCCGTTGATCGTGACGGTATGCGCGTCCTTCAGCACGGCACGTCCATCGTGAATTTCAACGTCAGAGCCATCGAGAAGCCGCCGATACACCCCCTCGAGCCGGTCCAGTTCGGCATTCATCATGCCGCTGAAATGATCCCAACTGAAGTCGCCGATCTGTGCGTCCCAACCATAGGCGCGCGCCTCTTCAACCTGGCCCGGATAGGTGCTGGCAAAGACCATCAGCTTTTTGGGGACACACCCGCGGATCACACAGGTGCCGCCCATGCGGTATTCTTCGGCCAGCGCCACCTTCGCACCCGTGGCAGCGGCAACGCGCGCAGCCCGCACCCCACCCGATCCGCCACCAATTACGTAAAGGTCGTAGTCAAAAGCCATTTTCGTCGTCCCCGAGGCGCTGCATTCGGGCGCAACCTAAACACCCCGGCCCCTAAGGACAACGGCCCCTGACGTGATTGTGGTCACGCGCGGATGGGATCACAAAATAAAGTCACCGCGCGACATCTCGTCGACATGCTTCATTTCGATCATCGCGTCGATCTGACCGTCGCCATTCGCATCAATCATCACCATGCGTCCGACAAAGCCAACCTCACCGCGGCCAGTGCCGTTGAAGTCCGCGTCATTGACAAACCGCAGGTTATCGAAGGCGCTCAGATCGATCTTGTCGATACGAGACTTAAACCCTTCTATGGTGTCGCGGTTGGATTTTGAAATTCCTGTATCGCCAGACCTGAAAACAAAAACGTCCTGCACATTCTTATTTTCCCACCCATGCAGCCGATCCGCGCCCTTCCCGCCGATGATCCGATCACGGCCCTCTCCCCCGTAGATTTCGTCATTTCCATTGCCACCCCAGAACGTATCGTCACCTTCATGCCCATGCAGGTGATCCAATGCGTCTCCGCCGTAAATCCTGTCATTACCCTGACCACCAAAAAGCTTGTCGCGCCCTTCGCCTCCGTAAAGCTTGTCGCGGTCGTCACCACCATGTAGCTCGTCACCGCTCTTGCCACCATCGACCCAGTCATGGCCATCACCACCGTAGATCACATCTTTTGCAAGCCCCCCGTAGATCTTGTCATTACCGTGGTCGCCGCCGATCAGGTCCTCGCCTCCGCCGCCAAAAATCTTATCGGCATTGTCGCCCCCACCAATGCGGTCATCGCCTTTTCCGCCGAAAATGTCATCAAATCCTTCGTCACCATAAAGCGTGTCGTTTCCATCTTCGCCTTTGATCACATCGTCGCCGACGCCACCGCCCAACCGGTCCCAACCTGTGCCGCCTTCTAACCGGTCGTAGCCTACCTCGCCGTAGATCGTATCGTTCTGTCTGCCTCCATAAAGTTTGTCGGCCCCATTTCCGCCGGCAATCCAATCTTTGCCGTCGCCACCGGTGATTGTGTCCCGACCTAACTCGCCGTTAAGCTTGTCATCGCCCGTACCGCCATCAATGATGTCATGTCCTTCACCACCTCCGACTTGGTCGGCACCGGTTCCAGCCCAGATGATATCATCGCCATCGCCGGCCCAGACCTTGTCATTCCCGGCCCCCGCCGTAAAAATCTCATCCCGCGCAGCGGCGAAGGCGTTGGAATATTCGCCACTGTGCAGGGTCTCTGCCGCGTTGGATCCGTAGACCCGGTTTTCGCCATTCACGAAAAAATTCAGCCAGCCTGCGACGTCCTCAACCCTTTCGTTCTGATTGCCGTCTTCGTTCACAAAGCGGCCATCGCGGTAGATAAAGCCGATGTGATAGACCGCGTCAGCAACCGTATCCACGTAGTCACGGCCCTGAAATTGCAGCGTGCCACCGTCACCTTGCACAAGGTGAAAGCCGGTTTCCTCGTCACCCTCATCATCGCCATGGCCCAGCACAAATTCACCATAAAGCGCAGGGTTGGCGCGGATATGGTCGCTGATTGCCATCACATCTGCGGCGGTGATCCGGCCGTCGTTGTTGACGCCTGTGGCATCAATCGCCGCGCCGATGGCGTTGTTCATCATCTGCCCGCCTGCAAGACCGCCTGCGATATCCCGATCAGAAACATTCCTTTGGATACCCCCGTCACGCTCAACAAAATGAAGAATACTTTCCATAGCGGTGGTCGCGTCAGGCGTAGGCATGAACTGTCCTTTCAGTTGGGTTAACGGGTGCGCTTATCCGTCGGTAGCTAGCAAAAGAGACGGTCTTAAGGCGAGGTCTCGGCGGCACCAACAGGTGGTTAACACATTCAAAAATAAGCGAAATTTCGCGAACGCGGAGTCAACCGCGCCACGCAGCTGTTGCTCAAAAGTGGTTAATGCATTGATTTCATAAGGAATGGTGCGCGAGCCGCGACAAGCGGGTTCCTGCTACAGATATTGACCGCAAGATCGGCAGGATCTTGCTGATGTCGCTGTTTCTGGCCTAATCCGCCATGTCCGAAAACAGGTTGTCGGTCTCAAGAAAATCAAAACGGGATTCCTCGGACGTGCCTTTGTTGATGTCCTGCACTTCCACCCGGCCATCGCCGTAGCCGATCACGACCGCGTCGCAGATATCAATGAAAAGACCATTCTCCACGACACCGGGGATCTGGTTCAGCACCAGCGACAATTGTCGCGCATTGCCGATCCGGTTGAGGTGAAGATCAAGGATATAGTTGCCTTCGTCGGTAATCAGCGGCGCGTCGCCGTTCATCCGCAGGCTGGTGGCGTTGCCCAGCACATCCATCCCTGTCAGCATCTCTTCGATCAGGATCTTTGACGTCTGCCAGCCAAAGGGTATGACCTCGACCGGCAATGGAAAGGCACCAAGTGTGTCCACCCGCTTTGAGATATCGGCAATCACGACCATCTGATCTGACGCGGTTGCGACAATCTTTTCCTGCAAATGCGCACCCCCGCCGCCTTTGATCAGGTTCAGGTCGCGGTCATATTCATCCGCCCCGTCAATGGTGATATCAAGCCACTTCGCCTCATCAAGCGAGATCACCTCGATCCCGACATCGCGTGCCAGCTGCGCCGTCCGGCTAGAGGTTGGCACCCCTTTGATTTGCAGGCCCTCTTCGCGAACAAGCTCGCCCAGGCAGCGGACTAGCCAAGCCGCCGTGGATCCTGTCCCCAGGCCCACTTTCATCCCGCTTTCGACAAATTCGGTGGCGCGTTTGGCGGCGACAAATTTGGCTTTGTCGATGGGGGACAATTCGGATGGCATGAGATGGCTCCTCAGGTGCAGACGATGGCGTTATAGGCGCAATTCAGACGCGGCGCGAGGGGGTAAAGCCGCAGCGTTCAGACCTGTGGTGTGGCATGGGCAGGGTTAACATGGTGCAAACCCTTCACCAATTGCCGCACAATACCGCGCATGCGTTGGGTCAAAATTTTTCGTCGAAAAATTTTTGCCCGCCCAAATGTCATTTTCGCATCCAAGCGTCGGTTTTCGGCGGACGTGCAATCAAGCGCGGGTTACTAAGGCCACATGACTGACCCGCTTCGTCTGCACTATGCCCCTGACAACGCCAGCCTTTGTGTCAGGCTGGCGCTCGAAGAACTACGCCTGCCGTATGAAACGGTGCTGGTCGACCGCGGTGCGGCGGCCCAAAGGTCGCCCCGTTATCTTGCGCTGAACCCAAATGGCTTGATCCCCGTGATCGAAGGCCCGGAAGGCCCGATGTTTGAAACAGCCGCGATCCTGCTTTGGCTGGCCGACACCCATGGCGCGTTGATCCCCAAGCCCGACGCAAGCGGCCGCGCCCATGCGGTGCAATGGCTGTTTTGGCTGGCCAACACCTATCACCCATCACTGCGCTTGCTGTTTTATCCCGATCAATACATTGCAGACGCGACAAGCGCTTTGCGCCAAAGGACCCGCGACCGGCTGCTTGACATGCTGGCGCTTCTTGAAACCGCCGACCGCGCCGAATGGCTGGACGCTGATGCACCGACGGTGATGTCATGTTATCTGGGGCCAATGTTGCGCTGGACCCAGATCTATGGCGGGCGGCCGGGCTGGTGTGACCTTGCGCCCTACCCGCGTCTGCTGGCCTTTGCCCAAAGGGCGGAGGCGCGTGCCGCTGTGCAACGCTGTGCCATCGCCGAAGGCCTTGGTGCCACCCCGTTTTCCGCCCCCTCTTTACCCAACCCGCCCGAAGGACGTGCCATTTAGATGTTTCTGAGCGTTTTTGACATGTTCAAGGTGGGCGTCGGCCCATCTTCGTCCCACACGATTGGGCCTATGGTGGCTGCGGCCAGGTTTCTGGATCACTTGCGGGCGCAGCCTTTCAAGGTAGCTGGCCTGCGCGCCAGCCTGCATGGATCGTTGGCCTTTACCGGCGTTGGCCATGCGACAGACCGCGCGGTGATCCTTGGCCTCGCGGGGTTCGTGGCCGACGACTATGACGCCGACAAGGCCGAGGCAGAGCTGGCCCGCATCCGCGACGCCCACACCGTGTCGCCCGCGGGTTTGGGCGCACTTGCCTTCCACCCCAAAGACGATGTGATCTTTGATTTTGGCCCACCGCTGCCCGGTCATGCCAATGGTCTGATCCTGCGCGGATTGGATGCCCAGGGCGATGTGGTCACGCAGATCACCTATTATTCCATTGGCGGTGGCTTTGTGCTGACAGACGCGGAGCTGGCGGCGGGCAAAGACGCAGACGATGGCCCCGCCGTGCCTTATCCGTTCAAAAGCGCCAAAGAGATGCTGCAGATGGCGGAAACCAGTGGCAAGAGCATCGCAGACATGAAGCGCGCCAATGAGTTAAGCCGCCGCGACGCCGGCGGCCTGAACGCCGGATTGACCCGGATCTGGCAGGTGATGAACGCCTGTATTGATCGCGGGCTTGCGACCGACGGCACCCTGCCCGGCGGGCTGAATGTGCGCAGGCGCGCCAAGGGCATTCATGATGCGCTGATGGCCGAACGCGGGCTGAACCAGCCCGCCCCGCATACGATCAACGACTGGATGTCGATGTATGCCATGGCCGTGAACGAGGAAAACGCAGCCGGTGGGCAAGTGGTCACGGCACCAACCAACGGGGCCGCAGGCGTGGTGCCTGCCACGATCCGCTACTGGCTCGACCATGTGCCGGGTGCCAGCGAAAAGGCCGTGCCAGAGTTTCTGTTGACCGCCGCCGCCATCGGCGGGTTGATCAAATTCAACGCCAGCATCAGCGGCGCGGAATGTGGCTGTCAGGCCGAGGTCGGCAGTGCCAGTGCGATGGCGGCAGCAGGTCTGTGCGCGGTCATGGGCGGCACGCCGGAACAGATCGAAAATGCTGCAGAAATCGCGCTAGAGCATCATTTGGGCATGACCTGCGATCCGATCCGCGGCCTTGTGCAGGTGCCTTGCATTGAACGCAACGGGCTTGGCTGCATCAAGGCCGTGAGTGCCGCCAGCCTGTCACTGCGCGGTGACGGCGTGCATCTGGTCCCGCTGGATGCCGCGATCGAAACTATGCGCCAGACCGGCATGGATATGAGCGAGAAATACAAGGAAACCGCGCTGGGTGGCTTGGCCGTAAACGTGCCGAACTGCTAGGTTTGGAACATGACCGCGCAACTTGATCTGCATTACACCGATGCCGAATTGGTGGCCCTTTATGACGCCGAATGTGGATGGAGCGCCGACCGCAGCTTTTACGCAGCCCTGCCCGGCCCCGCCCGATGCCGCGTCTTGGACGTTGGCTGTGGCACCGGGTTGATCGCCGCCCGGATCGCGCAGGATGGTCACGATGTGACGGGTGTTGACCCAGCCAAGGCGATGCTGGACGTCGCCAAACGGCGGCCCGGCGGGTGCGACGTCACCTGGATCGCGGGTTACGCGGAGGCCGCAGCAGGCCCCTTTGATCTGATCTATATGACCGGCCATGCGTTCCAGACCTTTGTCACTGACGATGAGATCGCGGGCTTTGTGCAAACGGTGCGCGACCTGCTGGCCCCGGATGGACGGTTCGTCTTTGAAACGCGCAACCCCGCGCAGGATTGGCGCAAGCGCTGGACCGATACAAAGACCATCGCGGGGCCAAAAGGGCCGGTCACCCTGCAACGCTTTGTCACTGCACAAACCGCCGAGGTCATTACCTTTACCACCCGATATTTTTTGCCCGAGGGGCCAAAGGACAGCATCAGCACTTTACGGTTCTTGCGGCCCGACCAGATCACCCAGCAGGCCGAGGCCGCTGGCCTGCGGGTCAGACACATCTGGGGTGACTGGGACAAAGGCGATTTTGACCCAGACCAAAGCGACGAAATCATCTGTGAGCTGGTGCGGCGCGCAGGTCTGTAACGCCACCAACATCACGCACGTCACTCACAGCCATCCGGTGATTGCCGTTCGGCCCCCACCGCCCTAGCTTGGCCCCATGCAAACCGATCGCCCATATCTTGGCATCCTGTTGATGCTTGGCTTTTGTGTGCTGGCCCCTTTGGGTGACAGCATCGCAAAGCTCTTGGGCGGTCAGGTCCCGCTGACGGTCTTGTTGCTGGCCCGCTTCGTTGTGCAGGTGCTGTTGCTGCTGCCCCTTGTCTGGCTGAGCGGTCTGCGCCTGTCACTGCCCAAGGGCACCTTTGCGCTGACGTGGCTGCGAAGCCTCCTGCACATTCTTGGTATTGGCTTCATGTTCAGTGCTTTGCGGTTTCTGCCGCTTGCTGATGCGCTGGCCATCGCTTTTGTCATGCCGTTTATCATGCTGCTCTTGGGGTATTGGGTGCTGGGCGAAGTCGTCGGACGTCAGCGCATGGCGGCTTGTGCCGTAGGTTTTGTCGGCACGCTGTTGGTTATTCAACCCAACTTTGCGTCCGTCGGCTGGCCTGCGTTGTTGCCGCTGGCCGTGGCTGTGGTTTTCGCACTTTTCATGCTGGTCACCCGCCAGATCGCAAAGAAGATCGACCCGATTGCCCTGCAAACCATCAGCGGGCTGCAGGCCAGCATGATCCTGATCCCGATTTTGCTGCTTCAGGGGCAATTGCCGGTCGCGCAGGCTCCGCTGCCATCCACAGGCATTCTATGGATGCTCGTCCTGCTTGGCGGGATAGGCACAATCGCGCATCTGATGATGACATGGAGCTTGCGGTTCGCCCCTGCCGCCACACTGGCACCGATGCAATACCTCGAAATCCCCTTTGGCACCCTGATCGGGTGGATCGTGTTTTCAGATCTGCCAAATGGACTGGCCGCCTTGGGGATATGCATCACCATTGGCGCGGGCCTTTACATCATCGGGCGTGAACGGCGTCTATCACAGCATCCAGCGCCGACAGCGGCAGCGTCAAAAGCACCGGCCCCCGAGGTGTGATGGTCACCGCGCGTGCGGCCACCTCATTGGATGAGCTGATCTTTCCGGCAGGGTGCATGGCCATATCTTCCAATTCCCACCGCAGCCCTGTTGTCCGCACCACCGCATGATCCAACGGCAGCACGGCAATGCGGTCCCCGATGTTGAGCGATAGACGCGTCGGGGTCGTCAGTAAGACCACCACGTCGTCTTCGCTCAGCAAGATCACCGGCTGTTCAGGGTAACGCGCAAGGGTGTTAAGCACACTTAGCGTATGATCCAGCCTGCCCCCCAAGAAACCCGCCGCCAAAAACAGCGGTGCCTTGATGCGCTGCAGCACCTTTTCAAAGTCCGTGGTGTCGGGATCATCGACTGGGCATAGCACCGCAGAGAAGGCTTTGCGGGCATCCGGCGAAATGCTATCAAGGTCCCCGATCACTGCCAAAGGATGCAACCCTGCTGCAAGGGCCGTATCCGCACCGCCATCTGCCGCAACACATCCCTCAGCGCGGTTTAGGCATATCTTAAGAACACTGGGCGAAACATCGGCTCCACCAAGCAAGGTAAGAGGTGCCCCTTCATGCGCAATCAGATCAATCATTCTGCATCGTGTGCGCCTGTGCGACAGTTCTTATTCTCGACACAATATGACCCCAAAGATTTCACGTTACCGTTCCCGATTGGGAACCAATTGTTGGTAAATAAGGTGTCATTGAGCATGAGAGAAAGCGAGCAAAAACATGGTTGAGTCGAGCAAAATCCTCACCGTTTCCTACGGCACCTTTTCGTGCACGCTGGAAGGATTTGATGATTCCTTTTCCACGATGAAGGCGATTGCCGAATATTTCCGCGACCTTGCCGCAGGCGATCGCTATTTCGGGGCCGAACCACCAACACCTGACGCAGAGATGCTCAGCGCGATTGCACAGCGCGAAACCTCGCGCCCGGTCGAAGCACAGAAAACCGAAGACGGGTTCCACCTGCGCGCGGCCGCACCGGCACTTGCAGTCGTCGAACCCGCCATGCCGCCAGAGCCTCAGCGCCCTGCCGCGGCCCCCGACATGTCCGATCTGGCCGATATGGGGCAAGACGATGCCGTCGAAGACGCAGAAGCCGCTTTGGCGGAAGCCGCCATCGAAGACGCAGCCCCAGAGGTCCGCGTCGCTGAAGACGTCGCTGAAGAGATTGAAGACGACACGCCCGAGGCCCCGGTGATGGACGCGGCGGACGATGTCACAGAAGACGCAGAAGCCTTCTTTGCCGCGGCAGAAGATGCGCCCGAAGAAGACGTCGAGGAAGAAACATATGAGGCCGCTGAACTTAGCGAAGCACCGGCCCATCCCGACCCCTCAAGCGTTGCCGCTAAACTGCAGCGCATTCGTGCGGTTGTTGGCCAAACCGACGCGCTTGAAGCCGAAACATATGCCGAAGACATCGCCGAAATTGATGTGAGCGAAATTGCGGACGTCGCAGTTGAGGACATTGAGGACGAGATCCAAGAAGATGTCGCGATCGACGACGCGCAAGACATCGCAGAAGCGATGGAAGAGACCGCAGCAGAAGAAACTGCCGTGGACATTCCAGCGTTTGAAGATGTGTTCGCCCAAGACGACGATTCGATGACTGACGCTGATGACGATATCGACGCCGAAGAGAGCGCCGACGTCGATCTTGATGACATGTCTTTCGAAGATGACGCAGACGAAATGCTGTCAGACGACAGCGAAGACCTTGCAGCATTCCTGGGCGACGACTCCGACATCGACACGCCCGACGACGCGGCGGAAGCTGTGGCAGAGGCACCAGCCGATGACACAGACGCCCAGATCTCGGCTGTGTTGCGCAACCTCGAACGCGCAGGCGCGGCAATCCCTGATGATGTCGAAATCACATCCATTGATGACGCGGATGCGGAAGAAGATGACGCGGATGCGGAAGAAGCGGCAGACCTCGCCTCTGACGTAGAAGACACTTTGGAAGACGACGCCGAAGCCGTCGAAGAAGTGGCCGCCAAACCAACTTTGCGCGCCCGGATCTTGCGGGTCGCAAAGCGCGTGACCCCGGTGGATGCCGCAGAGCCTGAAGCCGCACAACCCGACGCCGACGTTGCATCGGACATCGCGGCCGAGGCGGACACCAGCGACGACCTGATGGCCGACGTGATGGCCGACATCGCCATGGCGGAAGAAGAAGGCGCCACCGAAATGGCCGTCGACCATGTTGATGAGGCCGTGGAAGCCGCAGACGACAATGCCGAAGACTTTGCCAGCGATTTGTCGCAGGACGACGAAGACGACCTGCAGCGCGCCCTTCAGGAAGCGACCGAAGTAACGACCGCCGAAGAAGAGGCACCGCGCCCCGGTCGCAGTGCCTTGCCTGAAAATGATGACGCGGCCATGTCGCGGATCATGGAACAGGCGGACGAGGAACTGTCCAACCCTGAAAGCAGCCGCCGCCGTGCCGCAATTGCACAGCTCAAAGCTGCTGTCGCCGCCACAGAAGCCGCACGCCAATTGGGCGAAAACGGCGCTGACGACGCAAAACCAGAGGATGCATTCCGCGAGGATCTGGACAAGGTGGTGCGCCCGCGGCGCGCGGCCCGTCCCGAAGCAACCGAATCTCGCAGCGAACGGCCGCGTCCGGCACCACTGAAACTGGTGGCATCCCAGCGTGTTGACCCCGCCCCGGCTGCGCCGTCAGCGCCAGTGCAGCCACGCCGCGTTGCAATGTCCACACCCGTGGCCGAAACTGACGCCGACAGCTTTGCGGAATTTGCAGAAGAAATGGGCGCCAAGGAACTGCCCGACCTTCTGGAAGCCGCCGCCGCCTATACCGCCTATGTCGAGGGCTCTGATGATTTCTCGCGGCCACAGATCATGAAAAAGGTTCAGGCCACGACCGATCAAAGCTTCAGCCGTGAAGATGGCCTGCGGTCCTTTGGCACGCTCCTGCGTGAAGGTCGGATCAACAAAGCCGGGAACGGTCGTTTCCAGGTGTCCGATCAAACGCGCTTCAAGCCGGAACAAAAAGCAGGCTGATCTGACGATCTTCAGATATTTCTGCGACGAAAGGCGAAGGGCAACCTTCGCCTTTTTTGCTTTTCCCACATCCATGATGCCGGCACCGACGCAGACCGCCCCATCAACAGGGCGGCAAGAATGTCGTGCAGCCCCTTTTGGGGCTGCTCCTTTTGGTCAATCTTCGTCTGGTGGCGCATCAGGGTCAGGCTGTCCGATGCCTTTGAACAGCCCGCGAAACGGCACCGTCCACAGAATGCCCAGCCCAATGTAGATCGCCAATTCGACCCACAAAGAAACCTTTTGGGCCGGATCGGGGTAGAGCCAATTTATGACACTCACCACCGCGACCACATAGGTCGGCAGGCCCACCACAAGCACGACAAGCGCCCAGCGCTTGCGCGATTTGTAAGGAAGCTTGGAAAAGTCAAACATCAGTCGGCAAAGGGGTCCGTCACAAGGATCGTATCGTCGCGCTCTGGTGAAGTGGATACGAGTGCGACCGGGCACTGGATCAGCTCTTCGATCCGGCGCACGTATTTGATGGCCTGCGCTGGCAAGTCCGCCCAGGACCGCGCCCCTTCAGTCGATTCCGACCAACCTGCGATTTCCTCATAAACCGGCGTGCAGCGCGCCTGCTGATCCGCCGCCGTCGGCAAATAATCAAGCGCTTCACCATCCAGCATATAGCCCGTGCAAATCTTCAAGGTCTCAAACCCGTCGAGCACATCCAGCTTGGTCAGCGATATCCCGTTGACGCCAGAGGTAGCACAGGTCTGCCGGACCAAGGCTGCATCAAACCAACCGCAGCGCCGCTTGCGCCCCGTCGTGGTGCCAAATTCATGGCCACGCTCGCCCAAGCGCTGGCCATCATCATCCAGCAGCTCTGTCGGGAACGGCCCTTCGCCGACGCGGGTGGTATAGGCCTTGACGATCCCCAAGACGAAATCAATCGATCCCGGCCCGATCCCGGTGCCGGTTGCCGCCTGCCCAGCGATCACGTTAGAGGATGTCACAAACGGATAGGTGCCAAAATCAATGTCCAGCAGCGCGCCCTGCGCCCCTTCAAACAAGATCCGTTTTCCCGCTTTGCGCTTTTCATTCAACACCTTCCAGACCGGTGCCGCATAGGCAAGGATCTGTGGCGCAATCTCGCGCAGGGCCGCCAAAAGCGCATCGCGGTCAATGGCGGAAATGCCCAGACCTTTGCGCAGCGGGTCATGGTGTTGCAACGCGCGATCCACGCGCGCTTCAAGCGTTGCGGGATCCGCCAGATCAGCCACGCGGACCGAACGGCGCCCGACTTTGTCCTCGTAGGCCGGGCCGATGCCACGGCCCGTCGTCCCGATCTTGGTGCCTTGCGATGCGGCCTCTTCACGGGCGCGATCAAGCTCTCCGTGGATTGGCAAAATCAGAGGGGTGTTTTCGGCGATCATCAGGTTTTCGGGCGAGATATCGACGCCCTGGCTGCGGATGCCGTCAATCTCTTTCAGCAGGTGCCAGGGGTCCAGCACAACGCCGTTGCCGATCACGGATAGCTTGCCGCCGCGCACCACACCCGAAGGCAGCGCGTGCAGTTTGTAGACGGCCTCGCCGATCACCAGCGTATGGCCGGCGTTATGTCCGCCTTGAAAACGCGCGATGACATCGGCACGTTCCGACAGCCAATCCACGATCTTGCCCTTGCCCTCATCGCCCCATTGCGCGCCGACAACTACCACATTTGCCATGTTACTGCCCTTTGATCCCCGGGAAACCCAAGCGCCTCTATAGTCGCCATGCGCGCGGGGCGAAACCGCAAAAAGCAGATGGACAGCCGCGCCTTGCCCCTGTCAAATGCCCAAAACGACAAGAGGCACGACATGGGCTTTCTCCTTCGGTGGATCGGCGCGCTGGCGCTTTTGACGGCAAGCTACAACCCGACGCAGTGGAATTTTGCCCGTTGGGCTGCGGCAAACTGGGACGCGCAGCTGCCGTTGACGGTTCTTTTTGGACTAATGCTGCTGATTGGCTACATCATTTATCTGCGCGCCACGCTGCGGTCGATCGGGCTGTTTGGCATGTTGCTTATTCTGGCCGTCGTCGGCACCGCGCTTTGGGTCGTCTACGACTTTGGCTGGCTCAGCCTTGAAAACCCGACCACCAACACCTGGATTGCGATTCTGGCGTTGTCGCTGGTGCTTGCGGTCGGTTTGTCGTGGTCGATTGTGCGTAGGCGTCTGTCTGGACAAGCGGATGTGGACGACATTGACGAATAGCGCCCGAATTGAGGGTTGCGACATGGCGCATCGCCCATTAGATACCCAGCGTTCCCAAAAGCCCTGAAAGGCCGTCCATGGAAAACGTTGTTCTTGTCGTCCACCTTATTCTGGCGCTGAGCCTGATCGGTGCTGTTCTTTTGCAGCGGTCCGAGGGCGGCGGTCTTGGCATCGGTGGCGGCGGCGGTGCTGCTGGGGCACGGCCCGCGGCAACAGCCATGGGCAAGTTCACGTGGTTTCTGGCCATCGGCTTTATCGCCACGTCGATTGCGCTGACGATTATTGCCGCGGAAAAGTCCGCAGGTGCCTCTGTCATTGACCGGCTCACGGACGCTCCGGCGTCCGCACCGGCCACGCCGGATTTGGGTGAAAACCTGTTGCCACCATCCAGCGACGACGCGCCGCTGGTACCGTCGGGCAACTAAGCCCTTCAAAACACACAAATTGTGGCCGTAGTCTGAACTTCGGCCACAGGATGTTGCGTTCACGGGTTGCGCAACAGGGGCGAATCCGCCTATTCTTAAATCCCGTGGAGATGCGAACCTGAGGGTGCGCAAACCAAGATTTTTTTGGCACGGGAGCCCCTACAGCGATGGCGCGTTTTATCTTTATCACCGGCGGTGTTGTGTCTTCACTTGGCAAGGGGCTCGCCTCTGCGGCGCTGGGGTCATTGCTTCAGGCGCGTGGCTATTCCGTCCGACTGCGCAAGCTTGATCCCTACCTCAACGTTGATCCCGGCACGATGTCCCCGTTTGAACACGGCGAAGTTTTCGTAACCGATGATGGCGCGGAAACGGACCTTGATTTGGGGCACTACGAACGGTTCACCGGGGTTCCTGCCTCCAAGACGGATTCGGTCTCCTCGGGGCGGATCTATTCCGACGTGCTCGAAAAGGAACGTCGCGGTGACTACCTTGGCAAAACCATTCAGGTTGTCCCCCACGTGACCAACCAGATCAAGGATTTCATCAGCATCGGCGAAGACGACGTGGATTTCATGCTGTGTGAAATCGGCGGAACAGTGGGCGACATCGAAGGCCTGCCGTTCTTTGAAGCGATCCGCCAATTCAGCCACGACAAACCGCGCGGCCAGTGCATCTTTATGCATTTGACGCTGCTGCCTTATCTGGCTGCATCTGGCGAGCTTAAGACCAAGCCGACCCAACACTCGGTCAAGGAATTGCAGTCCATCGGGATCGCCCCCGATATCCTGGTGTGCCGGTCCGAACACCCGATCCCAGAGAAAGAGCGCGAGAAAATCGCGCTGTTCTGTAATGTCCGCAAAGAGGCCGTGGTCGCCGCCTATGACCTCAAGTCGATCTATGAGGCGCCCTTGGCCTATCATGAGCAAGGGTTGGATCAGGCGGTGCTGGACGCGTTTCAGATCAACCCTGCGCCGCAACCAAAGCTTGAGATCTGGCACGATGTCTTTGACCGGATTCATAATCCCGAAGGCCGCGTGAAAGTCGCCATCGTTGGCAAATACACGCAGCTTGAAGACGCTTATAAGTCTATCGCAGAGGCGCTGACCCATGGCGGCATGGCCAACCGCGTCAAGGTCAAGATCGAATGGGTCGATGCCGAGCTGTTCGATAAAGAAGACGCCGCCCCCTATCTGGAAGGGTTCCACGCCATTCTGGTCCCCGGCGGCTTTGGCGAGCGTGGAACGGAAGGCAAGATCAAGGCCGCGCAATTCGCTCGCGAAAAGAACGTCCCCTACCTTGGGATTTGCCTAGGCATGCAAATGGCCGTGATCGAAGCGGCCCGCAATGTCGCCGGGATCAAGGATGCCGGGTCAGAGGAATTTGACCACGAGGCGGGCAAGAAGCGTTTTGAACCGGTGGTCTATCACCTCAAGGAATGGGTGCAGGGCAACCATCTGGTGGCCCGCAAGGCCGACGACGACAAAGGCGGCACCATGCGTCTGGGCGCCTATGACGCGACGCTGACAGAAGGGTCGAACGTGGCCAAAGTCTATGGCAGCACAACGATCGAAGAACGTCACCGCCACCGTTATGAAGTTGACACCAAGTATCGTGACCAGCTGGAAAAGGTGGGTCTGCTGTTTTCCGGCATGTCACCCGACGGCAAACTGCCAGAGATTGTGGAATGGAAGGACCATCCTTGGTTCATCGGTGTGCAATTCCACCCAGAGCTGAAATCAAAGCCCTTTGCACCGCACCCGCTGTTCGAAGGGTTCGTCAAGGCAGCGGTCGAAAACTCGCGGCTGGTCTAAGGCTTAGAACGAAAAGCTGATATCGCGCGTCAGCACTAGGCTGATGCTGGTCTGATCTGTGTTCTCCGTCAGCGGGCTGCGGGCGGCATCATTCAGTAGCTCATCATAACGCGCCTTGGCCGTCACGCCCCATGCACCGCCAAATTCGTAGCTGGCGCTCAGTTCCAGACCGCGCGACACCACGCCACTGCCCGCCGAAAAGCCGGTGTTGGGCAGGAACGCAGGCTGTGTGTCAAAATAGGTCCCGACGTAGGTGTCGTCACCGGCCAACAGGCGCGGTCCAAACTTCAATGTCAGCGCATCGCTTGGCTGCATGATGTAATCGCCACCCAATTCGGCCACCAGCCCTTCGTGGCCGCCAAAGCCACGACGCACGACCGCAAAAGCTTCAACATCGCGCGATGTATAGCCAAGCCCGCCGCCCAATTCGACGGCCGCATCGACGGCCTCGTAACTGAATGCCGGATCAACGGCGAGACCCGGTTCCGCCAGCCGATCAACCAGCGATTCACGCGCGCCGATATAGCGGAAAGAGCCGGTCAGGCCGAACCCATCGCTATCGTCACATCCAAAGCAGCGTCCGTTGATCGTCAGATCACCAAAGGAAAAGCTGCCCGTCACCCCGGTCGTCGACTCATCAGACCCGAAATAGAGCGGCGCAGATTGTGCGCCCAGCCCGGCATTAAAGTTCAATTCGACCGTCTGCGCAGAAGCAGCGGACGCGGTAGCGATGAAGGCAATGGCGAGGACGCGCATGGGGAAGCTCCTGATATTGGCTCTAAGCTAGCGGTTTGTACCGCGACGACAAGGGTTGGCTGCGCCCCACTTTCCCCCTAAAGCAAGAAGATGCTGTCTTACCAACACCTTTATCACGCAGGCAATCTGGCAGACGTGCACAAACACGCGCTTTTGGCGTGGATGCTGGCCTATCTGACCCGTAAGGACAAACCGCTTAGCTATCTGGAAACCCATGCCGGGCGGGCGATCTATGATCTGGCAGCGGACGAGGCGATCAAGACCGGTGAGGCCGCGCAAGGCATTGAAAAGGTTGAAAGTTGGTTCGATGCAGACCACCCCTATGCACAGGCATTGGCCAAGGTGCGCGCGGACCACGGGCCGCGGGCCTATCCGGGATCTCCGATGCTGGCGGCAGAGCTTTTGCGCTTTGAAGACAACCTGACGTTGGCGGAACTGCACCCACAAGAATGTGATGCACTGCGCGCTGCAATGGCCCCCTATCCCGCCACGGTCGTGCAGCGTGACGGCTTTGCCGAAGCGATCAGCCGGACACCGCCCGATCCGCGCCGGGGCCTGCTGCTGTGCGATCCCTCGTTCGAGGTGAAAACAGACTATCACACCATCCCTGACTTCTTTGCCAAGCTGCACAAGCGCTGGAACGTCGGGATCTTGGTGCTGTGGTATCCGATCCTGACCAGCGGGGCGCACCGCCCTATGGTGCGGGACCTGCACACCCTGCTGCCTGACGGCATCGCCCACGAGGTTCGCTTTCCCCCCGCCCGGCCCGGTCACGGCATGACCGGATCGGGCTTGTTTGTGGTGAACGCTCCTTATGGTTTTGCGCAAGAGGCCGAACGGCTCGGTGAAAAATTTGCGCAACTGTCTTAGCGAAATCATGCTATGCTGCCCCGATGTGGCGCTTGATCCTTTTGCTTTTGCCCCTTCCCGCATGGGCCTGTGACCGACCCATCTGCCTGATCCCGGCAGAGGATCAGTTTTTTGCACGCGAAATTACCTTTGATGACCAACCCAGCGGCTTTGGCGCGGGCCGCATGGTGACCGGCGTGATGGAACTCGACGGGGTCCGCATCGGCGAACGCTTTGCGGGCCAGCTTTTGCGCAATGACGGCGGCTTTGACCGCGTTGAAGGCACAGCACTTTCCCCGCTTCAGGTCATTCCGGGGGCAGATGCGCAGAACATGACTGTGATCCGGCTTGCCGATACCGCTGTTCTGTCCGGGGATGGTCCTGCCGGGTATCCCAAGCGCGAAGCAACCGGTGAAGGCGCGCTTTCGGTGTTGTTTGACCGCGATCAGGTGGCCGTGCGCTTTGATCTGCGTGGTGGTGAAGGCGGTGCCGCGACCGTCCAATTCCTGCGCCGCGATGGCAGTGTGATTGATACAGCCCAACTCGAACCCCTGTCAGAGGCGGTCTATGCCTTCACCCGCCAAAACGGCGCGCGCGATATCGCAGGACTGGTGCTGACCAACGCAGACCCGGACGGGATCGCGCTTGATACCTTGCTTTTTGATGGGGTGGATCAACTCAGTTGATGCATCCGGGGCTGGATCAACGCGGTTGAGCGCACTATATCGCCCTCATGTTTGGTGATTTCCTGAAGCGGCTGACCGCCCCGACCCCCGCGCCGATGCAAGATGACGACGCGCGCCTCGCCCTTGGTGCCCTGCTGGTGCGGCTGGCCCGCGCTGACGGCCATTTTGACGCCGATGAAAAGGCCCGCATCAAAGCGATTCTGGAACAGCGCTATGGATTGGCTGACGCCACCGACCTGATGGCCGACTGCGAAACACTCGAGGCCGAAGCCCCGGACACCGTCCGCTTTACCCGCGCCATCAAGGACGCGGTCGCCTATGAGGACCGCCTTGGCGTGATCGAGGCGATGTGGCAGGTCGTGCTGGCCGATGGCGTGCGTGACGCGCACGAAACCAGCCTGATGCGCATGGTCGCCCCCATGCTGGGCGTGGAAGACCAAGACAGCAACGCCGCCCGCCGCCGGATCGAAGCCAACAGATGATTGCCAGCCTGCCGATGTATGACCGCCCGGCCAATGCCGCGGCGCATGATCGCCTTTGGGCTGGTATCCGGGACGCACTGCGAAACGCCGGAATTGGCGCACCCGACGCCCTGAACCGCGAAGTGCTTTATCGCGAAAGCTGGGGCCGGGATGATCTTGTGCTCGGCCAGATCTGTGTGTTGCCGTGGAAGTTGCGGTTCGAGGGACATCTGACGCTCATCGGGGCCAGCGACTATGGCGTGACCGACTGCCCACCGGGTTTTTTCAACGCGGTGATGCTCGCGCGCGCCGATGATCCGCGCGATGCGACAGCATTGGTCAAAGGGTGCTTTGCCGCCAACGCGCGCCACTCGCAATCGGGCTATGGCGCTGCGATGAATTTCGCCAATCGCACCGGCCTGAAGCTTCCTGATCCGATCATCACCGGCGCGCACGACAAAAGCGTCCAAATGGTCGCGGATGGCACAGCGGACTTCTGCTTTGTCGACGCCCACACGTTTTGGATGCAGCAAAACGACCTGCCAGCGGCGCGGTCCTGCCGCATTGTGCATCGGACCCGCCCCGTGCCGGGCCAAAGCTTTGTCACCCAAGCAGGTCGTGACCCTGCGCCCTACTTTGCGGCCATCACCACGGCAATCGACGGGCTGTCCGCAACCGACCGCGACAGACTTGGCCTGCGCGGCATCGTCAAACTGCCCGACACCGCATATGACATCACGATTGCGCCGGGCGTTGCATTTCCCGGCTAGTTGCGCCCTACTCCGCTGAACCACAAAGGGAACGGCATGAACCAGCCTGTCATCGAAATTCGCGACCTGCACAAAGCCTATGGCGCGCTCGAAGTGCTCAAGGGCGTCAATATCACGGCGCCGCAAGGCCATGTTGTCTCTCTCATCGGGTCCTCTGGGTCGGGCAAGTCAACGCTGTTGCGCTGCGCCAACCTGTTGGAAGACAGCCAGCAAGGCGATGTGGTGTTCTGCGGCGAACCGGTGATCTGGAAAGGTGAAGGCCTGAACCGCAAGCCCGCCGACAAGGCGCAGATGATCCGCATCCGCACCAACCTGTCGATGGTGTTTCAGCAATTCAACCTTTGGTCCCATATGACGATCCTGCAAAACGTGATGGAGGCACCGGTGACGGTGCTTGGTCGCGACAAGGCAGAGGTCGAGGAAAAGGCCCGCGGCTACCTGGCCAAGGTCGGGATCGGCGACAAATGCGACGTCTACCCTGCGCAACTCTCCGGTGGGCAGCAGCAGCGGGCGGCGATTGCCCGCGCGCTTTGCATGGAACCCAAGGCGCTGTTGTTTGATGAACCGACCAGCGCGCTTGACCCTGAGTTGGAACAAGAGGTGGTCAAGGTCATCAAGGCGCTGGCCGAGGAAGGCCGCACCATGCTGATCGTGACCCATGACATGCGCATGGCCCATGATGTCAGCGATCACGTGGTGTTCCTGCACCAAGGCAAGATCGAAGAAGAAGGCGCGCCTGCAGAGCTGTTTGGCAATCCCAAAACCGACCGCCTGCGTGGGTTCCTGTCGGCCACTGTGCCTGCCTGAGATGGACACTTTTGAGGTCTTTCTGACCGGCACGCCGGGGCTTGATGATGCGCTTTTGGCAGAGGCGTTGGAGCTTGGCTTTGATGCCGGCACCGTGCCCGGTGGCGTCGCCTTTCAGGGCGGCTGGCCGGATGTCTGGCGCGCGAACCTGCAATGTCGGGGGGCGACGCGCGTGCTGGCACGGATCGGCAGCTTTATGGCGTTCCACCTCGCGCAGCTTGATAAGCGTGCAACCAAATTTGATTGGGGCGCTGTGCTGCGCAGCGACGTGCCCGTGCGGGTCGAGGTCAGCAGCCGCAAGTCCAAGATCTATCATGCAGGTGCCGCCAGCCAGCGCATCGAAAAAGCGTTGAAAGACAACGGCTTTCGCGTCGAAGCTGATGCGCCGATCCAAATCAAGGTGCGCATTGATGACAACCGCGTCACCCTATCGGTCGATACCAGCGGCGAAAGCCTGCACAAGCGCGGCCACAAGGTCGCCGTCAGCAAAGCCCCGATGCGCGAAACGCTCGCCGCCCTGATGCTGCGGCGTTGCGGCTATGACGGGCAAGAACCTGTCTTGGACCCGATGTGCGGGTCCGGGACGTTTCTGATCGAAGCTGCAGAAATGGCGCGTGGCCTTTGGCCCGGTCGCAGCCGCGACTTTGCCTTCATGCAACTGGCCAGCTTTGATGCGTCCGCCTTTGACACCCTGCGCGGATCCATGGCGCCTTTGACGGTTGCACTTACCTTCACCGGCTCTGACCGCGATCAGGGTGCCGTGCGCATGGCCGTCCAGAATGCCCAAAGGGCGGGTGTGGATGATCTGACCCAGTTTGATTGCCACCCGTTCAGCGATGTGCAGCGGCCTGCCGTGGATGCTGGGCTGGTGATGATTAATCCGCCCTATGGCGGGCGGATCGGCCAGAAACATATGCTTTATGGGCTCTATGCGGCCCTTGGCACCGTGCTGAAGGATCGCTTTTCAGGCTGGCGGGTCGGGGTTGTCACAAGCGAACCGGGTTTGGCCAAGGCTATGGGCCTGCCGTTTGGCGATACCGGACCCGTCATCGCCCACGGTGGATTGAAAGTGCGGCTTTATCAAACCCCGCCGCTGCCGTAACGTCAGACCCCGATCCACAACATCTAGCCCCTTGTAAAACAGGTGGAATCGCACGAACCTGCGCCATCGACACGCGGGATCAATCACCGCGACAAACGGGAGAATCATCATGAAAACGACACTTCTGGCAGGCCTGACGCTTGCCCTGACCGCTGGTACGGCATTTGCGGACGGCCACAGCGTTGTGCGCATGGGCACCGAAGGCGCCTACCCTCCGTACAACTTCCTCAACGACGACGGCGAAGTCGACGGGTTCGAGCGTGAGTTGGGCGACGAGCTTTGTGCGCGTGCTGAGCTGACCTGCGAATGGGTCACAAACGAGTGGGACAGCATCATCCCCAACCTCGTATCCGGCAACTATGACGTCATCATCGCCGGCATGTCCGTCACGGATGAGCGCGATGAAGTCATCGACTTCTCCGAGCAGTACACCCTGCCCGATCCCTCGTCCTACATGGTGATGAACGACGCCACAGACCTGACCACCGGCGTGATTGCGGCACAGGCTGGCACCATTCAGGCGTCTTACATCGCGTCCACCGGCGCGACCCTGCTTGAGTTCGCAACGCCTGATGAAACCGTTGCGGCCGTCAAAAACGGCGAAGCGGACGCGGTTCTGGCCGACAAAGCGTTCCTGACGCCACTGGCAGAGGCCGACGCAGAATTGTCGCTCGTCGAACAGGAAGTGCTGATCGGTGGCGGCATCGGCCTTGGCCTGCGCGAAAGCGACGGAGAGCTGAAAGCAAAATTCGACGCGGCCATCATCTCGATGAAGGAAGACGGCTCGCTCAACGCGCTGATTTCCAAGTGGCTGCCCGAGTCCGGCCTGTTTGAGTAAATCCAATCAGGGGTCGCGGCAACGCGGCCCCTATCGTTTAAGGGTTAGCCCCGATTTTTTCATTTTGTTCCGATCCTGCCGCCCTTGACGGGCTCACATGGCTCAGTTGCTACCTGACCACAGGTAAGCACATGAATTTCTACTATTCTTTCGGAACCGTTTTGCTGTTGCTGGCCATCACAGCCCCCACCGCACTAGCTTTCGGCTTTGGCGGGGCGACAGCCGCACGCAGTCAGATCGCGCCGATCCGCTGGTTCGGCAAAGGCTATGTTTCGATCGTGCGCGGCGTACCGGACATCGCGTTTTTCCTCTTTTTTGTCATCGCGCTGGATCAGGCATTTGAATACATCCGCCACAAGGTGAAATGCCCCGACTGGGATGAACCCGTGCGGCAGGGCAGCGATTTTGTGGTCTGCCAGGCGGCGAAACTCCCCTTGGGCAACGCGCCGCAATGGGTGCATGAAACATATGGGTTTGCGCTGGCTGTGCTAACATTCGCCATCGTCTTCGGGGCCTTTGCCGCCAACGTCCTTTATGGTGCGATGCGGGCCGTGCCCAAGCCACAGCTTGAAACGGCCGAGGCCTATGGCATGACCCGCCGCCAAGTCACCCGCCGGGTGCTGATCCCGCAAATGTGGGTCTACGCCCTGCCCGGTCTGTCGAACCTATGGATGGTCTTGATCAAAGCCACGCCGCTTTTGTTCCTGCTTGGCGTCGAAGACATCGTCTATTGGGCCCGCGAGTTAGGCGGCACCAAAACCCCGCAATTCACCGACTACCCTCATGGGGACTGGCGGATGTGGTATTTCTTCTTCCTGCTCGTGTTCTACCTTTGCTTTACAAAGGTCAGCGAGGTTGTGCTTGACCGGATCATGGCGCGGCTCACCCATGGGCAGGCCACGTCTGGCGGCGAAGCGCAACGAAAGGCCGCGGCATGAGTTGCGCGCAAACCCTTGCCGATTATGCCTTTCGGTCGGTCGGCTATGGCGAGCGCCTGCTGCCACGAGGCGATTTCACCCTGTGCCAACAGTTCACGCTGATCGGATCGGGCATGATCTGGAACGTCTACTTTGGCATCTGCGCCCTGATCGTCGGTTTTGCCTTGGCCACAGCGGTGGCAATGGGCAAAGCGAGCCATAACCGCGCCATCCGCAAGATATCGGAATGGTTCATCTTCATCTTCCGTGGCTCACCACTGTTCATCCAGTTCTTCTTTGCCTACTTTCTGTTCCTTTCCCTCAAAGGTGTCTGGCCATTCTTCAGCCCGCTGACCTCTGCCGCCTATGGCGCGCTGACCGTTCTGATCCTGAACACGGCCGCCTATTCAGCCGAGATCTTTTACGGCGCACTTTTGTCGATCCCAAAAGGCGACACAGAGGCGGCGGACGCCTATGGCATGTCCGGCTGGTCGCGCTTCCGCCGGGTGATCTGGCCCACGATGCTGCGCCTTGGCTGGCCCGCCTATACGAACGAGGCGATCTTTCTGTTCCACGCCACTACGTTGGTCTATTTCAGCGGCTTTCCAGCGACGCAGCAGCGGGGCGACGCGCTTTATTATGCGAACTACTTTGCCGATAAGACCTTTAACCCCTTCATTCCCTACCCAATCCTTGCGGGCTATTTCATTATCCTGACCCTGATCGTGATCGGCCTTTTCGGTCTGATCAATACGCGCCTCAACCGGCACCTGCCGCAGGAGCGCCGCGCCAAAATCAAATACCGGCCCAATCTGATCCGCTGATTGCGCTGGCAAAGCCATGCGGAAACAGGCAAGACAAAAGCGACAATTCTTGCAGGTAAGATCATGAGCTGGCTGGACGACTATCCCAATGTGCGCAACATCCGCTGCGGTGCGGCTGACCTGAACGGTCAGGCGCGTGGCAAACGCGTCCCCCGCCGTTTTGCCGGTAAGGTCGAACAGGAAGGCACCCGGTTTCCCCTGTCGGTGCTGAACCTTGATATCTGGGGCGAAGATATCGACGACAGCCCGCTGGTTTATGAAACAGGCGACCCCGATGGCGTGCTGATGCCCACCGAACGCGGCTATGTGCCGATGCCTTGGCTTGATACGCCCTCGGTCCTGTTGCCGCTGTGGATGTATTACGAAAACGGCGAAGTCTTCCCCGGCGATCCCCGTCATGCGCTCGCGGGGGTCGTGGCCCGTTACAAGGAACGCGGCCTGACGCCGGTCGTCGCGACCGAGATGGAGTTTTACCTGATCGACGACTCGGGCCGCGAAATCCGCCAGCCGCGCAGCCCGCGATCCGGCAAGCGGCGTCCGGGGGCCGAGATCCTGTCACTCCGGGCGCTCGACGCTTTTGATAACTTTTTCAACGACCTTTACGACGCCTGCGAACAAATGGATATCCCCGCAGAGGCCGCGATTTCAGAGGTGGGTCTGGGCCAGTTTGAGATCAACATCGAACACGTGCCTGATGCGCTCAGGGCCGCGGATGATGCGTGGTTCTTCAAGATGCTGGTCCGTGGTCTGGCCCGCAAACATGGCATGGCCGCCAGCTTTATGGCTAAACCCTACGCCGATCACGCCGGAAACGGCTTGCACACCCACTTTTCTGTGGTCGATGCTGACGGCAACAACCTGATGGCCAATGACACCCACGAAGGCACCGCGATGTTGCACAACGCCATCGCGGGTTGTCTGGCGGGGATCCCGGATCTGGCGCTGATCTTTGCGCCGCATGGCAATAGCTATGACCGGCTTGTGCCTGAAAGCCATGCCCCCACCGGCATCTGCTGGGCCTATGAAAACCGCACCGCATCCGTGCGCGTGCCCGGTGGCAGCTACAAGGCGCGGCGGGTCGAACACCGTGTCGCGGGCGGTGATGTGAACCCCTATCTGTTCCTTGCCGCCGTGCTCGGCTCTGCCCTTGTCGGGATCGAGGATGATCTGACCCCACCACCGCCCATCACCGGCAACGCCTACGACCAGAAAATGCCGCAGATCCCCGGCACTTGGGAAGGCTCTATTGATGCCTTTGAAGCCAGCGAAATGGCGCGGCGCATCTTTCCGCAGATGCTGATCGACAACCTTGTCATGACCAAACGGCAAGAGCTGCAATACCTGCGTGAACTCAGCCCTGAACAGCAGTTGGAGCTTTACCTCGATACCGTTTGACCCCGCTTGCGCGAGGGCAATCGCCACCTTAGATTGGCGCAAACTATTCTGGTGACTTATGAAAATCGGCATTCTGCAATGCGGCCACACGCCTGACGCGATCCGTCCGGTGCTGGGTGGCTATGGGCAGCTATACCCTGCCATGCTGGACGGCCACGGCTTTACGTTCCAGACGTTCAGCGTCGTCGATATGGATTTCCCTGACAACGTGAATGATGCTGATGGCTGGCTCGTGTCAGGCTCCAAGCACGGTGCATACGAAGACCTGCCGTTCATCCCCCCGCTAGAGGATTTCATCCGCGCCGCCTATGCTGCCGACGTGCCTTTGGTTGGCGTCTGCTTTGGTCACCAAATCATCGCGAAGGCCTTGGGCGGCGAAGTTGTGAAGTTTCCCGGCGGCTGGTCCGTGGGGCGGCAAACCTATGATGTGCAGGGCGAAACACTGGCGCTGAACGCCTGGCATCAGGATCAGGTTGTAACCTTGCCCCCCGATGCGCAGGTCATCGGCACCAACGACTTTTGCCAGAACGCCGCCCTTGTTTACGGACGCAAGGCCTTCAGCATCCAACCGCACCCCGAATTTCAAAGCGCATTTGTCGAAGGCCTTGCGACCCATGTCGGCGACGGCAAGCTCGCGCCAGAGGTCATGGCAGAGGTCCGCGCCAAGCTGCCCCTGCCCAACGACAACGCCCGCATGGCCGCGATGATCGCGCGGTTTTTCAAAGAACGGATCCCCGCATGAGCTGGACCAACCACATCCCCGATGCCGCCCGCGCCTATCTCGACAGCACCCGTCTGGACGAGGTCGAATGCCTGATCCCCGACCTGCCCGGCATCGCCCGTGGCAAGGCCGTGCCTGCGGGCAAATGGGAAAAACAAGGCCATTTCCACCTGCCCAATTCGATCTTTTTCCAAACGATTACAGGTGACTGGGGTGAGGCGGCCGGCCCCGATGGCTTCCTTGAACCTGACATGATCCTGAAACCTGATCTCTCCACCGCCACCGCCGCGCCCTGGGCCAGTGACGGTACGCTGCAAGTCATCCATGACGCCTACGACCAAAAGGGACAGCGCGTCGGACCATCGCCGCGCAATGTGCTGCACCGGGTCTGCGAGTTATATGCCAAAGAGGGCTGGAAACCCGTCGTCGCACCCGAGATGGAATTCTATCTGGTCGCCCGCAACGTCGACCCCGCCAAACCGATTGAACCGATGATGGGCCGTACAGGCCGCGCCGCCGCCGGGCGGCAAGCCTATTCGATGACCGCCGTGGACGACTACGGACCCGTCATCGACGACATCTACGAATACGCCGAAATCCAAGGGTTCGAGATTGACGGCATCACGCAAGAGGGCGGCGCGGGCCAGTTGGAAATCAACCTGCGCCACGGCAACCCGATCAAACTGGCGGACGAGGTGTTTTTCTTCAAACGCCTGATCCGCGAAGCCGCGCTGAAGCATGATTGCTTTGCAACCTTCATGGCCAAACCGATCGAGGGCGAGCCAGGCAGCGCCATGCACGTGCACCATTCGGTGCTGGATGAGAAGGGCCAGAACATCTTCACCGGCCCGCAAGGCGGCGAGACGGACGCGTTCTTCCACTTCATCGGCGGATTGCAGGAATACATGCCCGCCGCCGTGGCACTCATCGCGCCTTATGTGAACAGCTACCGCCGTTATGTGCCGGATTCAGCGGCACCCGTGAACCTTGAATGGGGCCGCGATAACCGCACTACGGGCATCCGCATCCCGATCTCTGATCCCGCCGCGCGACGGATCGAAAACCGCCTGCCCGGCATGGACTGTAACCCCTACCTGTGCATCGCCGCGTCACTGGCTTGCGGCTATCTGGGCATGAAGAATGAGATCCGCCCAGACAAGCGATGGCGCGGCGAGGCCTACGACTCCGAAGCTGAAATCGCGGGCTCCCTATGGGAAGCGCTAGAGCTTTTTGACGCCTGCGACCCCCTTCACAAGGTCCTCGGCGAAGACTTTGCCCGCGTCTATTCCATTGTCAAACGCACCGAATATGCGGAATTTCTGCAAGTTATCTCTCCTTGGGAACGCGAACATCTGCTATTAAACGTCTGATGAGAAACCAAACGACATTCTGGCTGGTCATGCTGGTCGCCGCGATCCTGTGCTGGTATCTGGCCGCGCAATTCGCCGGATCCATGTCCGAGGCTGTGACTGGCGGGTAAGGTCTGGGTTTCCTGACTTTAAGGTCACCGACCCAATTCATAGTTTGAACGCGGGGGCGCTTTGAGGGCGCTGATATGCTGCGTTACATCTTTGGAATCATCGCCTTTGCCTTGGCGCTTTGGGCCGCGTCGGCGCAGGCGCAATCAAATGAATTCGTCTATTCAGAAGACACCTTGGGCGCGCATGAACCGCGCCAATTCGTGTCAGACGACGCCAATCTTGCGCTTCATCTGCATCAAGGTGCCGCCAATGCTGCGACCCGCGCGCGTTATGTCAGGGCGGAGGCGCAATATCCTAACGCACAGTCTTGCCTGAAACCTGACGGACATCCCGAAGGTGCCTTTGACCTCACGCAGGTCAATTGGGCAGCACTTAACACCGATGAAAGCGTTGAGGTCTGCATGTTCAGGCTGCTGAACCTTGTCGGAACTGACCAACTTGTCCCCTACTTTGAGAACCTTGGCTTCACCGTCAGCGCGATTCCTCCTTATGAGCAAATCATTGCGTATGATCCCGTCCAGCGCCGCACGGTCACAAACTATTCCGCTGGGGTAAGTCGCGACCGTTCCTTGTTTGGAAAGGCCGATATTCAGGCGCTCTTTGGCCGGACCATCTTTCCGCATAGCGCTTCGATTGGGCTCGTCATCTCTGAGAACGCTTTGGTTCAGATACACTTCGGCTTGAACACCCTCTGATCTGGCGCGCCCACCTCGAAGACGATAACACTTCCCCCATGAACCCACTCTATCGCAACGACAGCCCCGGCACCTTCCCCGATAGCTGGTATGCCGCCACAACCGACCTGCCCCCGCAGCGCCCCGAACTGCGTGGCGAGGTGCGGGCCGATGTCTGCATCATCGGCGCGGGCTATACCGGGCTGACGGCGGCACGGCATCTCGCAGTGCGCGGCATGAACGTCGTGGTGCTAGAGGCGCACCGCGCAGGCTTTGGCGCATCAGGCCGCAATGGTGGGCAGGTCGGCACCGGCTACAACTGGTCCCAGCAGGACCTTGCCGCGAAGATGGGCGATGGCCCCGCACGCGCAGTCTGGGACATGGCCGAAGCGGCAAAATCCGACCTGCGCGACTTTGTCGCCGACCACGCGCCAGAGGCCGCCTATAAGCCCGGCGTCGCTTACGGTGTCTATACCGCAAAGGACGCAAAGAAAGTCGCGCAAGAGGCTGAATATCTTCGCAAAACCTACGGGTATGACCAGATCACACCGCTGGACCGCGGCGGCTTTCACGACATCGTCCGCTCGCCGCTTTATGCCGGCGGCACCCTCGATACAGGCGCCGGGCACATTCACCCGCTGCGCTACGCCGTGGCCCTTGCCCGCGCCGCAGAGGAGGCAGGCGCCACGATCCATGAGGGGTCCGAAGTTCACCACATCAAACACGGCCACCCCGCCAAGGTGCAGACCGGGCGCGGCCACGTCATTGCAGATCACGTGATCCTCGCGGGCAATGGCTATCTGCCCGGCATCGACCGCAAGGTGGCCGCGCGTGTCATGCCAATCAATTCCTTCATCTGCGCCACCGCCCCCTTAGGCAACAAAGCGGCAAAGGTGCTGACCCGTGACATCGCTGTCGCCGACAGCAAGTTCGTGGTGAACTACTACCGCCTGACCGAGGATCAGCGCCTGCTGTTCGGCGGGCGCGAAAGCTATTCCATCGGCTTTCCGCGCGACATCACGACTGCGCTCGTCGCGCGGATGGAAAACATGTTCCCCCAGATCGCAGGCACGCCGATTGACCATGTCTGGGGCGGCACGCTGGGGATCACCATGACCCGCCTGCCCGCCTTGCAACGGGTCGCACCCAACGTGTTGTCGGGGGCTGGGTTTTCCGGCCACGGCGTCGCCCTTTCGGGATACGCAGGCCGCATCATGGCAGAGGCGGTCGCAGGACAGGCCAGCCAATTCGACGCCATGGCCGCCCTGCCCGTGCCTGACTTTCCCGGCGGCGCAATCGCCCGCGCGCCCCTGCTGACGTTGGCGATGACATGGTATGCGATGCGCGACCGACTTGGGATTTGACCCGGCAATTTCCCCAAGACCGCCGCATTCCCACCACAAATCACAGGCAAAGTTTGCTCAGACAACCCGATAGAGGTTTACGACATGAGCAGGCTCGACCCCCTTTACCGCCCCGCGCTACTACCCGGAGAAATCATCCTATTGGTCCTGACCGGCCTGATCGCGCTCGCCGCGATCCTGTCCAGTGTGATCGGCGGGCAAGCGGTGGATTGGTTGGCCTTTGCACCACCCATGATCGGCGGCGCGCTTTTGGTCGTTGTTGGTGCCTTTGTGCGACAATCGCGCGGTATGGAACGGCTGGCGCTCTTGCTGATTGGGGTGTCGATCTATCTGACCTTCGGCGCATTCGTCGCGATCTTCATCTTTATGTTCTTCCCGATCAGCGCGGCCCCGATTGACCCCGTCCTGATGCAAATAGACGCATTCGTCGGCTATTCCTGGCCCGATGCCGTGCGCTGGATCGCCCAATACCCGCTTTTGGGCAAGGCGATGGCCATGGTCTACAATTCTTCGCTTTGGCAGCTTCTGGCCGTCATCGCCCTTCTGGCCATGACCCGGAGAGAGGCCGACCTGCACCGCTTCATCCTGACCGGTGCATTGGCGCTGCTTGGTACGCTGGGGATCTGGGTGGTTGCCCCCAGCTTTGGCCCCGCCGCCTATGTCAGCGTCGGGGCGGAGGTTGAGGCCGCAGCCAGCCTTGTCGTGAACGAAGCTTATGGCGCGCGCCTGATGGATCTGGCCCGCAATGGCACGGGGATCATCACACCTGAAACGATCATCGGCTCCATCGCCTTTCCGTCCTACCACACGCTGATGATGTGCCTGACGGTCTGGTTTGTGCGCAAAACGCCGGTGTTCCTGCCCGTCGCCCTGTTCAACATCCCGATGATCCCGGCGATCCTGATCCACGGCGGTCACCACATGATCGACATGGCAGGCGGCATCGCGCTCTTTGCGGCGGCTATGGTGCTGTCGCGCTGGGTGGTGAACCCGGCCCGCAACAGCCCCGCATTTCGGCACCGCCCCATCTAGCCGTTACCTTGGCATTTGCCCCATTGCCCACGTCATAGGCTGGGCCTAACGTGGCAGCAAATGACCAGAGGTGCGACATGACCAAACACCCCGCCAATTCCTGGGAAGCCCGCGCAGATGCGCATTCTTTCTACGGTTTCACCGATCTGCCCACGGTGGCCGAACGCGGCACCATCGTGCTGACCCACGGCAAGGGGCCTTACGTCTACGACGTGCACGGGCGGTCCTATCTTGATGGCAATTCAGGGCTGTGGAACATGGTCGCGGGCTTTGACCATCCCGGCCTAATCGCAGCCGCCAAGGCGCAATATGACACCTTTCCCGGCTACCACGCCTTCTTTGGCCGCATGTCTGACCAGACCGTCATGCTGTCCGAAAAACTGGCAGAGGTATCGCCGTTTGAACGCGCCAAGGTGTTCTACACAAATTCGGGGTCAGAGGCGAATGACACCATGGTCAAAATGCTCTGGTTCCTTGCCGGGGCCGAGGGCAAGCCAGAACGCCGCAAGATCCTGACCCGCAAGAACGCCTATCACGGCGTCACGGCGGTCAGCGCCTCGATGACCGGCAAGCCTTATAACAGCGTCTTTGGCCTGCCGCTCGATGGCTTTATCCACCTCACCTGCCCGCATTTCTGGCGCGAAGGGCAAGAGGGCGAGACAGAAGCGCAATTCACCGCCCGCATGGCGCAAGAGCTGGAAGACACGATCCAGCGCGAGGGCCCCGATACAATCGCCGGGTTCTTTGCCGAACCGGTGATGGGCGCAGGTGGCGTCATCCCGCCATCTGCCGGGTATTTTCAGGCGATCCAGCCCATCCTGCAAAAGCACGGCATCCCCCTGATCGCGGATGAGGTCATCACCGGCTTTGGCCGCACCGGCAACACATGGGGTTGCGAAACCTACGACTTCATGCCCGACGCGATCATCTCGTCCAAGAACCTGACCGCGGGGTTCTTCCCCATGGGCGCCGTGATCCTTGGCCCAGAACTTGGCGACCGCCTTCAGGCCGCGACCGAGGCGATCGAGGAATTCCCACACGGCTTCACCGCCTCTGGCCACCCCGTCGGCTGTGCCATCGCACTGAAAGCCATCGACGTGGTGATGAACGAGGGTTTGATTGAAAATGTGCAAGCTTTGACCCCAATGTTCGAGGCCGGACTGGCCCGTATCGCAGAAAAAACCAACATCGGAGAATGGCGCGGCAAGGGCCTGATGGGCGCGGTTGAGGCGGTGAAGGACAAAGACACCAAAACGCCCTTCGACGGATCGCTTTCTGTCAGCGAACGCATCGCCAACGCCTGCACCGATCAGGGCCTGATCTGCCGCCCGCTCGGGCAAGCTGTCGTGCTCTGCCCGGCCTTCATCATGACCGAAGTGCAAATGGAAGAGATGTTCGACAAACTAAACCGCGCGCTGGATGACGTTTTTGCAGAGGTGGGGTGAATGTCTGCTTTGAGCCCTGAGCGTTACTCGTAAACCTTGCCCAAAAGTATGATCTGTGCAGCCTGTCGCCACGCGTTTTCGTCTGCGAAGGTGCCCCCCAGCTTTCCCAGCCTATTGTCTTTAGCGCCCGCGACCGCAGCTTCGAGAAAATCGCCAATGTTGGTATTCTCCCAACCGTACATGGAGCCATAAGGGCTTGACGGCTTTGACTTATTTGCAGCGCTCGCCGCTTCCCAATCCTCAAAAAGGGTCTCAAGGAAGCTGAGAAAGGTGTCCAGATCGTGTACCTTTCGGACAGCCTCATCAGAAGCAAACTGTTCCATACCATCCTCGCCATTCCGTTGCTTCAATCATTGATAGCAAGAACTTCTGGAGTTGTCCGCTTCGTCCCGCAAAGCGGACCTCCCCTACTTCCCCATCTTATTCAGCTTGTCCTGCATCGCCTTCAGCTGCGCCTTGATGTCATCAAGATCACCGTCATCGTCATCCGCTTCCTTCGCAGGCGCAGAATTGCCGGGCATCATGCCGCCGGTCATCGCTTTGAAAAACGCCTCTTGCTGCGCGCGCATCGCGTCAAAACCGGGCATGGATGACATCGGGCTTGCCTTGGTCATATTCTCCATCGCCTTGCTTTGCCCCTCGCGCAGCATCTCAAAGCTGGCTTGCAGGAACGATGGTACGACACTGGCGGCTTGCGTGGTATAGCTGCGCACCAGATCCGTCAGGATATCGGTCCCCAGCACGCTTTCGCCGCGGCTTTCGTGTTCGGCAATGATCTGAAGCAGATACTGCCGGGTCAAATCATCACCTGATTTGAGATCGACAATCTGAACCTCGCGCCCCTCACGGATGAACGACGCGATATCTTCAAGCGTCACATAGTCGCTCGTCTCCGTATTATAGAGCCGCCGGCTCGCGTAGCGCTTGATCAGCAGTGGTTTATCGGTCGAAGCCACGAGGCGTCCCTCCCAAGACGTGTTGCAGTGCAGAGAAGCCTAAGCGGCGTTGCAGCAAAAAGAAAGAAAATAGCGCGGCAAAAGTGCTGCATCCGTTCGGGCACGAAAAAAGGCGCACCTGAAATAAGGTGCGCCTTTAACTTGTCAGGACCTCAGGGAGGCAAGGTCCAACAGGGAGAGGTTTACTTTGTTGTTGCCTTCTTGGCAGCAGCAGTCATCTCGTCAGTGGCTTTCTTTGCAGCAGCAGTCATGTCCTCGGACACGTCTTTGCCAGCAGCCATCATCAGTTCCATTGTCTTGGTCTGGACCGATTTTGCGATCTCAGCGAAGGCAGCCATGTGCTCGGCAGCAGCTTCAGCAGATGTCGAGGCAAAGTCAGTCATCGACTTGGCGTAGTCAGCAGGCTCTTTCTTTGCTTTGGACAGGTCCTGCAGTTTGGCCAGTGTGTCGGCAGCCCACTTTGCGGACAGCTCGGACGACTTAGAAGCCGCTTCGATGTTCACTGCGGACAGCTTTTCAGCCAGTGTTGTCTGTGACTTGAACGCATCTTCCATTGCTTTTGTGTCAACTGGGAATGCGCCCATCATGTCTTTGAAGACAGCGGAGAAATCTTGTGTTTTAGCCATTGGTCTCAACCTTTATGTTTGCGGTGCAGCCGGGAGGTGCTGCGTGTTTTCTATCTGGTGACCTGAAGATACGTGCTGCGCTGCAGCATTTCAAGCTTTTTTCTGCGCTGCAGCATAAGTTTTTTCTGCACCTGCATAATACTCTGAAAACACAGCGATTTTCGCGGCATAGCCCTATTCCAAAGGGGCAAACACCCGGCAAATCGGAAAAGCTATGGCGCGAAATGGGCCCCGCAGCCACATTATTTTGAGTCGTTTCGCTTCACATAAGACCCCGGCGCCGCCTCAAGAATTGGATGGCTGGCATCCCCCGGCACACGGGCCGCGACCTTCTTGCCGGACTTTTTCGACAGCCATTTATCCCACAAGGGCCACCAAGACCCCGCGTGCCGATCGGCATCGGCCTGCCAGTCTTCAGGCGTCAGGTTCAAATCGGGGTTGGTCCAATGGCCATACTTGTTCTTGTGCGGCGGGTTCACGATCCCCGCGATATGGCCAGAGCCTGCCAGAATAAAGGTCTTGTCCTTTGACCCCATTTTCTGAATGCCGCGATAGCTGCTTTTCCACGCAGCGATGTGATCGGTCTCGCAGGCAATGGCGCAAACCGGCACGTCGACATCCGCGATATGGGCGCGGTCGCCCGCAATTTCGAACCCGGTCGTCGCGAACTCATCGCCCTGACACAGGCCGCGCAGATATTCCTTGGCCATGGTGCCCGGTAAATTGGTGCCGTCGCCATTCCAATACAGCAGATCAAATGCAGGCGGCGCCTGCCCCATCATATAGCTCTTGATCGCGGGGCCGTAGATCAGGTCGTTGGACCGCAGATAGCTAAAGGTCCGCGACATATAGAAACTGTCCAGAATGCCAGCTTCGTCCACTTCATCCTCGATGCCCTGCACGAAATCCTCGTCCAGAAACACGCCAACCTCGCCCTGATCGGAAAAATCCGTCAGCGTGGTAAAGAATGTGGCCGAATTGACGGAACTATCGCCGCGATGCTTCAGCAATGAAAGCGTCAGCGACAACGTCGTGCCCGCGATGCAATAGCCCACCGTGTTGATCTTTTTGACGCCGCAGATGTCTTTGACCTCTGCGATGGCGCGCATATAGCCGGCTTCGACATAGTCCGACATCGATGTATCGCGATAGCTGGCATCGGGGTTCACCCAAGAGACGACAAACAGGGTATAGCCCTGATCGACGATCCACTTGATCAGCGAATTCTGCGGCTTGAGGTCAAGGATGTAGAACTTGTTAATCCACGGCGGAAAGATCAGCAAAGGCGTCGCATGCACCTTTTCAGTCGTCGGCGCATATTGGATCAGCTCAAACAAATGATTGCGGTAAACAACGGACCCTTCGGTCGTGGCAAGGTTTTCGCCCACCTGAAACGCGTCCTTGTCGGCAAGGGTCACGACCAGATCGCCGTTGTTCGCCTCCAGGTCGCGCACAAGGTTCTCCAGCCCCTTCACAAGGCTTTCGCCCTCGGTTTCCACCGCCAGCGACAGCGCCTCTGGGTTGGTGGCCAGAAAGTTGGTGGGGCTGAACAGATCGACAATCTGCTGGCTGAAATACTGCAACCGTTTCTTTTCACCCGCGTCCAGATCGGTCACATCCTCAACCGCCTGTTGCACGGCGGCGGCATTGATCAGATATTGCTGCTTGATGAAGTTGAAATAGGGGTTGGTGTCCCACAGCTCGCTTTTAAACCTTGGATCGCTGGGGCCGGAATCTTCGGGGGCCGCAATCTTGCCCTGCGCCAGCACATGCTGCGCCTCAACAAAATGTTTCACCGACTGTGACCAATATCCCATCTGATGCTCGATCAGCTTGGCCGGATTTTGCATCATTTCGGTCCAATAGGCCCCTGCGGCCTTCAAATACAGGTCGTCAGATGGCCCCTGCAAGGCAGGTGGCACCGCCCGTCCCTGCCCGATTGCACCAAGGAGTCGCTGGGTCAATTCCTCAACCCGCGCAAGATTTGCCTCTAGATTTGCTAGATTTTTACCAGATGTTGCGTCTTCGGTGACATCTTTGGTTGTCATAATCTATTCCTATGCCTACTTTGCAGGTGCAGCATTGCAGGTGCAGTGCAACATCAGGAGTGTTTCGAATGAAGTATATGATGACCTATGACCTGATGGAAGCCACGCGCAACACCAATCAGTGGTTGGGCGCGACAGCACGCGCCTTTGCAAGCTACCCCGCGATGGCAATGACAGCGAACCCATTCATGGACTGGCTCGGCGCCTGGGGCGATGTGACGGAACGCACATTCGCCCGCATGGTTGTCAAACCGGACTGGAACATTCCGACCATTTCGATGGAAGACGGCCAGGACCACGTGGTCGAGGTTGAGACAGTGCTCAGCCGTCCCTTTGGTGATCTGATCCACTTTAGCGTTATTGGCCGCAAACCCATGGCCCGCCGTGTTTTGCTGGTCGCGCCGATGTCCGGCCACTACGCCACGCTGCTGCGCAAGACAGTCATTTCATTGCTGCCCGATTGCGAAGTCTACATCACCGATTGGCACAACGCCCGCGACATTCCGGTCAGCGCTGGCAAGTTCGATGTGGAAGACTACACGCTCTACCTTGTCGACTTCATGAAAGAACTCGGCAGCGATATCCACGTCCTCGCCGTCTGCCAGCCCGCACCGCTGGCGCTGGCCGCCACCGCCTATCTGGCGGAAGAAGACCCCAAGGCGCAGCCGCGCACCCTGACCCTGATCGGCGGCCCCATCGACCCAGAGGCGAATCACACCGAAGTCACCGACTTTGGCCGCTCTGTCACGATGGGCCAGTTGGAAGAGACCATGATCCAGCGTGTGGGCTTCAAATATGACGGCGTTGGCCGCATGGTCTACCCCGGCCTTTTGCAACTTGCCTCATTCATCTCGATGAACGGCGAAATGCACGCAACCGCCTTCCGCGACCAGATCATGAAAGTGGCGCAGGGCGACGCGTCAGAGCATGACAAGCACAACGCCTTTTACGATGAATACCTCGCTGTGATGGACATGACGGCTGAATTCTACCTCTCGACGGTCGAACGCATCTTCAAAAACCGCGACATTGCCCGTAACGACTTTGAGGTCGCAGGCCGCAAGGTCGATATCGGCAAGATCACCACCGTCGCCGTCAAGATTGTCGAAGGCGAAAACGACGACATCTCGGCCCCCGGCCAATGCCTTGCCGCCCTGCCCTTGCTGACCGGCCTGCCTGACGACAAAAAAGCCAGCCACCTTGAACCCGGCGCGGGCCACTACGGCATCTTCGCCGGTGGCAAATGGCGGCGCAATATACGCCCGCTGGTGCTGGATTTCATCGACGCCAATGCCGCCGCCCCCAAAGCGCCCGCCAAGCGCAGCGCAAAGGTCGTGAATTTGAAGTGACGCGTTGCGGGCACAGTTCACCTGGCCCGTCCGCTGACCCTTTAGAAAATCGCAGCGCCAAAGGTTAACCTATGGTAATGATCGTTCAATTCGGACGACGTCAGAGGCACCATGGCCGACAGCACCACATTTTCCTGCGAATGCGGCGTGATCCACGGCGTTCTGACGGATATCTCTGAAAAGACCGGCACCGGGATCATTTGTCACTGCTCTCAATGTCGCGCGGCAGAGGTTTATCTGGATCAACCCGACCCCGAAGACGACGGTGTCGCGATCTTTCAGACCACCTGCGATCACGTGACCTTTCACGCCGGGGCCGACAAGATGTTCGCCTTCAGCTTTGATGAGGGCAAGCTGATCCGCTGGTATGCAAGCTGTTGTAAAGTCCCGCTTTTCAACACGATGTCCGAACCCAAAAGCGGCTTTGTCGGCGTCATCGTCGATCGGTTGGCAGACAAAACCCCCTTGGGCCGGATCCGCGCGATGCTTTATCAAACCGGCGACAACGGCAAACAATCTCATACCGGGCTACGCCATGTGATTGCGGGCGGCACCAAACGTGCAGCCAAGATGCGTCTGTCAGGAAAGTGGAAGAAGAGCCCCTTTTTCGGCCGCTCAGGCAAGCCGATCAAAAAGGTGCATGTCCTCAGCAAGATTGAAAAACATCAACTGCCGCTGACGGACTGACGCGGGGCCGTTTCCAGCCCCGCGCCCATTCATTTACGCCAGATCAAACCGGTCATTGTCCATGACCTTGACCCATGCAGCCACAAAGTCGCGCACGAACTTTTCCTTTGCGTCGGCACAGGCATAAACCTCTGCCAGCGCGCGCAATTGGCTGTTGGACCCAAAGATCAGATCAACCGCCGTCGCCGTCCACTTGGGCGCGCCGGTCGCCCGGTCCTTGCCCGCATAGGACCACTGCGATGTTGGCTCCCACTCCGTGCCCATATCCAGCACATTGGTGAAAAAGTCCGTGGACAGCACACCGACATTGTCGGTGAACACGCCCTCTGTGGTGCCTTGCGCATTGGCACCCAACACCCGCAACCCGCCGACCAGAACGGTCATTTCAGGTGCGGTCAGGCCCAGCATCTGCGCCTTGTCCACCAACAGTTCAGCTGGCGCACGGGTCAGACCTTTGGCGCGGTAATTGCGGAAGCCATCGGACTTCGGCTCCAGCACGGCAAAGCTTTCGACGTCCGTCATCTCGTCGGTCGCGTCCGTCCGGCCAGAAGTGAACGGCACATCAACCGCAACACCCGCATCCGCGGCCGCTTTTTCAACCGCCGCGGTGCCCGCAAGAACAATCACGTCCGCCAGTGACGCGCCAGTCGTGTTGGCGATCCCGCGCAGCTCGGCCAGCACCTTGGCCAGCGCCTCGGGTTCGTTCACCGCCCAGTCCTTTTGCGGTGCCAATGCGATGCGCGCGCCATTGGCCCCGCCCCGCATATCCGTGCCCCGGAACGTCGCGGCAGAGGCCCAAGCGGTGCGCACAAGCGCGCCCACCGACAGGCCCGTCGCCATGATCTTTGTTTTCAGATCAGCAACTTGCACATCGCTTAGCGTGACACCACCGGTTGGCACCGGATCCTGCCAGATCTCTGGCTCCGCTGGCACCAATGGCCCCAGACCCCGCACATATGGCCCCATATCGCGGTGGGTCAGCTTGAACCATGCCTTGGCGAATGCGGCTGCAAACTGGTCGGGGTTCTTGTGGAACCGCTCTGCGATCTTGCGGTATTCAGGGTCCTCTTTCAGCGCGATATCAGCCGTGAACATTGTGGGCTTGTGACGCAGATCAGGGTCGTGGGCATCGGGCACCGTGCCCTCGCCATCGGATCCCTTCGGATACCACTGATGCGCCCCGCCAGAGCCTTTGCCAAGCTCCCACTCATAGCCCATCAGGTTGTCCAGATAGCCCATGTCCCACTGGATCGGATTGTTGGTCCAGGCCCCTTCAAGGCCGGATGTGATCGCATCCTTGCCCTTGCCGGTGCCATAAGAGTTCTTCCAGCCGGTCGCCATTTCCTCGATCGGCGCGCCCTCCGGCTCCGGCCCGACATATGCGTCCGGCACCGCCGCACCGTGGCCCTTGCCAAAGGTGTGACCGCCTGCGGCCAAAGCGACCGTTTCCTCGTCATTCATCGCCATCCGGCGGAACGTCTCGCGGATGTCACGGGCCGAGGCCAGCGGATCAGGGTTGCCGTTCGGCCCCTCGGGGTTCACGTAGATCAACCCCATCTGCACTGCACCCAACTCACCGATCAACTCGCGCGGATCTTCATAGCGCTCATCATCCAGCCACTCGGTTTCCGGGCCCCAATAAATATCCTCTTCCGGCTCCCAGACATCGGCGCGGCCACCGGCAAAACCGTGGGTTTCAAAGCCCATCGATTCCAGCGCCACATTGCCGGTCAGGATCATCAGATCCGCCCAAGACAGCGCCGCACCGTATTTCTGCTTGATCGGCCAAAGCAAGCGGCGCGCCTTGTCGAGGTTGCCGTTGTCAGGCCAGCTATTAAGCGGCGCAAACCGCAACGTGCCAGCGCCCGCACCGCCCCGGCCATCGCCAATCCGGTAGGTGCCGGCGCTGTGCCACGCCATGCGAATGAAGAACGGCCCGTAGTGACCATAATCCGCAGGCCACCAGTCCTGACTGTCGGTCATCAGCGCCGTCAGATCCGCCTTCACCGCCTCAAGATCCAATCCCTTGAACGCCTCGGCATAGTCAAAATCCGCGCCCATCGGGTCGACCTTGGGCGAGTTCTGGTTCAGCGGGCGCAGGTTCAGCGCGTTCGGCCACCAGTGCTGGTTCGCCGTTGACCCCGTGGCCGTCTGGCGGTTTGGCCCGCCCAAAACTGGGCATTTGCCCGCATCGTTGTGATTTCCTGCGCCGTCCATCGGTCTCTCCCTTGGTGTTGATTTAGAATCGTTTTAACAGGTCGCACCGATTGGTTTAAGTTGAATCTGCTGATTGGAACGATAAGTTCAGCTTATGAAAAACCTGACCCTCAAACAGTTCCGCTATTTCGAAGCCCTGGCCGAAGCCGGTCATTTTGGCCGCGCCGCTGACATCTGCGGCATCTCGCAACCGGCCCTGTCGATGCAGATAAAAGAGCTTGAAACCTCGCTGGGTGCGGTCCTTTTTGAACGTGGCCCCCGGCAGGTCCAGCTGTCACACTTTGGCGAGGCTTTTCGCGCCCGCACCCGTGACATTCTGCGTAGCGTCGATGAACTCGGCGACCTTGCCCGTGCCAGTCAGGACGGCATGGTGGGCCGCCTGCGCATCGGCGTGATCCCGACGATTGCGCCCTATTTGTTGCCGCGCCTGATCGGACGATTGCAAGACAGCCACGCGGGCCTTGATATCCACATCCGCGAAACCCTGACCCCACGCCTGATCACAGAACTTGGCGATGGCCGCATCGACACCGCCATCGTCGCCCTGCCCGTCTCTGAACCCGCCTTTTCCGAAGTCGCCTTGTTTGACGAAAACTTCGTGCTGATCCGCCCCGCAGCAGAGGCAGGCCGCCCCGTCCCCAGCCCCGAAGCCCTGCGCGACATGCGGCTCTTGTTGCTGGAAGAAGGCCATTGCTTTCGCGATCAGGCCCTGTCGTTTTGCAGCCTGCCGACCGTGCGCCCGCACGAGGGGTTGGACGGCAGCTCTCTGTCCACCTTGGTGCAAATGGTCGGCGCGGGCCTTGGCGTCACGCTTTTGCCGGATATGGCCGTGGGGGTCGAAACCCGCTCTGCTGATGTGACCGTGGCGCGCTTTCCCGCGCCGCAACCGGCGCGCAAGATTGGCATGATCTGGCGCAAAACCAGCCCGCTGGCCGATCAGCTGCGGATCATCGCGCAGGTGGTCAAAGATGCCGCTACCGCAGCACCAGCGGCGCCGTCATCCAATCGCGCAGGATGATATTTGTCGCCACGGGTTCTTCCAGCGTTGGCAAATGCCCCGCACCCGCGATCACCTCTAGCTTGCCGTAGGGGATCAGCTCTGACATGAATTCGTGCCGCCGGACGGGCAGCAAAGTGTCCTCCTGCCCGCAGATCACCACGGCCGGTTGCTTGATCTTGCGCAGGGTCATCTGCTGATCCCGCCGCCGCTGCATCGCACGGGCTTGCTTGACGTAAGCCTCTGCCCCGTTTGAATGGGCCATATCCGTCACCATCTTGTGGATCGCCATGCGCAGCGGTCCGGGGGCAAGATACTCTGGGTTCATCTCGGTTGAGATTACATCCGCAAACCGCCCTGATCGGGCCGCCACGATCAGCGGCTCACGGGCCGATGCGGCCTCTGGCGTGTCAGCCTGCGCGGTGGTCGAAATCAGCGCGATCCGGTTCACCCGCTCTGGCGCGCGGCGCAGCACTTCCAATGCGACGGCACCGCCCATCCCCATGCCTGCCAGCGCAAACTTTTGCGGCGCCCAGTCGAGGATATGCCCAGCAATCTCTTCTGTCCGTTCGCCGAAATGCGTCGGCGTATAAAGGATCGGAAAGTCGCGTGATAACCCGTCAATCTGCGGGCTGAAGACCCGTGCATCGCACAACATCGGTGGCACCAGCACCAGTGGTTCGCGTGTCATGATTGCCCCAAGCCTTCTTCGTTTTGCCCATTGTGTCGTGCTGCGCTGCGGCGGGCAAGGGCAAAGGCTACCCGTGAGACGTCACATGCCGTGCGGCGGGGCGGTAAATCGCCAAAAGCCCCAAAATCGCCAGCACAAAGATCGCCGCAGGCACCAGCGTCAGCGCCAGCTTCAGCGCATCTAGCGCCGCGGGCGTCTGCTCGACCACCCCCGTTGACGACGAAACCCAGCCCGCCGCCGACAGGATCAGCCCCAGCACAAGCGGCGCCAACGCATTGGCCACCTTTTGCCCGAACAGCCAGACCGCCGAAAACGCGCCCTCAATCGCCTCGCCCGTCTCGGACCGGGTGACATCCATCAGGTCAGGATACATCGACCACGGAATCTGCTGATAGGCCCCGTTGGTGAACCCCGCGCATAGGAATAACAGCGCCATCACGGTCACGCCGGTGGCGGGCAATGCCATCCAAATCACCAGCAAAACCACGATATAAAGCGCGATCCCAATCATCAGCGCCGTGGTTTTGCCCAGCGCGGCAGAGGTCTTGACCCAAATGAACTGAGAGATCACAGACCCCAGAATGAACATCGCAAAGAGCGTCGAAAAGATGCCCAGCGCGCTTGCCAGACCTGACAGCGGGCTGCTGCCATCGTCTGTCATCAGATAAAGCGCGGCCTGTAACAGCCCCGCCGCGATCATCGCGACTGCCAGCGTCAAAAGCCCATAAAGCAACACCAGGATCACAAAGGCGCGGTTGCCCATCACAAGCCGCAGGACGGACATGAAATTTCCCGCCGCCGCATCATCAATGGTGGGGGCCTTGCGGGTGAACCACAACATCGCCCAGATCGTCAGCACCACGACGGGCGAGACCATCAAGACGGCCGTGAAATACCCCGCCCGCGTGTCCCCGGCCAGCGCAGGCACCAAAGCCCCCGCCGTCAGCAACCCAAGCGAGGCAAAGGTCATCCGAAACGCCATCATGGTGGACCGTTCTTGCGGATCCTGCGTCATCTCTCCGGCCATCGCACCGTAGGGAATCGCCACAAATGTGAACCCGATAGTGGCCATCCCGAAGAAGGCGATGACCCACAGGGCGTTGGACTGCCAGCTCATGCCTTCTGGCACGGCGAACATCCCCACGATCCCCGCCGCCAGCACCAGCGCGCCAACAAAAATCCATGGGGCCCGCCTGCCCCAGCGCGTATTGGTCCGGTCCGAAAAGAAACTCACAATCGGGTCTGTGACGACATCAAAGGCCAGCACCGCAAAGGTCACAAGGCCCGCCACATCGGCAGGCACCCCCAAAAAGGTCGTCAGATAGGTAAAGACCAACAGCTGCTTGACCACGACAAAGACGTTCACGCCCATATCGGCCAGACCCCAGCCCGCCTTTTGACCCAATGATAGCGCCATGATGCCCCCTCCCAAGGATGTCCTGCACCCTAGGGCCGGGCTTAGCCTGCCGCTAGCAAAACATCCTCAAGTGACGCAACGATCACTTTCAGGCAGGTCTCATCCGAGAACCGGTGATCGGCCCCGTCAATCAGCGTCAACTGCATGTCGGGGCTGGTGGCATGATCCATCAGCCGCAGTGGCACCTCTGTCGCGACCGAACTGTCGTTGGTGCCTTGCAGAATGCGCACCGGAAACGGCAGATCCAAAGGCGTGCGCAGCACAAGCCGCGTGCGGCCATCCGTGATCAGGCGATTGGTGATGATATAGGGGTCGCCATATTCCGACGGCAGGGCGATCTGGCCTTCGGTTTCCAACGCATCGCGCTGTTCCTGACTAAACTTCGGCCACATCCCGTCTTCGGTGAAGTCGGGGGCCGCTGCGATCGTGACAATCCCCGCGACGCGCTCTGGCATCTCGCGGGCGATCAGCAGGCTGATCCAGCCGCCCATGGATGACCCGACCAGCACCACTTTGCCCGCCAGCATTCCGATGGCCGCTTTTGCATCCTCGAACCAGTCACCGATGCAGCCGTCGGTAAAGGCACCTTTGCTTTCGCCGTGGCCCGAATAGTCGAACCGCAAAAAGGCGCGGCCCTGCGCCTTGGCCCAAGCCTCCAGTCGCAGCGCCTTATCGCCCTGCATGTCAGAAGCGAAGCCGCCCAGAAACACGACCGCCGGTCCAGTGCCATCGGTCAGATGATATGCAATGTGCCGCCCTTGCGGCGTGGTAAGCATCGGGGTGTCAACAGTCTGTTCCATGGCCAGAAGCCACCACAACGCACGCCCCAGCGCAAGCCCATCGCCCACGCGATTTCAACGAATCTGCGTCAGACCTCGTCAGCGCGCGCGCTTAACCGCCGACATAAACGCCTGATTTGGGGCGATAAAAGATCTTTTGATCGTGCAGCCGCCCCAGCAATTCCTCGCCTGCGGCAACATCACCGTCAATCACCCGGATCGATTCCAGATGGGCCGGGTTCGCATCCGACAGCGCCAGCCGCATATTCGACAACTCGCGCCCCCGGGCGCGCAGCGCCTCTTCGATCAGATCAACATCGGCAATGGTCAGGTTGAACGTGCGGTTATACGGCATCAGGATCCCCTTTGGCTCAGTTTCCGATTGGAAACCTGATGTCGTATTTAACTCGCCAGATGTCGCAGTCAACGTATATCTGGGTATACCGATGCCCGCTACCGGACAGAGAAAACGGCCCCCGCAGATGTTGACCGACTTCCCGTCGTCCCGCGCCCCTCACCCAGGCCGACCATCGCCTGCGCCCGATTGCCAGAGAAGATGCCGACAACATCCATATCATAATTGGTCCTTGCACCGGATGTTTTGGTCAATCGACCTGCCATCCCGCCGACGATCAAACCTCTGTCGATGTCGGCATCGAGCGTCATCGAACCGCCAATCCGGCCAGCAGATTGTGCCTGATTGCTTGACTGCGTGTTGGGGTTGCGAAACTCGTAGAAATTGTTTGCGGTCCCAGTGACCTTGCCGCTTCGGAAATTGGTCGTCACCGACATCTCTCCCACGGATGCATAGGTCAGCCGGTCAGCGTCAAGCGCGCTTGGCCCAGCCGCTTCAAAAACGGAAATCACACCGGAATACTGCGCCGAACCTGACGTCGGGATTTGATCCGCCCGAGTGGGCGCAGAATTATTCAACAATTCTTCTGTCGCGCCCAATTCCGTCACCAATGACCGGAAAGAGGCGGCGCCAACAGCATTGCCAGAACTGCCACCACCACATGCGGTCAATGCAACCAACGAAACCGAAGCCGCCAAACATCTGAAGTACATAAAGAATCTCCACACAAATTTACATGAGGCAAACAAACATTTCCCATCTGCCACATCAAGCAGATACCCTGCCGCTTTGCGACACCTGCCACCCATTTGCCGCGGTGCAACAGCTCAGCCAGCACGCCATGTTGACACCGCACATCCCGCGCGGCATTGAACGCTCACACATAACCCGCAACCGGGCGTTCCGTGGGCGCCAAACTGACGAGGAGAGCCGCAATGGCCCAAATCTCTCTGACATTTCCTGACGGCAACAAACGTGAATTCGACGCAGGCGTAACCCCTGCCGAGGTCGCAGCCGACATCTCATCCTCCCTGCGCAAGAAAGCGATCAGCGCGACCGTCAACGGCCAGCACTGGGATCTGCAATGGCCGATTGAGGCGGACGCCGACATCGCCATCAACACCATGAAAGATGAAGAACCGGCGCTGGAACTGGTCCGCCACGACCTTGCCCACATCATGGCCCGCGCCGTGCAGGAAATCTGGCCCGACGTGCAGGTGACCATCGGACCGGTGATTAAAGACGGCTGGTATTACGACTTTGACCGCAAAGACCCCTTTGTGCCCGAAGACCTCGCACTCATCGAAAAGAAGATGAAAGAGATCATCAACAAGCGCGATGAGGTCCGCACAGAGATCTGGGACCGCGCCCGCGCGATCCAGCATTATCAGGACAAGGGCGAGCCCTATAAGGTCGAACTGATCGAAAGCATTCCCGGCGACGAACCCCTGCGGATGTATTGGCACGGCGACTGGCAGGACCTCTGCCGCGGCCCGCACCTGCAAAACACCGGCCAAGTGCCCGGCGATTGCTTTAAGCTGATGTCTATCGCCGGTGCCTATTGGCGTGGCGATTCAAACCGTCCGATGCTGCAACGCATCTATGGTGCTGCCTTCACCAACAAAGAAGGCCTCAAGCAGCACATGCACCGGTTGGAAGAGGCCGCCAAACGCGACCACCGTAAGCTGGGCCGCGAGATGGGGCTGTTCCACATGCAGGAAGAGGCCCCCGGTCAGGTGTTCTGGCACCCCAACGGCTGGACGATCTATACTGAACTGCAAGACTTCGTCCGTCGCAAGCAACGCGCTGGCGGCTATGTCGAGGTGAACACACCACAAGTCGTTGACCGCAAGCTTTGGGAAGCCTCTGGCCACTGGGAGAAATTCCAGGAATCGATGTTTATCGTCGAAGTGGACGAGAGCCGGACAGAGGATGGCGACAACGCCCAGAACTTTGACGAACGCGTCAACGACCCCAAACATACGCGAGTCAATGCGCTGAAGCCGATGAACTGCCCCTGCCACGTGCAGATCTTCAACCAAGGCCTGAAGTCCTACCGCGACCTGCCCCTGCGGATGGCCGAATTCGGGTCTTGCGCGCGCTACGAACCCTCAGGTGCCCTGCACGGCATCATGCGGGTGCGCGGGTTCACGCAGGACGATGGCCATATCTTCTGCCGCGAAGATCAGATTGAGAGCGAAACAGCCGTCTACATCGACTTTCTGTCATCCATGTACCGCGACCTTGGCTTTACTGAATTCAAAGTGAAGTTCTCTGACCGCCCCGAAAAGCGGGCGGGCACGGATGAGACATGGGACAAGGCCGAAAACGCACTGCTTTCTGCGACCCGTGCCGCAGGGATTGAACCCGAACTCAACCCCGGTGAAGGCGCGTTCTATGGGCCAAAGCTGGAATTCGTGCTGACGGATGCGATTGGCCGCGACTGGCAATGCGGCACCCATCAGGTAGATTTCGTGCTGCCCGAACGGCTGAACGCAGATTACATCGGCGAGGACGGCAACAAACACCGCCCCGTCATGTTGCACCGTGCGACGCTGGGATCCTTTGAACGCTTCATCGGCATCCTGATTGAAGAACACGCAGGCAAACTGCCCTTCTGGCTGGCCCCGCGTCAGGTGGTTGTGGCGACTATCGTTTCGGACGCGGACGACTACGCACAAGAAGTGGTCGAGATGCTCAAAGCCGCCGGGATCCGGGCCGAAGCTGATCTGCGCAATGAGAAGATCAATTATAAGGTCCGCGAACATTCTGTCGGCAAGGTGCCTGTCATTCTGGCCATCGGTGCGCGCGAGGTTGAAGAACGCACCGTGTCGATGCGGCGGCTGGGGGAAAAGCAATCCTCTGTCCAAGGCATTGATGATGTGGTCACAACACTCAAAGGCGAAGCGACCCCGCCGGACCTGCGCTGAAACAATGGGCTGTAACATTCCGTGATCGCGCCAAATGCGGGCGGGCAGAGTGTTACAATCCCGCCCCCAGATCTGAAACAAACCCGTCGCTGACCCCGGCGGGTTTGCCATTTTCGGCCCATTTTGCCCTGTGGCAGCCTGTCGCAGGCTGTTTTTGGCTCAATTGACCTCACCGCCGCGTGACCCACGGCTCTGTGAGTGGATTGCGCACTGGCTTGGCGTTTAGTGTTCGGTCATCCCCTGATGGGATACGACACAAACCAACGTCTGATAAGGAAATGAACTCATGTCTAAGATGACCAACACACTGCTCGTTGCTTCCGCTGTTGCCACTGCTGTTGCCGGTATCGCCACAAACGCCGCCGCTCAGGAAAACGAAAAGTGCTACGGCGTTTCGCTCGCTGGCGAAAACGACTGTGCAGCCGGCCCCGGCACAACATGCGCCGGCACATCTTCCGTTGACTATCAGGGCAACGCCTGGACACTCGTGCCAGCCGGCACATGCGCTGACATGGAACTGCCAATGCAAGCCGACGGTTCCGAGCGGATGGGTTCGCTGGAAGCACTCGACCGCGACCTGCCAGCATAAATCTGCTACAAGGGTGGGCAAATTGCCCACCCTACCCCCTTTCTCCCGAAGGTAACCGACATGTTTGACGCCCCGCTTTCCGCCCTGCCCGCAAAACCCGGCGTCGGCTACAAACCCCAGCATTACAGCGATATCAGCGCAACCCCCGGCCCCTTGGGCTGGCTTGAGGTTCACGCCGAAAACTACATGGGCGACGGTGGCCGCCCCATCGCGCAACTGCGTCATTTATCTGAACAATTTCCGATTTCCGTGCATGGCGTGGGCCTGTCGATCGGCGGTGAAGGCCGCCTTGATCCAGACCACCTTGCGCGTCTGAAACACCTTGTCGGCTGGCTGAACCCGGCCAGCTTTTCCGAGCATCTGGCATGGTCCACCCACGACAGCCACTTCCTCAATGACCTGCTGCCCCTGCCCTATACCGCCGCCACTGTGGCCCGCGTGGCGGACCACATTGACGAGGTGCAAGAGGCATTGGGCCGCCAGATGCTGCTTGAAAACCCCTCCAGCTACCTCGCCTTTGCCGAAAGCGATATGTCAGAGACCGATTTCCTGAAAGCCGTGGTCGAGCGGACCGGATGTGGCCTGCTTTTGGATGTGAACAACGTCTTTGTCAGCGCCACCAATCTGGGCTTTACGCCGCAAGGCTATATCGACAGCTTTCCCCTTGATAAGGTTGGCGAAATTCACCTTGGCGGCCATGACGAAGACCACGATGACCACGGCGCGCCGTTGCTGATCGACAGCCACGGACGCGAAGTGGCAGACCCGGTTTGGGCGCTCTTGGACTACACCTTGGCCCGGTCCGGCCCCAAGCCGCTTTTGATCGAATGGGATACGGACGTGCCGGAATGGCCCGTGCTCGCGGCAGAGATTGCCCGCGCCGCCGCAGCATTGGAAATGGTGCCCGCATGATCGTCACGCAGTCGGAATTTACGGCGGGGATTCTGGACCCCAATCGCCCTGCACCCGATGGGTTGCAAGATGGTGCCGGTGCGCCGACGACCAAGCGTTTTGACGTCTACCGCAACAACGTCGCCGTCAGCCTGACGGATGCTTTGGTCAGCGCCTTTCCGGTGATCCACAAACTGGTCGGGGACGAATTTTTTCGAGCGATGGCAGGGGTTTACCTGCGCACCCACCTGCCCGATACGGCGCTGATGATGTTCTATGGCGACAAGATGCCAAAGTTTCTGCGCCGCTTTGGCCCGGCGCAATCCCTGCCCTATCTGCCTGACGTCGCACAACTCGAAATCGCGATGCGCGCCAGCTATCACGCCGCTGACGCGGCCCCCGTTTCAACCGATGCCTTGGGGCAAATCGCCCCCGATGCGCTGATGGCCGCCACGCTCAAACTCGCGCCTTCAGTGCAGATCGTGCAATCCAGCCACCCGATCTATAGTCTTTGGCAGGCGAATATGGTCGCGGGCGCGCCAAAGCCCACAAAACAGGCCGAAAACGTGCTGATCACCCGGCCACAATTTGACCCCGCGCAGCATCTGATCTCTGATGCGGACACGCTGTTCTTGACCGCCCTGCAAGAGGGCCACGCCCTTGGTGTGGCCCTGTCCAAGGCAGGTCCCGGCTTTGATCTTGGCGCGGTGCTTGGGCTGCTATTGCGCCAAGGCGCGCTGACCGAAATTTCCTGAAAGGCCCTGATATGATTGCACTTTTTGACCGCATCTACGCGTCGCTTAACCGTTTGGGCGACAGCCTGCTGCCGCTTTTGGCGCGTCTGACCTTTGCCGGTGTGCTGTTCATGTACTACATTAATTCGGGCCTTACGAAGCTGGGGGACGGGATATCGGGTCTGTGGACGCCGTCCCTTGGTGCCTATGCGCAGATCTTCCCAAAACAGATGGAGGCCGTGGGCTATGACGTCAGCCAATTGCCCGGCTATTCCACGATTATCGTGCTTGCGGGCACCTGGGCCGAATTCATTCTGCCCGTTCTGATCATCATCGGCCTGCTGACGCGGCTGGCGGCCTTGGGCATGATCGGATTTGTTGTTGTGCAAAGCCTGACCGACATCATCGGTCATGGGGCCGCGGCTGGCGGGTGGTTTGATGGTAGCTCGGATTCGTTAATTATGGATCAACGCAGCCTATGGGTCTTTTTGCTGCTGGTCCTTGTGTTCAAGGGTGCCGGTTGGCTGTCTGTTGATCGGATGATCAGTGGGCCTTCGGCTGATCCGGCTGCCTAGACAGGATCGCAAGAACGCCGCCTAAACCCGCGAAACCAATGGGAAACATCGTGCCGACGTTGAACCCAAAAGCGCTGTAGAAAGCCGCACAAGACAAGAGCATCGCGATCCCGCCCCACAGGGCGCGGTCCTTGGCCATGGCACCGCCGGCGATGGCCAGCAAGGGGGCCACGAAGCTCGCGAAGCGAATAAATGCTGGGTTTTCAAACAGATCAAAGGCGTCGGCCAGTTCAGGGGCGCGCGCGGCGAGTTCGGTCGCACCATAGCCAAAAAGGCCTACGATGATCCCGATCAGACCTGCAATCAGGCCCAGGACAGAAGCTGCATTTCTCATTTTTTCTATATAGGTCCCAGTTGCTTAGGTTCCAAGGTGCGTGGCCTGCACGTCGGCCTTCCAGCCCATCGTCCAGCCATCATGTTCGATGACCGGGCGCTTCATCAGGGTCGGATGGGCACGCAGCAAATCCGGCGCTGCCATGGCCTTTTCATCCTCGCTCAGCCCGCGCCAGGTGGTCGAGGCCTTGTTAATGATTGCATCGCCAAAGGCGTTAACGATTGCGGTGATGTCATCAGCCGTTAACCCGTCGGCGCGGACGTCGATGACCTGCGGATCGATCCCAGCAGCACGCAGCGATTTCAGTGCCTTACGGCAGGTGTCGCATGATTTTAGCCCAAAAAACCGCAACGATGCCTCCTTTTTAAGCATTCCGGACGGCCGAACCCCACCTTACGGCGTTGTCATTTGCCTTTTGTGTAAATGCCCTAATGTTGAGGGGACCGCAAATTGGTCGGGACGAAGGAGACGAAATGATGCCGACGGGCACAGTAAAGTGGTTCAACACGACAAAGGGCTTTGGTTTCATAGCCCCGGACGAAGGCGGAACAGATGTGTTTGTGCATATCTCTGCCGTGGAACAGGCGGGCATGACCGGCCTGTCGGACGACCAAAAGATCGCCTATGAGCTGATCGAAGGTCGCGACGGACGCAAAATGGCTGGTAACCTTTCAGCCGTCTAATCATGGTTAAGATCTGGGCTGTGCGGCGTGATGCACACTCCATATGAAAACCATGCACAAACCGTACACATTGCGTGTGCATCAAGGTCTTAACCCCGGTTTACCTTTTCCGGGGGCGGTGCTTATTGACCGATATGCAGGGGCCTTGCAGGCGATTGTCCCGCGAAACGCTTAACGCAAATTAACCCGGCAAAAGGCCCCATTTCTCCTGCACCGCGTCGGTCCAGCCGAGGGTGAAAGTGGTGCCGTCGGTGATCACGGGCCGCGCCATGAGGGCGGGTTGATCGTTGAGTTGGGCGTCGGTTTCAGATTCGCGCATCCATGCGTTGAGGTTGCGGTAGGCTTGGGACTTTTGGTCGACGAGGTTGGAGCCGAACTCCGCGATCAGCGGCGCCCATTCATCGTCGGTCAAACGGTCAGCGCGGACATCGCGGAAGGTCACGTCAATGCCCGCGGCGTCAAAGGCCTTGAGGGCCGCTTTGCAATCGGAACAGGTAGGCAGGCCGTAGAGGATCATATCGGGGGCTTTCGGTTGGGTTTCAGAATTCATTAACCCCGATTTGGCAGGGTTTGGCCATGTCAAATTATGTCAGGCCAAAGGTTCATGGGGCCACGATTTTCGTGACCGCGACATTGGCGCAGCGCGGAAGTGCCACGTTGGTCGATCATGTCAGCGAATTGCGCGACGCGGTGCGGGCGACAATGGCGGAGCGTCCGTTTGCCGTTGATGCGTGGGTCGTGTTGCCGGACCATTTCCACGCGGTGTTGTCATTGCCGGACGGGGACCGGGATTTTTCGACGCGGATGGGGGCGATCAAGGCAAGGTTCACGCGCAACATACGTAGGGCGGGCTTTAGACCGCCGCCCCCCGGTCCAATGAAGAATGGGGTTGTCGCAGGGCGGGTGCGCAATGGTTTGCCGTGGAAGGATGCCGGTCTGAAGCCCGGCCTACGTGGGAATGAGCAGACGGTCTGGCAGCGACGATTTTGGGAGCATCACATTCGGGACCAATCGGATTGGGAGAACCATGTGGCGTATTGTTGGCACAATCCGATCAAACATGGATTTGTCACCAATGTCCGCGATTGGCCATATTCGTCATGGCATCGCGATCATCCGTAGGGTGCGTGATTTCACGCACCGATGTTGGAGTCGGTTTAATTGAGAGGGCGGAGCGGTGCGTGTGAACACGCACCCTACGGGTTCTTTCGGGCATTCCACGCGACCGAACCGGGGTGACGGAACGCAGTGACGGCATTGCGCAGCAACGGGTGCGGAACGCGCCCGCCCTGGGGGCGGGTCGGTCGCGTGCGCAACGGAGTTGCGCGGGGCGTGACCGCCGGCCAACGTTGCTAAATAGCTTCTTCTTCAAAAGTAGGAGTGTACTCAATTCTCGGAGCTAGTTCGTTCATGGCATAGTGGACAAATTGCTCCCCTAGTGCCGTCAATTCATACCCCTCCTCTTCATCGAAAGCTGATACTGGGGCTTTTCCACCTCTTGTAGGCTTTGCTCGTGGTTTCGGGAGCGCATTGCCAAAACGATCCCTTTGCCGATGCTGCCGAATAATCGAACCTGTAGATAAATCTCTAATCAAAAGCTTAAAAAGGTCAGCCTCAGCGGAGTCTTCTCTGACGGACCCTCGTCCGATCTGTCTCCAGATAGCTCCTCTTGAAATTCCTGACCGGTTGTAGACCGCTCCGATGACTTCAAAATGCATGTCTGAAAAATTCTTGAGCCATTCCAAAAAGAGGCGAACGACATCATCACTAGTTAGTCTACTTGCTGCCGCATTCGCCAGAATGTTGCGTACAAAAATTCGTTTGCTCTCGCTCTCAGCCGCCGACCATTCTCGAAAGCACTTTCTAACCAAGCTTTGGTATTCAGAACTCTTTATTCGCTCTCTAATTTCTACATCATGAAGGTCCAAGCGTGTCATCACCTCGATCATCGTTATCTGTTTTTCTTTTAGTTCATCTTGAAGCATCGATAGCCAATGTTCGAAGAAGTTGTTTACCTGCTCTTGTTCGTCTTCTGACCAATAGCCTGCGGCGGCTGATAGCAATCCACCAATAAAAGGTATCGCTCCGCCTGCCGCGCTTAGAGCAGCTCTACCTGCCTTGTTTCCGCGTTTACTCGCCGGAACCCTTGCGGGAAGATTTGCGGAGTTCTTGCTTTCTTTGTCGTCAGACATCAATCGACTCCAAAATCTTGGTCTTGAGCGTAACTTCTGTTGCACTTTTCCTGATAGATGCTGCTCCAAAGGAGCATTTGGCTTTGACTAAGCAGGTTCGCTCATAACCCCCTCAAACTCCCGCCACTCCCCCTTCGACATCCCGGAGGTCTCTTGCGTGACCGTCTCTCCGGCCAGCATGCGCCGCAGGCACTGCAAGCCCTTTTCGGACAGGACGGCTCCGCCCAGACGGTAGTCCTCAAACGCGGCATAGGCGGCGGGGACCCAGTCGGCGACGATTTTGCACATGGCTTCGGCGTAGACGCGGATTTCGTATTGGGCGTGGGCGTCGGCGCGCAGGCGCAGGAAGTGGAAGAGGTTGTGCAGGTCCACCTTCCAATACCATTGGGTGTAGATATTGGCGGGCAGGTTCATGCGGGCAAGCTCGCGGGCGAGGCCTTGTTGCCCCTCGTCCGAGATCATTTCTTCGTAGTGGTCATAGGCGGTCGCTGAATCATCCTTGAGGTAGCGCAGCACGCGAGCAGCTTCTTCGCCCGACAGGGCTTCGCCCCGGCCCTGATTGTTCACGACCGATTGCGCGGCGAGGTGTTCGGGGCTGGGGATGTAGAATTCGCGGTCAAGGATGGAGTAGCGGGCGGAGTATTCGTTGACGTTGGCGGTGCGGTGGCGGATCCACTGGCGGGCGACAAAGACGGGCAGTTTGACGTGGAGCTTGACCTCGCACATCTCAAACGGGGTGGAGTGCCAGTGGCGCATCAGGTAGCGGATCAGGCCTTCATCGTTTTGGACGGATTTGGTGCCCTTGCCGTAGGACACGCGGGCGGCTTGGCAGATGGCGGCGTCATCACCCATGTAATCGATGACCCGAACGAATCCGTGGTCGAGCACCTGATGCGCCAGATAGAGGTGTTTTTCCATGCCTTCGGACACTGCACGCAGGGTCGGTTTGGACTGCTGGCGCAAAAGATCAATTTCGGCCTGTTGCGTGTCGGTGACGGGCATGGGCTACTCCTGTGGGGTGCTGAGTCGTGGGACACTATATCTAGACGCGAGGCGCGGCAAAACCTCCATATGCGGAAAAGAAAGTGAGGGGGTTTTGGTCTTGGCGATTGACTTGCCATATTGGGGCTAGGATGATGATGTTGATTTTTGAAAAACACGACAGGTATCCGAGCGATGACCCGCCTTTTGACAACTGCTGCGCTGATGGCGTTGCTGGCCGCATGCGACAATTCTCAGCCCTTCACGTTCAACGGGGCGACAACTGAAGATGAAGAGGTCGTCGAGGACCCGGACGCAGAGCCGGTATCCGAGGCGGGCATTCCCGAGAGCGTTGGCAACAACCTTGAAACAGCAACCTATCGTCCGGGCGGAAATTTCCTGTCGGTTCAGATGTATTCGCTTGATTCCACACCAGTAACCGCGGTTTACGAGCGCAATGCGGCCCTTGATGTGCCCGGCTACCGCGCCTTTAGCCAGCAGGAAGATCCGCTTGATCGGATGTTCATCGGCATGGCGCAGCAGACAGCAGACGGCGGAACAACCGGCGTCCTGGTGATGGACGGCGGCCAGTTCAACAAATTCTTCGGCGGCGTGTATTACGAACAATCCGGCGCCTATTCCGCGCATGTCCCCAATCAGCCTGACAACGGGCTGGTGTCTTATGCGGGGAAATACGTGGGCATGCTCAATATTGACGCCCCTCGCCCGAACGAAGCGCTACCACTTCCCGCTTCGGCGGACCCCGCGATTAGTCCTGGCCAACCAGCGCGCGTTTCGGGTGACATCTTTATCAACGCAGATTTTGCCGACAACACTGTCAACGGTGCTGTCTTTAACCGCCAAGTCGTTGATTTGGGGAATGCGCCGCTTGATGACATTTTCCTGATTGTTGCTGATGTTGACGAAGATGGCCGCTTCACAGGCGACGTGGAAGATCCGGGGCAAACCGGGATTGGCAGCTGGGCCGGCACCTTTGGTGGGGTGCAGGCGTCTGGTATTGCCGGCGGCGTTGCAATCGAGGATTTCATCCCCACAGTTGAAAATGAGGCAGAGTTTGGTCTGTTCGTCCTGAACAAATGTGGCACGCGTGGTGACGCGGCGATTTGCGACGATGTCCAACCGAATTTCTAAGGCTACGGCGGTCTTATTTGCGACTATTTGGGCAGCATCTGCCCATGCACAGCAAACAGTGGAACTGCCCTTTGATCAGGCGCGGGTGATCGCGGCACAGGCTGCACAAGGCGGCAATCCACAGTTGGCGATTGAATTGGCAGAGGCTCTGCTTAAGGCTGATCCGAACGATCGCGGGGCCTATCTGGTGCTGTCGAGCGCATTGCCGCAAATCGGGAAAGCCACCGAAGGCCGAAAAGCTGGGCAGCGTGCGTTCGCGCTGTCGACGAATGCGCTGCAACGGTACACGGCCGCGCGTCAGGTTGCCTTGGCGGCTGCAAACGAAGGGCGCTTTACCCTGTCAACGCTGTGGCTACGCCGGGCATTGATCCATGCGCCAAACAAGTCTGAGACCGACCGCACATTGCAAGATGCGCAACGGATGGCGCAGCTGAACCCGTGGTCGACGCGGTTGTCGTTCTCCATCTCTCCGTCTGGCAACGTCAATGGCGGATCTGACAGCACATTGCTGACCTTTGATGATCTGCCGCTTTTTGGGGTGAATTCACCCGATGCACGGGCGCTATCGGGCGTCATTGGAAAGTTTGGCGTCAACACCAGCTATCGGTTGCGGCAGACGCAAGAAATGCGGATGCAGATTGCGTTTTCATATGATGCAACGCGCGTGCGGCTCTCGTCAGAAGCGCGCGACCAGTCGCCAGACAGCGAAAACAGTGACTTTTCTTCGGATGTCGCGCAGCTTTCGTTTGGCTATGACCGGATTGTGAAGGAAGGTTTTGCCTCTGTGAATGTGGCCTTTGGGCAGGTCCGCTATTCCAGTGACCCCTATTACAATTTTGGCCGTGTGACGCTGACCTATGCGCGCCCCATGACGGATACAAATACGCTGTTCTTGACCGGGTTTGTCGAACGGCAAGACAGCGCCGATGGCCCAAATCGCGACGTCACACGCGCTGGTCTGCGCACGACCTATGCGATGAAGCTGCCCAACGATGACAGGCTAAGCGGCACGCTGGCCTATACCAATTCCGATAGCGATGCGATCAATCTGACCTCGACCGAGTGGTCGCTTTTGACGCGGTGGTCACCTGATAGGCAGCTTGGGCCTGCGCAATTCAGCCTAAGCGCGCAGATCAGCAAGCTGGATTATCCCGACTACGCGATCTTTGTGCTGGTTCCCGGTGGGCGCGAGGATACGACCGTGACTTTGGGCATGGATATCACATTTCCAGATCAGCAATTTGCCGGATTTAGCCCCGTTGTCAGCCTGTCGCGGTCAAATTCTGACAGCAATATCAGTAGGTTCACTCGAAATACCAACGACATTGGGCTAAATTTCGTATCCGCATTCTGACACCTTGGCCTTGGGCGCCGCTGTGCTAGGTTCTGGCGCAACAGCAAAGGAAGCAAGATGTCACTGAAGTATCTACACACGATGATCCGGGTCAAAGATCTGGAGGCGACGCAGGCCTTTTTTCGGCTGCTGGGGATGGAAGAAACCCGTCGCCACGACAACGCAGGCGGGCGGTTTTCGCTGATCTTCATGGCCGCACCGGGGGACGAGGATTGCCCGGTTGAGCTGACCCACAATTGGGACGGGGATGAGGGCCTGCCCTCTGACAGCCGCCACTTTGGGCATCTGGCCTATGAAACCGACGATATCTACGGCCTGTGCCAGCATCTGATGGACAATGGTGTGACGATCAACCGTCCTCCGCGCGACGGGCGCATGGCGTTTGTCCGCTCGCCTGACAATGTCTCGGTCGAGCTATTGCAGGCGGGTGATGCTTTGCCCACAGCAGAGCCGTGGGCGAGCATGGAAAACACCGGCCATTGGTAAGGTCGGCTGCCCTTCTGGCGCTTTGGCCCGGCGGGGCAGAGGCATGCCGACTGGCGCTGATCCTGGCGATGGATGTGTCCTCTTCGGTGGACGCCAAAGAGGATGCATTGCAACGCGGCGGTCTGGCGGCAGCGCTGCGCGCGCCGGCGGTGGTGGATGCGTTTTTTGCCAGCCCTGACCCGGTTGCCTTGGCGGTTTTCGAATGGTCGGGGCGCTATAACCAGCAGGATTTGCTGGACTGGCGGCTGATCCAGACCCCCGCCGATCTAGAGGTTGCTGCTGCGCAAATTGCGGCCTCGACCCGGGGGCACAACGATTTTCCCACCGCGATGGGCCATGCCCTGGGCCATGCAGCGGTCCGATTGGACGCCGCACCCAGCTGTCTGTTTCGCACCATCGATATGGCGGGCGACGGCGAAAACAACGATGGCTTTGGCCCGGCCGAGGCCTATGCCGCATTCGCCTTTGACGGTGTCACGGTCAATGGGCTGGTGGTGAACGCCGGCGAATTCGAGGCCGAGGTGAACCTGATTGCCTATTACGACACCCAGGTCTTGCGCGGCGCGGGCGCGTTTCTGGAAGTGGCACAGGGGTTTGAAAACTACGCCGATGCGATGGAACGCAAGCTGATCCGGGAATTGGGCGCGATGATCCTCGGGGGCACTGCGCAAGCGGGGCATGGCGGATGAAGACACTGGCGGCGATCCTTGCGCTGTGGGCGGGTGGTGCGCAGGCGGCCTGCCGACAGGCCTTGGCGCTGGCGCTGGATATCTCCGGCTCTGTCGATGCACAGGAATATCTGTTGCAACGCAATGGCCTGGCGGCCGCACTCAGCAGTGAGGCGGTGCAAGAGGTCCTTTTTGCCCCCGGTGGCGCGCCGACCCGGATCACCGTGTTTGAATGGTCAGGCCCAAGCGAACAGGCCCTGATTGTGCCATGGATCACCCTGACGGACCCCGCCGCATTGGCCAGGGTGATCGGGATCCTGCAAAGCACACCCCGCCCGGTGCAAAGCCCGACCACCGCGATTGGCCCGGCCCTTTTGACCGGGCTGGATCTGCTTGCGACGCAAAGCGATTGCTGGAAGCGGACCTTGGACATTTCCGGCGATGGCAAGGCAAACACAGGGCCATTGCCACAAACCATCACCCTGCCCCAAAACCTGTCTGACGTCGTAATCAATGCCTTGGTCATCGGCGTTGCCGAACGACCCGGCGGAAACTGGGGCGCGGGGATCCAGGAATTGTCCAGCTATTTTGAGGCTTATGTCATCCGCGGCCCTGACGCCTTTGTCGAGGTCGCCCTTGGCTATGATGACTACGCAGATGCGATGGAACGCAAGCTGCTGCGCGAGCTTGAAACTCTCGCAACGTCCAGAATGCAGCCGAACGCCCTTCATCTTTCTTCTGAATAAAAATATGCCCGCGCGGCGCGCTCCCGCACCCTCACCCCGCGCTGAACTTGAAATTCTTTGTCGCGCTGCGGCACAGACCAGAATGTCGTGCGGCGCAGCCGCCCCTTTTAATAGATATAGCGGATCTGTTCGGTCCAATAACGTTCCATCCGACGCAGGGAAGAGATGATATCGTCGATCCCCTGTTGATCCATCACGCCGCGCGTCACCAGACCATCCGCATGGGTGGCAAAAAGCTTGCCCACGATCAGCCGGATTTCCCGCCCCTTCGCGGTCAGACTGACACGAACGGACCGGCGGTCCACTTCGCTGCGCTGATGATGCATATAGCCGCTATCCACCAGTTTCTTGAGGTTATAGCTGACGTTGCTGCCCTGATAGTATCCACGCGATTTCAACTCGCCTGCGGTGACTTCGTTTTCGCCGATGTTAAACAGCAAAAGTGCCTGCACGGCGTTGATTTCCAGCACGCCTACACGTTCAAATTCATCCTTGATCACATCCAGCAACAGGCGATGCAGCCGTTCCACCAGCGTCAGGCTGTCAAGATAGCTGGACATGAACGCAGTATTGGCCGCTGAAAGCTCTGCCTCTGCCGGGATTTGTTTCAGGTTCGTATGCAAGGTCATGCGGGCCTCCGATTCCACTTAGACCCCCAAATGAACGAAAAACCCGAAGAATCAGTTAAGCAAGGTCAGGTCGCGCCACACCGGCGGCCCCTTTGGTGATCACCGCCATCAGCCCGGCAAATTCGGCAGGCACGTCAGCCTTGCCAAGGATCCAGGCAAAGATGTCGTGATCATTCTCGGACAATAACCGATCGTAGATCTCCAGATCCGCATCCGAGAGATCTGCCAGATGGCGGTCGGCGTAATCCATCAGGATCAGGTCCATTTCCTTGATCCCGCGCCGCATTGACCGCATCCGCAGCCGTTTGATTTTCACATCGCGCGTTTCGGTCATTGCGGATCCTGCAGGGCCTTGCGCAATTGCTTTTCCAACCGCGCCAATGTTTCAGAGGCTTGGGTCATCTGCGTGCGGACAAGGCGCATTTGCGCCAGAATGTCACTGACCTGCGGTGTGATCGCGACATCTTCGACGTCACCCTCTGGCCCCTCGCCCTGCCCGGTCATCAGCCAGGACAGGCTGATCCCCAACATCCCGGCCAGCAAGGTCAGCCGGTTCGCGCGCGGCTCTTTGCGGTCTTCTTCCCAGCCCGCAAGCACCGATGTTTTGACCCCAAGCCGTTTGGCAAGCTCTGCCGTGGTCAGCCCGGCCTGTTCGCGCGCCACGGCCAGCCGATCACCAAAGGTGGCCATATCATCCGAATACCATCCGTCGTTCGTGTCATCTTCCGGCATCAAAGCCTCCTTGGCGCTTGCATGGGAGTTATGGGTCAACCTATGACACGCAAGAGCATTCTTGACCACCGGGAGACGACGATGCCTTTTCTGTCCGCGACACTTGACCGGGTGAAACCATCGCCCACCATTGCCGTCACAACCAAAGCCGCAGAGCTGCGTGCGGCAGGCCGCGACGTTATCGGGCTGGGCGCGGGAGAGCCGGATTTCGACACCCCCGACAACATCAAGGCCGCGGCCATTGCGGCCATCAACGCAGGCGAGACAAAATACACCGCCGTCGACGGCATCCCCGCGCTGAAACAAGCGATCTGCGCCAAGTTCAAGCGCGACAATGCGCTGGACTACACCCCCGCTCAGATCACCGTGGGCACCGGCGGCAAGCAGGTGCTTTACAACGCCTTTATGGCCACGCTGAACCCCGGAGACGAGGTGATCATCCCCGCCCCCTATTGGGTCAGCTACCCCGATATGGTGCTGCTGGGCGGGGGCGAGCCGGTCTTTGTCGAAGGCGCGATGGACAAGGGCTACAAGATCACCCCAGAACAGCTGGAGGCCGCGATCACGCCCCAGACCAAGTGGTTCCTGTTCAATTCACCCAGCAACCCCACCGGTGCGGGCTATAGCTGGTCGGAACTCAAGGCGCTGACGGATGTGTTGTTGCGCCATCCGCATGTCTGGGTGATGACGGATGATATGTATGAACACCTGGCGTTTGGGAACTTTACCTTCTGCACGCCCGCACAGGTGGAACCCGCACTGTATGACCGCACGCTGACGATCAACGGCGTCAGCAAGGCCTATGCCATGACCGGCTGGCGGATTGGTTATGCGGGCGGGCCAGAGCATCTGATCAAGGCCATGCGCAAGGTGCAGTCGCAATCCACCTCGAACCCCTGTTCGGTCAGCCAGCACGCCGCCCTTGAGGCGCTGAACGGCCCGCAAGATTATCTGGGGCCAAATGCCGCGCTGTTTCAGCGGCGACGTGATCTGGTGGTGGATGGGCTGAACGCCTGTGCGGGCATCACCTGCCCCCGGCCTGAAGGTGCGTTCTACGTCTATCCGTCAATTGCGGGCTGCATTGGCAAGTCCTCGGCTGCGGGCACCAAAATCGTCGATGACGAGGCCTTTGCGACGGCCCTGCTGGAGGAAACCGGCGTTGCCGTGGTCTTTGGCGCGGCCTTCGGGCTCAGCCCGCATTTCCGCGTCAGCTACGCCACATCGGACGCCGCACTGACCGAGGCCTGCACCCGGATCAAAGGGTTTTGTGACGGGTTGGTTTGAGCCGCTTTTGACACATTCTAAGGTCCATAAACGGCTGTTTTGATGCAGCGTCCGAGATTATTCTTGGCTTCATGCAAGCAAGCAATCGTGGCTCAGGCCGCCAACTATCAGGATGCGCAATCAAAACGGCCGCGTATTTTCATGTAACGAGGTCTGTTAAGATTGCGATGCAACCTTCAAGGCCCGCACGGACAGGATCAGGCAGATGACGTCCAATGCAAGAAACACGAGCAACACCATCAGCGTGCTGCTGCTTCCAGTGTTGATCGCGCCAATGACATCGCCACCTTCCCGGCACACGCTTCCCAGGAAAACCAGTACGTAAGCTTGTGGTGTCCTGAACCAAATGGCCAAAACCGTGACAAGCGCCATTCCGAGTGTCCGACCCGCCCAAGCGCCCGCAATCATATCACCGCCGTCGACGTATCCGACCGCTGTGGTTGGATCCACCAATCCAGTGATGCCAAGATATATGCCGATCAGAGCAAGGATCCCACCGTATATCATAACAAATAGAGGGATGCCCTCGGGCTTTAAGTTTTTCACACTAACTGACCTTCGTTTGTCGTTGGGAGTCGTCGTCTTCAAGACACGCTAATAAGAGTATGAAGACAATACAAGGCGACACACACCCGCCATCCCCGCATACCAACGCGACCCGTTTTGGGGTCTATTTCGTCGAAATTGATCAACGCGTTTTTGAGAATTGCCCATCAAGAACTATCGTTCCGATGGGGGTAAGGTCGAGGCCATTGGCCGCGCGGACGGAAAGGGCGGCTTTGTCTGCATTGTGTTAGTTCGCCCATCATCTAACTTTGCGGGCGCAGCGAATGGCCGATTCGACGCGCCGCATTCGAGGTCGGCAGTGAGCCCGAGGTGGAAGTTCACTGGTTAGTTTTATTCAAGCACAGCCCGCAGCAAATCGATATCCTGGATCTTCTTCTGATTAAAAAACTCGTTGCAGTTTTCTAGCTTTTTTCACACTTCCGAAGTTGGCTATTAATGGAAAGGAAGTTGGCTTAGGCTTGCGATAGCCAAAAGCAATGGCTGCGCCTTTTGGAAAATTTTTGATGGATTTGTCCGACTATCTTGCGAGGATTGGCTATGTCGGCTCCGTTGCTCCGACATATTCATGCCTCGCCGCTATTCATCGCGCCCATGCTTTCTCAATCCCTTACGAAAATCTCGACATTATACTTGGTCGCGGTGTCGATTTTGATCTTGAGCGAATACAAACAAAGCTAGTGTCAAACCCGCGGGGTGGCTGGTGCTACGAAACCCATATTTTGCTGGAATGGGCCCTGCGCGAGATTGGCTTTGATGTTCTGACGGTGACAGGGGGAATTTATCGAGATCGGCGGGGTGATGAGATGCTGGGCAATCACACTGCGCTGCTTGTTCGGTTGGACCAAGTCTACCTCGCCGATCTCGGGTTGGGGGACGGGATTCGTGATCCGATTCCGCTGGTCGAAGGCACCTATGATCAGGGCTCTCTTAGCTTCCGACTTGAAAGCTTGCCCGACGGCTATTGGCGGTTTCACAATCATCCGCTTGCACGCCCCACGAACTTCGACTTTCTCGAAGCTCCGGCGGACTGGACGCTGCTCGGGCGCCAAAACCATTTTCAACAAACGGACAGTTCCTCGGCTCTCAGCGCTAATTTCGTTTGCCAGATTATGAAGCCAGAGTCTGTCACCTGCCTCACGGGTCGGATGTTGAGAATAAAGACAGCATCGGGCACAACCAAATCGCTGATCTTGGAAGAAGAATTTGAGGACGTTCTGTTTCGAATATTCGGAATTTATGACACTGAATTACGATCGATTTGGCCGAAGGTGGCGGCACGTCACGAGCAACTTTTTGGGCAGCAGACGGCGGATCAGATCGACTACACAGATTTCTGAACTGGCGTCGGGGTTGTCTGCGTTGCAGTCTTCCAACGTGGTGAAGTGCTGCGCTCATGGCCCGACGTCCGCTATGCGGGCTGCAACTGCAGCATCTTGAACGACGGGCGAAAATCCGCAATAGGCCGTTCTCGCCGCGATCTGGGCCCTCCATTAAGATGCTGCGGTTGTTCCGAGGACTGCTCCGAACCCAATGAAGACATTCATCCTCAATGGGTTTAGCCTATCGGAACAACTGCTGAACTGAGGACAATGCATGCCGACACCTGAAAGCAGATTGGAACAACTGGGTCTGAAACTGCCGCAACCGACCAAGCTCCCAGAGGGCTTACACTTACCCTTCAAGTTCGTGAACATCAGAGGTGATCGGGCGCTTTTTTCGGGACATCCCAAAAGTGCAATGGATGGTAGTATTGCGGGTCCCTTTGGAGTTGTCGGAGCCGACATCACAACAGATCAAGGATATATGGAAGCCCGCGAAGTGGCGCTGAGCGTGTTTGCGAACCTCAAGGCAGAAATTGGTGAATTGTCGCGAATAGTGGGATGGGTCCGCGTCTTTGGAATGGTGACGTCTGCGCCAAGCTATTCGGAGCAACATGTTGTCGTGAATGGATTTAGCGACCTTGTCATTGAGGTGTTCGGCAAAGACGTTGGTCGGCACGCACGCTCTGCAATAGGCGTATCTGGGTTGCCGCTGGGCTTTGCAATGGAAATTGAGGGCGAGGTACTGATCGCGCCTTGAACGCGATAGATCCAATTTGTCCCGCATCGCAGGCACCTGCCGCCCGTCCATGCATGCATCTGGCGCAAGCCCCCTGCCCCTGCTAACCTCTCGCAAAAGACCGAGGCGCAGATGAGCGACGACCTACCAGATTACTACTTTCGGATCCGCGAGAATGGCGCGGCTGTGTTCCGCGTGGACACCGAAAACCGCCAGCGGCGGATTGAGCTGGATCAGGTGGCCGTGGTCAACGTCAAGAATGGCGAAGTGAAGCCGCACGGCGATCACCAACTCTCTGAGGCGGATATTGCCGCCATTCAGGAATGGCTGGACCAACGTGTCGCCCTGCTGGCGCAGCGGGATATGGATGATATCCACCGGGCGGTGGATTACCTTAACATCACCACGCAATGGGTGCAGTCCAAGGCCCGCGATGACCAGTTGGAAGAGGTCACGGACCGTTTGCTTTTGGCGATGCATGACCTGCGCACGTTGTTGGTGCGCAAAAAGTCAGAGCGTCTGTTGTCGGACGACGACAGCAGCGACTAGGGGAAAAATTTTCGCCGAAAATTTTTGGGCGCGCCTAGGCAGGTCGTGCGATGTGGCTTGAGCCGCGCCAAAAGCGCCATGACATCAGGACACCTGCCACAGTCAGCCCCACCACCAGCCCGAGCCAAAGCCCCACAGGCCCCATGCCAAACGTAAATGCCAACAGATAGCTGCACGGCAGGCCAATGATCCAATAGCTGACCACTGCCATGACCATCGGCACAGCGGTGTCCTGCACCCCGCGCAACAATCCAAGCGTCATGACCTGCAAGGCATCCACCGCCTGAAACAACGCAGCCAAGGCCACAAGGGTCACGCCGATACGCAACAGCGCATCGCGCTGGGGTTCATCGGGGTCGATGAAGGCGCCGACCAAAAGATCCGGCACGGTCAGGAACAACGTCACGGTGAAGACAACAAAGGCCCCCGAAAGCGCAATCGCGGCGATTCCGCCCTGGCGCAGGCCGGGTTCATCCATCCGGCCCAAGGCGCGGCCCGCCCGCACGGTCGCTGCCTGCGACAGGCCGATGTGGACCATGAACATCACACTGGCAAGCTGGATCGCGATGCCGTGGGCGGCAAGCTCAAGCGCGCCGATCCAGCCCATCATGACGGCAGAGGCTGCAAACAGCCCGCCCTCGGCCAGAGACGTCAGCCCGATCGGCACGCCAAGGCGGAAGACGCGGGCCATGACCTCGGGATCGGGGCGCAGAGCGTTGCGAAAGATCTCATATTCCGGCAGGCGGCGCAGGATATAGGCCACCAGCACGACGACGGTGGCGACCTGAACCAAGACAGAGGCGATGGCCGCACCGCGCAGGCCCAATTCAGGCGCACCGAAGTTGCCAAAGATCAGCAGGTAATTGACCACGACGTTCAACAGTGCCGCGACAATCGTGGACCACAGGATGATGGCGGTATGTTCCAGCCCGGCCAGAAACGACTTGAATGCCATGACGATCAGCGCAGGCACCATGCCAAGGACGGCGATGTGCAGATAATCCTGGGACGCCGCGGCCACGACCGGATCCTGACCGATGGCCAGCATGATGCGTTCGGAAAAGATGAACGGGATCGAGACGGCGACGCCGTAGAAGATCGAAAGCCAGACCGCCATGCGGGTCGCACGACGGGCGGTTTGGGTGTCCCCCGCCTCGGCCGCCGCAGCGACCAGCGGCGTTACCGCAAAGCCGAAACCGGCACCGACGATAAACAACACAAAGAACATGGTGCTGGCGATGGTCACCGCAGCAAGGGCCGTCACATCATACCAGCCCAGCATGATCGTATCGGTCATATGGATCGCGAACTGCGCCAGATTGGAGGCAATCAGCGGCAGGCCCAGTTTCAGGACGGCACGGGTGTGCTGGGGATATGTCTGGGCCACGGGTTGCATGCCCTAGGCCTACGCCCGGGGTCAGGCGTGGTAAAGCACTAGATTGCGCGCACCAGCAGTTGCAGGGCCAATGTGGTGACCAGCAGACCGGCCAAGACCTCTGCCCCGGCCATCAGGCGCGCGGTGCTGCGCGAAGAGGCCGCCTGCGCCAGCGCGCTTTCTCGAAAGCCAACAGCCGCCAGTGCTACAAGCACGGTGACCGATGCGGTGCCAAGCCCCATCACCAGCGCACCGATCACCCCTGCCCAGTCAAGGTTCAGCCGCCACGTCAGGATCAGCAGGAACAGCGCCCCGGTACAGGGACGCGCGGCGATGGCCCCGATCACCACAAGCGCGTCCCGCAGCGACCTGACAGAGGCCGCCTGATCCACGGTTGGGCCATGGGCATGGCCACAGGTATCACAATGGCCGCCCCCATGGTCGTGGGCGTGGTCATGGTCATGGTGGTGATGGACCGGTTTGCGCGTGATCTTGCGCAAGCCACGCAGCAAAAGCCAAAGCCCAACCCCGGCGATCAGCGCATAGCTGAGCGGGGCCATGATATCATCGGCCAGACCGGTCATCTGGTCCCGGCCCCAGCCAAGCAGCCACACGCCCGCATAGACCAGCACGATCGCCGTCACCGCCTGCGCCAGCGATGACGCCACAGCGAGGCCGGCAAGCCGTGCGGCGGGCACGCGCGCGCCCAAACCGTAGCCGCCGATCACCAGTTTGCCATGGCCCGGACCGGCGGCATGCACAAACCCATAGGCAAAGCACAGCCCCCAAAGCGAGGCCAAGGCGCCCGGCTCTCCGCCGCGCAGCGCGCGCAGGGCCCCGGCCATGGCGTTTTGCACATCGCGTTGCGTCGCCGCCGCCCAGCGGCTGACCTGATCGGCCCCGCCCATGCCCCAAAGCCAGACCGCAAGCGCGACCAGCAAGGTCAAAAGGATCAAAGCGGCGCGGCGCATGTCACGGTGATGGTTTCGGCAAATTCGATGCCGACTTCGGGAAATTCCTCATCCGGGCCAACATCGCTGGCGGGGCGACCATAGAGCAGTTCTTCGACCAGTGAATAGGCGCGATCAAGATTGGGCGGCGTGATCGCCGCCTCGCAGTCATCGCGGCCCAGAATCTTGACCGGACCGGCAAGCTGGTAGGCGACATAATAGAACGGATCATAGACCCGGATCGTGAGCGGCGCATCAGGATCGGCCACGGTCACGGCGCGCGCGTGTTCTTCGGTCACCAGCCCGTCGGCGAAGGTCATGCCGTGGTCCTGTTTCGGGGCCAAGGCCAGTTGCGTGTCCCCTTGCAGCACTTCCAGATCGCCCTGAAAGTCTTCCGGCCATGCCGTGACGCTGTCGGTCAGGATCTTGACCTCTTCGGGGGTCAATTGCATGTCACCATCAAGGTCGATGCCCAGATCGGCGGTGATCAGCAAGGAAAAATAGTCGTCATAGACCCAGCCCAGCCGCACGACAGGCGCGCCAGAGGTGAAATCCACCGTTACCTCTGCCCCCACAAAGATATGCGGGTGCGCCAAAGCGGGCGGCGGGGTCAGCATCAGGGCCAAAGCAGAGAGCGTGGTCAGTGTACGCATGTGTCAGCAGATAATGCGGTGAGCGGGGGCTGACAATGGACAGCGGGTCACTGGAACGGCAACATGGCGGAAAATGGGGGATGCAATGGCGGATTTTGATGGCCTGATCGGGGATGCGCGGGGGTTTTTGACGCAACTGGCCGCCAACAACAACCGCGATTGGTGGCAAGACAACAAGGCGCGTTATGACGCGCAGCTTAGAGCGCCGGCATTGGCCTTGCTGGATCGGATGCAGCCCGTCTTGGCAGGGGTAAGCGGGACAGAGGTCGCGCCAAAGCTGTTTCGGCCGCACAGAGACGTGCGATTTTCCAAGGACAAGACGCCCTATAACACGCATTTGCATATGATGTGGCGGCTTGAGACGGGCGCGCGGCAGGATCCGGTGTTCTTCTTTGGGGTCGGGCTTGATTACATCAGCGCAGGGGCCGGGATGATGGGGTTTGACAAGGCGGTGCTGGTGGATTGGCGCAAGTTTGTCGATCTTGATACCGCCCGGATCATGGGCACGGTCACAGGGCTAGAGGCGCAAGGCGTGCGGTTCAGGGAACCCGCGCTCAAGCGCGTGCCACCGCCTTATGACAAGGAACACGCAGCAGAGCGGCTGTTGCGGATGAAGGGCATGGTGGGCAGCGTGGATCTGCCAGCAACGGGGCCGCTTGAGGCGCTGTTGGGTGATGCGTTCAAGCTGTTGTGGCCGCTGAATGAGATGTTGGTGAGCGTGGCAGAGGCCTAGGCTGGGCGTTTTGCCCAGCACCCTTAGGTCAGACGACGCGCCGCGCTGGCCAAAAGGCCCCGGCTGTAGACCTTGTGAAACGGCAAGAGCGCGGTGAACAACCCGCCCAAAGGTGCGCCGGGTGTCGGTGGCGTCACGGCAGATCCGAAGTAGAATTTGCCCGGCGTGTGATGCAGCCATGACCGGGTGCGCCCTGCCACATCGCACAGCAGGATCTGATCGGCGGTGCGATCCTCGACCCGCCACGCGGCGTAGGTGTCAGCCTGCCCAGTCGCGAGGGCTGCGACATCGGCGTCAGTGCTGGCGTGACCCGCAAACCCCAGGATCAGACGCTCTGCCCGAAACAGCGGCGTGGTGTAGAATGCGCTGATGCAGGCGGCCAGGTCGGCGGCGGTGGTATCGACCTCATAGCAATCGGTGTAGCAATCGTCGCGTTGCGCGTAGCGCTGAAGCAGGGCGTCTGCGGGCAAGGGTGTTGATTTGACGCTCATGCGCCGGTCGCCTTGAATTTGCCCATCAGATAGGGGCCAGAGCGGATCGGATCAGCGCCGCCGCCCCCATTGAGCGGCGCGATTTCGGCGTCCCAGTCGGGCTGATGAAAGAAGGCCAACGATTGGCGGGCGGGCTGATCGGGGATAGCCACGACGCGGTGCAGCGTGCTGACCCAGCGCCCGCCGGTCCAAAGCGTCATCAGGTCACCGATGTTGATCACAAAAGCATCGGGGGGCGATGGCACATCGACCCATGTGTCGCCCTGTTGCACCTGCAAACCGCGCCGATTGGCCTGCGGCAAAAGGATTGTCAGGCTGCCGTAATCAGTATGCGCCCCGGCGCGTTGCTGGTCCTTTTCGGCCGCGGGCCCGGTGGGATGATAATGCAAAGCCCGCAGCGCAGAGATCGGGTTTGCGATGAAGGGTGCAAAGAAATCAGCCTCGCGCCCCAAGGCCACGGCAAAGACCTGCATGATCTGGGCCGCGAGTGTTTCCATCGCGGCATAATAGGCCTCCCACGCGGTGCGGAAACCGGGCAGATCGGGCCAGAGCGTAGGCTGATAACAGAATTCCAACGCATCGGGGTTCGCATGAGGAGGGACGCGTAAAGGCCCACCGTTAAAGGATTCTTTGAGATCAGGCGGCGTGTCATTGCCTTTGGACTTTGCCAGCGCCTCGCGGTTGGGACCAAGCCAGCCGTAGGGGTAGCCGGGATACGGTGCTGCGACTTTGGATTTGGCGTCCGGGTCTTGCGCAAAGAAGGCGTCAGCGGCGGCCCAGATATTGGCGATGACGTCAGGTGCAACGCCGTGGCCGGTGAGCACAAGAAAGCCGGTATCGCGGCAGATCGCGTCGACCTCGCGGGCGGAACCGGGATCTGTGGCAAAGCGCGACAGGTCGTAGCTGGGAAAATCGGTCAATCCATCACCTCTAACCCCGGAAGCGACAGCCAATCGGGGCGGCGGGCATCATAGACCGACAGCGCAGGTGCGGGCAGATCTGCGGGGGCCAGTGCCCCACCGGGGATCATCACGCCGGGGATCTGATCATTGAGATACCAGACGGTCACGCCACAATCAGGGCAGAAATGATAGGTGATCCGGGACCCTTCGTCGCCGGTGCGGGTGAAGGATTTGGACGTGCCATGCGTCGTGACCGCGTCTGTTGCAAACCGGGTGTTAAGCGAAAACGCAGAGCCTGTGCGGGTGCGGCAGGCATGGCAGTGGCAGACAACGCAGCGCAGGGGCTCGGCGGACGTATCAGCGGTCAGTTGCCCGCAGGCGCAGGCGGCCTTCATGTCAGCACCTCGCGCCAGGAATGTTTGGGATCAAAGCCCAGCAGTGTGCGGGCCTTGGTGATGTCGTAAAACGTCTCATCCGGGGCCATGTCGCGCTTTTGCGGCACGCCCTGGTAATGCGCGGCGATGATCTGATCGGTGGTGACATTCACCGACATATCGGGATTGGCGACGTTAAAGACCTGATAGCCAAGGCCATCCACGGCGAGACAGCGGTCCACCATATGGCCCAGATCACGGGCGTCGATATAGCCAAAGATATTGCGCCGACGGCTGGCGGGATCATCCATGAATGCGGGAAAGTTTTCAGCGTATTCATGGGGTTCAATGACGTTATTAATCCGAAGGCCATAGATATCAGATCCGGTGCGCGCCTGAAACGAACGGCCTGTCACCTCGTTACAGACCTTGGACATCGCGTAGCTGTCATGCGGCACGGTGGGGTGGTCTTCGTCGACGGGGATATAGGCGGGCTGCACGTCGCCATCGGCAAAACAGACGCCATAGGTGGTTTCAGAGCTGGCAAAGATGATTTTGGGGATGCCCAATTTCACGGCAGCTTCGATCACATTATATGTCGTCAGGGTGTTCTGCCGAAAGCATTCGCCATCGGTGCCGATCATCACACGCGGGACGGCGGCAAAATGCACAACGGCATCATAGCGCGGCACGCCGGTGCCTTCGTCAAGTTCGTGGAAATCGGTGAATTGTGACATCGCCCCAATGACTTGGCCCGCGTCACACAGATCAATCAGCAGTTCCGAGCAGGGCAGACCAGAGGGCAGCTGGTCGACATTCAGCACACGGTGCCCCTGCCCCAAAAGATAGGTGATCGCGTGGCGGCCCGCTTTGCCACTGCCGCCGGTAAAGAAAATGCGCATTTGTCCTCCGCCCTTGATGTGGGTTAGCCTAACGTCGTCGGGCGCGTGTTCAAGCGTCTGGTTGCTGGGACCGTTTTTCCCTTAAAAAAGGAAATACAGATGAAAACCATGACAACGCTGGCCCTGTCAGCGGCATTGACGACGGGTGCCATGGCGGAAAATCGCATTGATACGATCCGGCCGGATGCACCAGCGTTATCAGAATATGGCGCTTTGCCGGTGGGCGTGACCACGCGGGTCTTTACCATGATGGATCAGGTCGATGTGGCGAACACACCGCCCGAGGGCGAGGTTGCCCGTGCGGACCGCCCCCTGACGGTCGAGATCTGGTATCCCGCGCTGCCCAATACCGTGCCCGGCGGCCAATACGAGGCTGTGATCCGCGACGGGGTCACCAAGGTCATGCTGAACGGACATGCCACACGCGGCGCTGTGCCCGCAAATGACGGGCAATACCCGCTGGTGATCTTGTCCCACGGCTATCCGGGCAATCGTTGGCTGATGGGGTGGCTGGGCGAAAATCTGGCCTCCAAGGGTTATGTCGTGGCCAGCATCGACCACACCGACAGCACCTATGCTGATCAGGCGGCCTTTGGGTCCACCTTGGTGAACAGGCCCTGGGATCAACGCTTTGTTATTGATCAGATGACGGGGCTGGATGACGGGATTGGCGGGTTGGTTGATGGCGAAAACGTCGCGATCGTGGGCTATTCGATGGGGGGGTACGGTGCGTTGATCTATGCGGGCGCAGGCGTCACCCAATTGGCCACGACCTATGAATGGGGCGCGCCGCAAGCGCTGCTGGAACGCAATATGGTCGGCACCGCAGAGCATATGGCGCTGAAGGATGACCGGGTCAAAGCCGTTGTGACCTTTGGGCCCTGGGGCAATAACGCGGGGTTTTGGGATGCGGCGGGCCTTGCGGGGATCCACACGCCGTTGATGCTGATCGCGGGGTCGGTTGATGATGTGTCCCAATACGACGCTATTCGCGGGATCTTTGACGGGGCGACGGGCGTGGATCGGCATTTGCTGACCTTTGACGCCGCCAATCACAACGCAGGCGCACCGATGCCCGCCCCTGCCGAAAGCTATGCGGTGTCAGAGGCGTTGGGATGGGCCCCGTTCGAGCATTACGCCGATGCGGTTTGGGACAGCACACGGATGAACAACATCGCCGGTCACTTTGTCACCGCCTATCTGGATCTGCATTTGAAGGGGGACACCGAAAAGGCCGCATACCTTGTTCTGCAACCCAATGCCGCCGACGGCGTTTGGTCAGAGAATGAGGACGGCACTTTGGGCGAAGATCACACCTACTGGACCGGGTTCCCCAATCGGACAGCCGCCGGGCTGCGTTTTGAAACCAAATTGTCGGAATAGGTTGGTGGCGTGATGCGGCGCCTCACACACGGGCCGCATCATCACCAAACATGGATACCAGCAAGTACACCAAACTACTTGTTACGGGTGCGACCGCACTGCAGTGCGGTCGCGGTCGTCAACGACCAAAACAAAAACACTCGTCACCCTCACTACAGTTAAACTTTTAGCGGGTTGGAGCCCCCGGCGCACCTTGTCTGTTTAGACAGGTTTGACCGTTTATTTTGCAGCAATTTGAGACATATACACCAATTGGTGACCCCTTTGTTTCGCTGTGAAAGACAATCGCACAATCACGCCCGAATCGTGGTGATTGTCAGGGCAAGGTGATTCTCTGTAAGGTTGTATCCGTTTCGGTGTCGGCTGGGAAAAACAGCTCTATCTTAAGGTCATCGAGGGTCTGGTCTTCGGGCGTGCCGAATTGCGCAATTGTCGAAAAGAGCGACAGGCGCAGATCGCCCGCGCGGTAGGTTGTCGGGATTACCGGACCGGTGGGCAGTGCCTTGGGCGCCGGAACGGTGGACAATTTCGCCGCAGCCGCGTCAAGGGCCGCCACGCCGCCTTGTGCTGCACTTTCGGTGCGCAGGCGTTGCACGGAATGATGCGCGACCTCTGGCCAGTTTTCGATGAACTGCGGCAGGAGGTCGCCCTGCATCAGATCCAGAAGGCTGTCGCCCTCACCGATGTGAATCAACCCAAACAGCATCTGTGCGGGCGCATTCAGCTTGACGACCCGCCACAGCCGGTCGGCAGCGATGGCCGGATACGGCGCGTGCCTTTCCAACATCCGATCAACCGCGGCGCGGATCGGCGCCATGTCAGGTGCGGTCCAGTCGCGGCTGGCGTATCGGGGCGCAAAGCCTGCGTGGGTCAACAATTGGTTGCGCGCGTGCAGCGGCAGGCGAAGCGTATCGCTGAGCCGCGCAATCATCTCGCGGCTGGGTCTGGCCCGCCCGGTTTCCAGAAAAGAGATGTGGCGGGCCGAAACCTCTGCCTCGACCGCGAGGTCAAGCTGGCTGAGGCGGCGGGTGCCACGCCAGTGTTTGAGGGTCTGGGGAAAGCCGGTCATGCCGGGATCATAGGCCCAGCGCCCGCCCGCGTCACTTACCTGCAAGGTAATTGTTTTGCCGATCGCACCCCGCCTATGTCAGCCGCAAAGGAGATATATCATGACCCATAAATCGTATCTGCGCGTCACCGCCATCGTGGTTGGATCATTTGGCCCGGTGTTCTTTTTCGGCACGATGCCGGGCACCTCATGGCCTGCGGCCTTCACCATGGATCTGCTAGGCTGGCCGCTTGACGGGGTGCAGAACTTTGACGCCGTCACCACCCGGTTTCTATCGGCGCTGTCGGGCGGTTTTTTGTTGGGATGGGGTGTGTTGATCTGGATGCTGTCCGGCGCGATCTATGACGCCGCACCGGAGGCCGTGCGCCGCGCGGTGGTGACCAGTCTGCTGGCGTGGTTCGTGTTGGACAGTGCGGGGTCGGTGGCGTCGGGGCATCCGTCAAACCTGTTCTTTAATATGCTGGTGTTGCTGGCGGGCGTGGGCCCAATGTGGCGGCCTGCGAAAGGATAGCGATTGCCCCTGCCCGCTTGCTCTGCGATGATGGCGCACGCCAATAAATCAGAGCAAAAAAGAGCAGTGCCATGGCCGATCTACTGATGCCGGACGATGATGAGCCGAAGAAGAAACCAGCCTCAACCTACGACGCCTCCAGCATTCAGGTGCTGGAAGATATGGAACACGTCCGGCTGCGGCCGGGTATGTATATCGGCGGCAAGGATGACCGGGCGCTGCACCATATGGTGGCAGAGATCATCGATAACTCGATGGATGAGGCTGTCGCCGGTCATGCCAATTGGATCGAGGTTGAACTGCACGAAAACGGCCATGTCACCGTGCGCGACAATGGCCGGGGCATTCCCACGGATCCGCACCCCAAGGATCCGTCGAAATCCACGCTTGAGATCGTGTTTTGCACGCTGAACGCGGGCGGTAAGTTTTCGGGCGATAGCTATCAAACCTCTGGTGGTTTGCACGGTGTGGGCTCGTCCGTGGTCAACGCGCTGTCGGATCATCTGCGGGTCGAGGTGGCACGCAACAAAGAAGTGCTGGCGATGGAGTTTTCGCGCGGCATCCCCCAGACCAAGCTGGAAAAGGTGGGCGCGGCCCCCAACCGGCGCGGGACCACGGTGACCTTCCACCCGGACGCTGAGATTTTCGGCTCTCTCAAGCTGAAGCCTGCGCGGCTGTTCAAGATGGCGCGGTCCAAGGCCTATCTGTTCTCGGGCGTCGAAATCCGCTGGAAAACCGGCATTGATGATGGCGAGACGCCGAAAGAGGCCACGTTCAAGTTCCCCGGCGGGCTGTCGGATTACCTGAACGAGACGCTTGGCGGGGCCACGACCTATTCCGACAAGCCATTCGCGGGCAATGTCGACTTCACAGAGAAATTCGGCGTTCCGGGCAAGGTGGAATGGGCGATCAACTGGACGCCGTCACGCGATGGCTTCATCCAGTCCTATTGTAACACCGTGCCGACGCCCGAGGGCGGCACGCATGAGATGGGGTTCTGGTCGGCGGTGCTGAAAGGCATCAAGGCCTACGGTGAGCTGACCAACGTCAAAAAGGCCAGCATCATCACCCGCGACGATCTGATGGCGGGCGGTTGCGCGCTGGTGTCGTGCTTTATCCGCGAGCCAGAGTTCGTGGGCCAGACCAAGGACCGCTTGGCCACAACCGAGGCAGGCCGGATGGTCGATGCCGCCGTGCGCGACCACTTTGACAACTGGCTGGCGGCGGATACCAAATCCGCGGGCGCGATTTTGGACTTTCTGGTGCTGCGGGCCGAGGAACGGTTGCGCCGCCGACAGGAAAAAGAAACCGCGCGCAAGTCAGCCACCAAAAAGCTGCGCCTGCCCGGCAAGCTAACCGATTGTTCCAGCAAAACGCGCGAGGGGACAGAGCTGTTTATCGTCGAGGGCGACAGCGCGGGTGGGTCCGGCAAAGGCGCGCGGGATCGCAAGACGCAGGCGCTGCTGCCGCTGAAAGGCAAGATCCTGAACGTGCTGGGGGCGGCGTCTAACAAGCTGACCACCAACGCCGAAATCAACGATCTGTGCGAGGCGTTGGGCGTTGGTTTGGGCGCGAAGTTCAACCTTGATGACCTGCGCTATGACAAAATCATCATCATGACGGATGCGGATGTGGACGGCGCGCATATCGCGTCGCTGCTGATGACGTTCTTCTTCACCCAGATGCGCCCGATGATTGATGCGGGGCACCTCTATCTGGCCTGCCCGCCCTTGTATCGGCTGACCCAAGGCGCGCGCCGCGTTTATGTGGCGGATGACGCCGAAAAGAACGCGATGATGGAGAAGGGTCTGGGCGGTAAGGGAAAAATCGACGTCCAACGCTTTAAGGGTCTGGGCGAGATGGACGCCAAGGACCTGAAAGAAACCACGATGGACCCCACGACGCGCAAACTGATCCGGGTGACGGTGTCGGATGATGAACCGGGTGAGACGGCTGATCTGGTGGAGCGGTTGATGGGCAAGAAGCCAGAGCTGCGGTTCCAGTATATTCAGGAAAACGCGCGGTTTGTGGAGGAGTTGGATGTTTGAGGCGTATAAGTATTGAAACCTTTGATACCAAAAAGAATCAAGATTTAGCAGCCTTTAGAAATACAAATATATGGCTGCTAAACAGATTAAATACTGGATTGATGATAGCCAGTTTCGAACAGCCTTGCCCAACTGAAAGTCAAAAAAAAATTGCCTCGGGCTTAGTGCTCTCTGCCTGTGCTACAGGGGACAACATATCACGTTTGCTGCAACCGCTTTCAATGGCCAGCAAGGACAGCCTACCTTTGGCGCGAACTTTTTATGAGAGTTGTCTTCAAGCTGCTTACTGCCTTACTGACCACGGAGAGTTGTCCAATAAGGTAAGGCTCTACTCTGTTTACAAAGCCTTCAAAACCCAAACAAAATTTTTCAAGTTAGGCAAAGAACAAGGCCTAATAAAACACCCCATTCAATTTGATCGAAGCCATCCGGTAGTGCAAACGGCTATCGAAGAGTTCGAGCCAGATGGCGGGAAGAAACCTCGGAGATGCTTTTCCGAGAGTCGGCAAGAAATGATCGCCGCGATATCAAAAGTTTCGCCGGCAGCTGCGATTCTGCTGGAAGGAGTGGAACTAATGGGTTGGGACATTTCCTCGGAGATTGCTCATGGCTCATATTTCGGTTTCGAATTGGCTAATGGCGGATTGACTGGTACGCGTGGCAAGGAGGAGCAATTTGAAGCACTATCCCAATCAGCAACTAACATAATCATCTTATGTTCTGATGCCCTAGCAAAACTGATTGAGGCTAGGTTCTCTGGCTTGGATGAGGCAATACATGTTTCGGAAGCCGCAAAGCTTTTCTATCAATCCGAAGTGCCTGAGATGGCGGAAAAAATTGCGAATCTCAAATAGGAGTAACTTAGAATCAATCAGGGCTTGAAGGTGATCCTTCGTCAGTTCGCGGGGTGGCGAACGGACGGGATTGTCCGAGCACTCTATTTGTAAACCTTGGCGTGATGATCCAAGCGCGGCAGCAACATGTGCCGGGGTAAACTCGGCCTACGGATGTTGGGATAGGTCGGGACAGAGTGCCGGTCTGAAGCCCGGCCTACGGTCGTTCGCGCTGGACGGATTTGAGCCACTCCAGCAGGTCCAGAATTGGCTTTGACGTCATGATGGGCTGGCCGGTTTCGGCCTTGGTGGCAACGTCGGTGCCTGCAAAGAAGTCACCATAGATCGGCATGGGCGAGCCGTGGCTGACCAGTGGGTCGCGGCCATCGATGCGGGTGATGATGCGGATGATCGGCAGCACCCCCTGATTGCGGTCCATCAGGGTCGACAGGTCGGGGGGCTGTAACAACAGCGAGGGCGCCATCGGGCCGTCGCCGCGCGCATTGACGCCGTGACAGGTCGCACAGAATTCATCATAGAGCATACGCCCGTTCGCGGCGTCCTGTGCGGCAAGCGGGGTGGCCAAGAGGGCTGCCAGTAGGGTCAATCGCATCGAAACCTCCGTCTTTGGGATGACGACAGGTTAGCCGATGCGCGATGGTCGCGCGTTGATGTGGGTCAAGGGCCGGTGCGTGAAATCACGCACCCTACCCGACGCGGTCGGACTGGAGGCCTTCGTTCAGGAGGTGGAGGACATGGGCCGTGGCCTCGGCTTTGGTGATGGCGCCGTCGGTGTTGGCATCCAAACCCTTGTTCCATTTGTATTGCCGCGAGGGGTATTCGAACAGCACGTAGCTTTTCATTTTACCCACGGCGCGGGGCCAGAGGACGGCCATGTAGACGTCAAAGATGTCATTGAGGCGGCCATGGTAGGGGCGGAAGTATTGCTCAACAATATCAAGCTGTTCTTCGGCGGTCATCGCCTTCAGCGCCGCGATTGAGGTGCCCATGCCTTCGGCCGTTTTCTTGGTGAACTGGATCAGGCCAACGGCCCCTGACAGCGGGTTTTCGACGTCGGGTTTGAAGGTCCGCGCGCTTTCGAAGGCCATCACCGCCATCAGGTCGTTGGGGTCGATTTGCAGGCCGTTGCTGATGTTGATCACCTTGGCCTTGAAGCTGGGAGAGACCATCGCCCCCCACGCGATCTGCGGGTCAAGGCCCGCCTCTGCCAGGATATTGCCGATCACGATGTCGATGGCGGATTTGGCGAGCGGGGTGATGTCCCACGGGTCGATGTTGTCGTAGTGCTTTTTCTGGCTGTTGACCGACAGATGCAGGTGCTTGGTATGCGGGTTCGATCCGCGGTATTCCTGCGCCTCCCATGCTTTGACGGTGGGTTTGTCGTAGGACCGCCAGATCTTTTTGTCCCAGATGATGTATTTGATCCGCTTGTCGCGGCTTTCGACCAGGGATTTCACGATCAAATGGCAGTCGCAGCCTTTGTCCGGGTCGTGGGTGATGTCAGAGGCAGAAACCACACGGCTGGGGCCATCCTTGATCCAGGGGTTGTGGTCGCTTTTGCGCGACTGGTGGGCAGCGTCGCCCACGGTGCCGTCGGATCTTTTCGACCGGTCCGGTGCCAGATCGTTGATTTGCTGAATAAATTTCGTCAGTGACGATGCCGCGCGCCAAGCCATAATATGCCCCCCGATAATATGGGACCAGCTTGGCGCAAGACAGGCCCTTACGTAAAGTAAGGATTACCGCAGGGTCATATTGCCGATGGCCGCCCGGATCACGCTATCGGTGTCGTCGCTGTCGCCAGACACCGCCATGCCGATCAGCGCGCCTTTTGTGCCGCCAAAGGCGCGGGCGTAGTCAGCGGCCAGATCAACGCTTTCGCTATGCGATCCGGTGCTGGCTTGGCGCAGAGGAATTGTCACGCCGCCACGGCCATAGGGGGATTTGATCACCTGGCCCCGGCTATGGTTGCCGCCCCATGCATATTGGATCACGCGCACGTCGTCGCGGCCCAGCAGGCTACGGATGCCGGCGCCAGCCAGTGACGGGGCCACCGCCTCTGGTACGAAGACGAAATAGACGCTCAGGTTGCGGTCGTCCCCGCCCTTGCGGGACAGGTCTGTGGCGGGCACGGATTGGTCGACAGTCCAGGCCCAGGACGCCCCGTTGGCCCCCCATTCGCCCTGCGGCAGCCGTGTCCACGCGATGCTGACCGACCCGTCAGAGACCATCGAGAGCGTGTTGCCAAAGCGGTAGTCATTGCTGGAAAACAACGACAGTTTCTGTTCCTGCCAGCCATTGGCAAAGCTGACCGGGCCAGCGGCCAGCGGGGTGGCAAGAAGGGCGAGGGCAAGGGTGGTACGCTTGAACATGGGGTCTCTCCGGGTTTGCTTTGTCAGACACGTAACAGATTGCGCAATGGTTTCGCGCGCCCTCACGCTGCCGTCACGCGATTGTCACGGGCTGAAATGAAGCTAGGTTGTTCCGCATGAGATATGCAATTGCGCTGCTGTGTTGGGCCGGGATGGCGCAGGCCCAGATGATCGAGACCTCGTTGGAGTTGGTGTTTCTGGCCGATGGGTCGGGGTCGATCGATGAAGAAGAACTGCGGTTTCAGCGGCAGGGGTATGCCGATGCGATCCAGTCCGAGGCAGTGCTTGCCGCGATTGCCAACACCGCCTACGGGCATATCGCTGTGACCTATGTCGAATGGGCCACCAATCAGGCGGTCGTGGCCGATTGGACGCTTGTCGATGGGCCAGAGACGGCGGCGGAATTTGCCAGAAAGCTGGAGGGGCCAAGGGCGGTCTTTGGGCGCAATGCCATTGGGGCGGCTTTGCTGGAGGGGCAGCGCCAGATTGAGATCAACCAGTTTGACGGCTTTCGCCATGTGATTGATTTCTCTGGCGATAGCATTGGCAATTCCAGCGGGCCGCCAATTGATCTGGCGCGCCAAGAGGTGCTGGACAAGGGCACGGTGATCAATGCGCTGCCGATCCTGCGCCCAGATAGCGGGCGACGCGCGGGTGGCAATCTGGAAGCGGAATACGAAAGCCGGATCATCGGCGGGCCGGGGTCCTTTATGGTGACCGCAGAAAGCCGCGAGACCTTTAGCGCGGCGGTCCAGCGCAAGATGTTTCTAGAGATCTCAGGGCAGATGCCAGAAACCGATTACGCGGCAAAATAGCCGGTCTGAAGCCCGGCCTACGTTAGGCTGCGCTAGGCTGTGCAAACGGCCTTATTGCTGGATGCTTTCGACATAATCTGTCAGCGCCAACAGGGTGGCGGGGATTGGAACCGGCACGCCTGCGTCGTCGGTCATGATAAGTGGCCCCAGATCACCTGCGCCAAATTCCGGCATGGCAGCGGCGTTATGTTGACCCCGGTTCAACCCGTCAATGAAGCTTGCCACATAGCTGCGGTCAAAGATCCCACCGTTGCGCGCAGCAATCATGGTCAGATCAGGCGGCGCGGGGTTGAGGCTGCTGGCAAGCGGTCCGTCGCCCTGCCCGGTTGCCCCATGGCAGGCCGCGCAATTCTCCATAAAGGCCATTTTGCCGTTTGGTGGCGTATCCGCCACGCAGGCTGTCAGAGCAAGAAGCGGGATCAGGAACATTGGGCGCATGTGGGGCCTCCTTTGCCTTAGGATAGGTGACGGCGTCGGTCCCGCCTTGATCCAGATCATGGGCTGCTGCAGGGTGCGGGTCAACCAAGGAGGGCCGGATATGCAATACGCGGGCATCATGTTGCTGGCAGGGATCGGGGTGCCGGTTCTGGCCGCACTGAATGCGGCCTTGGGCCGGGTCATCGGATCGCCTGCGGTTGCGGCAACGGTCTTGTTTGCCGTGGCCTTTGCAGTGGCGGCGGTGGTGGCGGTGGCCACGGCGCCAGAGGCCGCAGGGCGGTTGAACATCGCGCCGAAGCATCTGTTTCTGGGCGGTGTTCTGGTCGCCTTTTATGTGCTGAGCATCACCTGGATCGCGCCGATCATCGGGGTCGGCAACGCGGTGTTCTTTGTATTGCTGGGGCAGTTGATCGCAGCCGCCGCCATTGATCACTTTGGGCTGTTTACGGCACAGGTTTCGCCGCTGACGCTGACGCGGGCGGCGGGCATTGCGTTGATGGCGGTTGGGGTCTTCGTGACGCAAAAGGCCTGAGCGGGAAAATTGCCCGCGCTACCCAAGTACGACAATGCGGTCCCAAAGCGCATCGGGCACCGGGACCAGATCCATCGGTGCGCGGGTTGATCCGGGCAGACGCGCGCCGGGTTGGTCGGCGACCGCACTGACCAGGCGCGCGACACGCGCCGCCCAATGATCGGTATGGGTGCCGGGGTCGATCAGGATATAGAACTGGCCCAGATCATGGGGCGGCCCGTCACCGACCTTGAGCCCGGCCACGTCAACGGAATTCACCGACCCCGTCAGGGCGGCGGCCATGATCTCAGCCATCACGCCAAAGCCAAAGCCCTTGGCCCCGCCCAAAGGCAGGATCGCGCCTTTCAGCGCCTCTGCCGCATCGGTGGTGGGCTGGCCATTTGCGTCAACACACCAGCCTGCGGGGATCGGGGTGCCTGCGGCCTTTGCCTCTTTGATGGCACCAAGGGCCGCGGCTGAGGTCGAGCTGTCAAAGTGCAGGGCCAACGCACCGTCACCGGGCACCGAAAGTGCGATGGGGTTGGTGCCAAGGACGGGGGTGGCGCCACCCGGCGGGGCCACGACGGGGGAGGCATTGGTAAAGCCAAGGCCCACAAGGCCTGCGGCGGCGATTTGGGCCGTAAAATAGCCAAGCGAGGTGCAGGTGTGGCTATGGGCAATCGCAAGGCTTGCGATACCGTTTTGCCGCGCGGCGGCGATGGCGGCGGCAAGGCCCGCGTCAAAAGCGGGCTGGGCGAAGCCCTTGGCCGCGTCCACGGTGACGGCACCCGGGCGCGGCTGATGGACGATCGGCGTGGCAGCGCCGTCAACGCGGCCGGTGCCAAGGGCCGCGCAGTAGCTTTCCACGTATGACAGGCCACAGATGGTGTTGCCATGCGCCTCGCTATCCGCTGTCGCGCGGGCGACATGGGTTGCCACATGATCCGTGGCACCATGGGCCACAAGGGCCGCATGGGTGGCGGCGTGGATATCGGCGGGGGTGATATTTGGCATGTCGTTTCCTTTACGCGGTGGCGATTATTCGACGAATAATCGGGGCACTAGGTGAGACGGCCGTCGACCAATCGCACGGTGCGATCCATGCGGGCGGCCAGATCAAGGTTGTGGGTGGCGATCAGGGCGGACAATCCGGTGCTGCGCACAAGCGCCATCAGCGCGTCAAACACCCGGTCCGAGGTGCTGGGGTCAAGATTGCCAGTGGGTTCATCCGCAAGCAGCAGGCTGGGCCCATTGGCGAGCGCCCGGCAAAAGGCCACGCGTTGCTGTTCACCACCAGAGAGAGCGGCAGGGCGATGATCGGCGCGGGGTTTGACGCCGACACGGTCCAGCAGATCCAGCGCATGGGCTTCGGCCTTGGCCTGATCGACGCCATTGGCAAGCTGCGGCAGCACGATGTTTTCCAGCGCGGTAAACTCTGGCAGCAGATGGTGGAACTGATAGATGAACCCCACGTCCGACCGGCGCACAGCCGTGCGCTTGCGGTCGCTGAGTTTGGTCATATCGATGCCGTTGATCGCGACGTTGCCAGCATCCGGCACATCAAGCAGACCGGCGATATGCAAAAGCGTCGATTTACCCGCACCGGAGGGCGCAACAAGGGCCACAACCTCGCCTGCATCAACCGTCAGATCAGCGCCTTGCAGCACGGTCACTTCCGAGGGTTTGCCGTGGTTGTAGCCTTTGGTCAGGCCGGAAAGATCGAGCACGTTACTCATAGCGCAACGCCTCAACCGGGTTCATCCGCGCGGCCCGGCGGGCGGGGAAGATGGTGACGATCCACGACAGGCCCAGCGACAGGGCCACGGATTTCAGCACATCATTGAGGCGCAGTTCGGCCGGCAAAGCATAGATGCCGCGGATCGACGGATCCCAGACGCCGCCACCGGCCATGTAGTTCACGAAGCTGAAGATCGGGTCGATATAAAGTGCAAACAGGCAACCGAGGATCACCCCAAGGATCGTGCCAATGGTGCCGATGCCCGCGCCGCAGATAAAGAAGATCCGCAGGATAGACCCCTCTGACAGGCCCATGGTGCGCAGGATACCAATGTCGCGGCCCTTGTTTTTGACCAGCATGATCAGACCCGAGATGATGTTCATCGAGGCAATGAGCACAAGGATCGAAAGGATTACGAACATCACGTTATCTTCGACCGTGAGCGCCCGCAGAAAGGCACCGGCACTGTCGCGCCAGGTCCACAGCAATGTCCCCTGCCCGCCCACATCAAAGATCGCGGGCGTCAGGTCATCGACGTGATCTGGGTCGGCGACCATCACCTCAATCTCATCAGCGACACCGTCGCGGTTGAAGAAGATCTGCGCGTCGGCCAGCGGCATGTAGATGCGGGTGCGGTCGATATCAAAGCGGCCAGCGGTAAAGATATAGACCACGTCATAGGCGCTCGTGCGGGGTGCGGTGCCCATCGCGGTGCGCGCACCATTGGGAGAGATCAGTTTGACCCGATCCCCCACCGTCACCCCCAATTCACGCGCGACGCCCGAGCCCATGGCGATGCCTTGGGTAAAGTTCGCGATATCCCCGACGCGATCCTCTGGATTGGCGATGCGGGGAATGGTCAGCAAATCCGCCGGAGATATCCCATAGACGTCAGCGGCGGTGTTCTGTTGGCCCCGGTTCGCCAGCACCTGACCGCGCACCAAGGGTGCGGCACGGGTGACACCGGGGATGGCCGCCAGATCGGTCGAAAGCTGTTCGTAGTCCGGGATCAGACGGCTGACCTGCGTGGTCCCTGCAATCGCGGTTTGCTGGTAGACAGTCACATGGGCGTTTGACCCAAGGATGGTGTCGACAAACTCTGCCCGAAAGCCAGAGCGGATCGCCAAGGTGGCAATCAGAGCAAAGACCGCAAGGGTCACGCCCACAAGGCTGATCCATGTCATGACAGAGACGCCGCCCTCTGCCCGTTTGGCGCGGATGTAGCGCCAGGCGATCATCCATTCGAATTTTGCGAAGGGGGCTTTACTGGCCATTTTGTGCCTTTTGCTGCTCGCGCGGACATTGGGGGAAGCAGCCGCGCGGGTCAATGTGGCTAGCAGATATTTGACCGTAAAGCGCCTAATGCAAGGTCTTGCCCAGCGCGGACTGTCGGGCGGTCAGAAAGTCGCGTTCCTGCGTGTTTTGCGACAACGCAATGGCGCGGTCATAGGCCGTATGGGCGGCCACGGGATCGCCCACGCGGGCGAGCAGATCGGCATGGGCTGCGTGATAGGGCTGATAATCAGCGATTTGATCGTCCCGCACTTGTTGCAACAGCGCCAGTCCGGCCTGTGGGTCCTGCGCGTAGGACACGGCAATTGCACGGTTAATCTGGACAACAGGCGTCGGCTGCACCTTCCACAACAGGCCGTAAAGACCGGCGATATCCTGCCAATCGGTCCGTTCCCAGCTGGGCGCATTGGCATGGGCCGCACTGATCGCGGCCTGAAGCTGATAAGGACCGATCCGCTGTTCGAGCAGGGCCGCGCTAATGATCGCGGTGCCCTCGGCGATCTTTGTGCGGTCCCACAAGCGACGGTCCTGCGCATCAAGCGGGATCAATGCGCCGCTGGGGGCGGCACGGGCGGCACTGCGGGCATCGTGCAAGAGCATCAGCGCCAATAAGCCGCGCACCTCTGCCGCTTTGGGCAAAAGATCCGCCACGACACGGGCCAGATGTATCGCCTCTTGCGTAAGGCCTGCGCGCATCAGTTCCGCGCCAGAACTTGCAGCGTAACCTTCGTTGAAAATCAGATAGATCACCTGCAAAACCGCATCAATACGCGCGGGCAGATGGTCGGCGTCGGGCACCGCATAGGGAATGCCTGCTGCGGCAATCTTGCGCTTGGCCCGCACAAGCCGCTGGGCCATCGTTTCTGGCTTGGCCAAAAAGGCATGGGCGATTTGGTCCGTGGTCAGCCCGCCCAAGGTCCGCAAGGTCAGGGCGACCTGCGCGGGACGCGCCAGCGCGGGGTGACAACAGGTAAAGATCATCTCGAGCCGTTTGTCGGGGATCACGACATCCTCCACCGGTTCATTGGCAAGATCAGCAAGATAGGACAGTTCGGCGGCATGGGTGTTGTGGGTTGCCCGCCTGCGGATCCGGTCAATCGCCTTGCGCCGCGCGGTGGTAATCAACCAGGCATCAGGCGCATGGGGCAGACCATTGCGCGCCCAATGGTTCAGCGCAGAGACCAGCGCGTCTTGCAGGCAATCCTCTGCCAGTTGGAAGTCGCCCAGTGATTTGACCAAGGCGGCGAGGATGCGCCCCCAATCCTTGCGCACAACAGTTTCGATTGCGGCTTGGGTCAGGGCTGGGGGCGGCATCAGGTCTTAATTGTCCCAGACAACGATCGGGCGCACTTCAATGCGGCCATAGTCAGCGGTGGGGATCAGCGCGGCATATTTCAGCGCCTCATCAAGATCCGCGCAATCAAGCAGGTAATAGCCGCCCAGCTGTTCCTTTGTTTCGGCAAAGGGGCCGTCCATTGTTTCGGTCTTGCCATCACGCACCGTCACCGTGGTCGCGGTTGAGACCGCCTGCAGCGCATCACCGGCCACCAGCTTGCCTTCGTCTTTCACCTTTTGGGTGAAGTCCTGATAACCCTTCATGAAGGGGCCAAATTCGGGTGTTCCGGGCTGCGGTCCGGTTCCTTCGGTGGAATAGATCAGGCACATAAATTGCATTTGGTATCTCCTTGTCAGTGGGGCACAACCGCGCGCCCCTTACATACCAGACGCAGCAGGGTTGCCCAAATCGACAGGGGTGCGAAATTTTCTTGAAATTTCTTTACCAGTGGTTGCCGGGGGTCTGCCAAGTACTGACATCCTGCCCTTTTTGACCCGAGCCGGCCCAGATCAGGCCACGGCGCAGCATCTCATGGGCGGGGCCTTGGGCGATGACATCGGCCTTGTGCCCTAGGGCGTTGTAATAGACCCGGCCATGGCCCCAGTGGCGGGTCCATGCGACCGGCATATCAACCGCGCCATTGGGGCTGTGATACCAGTTCACGACATCGGTGCGTGTGGTGGCGAGCACCGTGTTGGCGGGGTCGGTGTGCAGGTAATATTGTTCCGTCTCGACGTCGAAATCCGCGATCTCTGCCACCAGTGGATCGTCAGAGGTGATGGTCACGCGATGCTTGACGCCATCGCCGCCGGGGTGGGCAACCCAATTCGCCCCGGTCATGAATTGCCACAGCGGCATATCGCGGAATGCGTCGCACATGCCACCATGGCACCCCGCAAGACCGGTACCACGGGCCACGGCCTCTGACACGTTGGTGGCGGCCTCGCGGGTGGTCTGGCTCATGGTCCAGACGGGCACGATCAGGTCGAGGGTCTGCAGATAGTCGGGATCGTCAAAGGCATCGAGCGTGTCGGTCACGGTCACATCGCCCCCTGCCCCGGTCAGGATGTCGCGAAAGATCGCGGCGACTTTGTCAGGCTCATGACCATCCCAGCCGCCCCATGTGATCAAGGCTTTCATCTGCGCACTCCTTCCAGTTTGCGGATCGGCGGTTGGGCCGCGGGTGTGGGGCGTTGCAAGGCGGGTTCTTGCCTTGGTGTGGGGCCGCGTCTGCGGCGGAACGGTGCGGTGATCAGCGCCAGAAGTGCCGCGATCCCGGCCCAGCCGGTGACAAAGCCCGCCCCCGCCGTGACCGCGCCGGGGGTTGAAAGCGGCAGGGCTGGTTCAAAGTCGGCCCATGCGGCGGCCAGTGTTGCGGGATCTGCCATGCGCTGCGGCATGGCAATGCGTTCCATCGGCGTCGCGGCGCGCAGGGCGGTCAGGTTGTCCGACAGTCGCGCGTGGCGGGCGAATGTGTCGCGCATGTCATGCGCGCGGGCGTCTAGAAAACTGGTGCCGGTGAGCTGGGTCAGCGCCTCTTCCCTGCCCAGCCCCGCCTCTAGCGCAGAGGCGTCAAAATCCATCACCACAACTGTCAACGCATCGACCTGCCCGGCCAGCCGTTGCAGGTATTGCTGGCTGAAGGCGGGGTATTGCGACAGCACAGCGGCCCCGGCAAGGCCACCTGCGAGTGTCAAAGCACGGCGCATCAGATGCCCCCCTTGATCTGGTCAGCGACCCAGGCCGCGTCGCTGTCGGGCGGGAATACGGGATAGTTCACGCAAGCGATTACCCCGTCCTTTGCGATTATTGTGAGGCGTTTGAGCATGTCACGCCCTTCAACCTGCAACATCGGCAGATCGAGGGCTTTGGCGAGGGAGAGCCCCGCATCCGACAAAAGCGGATAGGGCAGATGCAGGCGGTCTGCCGCCTCTTTTTGATCATCGGTTGTCTGGGTCGAGATGCCATAGATATGCGCGACACCAAGGGCTGACAGGTCGGCGTAAAGGTCACGGTAGGCGCAGGTTTGCGGCGTGCAGCCGCGCGCGCCTGCGATCTGGTCCCAACCGTCGGGCAAGGCGCGGTCGGGCCGCCCGGTCATGGGATAGCAAAACAGCACGGCAAGACCGGACAGGTCAGCAAGCGCGACCGGGGTCCCATCCGTCGCCGTCAGGGACACCTCTGGCAGGCGTGTGCCAACCAGATGCGAGGCCCTTCCATCGTCGGCGGGGGCCGGAATTGTGGACCAATCCACGTCGGTTAGGGACATGTCGTGCCTCATGTCTTTTTTGTTTTGTGAAATCATAGGCCAAGCCGCGCCACAGGTCTATCGGGCAACCAACGTGTCCGGTTCATTTGACATTGGGTAAAATGAAACATACATAAAGTCCAACGAAGCAGACACATCGATTCGTAAAAAGGAGCCGCCACATGGCCTTTGAAGAGCGCAATACATGGACCTATTTGGTGATCAGCCTGATCGTCATGTTGATCTTTGGCACGCGGATTTATGATGCAACGGTGGCAGGTCTGTTTGACGGCCCGGACGGTTTGCGGACCTGGGCGCGGACGGTGCTGACCTATATCCCGATTGCAATTGTGATGGTGATTATCGGTGTGATCATGCTCAATATCCTTTACGGTATTGCCACCGGTGGTGACGATTTGACGATGAAAGAGGACGAGCGTGACCGACACATTGGTTTGCGGGGGATGCGTGTGACGGGCGCGGTATTTTCGACCGGATGGATCATCGCTGTGATCTTACTGGCGTTGGGGTCTTCGGCGCTGCAAGCGCTGAACCTGATGCTGATAGCGGCGTGGTTTTCGGACGTGGCGGGCAATCTGGTGAAACTGTTCTTTTACCGGCGCGGCTACTGATGGGCGCCCCCCCGATCAGCAACACGATCCGCCGATTGCGGTTTGAAACCGGCGAGATGACACAAAAGGGTCTGGCCGAGGCCGTGGGCGTGACCCGTCAGACTATCGTGGCGATTGAGAATGCAAAATATTCACCGACGCTGGAGCTGGCGTTCAAAATTGCCAAGGCGTTCGGCAAGCCCTTGGAAGAGGTTTTTCAATACGACGCACCTGAAGATTAGCGTCTAACCAACGATAAATAAGAGGTATTTCACATGGAACGTCGTTCTGTGACCAAGATAGCTGTGCCTGCATTGCTTTTATTCCTGGGGTCGATCCCAATCATCATGGCGGGCGTACGCGCGGTGCAAATCCCGATGGGGACGACCCCGGATGATGTCACTTATCTGCTGACGCAGCCCATGCCCTATTGGCTGCACGCGGTCAGCGGTGCGGCCTTTGGGATCCTGGGCCCGCTGCAATTTGGGCGCAGCATCGCGGGGCGATTTGGCAAGGTCCACAAGCTGATGGGTCGCGTCTTTGTGGGTGCGGGGGTTGTGTTGGGGCTGTCTGGGTTGCGGCTCATTCTGGCCTTTCCCGGATCTTCCACCCCGCTGCTGGATATCGCGCGTTTGCTGGGCGGGATTGGCTTGCTGATCGCGCTGGCGCTGTCGATCCGCGCCATACAGGACCGCAATGTGCCTGCGCACCGCGCTTGGATGATCCGCGCCTATGCGGTGGGTATGGGGCAGTCGCTGATCGCCTTTATCCTGTTCCCGATCTACCTGATCACCGGAGAGCCCCCCATGGGCCTGATGTCTGATCTGACGCTTGTGGGGTCCTGGGTCATCTCGATCGGCGCGGGTGAGTGGGTCATCTGGCGCCGCTTGCGCCCTGCCCCTGTTTTGCGAACTATCTGAAAAAGGAGAGTGTGATGTCACGTGCCACGTTCTGGAACATGATTGCCAAGAAATACGCCCGCGACCCCGTCGCGGATCAGCCCAGCTATGAAAAGAAGCTGGCGATGACGCAGGCAGTGCTGGACCCCCAAATGCGGCTGCTGGAGGTTGGCTGCGGCACCGGGACTACGGCGCTTTATCATGCGCCGAAGGTGGCGCAGATTGATGCGGTCGACTTTTCCCGCGCGATGATCGCGATTGCGCAAGACAAGGCAAAGACGCAGGGCATCAGCAATGTAGATTTCCGCGTGGCGGGCCTTGATGACCTGCAAGCGGGCGGTGCCTATGACATGGTGCTGGGCCTGTCGCTGCTGCATCTGCTGGATGATGTGACCGCGGGCCTTGCAGCAATGGCCGCACAGGTCAAACCGGGTGGTTATGTCGTGACATCAACGGTTTGCATGGGCGACATGGGTGGGCTGATGCCCAAAGTGGTGCCGTGGATTGGCAAGATCGGGTTGATCCCCCGTGTGTTACCCGTGACGCGCGATGCGCTGCTTGCGGCGCATGAAGCTGCGGGGCTGGAGATTTTGGAAGAATTCCGCCCCCGCCCCGATGCGTCGGTTTTCTTGATTGCCCGCAAAATTGGGTAAGCCGGTCTAAAGCCCGGCCTACAGGCCCGTGTAGATATCGACGATCCGTTGGACAGCATCGGCGGCTGAAAGCTCCTCGCTTTCGCCGGTGCGACGGCTGGTCAGTTCGACAACGCCGTTCTTGATCCCGCGCGGGCCAACGGTGATCCGCCACGGCAGGCCGATCATATCCATGGTGCCGAATTTGGCCCCGGCACGTTCATCGCGGTCATCGTAAAGTGGTTCAAGCCCGGCATTGGTCAGCTGTGCGTAAAGGTCTTCGCAGGCCGCATCACAGGCATCGTCGCCCGAGCGCATGTTCAGGATGCCACAGTGGAAGGGGGTGACGCCTTCGGGCCAGATGATGCCCTTGTCGTCATGGCTGGCCTCGATAATTGCGCCCAGCAGGCGGCTGACACCGATGCCGTGGGACCCCATGTGCACGGGCGTCTGCCCGCCTTTGCCGTCATCAACGGTGGCGCCCAAGGGTTCGGAATAGGTGGTGCCAAAGTAGAAGATCTGGCCAACCTCGATGCCGCGCGCAACGCGGCGGCGGTCCTCTGGCACCTTGTTGAACAGGTCTTCTTCGTGGGTTTCATCGGTCCGCGCATAAAGCGAGGTGAATTCATCCATGATCGCCTGACATTGATCGACGTCGTCAAAGTTCACATCACGCTTACCGAGCGAGATCTCGGTGACGGCGCTGTCATAAAAGACCTCGGATTCGCCGGTGTCGGCCAGAACAAGGAATTCATGGGTGTAGTCGCCACCGATGGGGCCGGAATCCGCGCGCATCGGGATTGCTTGCAGTCCCATGCGTTCGTAGGTGCGCAGGTAGGTGACCAAGTGGCGATTGTAGGCGTGCAGTGCCGCGGCCTTGTCGATGTCAAAGTTGTAGCCGTCTTTCATCAGGAACTCGCGGCCACGCATGACGCCGAAACGCGGGCGAACTTCATCGCGGAACTTCCACTGGATCTGATAGAGCGTCAGTGGCAAGTCTTTGTAAGACTTCACATAAGACCGGAACGTATCGGTGAACATTTCCTCGGCCGTTGGGGAAAACAGCATGTCGCGGTCATGCCGGTCCTTCATCCGCAGCATCTCTTCGCCGTAGCCGTCATAGCGCCCGCTTTCGCGCCACAGGTCTGCCGACTGCAGCGTCGGCATCAGCATCGCGATATGACCGGCCTTGGCCTGTTCTTCGTGCACGATGTTTTCAAGCTTGCGCAGCATCTTAAAGCCCAGCGGCAGCCAGGAATAAATGCCCGCGCTGGATTGCTTGATCATCCCCGCCTGCAACATGTAGCGGTGCGACACGATCTGCGCCTCGCGCGGGGTTTCTTTCAGGACGGGCAGGAAATAGCGGGACAGACGCATGGGAAGAGACCTTTAAGTTGCGGCCCAAGTCCTAGGGCAAAGGCTGGGCCTTCACAAGATCAGCCGTGCGAGGGGACGTTAGAGTTTGGTCCAAGCAGCGTCAGCTGCCGAAGAGGTCACGCAGGCCTTGATAAAGGCCATGCCGTCCATGCCCGCACTGATGCCGGGCAGCAGCCCCATCGCCGCGTCACGCGGGGTGCCCGATTGCACGGCGCGGATGGCATCCGCCGCCTCGTTATAGATGGTGGCAAAACCTTCAAGGTAGCCCTCGGGATGGCCGCCGGGGATGCGGCTGACGGCCTGAGAGGCTGGCGTCGCCCCTGCCCCGTTTCGCGTCAGCAGCCGCTTGGGTTCGCCATGCGGGGTGAACCACAGGTAGTTGGGATCCTCTTGCCGCCATTCCAGCCCGCCCTTTTCGCCGTAGATCCGCAGCTTGAGGCCGTTTTCATTACCGGGTGCCACTTGGCTGGACCACAGCATCCCACGCGCGCCACCTTCAAAGCGCAGCATCATATGGGCGTTGTCGTCCAATGTCCGGCCAGCGCCCCAGCATTGCAGATCAGCGGCAAGGCTCTCGACACGCAAGCCGCTGACAAAGCAGGCAAGGTTGTGCGCATGGGTGCCGATGTCACCGACGGACCCACCCGCGCCAGAGCGTGCGGGATCAGTGCGCCATTCCGCCTGTTTGAGGCCTTCGTTCTCCATCGGCGCGGTCAGCCAATCCTGCGGATATTCGGCCTGCACGATGCGGATTTGCCCCAGATCACCGCTGGCGACCATGTCGCGGGCCTGCCGGATCATCGGGTAGCCGGTGTAGTTATGTGTCAGCACGAAAAGCGCGTCGCTTTTGGCCACCGCCACTGCCAATGCGACGGCGTCGTCTTGGGTGGCGGTCAGCGGTTTGTCACAGATCACATGGATGCCCGCAGCCAGAAAAGCCATCGCAGGTGCGGCATGGACGTGATTGGGGGTGACGATCGCTACCGCCTCTATCCCGTCATCGCGCGCGGCTTCGGCCTGCGCCATTTCGGTGAAGGTGCCGTAGCTGCGGGGGATGCCCAAGGCGGCCGCACTGGCGGCGGATTTTTCAGGGGTTGAAGACAGCGCACCCGCGACCAGATCAAACCGGTCATCAAGTCGCGCGGCGATGCGGTGAACCCCGCCGATAAAGGCGTCATTGCCGCCACCCACCATGCCCAAACGAATACGTGCCATCAGTTGATCCCCAGCATCTTGCGGTTTGCCGCCTGATCCGTGCCGCCATCGGCAAAGTCATCAAAGGCGCGTTCGGTCACACGGATGATGTGATCCTTGACGAATTGCGCGCCCTCGCGCGCGCCGTCCTCGGGGTGCTTGAGCGCGCATTCCCATTCGACCACGGCCCAGCCGTCAAAGTCATTGGCCGCCATCTTGGAGAAGATCGCCGCGAAATCGACCTGCCCGTCGCCCAGACTGCGGAAGCGGCCCGCGCGGTCGACCCAAGATTGGAACCCGCCATAGACGCCCTGACGCCCGGTTGGATTGAATTCTGCGTCCTTGACGTGGAACATGCGGATCCGGTCTTTGTAGATGTCGATATTATCAAGGTAATCAAGGCATTGCAGGACATAATGCGAGGGATCGTATAGCATGTTGCAACGCGCATGACCGTCCAACCGCTCAAGAAACATCTCGAACGTCACGCCGTCGTGCAGGTCTTCACCGGGGTGAATTTCATAGCAGACATCGACGCCGCAATCCTCTGCATGGTTGAGGATCGGCAGCCAGCGCGCCGCAAGTTCGTCAAACGCAGTTTCCACCAGACCGGCGGGGCGCTGCGGCCACGGGTAGACGTAGGGCCATGCCAGCGCACCGGAAAAGGTTGCATGGGCGTTGATGCCAAGGTGCTGCGACGCCGTCAGCGCCATCTTGACCTGATCCACCGCCCAGGCCTGTCGAGCCGCAGGATTGCCGCGCACCTCCGGTGCTGCAAAGCCGTCAAAAGCCGCGTCATAGGCCGGGTGCACCGCGACCAACTGCCCTTGCAGATGGGTCGACAATTCCGTGACCTCAACCCCGTTTGCGCGGGCCTGTCCGGCCCAGTCTTCGCAATAGGACTTGCTGTCGGCGGCCTTGGCCAGATCAATCAGCCGTGCATCCCAGCTGGGCACCTGCACACCCTTGTAGCCGCAATCGGCGGCCCATTTTGTGATGGCGTCCCAGCTGTTGAACGGGGCATCATCCCCTGCAAATTGCGCCAAAAACAGTGCAGGCCCTTTGATCGTTTTCATCGGTGGATCCCCCTTTTGTGACAGGCATAGCGGGCGGGGGGCTGCGGCTCAAGAGGTCGCGCGCTACGCCTGCGCCGGGGACTCGGATCAAAGATTACACCCGCCTGACACCTGCGTGAGCGATGTGACCCAAACGCCAATGGGTCCCGTAATCTCTTTCACAAGCAACACCGCTTTAAACACTTTGGGAGACAGAACATGATCCGCAACACAATCCTCGCCGCCGTTTTGGGCACCGCCGCCACAGCCGCATCCGCAAACACAATCGTTGATATCGCCGCCGGGGATGAGCGTTTCAGCACACTCGTCGCGGCTGTGACCGCTGCTGGCCTTGTCGAAACGCTGCAAGGTGAGGGGCCGTTCACTGTTTACGCGCCTGTCAATGACGCCTTTGCCGCCCTGCCTGCGGGCACGGTTGAGACGTTGCTGAAGCCAGAGAACAAAGATCAGCTGACCAACGTGCTGCTGTATCACGTCGATGACCGTCAGTTGAACGCAGGCGACTTCCCTGCCGGTTCCAACTATTTCAAGCCCGTGCTGGCGTCAGAGCGTCTGTGCATCACAGCAGGTAACGGCGTGACCATCGCCGATGGCACCGGTGAGATGGCCAACGTCATCATCGCGGACATTCAGGCCGACAACGGCGTGATCCACGTCATCGACAAAGTGCTGTTGCCCGGCACACGCCCTGCCTGCCACTAAGGTACGGTGGGCAATATTGCCCACCTGACCCGCATAGTCCAAAGTGCAGGCATGATTTCCGAAATTGTCCTGCATAACATACACACCGGCGCGGAGGAGGTGATCCACCGCGCCGACGCACATATAGAGGCCCCGAACTGGTCGCCTTGCGGCAGTTTTCTGGTCGTCAACAGCGGCGGGCATATCTACCGGATCGATCTTTCAGCACCTCAGACGCTGGTTCTGATCGACACGGGGCCCATCACACATTGCAACAACGACCACGGCATTTCGCCTGATGGCGCGACGCTGATGATTTCGGACAGCCCTGGCCGCGGCACCTCGATCATCTACCAATTGCCCATTGGCGGCGGAGCGCCGCAACAGGTGACACCCTTGGCGCCCAGCTATTGGCACGGATGGTCGCCTGACGGAAAAAGGATCGCCTATACCGCGCGGCGGGACGGGGTTTTTCATATCTGCACCAGTGAGTTAGACGGCACAGATGAAGTGATCCTGACCGATGGTCCGGGGCATCGTGACGGGCCCGATTACACCGCCGATGGCAATTGGATCTGGTTCAACTCGGACCATCACGGCAAGGGCGCTGACCTATGGCGGATGCGCCCGGATGGTCGCGATCTTCAACAAATGAGCGATGATGACCGCGTCAATTGGTTCCCTCATCCCAGCCCCGACGGCACTTGTGTTCTGTATCTTGCCTATCCCAACGGCACGACGGGGCATCCCGCTGATCTGCCGGTTGCATTGCGCTTGATGGACCCGGACGGCGAGAACATACGCACAATTGCAAAATTCAACGGCGGACAGGGCAGCATCAATGTGCCGTGCTGGCACCCCAAGGGCGGGCGGTTTGCCTATGCGCGTTATCCATCCGAATAGACCTTCGCCGGCCTGAAACCCGGCCACCCCCTTGCACGCGGGCGGAACCTGCCGCATCTAAGGATGACGTAACAAAGGGATGTGGCCCATGGCATTGCCAATGAAGGATCAAGCGAAATACTGGGGTATCGCCACGGCGATCTTCTTGGTGGTGCTTTATGCGCTTGGCGATGTGATCCTGCCCTTTGTTCTGGGCGGTGCCATTGCCTATTGCCTTGATCCGATTGCTGATCGTTTGGAAACCTGGGGCCTGTCACGAGCGCTATCGGTTGCGTTGATCACGGTTGTGGCGCTGCTGATCTTCATTGTGCTGGTGCTTTTGATTATCCCGACACTGATTACCCAGGGCACGGCACTGGTGGCAGCCGCCCCCGAATACCTCAAACAATTGCGCGATTGGCTGATCGAACGGTTCCCCGAACTGATGGTCGAAGACAGCGCGATCCGGCAGCAATTGAACAATATCGTGGCCTCATTGCAAAGCCGGGGTGGCGAGTTACTGAGCACCGTGCTGGCGTCATTCTCTGGTGTGCTGAATATCGTGGTGTTGTTCCTGATCGTGCCGGTGGTTGCGGTTTATCTGCTGGTGGATTGGGACAATATGACCGCCAAGATTGACGGGCTTTTGCCGCGTGATCATGCGCCCGTCATTCGCGATCTTGCGCGGCAGATGGACGCCACGCTGGCCAGCTTTATTCGCGGTCAGGGCACGGTTTGCCTGATCCTGGGCGTGTTCTACGCCACGGCACTGATGATTGCTGGGCTGAACTTTGGCATCGTGATCGGCGCGATTGCGGGGCTGGTCACGTTCATTCCCTACGTTGGCGCGATTGTTGGCGGGGCATTGGCCGTAGGGGTCGCGATCTTTCAGACCTGGACCGGCTCCGCGGCAGAGGTGGCGGCCGGTGTCGATGGCGCGGTTGCGGGCGTCAATTGGTTCTATGTTGTTGGTATTTATCTAATTTTTCAGGCCGGACAATTCGTTGAGGGCAATATCCTGACGCCCAAACTGGTCGGAACATCCGTGGGCCTGCACCCTGTCTGGCTGCTGCTCGCCCTGTCGGTGTTTGGCGCTTTGTTTGGTTTTGTAGGTCTTTTGGTCGCCGTGCCTTTGGCCGCAATGATTGGCGTGCTCGTGCGGTTTGCCTTGTCGCGCTATCAGCAAAGCACGCTTTACAACGGGCAAACCGGCAAAGACCCCGATGCCTGAACAGCTGATCTTTGATTGGCCCACAGGGGTTGCGCTTGGCCCCGCGGATTTCTTTGTCTCGGCGGCCAATGCCTCTGCCTTTGCAATGATAGAGACGCCCGAAGACTGGCCCGAGGGCAAGTTGTGCCTTGTGGGGCCTGCGGGTGCTGGCAAGAGCCATCTGGCGCGGGTGTTTCAGGCCAACACCGGCGCGCAGATCGTCGCAGCGGATGCGTTGGAAAACGCGCAAGCCGATGGCGCGATGGTGGTCGAGGATGTCGATACCCTGCCCCGCGCCCGCGAAGAGACGCTGTTTCATCTGCACAACAATCTGCGGGCCGCACGCCTGCCCTTGTTGCTGACCGCCCAAACCCCGCCCAGCCGGTGGGGCATCGCCCTGCCCGATCTGGCCAGCCGGATGCAGGCGACCACCCCCATTGAGATTGCAGACCCGGATGATGCCTTGCTTCAGGCGCTGATCATGAAGCTGTTCGCGGACCGCCAGATCTTGCCGCCGCCGGCTGTGGTGGATTACCTGAGCCTGCGGATTGAACGGTCTTATGCTGCCGCCAGCGAGATTGTCGCGCGGCTGGATGCCGAGGCGCTGCGCCGCAAAAAGCCGATCACCCGCAAACTGGCCGCTGATTTGCTGGACAAAGACCTGCCCGACGCGTGATAATGTCATGAAACTGCAATGGTTTGCAGTGATGAAAGCCCGATGATGCAAGCAGACTTCCTTACGGCGGCGGCACCCGACCCCGTCGCACTCGATATCGATGTGACCACCCCGGAACGCTATGTGAACCGGGAATTGTCGTGGCTGTTCTTTAACTGGCGCGTGCTGGAAGAGGCGGAAAACCCGCGCGTGCCGCTGTTGGAACGGCTGCGGTTCTTGTCCATCTCGGCTACAAACCTTGACGAGTTCTACACTGTACGCGTCGCGGGTCTGCGCGAATTGGCGCATGAGGGGAACACCACGCCGGGTCTGGATGGGCTTACACCGCTGGAACAATTGGCGCTGATCGACGTGAATGCCCGCGAATTGCTGGCCCGCCAACAGGATGTCTTCCGCACATTGGCCGGTGAAATGGCCGAGAACGGCATCAAGATCATGCGCCGCGATGACCTGACAGAGGCGGATATGTCATATCTTGATGACGTATTTCTGGATCAGGTGTTCCCTGTGCTTTCGCCGCTTGCGATCGACCCGGCCCACCCGTTTCCGTTCCTGCCCAACGAAGGCTTTGCGCTGGCGCTGCAAATGGAACGCAGCAAGGACAAACGCCCGCTGCGCGCGCTTTTGCCGGTGCCTGCGCAGATTGATCGCTTTGTGCGGCTGCCCGGTGACACTGCGCGTTTTCTGCCGCTAGAGGAACTGCTGCTGCTTTACGTTGGACGGCTTTATCCCGGCCATAAGGTCAAAGGCCAATGTGCCTTTAAGGTGCTGCGTGACAGCGATCTGGAAGTTGAAGACGAAGCCGAAGACCTTGTGCGCGAGTTTGAAACCGCGCTGAAACGTCGCCGCCGGGGCGAAGTTGTGCGCATGAAAATCAGCGCCGAAGCCCCCGCCGGGCTGCGCAAGATGATCATGCAGGAACTGCGCGTCACCGACGATGAGGTAGTCGAGGTCGATGGGTTGATCGGGATCGCGGACCTCAGTGAGTTGGTTCTGGATGACCGCCCCGATCTGCTATGGCCTCCCTTTGCGCCGCGCGTGCCGGAACGGGTGCAGGACCATGAAGGCGACATGTTTGCCGCGATCCGGCAAAAGGACATGTTGCTGCACCACCCTTATGAAACCTTCGACATGGTGATCCGGTTTCTGGCCCAGGCCGCCCGCGACCCCGATGTGGTGGCGATCAAGCAAACGCTTTACCGCACCTCCAAACGCTCGCCCATCGTCGAGGCGCTGTGCGAGGCGGCAGAAGATGGCAAATCGGTCACCGCCTTGGTGGAGTTGAAGGCGCGGTTTGATGAGGCCGCCAATATTCGCCAGTCGCGACGGCTGGAACGTGCGGGCGCGCATGTGGTTTACGGCTTTATCAACTACAAGACCCACGCCAAGATCAGCACCGTGGTGCGCCGCGAGGGCGACAAACTGGTGACCTACACCCACTATGGCACGGGAAATTATCACCCGATCACGGCGCGGGTTTATACCGATCTGAGCTTTTTCACCTGCTCGGCCTCTTTGGGGCGGGATGCGACCAAGGTCTTTAACTATCTGTCCGGCTACGCCCAACCTGACGCGCTGGAAAACCTGTCCATCGCGCCGCTGAACCTAAAATCGACGCTGCTGGAAAGGATCGCCGAGGAGGCCGCCAATGCCGCCAATGGCAAGCCTGCGGTGATTTGGGCCAAGATGAATTCCCTGATCGAGGAAGACGTGATCGACGCGCTTTATGCCGCCTCTCAAGCGGGGGTGAAGATTGATCTGGTGATCCGCGGCATCTGCGGGCTGCGGCCCGGCGTGAAGGGTCTGTCGGAAAACATCCGGGTGAAATCCATCGTCGGGCGGTTTCTGGAACACAGCCGGATCGTGTGTTTCGGCAACGGCAACAACCTGCCCAGCAAAAAGGCCAAGGTCTATATTAGCTCTGCTGATTGGATGGGCCGCAACCTTAACCGCCGGGTCGAGACGCTGATCGAGATCACAAACGCCACCGTCAAGGCGCAGATCGTCAGCCAGATCATGGCCGCCAATATGGCGGATGTCGCCCAAAGCTGGGTGATGAAGGCAGACGGCACCTTTGACCGGGCCGTGGTGAAAGAGGGCGAATTTGCCTTTAACTGCCACCGCTTTTTCATGGAGAACCCCTCGCTTTCGGGCCGGGGATCTGCCGGTGCCTCTGACGTGCCCAAATTGACCCATACAGAAGACGAATTCAGCGCGTCGAGTTGATTGACGCTTTGGGCCCGATCGGCCAAAATCACCGCAATCGCGCCGGGGGACAGATGCCAGAGACGAACGACACTGTGCCCGTTGATTGGGGCCCCTTTGGGCGGCCGCTGTTTGATGACCCTGCCAGCCGAAAACTCAGCCGGGTTGGGGTGATCGATGTGGGGTCAAACTCTGTCCGCTTGGTGGTGTTTGATGGGGCGGCACGTAGCCCCGCATATTTCTACAACGAAAAGATCATGGCGAGCCTTGGGGCTGGCCTGTCGGAAACCGGCACGCTTAATCCCGAAGGCCGAGTGCGGGCGCTGAATGCGATCCGCCGTTTTGCGGCGCTTGCCGACGGCATGGGGATCACCCCGCTGACGGCCGTGGCGACGGCCGCGGTGCGTGAAGCCAGCGATGGGCTTGATTTCCGCGACGAGGTGGAACGCGAGACCGGCATCAAGCTTTGGATCATCGACGGTGAAGAAGAAGCACGGTTATCCGCGCAGGGTGTGCTGCTTGGCTGGCCGGGGTCCTATGGGATGGTCTGCGACATTGGCGGATCCAGCATGGAACTTGCTGATCTGGCCGAAGGACGCGTCGGACGGCGTGTGACATCACCTTTGGGGCCGCTGAAACTGCGCGACATCAAAGGCGGCAAAAAGGCGATCAAGGCCCATATCAAACAGGTGGTATCGGATCTGCACGACCGCATGGGCAATGAGACTGGCAAGCGGCTGTTTCTGGTCGGCGGGTCATGGCGTGCCATCGCGCGCGTGGACATGGAACGGCGTAATTATCCCCTGACGGTGCTGCATGAATACCGCATGACTGCCCGGCGGATTGGCAACACAAGCGCCTATATCCACGACAGCGATCTTGCTGATCTGCGCGCCCGCTGCGCCATCTCTGAACAGCGGATGTCATTGGTGCCGCTGGCGTCGATGGTGCTGAAAGAACTGGTGCGCAGGTTCAAGCCCAAGGACGTGACCGTGTCGTCCTACGGGATCCGCGAGGGGATGCTGTATGAACAAATGCCGCAAGCCCTGCGCGAACGCGACCCGCTGATCGAGGCCTGCCGCTTTGCTGAAAACAAGGACGCCCGCAATCCCGGTTTTGGTCGCAAGCTATATCACTTTGTGATGCCGCTGTTTCCGCGCGCGGGCTGGCAACGCAAACGGATCATCCGTGCGGCTTGCCTGCTGCATGACGTGTCGTGGCGTGGCCATCCCGATTACCGGCACGAGGTCGCGTTTGATAACGTCACGCGGGCCAATCTGGGCGGGCTAAAACATGCCGAACGTGTCATGCTGGGGCTGGCCCTGATGACGCGCTATACCAACAAGAATTTTGGCACTCATCTGGACCCGTTCTTTACCCTGCTCAGCCCTGATCAGCGCCGCGAGGCAGAGATTTTGGGCCGCGCGATGAGATTTGGTGCGATGTTGTGGGTCGCAGGCGACCAACCGCCCGGCGAAATCCGGTGGAAACCCAAATCCAAAGAGCTCAAGCTGATGCTGGAACCGGCCGCCAAACCATTGTTCGGAGAAGTCGCGGAATCGCGCCTCAACAGCCTCGCGACCGCTTTGGATGCCACGGTAAGCGTGCGCTACAAGCGCGGCTAAAGCTCTATCTCTGCGCCCGGCTCAAATTCAGGCGCGTCGGGGCGGCGACGAATGATGATATCGCCATTGGGCAAAACCTCTGGCGGTTCATAATTTCGAATATCATCAATCTGCGCCATAAGCTCTGCCAGGGCCGGACCCATCTCATCGGCCAGCAATTTCATCGCGGGTCCTACTTCATCGGCGAAATCTTCCAGTTCCCGCAGCGCCGGTTCCATTTCGGTCATCAGGCCACGCAGCAACAGCTTTGCGCCTTCTTCCATCAGGTCAAAGCCTTCGTCGGCCTCTTGTGCGTGGGCAGGCAGCGCGGACATGGTCAGGGCAAGTGCAAATGCAATCTGTTTCATAGGTTCAATATAGGTGCTTGGCTGGATTTCCCAAAGGGCTGATTGACCCGCACAGCCCTAATCCGCCAAGTCCACCACCACCGGAAAATGGTCAGAGGCCGCAAGCAACGCTTGCCGCAGCTCGATATCCGCATAGCATTCGGGGTGATCAAACGGGTGCCAGATCTGCCATTTGGGGGCCGCCCCGCGCAAATTGGGCGAGACCATGATGTAATCCAGCAGCGCCGACAGATAAGGCTGCCCCTTTTTCTTGAACCGCGCGGTGGACGGCATGGCCCCGATCCGACGCCCCAGTGCCATCCGGGCATGCGGATCATAAAGCTTGGTTTGTTGCCCTTCGCCCAGCACGATTTCAACCCCGGAGCGCCCGAACAGCTTTTCGTATTCATCCAACCCCGGGCCATCATTGAAGTCGCCCATGACCATCAGCCGCGCGTCCTGCGCAAGCAGTTGGTCAACGCGTTTGCGCAGCCAGATACATTGCGCCAATTGCTTGCGCCGGTTGGCGATGGAAATGCGCATCGCCTCGGCATCGTTGGACGCGCCATGCGGGGCCTTGGATTTGGCATGGACCCCGATCAGGTTCAAAACCTGACCGTTATAGGTCAGTTCCGCCTCAAGCGGCGGCTTTGACCAAGTGATCCGTTCGGGGGCGGCATCCACATCCAGATCAAAAGGCATTTCCCCGTCAAAACGGGGGTTTGCAGGGCCATCTTCAAGCGGTTTGTGCACCGCCGTGATCTTGCTGGCGTCATACAGCAGGGCGATTTCCTGCTGGGTGTCATTGGGAAACCCGATCAAGGCGGTATCTGCACGCAGGCCAAACGCCTCGGCAAAGGTTTCAAGTGCGACCTTACCGTCGCGGTGACGAGAGGTATCAGGCGCCTCGATCACCATGATCGCATCGGCGTCGAGGGCCTGAAACACCGCACCCAAAGCGGCGGTCTGATCGGCCTTTGTCACATCCCAGCGCGACGACCAGGACCCATCATTGATCAGCTGACCTGCATTATCAAAAAGGCTGTTGAACCATTCGACGTTATAGGTGGCGATCCTCATCCACGGTTTTCCCGCACTTGTTCCCAAGCGCGATTGATCGCGACCATCCGCTTTTCCGCCAGCTTGACCGCCTCTTCCGGCACGCCGCGCGCGATCATCTGGTCGGGATGGGTGTCGCGCACCGCAGACCGCCAAGCGGCGCGGATCGTGTCCATGTCGGCATCCGGCGACACGCCCAGCACATCAAATGGGTCCCGTTCGGCATCCGGCACAAACTGCGCCCGGATCCGGCTGAACCGCACATCGTCAAAGCCAAAGATTTCGGCGACACGGTGCAGAAAGGCATCCTCTCCCGGATGATACTCTCCATCAGCCATCGCAATGTGAAAGAGACCTTCCATCAAATCGGTCAGCGTCGGGTCGCCGGGGTCATACATGTTATGGATCCGCGTGGCGTAATCCTCAAATCCCGCTACATCGGTGCGGGCCATATTGAACACCCGCGCGGCGTTCGCCTCCTCCTGCGGTGGGATATGAAAAACCTCGCGAAAGGCTGTCACCTCGTCACGGGTCACATGGCCATCCGCCTTGGCCATCTTGGCCCCCAGCGCAATCACGGCAATGGTAAAGGCCACCGTACGGTCGGGCGACGTGCGCAGTTTCTCAAAGACAGCCGACAGCCCCTCGCCCGTTGCAAGGGCGGCGATAGCATCGGCAATACGGGACCAAATCGACATGGGGCGAACCTAAAGCATCTTTTGCATGAGGATAAGATCAATCCAGCGATCGAACTTGCGCCCCACCTGAGGGAGTTTTCCCACGACCTCAAACCCCAGCGCCGCGTGAAAGGCCACCGCACCTGCATTGGCCGCACTGACGCCGGCGAAGATGCTGTGGAAATGCGCGGCCTTTGCATGGGCGCATATCGCCTCCATCAGTGCTTTCCCAACACCGCGCCCGCGCGCCGCGGGGGCCAGCACAATGGTGTGTTCGCAGGTGTGGCGATAGCCGACGCCGCCCCGAAACTGGCCGTAGAACGCAAAGCCAAGCAGGTTCGCATCATTGCCTTCAAACACCACAAAGCCATCGCCTTTTTCGCCGATCATGTCGTGGATATCGGCATCAGTTTTTTCAATGCTGTTGAAGGTGATCAGTGTATCGCGGATCTCGGGGTTCCAGATCGCGCAGATGGCGGCCGCGTCCTGCGGGGTCGCGGGGCGGATCATGACAGGGTCACCTCACCGTTTGGGCCATCAAATATGGCGCTGAAGCCTTTGATACCATTCACGAAAGCCACACGGCGGTCGGTGATCGGGACGATCTCGCGCAGGACATCTGCGCCGGGGTGCGATACCGCGAACCGCTTCAGGCGCAAGCCGCTGTCCGGCAGGCGCGTTGCGGGATGAATTGTGCCCGCCGCCCATTGCAGCAAGGTCGGAAAGGCCCCGTCAAACGGCAATGACCCATCGTCCGGCACGGTAATCTGCCAGCTGAGATCGCCCCGCGACAGTGCGTGCGCAGGACCAGTCACTGCGCTGTGAGGTGCAAAATCATCCGTCCGGCAGATCCAGTTACCAAGACGCGGCGCGCCGGAAAACTGATCCAACCCAAACCACGCCGGTCGCGTCCGAGTGGCGTCGGGGTCAAGGGCGATCACCTCAAGATACAGATCACCCAGCCCCAGCAGGGTGTTGTGGGTGCCATAGCGGTCGTGCTTTCCACCGGGGTGCATTTTGACGCCCAATGCCGCCTCAACCGCTGCCGTCCCCACGACCAGATCCGTGCAGGCCACCGCGATGTGATCCAGTTCAAACATGTCCCCGCCCCGTTCTGTTTTCGTTTGCCAAATGACGCCGCTTCGCGCCGGGTGACAACCCCAAAATCGGCGGCTGACATGCAAAGAACCGGGCAAGGTTTCCCTTGCCCGGTGTGCTGCGTTCGGTCTGGGAAGGGATCAGAACCAGAAATCGTCAGCAGTAAAGTCGGATGCCGTTTGGTTGTCGACCATGATCGTGGTGTTCGCGTATTCGATCCGCACCTGACTGCCAGCTTGGCTGATGTCCAGATCTTCGAAGCCATCGGCGCCGCGTACAATATGGATCACATCTTTTTCCTGCTGGAAGTCGGTGATGCGGTCGGTGCCGGAATTGTCGCCAAAGACAAAGGTGTCCCAGCCCGAACCACCCGTGACAACGTCGTTGCCGTTGCCACCGACAAGGCGGTCAGCGCCCTTGTCGCCCAGCAAACGGTCGTTGCCATTGCCGCCAAGTACGACGTCACGCTGATTGCCGCCGCGAATGAAATCATTACCGCCGTTGCCATAGATCACATCTTCGCCTTTGTTACCGTACATTTTGTCGTTGGCGCCCTTACCCCACATGCGGTCGTCGCCACCATGGCCGGACATTTTGTCGGCAAAGCGTGTGCCGTTCAGTTCCTCATCTGCACCCCAGCTGCGCCCGGCAGCGTTATTTGCGTGAATGAGGGTGTCAATGTCGCGTGTGCCGAAGGCAACTTTGTGATCCGACTGCACCGCCATGCGGTCCAGGTTGAAGTCTGCGTTCTCGATTCGCTCTGCAACGCCGTCGTTACGCAAACGGAAGCTGACGGTGATCGTATCAGGGCCACCTTCGCGGAACCGGGCCACACCGCTAAAGTCTGTTCCAGCTGCAAAATCGGCGGCTTTCAGGCCATTTGACAGATCAAGCGCCCACTTCACGTTCACATCGGCTTCCATGCCAACACGGGCGATTGTGTAGGTCATGACTTCGCCCTCGACCGCCTCTTTTTCGCCGTGGGCAAAGATCATCGCGTCCATTGGAACCCGGGCATCAGCGACACCATAGCTGCCGATGGCCAGCAGGCCGTCTTCGCCCGCGGTGCCATTGGTCCCGCGGCTGCCACGGCCACCATAATCGCCGGCCTCTGCACTGCCTGCGGCAAAGCCGCCGCCAGCTGAACCGATGCTTCCGGAGTAGCCGCCAAAACCGGCTATTCCATAGGAACCAGCGGAGGCTGCTGAATGGTCATCCTCGCCATAGTTGCCATCGACAAAGCGGGTCTGAAAATCAACGCTGCCGTAGTTCAGGATGCCGGTCGAGGCCGTGCCACCGTTGCCACCGTCGCCAGAGCGTCCGCCCGTGCCACCATCACCAGCATCACCGCCGTCTTTGGCACCAGAGATGCCGAACAGGCCGTCACCACCCTGCCCGCCGTTACCGCCGTAGCCGCCATAGCCGCCAAGACCGCCATTTCCACCTTCGCCAGCGACGCTTAGGTTGTCGGCCCCAAAGGCGCTGTCTTTCCATGTCAGTGAGCCGTAGTTCAGGATCACCGCCGCATCGCCGCCGTCGCCACCAGTTCCACCTGTGCCACCAACACCCCCTTTGCCACCATCACCGCCATCGAGCGCTTTGATAGGGTTAAAGACCGTGCCTGCTGAATCGCGACCATTGCCGCCGAATGAACCCTTTGAACCGAGACCGCCATAGCCGCCGGTCTGACCTGCCGCGGCATAGGCGGCGTTGTCGTCCAGCTCCACCCGGTCCAGCACCAGCTGACCTGCGTTATAGATTGAACCGGCGGCATTTGCCCCGTCGTATCCATCTTCGCGGACGGCTGCGTTAGCGTCTGGGTCTGTCTGCTTGTTATAGCCGTCTTCCAGCTTGAGCGCCTCAAGCGTCAGCTTGGCCGTGTCCTTGATGGTAAAATGCGCGCTGACATCGCTGCCGCTGATCGTGACGTCAGCAATGCCGTCGCCATCGGTGTCACCGTTGATGATGACTTTCTGGTTGCTGATCGTGAACACATTGGGATCGTTCCGGTCGATGTAGACCGTGTTGATCCCGTCCTGAAATTCAATCGTGTCTGTGCCAACGTTGCGTTCTGCCAAAGCGATCGCTTCGCGCAGCGATGTCACGCCGTCGTCGGCGTCTACGATGTCGTTGATTGTGTCTACCGTGATGGTTGCCATTGTTCCGTTCCTTCCAAATTGATCTGACACCAATTTAAGGAAGGATTGCGGGCGCGTGGGGTTGTCGGATTCAATACGTTAACCACGTAGCATCACCACGCTTTATGGCACAGATCCCTGATCTCAAACCGTTTTACCCACGCGTTGAACGGATCAACTGCAAGATATCCTCGGCCGCGTTCGGGATATTGGTTCCTGGCCCAAAGATGGCTTTGACGCCCGCATCGTAAAGGAATTGGTAGTCCTGCTGCGGGATCACACCGCCGCAGATCACGAGGATATCGCCCGCGCCTGCGGCCTCAAGTGCTGCGACAAGTTTGGGCGCGAGGGTCTTGTGCCCTGCCGCCTGAGAGCTGATGCCAATCACATGCACATCATTGTCGATGGCGTCCTGTGCGGCCTCATCCGGGGTCTGGAAAAGCGGGCCCACGTCCACATCAAAGCCGATGTCGGCAAAGGCGGTGGCAATCACCTTGGCGCCCCTGTCATGCCCATCCTGACCCATCTTGACCACCAACATGCGCGGGCGGCGGCCCTCTTCGACTGCGAAATCTTCGACGGATTTCTGGATCGCGGCAAAGCCTGCGTCGCCTTCATAGGCCGCGCCATAGACCCCGGCGAGGGTCTTCACCTCGGCACGGTGGCGTCCGAATACCTTTTCCATGGCCATGCTGATTTCTCCTACGGTTGCACGGGCGCGGGCGGCATCGACGGCGGCAGCCAGCAGGTTGCCATCGCCCTTTGCGGCCTCTTCCAATGCGGCAAGTGCGGCGTCGCAGGCGGCACTGTCGCGGTCTGCCTTGATCTGGTTCAGACGCGCAATCTGGCTTTCACGCACGGCCACGTTGTCCACGTCCAGAATATCGATGGGGTCTTCGCTATCCTTGCGATATTTGTTCACACCGACAATGACTTCCTGTCCGCGGTCGATCAGCGCCTGACGGCGGGCGGCAGATTCCTCGATCTTGAGCTTGGGCATGCCAGAGGCCACAGCCTTGGTCATGCCGCCCATTTCTTCGACCTCTGTGATCAGTTTCCACGCCTCTTCCGCCAGATCATGGGTCAGTTTTTCAACATAGTAGGACCCCGCGAGCGGATCGACGACGTTGGTCACGCCGGTCTCTTCTTGCAGGACCAACTGGGTATTCCGCGCGATGCGGGCTGAAAAATCGGTCGGCAAAGCGATGGCTTCGTCCAGTGCGTTGGTGTGCAGCGATTGGGTGCCGCCAAGGACGGCCGACATCGCCTCGTAGGCGGTGCGGATGACGTTGTTATAGGGGTCCTGTTCCTGCAACGACACGCCGCTGGTCTGGCAGTGGGTGCGCAGCATCGACGATTTGGGATTCTGCGGTTCAAATTCGGCCATGATCCGCGACCACAGCAGACGCGCGGCGCGCAGTTTCGCCGCCTCCATGAAGAAATTCATGCCAATGGCAAAGAAGAACGACAGACGCGGCGCGAATTTATCGACGTCAAGGCCAGCGGCAAGGGCCGCACGCACGTATTCGCGCCCATCAGCCAGCGTATAGGCCAATTCCTGCACAAGGTTCGCGCCCGCCTCTTGCATGTGGTAGCCAGAGATCGAGATAGAGTTGAATTTCGGCATCTTTTCAGAGGTATAGCCGATGATATCCGACACGATCCGCATCGAGGGTTCGGGCGGATAGACGTAAGTATTGCGCACCATGAACTCTTTGAGGATGTCGTTCTGGATGGTGCCCGCCAGAAGGGCCGCATCATGCCCCTGCTCCTCGCCCGCTACGATAAAGCTGGCCAGGATCGGGATCACAGCACCGTTCATCGTCATGGAGACCGAAACCTTATCCAGCGGGATGCCGTCAAACAGGATCTTCATGTCTTCAACTGAATCGATGGCGACACCGGCCTTGCCCACGTCACCTTCGACACGTTCGTGATCGCTGTCATAGCCACGGTGGGTGGCCAGATCAAAGGCGACCGACACGCCCTGCTGCCCGGCGGCCAGATTACGGCGGTAAAAGGCGTTGGATTCCTCTGCCGTCGAAAACCCCGCATACTGCCGGATCGTCCAGGGGCGGCCCGCATACATCGTGGCCTTGACCCCGCGCGTGTAGGGCGCGGCACCGGGAATGCCACCCATGTGGGGCAGATCAGCGGTATCTTCGGCCGTATAAAGCGGCTTGACGGTAATCCCTTCCAAGGTGTCCCAGTTCAGCGCATCAAGCGGTTTGCCCCGCAATTCCGCATCTGCCAGCTTTTTCCAATCGTCGCTCATGGCGTGTCTCCGGTTATCTGGGGCCGCATCACGAAAAACTGTGCACCAAGCGGGTGGTACCCCTTAGCTTTTCGGAATTTCAGGCCTATATCTTTGGCTATGAAGTCAAAACTTGCCGCACTGATGTTGCTTTTGCCGCTGCCTGCCACCGCGCAGGACGCCCCCGACGTTGTGACCGCGTGGGAGGCTGACCATGAAATGATCTTTGACGCGGGCGAGATTACGTTGGACCAGTTCAAATGGCTCGCGCGGCCCTTGGTGGTTTTTGGCGACAGCCCCAACGATCCGCAATTCCGCCAACAGATGGAGTTGATCACCGCCGAGATGGACGAACTTGCGATCCGCGACGTGATCGTCATCACCGATACCGATCCGGCGGCCCGGTCGGCCTTGCGCACCAAATTGCGGCCAAGGGCATTCATGCTTGCCCTTGTGGGCAAGGACGGACAGGTCAAACTGCGCAAGCCAAGCCCGTGGAACGTGCGAGAGCTGTCGCGCTCCATCGACAAGATGCCACTGCGGCAGCAAGAAATCGAAGACCGCAGGCTGGGGGGATAAGCGCGGGTCATTCGCCCAGATCCTCGACCTGTGCGGCCCCACGCACACCGCCATAGGCGCAGCCGATGATCACCAACAAAGCCAACCCCAGTGCGACGCTATCGGGGATGACGGTAAAGGTGATCACCCGCCCCACGAAATACAGCGTGCCATAGACGACCAAAGCGCCGAAAATGAAGGTGCGGATCGGTTCCAGCATGGCGCCAAGACCCCGGCCCACCAACCAAAAGACCACCACGCCAATCATCGGCACGGTAACGGCGGCATAAGGAACGCCGCCTTCCACAGTGATCGGCTCACCATCCAGCATCACAACCATTGCCGCCCCCGCGACAACGATGGCAGCAAGTAGCGACACAGCGGTCACAATGATTTGGCGGCTGCGAGTCATGCCAGGGCTTCGAACTCCATGATGATGTCATCAACGGCAAGGCTGTCGCCTGCACTTGCGTTGATCTTTTTGACGACACCCTTGCGCTCGGCGCGCAGGATGTTTTCCATTTTCATCGCCTCGACCGTGCAAAGCGCCTGACCTTCCTGCACTTCGTCGCCCTCGGCCACGTCGACCTTGACGATCAGGCCCGGCATCGGACACAGCAGCAGTTTGGACGTATCAGGCGGCAGTTTTTCCGGCATCAACCGCGCCAGTTCCGCCTGATGCGGGGTGCGCACATGCACCTTCAGATCCGCACCGCGATACCGCACCCGAAACCCGCCAGAGATCTTGCCGATCTTCATTACCAACGGCGTCTTATCCACCATCAACCGCGCCAAAGGCTCGCCCGGTGTCCAGTCGCTCTCGACACGGAAGGTGTCCTCGCCCATCGCAATCGTGGCCCCATCCCGGTCCGCGGCAATTGTCAGGTCAAAGCTTTCACCTTGCAGGGCCACGTTCCATTCGGATCCGACCTTGCGTTCGTGATTGTCCATCCGGCCCGACACCCGCGTGCGCCGGATCTCGGCCACCCGGTGCATCGCCGCCGTCGCTGCGGCGATCCGCTGCAAAACGCCGCGTTCCAACGTAACACCTTCAAATCCTTCGGGATATTCCTCTTCGATGAAGGCGGTTGTCATATTGCCAGAGGTGAATTTTTCGTGGTCATAAACGGCGGCCAGGAACGGCAGGTTATGCCCGATCCCTTCCACCTCGAACCCATCGAGCGCCAGCCGCATCTCCTCAATCGCGGTGGCCCGATCTGGCGCCCATGTGCACAGCTTGGCGATCATCGGATCGTAATACATGCTGATCTCGCCGCCCTCATAGACGCCGGTATCATTGCGCACAGCGCGGGTTTTGGTGGCCTCTTCGACCGGTGGCCGGTAGCGCGTCAACCGCCCGATTGAGGGCAGAAATCCGCGATAAGGGTCTTCGGCATAAAGACGGCTTTCCATCGCCCAGCCGTTGATCTTCAGATCCGACTGCTGCATCGGCAGCGCCTCGCCGTAAGCGACCCGGATCATCTGTTCGACCAGATCAACACCGGTGATCAGCTCTGTCACCGGGTGTTCGACCTGAAGGCGGGTGTTCATCTCAAGGAAATAGAAATTCCTGTCGCCATCCACGATGAATTCCACCGTGCCCGCACTGGTGTAGCCCACGGCCTGCGCCAGTGCGACGGATTGTTCTCCCATCGCCTTGCGGGTCGCCTCGTCCAGAAACGGGCTCGGTGCCTCTTCGATGACCTTTTGGTTACGGCGCTGGATCGAACACTCCCGCTCATGCAGATAGACCGCATTGCCATGGCTATCGGCCAGCACCTGAATTTCAATGTGGCGCGGTTGGGTGACAAATTTCTCAATGAAAATCCGGTCGTCGCCAAAAGAGCTCGCCGCCTCGTTCTTGGAAGACTGAAACCCCTCGCGCGCTTCCTGATCGTTCCACGCGATCCGCATCCCCTTGCCGCCACCCCCGGCAGAAGCTTTCAGCATCACCGGATAGCCGATTTGGTTCGAGATCTTCACCGCCTCGTCAGCATCCGCGATCAGGCCCATGTATCCCGGCACGGTGCTGACCTTGGCCTCTTGCGCGATTTTCTTAGAGGTGATCTTGTCACCCATCTTTTCGATCGCACCCTTGGGCGGCCCGATAAAAGCGACGCCTTCGGCCTCAAGCGCTTCCGCGAACTTGCTGTTTTCGCTCAGGAAACCGTAACCCGGATGCACCGCCTCTGCACCCGTTTTGCGGATCGCATCCATCACCTTGTCGATGACGATATAGGACTGGTTGGCCGGGGCCGGACCAATGTGCACCGCCTCATCAGCCATCTTCACATGCAGCGCGTTGCGGTCCGCATCCGAATAGATCGCGACGGTTTGAATGCCCATGCGCCGGGCGGTTTTGATCACGCGGCACGCAATCTCGCCCCGGTTGGCGATCAGGATTTTCTTAAACATGGGACGGCTCCTTTGAACGCAAAACCGCCACCGGGGGCAGACCCCGGCGGCGGCTATTGGTGATGTCGGTGGCGCTGATGCGCGGTGTATTAGCCCGGAGTCGAGCAATTGCCGTTGGCGTCGCAGACGACGGGCACGGCAACCGGTGCTGCTTCCATTGCTGGTGCAGCCATGCCTTGTGGCGCCATGACGGGTGCGGGTGCCTCAACCGGGCCTGCACAGGCGGCAAGCCCCAGAACGGCGATGATTGGAATAAAGATGCGCATGAAAATGCCCCCTGATGGTGTTTCAATGGGGCTGATACTCGCCGTGTCGCGGGACTTGCGCAAGCCCCCTGCGGCAACACGGTGCGGATCAGGCGAAAGTCACCCCGCGCCTGATCCAAATCTTGTGACCTTTTGGTCTTAGAGGTCGTCGGCCAATGCGCCGCCAACTGCACCGACCAATGCGCCGGTCTTACAATCGTTGTCCAGCGCTTCGCCCGCCAGGCAGCCGATACCGGCACCGACGATTGCGCGCTCGCCATCTGTGTTGATGCCGGAACAAGCCGAAAGCGTAAGCGCCGCAGCTGCGACGATAAGGAACTTCGTGTTAAACATGGAATACTGCCTTTGTTGATTTTGTTAACGCGTGCAGATTCGCTGCAAAAACCGCGCAACTCAAGCCCAAAGATCTGGTCAAAGCGTTTTGCCGCCCAATTTCCATCATCCCCCTGAAAAGGGTTTGCCGGTCTGCCCTGGGACAGAGCAGACCGGCAAGGGGAAGGGTAACGGTGTTGACAATGTGCAGACGCGCGCTTGCTGGAACACCCGGCTGCAAAACCAACATGGCATGTGGTGACAGTGCGGGCATAGCGCCCGGTACACAGGCCCGCGATTTGCGCGATTTCCCGCCGAGATTGTGCGCCCGCGGGCGCAAACCCGCCCATTTGGCCTGCCGGGATCATCCAAACACCTCTGGAAAAGTGACGCGGGCGACATCCACGTCAATCCGCAACAGCGCCTCATAACTCTCTGGGTCAAAAGGATCTTCCGCCGGGACCACCTCTTTTTCAAACAACCAGTTCAAGCGCCCGGCATCCAGATTGCCACGCGCGAAAGGTTCATCCCCAAATTGTGCCCAAAGTGCGTCCATGAAACCGGCGTCGGCGCGTTTGTCGGCCGGTTTGCGGTCTGGATAGCGGGTGCGGGCGACCAATTTGGTCGCACCGTCCTTGTGCGCCCTGCGAATGGTAAACTGAAAATCCGTGCCCGGCAGCCGCCCGGGAAACCCGCGATGCTTTTCCATCAACCGATCCCCCTGCAGGGATTACTCGGCTGCGATGACCTGCTCTTGCGCGATGCCGCCAGCCTGACCTTGTGATCCGCTGATCGCCACAAGGGCCATGAGCCCCGCGAACGCAAACGCTTTGATGCCGTTTGACATGATATTTTGCCCGAATATGTTACGCCGCACGCCGGATTCTCCGATCTTTGCTGCGTAAAGTTGCCTCTGCCTGCCGTAATAACGACAAAGCGGGCCCGGGCATACGGTGATTTGGGCAAAATTGCGGTCTGTGGTGCCGCTGCATCACCGCAGCTTTGACCTACAAGATGTTGCTGTGTCATCAAAATTCCTCCCAAGCGCAGGTGCCCTCTTTGATCTGGTAGGGCTGAAAGAACTGGGTGACGCTGTCGTCATAGATCCCAAATTCCGTCTCCCGGCTCGACACCGAAATCACCACCGACCGCCCGGCCCAGTCATTTGCCGCAAGCGAGGGGACGACGACCTGTTCACAGATAAACTGCAAATCATCCACCAAATCGCCAAAGGTCCGCCCTTCCCCTTGGGGGTCGATTGCGGCGCTGACAAATCGGAACCGCGCCACCGCTTCCGGCTCAGTCTCCAGCCGCACATCATAAAGCGTCATCGGCGCACCCGATGGCACCGCAACCTCTTGCGCTGCAGCCGGGGACGCCAAAAGCGCAAGCCAAACAAGCAACTTCTTTTGGCCAAAAATATCCCGGGGGGCGTCCGCCTGCGGACGGGGGGCTGGCCCCCCCCATTTTTCACCGAAAAATGGCATCCTACAGCGGAATATTGTCATGCTTCTTCCATGGATTCTGGACCGACTTGCCACGCAGCGACGCAAACGCGCGGCAGACCCGCTTGCGCGTGGATTGCGGCATGATCACCTCGTCAATGAACCCTTTTTCGGCGGCCACAAACGGGTTGGCAAAGCGATCTTCATATTCCGTCGTCAGCTCTGCAATCTCATCCGCTGATTTGCCGCGGTGAATGATCTCGGTCGCGCCTTTGGCCCCCATCACCGCGATTTCGGCCGTGGGCCAGGCATAGTTGAAATCGCCGCGCAAATGCTTGGAGGCCATCACGTCATAGGCCCCGCCGTACGCTTTGCGAGTGATCACCGTGACCTTGGGCACCGTCGCTTCACCATAGGCAAACAGCAGCTTTGCGCCGTGTTTAATCACACCGCCGTATTCCTGGGACGTCCCCGGCAGGAACCCGGGCACATCCACCAGCGTCAGGATTGGTATCTCAAAGGCATCGCAGAACCGCACAAACCGCGCCGCCTTGCGGCTGCTGTCGATATCCAAACACCCCGCCAGCACCATCGGCTGGTTCGCGACAACCCCAACGGTAGAGCCCTCCAACCGAATGAACCCCGTGAGAATATTCTTGGCGAAATCCTCCTGAATCTCGTAAAAATCGCCTTCATCCGCCAGCTTGGTGATCAATTCTTTCATGTCATAAGGCGTATTGGCGTTGTCGGGGATCAGCGTATCAAGGCTTTCCTCAATCCGGCCCGGATCATCAAAGAACGGACGCACGGGCGGCTTGCTACGATTATTAAGCGGCAAAAGATCGACCAAACGCCGCACCTCGGCCAGCGCCTCGACATCGTTTTCAAACGCCGCATCCGCGACAGAGGATTTCTTGGTATGCGTGCTGGCCCCGCCTAATTCTTCGGCTGTCACCACCTCATTGGTCACCGTCTTGACCACATCAGGCCCGGTCACAAACATGTAGGAACTGTCTTTGACCATGAAGATAAAGTCGGTCATCGCCGGTGAATAGACCGCCCCGCCCGCGCATGGCCCCATGATGACGCTGATCTGCGGCACCACACCAGAGGCCATGATATTGCGCTGAAACACCTCTGCGTAGCCAGCAAGCGACGCGACACCCTCTTGGATCCGCGCACCGCCTGAATCGTTCAACCCAATGACAGGTGCGCCGTTCTGCATCGCCATGTCCATGATTTTGCAGATCTTTTGCGCATGCGTCTCGGACAACGATCCACCAAAAACCGTAAAGTCCTGAGAGAAAACATAGACCATACGCCCGTTGATCGTGCCCCAGCCTGTGACCACACCATCGCCGGGGGGGCGTTGATCCTGCATCCCGAAATCCGTGCAACGGTGGGCCACGAATGTATCGAATTCCTCAAAGCTGCCCTCGTCCAACAGAAGCGATATCCGCTCTCGCGCCGTCAGCTTGCCTTTGCCGTGCTGCGCATCAATGCGGCGCTGGCCGCCGCCCATGTGCGCCACATCGCGGCGGTTTTGCAGCTCTTGCAGGATATCTTTCATCTGGTGGACCTCCCTAGGAATGACCGCATCATAGGGGGGCCACCGCGAAGGTGAAGCCCGATTGCGCAAATTTGCAAACCACACTTCGCCGCTCATTGAATAGTTGCAACATTGCAAACTGTGCATTGCGCCGCGGCACATCTGAGGAGTAGACGCCGCCCGCAACACCGCATAGCTGTGTGGTATGACCTCTAAACCGATCGTGCGGTTTCTTGACCGCACCACGCCCCCGCATATTTCGACCTTGATCCTGCTTGCCGGGATCTCGGCGCTGAACATTTCGATCTTTCTGCCATCGCTTCCTTTGATGGCTGCGGATTTTGGCACCGACTACGCCACGATCCAATTTGCGATCTCGGGCTATCTGGCGGCGACGGCGGTCCTGCAGATCCTGATCGGTCCATTGTCGGACAAGTTCGGCCGTCGCCGCGTGGTCCTGGCGGCCTTGGCACTTTATGTGATTGCCACTTTTGGTGCGTCTTTTGCCACCTCTATCGGTGCGTTTCTGGCATTTCGGATCCTGCAAGCCTCGGTCGCGACCGGCATTGTCCTCAGCCGCGCCATCGTCCGCGATATGGTCCCGCAGGATCAGGCAGCCTCGATGATTGGCTATGTCACGATGGGCATGGCGCTTGTGCCGATGCTGGGCCCGATGATCGGCGGCGTTCTGGATGAAACCTTTGGTTGGCGCGCGACATTGACGTTTCTTTTGATCGCGGGATCGGGTGTATTTATCCTTTGTTATCTTGATCTTGGCGAGACCATTTCAGAAGGCGGCACCAGCTTTCGGGAACAGGTCGCAGGCTACCCGATCTTGCTGACATCGCCGCGGTTTTGGGGCTATTCCTTGGCAGCTGCGTTCGGATCTGGTGCCTTTTTCGCCTACCTTGGCGGGGGTCCCTTTGTGGCCAATAGCCTTTATGGCCTCTCACCCAGCGCCACCGGCATCGCCCTTGGTGCGCCCGCGTCCGGCTATGCCTTCGGGAATTTTCTGACCGGTCGCTATACTGCCAAAATCGGCGTCAATCGTATGGCCCTGATGGGCTCAATCATCACACTTTGCGGGCTTGGTGCCTCGCTTCTTCTGGGGCTGGCGGGTGTTGAGGGTCCGTGGATCTTCTTTGGATTTTGCACTGTCTTTGGCATCGGGAACGGTATGTTGCTTCCAGGTGTCGTCTCCGGCTCCATGTCGGTGCGGCCACAGCTTGCCGGCACCGCCTCTGGGCTTTCGGGCGCAATGATGATCGGCGGCGGCGCGGCACTCTCACAGCTGGCCGGGGTGACGCTGGAAGGGCAATCAACCGCCTTGCCCTTGCAAATTCTGATGTTCCTGTGCGGCCTGTTTTCCATGTTCTCGGTCATCTACGTGATTATTCGCAGCCGCCAGATCGCCAGCGCTTGATTTTGCGAAACAGCAAAGGCACTTTGCAAACACTTGATTGCAGAGGGCACCAATGGCCGTTCAAAAATTATATGCCGGGGCAAAGCTACGCGAATTGCGCGGGCGACTTGCGCTGACGCAAAAGCAATTTGCCGAACGGCTTAGCGTTTCGCTGCCCTACCTCAACCAGATGGAAAACAACAACCGACCCGTCAGCACCGCCGTAGTGCTGGGGCTGGCGCAGGAGTTCGGCTTTGATGTGACAGAGCTGCAATCGGGGGACGAGGCGCGGCTGGTCAGCGACATGCGCGAAGCGTTGGCCGATCCGGTCTTTACCGGCCCAGCCCCCGCACTTGCAGATTTACGACTTGCGGCCACAAATGCACCCAGCCTCACCCGGGCCTTTTTGGACCTGCACGCAGCCTACCGCCAAACGCACGAACGCCTTGCATCCTTGGACGAAGCGCTAGGCCGCGAAGACGCCCGCCTGCGTCCCAGCCCATGGGAAGAGGTGCGCGATTTCTTTCACTATTGCGACAACTACATCGATAGCGTCGATCGCGCCGCTGAACACTTTGCTGCCGGCATCGCCCCGGACGAAACCGTGACGCAAGCTGCAGTCGGGGCCCTTGATCGCGCCGGGATCTTCACCGAATTCACCGATGAACCGACGATCAGGCGCTACGATCCCGCCACCAAGACCCTGCGCCTCAGCCGCAACGCCACCCCGGCGACCCAAAGCTTTCAGGTGCTGATGCAACTGGCGCTGACACAACACGAACCGCTGCTGGATGCGACCCTTGATTTCGCCCGCTTCCAGTCGCCAGAGGCGCGCGACATCGCCAAAGTCGGGCTGGCCAATTACTTTGCCGGGGCCACGCTCTTGCCCTACACCGCCTTTCTGGATGCGGCGCAATCGACCCGCCATGACCTTGAACGCCTCGCGACACAGTTTGGCGCATCTATCGAACAGATTGCCCACCGTCTTTCGACCCTGCAACGCCCCGCTGCCAAGGGCATTCCGTTCTTCTTTGTGCGGGTCGATCAGGCAGGCACGATCACCAAACGCCACTCTGCCACCACCTTGCAATTTGCCCGCTACGGCGGGGCCTGCCCGCTTTGGAATGTCCATGCTGCCTTTGAAACGCCGCGCCAATTTCTGCGGCAACTGGCCGAAACGCCCGATGGTGTGCGCTACTTCTGCCTTGCGCGTGACGTCAGCAAGCCGGGCGGCGGTTTCGGCGCACCGACCCGCCGCTATGCCATCGGATTAGGGTGCGAGGTCAAACACGCCCCCGCCCTGATCTATGCTGACCACATGCTCACAGATCACGCCGAAGCCTTTGAACCGATTGGGATTTCCTGCCGGATATGTGAGCGTCGCAATTGTCATCAACGCTCTGTCCCGCCACTGGAACGGCAATTGCGCGTCGACCCAAACACGCGCGACGTGCTGCCCTATCAGGTCGACTAGCGCCGTGCAGGCCGCCAACCAGCGGCCTGTGCCTCTGCCAGCGAACAGAACCAACGCTCGCCCCGCGCGGTGTTGATCCGCGTTTTCGCATAACTGTGATCACCGGGGCTGTGCACGATCCGCCCTGCGTCACTGATGTTGCCTTTCAAGCGGCAATCGCCCGCCGCGGGGTCCACATCGCGGTCCCGAAAAGTGGCCGGGTTCTGCATCGTGCCGGACCAAAACCCGACACCCGCCGCCCGCGCCTGACGTTCATAAGTCAGGTAATCTTTGCTGTATTTCTGGTAGGCCGTGGCATAGCCGCCGGCGACCAAAACCGCGCCGAGATCGCGCCCATCCACATAGCATTTCGCCACCAGCCGCTGATAAGTGTCCCGCTCGTGCCCTTCGCAAACGACCGGGGTGGCACCAATCAGTCGCGCCAGGGCTCGCGTCGCCACATCGCCGCAGGCAAAAGCCACGCGTTCGGCGGTCAAACAGGTCTGGTCATGTTCAGGCGTATCAATCCCATGAATCCGCACCGATTGCCCCGCAACCCGCAGGGTGTCGCCATCCACAACTGTCGCCCGGCCTTGCAGCACCTCTGCAGATACCGGAGTCGCCAAAAGTAAAGAAATCATTAACACACGCCACATCCCGTTAACCTATGGGCGGGACATGGCGGTCTCAAGGCGGGACAGTGGAAAAAGGAAGAGTGGTTAACGCTGGCTGTTTTCCCAGTCAGGGTGGATCCACGGCTGGTCATTTGCCGCCGGGAGCGGCGTCCGCCCCAGCACGTGATCCGCCGCCTTTTCACCTACCATGATCGACGGCGCATTCAGATTGCCGTTGGTGATGCGCGGAAAGACAGAGCTGTCAGCCACCCGCAACCCTTCAACGCCAATCACCCGCGCCTCTGGATCAACCACCGCCATCGGATCATCCGCACGGCCCATCTTGCAGGTCCCGCAGGGGTGATAGGCGCTTTCAACATGCTCGCGAATGAAATCATCGAGTGCTGCGTCGCTTTGTGCCGCCTCACCGGGCTGGATCTCGTGACCCCGGAACGGCGCAAAGGCGTCTTGCGCGAAAATCTCGCGCGTCAAACGAATGGCCTTGCGGAAATCGGCCCAGTCAGAGGGGTCGGACATATAGTTGAACTGGATCTTCGGGGCGGCGTTGGGATCGCCTGACTGCAACGTCACCTGCCCGCGCGAGACGGATCGCATCGGACCCACGTGAGCCTGATAGCCGTGCCCTTCGGCCGCGACTTGCCCGTCATAGCGCACCGCGATGGGCAGGAAATGGTATTGAATATCAGGGTATTGCACGCCCTTGTCCGACCGGATGAAGCCCGCGCTTTCGAACTGGTTGGATGCGCCGAGCCCCGTCTTGGTGAACAACCATTGCGCCCCGATCATCGCTTTGCCGATCAGGTTCCAATGCTTGTAAAGCGAAACCGGTTTGATCGCGGCCTGCTGGATGTATAGCTCCAGATGGTCTTGCAGGTTTTGGCCTACGCCGGGGCGGTCTGCGACGACCGCAATGCCGTGTTCGGCAAGATGCGCGGCAGGACCAATCCCCGAATGCATCAGGATCTTAGGGGAATTGATGGCAGAGGCCGCGATGATCACCTCTTTCGCCGCCGTGATCACTTCGGTCGCACCGCCGCGCTGCACCTCGACCCCGATCGCGCGGCCATTTTCGATCACCACGCGCTGCGCCAAGGCCCGCACCAGATTGCAATTGGCGCGTTTCAGGGCGGGCCTCAGATAGGCATTCGCCGCCGACCAGCGCCGCCCCTTCCAGATCGTCGCATCAAAGGGGCCGAACCCCTCTTGCTGCTGCCCGTTATAGTCGCTGGTCACCGGGTAACCGGCCTGTTCGCCTGCCTTGACAAAGGCACGTGTCAGCGGGTTTGTGCGCGGCCCCCGCGTCACATGCAGCGGCCCATTGCTGCCGCGCCAAGCCGGGTCGCCACCATGCCCGCCGTCGTGCCAATGTTCCATCCGTTTGAAATAGGGCAAAACGTCAGCATAGCCCCAGCCATCGGCCCCCGTCTCGGCCCAGTGATCATAATCAAGCGCATGACCCCGCACATAGATCATGCCGTTGATGGAAGAGGACCCGCCGATCACCTTGCCGCGCGGCACCACCAGACGACGCCCGCCCAAATGCGGTTCCGGTTCTGACTGCAGGCCCCAGTCATAGGCCTTCATATTCATCGGGTAAGACAGCGCCGCTGGCATCTGAATGAACGGCCCGCCGTCCCAGCCGCCGTGTTCAATGACCAGCACGTCCTTGCCCGCCTCGGCCAGACGATAGGCCATCGCGCAGCCTGCAGACCCTGCACCGATAATGACGTAATCGGCTTGCATCAGAATGGTGCTTCCACGTCAGTCATGGCAACGTAGACGCCCTTCATTTCGGAATAATGCTCAATCGCCAGTTTGGAGTTCTCGCGCCCCACGCCCGACAGTTTGGAGCCACCAAAGGGGGCTTCAACCGGGGCGAGGTTATGGGTGTTGATATAGCAGGTCCCAGCCTCGAACCCGGCGGCCATGCGGTGCGCGCGGGTAAGATCCTTGGTGAATACTGATGCCGCAAGGCCAAAGGGCGTGTCATTGGCGCGGGCCAGTGCCTCTTCTTCGGTGTCAAAGTCCAAAACGGACAGAACCGGGCCGAAAATCTCATCCGTGGCGATGGTCATGTCGTCGGTGACATCAGCAAAGACGGTGGGTTCGATGAAGAAACCGGGCCCGTCGATGGCGTGACCGCCGGTGACCAGACGGGCGCCTTCGGCGACACCTTTTTTCACGAAGCCCATGACGATATCACGCTGGTTCGCACTCACCATTGGTCCGAAATTCACCGCCGGATCCTGTGGGTCGCCCATCACGACACCTTTCAGGCGTTCGGTCATGCGGGCAAGGAATGCGTCCTTGATGCCCTTTTGCACAAAGACCCGCGTGCCGTTGGAACAGACCTGACCGGTGGAATAGAAATTGCCCAAGATCGCGCCAGAGACGGCGTTTTCGAGATCCGCATCGTCAAAGATCACAATCGGAGATTTGCCGCCCAGCTCCATCGTGACGTGCCGCACGCCAGCCGCCGCAGCCGCATAGACCTTTTGCCCCGTGGGGACGGATCCGGTAAGCGAAACCTTGGCCACGCGCGGATCGTTGATGAGGGCTGCACCCACCGCGCCCATGCCCTGCACCACGTTGTAGGTGCCCGCAGGTGCGCCTGCTTCGTGCAGGATTTCGGCGACTTTCAAGGCGCAAAGGGGTGTGGTTTCTGAAGGTTTGAACACCATCGCATTGCCGCAGGCCAGCGCGGGCGCGCCTTTCCAACTGGCGATTTGGGTGGGGTAGTTCCAAGCGCCAATGCCCAAGCAAACACCCAAGGGTTCGCGCCGGGTATAGACAAAATCACCACCCGCCAGAGGGATATGTTCGCCGGTGAGGCTACCCGCGAGGCCGCCGAAGTATTCGAGCGCGTCGGCGCCAGATGTGGCGTCAGCGACAGAGGTTTCCTGATAAGGCTTGCCCGTGTCATAGGTTTCCAGCACCGATAGATCGTGGTTGCGTTCACGCATGATATCAGCGGCACGGCGCAGCACCCGGCCCCGTTCGGTGCCTGTCCAGCTGGCCCATTCCTTTTGCGCGCGGGCCGCGGCCGTTAGCGCCCGGTCAATGATCGCAGGCGTGGCCGCGTGGACTTTTGCCACGACCTCGCCGGTGAAGGGGTAAATCACCTCGATCGCCTCTCCGGTGGTGTCTTCGACGTATTCGCCGTCTATGAAATGGCTGGCTTTGGGTTGTATTTGCATCTGGCAGGAGCCTCCGGCGGGCATATTTTCATTCAAAAGAAAGGGTTATTCACCCCGAGGGAAACGCTGGTTTTCTTCCAGCACGTTCAAATCCATGTGGTTGCGCATGTAGCGTTCGGACGCCTTTTGCAGCGGCTGGTAGTCCCATGGGAAATAGCTGCCGTTGCGCAGGGCCTCGTAGACAACCCAGCGTCCTGCTTGAGAGTGGCGGACGTCTGCGTCAAAGCGGGCGAGGTCCCAGCGTTTTTCGGCCTTGGCGCGCAGCTGCGTCACGGTGCCTTGGTGGGCGGGCACATCCGCGAGGTTGGTCAGCTCCTGCGGGTCAGCATCCATGTCAAACAGCTGATCGGGATCAAGGCTGCACATGTTGAATTTCCACTTGCCATAACGCAGCGAGACGAGCGGCGCATAGGACCCTTCGGCGGCATATTCCATCGCCACCGGCGTGTCGCGACTGCCGCCTTTGCCAAGGGGCACGATGCTGATCCCATCGGTCCAGGGGGCGACTTCGGACATATCGACGCCCGCAAGGTCACATAAGGTCGGGCAAACGTCGATATTGCTGACCGGCATGGCCACAAGGCCCGGCGTCATATCAGGATCGGCGATCATCAACGGCACCCGGGCAGAGCCATCATAGAACGACATCTTGAACCACAGCCCCCGCTCGCCCAGCATATCGCCGTGGTCCGACACAAAGAGGATCGTCGCCTCTTGCCGCGTATCCTTCAGCGTTTGCAGGATCTCGCCCACTTTGTCGTCAAGGTAAGAGATATTGGCGAAATAGGCGCGGCGGGCGCGTTTGACCTGATCCTCGGTGATGTCAAAGTTTTCGTGGTCGTTGGCGTCTAGGATGCGTTTGGAATGCGCGTCTTGGTCAGCATAGGGGATTGGGCCGACCGCAGGCAGCAGGTGGTCGCAATCTTCATAGAGGTCCCAGTATTTCTGCCGCGCCACGTAGGGATCGTGGGGGTGCGTGAAGCTGACCGTCAGGCACCAGGGCCGCGCATCATGACCACGCGACAGGTCATAAAGCTTGGCGCGCGCGTGATAGGCGACCTCGTCATCATATTCCATCTGGTTGGTGATCTCGGCCACACCGGCCCCGGTCACCGATCCCATGTTGTGATACCACCAATCGATCCGCTCGCCGGGCTTGCGATAGTCCGGCGTCCAGCCGAAATCAGGCGGGTAGATGTCAGTGGTCAAGCGTTCCTCGAACCCGTGCAACTGATCGGGGCCGACAAAGTGCATCTTGCCAGACAGGCAGGTCTGATAGCCCGCGCGCCGCAGATGGTGGGCGTAGGTCGGGATAGAGGAGGCGAATTCTGCCGCATTGTCATAGACCCCGGTGCGGCTGGGCAACTGGCCCGACATGAACGACGCCCGTCCCGGCGCGCACAGCGGCGACGCGGTATAGGCGTTTTGAAACCGGGTGGACCTTGCCGCCAGCGCCTTGAGATGCGGGGCATGTAGCCAATCGGCGGGGCCATCAGGAAACAAAGTGCCATTCAGCTGATCGACCATGATGATCAGGATGTTGCGCTTGCTCATTGCCCGATTTCCTTGTCCAGCGCCGCCAGCACCTGCGCACTTGCGTCAGACCCGCTGACCGCATCCCGTGACAGGGCCTGCCGCAGGTAGATCCCGTCGATCAGGGCCGCGATACGCGCCGCAACAGCACCCGCACGATCCCCCATCAGCGGCCGCAACCCATGCACCAAATTGCTGTGCAACCGCCGTTGATAGATCCGCAGCAGCCTGTGCGCGTCGTCCGATGTCCGCGCCATCACATAGAAATTCAGCCAAGCGGCAATGACATCGGTGCGAAAGTTGGTGTTCGAAAACCCAGCACGGATAATCGCCTCGACCCGCCCACGGGGGCCATCGGCCATGACCAAAGCACCGCGCACTTCAGCGCCGTAAACCGTCAGCGTATGGCGCATCGCCGCCAGAAAGATCTGATCCTTGCCGCCAAAATAATGATGCGCCAGCGCCGATGACATGCCCGCCCGCTTGGCGATTTTGGACACGCTGACGTCCAAGGACCCCGCATCGCCCACTTCGGCAATCGTGGCTTTCACAAGGGCCGCGCGGCGTATAGGTTCCATCCCAAGCTTGGGCATCGCTTCATCTTTCTTGTTGCCTCAGCACGCTATTTGGTTTTTGATTGACTCGTCAATCAATAAAAACCGCCAACCTGGGAGACCTACCATGACTTTACGTAACACCCTGTCGGTGCTGGCCATCTGTGCCGCCGCCCCTGCCCTCGCTGATTGTGACAGCGTCACCTTCTCTGACGTGGGCTGGACCGACATTACCGCCACTACAGCCGCCACGACTGTTGTGCTCGAGGCACTTGGCTACGAGACTGAGATCAAGATCCTTTCCGTTCCTGTCACCTACATCTCGCTTGCCGAAGGCGACGTTGATGTCTTCCTTGGCAACTGGATGCCCACGATGGAGGCCGACATCGCCCCCTACCGCGAGGCTGGCACTGTCGACACCGTGCGCACCAACCTTGAAGGCGCGAAATACACGCTCGCCGTGAACAAAGCCGCCGCCGACATGGGCATCGCGAACTTCGCCGATCTGGCCGCCAAAGCCGACGCGTTGGAAGGCAAGATCTACGGGATTGAGCCGGGCAACGACGGCAACCGCCTGATCATGGATATGATCGCCGACAACGCCTTTGGTCTGGGCGACGCCGAGTTTGAGGTCGTCGAATCCTCAGAGCAAGGCATGCTGGCACAAGTCGACCGCGCAAGCGGCCGGGAAGAGCCGATCGTGTTCCTGGGCTGGGAACCCCACCCAATGAACGCCAACTTTGAGATGTCCTATCTTGAAGGCGGCGACGATTGGTTTGGCCCCAACCTGGGCGGTGCCACCGTGCACACCAACACCTCTGCCGGCTATGTCGACGCCTGCCCGAACGTTGGTGCCTTGCTCAACAATCTGGAATTCTCGCTCGCGATGGAGAATGAGATCATGGGCGCAATCCTCAACGATGGCGCAGACCCCGCCGATGCCGCCTCCGCGTGGCTCTCAGCAAACCCCGACGCCTACATGGGGTGGCTTGACGGCGTGACAACGAAAGACGGCGGCGACGCGGTCGCAGCGGTCAAAGCCAAGCTGGCAATGTAATCAAACGGGGCGGTCCCAGACGGGGCCGCCCCTTTGACAGAGGGGGTGACGATGGACTGGTTAACCGATAATAAGATCCCCATTGGGAAATGGGCCAAATCTATTTTTGACTGGCTTAACAACAACTTCGCCTTCTTCTTTGATGCGCTTTCCGACGCGATGGAGGCGCTGATCGACGGCATCCTCTGGGTGCTCGAAACCCCACATCCCTTCATCATTATCGCGGCATTTGCAGCCCTCACCTTTGCGGTGCAGCGCAGCTGGAAAACGCCGCTGCTCATCGTCTTTGGCTTCCTGTTCATCCTCAATCAGGACTACTGGGAAGAGACGATGCAATCGCTCACCCTTGTGCTCTCGGCCTGCGTGGTCTGCATGGGCGTCGGCGTGCCCATCGGAATCGCAGCCGCCCACCGCCCGAAACTTTACCACGCGATGGTGCCAGTGCTCGATCTGATGCAAACCCTGCCCACTTTCGTCTATCTGATCCCGGCCATCGTGTTCTTTGGCATCGGCATGGTGCCCGGCCTCATCGCCACGGTGATCTTTGTCCTGCCCGCCCCGATCCGCCTGACCTACCTTGGTGTGTCCTCCACCCCCACCCCGCTGCTCGAGGCTGCACAGGCCTTTGGCGCGACGAAGCAGCAGGTCCTGTGGAAGGTCGAATTGCCCTCTGCCCTGCCGCAAATCATGGCCGGTTTGAACCAAACCATCATGCTCTCGCTGTCGATGGTCGTCATTGCCGCCCTTGTCGGCGCATCGGGCCTTGGCGTGCCCGTGATCCGGGCGCTGAACACCGTGAACACCGCCTTGGGCTTTGAATCCGGCTTCGTCATCGTTGTCGTCGCCATCATGCTGGACCGGATGCTGAGGGTCACAAAATGAGCGCTGTAGAATTTGATAACGTCTCCATCGTCTTTGGCGACAAGCCAGAGACCGCCCTGCCCCTGATGGACGAAGGGCAAGAGCGCCCAGACATCCAAAAGGCCTGCGGCCAGGTCTTGGGCGTCCACAACTGCTCGCTCACCGTGGAAGAAGGCGAGATCCTCGTGCTCATGGGCCTATCTGGCTCTGGCAAATCCACGTTGCTGCGCGCCGTCAACGGCCTCAACCCGGTCGTCCGGGGCGAGGTGCGCATTCACGACGGCGACTGGTCCTGTACGGTCGGATCTGCCAACAGCCGCGACCTGCGTCGCGTGCGGCAGGAATGCGTCTCGATGGTATTCCAGCAATTCGGCCTGCTGCCATGGCGCACTGTGCGCGATAATGTGGGCCTTGGGCTAGAGCTGGGCGGCATGGCGACCGGCCCCCGCCGCAAACGCGTTGACGAAGAACTGGCCCTTGTTGGTCTTGCGGACCGTGCAGATGCTCTGGTGGGCGAGCTCTCAGGCGGCATGCAACAGCGCGTGGGCCTCGCCCGCGCCTTTGCCACCGACGCGCCGATCCTGTTGATGGATGAACCCTTCTCAGCGCTTGATCCCCTGATCCGCACCCGCCTGCAAGACGAACTGCTCGAGATGCAAGACCAACGCGGCCGCACGATTATCTTCGTCAGCCACGACCTTGATGAAGCCTTCAAAATCGGCAATCGCATCGCCATCATGGAAGGCGGTCGCATCGTGCAATGCGGCACCCCGCGCGAAATTTTCACCAACCCGATCAACGACTACGTGGCCGACTTTGTGACCCACATGAACCCCCTTGGGGTGCTGACCGCGCGCGACGTGATGGTGCCCTTGGGCTTGAACGCCACAGGCGATCAAATCGACGCTGAAACCCCGGTGCAAGACATCATCGCCCAAATCACCGACGCGCCGTTGTTTGTCACCGAAGACGGCACCCCCATCGGCCAAATCAACCAGGCATCATTGCTCAAACGGCTCGCGGGCTAATCGGACCCGGCTTTCTTTGGTTCTCAAATATCCCCGCCGGAGGCTCCGACCCCTACCGCCTTTGCCCGTGCTTCGCGCCAGGTGATAAAGCTCACCGCCGCCATGATCAGCACGCCGCCAAAGATGACCCAGCCGTCAACCGCTTCACCAAAAGCAAACCATCCCAGCAGTACCGCCCAGACCAATTGCAGAAAGGTCACGGGCTGGGTGACGGTCAATGGTGCGGCGGCAAAGGCCAGCGTCATGGTGTAATGCCCCGCCGTGGCAAAACAGGCCACCAGGAACAACCAGCCCAGATCAGCCATGCTGACCGGGACCCAAACCGCCCAGGCAAAGGGCGCAAGCCCGATGGTCACCGTGATCGACAACATGCCCACCACGACAGCCGCGTTCACTTCTCCTGACAACTGCTTGGCCGTCAGATAGCCAGCGGCAAACAACACGGCTGTGGCCAGCATTGCGATATGGCCCATCTCGACCTCGCGCAGACCGGGGCGCAGAATGATCACCGCACCAATCAGCGCCACACAGACCGCCGCCAAGCGACGTGGCGGCAATGCCTCTCCAAGGAACAACGCCGCACCAATGGTGACATAAACCGGCGACAGGTAATTCATCGCCGTCACCTCTGCCAAGGGAATGCGCGCCATGGCGAAGAACCACAAGATCACCGCCAGCGTGTGCACAAAGCCACGCAAAACAAACAAATTGACCTGCCGCTTGGTCAGATGTGCCGCCAAGATCGGCCGGATCATCGGAACCAAAAACACCAACCCAAGCAAATAGCGCAGAAATGCGGCCTGCGCGGCAGGCACCGCATCGCCCAAATGCTTCACGATGGCCGTGACGCAAACAAACATGATGCCCGTCAGGGCCATCCACAAGATACCGGCAAGGGCGCGAGAGGGGGCAGTCATGCCTGCACACTCTGCCCCGTTTGCGCGAAACACAAGCCGTCAGGCACCCCGATTATTCGTCGAATAATCGCACCCCACCTAGCTATTGGCGAAAGCTTCCATCACCTCGTCCGAGGCTTCGAAGTTGGTCGTGACATTCTGCACATCATCGTCTTCTTCCAACGTGTCCACCAGCTTCATCAGCTTGGTCAGCCCGTCCAGATCCAGCTCCGTCGACAGGTTCGGCTTCCAGATCAGCTTGGTGCTTTCGCTTTCGCCAAGCTCGGCCTCAAGCGCTGTGGACACATCGTTCAGATCGGTATCGGCACAGATGATCACATGCGCGCCCTCGTCCGATTGTACGTCCTCGGCCCCCGCCTCAATCGCGGCCATCATCACAGTGTCTTCGTCGCCAACACCTGCCGGATAGACGATCTGACCCTTGCGGTCGAACATGAACCCAACGGACCCAGTCTCACCCAGATTGCCGCCGTTCTTGGAAAACGTCGACCGCACGGTGGATGCGGTGCGGTTCTTGTTGTCGGTCATCGCCTCAACGATCACCGCCACACCATTGGGGCCGTAACCTTCATAGCGGATCTCGTCATAGTTCTCGGCGTCGCCGCCGGTGGCCTTGTTGATCGCGCGTTCAATCACGTCCTTGGGCACCGAAACCGACTTGGCCTCTTTCACCGCAAGGCGCAGGCGCGGGTTCTTGTCAGGATCAGGGTCGCCCATCTTGGCGGCCACAGTGATCTCTTTTGACATCTTGGAAAACACCTTGGCGCGCAGTTTATCCTGACGCCCTTTGCGGTGCTGAATATTTGCCCATTTGGAGTGGCCGGCCATGTCGTGATCCTCATCTTCGGGTTTGGGGTCTCTTACGCCAGATCAGCCCATACGTTCAAGCGGTGCGTGCGCCCCACGCCCGGCCCGGAACAAGCAAAGCGCCGGGCCATCGCCGGCCCGCCCCCCGGGCAGGCGATTTCTCTGATCTTGGTGTGTCTTCGATGCGTAGCGCAAAATCTAAAGAATAGACTGCCATACGACACCGCTTCGGTCGCCAACCCGCGCGCCGCCGACGGCCCGATCCGTTGATGTTCACCTTGGCCTCAAAGCGGCCAAATATACGGAATAACAAAGCTCACAATCGGGGCCAGCGTCAGGTTCAACGGGATACCCACCTTCAGGAAATCCCCAAACTTATACCCCCCCGGCCCGTAGACCAGCGTATTGGTCTGATAACCAATCGGCGTCGCGAAACTGGCCGATGCCGCGATCATCACCGCAACCACCAGCGGCCTTGGGTCCACGCCCAAAACCTGCGCCAAGCCAATCGCAACAGGTGTCATCACCACCGCCACCGCGTTATTGCTCACCAGTTCCGTGAGGATCGAAGCCATCGCATAGACCGCCAGCACGACCAAAAACGGCGGCAGAATTGTCATCACAGGCGACACTGCCTGCGCCACAATCTCCACCGCGCCGGAAGATTGCAACGCGGCCCCCACCCCCAGCATGGCAAAGATCAGGGCCAGCAATTGCCCGTCGATATTAGCGAATGCCTCTTCGGCATCAATGCAGCCCGTCATCAACACAATCGTCACGCCCACCATCGCCAACAGCAGGATCGGGGCGACATTCAACGCCGCCAACCCAACGACCCCCAGCAAGACCGCAATCGCCACAGGCGCGCGTTCCCGCCGGTAGGCCCGGGCAGAGGGTTTGGACACATCGCCAAGGTTCATATCCGCCGACAGCCGAGAGATATCCTCGGGTGTGCCTTCCAGCAGCAGCGTATCGCCAACCTTCACCGTCACATCGTCAATCGCCGTGCCGATATTGGTATCCCGCCGATGCACCGCCAGCGTATAGACCGCATAACGCCGCCGCAGCCGCATCGTGCCCAGTTTGCGCCCCACCATGCGGCAATCAGGTGTGATCAGCACTTCGACGGTTGTCGTTTCCACCGCCGACACCTGATCGACCCGCTTCAATTCCTTTGTGGCCTGCAACGACAACAGCTCTGTCATTGCGGTGCGCAGCACGATCCGGTCACCGGTCTGCAGGATCACATCCTTAAGGTTCCGCCGCAGGGAATCGTCACCGCGGATGACGTCGATCAGCCGCACGCCTTCGCGTTTGAACAGTTGCACATCCAGCACCTCGCGCCCGATCAGGTTGCTTTCGGGCGGGATCACCGCCTCTGAAAAGAACCGCATCTTGGACCGGTCTGACAGCATCGCCCCCATGCTGATCCGGTCGGGCAACAGGCGCGGGGCCACAAAATACAAATAGGCAAAAGTCCAGGCAACCACGACGATCCCAATCGGGAAAATCTCAAACAACCCAAAGGGTTCCATGCCAGAGCTGCGTGCCACACCATCCACCAGCAGGTTGGTCGAGGTGCCGATCAGCGTCATCGTGCCCCCGACAATGGCGGCATACGACAGCGGGATCAGCAGCTTGGATGCGCTTGTCCCCAATGTCCCCGCCAGTTGAATGAAAATCGGGATCATCACCACGACCAGCGGGGTGTTGTTCATGATCGCACTGGCAAAGGCCACGCATAAAAGCGAGCCCCCGATGGCCAGCCCCGGATTGCGCTTGGCTTGCCGTTCCACCACATGGGTCAGCGCGTCCAACGCGCCGGTGCGCACCATGGCCGCCACGATCACGAACATCGCCGCAATCGTCCAAGGTGCGGGGTTGGCAAAGACCGCCACCGCATCGTCATAGGACAAGACGCCCGTGACCAGCAGCACGCTGACGCCGATCATTGCCACCACTTCGGTCGGGTAGATCTCGCGCAGGAACATAACGAACATGCCCGCCACGACGGCCATCGTCAGATATGCGCCCTGCGCTTGGCTCAGCTCAAAAATCGCGTTCATTTTCCGACCCTTGGGTGGCACTCATGACCCAGTGTCGCCCGCCTCGGCTGTGCTTTCAACCCTTGTGCGTGGCTGCACCAGGGTCACCCCGATCATCAAGACCACCAGCGCCCCCCAGATCCAAAGCGGATACCGCTCGCCCAGCAGCAGCATCGACCAGACCACGCCCAGCCCGGTCACAAGATAACCCGTTTGCCCGGCAAAAACCGGCCCGGCCCGCCCGACAAGCCAGACATAGCCCGTATAGGCCGCAATATGGATCGCGGACGACAGGATCATCGCCTGCACCGGCACGCGCGTCAGGTCCAGCGTGAACATCTGCCCTGACCGCAGGGCGACCGGCCAGATCAACACTGCCCCCAGAACCGAGGCACCAAACAGCACCTCGATCGGACGCATTCCGGCAGTGCCCCATCTGGCCACCAGATTGCCTTCCCATGCGTAGCAAAACGGCGCGATCACCGCGATCAGCAGGAACGGAATCGCCGCCCGGTCGGGCAAGGCCGCCTCTGGCAGCGCAATCATCGCCATCGCCACAAACCCCAACGCAAGCCCCAGCAACCGCCTTGCCACAAAAGGCTCTGCCCCCAACATCAGCGCAATCGGGAACGCCAGCAACGGCACAAGCGAAATCACCATCGACATCACCCCGGCAGGCAAATGCGGGATCGCAGCATAGCTGGCCCAGTTCGGTATGATCGTCCCCAGCAGGGCAATCATCAGCCAGATGCCCCATTGCGGCAGCCCAAACCGCAGGCGTAACAACTGACCGCGCAAAACAATCGCCAAGATCACAGCGCCAATGGTGAACTGCCAAAAGATCATCCCAAACGGCAACAGCCCGCCCGTCACCGCAATCTTGGCCAGCGGAAACGTCAGGCCCCAGCCCGCGCCCAGCACGAACAACACGCCGTAAAGCGCCAGATCGCGATCCTTGTTCATGCCGGTCCCGCTTGCGATAACCGTCCGCCCTGACGCACCATGCTGACCTTGGTGGCTTTGCCGGTCTTGTCATCCGTCTCGATATACAGACCCGACAGCGTCGCGGGTTCATTGGCGGGGCTGAACCGCGCCTTGGGCATCCCCGTGATGAACCGGCGCAGCGGCTCTGCCTTGTCCATGCCGATGACCGAATTGTAATCGCCGCACATGCCCGCATCAGACTGGAACGCTGTCCCGCCGGGCAAGATCATCGCATCCGCTGTGGGCACATGGGTATGCGTGCCGACCACAATGCTGGCACGCCCATCGCAATAATGGCCCACCGCCATCTTTTCCGATGTCGCCTCGCAATGAATATCAATCAGGCTCGCCTGCACGGCACCGCCCATCGGATATTGCCTGAGCACCCCATCAAGGGCCGAAAACGGATCATCAAAGGGGCGTTTCATGAACACCTGCCCCAAGGCCTGCGCCACCAGCACCTTGCGGCCGCGCGCATCTGAAAACACCCGCGCACCGGCCCCCGGTGCCGCTTTGGAAAAGTTCAGCGGGCGAATGATCCGGGGTTCCTTTTCGATGAACCCCATCATGTCCTTCTGGTCAAACGCGTGATCGCCCAGCGTGATGACATCCGCCCCAGCCTCCAGGATCAGCTTGGCGTGATCCCCCGACAGCCCATGACCAGAGGTCGCGTTCTCGCCGTTCACGACAACAAAGTCCAACTTCCAGTCGGCGCGCAGTTTGGGCAGGGTTTCAGCAATCGCAGTGCGGCCTGCCCGGCCCATCACATCGCCCAAGAACAATATCTTCATGGAAGCTCTGTTAGGTGTTCCGCCACGCGGGGGCTAGCACATTTTTGCGCGCGCACCCCGATCACCTGCGACCGCAAGCGCGCGCATAGCCACAATCCTAGGCCATCAATCCCGCCAGCGGCGATCTCCGATACTTCTGACGATCCGGCCGCTGGCATCGGTTGCAACCTCGCAATAATCGTCGGAACTGAACCGCTCGACAGAGCCTTGCATCACATTGACCCCAATCGACATCGTGCCGTTTCGAACCACCTCGTTGCTGCGCGTGCCCGAGGAGAAGACATGGCCAACATTGCGCCCGCAGATCGCAAGCTCGCTCAGGTTCACGCCATCAGCACCATCGGCCTGAACCTCTCTGGTGCCAGCGGGGTAAAGCTTTTGGCCCCACACAACGCCATGCAGGCGCGACGTGCGGGTGCCGTTTCTTTCCCATTCCAGATAATCGTCCGGGCCCAGAACATCATGCGTGATCGCCAAGGTGATCATTTGACCGTCCTGCATCGGGATATTCTGCATCCGAAGTTTCACTGTGCCAGTGGCTGAATCGATGCCCCATTGCGGCGGCTCGCGCAGCCAGATCAGGTTATGCCCGATCCGCACCACATCGGACCATTCATACCAGACCCCTGCCCCAATCGCGAGCGATGCGGGCGTCGGCAACAGGACAAAGTTCTGCTCTTGCGAATTGGCTTCGATATCGCCCATGACGCCGCGGACCATGTTCTTGAGGCCCTCCTGCACGGCCCAACCCGGTGTGGTCCCCGCAAGACGGACAATGGCATTGATCGTTTCCGCGGCAGAGTTCACGGTCCCGCTGACGTTGAACCCGGCCCCAAGCCCCCAATCAACGCCCGAGGATTCCATCCGGTCGAACCGGTCCGCGCTTGGCACGCCAGTCATGATGCAACATGCAGCCCCCATCTCGGCCTGAAGGGTGATCCCCAATCGCCGCCCAAAGACCGCCACATTCAGGGGCTGTTGATTGAAGGCCATGTTGTATAGCGGCAGTGAATAGTAACTTGCGCCGACAATCGCAGAGGCCCCAAAACCACCCCCCATCAACCCAATCCAGATGTTGCTCCAACTCATTTCAAAAACCTCGCAGCTACGCATCCCCTGCATAAATCGAAGGGGCAAAAATCAATAAATCTGTGCAAAAAGGTCGGGCAGATCCACGCAAAAAGCAAGTCATGATAGCATGACCTTTTTGGGGGCGCGGTCCTTATCAGCGGCTAGGGCGTGATGATCCCCGCCTCGGTCACGATCAGATCCAGCGGCTGATCCGTGGGTTCCAACGGCAGATCATCCGCCTCTTGCGCACCATAGGCAAAGCCGATGGCCATTGTGGCACGGCGGGCGCGCAGCCGTTCCAACGTGCGATCATAAAACCCGCCGCCATAGCCCAACCGCCCGCCTTTGCGGTCAAAGGCAACAAGCGGCACGATCACGATCTCGGGCTCCATCCAGTCACCTGTTGCCGGGATCGCGGCACCAAATGCGCCCGCTGCCATTTCGCACCCCGGTGTCCACACCCGAAATTGCAACGGCTGACCCGCGCCCATGATCACCGGCATCCCCACCGGTCCGTGCGCGCTCGCCTCTTCCATCGCGGGGGTTGGGTCAATCTCTGTGCGCATCTGCGCATAACCGGCCAGCGGCACGCCGCGGTAACCTGCCAGCACCTCTGACAGATAGCCCGCAGCGGCACGATCTGAATGCGCGGCCTTGCGCCGGGCAAAGGCCGCCTTGCGGGCCGCGTCTTTGCGGTCAGTCAAAGAAGCCATGCCGCCGCCAATCCCAAAAAGGCAAAGAAACCAACGATATCCGTAACCGTGGTGACAAAAGCGCCCGACGCCAGCGCGGGGTCCACCCCGACCTTTTCCAGCAAGATCGGAATCCCCGTGCCCGCAAGTCCCGCCACCACCATGTTCACGACCATCGCCACGCCGATCACCGCACCCAGCATCGGAGAGCCGAACCACAAGATCCCCACGACCCCCATCACAACCGCAAAGATCAGGCCGTTAATCAGCCCCACCAGCACCTCGCGCCGGATCACGCGCCAGACGTTGGACCCGGTCAGGTCGCGCGTGGCCAGCGCCCGCACCGCCACCGTCAGGCTTTGCGTGCCCGCGTTGCCACCCATGGACGCCACAATCGGCATCAGCACCGCCAAGGCGACAAGCCCTGCGATCACGTCCTCGAACAATGAAATCACCAAAGACGCCAAGATCGCTGTCACCAGATTAACCGCCAGCCACGGAAACCGCCGCTTTGTTGTCTCGATCACCCGGTCCGATAATGACCCCTCGCCGACACCGGCAAGGCGCAGAATGTCTTCCTCGGCCTCTTCTTCAAGAAACATCATCGCGTCGTCGATGGTGATCACGCCGACAATTCGATCATCGTCATCCACCACGGGGGCCGTAATCATGTGATAGTGGTTGATCGCCTGCGCCACCTCCTCCACGTCCTGTTCGACATGAAAGGTGCGAAAGCTTTCTTCCATCAGCTCCTTCAGCGACATATCGCGCGGATGGCTCAGGATCCGGCCCAGCGTCACATAGCCCACCGCCTTCAGGCGTGGATCGACCAGAATGATGTGGTAAAACTGATCCGGCAGCGCCACATCCGACCGCATATAATCAATCGCTTCGCCCACGGTCCAATGTTCCGGTGCGCGCACCAACTCGCGCTGCATGTGGCGCCCGGCGGATTCCTCGGGGTAGGACAGCGATAGCTCGACCGCGACCCGGTCAGAGGGTTCAAGCGCCTCCAGCACCGCCTCTTGCTGGCCATCATCCAGATACTCAACCAGATCGACCACATCATCGGAATCAAGCTCTCGCACCGCCTCGGCAAGCTCTTCCGGCTCAAGGCTTTCGATCACCTCTTCGCGCAGATGCTCATCCAGCTCTGACAGGATTTCCCCGTCCATCCCGCCCTTCCACAGCGACAACAACGCGCGGCGGTCCTTGGCATCCAGCTGCTCGATCAGGTGGGCGATATCGGCGGGGTGCTCGGGATCCAGCAACTGGTCAAGTGCGGCCACATCCTGTGCCTCGACCGCATCCAGAACATCATCAAAAAACGCCTGCGAGATGCCAAAAACCTCTTCGGCATCCTCCTCGGGCTGGGGGACTGTTGGGTCTGTCTGTGTCATGGCGGCCCCCTGCTGCGTTACCCGCAACATAAGGCAGCGCCGCTGTTGCACAAGCCTTGCTTTGCCTGATTGTGACTGCCCGTCGCTGGCCCTAATGTGCCCCTATGAGTATCCACCTTCTCCTCGGCCAGACCCTTGGCTTTTCGGGCAATCCCCTTGGTGATTGGCACGATGTCACGCACCACGACAGCGCCGGTGGTGTGCTGATAAAGGGCGGTCTGATCGCAGCCGTCGGCAATGGTGCTGCACTGCGTGCCGCCCATCCTGACGCGACCGTGACCGACTACGGCGATGCGCTGATCTCGCCCGGCTTTATCGACGCCCATATGCATTATCCGCAAACCGCGATGATCGCATCCTGGGGCAAGCAACTGATTGACTGGCTCAACACCTATACCTTTCCCGAGGAATCGCGCTTTGCCGACCGAGCCTATGCCGATGATATCGCAGCCCGCACCCTTGATCTGGCACTGGCCCATGGCACCACGACGCTGACCAGTTTCTGCACCATCCACCCCGCCAGCGTGGATGCTTTCTTTGGCGCGGCGGCGACCCGCAACATGGCCGTGATCGCGGGCAAGACCTGCATGGACCGCAACGCGCCTGACACCCTGCGCGACACCGCGCAATCGGCCTATGACGACAGCAAAGCGCTCTTGGATAAGTGGCACGGGCTTGGCCGCGCTCATTACGCGATCACACCACGGTTCTCGCCGACCTCGACGCCCGATCAACTGGCCGCCCTTGGCGCTTTGTGGGCCGAGCACCCGGATTGCCTGATGCAAACCCACCTGTCCGAACAACAACCCGAAATCGCTTGGGTCCGAGAGTTGTTCCCGCAGGCCCGCGACTATCTGGACACCTACGAAGCCTTCGGCCTGCTTGGCCCGCGCGGGCTATATGGTCATTCCATCTACCTTGAAGACCGTGAAATTGACCGGTTGGCAGAGGTCGGCGCCGCCGTCGTCCATTGCCCCACCTCAAACACTTTTATCGGGTCGGGCCTTTTTGATCTGATGGGCCTCGCGGCCCGCCAGATCCGCATCGGTCTGGCAACAGACACCGGTGGCGGATCTTCGTTTTCGATGTTGCGCACGATGGCCGCCGCCTATGAGATCGGCCAGCTGCGCGGCACCGCATTGCACCCCGCGCAGCTGATGTGGCTGGCGACCGAGGGCTCTGCCCAGGCGCTGCATATGGGCGGTCAGATCGGCCATCTGGGGGTGGGTGCAGCCGCAGATCTTTGCGTGCTTGACCTCGCCTCGACCCCGGCCATCGCACAGCGCAGCGCGCAGGCGCATGATATCTGGGACGCGCTGTTCCCGACGATCATGATGGGCGACGACCGCGCGGTGCGCGATGTCTGGGTGGCCGGGATCAAGCGCTAACCCGCCACCACCGCACGGGTTAACACCGCACGATGGTTAATTTTCTTAAGACTTTCATGCGCATACAATGTGTATGGTTTGTGCATGGTTTTCATGTGGTTTGTGCATACCCGATCAGGCGTTAACCATCTTTTTGACGATGCGATTTTGTTGTTCGATGACCTTAGGCAAATCAATGGTTTTCATCTGCCCTTCGGCGACCACCTGTCGCCCTTCGACAAACAGATCACGCACCTTGCTGGGACCCGCCAGCAAAAGCGCCGCAGGATCCCAAGATCCAGCACTTTCAATGCCTTGCACGTCCCAGACCGCGATATCCGCACGTTTCCCGACAGCGATTTGCCCGCAATCATGACGGCCCAAAACCTCTGCCCCGCCGCGCGTAGCAAGGCGCAAAGCCTCATGCGCTGACATCTTGTCCGCGCCGTTCAAAACCCGCTGCATCAGCATCGCTTGGCGTGCTTCGTTAACCATATTTCCGACGTCATTGCTGGCCGATCCATCCACTCCCAGCCCGACCTTCACGCCCGCGTCCACCATCGCGCGCACAGGCGCAATGCCAGACCCAAGGCGGCAGTTCGAACAGGGGCAATGCGCAACGCCGGTGCGGGTTTTGGCAAACAAATCAATCTCTTGCCCATCAAGCTTCACGCAATGGGCGTGCCAGACATCATCCCCGACCCAGCCCAGATCCTCGGCATATTGCCCTGGACGGCAGCCGAATTTCTCAAGGCTATAGGCGATATCCTCGTCGTTCTCGGCCAGATGGGTGTGCAGCATGACACCCTTGTCGCGGGCCAAAATGGCTGTCTCGGCCATAAGTTTACGACTCACCGAAAACGGCGAACAGGGCGCCAAACCGACCCGGACCATCGCCCCTTCGTGGGGATCGTGGTGGGCATCAATGACCCGGATGCAGTCCTCTAAGATCGCGTCTTCGTCTTCGACCAGCGCATCAGGCGGCAAGCCGCCGTCGCTTTCGCCAATGCTCATGGATCCGCGTGTGGGATGGAACCGCAGGCCAATTTCACCCGCCGCGGCGATGGTGTCATCCAGTCGCGCGCCATTGGGGTAAAGGTAAAGATGATCGCTGGTCAGGGTGCAGCCCGAAAGTGCGAGCTCCGCCAAACCCACTTGGGCAGAGGTAAAAAACGCTTCTGGATCAAAGCCTTGCCAGATCGGATAGAGCGTTTGAAGCCAGCCAAACAGCAGCGCATCCTGCCCGCCGGGCACAGCACGCGTTAAGGTTTGATACAAATGGTGGTGCGTGTTCACCAGCCCCGGCGTCACGACGCAGCCCGCGACATTGATCGCCTCGCCTGTGGTCGAAAGCCCGGCCCCAGTAGCGGCAATCACCCCGTCCCGGATTAAGATATCATGGTTTGTCAGACGGTTATCGCCATCATCCATGGTCAGAACAACATCCGCCCCGCGCAGCAGAACCTCAGTCATCCATCGCGTCCTGCAACATCTCAAGCGCTACAGCGTGCACATCGCGATTGGCCGCCGCAATCACCCGCCCCCCATGATGCGCCGCCCCACCCTGCCAGTTTGACACAATGCCACCGGCGGCTTGGACCACGGCAATTGGTGCATGGATATCATAGGGTTGCAGCCCCGCCTCGACCACCAGATCAACCTGACCCGCGGCCAAAAGGGCATAGCCGTAACAATCCATCCCATACCGCACCAGCTTGACCTTTTCGGCCAGTTTATGAAAGGCGCGGCCCTCCTTTGGTGTGCCAACTTCGGGAAAGGTGGTCAGCATGGTGGCATCAGGAAATGCAGTGCGTTTGCGGGTTTCTAAGGGTTGGAGGCCCATTGGGCCGTTAACCTCTGCGATGCCGAAGCCGCCACAAAAGCGTTCCCCGATAAAGGGTTGGTCGATGATGCCAAACAGCGGACCAGAGGCATCGGCCACAGAAATCAGCACCCCCCAGGTTGGGGTGCCACTGATAAATCCGCGGGTGCCGTCAATGGGATCCAGCGTCCAGGACAAACCGGAAGTACCCGGTTTGACCCCGAATTCTTCGCCAAGGATGCCATCATGCGGGCGTTCTTCTTCGATGATGTCACGCATCACACGCTCTGCTGCGCGATCTGCTTCGGTGACAGGGTCAAAGCCCACATCGTCACCGGTTTTGTCATCCGCCACCAGCCCCGCTTGCCGGAACAAGCGCAGCGTTTCGGGTCGGGCGGCGTCTGCCAAGTGATGTGCGACGCGAACCAATTCGTCCCGCGTCGCCTGATCCAAATGTCCCGTCATATTCCGTCCCGGCGTTACTGCCCTTTAGCGGTAACGTGGGCAGGCCTGCCGGGTCAAGCGGCCTCGCTTAGCACCCGTGCCAGATCGAACAAGCGACGGCGCTGGTTTTCAGGGATCGCATAGTAGGACCGCAGCAATTCCAACGCTTCTTTATCGGTGAGGATATCACCGGGAAGATCAGTTTGCGCTTTGTCGTCCTGCGGTTGCGCAGAGAGGCCTTCGAAGAAGAAAGAGACCGGCACATTCAACACGCGGCTGATGTCCCAAAGGCGCGACGCGCTGACCCGGTTCATCCCTGTTTCGTATTTCTGGATCTGCTGGAATTTGATCCCGACGGCTTCAGCCAATTGTTGCTGGGTTGTCCCGTTCATCCACCGGCGATGGCGGATCCGTTTACCGACGTGAACGTCTACTGCATGTTTCATGGCACATCCTTTACTACGTTACTTTTGAACCGCGCGGTCCCTTCAAACAGCAAAAGGACGGCGGGCTAGCGATTAGGCTCGATACGTTGCTAGCTTGTCATCCACAAAACACGCAACGGTTGCAGGTCGTCAAGGTAACTAAAGGACAGGTCAAAGTGCATTTTCCCTGTTCTAAACTAAGATTTCGCCAATAAAAACGCGGCGTCACCTTTGGAATGAGTGCGGTTTACCTTTTGCGCGGTTCCGGTCACCATCCGCGCAGCAGCACCAAGAAGGACCGATCATGACGCGCGCGTTTCAAGTTACAGATTTCTCTGCTCGCCCCAAGATTGAGCAAATTGTATCACCAAAACCGGTTTCCGGGGAAGTTCTTTTGGAAATAAAGGCCTGCGGGCTGAATTTCGCCGACCTGCTGATGGCGAAGGGAACCTATCAGGACACGCCCAAACCGCCCTTTACCCTTGGCATGGAGGTCTGCGGGATCGTCATCGGCCACGGACCCGGCGTTTCCACGCCACCGATTGGTGCAAAAGTCGCAGTTTTTGGCGGTCAGGGCGGTCTGGCGGAACAGGGTGTTTTTCCCGCTGCATTATGTCGTGAAGTGCCCGAGGCAATGCCCGCCCCGGTTGCAGCGGGATTTCAGGTTGCCTATGGCACATCGCATCTGGCCCTGACCCGCAGGGCGCGATTGCAGCCCGGTGAGACGCTGCTCGTTCTGGGGGCCGCAGGCGGCGTGGGGCTGACGGCGGTAGAGATCGGAAAAGCGCTGGGTGCGACGGTGATCGCGGTGGCGCGGGGCGCGGACAAATTGGCTGTGGCCAAGGCGGCTGGGGCGGACCACCTGATCGACAGCACATCCGCCGACATCAAGACCGCCGTCAAGGCATTGGGCGGTGCGGATGTGGTTTATGACCCGGTGGGCGGAGAGGGATTTAAGGCAGCCCTTGGGGCCTGCAACCGCGAGGCACGTGTCCTGACCATCGGATTTGCCAGCGGCGATGTGCCCCAGATCGCGGCCAATATCATTCTGGTCAAGAACATCACCGTGATCGGGTTCTACTGGGGCGGCTATCTGAAGTTCAACCCAACCGCGTTGACCGACAGTCTGGGTGCGCTGATGGACATGTATATAGAGGGCAAGTTGAAACCCCACGTCAGCAACGTCCTGCCACTGGATCAGGCGCAGGACGCGCTGGACCTGTTGGAGAGCCGCAAGGCCACCGGTAAGGTCGTGGTTACGCCGTAACGGTCTGCGGCAGGGCCATTGGTGCAGGGCGGAACGCGTTTTCAAGCATCCGCGCCAGATCATCCTGCGCCGCACCGGTGGCAAGATCCCCGCGATAAAGGTTGACCTGCATCCGGTCGAGCCTTGGCAGGCCGCTGCTGGCAGGCAGGCGGTCAAAGTATCCCGGTTCCGTGCCTTCAAGCACGGCATGGACGGCCAGATCAGCACTGACTGTGGCCTCGATCGCGCGGTCGCCATCGCCTTCGACCGCCATTTCCCACGGGATCCCTGCGTCGTCCAGAGATCGCTGCACGCGGGGGCGGAACAGGCAACTTTGGCAAAACGCCAACGGCAGTGGGCGCGCACGCCAAACCGTGCTGCCCGGCGCGCCAACCCAAACAAGATCGCGGGTGCAAAGGGTCTGGTGGCCTGCACTGCCTTCAAGCTCTGTCGTGAGGATCAGATCGACCTCGCCCCGGCTGAACTGTGATTTCAGCGCGATGGTATTGGATGACAGCAACCGCACCCGCAACCGCGGATAGGCCGCGTTAAAGCGGTGTAGGACCTGTGGGATCGCGGGGTAGACGATATCATGCGGCACACCCAGCTTGATCTCGCCCTCAAACTCCACCGACGTCAGCTTGCCATAAACCTCGTCATTCAGATCCAGCATCCGCCGCGCATAGCTGAGCAGCTGTTCGCCCGAAGGCGTCAGCCCAATGGTCCGGGCAGAGCGATCCAGAAGATCAACGCCAATCGATTCTTCTAGCCGCTTGAGCTGCATCGAGACGGCAGACTGCGTCAGGTTCAAGAAGCCCGCGGCACGGGTCACACCGCCCGTATCGGCAACGGCGACAAAGGATCGCAAGGCTGTCAGGTCAAGGTTTCTAGGCATATCACGTTTCCTGATATTTGATCCATCAAACATTCATTTCTCTTATGACATGGAGTTTGGCATATATCAAGCATAGGAATGCGAACCGCAATTCACATCACAAAGGGGAATGCCCATGGCCTATTTTACATCACAAGCAGATCACCTCGCGCGTCGTCGCCGCGCCAGCTTGCTGGGGCTCGTGCTTTCATGGGTTGCCCTGCGGCGACAGCGGATCCAGCTGGCAGAGCTTCAGCCGCATATTCTGGACGACATTGGTGTCACCGAAGCAGAGGCCAGATCTGAGGCCAGCCGCGCCTTTTGGGACGCCCCGCACCACTGGTATCAATAGCCACCGGGCACAATGGTGGGGTATTCCAGACCCCGTTTTCGGAAACCTATGGAAATCCATACCCACGCGTTGCCCAAAGGTAAGGTTTGCCAGACTGTCGCCCCCCCACCGCTGTCGGTAGCAAGAGGGCAAGACATCAAACAACGAACGAAATCAAACAATTGGGACCTAACATCATGTACACAACAGCCACATACACCGCCATCAACGCACCCGTCGCAGCCCCTAAGGCCACCGGCTTTTTCACACTGATCAGCCAGATGATCGCCCTGCACAAGCAGCGCAAGGCGCTGGCCGATATGGACGACGCGCAGCTGCATGATCTGGGTCTGTCATTTGCCGAAGCGCAGGCCGAGGCGGCCCGCCCTGCATGGGACGTTCCAGCAACCTGGACGCACTAAACGAAAGTCGCAGGCCCCTACCCTGCGACATTCCGGCACAACTGGCCCGAAAACCCGTCTGAAACACTCAGGTTCCCCTTGAAAACAAGGGGGGCTGTGCCAATATCTACCCCAAAGCGGGCTTCAAATCCGTTTGTTGTCTTATTTGGAGGTCAATATGGCTGAATACGAAACAATTCGGACCGCCGGTGTCACCCGGTCGGCTGAAATTGATGAGGGCCTGCGCGCCCACATGAACAAAGTTTATGGCACCATGTCCGTCGGTATGCTGATCACGGCCGCCGCTGCTTGGGCCATGTCGGGTCTGGCCTTGTCCGCCGTGCCAACGGCTGCCCAGATCGGTGCCAACACCTATCTGACAGACTTCGGCGTGATGCTTTACACAAGCCCATTGCGCTGGGTTGTGATGTTCCTGCCGCTGGTCATGGTCTTTGCCTTCGGCGCGATGATTAACCGCCTGTCTGCTGCCGGTGCGCAGACGTTCTTTTACGTCTTTGCCGCTGCAATGGGTGTGTCGATCAGCTGGATCTTTGCGGTCTTCACAGGCTTTTCGATCATTCAGGTCTTTCTGATCACCGCCGTCGCCTTCGCCGGCCTGTCGCTGTGGGGCTATACCACCAAGAAAGATATCTCTGGTTGGGGCAGCTTCCTGATCATGGGTGTGATCGGTCTGATCGTGGCATCAATCGTCAACATCTGGCTGCAGTCACCTGCAATCATGTTCGCCGTTTCGATCATCGGCGTGCTGATTTTCGCAGGCCTGACCGCCTATGACACGCAGAAGATCAAGAACACCTACATCCAGCACGCCGCACATGGCGATGCGGAGTGGTTGGGCAAAGCCGCGATCATGGGCGCGTTGAACCTTTATCTGGATTTCATCAACATGTTCATGTTCCTGCTGCAGTTGTTCGGCAACCGCGAGTAGCGCGACACCAGACGTAATACCGACAAAAGGGCTGGTGGCGACACCGGCCCTTTTTTGTCCACTCCCACTAAAAAACGCAGGAGCAACCGCCATGCCGGTCTTCACCCCAGATACCGTAAAAACCGACAGCGGGGACGGCGAAAGCGATCCCTGCGGCGCTTACCGGGCAGAGCTTTATAGCGACAGCGGCGACCTGACCCAGTTTGGCGCATTCGTGGAGATCCTGCCGCCGGGATCAAAGTCGTCCATCAAACATTGGCACAAGGGCGAGGATGAGATGGTCTATATCATCGCAGGCGAGGTGACCCTGCACGAAGGCGATGAGACCCATCTGCTAGGCCCCGGAGAGGCCGCAACCTTTAAAGCAGGCGTCGCCAAAGGGCATTGCCTTGAAAACCGAAGCGATGGCGACGTGCGCTACCTGGTGATTGGGACACGGTCGCCGGGCGACATTGTGACCTATCCCGACCACGACCGTATTTTGCAGTTTGATCGCGCGAACCCGTCGCGGATCTGGACCGACCACGCAGGACGCCCTGCGTCAAATCCTTACGAAAGATAACATGATGCTCGGCCGCCCCCCCTACGATAACTATGTCAATGCTCCCGACACGCGCGCCGAGATCAATGCGCTTGCCACAGATTTTGACGTGCCGGTCAGCCCGATCGCGGACACGCTGACCCACACCAATCGGATCAGCTTTCTGACGTTTCCGATTGTTTCTGACCGTGACGCACCACTGCTGGAATACGGGATGCGTTACATGTCGAACCGGGCGCTGGCAGCCAACAGGACCGGCTGGCTTTCCGAGGGTGAGCCGGTGGTTTTCGTGGGGTACTACAGCTTTCCCTACGACAATGGCCTGCGGCTGTTCTTTGAGGACGATGCCCGGCAGAAGTTCGTGTTGGAATTTGAAGGCAACATGCCGGATCTTGACGGGATCACAATGTGGACTCCGCAGATGACCAAGGACTATTTGGTGCGCAAACCGGACACCGCGCGTGGTTTGGAACTGCAGGCGCTGGCGCGGGTGGTCAACACGCTCAAAGGCACGGTGGACCGCAAAGACCCACGTGCCGAACCGCAATAACGACAAAAGCCGCGCTTTTCAGCGCGGCCTTTATAAATTCATCCGGCAGATCGCTTACTTGATCTTGCCTTCTTTGTATTCCACGTGCTTGCGCACAACGGGGTCATATTTCTTCACGACCATCTTTTCGGTCATGGTGCGTGCGTTTTTCTTCGTGACGTAGAAATGCCCGGTCCCCGCGGTGGAGTTCAGGCGGATTTTGATCGTGGTTGGCTTCGCCATGTGTCTTCTCCGGCTGCGCCGCGTTGATGCGGGCGTAAATCTGATTGAAGCTGCCTTTTACCGGGCGCGGCTTGCGAGTCAACCGCAATCGCGTCGAAATCGGGCCGCAACTGGACGGTGACGCGATTATTCGTCGAATAATCGAAGACTTCGAATTTTCGTCGAAAATTCGCGTTAGAACAGAATACGGATCGGAGTCGATTGGCAGATGACGATCAGCTGCGCACCTGCCTCGATACAGTGAAACCCACGGCGCTTCGCCTCCCACTCGAACCGGTCGCGCCCAATCTCCGCTTCAACCCAAGCCGTCTTGCGTCGCACAACGCCGCCATTCAACGCCGATTTGGCCGAGAATATCTGGGCAATCCAGCCCTCGGGACTATGTGGTCTTGAAAGTGCATTCATGCTTCAAACAAACACAGTCACGGTGAATACAAAGTTAATATGCGCGGATGGCCTATAAGCCGGATTCTGTCCCCCGTGCTGCCACGGATGGATGATCATTCATCTTGAGCGGTTGTTACCAACCGCCCTCTCGCTGCCAACCCGGACCGTCTGGGGCACAAGCCGCCCCGCCGCTTGCGCGGCACGAGGTCCCTATTTGGCATTGCTCCCGGTGGGGCTTGCCGTGCCGCGTCTGTTGCCAGCCGCGCGGTGGGCTTGACCCCACCGTTTCACCATTAACCGGGCGGACCCGGCCTGTCTCTTCTCTGTGGCGCTATCCCTTGGGTTACCCCAGCCGGGCGTTACCCGGCACCGTGCTTTGTTGGAGTCCGGACTTTCCTCGAAACCTTGCAGCCCCGCGATCATCCAGCCATCCGCGCGCATAAGCGCTTAGGCGGTCACGCCGATTGCGTCAACGGGGAAGCGACCGGCGAGGTCTGCGATGATCGCCCGGTCCACGTCATCCAGGGGCCCAATGTGACCGGGGCGAAATCGCAACCGAAAGGCGGCAAGGCGCGTGTCATCGGGCACATCGGCCGTATAGCCAAAGCGCCGCGCGAGGGCGTGAAAATCCAAAGAGGGCGCGCCAGCAACCGATGCGGGCCAGATTGACACCCCCGCAAGGGCCAGCCGCTGCCAATCAAACCGTGCGCCGGGGTCAATCTTGCGACCCGGCGCCATGTCAGAATGCCCGATCACCCGTTCAGGGTGGATTGCCCAGCGCTGCATGATGCCGCGCAAAAGATCCTCTAACGCGTCCATTTGTGCGGCGGCAAAAGGGCAGCAACCGGGGTTGGCAAGCTCTATCCCGATAGAGCGGCTGTTCACATCCGTCACCCCACCCCAGCGCCCTGCACCGGCGTGCCATGCCCGCATGTCTTCGGGCACAAGGCTGATAACCTCACCATCCTCGGCAATCAGATAATGGGCCGAGACTTCGGTCTTGGGATTGCACAGCGCATCGCAAGCGGCCTGCGCCGATTGCATCGCGGTGTAGTGGATGACAACCAAATCGGGGGTTGCCCCATCCCGGCGCGGCCCAAAGTTGGGGCTATCGCGGCGTGTCAGCCTCAGTTGCCTGACGCCAGCAAGAACGGTGCCGGATCCCAGCCACAGGCAAAGCCGTCGCCATCAGGGTCAATCCCGCGTGGGTCGCGGTCGGGGCCGCCACGTGCCAGAAAGTCACGCTGCGCCGCATCAGGAGAATTGTAGCCCGCACAATTCCGTTCAAACCGCCCCTGCCCCGAGAAGATGCTGCGCGAATACCATTCCTGCCCTTTGCGGTTGGGCGCATTGATCGCGTATTCTACGATATTGGGACCGGTATCGGCGGGGCGCGACGGCAGCGCTGTCGGCGCAATCACTTCGCGTTGTGCAGCCTGTGCAGCGCGACGCTGGGCATCGGACTGGATCGATTCCCGGCTGCTGACAGCGCTGAAGTCCTGTTCGTCCGAAATGCCCGGATTGCTTTGGAGTTGCGGCGCGGCGTTGACAGGGCTCGCCTGCACGCCCTGGGTGCGTCCGGGGTCCAGCGCGGACAAAGGCGCGCCGACCTGACCGCCCTGCCCGATGCCGGCCGCCGCCAGATCGGACGATGGGATCGCTTGGGTTTGCACGCCCGCCGGGGGGCCGAAGTTTGTGCTGCCAGAGCCTGCCAGCGCTTGTTCCCGCGCGAGGCGTTGGCGTTCGTATTCGATCGGGTCGCCAAAGCCGACGCCCTGATTGCTGACGGGCACGCTGGGCGCGCAACCTGCAACAAGCACGGCCAAAGCCAACAGAGAAATACCTTTAGACACCACAGCCACCCGATTTTGTCGTTTTGACCGAATTACCACCACTTTGCTGGCTTGGCCACAAATCCCGCAGCACGTTCCAGTGAATAGGCGACGTTCAGCAATTCCGCCTCTTCCCACGGCTTGCCGATAAGTTGCAGCCCCAACGGCAAACCCTTTGCGTCCAGCCCCGCTGGCACCGCGATACCGGGCAGGCCTGCGAGGTTCACCGTCACGGTGAAGACATCGTTCAGATACATCTGGATCGGGTCGAAGTTGGCACCCAGTTCAAACGCCGCAGAGGGCGTTGCAGGTGTCAGGATCGCATCGACACCATCGGCAAAGACGGCTTCAAAGTCGCGCTTGATCAACGCACGCACCTTACGGGCGCGGTTGTAATAGGCGTCGTAGAAACCGGCGGACAGCACATAGGTGCCCACCATCACGCGGCGCTGGACCTCTGCCCCGAACCCTTCGGCGCGGGTCTTTTCATACATCTCTGTGATGCCATCGCCCTGTTCCAGCTTGGCGCGGTGGCCAAAGCGCACGCCGTCATAGCGCGCCAGGTTTGACGAAGCCTCTGCCGGGGCAATCACGTAGTAGGCGGGCAGCGCATATTTGGTGTGCGGCAGGGTGATATCGACAATCTTGGCCCCTGCGTCCTTCAGCATCGCGGTGCCGTCAGCCCAAAGCTTTTCAATCTCAGCGGGCATCCCGTCCATGCGGTATTCTTTCGGAATCCCGATGGTCTTGCCTTTGATGTCGCCGGTGAGGGCCGCTTCGAAATCCGGCACGGCGATGTCGGCAGAGGTCGAATCCTTGGGGTCGTGGCCGCACATGGCTTGCAGCATGATCGCCGCATCGCGCACGTCTTTGGTCATTGGCCCTGCCTGGTCGAGTGAGGAGGCAAAGGCGACGATGCCCCAACGGCTGACACGGCCATAGGTCGGCTTGATGCCGGTAATGCCGGTGAAAGCTGCGGGCTGGCGGATGGAACCACCCGTATCCGTGCCGGTCGCGCCAAGGCATAGATCCGCCGCAACAGCCGCCGCCGACCCCCCCGAGGATCCACCGGGCGTCAGTTCGGCATCAATTTTCCAAGGATTAACGGCGTTTCCATAAACGCTGGTTTCGTTGGACGAGCCCATGGCGAATTCATCCATGTTGAGCTTGCCCAACATGACGGCACCGGCATCAAAAAGCTGCGTGGTGACGGTGGATTCGTATTCGGGCTTGAACCCTTCGAGGATCTTGGATGCCGCCTGAGACGCCACACCCTTGGTGCAAAAGAGGTCCTTGATCCCCAGCGGCACACCGTTCAGCGATGGCGCATCGGTCCCGGCGCGGGCATCGGCCGCCTTGGCTTGTTCCATCGCCAGTTCAGGCGTGTGATGGACAAAGGCGTTCAGCGCGCCCGAGGTTTCAGCTTCGGTCAGACATGCACCGGTCAATTCGGCAGAGGTCAGATCGCCCTTGCGCATAGCGTCGCGGGCGGCGGCGATGGTCAGTTTGGAAAGTTCAGACATTATTCAACCACCTTTGGCACGGCAAAGAAGCCTTCGCGCGCATCGGGCGCGTTCTTCAGCACAGCCTCTTGCTGGCTGCCATCCGTCACGACATCGTCGCGGCGTTTCAGACGCTGCGGCGTCACGGATGTCATTGGCTCCACCCCATCAACGTCAACTTCGTTCAACTGTTCGATGAACCCAAGGATCGCGCCGAATTCCTGCGCCAGTGCGGGCAGTGCGTCGTCTTCGACCTTGATCCGGGCGAGTTTCGCCACGCGGCGGGCGGTTTCGGTGTCAATCGACATGGGCGCTCTTTCCGTCGGTTTCGCTGAAAATGCGTTTACCGCCGCGCCCAGCGACCTGCAAGGACATGTGCGGTGTAAACATGGATCATATGGGCCAGCATCACCGCATTGAGCAGGTGCCAGGCGAAATGCGTTCCAATCGGCCATCCGGGGCAAAGGATTTCATCCAGCGACCGCAGGCAGATCGACACCGTCAAAAGCGCGGCCCCGACAAAGAATCCACGTGCTGTTTCAGGCTGGGTCCGACGCAAGCCAAACCCGTAGACAGCCAAAAGGATCGGCACCGTCCAATAGAAATTCGAGATCTGGATGAACGGTATCTGGTCCAGCACTGGCAGGATCAGCGCGGCATAAGGAATGAACATCAACGTCCCAAGCACCGCCCCCCAAAGCGGCAGGCGCAAGACGTCTCGATTGACCAAGAACAGATAGACCAGAATGAAGATCCCGATCGGGGCAGTATCTGCCAGACTGGCCCAAAGCGTCGCGGTGGTATGAAACAGGGCGCTGCCAATGCCGATGGCAAACAGAATGACACAAAGGACGCGGGCGGGCACGACCCCGGCGGTGCGCCGCCACATGATCACAGCCGCCAAAAGAAACGCGAGATTCGTCACCGCGTTCACCGGCTCTGACCAGAAACTCAGATCGACGCGTTCGCAGTAGCCGTCAACTTGTTCGGTCCAGTCCATCTTGCCCCACTGGTCAACCCGGTTAGACTACCCCGGTAAAGAGGGAGTCGTTTTATGAAAGTTATTTGGTTAGGTCATGCAAGTTTTCGCATCGAAATTGAAGATGCTGTGTTGTTGATTGATCCCTGGTTGGCGGGGAACCCCTCTTTTCCCGATGACAGCCGCGATGCCGCTTTGGCTGGTGCCACCCATATTTTGCTGACCCATGGGCATTTTGACCACACGTCCGAGATTGATCAGATCGCGTCAGAAACAAAGGCCACGGTGTGTTGCATTCCCGAATTGGGCGGCGTGTTTGAGGCCAATGGTCACTCTGTCGTCGATTGGAACAAGGGCGGGACGATTGATTGCGCAGGTGCTGCGGTTTCGATGGTGAATGCGGTGCATTCTTCCTCCATGCCGACGGCGGATGGGGCGATTTATGCGGGCACTGAAAGCGGATTCATGATCGCAGGTGAAGGCCATATGATTTATGTGTCAGGCGACACGGATATCATGGCTGACATGGATTGGATGGGCGATTTCTATCAGCCCGATATCGGCATCCTTTGCGCGGGCGGTCACTACACCATGGGGATGGAAGGGGCGGCATATGCGGCCAAGCGATATTTCAACTTCAAGACGGTGATCCCCTGCCACTACAAGACCTTCCCGTTGCTGGCGCAGGATGCGCAGCCCCTGATCGACGGGCTTCCGGGTGTCGATGTGAAAACGCCCGAAGTGATGGACGTGCTTACCTTCTAACCGAAGCCGTTAGACATCCGGTTTTGTGATCGAAACTCTTGAGCGTGTCGCTGTATCGCCAAGGGGGCTTCTCTGTCTCGAAATCCGCACAGATTTGGTATCTGAGAGCGTCCAACTTGAGATACCGATAGTCTGCATTTGTCATCGGATCTTCGCGGGCTTCTCCTGCTTCAAATAGCGCGCCGCAGTATTCGACCGCCTCGTCTGGAAGGGCGTCCGGTGCATCCCCATTGTGACACCGCAAGTCGGATTTCAACGCACCTAAATCGCTATAGCGCTGGAAATCACGCTGCATTTGACGGGCATGTTCCGGCCCGCCAGCAAACATAAGACCCACCACAACCGCACCACAGGCGAAGCCAATCATATTCAGAGCAATTGCTTTCCTCATCCCGCACCCCCTGAGGTATAGCGACGGTAGAAAAGGAATATCCCACCAGAAATGACGGCAACGGTGGCCATCCGCAGGGTTGTGATGATGGTCATTTCGCCATTCAGGAACCGCGCCAATGTCCACACAGCGTCTCCAAGAAAGACCCCGGCGGCGATCAGCAGGGTCAGGTAGGTCAGCCAATTGCGGATCACAGATCGGCTGCGCCCTGGGTTTTCAGCCTGCAACTTTTCTTCACGATACGTCAGCCACCCATAAAGAGGGGCCGTGACGATCAGCCCAGCAATCGCATTTCGAATAGATCGGTCAATCCAATGTGGATTGTCGTGATCGCCAAAAATAAGGTCAATCACTTCGAACACCAACCAGTTCAGATAGCAGGCCGCCGACAACAGCAGCGCAAACGTGAGACCGTGCACAAAGAAGTCACGCGCCGACACCACGCTACGCGGGTTTGGAACGGGGCGTGGAAAATCAACATCCGCCCAGTCCGAAAGTGCATCTGCAATTTCAGCTTTTGCCCAACCGGCATCGGTCAAGGCGGCTGCGATTTCATCCCGCGCCTGTCCGACCGATAAGGCGTCTCGTACAAAAATACTTAGATCTTTTTTGGCTGACATGAAATCCTCAAACAATAATGAACATTGTTCATAATTTGGGATGAGGCGCGTTATCGTTCAAGGGGTCGCTCAAGAAAAAATCAGTTTTCGCGTCTTGGCCGAAAAAAATCACGCAGCAGGTCCGCAGCGGCGTCCGCAGCAATTCCATCATATATTTCAGGAGCATGGTGGCATTGTGGATGGCTGAACACCCGCGCGCCCTGCGCCACACCGCCGGATTTGGGATCGGCAGCACCGTAATAAAGCCGCGCGATGCGGGCGTTGCTGATGGCGGCGGCGCACATTGGGCAGGGTTCAAGTGTCACATAGAGATCGCACCCCGTAAGACGCTCTTGCCCCAGTGCCGCACAGGCCGCGCGAATGACCTGCACCTCTGCATGGGCGGTGGGGTCATTGAGTTCCCGGGTGCGGTTGCCATCTTGCGCAATCACCTGCCCCGCTTTGACGACGCAAGCGCCCACGGGCACCTCGCCCCGGTCAGCGGCCATTTGCGCCTGCGCCAAAGCGACATCCATGAAACTGCGAAACGACATGTGCTTCACATGCACGCCAACCCCGGCTATGGCAAGGCCATGAATACAGACACCCCACAAGGCGACCGGATCGCCAAAGTCTTGTCCCGTGCCGGAATCGCCAGCCGCCGAGAGGCGGAGCGGATGATCGCGGACGGACGGATCTCCGTGAATGGCAAGGTGATCGACAGCCCCGCGCTGAACGTCACGCCCACGGATAAGATCACCGCCGATGGCAAGCCCGTTGGCGAGCCTGAACCGGCCCGCATCTGGCTTTATCACAAGCCTGCAGGCCTCGTGACGACGGAGCGGGACGAAAAGGACCGGCCAACGGTCTTTGCGTCCTTGCCAGAGGACATGCCGCGCGTGATGTCCGTGGGGCGGCTTGATCTGAGCTCTGAAGGGCTGCTGCTGCTGACCAATGATGGTGAGGTCAAAAGACGGCTGGAGCTGCCCAGCACCGGCTGGCTGCGACGCTACCGTGTGCGGATCAAGGGCAGTGCGTCCGAGGCGAAGCTGGACCAATTGCGCGAAGGCATCACCGTCGAAGGCCTTACCTATCAGCCGATGGTCGTGACCTTTGACCGGCAAGTTGGCGCAAACGCCTGGCTGACGATCAGCCTGCGCGAAGGCAAGAATCGCGAAATCCGCCGCGCAATGGAGGCGATTGGCGCAACCGTGAACCGGTTGATCCGGGTGTCTTACGGGCCATTCCAGCTAAACGATCTGAAGGCGGGCGAGGTCGAAGAGGTCAAGCGGCGCGTTGTGCGCGATCAGCTTGGCATCGACCAGCGGCCAAAACCTGAACGCAAGCGCAAGACCCCACAAACGGGGAAAAAGCGCCTGCGTTGAACCTTGCCCCGACCCGCGCGGTTGGGCATGTTATCGCAAACGCCAATTGGGACTGGAAAAATGGCCGACTTACTGACGCTGGAAAACGCGATGAACCTTGCTGTGCTGTGCTTTTTGCAAGCGGTGCTGGGGTTCGACAACCTTTTGTATATCTCGATCGAGAGTAAACGCGCACCTGTCGCACAGCAAAAAGCCGTGCGGATGTGGGGTATCATCATTGCAGTGGCACTCCGGGTGGTTCTGCTGTTTGTAATGATCCGTCTGATCGATGCCTTGTCAGAACCGTTCTACACCTTCCAATGGGAAGGCGTGATTACGGGGGCCGTGAACTTTGCCACTGTTGTCTTTATCTTCGGCGGCGCCTTTATCATGTACACAGCGGTGAAAGAGATCGCGCATATGTTGTCGATGGAGCATCTGGACCACGATGTTGAAGGCAAGGGCGGGAAATCGGCCGCGCAGGTTGTGATGTTGATCGTCTTTATGAACCTGATTTTCTCTTTTGACTCAGTGCTTTCGGCCCTTGCCATTACGGATGTCTTCCCGATTTTGGCCACAGCGATCATCCTGTCAGGGCTGGCGATGCTGCTGTTGGCCGATGGGGTGACGAAATTTCTGGAAGCAAACCGCATGTACGAAGTGCTTGGCCTGTTCATCCTGCTGATCGTTGGTGTGGTGCTTCTGGGCGAGGCCGGACAGGCCGCTGTTCACGGTGTCGAAGCAATGGGTGTGCCACATGACGAGGCGAAGAAGCTTGCGCTCAAGATCTTTGGGCAGGAGATCGTGCCAATGTCAAAATCGACCTTCTATTTCTCTGTCGTCGTGCTTGTCGCGGTCGAGGTGATCCAGTCAGGCTATTCGCGCAAACTGAACGCCGAACGGGCCGCTTCGCAGAAGCACTCGTAAATTGTGTCCAAGCCACATATCTTGGGCCACGTGAGGGACCAAATGCCAAAACCGTTCTCGACTATCGCCTATGTGCTGTTGATCGTGCTGATGTTCGGCGTGGCGACCGGTTGGCTGGGGGCTGCGTGATGGCACAGAAGTTCGGTGGAAAATACAGCCCCGGCCAAAGCCAGACGCCCGAGGCGGTTGATGATCGCCGCGTGGATGCCGCAGGTGCGCGCGCCAACATTCTGTTCATCCCTGGCCTGATCGTCGCTTTCACGGCTTTTGGCAACGGTCCCGTGGCGCTCGCGCTGGCGCTTGTGGCTGCCGCAGATCTGACGCTGGCGGCGTGGTTCCTGCGCGAAGGCTTGCGGGCCGAAGCGGCCTATGATGCGCGCAAAGTCGCCCGCAAACCCGCCGTGCCGCGTAAAATGCTGGCCAGCCTTTTGACCGGCGCGGGCGTCGCATTTGCCGCTTATGCCGGTGACAGCGGACTGCTGGGATCTGCCCTTTATGGGCTGGTCGCATTGGTGCTGCACGTCGCGGCCTTTGGTATTGATCCGATGAAGGACAAACGGGTGGAGGGCGTTGATACCTTCCAGCAAGACCGTGTTGCCCGTGTTGTTGAAGAGGCCGAGGCGCACCTTGAGGTGATGAAAGGCCAGATAGAAGTATTACGCGACCGCAAGCTGGAAAACCGGGTGAGTGCATTTCAATCCGCTGCCCGCCGCATGATCCGCACGGTTGAGGAAGACCCGCGCGATCTGACCGGTGCGCGCAAGTATCTGGGCGTCTATTTGATGGGGGCGCGCGATGCCACGGTGAAGTTCGTCGACCTTGCCCAGCGCAAATCCGATCCAGAGGCGCGCGCCTCCTATGAGGCGCTGCTGGACGACCTTGAGCAGAACTTTGCCGCCAAGACAGAAAAACTGTTACGCGATGATCGCAGTGACATGGATATTGAAATTAAGGTGCTGCGCGACCGCTTGCAGCGCGAAGGCGTGAGCCTGAAATAAAGGGGGACCAACATGTCCGAGACCATCCAAGCCAAAGCACAGGCCGCATTGGCCGAAGTTGAAAAAGTAACAGCCGTGGTGCTGGCCGAACCCAAGGGAGAGCTGATCACGCTTGAGGCCGCCGATGCGCCGACAAGTGCCGAGATCACGACCCGCATGGCCGAAATTGACATGGAAGACACCAATTCCATCGTCCGCTTTGGGTCCGGCGCTCAGGCCGAATTGCAAGAGATCAGCCAATCCATGCTGGCCGGTGTCCGTAACAAGGATGTGGGCCCCGCAGGCGACAGCCTGCGCACCATCGTCAGCACGATCCGGGGCTTCTCTGTCAGCGAACTGGACGTGCGGCGTAAGCGGTCCTGGTGGGAAAAACTGCTGGGTCGCGCGGCCCCGATGGCGAAATTTGTTGCGCGTTTTGAAAACGTTCAGGGCCAGATCGACAACATCACCGATGACCTGCTGCGCCACGAGCATGTGCTGCTGAAAGACATCGAAAGCCTTGATGTGCTGTATGACAAAACGCTCGAATTCTATGACGAACTCGCGCTTTATATTGCGGCTGGTGAGGCGAAGCTGGCCGAGTTGGATGCCACCACCATCCCCGCCAAAGAAGCAGAGGTGCAGGCCGCGCCCGAAGAACAAGGTGTGATGAAAGCGCAAGAGCTGCGTGACATCCGTGCCGCCCGCGACGATCTGGAACGCCGGGTGCATGACCTGAAACTGACCCGTCAGGTGACGATGCAGTCGCTGCCCTCGATCCGGTTGGTGCAGGAAAATGATAAATCGCTGGTGACCAAGATCAACTCTACCCTCGTGAACACCGTGCCCTTGTGGGAAACCCAACTGGCGCAGGCCGTTACCATTCAGCGCAGCGCAGAGGCGGCAGAGGCGGTGCGCGACGCCAATGATCTGACCAACGAATTGCTGACAGCAAACGCCAAGAACCTGCGTGACGCCAACAAGGTGATCCGCACCGAAATGGAACGCGGCGTGTTTGACATCAACGCGGTCAAACAAGCCAACGCGGACCTGATCGCCACGATCAACGAAAGCCTTGAGATTGCCGACGAAGGCAAGCGCAAGCGGGCCGAGGCAGAGGCCGATCTGCAAAAGATGGAGCAAGAGCTGAAAAACACGCTGGCCAGTGCCAAGGCGCTGAAATCCGGCACCGGCGACAATATCGGCACGGCAGCCGGATAATGGGTGCACCGCGCAAGAGTTGGTTCGCATTGGGTCTCGTGGCCCTGACCAGCCTTGCCGCCTGTACGCCAGAGGTGCCGCGCACTGTCGACCCGGGCACACGGCCGCAGACCCGCATTGCACCTTTGCCCGTGGTCACACCTGCACCAAGCGCCGAAAGCGAAGCATTGGCCCTGTATTACGGGCGCCTGCAAAACGATTTGCTGGCGCAGGGGCTTTTGCGCGGCGACGGTGGTGGCGCCGACACGGCGTTCACCGACACCATGCTGGCGCGGAATTTTGTCCGTATCGCGCTCTTTGATGAATATGTGACCGATGGTGATTTCCTGCGTCCGCAAGCGACGGTCTCGCGCCTGCGCCGTTGGGATCAGCCGGTGCGCATGTCGGTTGAATTCGGCCCCTCCGTTGCGCCGGATCAACGCGCCCGCGATCAAGCGAGTGTTGCGTCATATGCGGCGCGTCTGGGCCGGGTCACCGGGCAGTCGATCCGGGTCAGCGACAGCGCGCCCAACTTCCACGTGCTGATCCTGAACGAGGACGACCGGCGCGCCTATGGCAATCGCCTGCGCGAGATTGTGCCGGGTATTTCAACCGGTTCGCTTAATGCGATCCTGAACCTGCCGCGCGACCAGCTGTGTATCGTCGTGGCGTTTTCCGAAGGCGGATCAGCCAGTTATTCCAAAGCCGTCGCCGTGATCCGGGCAGAACACCCTGCCCTGCTGCGCACATCCTGCATCCACGAAGAGCTTGCCCAAGGCCTTGGCCTTGCCAACGACAGCCCGCAAGCGCGACCTTCGATCTTTAATGATGACGAAGAATTCGGACTGCTGACCAGCCACGACGAATTACTGCTGCGGATGCTTTACGATCCGCGCCTGCAAACCGGTATGGCCCCCGCCACAGCGGCCCCCATTGCGCGTCAGATCGCGCGCGAAATCATGGCCTCTGGCCCCAGCTAACGACCAAAGGAGACAGCCCATGGGCATCCTCGATTTTCTTTCCGGCCAGTTTATTGACGTCATTCACTGGACCGATGACACCCGTGACACGATGGTCTGGCGATTTGAACGTGAGGGCCACGAGATCAAATACGGCGCCAAGCTGACGGTGCGAGAGGGCCAGGCGGCCGTCTTTGTGCACGAAGGTCAGCTGGCCGATGTCTTTACCCCCGGTCTTTACATGCTCGAGACCAACAATCTGCCGATCATGACGACCTTGCAGCACTGGGATCACGGCTTCAAAAGCCCGTTCAAGTCGGAGATTTACTACGTCAACACGACCCGGTTCTCTGATCTGAAATGGGGCACCAAGAACCCGATCATGATCCGCGATCCAGAGTTTGGCCCCACACGTCTGCGCGCCTTCGGCACCTATACGGTCAAGGTGCGTGATCCGGCTGTCTTCCTGCGTGAAATCGTTGGCACCGACGGCGAATTCACCATGGATGAGATCAGCTATCAGATCCGCAATATCATCGTGCAGGAATTCAGCCGCGTGATCGCGTCGTCGGGCATTCCGGTGCTGGATATGGCCGCAAACACCGCTGATCTGGGCAAGCATGTCGCGAGTGCCTTTGATAGCACCATCGCAGAATATGGGCTGTCGATCCCCGAACTATACATCGAAAACATCAGCCTGCCGGAGGTCGTGGAAAAGGCGATGGATGCGCGCACATCGCGCGGTCTTGCGGGCAATCTGGATGAGCACCTCAAGTGGAAGGCCGCTGAATCCATGACCATGCAAGGCTCTGCCGCAGGGCAAGCGATGGGCATGGGGCTTGGCGCTGGCATGGGAATGCAAATGGCACAGGGTCCCTGGGGGGCCGCACCGGCGATGCCGGCACCGCCGCCTCCGCCACCACCGGTCGAACATGTTTGGCATATCGCCAAGGACGGCGTTGTTACCGGGCCATTCTCTCGGGCGGCACTGGGTCGCAAAGTCACCGATGGCACATTGACCCGCGACAGCATGGTCTGGACCCAAGGGCAGGACGGCTGGAAAGCGGCCGACGACATTGCCGAGCTGGCACAACTCTTCACGGTGCTGCCGCCGCCCCCGCCAGGCGCTTAACCGGGACGGCGGGCGGGGCGCTTTGGCCGCGACACGCGGACAATAGCGGCGCCCGACGACCCGGCCCATCAAGACAGCACGCAACATTCCGCAAACGAGGCCCCATATGTCACATCCTAACGGCTACTCCGCCACCCAGATCACCCTGCACTGGCTGACCGCCCTTGGCGTTATTGTTGCCTTCTTCACCCATGACGCCATGCTCGAAACAGTGAAAACCGTGCGCGACGCTGGCGGTGATCCGATCCCAACGGTCCACACGATAGCGGGCTTTTTGGTCTTTGTCCTTGTCCTGGTACGTCTTTGGCTGCGCCGCCGCCGCGGTGCACCCGCGCCGCAAGGCACGGCGCTGGAAAAGAAAGCGGTCGAGCTTGGCCACGGGCTTTTGTATCTTTTGCTGGTGGCAGTGCCCTTGATGGGGGCGATCAGTTGGTTCGGCGGCGTCGAAAATCTGGGCGGCATCCACGGCTTGGCTGGCAAAGGACTTATGATCGTGGCACTTGGCCATGCGGCCATGGCGATCTGGCATCAATACGGCAAGAAGGATGGCACCTTGACCCGCATGATGCGGCCCGACAAGTAATCAATTGCCCGGCGCGTCGAACCTGCGATAGCCACATCGCACCGCCCTTGTTAAGGCTAGGACATGAGTGATTCCGCGCCCCTTCAGCACCGCTTTCCCTGCGCCACCTGCGGGTCTGATCTGCGTTATGATCCGAACGCGGACCTGCTGACTTGCGACCACTGCGGCAACACCCAAGAGATCGAGACCGACAAGCGCGCAGCGGGCGGGTTGCGCGAGCTAGATTTCCAAACCGCGCTCAACAACGGCCTTGCAGCCAGCGAAATCGAAGAAACCCGCGTCGTCACCTGCCCCAATTGCAGTGCCCAGACAGAGTTTGACCCCGACACCCACGCCGCTGAATGCCCGTTCTGCGCAACCCCGGTGGTCACAGACACCGGCACCCACCGCCATATCAAGCCGCGCGGCCTGCTGCCCTTTGCGATGGACGAAGGACAGGCCCGCGCCGCCCTGACCCGCTGGCTTGGCAGCCTGTGGTTTGCCCCCAACGGCGTGCAGGATTACGCCCGCAAGGGCCGCGCCATGAACGGCATTTACGTGCCCTATTGGACCTTCGACGCCGATACCAAATCAAGCTATACGGGCCAGCGCGGCGACGATTACTTTGAAACCAAAACCGTTACCCGCAACGGTAAACGGCAACAGGTGCGCGTGCGCAAAACAAGATGGAACAATGCACGCGGCCGCGTCGCCCGTTTCTTTGACGATGTTCTGGTGCTCGCCTCCCGGTCCCTGCCCAAGAAATACACCGACGGGTTAGAGCCTTGGGATCTGTCCGAACTTGAACCCTACAACCCCGAATACCTCGCTGGTTTCCGGGCCGAGGGTTATCAGATCGAACTGGCTGACGGCTTTACAGAGGCGCGCGGCTACATGGACCGGATGATCCTGCGCGATGTCAAATACGACATCGGCGGTGACAGGCAAAGGGTCCGCAATGTCGACACCGCCGTCAGCGACATCACGTTCAAACATGTGCTCTTGCCGGTCTGGCTGGCAGCCTACAAATACCGTGGGCGCACCTTTCGGTTTGTCGTCAACGGGCGCACCGGTCGGGTGCAGGGCGAACGCCCCTATTCGGGATGGAAGATTGCCTTTGCCGTGATCCTTGGTCTTATTGCAGCCTTGATCGCGGGCTTTGTTATCGCTAACAGCCAATAAACAACGAAAGGTCCGGTTATGATCCTGTGCTGCGGAGAAGCCCTGATTGATATGCTGCCCCGGCAAAGCCAAACCGGAGAGCCCGCATTTGCACCCCATGCGGGTGGCGCTGTTTTCAACACGGCGATTGCTTTGGGGCGTCTGGGCGAAAAGGTGCAGATGTTCACCGGGCTTTCATCTGATTTGTTTGGCGACGTGCTGCGCGATACGCTGACCGCAAGCCATGTGGATAGCGCGCCCTGTCATGTCAGCGACCGGCCAACAACACTGGCATTCGTCAAGCTCACCGATGGCCACGCGGAATACGCCTTTTACGATGAAAATACTGCAGGGCGGATGCTGACCATTTCTGACCTGCCTGCAATTCAGGCGGATGCGATGTTCTTTGGCGGTATCTCCTTAGTGGTGGAACCCTGTGCCTCTGCCTATCAGGCCTTGATGCTGCGCGAGGCGCCATCGAAGCTGACGATGATTGACCCCAATATCCGCCCCAGTTTCATCAAGGACGAAGCGGCCTACCGCGCCCGTCTGTCGGCGATGATGGCTGCCGCTGATGTGATCAAGACTAGTGACGAAGACCTCGACTGGCTGACCGGGCAGCACGACATTCCGGCCATTTTTGCAGCCACCGCTGCAAAGGTCATCCTGCTGACCCGTGGCGCGGAGGGCGTGACAATTCATACCCGTGACGGACAGGCCCATGTGCCCGCCCAAAAAGCGCAGGTTGTCGACACCGTCGGCGCAGGCGATACCTTTAACGCAGGATTTCTGGCAGGTCTGTCACGCTCTGGCCACTTGCGCAAAGCGGCCCTTAATGACGCGTCGCTCGACGACCTGATCGCCGCAGCAAAACTTGGTGCCGCCGCCGCCGCGATCACCGTCAGCCGCGCTGGCGCCAACCCACCCTGGCAGTCTGAATTGTGAGGGCCCTGCTGCAACGTGTCGCTGACGCCGCGGTGAGGGTCGACGGCAAAACGATCGGAGAGATCGGCCCCGGCCTGCTGATCCTGATCTGCGCCATGCAGGACGACACGCCCGCAACCTCTGCCGCATTGGCCGCCAAAATCAGCAAGCTGCGGATTTTCAAAGATGACGCGGGCAAAATGAACCAAAGCCTTGTGCAGACCGGGGGCAGCGCCCTGATCGTCAGCCAATTCACCTTGGCTGCCGATACCTCTCGCGGCAATCGCCCCGGCTTTTCGCAAGCCGCCCCGCCCGATCTTGGCCGCAGCCTTTACCAGCAATTCATTGCAGATATATCCGCCTTGGGCATCCCCACCGCCACCGGTGAATTCGGCGCAGATATGGACGTCAGCCTGACCAATGCGGGCCCGGTCACGATCTGGTTAGAGACCTGACCGAACCCGCAAGTTCTTATTTACATTGGGCAAACCGGTCAGCAAGACCGGTGATAAGCGCCGGATAGAAGCCCGCGTCATCGGCCACATTTGCACCTAATGGGTCAAGCGCGATCACTTCGAGGTCATACCCGTCGGAAAGCGTTTCAACCCAACCCGGCACGGGCCCCGTCTCATAAAACAGGCACGATACCTCGCCAGCGGTGACCAACTCTCTCAGCTCTGCCAGATGGGCAGGTCCGGGTGCTTCGTCATCTACGTTGCTGACCATACCGGCGTGATCAAGACCAAAGCGCGCCTCAAAATAGGCGTAGCCATCATGCGGCAAAAGGTAAGGGCCGACATCCGTCAATTGCGGCGCAATCGCTGCCGTCAAAGCGCGGAGTTCATTGGCCTGCACGTCTGCGCGCGCGCGAAAAACATCCGCATTGTCAGGTGACACGCTTGCCAAAGCTTCGCCGATTGCAAGTGACCAGGCCGCTGCAATGTCGGGGTCCATCCAGCCATGCGGATCAATTGGCCCGTGATCGTGCGCGTGTTCGTCGCCGCTATGCTCTTCCGCACCATGGTCATCATGATCATGCGCTTCATCATGATCTTCGTGGTCATGCGCGTCTTTATGATCATTGTGGTCATGCGCGTCGTCGCCGTGTTCTGCATCGTCGTGATCATCATGCGCATCTTCGGCATAAACGCGCGGCGCCCAGCCCGGAGCATCCAAAAGCGCGACAACGGACGCCTCCTTGGCAAGGCTCTCAATTGGCCGCGCCAACCATGGCGTCAGCCCCTCTCCGACCCAAATGACGATATCCGCACTTGCAAGCCCAGCCGCATCTGACGGCCGCATTGCGTAATCATGCGGCGATGCACCGGGCGGCAAAAGCGCCTCAACTTGCCCATCATCCGCCAAGATTTCCGCGATAAGAGCGCGCACCGGCGCGATATCGGTGACGACTTGCAGATCCTGCGCTGCCACCGGCCCCGCCATCATGGTTAGAATTATCGCGGTGTTCTTCATCACTGACCTCTTGTATGAATCATGGTGGTAGGGCATATAGCGTATGTTATAACATAACAAGATGTGATCATGACGACACTGGGATTTTCTGCGCACAATCACGACAGCTGCGTTGCCACAGCGATTGCGGCGGCGGAATCGACCTGTGCCGCGGCAGGTGTGCGTCTGACCCCGGTGCGGCGGCGCACGCTCGAGATCTTGTTGGAAACCCATGCGGCGCTTGGGGCTTATGACGTGCTGGCGCGGCTTGATGCCGATGGATTCGGCGCCAAACCCCCTGTCGCCTATCGCGCCTTGGGGTTTTTGGTGGATCTGGGCCTCGCCCACCGCATCGAACGGCTGAACGCCTTTGTGGCCTGCGCCCACCCCGGTGCAGACCATGCACCCGCCTTCATGATCTGTCGCAAATGCCGCAAAGTCGCAGAGGCACAAGACCGCCCCGACCGCCTGCAAAACAACGCCACCGCCTCGGGCTTCAAGATCGAACAAACCGTGATCGAAGCCGAAGGCCTTTGCCCGCAATGTCAGACCGCGCCATGACCCTGATTTCCGCCAACAATATCTCGGTCCAGCACAGCCATGTCGCGGCCTTGCAAAACGTCAGCCTGACCCTTGATGCAGGCGAGATTGTCACAATCGTTGGGCCCAATGGCTCTGGCAAGTCGACGCTGCTGCGGGTCATCATCGGGGCGCTGCAACCAGATCAAGGCACCGTCACCCGTGCACCGAACCTGCGCATCGGCTATGTGCCGCAAAAGCTCGCCATCGACGCCACGCTGCCGATGACCGTACGCCGCTTCCTCAGCCTGCCGCGCCGGATCAGCGATGCCGACGCCGATGCCGCCCTTGCCGCCGCCGGCGTCGATCACACCAGCAACCAGCAAATGGCGGCCCTTTCTGGCGGGCAATTTCAACGTGTCCTCTTGGCCCGTGCGATCCTGACGCGCCCAAATCTGTTGATCCTCGACGAAGCAACCCAAGGCCTCGACCAACCCGGATCCGCCAACTTCTACCGTCAGATCGATGCCGTGCGCCAAGACCTTGGCTGCGCTGTGCTGATGGTCAGCCACGAACTCCACGTTGTGATGTCGGCCTCGGACCGGGTCATCTGCCTCAATGGCCATATCTGTTGTGAAGGCGCGCCAGACGTCGTGACCGCCGCCCCCGCCTATCGCGAACTCTTTGGCAGCGGCACCGGTGGTGCGCTCGCCCTTTACCGTCACGACCATGACCATCACCACGATCACCATCATCACTAATGTATTGTTTTCTTTCGAATATAAATATGCCCGCCGGAGGCACCGCGGGCTTTGCCCGCGGCCCCCTCATGTCGGGCGCGCCCCGCGCACGAGGGAGGCGGGTGGCCCCCCAAAACATAACAGGTGGTGCCCATGCTTGATGACTTCCTGATCCGCGCCGCCCTTGCCGCCGTCGGTACCGCAACTGCGGCGGGCCTGATGGGTTGCTTTGTCGTCTGGCGTCGCATGGCCTATTTTGGCGATGCCACGGCCCATGCTGCTGTCCTTGGCGTCGCACTCTCGCTGGCCTTTGCCACTTCTGTTCTCTGGGGGGTTATCTTTGTTGCCGTTCTGATGGCGGTGTTGATCCATTACCTCTCTGTGCGTGGTCAGACCATCGACACCATGCTGGGGGTCCTGTCCCATGGGGCGCTTGCCATTGGTCTCGTCGCCGTCTCGCTGGTGCCGGGGTCGCGCATCGATCTTGACGCCTATCTGTTCGGAGAGGTCCTGACAGTCACCCGGATGGACGTCGCGGTGATCTGGGGCGGCACGCTTTTGGTCTCTCTGGTGATCTGGCGTCACTGGCAGGCGCTTCTGACGGCCACGCTCTCACCTGATCTGGCCTATGCCGCCGGTGTGAACCCGCGACGCGAACAATTGATCCTGACGCTCTTGCTGGCCGTGATCGTCGCGGTGGCCATCAAGGTCGTCGGCGCCCTCTTGATCACGGCCCTTCTAATCATCCCGGCCGCCGCCGCGCGCGGCCTGACCCGCAGCCCAGAGGCGATGGCCGCCACTTCTGTTGCCATCGGCGCGGTATCGGCCCTTGGCGGCCTACGCGCGGCAATCACCTTTGACACGCCGGTGGGACCCTCAATCGTCTGCGTCGCGCTTTTGCTATTTGTACTGGCGACAATCAGCCGAAAGTTCATGCCAAACGGCAGCTAATTGCCGCGTCTTTGACCCGACGCTGCCATGCGATTGCCGGATTCATGCATCACCTTTAGGGCCTGTTTTGTCACCACCGAAAGGCCTGCCAGATGTTTCTGCGTCCCCTGATTGCCGCCTGCGCCCTTTGCTTTGTCGCCGGCCAAGCCGCTGCATCCAACGCCTGCACGACACCTACAAACGTCAATGCCATGGCCAGTGAGATTGCCGCAGGCGTCAATGCCAATCGCCGCGCCAATGGGCAACCATCGTTGTCGTTCAACCGTCGCCTGTCGCAGGCCGCGATGAAACATGCCTGTGATATGTCGGTGAACGGCTTTTTCGGACACCGTGGCAGTGACGGATCGAACAGTCAGGTCCGCGTGCGTCAGGCCGGATACCGCGACTGTCTTGTCGCTGAAAACCTCGCCTGGGGTTACCCCAATTCGCAGCAAATCATCTCTGGCTGGATGAATTCCGCTGGCCACCGGAGCAATATGCTGCACCCGCGCGCCGCAGAGTTTGGTGTCGCGATCACTGACGGCCCCAAAGGCCCCAACTGGGTGCTGGTCGTTGCGCGCGGCTGCTAGGCGGGCAGATTGCCCTGAACATAGATCTTGACCGGACAGATCCCCTCATCCGGGCTCCGTTGACCCTGCGCAATTTCGATGGCGCGCAGGGCGACTTCGTCCATGTTATGGGCAAGCACCGCTTGAAAACGCCCCTCCCCTAAGGCGCGCCGCGTCGCATCTGTCACCTCATGCCCGATGATTTTCAGCGGCGAGGTCCGACTGGAAGACAGGGATGCAATCAGGTTGGGCTGGCCGCCACCTGCCAGATAGGCACCGCGCAAAACGTCGCCTTTGTTCGCCAATTCGGCGATAACACGCTTTGCGGTTTCGGGATCGCTGCCATAGGCGCGGGGCTGTACAACCGTCAATTCTGGTCGTGCCAATCCCAATGCCTGCCGAAATCCTGACATGCGATCCAGCAAGTGCCGAAACTGCAAATGTCCCAAAAGCAGAGCAACTTCGCCCTCGCCCGGCGGGATCATCGCCGCCAGCAGATTTGCCGCCGTACGTCCCGCCGCAAAGTTGTCCTGCCCAACATAAGCATATCGTTGCGCCCGCGGCGTATCTGACACAATCGTCACCACCCGCTTACCGCTTTGCGTCAATTCATTGATGGCCTGGGTCGCATCGTCATTATCGACCCCAACCAAAACAACCGCATCCACCTGGGCAGGCACGAGCGACAAGGCCTCATTGAGCGTGTTGGGGGCATAGGCATCGTAGCGGAACACCTCAAATGTCGACCCGACGAACCGGTCACGCTGGGTCATGGCAATCGTCTTGTCGTGGATAACTTCAAAGAACGGGTTCGTTCCTTCTGGAAGGATAAGTGCAATGCTTTGATTTTCAACAATTTTACGCGCCGAAAGCGATGATGGCGCATATCCAAGCGTCCGCATGGCCTCTTCAACCCGCCGTACGGTTTCCTGTCGCACACCGTTACGCCCGTTCAAAACACGATCCACTGTGGACCGCGACAGGCCGCTGAGTGCTGCAACATCGCCCATTCGTGCTTTTTTGTCAGTCATTCTCCACCCTTAGCGCGCACAACATTGTTTGACATTGGCGCAAATTCACCCAAACATAAGCAAGCACAGGAATCGCGGGGAATTCTGACACAAAAGCATCATTTTTTCGTGGGTTGTTCATTCCACACATTTTATCGCAACCCGCTAACACCGTGATTATTCGTTATTTTGGCCGCGTAGACGCGAAAATTGTCTTAAGATACGCGACCAATCACCACATTAATGATTGCTTTGCGCCAGAACTTGAAATAATTACATCATTACTCACATAGGTTCACTCACAAACCTTCACGTGAATACCGCCCTGACGGTGCTTAACACTCTCCACACACATACCCAGTTCGGCACTGTCAGGGCACACCTTGCCCTTTGTGCATGGAAGAGCGCATTGCTATATCATTGATTTACAACCAGTTTGCGAATAATCAACTGGCCCGCAAGGCTATTCTCGCGCAACTGTCATTTCGCGAAAAGCCTCCCTTCTCTTCCCGTGCACCCGACGTGACAGACTGAATGGAATTGCGTCATTTTCGCGCAAACCCAATAGGTTGGTTGCAGAAGACGGATCTTCTCAACCCAATGCCCCTCCAAGATAAAACCGCGCGTTGAAAGGCCACTCTACGAACCGCAAGACGCTCAATTTCTCAAAACGCGGGAATGGGCCGGTTGACGCGTTCAAGGGGTCCAATTTCGAATTTTCTACACGCCTACGCCTTTGGCAAAGCTGCCCCCCACAACTGCGATGAAATGTTACAAGCGAATTTCGTAAGCCATCGTCACAACGATTCTCGAGCGTCGTGCTGGCGTACATGACCCGCACCACAAACGATCCAAGAATATAAAATGAAATGGTGCCCAGGGGCGGAATCGAACCACCGACACGAGGATTTTCAATCCACTGCTCTACCCCTGAGCTACCCGGGCACCGGGATGGCCAAGGCCATCGGGTAGCGGGGTTTTAGTGGGACATATCAGAGGTGTCCAGCGTGAAATGGCGGAAAATTCATTGCCAGTGCAGAAACCACCGAACGGTCGCAATCAGGGATGCACAACCCATACGCAAACCATGCAGAAACCATACACATACCATGTGCATCAAAGTCCTAACGGGCGTTAACCCCGCTAGTGCGCCGTGTCATCGGTGGGCAGGGCGGGAGGCGCATCGTCGGGGTCATCGCTATCGGATGCGGGGATCGCATAAGACCCCGTGAGCCATTTTGCCAGGTCAACATCCGCACAGCGCTTGGAACAGAACGGACGATACTTGGCATCGGTCGGACGGGCGCAGATCGGGCAATCGCTCATGTCGTCAGCCCCGTAAACGGGCGGCGCTCGCGTTTGCGTTGCAGCTCAAAACAGCCCATCGGTGTCCACCCCACCAAAGAGGTCTCGATCCCGTCGGCCTTGAACCCCGCGCGCAGGGATTGTTCGACCTGTTTGCGGTGTGCCTTCGACATCGGCGCAAAGTCCACGGTAATCTGGCCACCCAGACCGCGCAGCCGCAGCGCGCGCGGCAGCGCCCGGCTCGCGGCCAGATTGGCCTTGAGTGCCGCTGCGGGCGAAGTATCGCCGCCGGTGTTGACGTCCACCGCCACCAAAGCGCGGGTCGGTTCGACATACATTGTGCCGCCGTCAAGCGGGACCAGCGGGTGGTTGAGGTCTTCGATCTGATCAAGCACGCCCAGATGCGCAAAGCTGCCATCCTCTGTCACCACCTCTGCCGGGGCGACCCACTCCCGCCACGCCAGAAGGTGCGGGCCATCGCCTTCGGTCAGGGCCTCGGGCGTTGTCCCTTCGGCATCTGCGAGTACGGCATCAGCAAGCGCCACCATGGCAGATATATCGTCAGAGATCGCGTCATCATCCGCAGCAGCGCAGGAGGAGCGCAGGATCAGACCATAGTCGGCATCATAGGTTTCGTTGATCAAAAGGCGCAGGCGATCAATGGTATCGTCGTCGGCGATCTGGCGGCTGATATTGGCCCCCGGCTTGCCCGGCGTGACAATGGCGTAGCGGCTTTTGAACAAGACCCGGTCGGTCACGGGGATGGCCTTGCCGCCTTCGGCATAGCCCGTGACCTGCACCAGCAACGGCTGACCGGGGCGCAGGCCCTTACCGGCCCGCAGGAACGCGGTGACGCCGTCGGGCAGACGCAACATCATGCCACCCTGCCCCTTCAAGGGCCGGTCACAGATGCCGCGAAAAATCGCACCCGGGCGCGGGGCGTTTGCGTCATCAATCAACAGATCATCAAGCTTGCCATCCACAAGGCGGGCCGCGGCCTCTGCCCCATTCAGGTGATCCAGTACAATTGTGCGACCCTTCATGCCAAGCCTTTCGTGACGGGGTATCCTGCGGCGGTGAGTAACCCGGCGCTCTCCGGCAGCGGTAATCCCATGACCGCGTGAAAGCTACCGTTCAGCCAGAGAATGAACATGGACGCGGGCCCTTGAATGGCATAGCCGCCCGCCTTGCCCTGCCAATCCTTGGTGGCCAGATACCAGTCAATCTCTGCCTGCGACAGGCGTTTGACCGCAACAGACGTTTGCACGTCCTTTTGCCAGATCTTGTCGCCACGTTTGACCGCAACAGAGGTGATGACCTTGTGACGCCGGCCGGACAGCAATTGCAGGAATTGCGCGGCCTCGGCAGCATCAGCGGGTTTGCCCATGATCCGGCGCCCAAGGGCCACGGTGGTATCGGCGCAAAGCACAACCTCATCATCCGAAATCGCAACGGCTGCGGCTTTCTCGGCAGCGATCCGATTGACATAGTCGCGCGGCAGTTCGCCCTTGTGAGGGTCTTCGTCGATATCGGGTGGGCGCACGGCGTGGGGTGTCACGCCGATTTGCGCAAGCAGTTCCAGACGCCGGGGCGACCCAGAGCCGAGGATCAGTTTGAGGTCAGGGTCGGGCGTGCGGGTCGTCATCAAAACACCCGTCCGCAGCCGCATTTGGCCACGCGGGCCAAACGCTTACCTGCGGTGGTCGCAAACAAGGTTTGCGACCTACTTAAACCGGTAATTGATCCGACCTTTGGTCAAATCATAGGGGGTCATTTCGACCTGCACCTTGTCGCCTGCCAGAACCCGGATGCGGTTCTTGCGCATCTTGCCTGCCGTATGTGCGATGATCTCATGGCCGTTCTCAAGTTCGACCCGGAATGTCGCATTCGGCAAAAGTTCCTTCACGACACCGGGGAATTCGAGAATATCTTCCTTGGCCATGTGGTCTCCTGTCAAAAATCTGCGCTTTTTGCGCGGGGCTTAAATGCGCCTGAATGCCAGAAATATCAAGTGGAAAGGCAGCGAGGGGGTGTTTTTGCCAAGAAACCTGACGCAAGGTGACAGCAAGAGATAGGGGGAAGGCGCATGTGTTGGTCTATGGGGGCCTCTGTTGGCATGTCGGCGGTCGGGATTGCCGCGACAGGATATCTGATCGCCAAGGGCAAGCCTGCGCCGATGTGGCTGCCGGTTGCCTATTTCACCGCGATGGAGGTTTTGCAGGCGGTGTCCTATCCGGTGGTGAACCAATGCGAGTTGAAATCGAACCAACTGGTCACGCTATTGGGCTATATTCACATCGCGTTTCAGCCGCTTTTCTTTAACATCCTGTGCCTGTTTGCCCTGCCGGTGGCCTATGCACATCGCATCCGTCTGCCGGTTTTGGGCCTCTGTCTGGTGTCCGCCGCGGGGTCGCTTGCGATGCTCTATCCTTCTGAATCGGCTGGATTATGTGACACGGACCGGATGATGTGTGCGGATCGCATGTGCACCTATATCGGCGAATGGCATCTGGCCTGGGAATTGCCGTTTAACGGTTGGGGCAATGAATTCCGGCATCATTGGTTCTTATGGATCGCAGAGGATGGCTTCATCGCTTATCAGGCCGCGTTCTTCTTCATGCCGATGATCTACGGCGCCTATCGGCTCGCCTTGTATTTCTATTTCACCGGGCCGTTTTTGGTGCAATTCCTGACCGATAACCTTGATGAGCAGCCCGCCGTCTGGTGCCTGCTGTCCATCGCGATGCTGATTATCCTGCTGACGCCCAAGGTCTGGCCGTGGTTCACCGTGGCGCGGGCACCTTTATGGATGCGCTGGGTGGATCGGTCACAAAGCCGTTAGGTTGGTCGTCACGCCGGTCTGCATGGGCCAGTCGGCATAATTGCCGACCTGCCCTGATTTGCGCGCCTGTGCGATTTGGGCGGGGTCAACAGTCGCGTAGGTCCAGCCAGCCACATCGGTGTCGCCTTGCGTGATGATGCCATCGGGGGGCAGGCCATAGTCCGGCGGACAAAACACCCCGGCCCGCCCGGTGTTCACATTGACCACATCGCAGTCCGGCACGTTGCCTACAAGCGGTGCCTGGACGATCAGGCATTGCCCCTCGATCGCGCGGGCACGGGCCGACTGGCGCACCCGAGTTTGGCCGGCGGGGAATTCGGTGCAGGACGGCACAAGGATCATATCCGCCCCGGCCGAGATCAGTTGACGGGCCAGCAGGGGAAATTCGCTGTCGTAGCAGATCAGGATGCCAATCCGCCCAAGGGGCGTGTCAAAAAGCGTCAGCGCATCGCCCCCGGTGATCTGCATGTCACGGCGTTCATAGGGCGTGGGGATAATCTTGGACTGCGTGCCAACTGCGCCGATGGGCAGGCACAGATGGGCGGCGTTGACATATGCCCCGTCGATCATTTGCGCGACAGACCCCGCCAGAAGCGTGATGCCATGACGTTGCGCCAATGTGCTGTGCAGCGCGACCCAGTCTTCCGCCCGCGCAGCCATGGCATCGCGCCACGCGACAGGGCCGGGATCCGCACCGGGCGTGCCGATCAGAGCGGCCTCAATCCCGGCGTATTCGGGGAAGACCGCAAGCTCGGCCCCGCGCGCCCGTGCCTCCGCGACCCATGCGTCAAGCTTGGCGTGCAGCGCGTCCCACGTCGGGTGCCATTGCGGCTGATAGGCGGCGGTCGCGATCTTCATCAGATATAACTTAACCACAAGACCAGCGGCGCGGCCAAGGCAATCACCGCGAGCCCAAGCAGAACCAGAAGGAGCTTTTGCCGCCTCATGCCGTCAAATCCTTGAGCCAGACCTGAAGCGCCTTTGGCGTGGCCCGCTTTGCCCCGACATCGCGCCAGGAAAATTCCGCAATCGCACCCGCAACCGGCGCATAGCCACGCTTGCGCCAAAAGCCATCCAGCGGGACGTAGTCCACCGGGCGTGCAGGGTGATCACCGGGGCGGACAACACCACAAAACATCGCATAACGGCGGCCCATCGCGCGCGCCTGCGCTTCTCTCACTTCAAAGAATTTGTGCCCGGCACCCTGCCCCCGATACTGCGGCAAAAGCACACTTTCAGCGCAATAGAACACCTCTGACGGGTCATAATCCGGCAGGGCATCCCGAAAGTCATCGGCGTGATCTTCAAGAGCCATGCCGGTTGCCGCCCCCACGATCCGCCCTTCGGACCGGGCCAATACGATCACGCCAGCCGCAGCATTGGCGTAACCGGACAAATAGCGCTGCTCATAGGCCATGTGACCATCATAAAGGTACGGCCAGTCGCGAAACACCCGGACCCGCAAGTTTGCCAGATCAGAAACCACCCGGTCGATCCGGTAGCCGGTGACGGTTTCAAACGTCAGGCTCATGACACCTGACGCAGCCAATCGGCCAGATTGTAGTAAGTGGTGACGCGACAAATCTTGCCATCGCGCAGCGTCATCATCGAGGCGCCGGGCAAACGGTAGGTCTGCCCCCGCGCCGCTGGCAGGCCCGCATCGGTTTGCAGATAGGTGCCATTGACCATGAATTCCGCCGCCCCGCGCGTCCCGTCAGGGGTTGCGAACACCACAATATCGGTGAGGTTTTCAGCATAACAGCGGTTCATATGCGCACAAAATTCCGCAAACCTGTCGCGGCCAATGCGCACCTCGCCTTCGTTAACGTGATGGGCCACATCGTCCGTCAAACACGCGAGCATGGCATCCATATCGCCAGCGTTGAAGGCCTCAAAATAGCGGTTCAAGACATCAGCTGCCGTCATCATTCACTCCATCGCGGGTCCGAAACGGGCGGTTAGCCGTTCGATGATCTGGTCGCGGGCCTGACGATAAAGCGCCAGACGCGACTCGCGGTTGTCGCCCATGCCCGTGGGGTCAAGGATCGGCCAATATTCCACCTCAAGGTGGTAGAATTGGGTCAAATCCAGTGCCCGCCGCTGGCTGGCAGGCGACAGGGCAAGGACAAGATCGAAAGACGACAGATCGTCGCCCCAATCTTCCATTTCGTCAAAGGACCGGCTGCGATGCCGGTCCAGTTCAACGCCGATTTCCTGACAGACGGTGATGGCAAAGCCGTCAATCTCGAGGTCATTCTTGACCCCGACTGATTGGATATAGCAGCGCATGCCATAAAGCTTTTTCATGATACCTTCGGCCATAGGGGACCGCACGGCATTGTGGTCACAGCAAAACAGCACCGATTGCGGCAGTGGCTGAATGACTGATGCTTCACCCATCCTCAGCCCCCGAAATGTAGCACGCAGATCAGGGTAAAGAGACGGCGGGCGGTGTCGATATCAACGTCAGCCTTGCCTTCAAGCCGCTCTTGCAACACGCGCGCGCCTTCGTTGTGAATACCGCGCCGGGCCATATCAATGGTCTCAATCTGGCTGGGCGGCAGCGATTTGACCGCGTCGAAATAGCTTTCGCAAATCTGGAAATAGTCTTTGACGACCTGCCGGAACGGCCCCAGCGACAAATGAAAGGCACCGTCAACACCGGTTTCCACATCGCTCAGGTCAAACACCAGCCGCCGATCCTTGATCGACAGATCAAGCCGGTAAGGGCCAGCGGGCACTTCGCGGCCTTCACGGGCGATCATGGCAAAGGCGTTGTCTTCCAGCAGATCAAACATCGCGACCCGCCGTTCCTGTTCAATTTCAGGTGTTGGCGCGGGCAGGCCTGCATCATCAAGATTGATTTCAGCGATCCTGCTCATGCGCCCTCTCCGTTCAGGCGATCCAGCCGGGCCTGCACAGAGAGCCCATGCGCCTCTAGACTTTCTGAGGTGGCCAGCCGCACAGCTGCCGGGCCGATGGCGGCCAGCGCCTGCGGCGTCATCTGCGACAAAGTTGTACGTTTGATAAAGTCCATCACCGACAGCCCGCTTGAAAACCGCGCTGACCGGGCCGTGGGCAGCACATGGTTTGGACCGCCAATGTAGTCACCAATCGCTTCGGGGGTAAACCCGCCAATAAAGATCGCCCCGGCATGAGTGAACCTGGCCGAAAGCGCCTCTGCATCTTGCGTGCAAACCTCAAGGTGCTCCGGTGCGATCCGGTCAGACAGGGCGACGGCCTGATCCATATCCGCGACCGTGATGATCGCGCCATAGTCGCGCCAGCTTGCCCCTGCGATGGCACGGCGTTCCAGCGTCTCAAGCCGGGCCGCCACGGCTTTTGCCACCGCTTGGCCAAAGCTTGCGTCATCAGTGATCAGGATCGATTGTGCGCTTTCGTCATGTTCAGCCTGCGAGAGCAGATCCAGTGCGATCCAGTCGGGATCGTTGTCGCGATCGGCAATCACCAGAATCTCTGACGGGCCCGCAATCATATCGATACCAACCTTGCCAAACACCCGACGCTTGGCAGCCGCCACAAAGGCATTGCCCGGGCCGGTAATCTTGTCCACCGGGGCAATCGTCTCGGTGCCATAGGCAAGGGCTGCGATCGCTTGTGCGCCACCAATGCGGTAGATCTCATCGACGCCGGAGATCCGCGCCGCAAGCAAGACAAGCGGGTTTACTGCGCCATCAGGCGTGGGCACAACCATCGCAAGCCGTTCCACCCCCGCCACCTTGGCCGGGATCGCGTTCATCAAGACCGAAGACGGATAAGTCGCAAGCCCGCCGGGCACATAAAGCCCCGCCGCCGAAACCGGCGTCCAGCGCCAGCCCAGCCTGGCACCCACGGCGTCTTCCCATATGGCATCCTGCGGCATCTGGCGCGCGTGATAGGCGCGGATCCGCTCGGCTGCCAATTCAAGTGCAGCACGGTCCTCTGCGCTCACCGCCGCGCAGGCTTCATCAATCTCGGCCCCGGAAAACCGCATGTTCTGCGGGCTGAGCGTGACGCGATCAAACTTTTCCGTCAGCGCCAAAACGGCGGCATCGCCGCGCGCGCGCACATCGGCAATGATATCGGCCACAACCGCATCAACATCCGGGCTATCTTCGCGCTTTGCTGCCAAAAGGGCCGCAAACTGCGTTTCAAAATCACCTGATGTGGTGGACAAAAACTGCGGCATGGGCCCTCTCCTTCGCGCGCGTCATACAAGGCCTACAGCGCTGCTGCAATGCGGTGGGGTCCATTCTTCTTTTGGCCAAAAATATCCCCGCCGGAGGCTCCGGCAGATCAACACCTACCGCGGTCAAATCCTTCGCGCTGACACCGCCCCATACGCGACCAAAACAATGTCGTGCGGCGCAGCCGCGCAATCAGGTCAATCGCCGTGATCTGGGACCTGGCGAGAGGGTGCGACATAGGGGCGCGTGACGTCTTTCAACATCACCTCCAGGGCTTCGACCTGACAGGCAATTGCACCGTCACCGGCCAATGTAATCAAGACCTCGCCTGCGCCATCTTCCGCGGGCTCGAACGCTAGCGACAGCACGCTCAACACTGTGTCAGCATCGCCCTGCGGCACACCCTGACTGCGCACCGCTTGCACATCATTGATCATCAAGACCGCCTGCACCCGCTCAAAATCGCGGCGGCGCGCAGCAGCGCCGGGCGCGTCTTCCCAGCGGAAACGATTAAGTAGGATCGCAAAGCGTCGGTCCCGGCGCGTAAACTGCATTTCTGACCCCGGAAAGACCGCGTCTTGCACCAAGGCAGATATGACCTGTAAATCCTCCCCGTCCCGCGCGATCAGGCGCAGGGGCGCTTCGCCGCCGTCTTCAAACCTTGCGTCACTCATGACCCGGGCACCCGTTCAATCTGTGCGCCGACCGCGCCGAGTTTCTCTTCGACATGCTCGTATCCGCGATCAAGGTGATAGACACGGTTGACCTGCGTCACACCTTCCGCCGCCAAACCGGCAAGGATCAAAGACACAGACGCCCGCAGATCCGTCGCCATCACCGGCGCGCCCTTCATGCGTTTGACGCCCGTCACAGTCGCTGTCCCGCCCTGCACCTCGATCTCGGCACCCATACGGATCAGCTCTGGCGCGTGCATAAAGCGGTTTTCAAAGATCTTCTCTTCCAGCACCGATGTTCCATCGGCAATACACAGCATCGCCATCATCTGCGCCTGCAGGTCGGTCGGGAAACCGGGAAACGGTTCAGTTGTCACATCCACTGCGCGCGGACGATCACCGGTGCGTTTCACCGTCAGCCCCTCAGGCGTTTCGGTCACTGACACGCCCGCCATCTCGAGCTTTTCAACAAAGCTTTTGACCAGTTCCAGGCGTCCGCCCACACAGGTGACTTCACCACCGGCAATCACCGGTGCCAGCATATAGGTACCAAGTTCGATCCGGTCGGTCACAACAGGGTGCGTGGCGGCACCCAGCCGGTCCACACCCTGCACTTCGATGGTCGAGGTGCCGTCGCCCGAAATCTGCGCGCCCATCGATCGCAAACAGGTCGCCAGATCCACGATCTCTGGCTCGCGCGCCGCGTTTTCGATCAGCGTTGTGCCTTTAGCCAACGTCGCCGCCATCAGCACGTTTTCGGTCGCCCCGACAGAGGCAAACCGCAACGGCACTTTCGCGCCCTTCAAGCCACCTTTGGCCTGTGCATGAAGATAGCCGTCTTTCAATTCAATCGTAGCGCCCATCGCCTCAAGCGCTGTGACGTGAATGTCCATCGGGCGGGCCCCAATTGCGCATCCCCCCGGCAGCGACACGGTCGCCTTGTGGTGACGCGCCAAAAGTGGCCCCAAAACAAGGTTGGAGGCACGCATTTTGCGCACAATCTCGTAATCGGCTGTGGTTGACGTCATCGCATGAGAGGACAGCACCTGCACCTTGCCGTCCTGCATCGAGGTCACTTCGACCCCAAGCGACTGCAAAAGCGCTGTCATCGTCTTGATGTCAGACAGGCGCGGCGCATTGGTGAGCGTCAGCGGTTCCTCTGACAACAGGGTGACCGGCATCAGCGTCAGAGCCGCATTTTTGGCACCGGCGATATTAATCTTACCATTCAGCGGCTTACCGCCCGTTACGCGTATCGAATCCATGCCTGTCTACTCTTTCTCATCTGCCTCGGCCGCCTTGCGGGCGCGAGCCTGTGCCTTGCGTTTTGCCATATTCGCCTTGAGCGCCGCCTTCAGTCGGTCGTCGCGGCTTTGCTGCGGTTTGTCCCCGCCTTTTGTCTTTGGCTTATCGGTCATCCGCCCCTGTTACCAGCACCACCAAAAACCGTCCAGAGAGGGCTTGCACCATCGCGCGTAAACGTCTAATTCCGCGCCACGGATGCTGTGGTAGCTCAGTGGCAGAGCACACCCTTGGTAAGGGTGAGGTCGAGAGTTCAATCCTCTCTCACAGCACCATCCACCCATCGTATTCTCGCTTAACTCGCGCAGGTGGTATCTGTTGGGCTTCGACGTTCGGGCCCGCAAGCGGACCCTGCGTGCGAGAGTTCAATCCTCTCTCACAGCACCATCCACCCATCGTATTCTCGCTTAACTCGCGCAGGTAGTATCTGTTGGGCTTCGACGTTCGGGCCCGCAAGCGGACCCTGCGTGCGAAAGTTCAATCCTCTCTCACAGCACCATCCGCCCTCTTTTTGAAGCGAACCAAACGCAGTCGATGCTTAGTTTCTTCCGCGCTCGCAGATTTTCGCGCGCGGGTCCAATGCCACGAATTCCTGCGCGGTAATCCGGTGAATTTCCGTGTGCGGAATGTATTGCCATTCTTCGAGGAATTTCCGTTTGATGCCGCCACGCATATAGCGGGCCATTTGCGGGTTGCCGATGGGGCCGACGTTCACGTTGGAGCCATGAAAACCAATCATTGTCTTATGGCCAAGGCAGGCATTGGGCAGCGAGATAAAGATCACACAGGCCGAATTGCAGTGGTTTCGGATCTCAACCCGACCGCCCCAGGCCGCTAACATGGCGCGGTCAGCCTCTGCGCTGATCAGTTGACCACCGCCGTCGCGGCGTATGACGTAAGGTTCAGTCGTCGGCGGCGGGCGACGGTCCGTGCAAGCGCCCAAAGCGCAGGCCAAAGCCAACCATGAAAACATTCGCATCACTCTCCTTCCTGATCCGCGCGCACCAATGAACCGCGATATCTGACGATCAATTGCCCGGTCAGCGGCGCATGCAAGGCGACATCAAAGTGAAATTGGCCGTCTTGATCGGTTTCCTGTGCGACGCTTCGGGGCAAGCACCATTTGGGAAGAGGAATACCAAGAATCCGCCCACCACTCACGGGGAAATGCAGGGCACCGGCATCAACCCGCAGATCAAGATCAAAGGTCATCGGGCCAAATGTTTCGGTCATCCCCCTGGGCCCGTGTCGTAGGGTTGAACGAAAGATCTGACCGCCAAAATCGCGTTGCCAGACCTCTGCCCCATCGACGGGCGTTTTGGTGACGGTTAAGGGCACGTCCAAAGCGGCCGGAGGAAACTGAACCACCGCTGCGATCAAACGCGGCCAAAGGCCGGTGCCACGGTCAACCCGCGCCCTGCCCTGCCAGCGCCGGGGTGCGACGGTTTGATGGCTGACCTTTACCGCCGGTGGCAAACGGTCGAAGTCAGATCCCAGGGCGCTCGCAAAAAGTGTCTCTTTGCGCGACGTCTCAACCGTGGTTGTCGCCGCTAGGTCATCAAGTGCTGTCGTGATGGCATCAAGCGAAACCTCTGCCAACGCAGGCCGCGCACCCGGTGCGATTCCCAATGGCGCACGTAAAAGCGCACGCGCGGCAATGCCGGGCACGAAAGGCCCCTCGCCCCGCGTCACCAAGAGCCGCCAGTCGTGGTGGGTGCCGTCATCCATGATGACCCCGACCGCCATGCCGCCCACATCGGTGCCGAATGGGGCCAGCAGTTTGGCGGCGTGATAGGTCAGCGCGACCGGCATCGGAAAGGTCAGGTTGTGCCGCATCCAAGAGAGAACCGCGAGGCCCCGGTTCATCAGCCCGAGTTCCAACCCGGCATGAAAGGTCACAGTGCGTGCCTTGAAAAAGGCGGGGAACAGCGCCTGATCCGGCACGCCAATGACATAGCCAAGCCGGGTGACGCCGCCGCCAAGGTCAAAGCGCTGCGGATCTGACCAGGACCGAAATGGCGCGGCTGCGCCGTCAATGCTTTGGGTCATTGGGCGGCCTGCCTGATGCAGGATGCTTTCGACCACAGCGCGGCCGCGGGGCGCGCGGTTGCCGGGCAAGATCGCGCAGTGGATTGCGTCAATCTTTCCGCCCTGCGCCAGCGACGCGACCACGGCAGAGGATAATGCGGGCACGCTTGAGACACCCGACAGCGCAAAGACCCCGGCCGCCTTGGCATCCTCGTCCAGCGCAGTAATTCCTGCGCAAAAGTGCGCGTCGTCTGCCAGATCAAGGTAGTTCACGCCTTGCGCGATGCAGGCACGCGGCAAGGCATAGGGATCACGGCCATAGGCATGAAACGGCCCGGCGGCGTCGATGATGACGTCCGGTTTCACAGACCATAGCGGCGTCAGATCCCCGGCCCGATCCACCACCAAGGCGGTCGCCTTGAGGCGCGTGCAAAGTGCAGCGAGCGGGGCCAGACGCCGCCCAGCGACCCAGACGTCGTGACCGTCGCGCAAGAGCATCTCTGCCAGGCGGGCACCAAAGACGCCTGCGCCGCCGATGATGACGACCTTCATCCGATCAACCGTGCGCGCAGGGCCGGATCTGGCAAGGCACAGATATCGCCACGTCCAAACATGGCATAACGGTTGCGCGCTACGCGGGCATAGAGCCAGCCACGCGGGCGCGGTGGGATCAGGCGCAAAACGGATAGCAGCCGCCCCCAACCGCCCGACCGTTCACCGACGCGGATCACCGCATCAAAGTCCCGCCAGACAGTGCCATCTTCGATGAAAAGCCAGGTGTCGGGGTCAAGCGGATCAAGGTTATTGTCGCGCAGCAACTGCTGGCCCATCTCGGTCTGGATCGGGCAAATGCGGATATCCCCGCGCCGGTCGAGCCGGTGGATCATGCGCGCGCCAAAGCTGCAAAGCGCGCAGGTGCCGTCCATGACGGCGATGGGCGAGGTGGATGACATATCAATCCCTTCACATGCCATTTAAGTCGGGTGGCGGGCCGCTTCAATGCGTCGGTTCAACGCGCGATCCAAGAGCATCTCCAACTTCGCCCCACGCGCTGGATTGACCGCGCGCGCCCAGCCGATCTTACCCGACAGTTGGGCGCAGAAAACGGGATCGCGCAAACGCGCGTCGGCGGGATCACTGCAAGCGTGGATCACAGCCTTGAGGTGATCAAAATCGCGGCGCGAGATGTTGAGGTGTTGGTTTACGACAAGACCCGTCACGCTTTGCCGCGCGCACGCGGGCATTTGCCGCGTTTTGGCGGGATTGAGCGCAAACCCGGCGTCTTGGACGATCAACGGAACAGCACGCGCGAGTTTCGCCCGGATGCTGGCGTCGCCTGAAAATGTCAGGTCATCGGCATACCGGGTGTAGCGTGCGCCGACCGCACGGGCGAGCCCTGCAAGACGACTGTCGAGGCCATGGGACAATATATTGGCCAGAGCAGGTGAGGTCGGCGCACCTTGCGGCAAATGCGCTTCGCGCAGGTAGGTGCGTGCGGCAATCGGCAAGCGATCAAGCACGCGCGGTGGCGTCACGGTCGTGCAAAGGCCGGTCAAAAGGCGCGCGACGGGTGCGGGAAACCCCAAACTGCGAAAAAGCCCAAAGACCCGGCCCCAACCAAGCCGCGCAAAAAAGTCAGCGAGATCAAAACAAACCACCATCTGTTCGCCCGCATGACACTGGGCGGCATCCAGACAGGACCGCCCACGCACGAAACCGTAAGCCGCGTCATGAAGCGGGACCGGCGCGAGGATCTGGTCCAGGATCTTGCGCTGCACAGCCTTGAGGTTGGGTTTTGGGGCCTCGATCAAACGCATCCCGCCCCGGCGTTTTGGCACGGCACGGGCATGATAGTTGTTGACGGCCATGTCGCCGTGACGTTCTTGCCGACCTGTTGGATCGGCGAAGTAATCAAGCTGACCGGTCTCAAGCAGCAACCAATCAGCCAGTGCGGCCGGGGTTACCAAGGCCGGGACGGCACAGCCCTCAAACGCAGCAATTGGGGCCATGCGGGGCGGGGTCAGATCAGGCGAAGGCCAGATGTCATGCTTGCTGCAATATTTGAAGACCGCCAGAAAGCCCGGTGACAACAAGAGGGACTGTGCCACATGTCTGGGTTGGGGCGCATAGGCGACCGGCAGATCAGAGAGCAAATCAGTCGCAATCGATGCAGCATGGTGGCGAAGCGGCGCCGGGAGGCGGTGTTGCAGGGCAGACGTCAGCGTGCGCAGATCCCAAGCGGCACATGTCAGCGTCATCGCCAGGTTCTGGGCCAACGCTTTGTTATTCATCTGCAATCAGGTGTCGCAACGCACGGTTCCTGCCCATCGTGTCCTGCCACACCGGCCCTGGGTGCAACCCAGTGACGGTGAGGCCGTGTAGTCACAAGTCAGTTCGTCAGACGGGGATACCCCGCCCCTGCCGGGTGCAAGCACCCCACATCCAGAAACCGCCGTTGCAACCCAAAGATGGCAAGGACACTGCCGATTGGCAAGTCACACCGGATTGGTTCTAGGCAACCTTATCCCAAGCATTGGCGAATTTCGACAAGACGGCTTTGATCGCATCCTCGTCCGCTTCGCCTGCGATATGAGCGACAAGTCCACGCTTTTTATCTTCCGAAACGCTTTGCACATGGGCCGCGACACCGGCCTGATGGAGGGCTGCATTAAAGACCCGCGTAATGGCAGATTTGCGCAGGTCAGGCTTGAAGACTTTGCCGACAGCTGTCTTTGGCAGCTCGTCCAAGATTTCCAGGTGCTTGGGATGGGCGGCGCGTTCGTGGATCTTTTCCTTGGCATAGGCCAAGAGTTCGTCGGATGTGATCGTGGCCCCATCAACCAGTTCCACGAAGGCGCATGGAATTTCGCCGGCATGGACATCCGGCTGACCAATTGCACCGGCAAAGGCCACGGCGGGGTGACCGGCGAGCGCCTCTTCAATCTCGGCGGGGTCGATGTTGTGACCACCACGAATGATCAGATCCTTGGCGCGACCTGTGATCCAAAGATAGCCGTCTTCGTCGATCCGGCCCAGATCACCAGTGCGCAGAAATTGGTGCGGCGGGTGAAGGGGGCTGTCTTCGCCAGGATAGAACAGGTCTTTGTTCTTCGCCGCTTCTGTATAAGTCTTACCATCATAAACGCCCGGAGAGCTGACGCAGATTTCGCCAATTGCGTTCGCTTCTACGTCGCGCTGGGTGGCGACATCGACGATGCGGATGTTGGTGTAGGGGAATGGAATGCCGATTGAGCCGACCTTCTTTTCGCCATCGGGCGGGTTGATTGAAACAAGGCAGGTCGCCTCTGTCAGGCCGTAGCCTTCGCAGATGTTGACGCCTGCTGCCTCTTCAAAGCGACGGTAAAGTTCCAGCGGCAAGGGTGCAGAACCACAAAAGGCCAGCTTGAGCGATGAGATATCAGCGTTCACCGGACGCTGCATCAGGGCCGACATGGCTGTGGGCACGGTGATCATAAAGGTGACTTTGTGCCGTTCGATCAACTTCCAGAAGTTATCGAACACGCCATCGCCGCGGTAGCCTTGCGGCGTTGGAAAGACGATCTGCGCACCAGAGCCAAGCGAGGCGCCCAGTGAGACGATCGCCGCGAAGACATGGAACATGGGCAACGGGCAGATCTGCACGTCTTTTTCGGTGAATAGCAGCCGCGCACCAAGCCAGGCGTTATAGACAATGCCCGAATAACGATGCTGGGCGACCTTTGGCATACCGGTGGTTCCGCCAGTGTGGAAATAGGCCGCGACCCGGTCACCGGTGCTGTCGGCGAAGGCGAGCGATTTGGGTTGCTTGGCCATTTCGGTGCGGAAATTCAGCACCTTGGCAGAGTGGCTGACGGGGTTCTTGGGACGGATGAGCGGCACGATCAGTTTCTTGATGCCGGTCAGGTAACGATGCAGATCAACCTCGAGCACGGTTTCGACGTTGGGGGCCAGTTTGACCGCCTCAGCGGCCTTTTGGGCAAGGTCGGTCTTGGGGAAAGCCCGCAAAGTAACAAGCACCTTGGCATTGGTTTCACGCAGGATGGAGGCGATTTGTTCGGGTTCAAGCAGGGGGTTGATCGGGTTCACGATGCCCGCGATTTGCCCACCGATATAGGTCAGCACGGATTCATTCGCGTTGGGCAGCATATAGGCCACAACGTCCGTTTCGCCCACGCCAAGCTGGCGGAACATATTGGCGACCTGCGTGCTTTGGTCGCGCAGTTCATTCCAGCTGAGCGTTTCGCAGGGATCCGTCGGGCCGGATTGTAATTGGAACGAAAGCGCATCGCGCGGGCCATGCGCATCCGCCGTGCGACTGAGCAATTCGAACGTGGTTTTGGGCAGATCGCGCACGTCCCACGCGCTTTCGGCCTCAATTGCATTGCGGTCAGCCATGTTGGCGTAGGTCATGCCTATTCCTCCCGGTTATTCTTGCTGTTGCAGCCACAGGTGCGCGGCCAACTCTCCCTTGGCGGCTACGATGCTGAAAAGGTGGGGTTTGCGCAAGTGTGATGGCGCGGTTGCGACGGCACGTCACGCGGCCCAGTGATCGCGTAACCTTGCGGCAAATGGGCCGGGTTGATCAAAGACCGCCCAGTGGCCGCCGGGGTTGACGTGAACCGGCACCGCTACATTTTGCGCCAGTGTCTTACAAACGCGCAGGGGCACAAATGGGTCGCTGTCTGCGGCAATGATCATGCCGCGCTGCGACAGGCCAGACAAGTCACCGCCCCAAGCGGGGCCGATATCAACCGCTGACCGATAAAGCCGCAGGATCGCGCCCTTCATCTGCGTGTTGATATGCGGCATTTCCAGCTGCAAGAGGTCCTCTGGCATACCTGCGCGGCGCAGAAGCTTGCGCCCGCGTGCGCCACGCATCAGCATCATCGCCAACTCGCCCTTCCAACGGGTCTGCCAGAGACGCGCCAAGCGGTGCCACTTCAGATCTGGGTAAAGCGAGGCGTTCAGAACCGCCCACGACGCGATCAGGTCAGGGCACAGGTGCGCGACACGCAAGCTGAGCAACCCGCCCCAATCATGGCCAACAAGATGGACCGGGCCGGGTGCGGACTCTATCTGCGTGATCACCCAAGCCGCGTAGCTGTCCATATGGCTGTCAAACCCGGCAGGCGACGCTGCGCCAAAACCGGGCAACGACAGCGCGCGGTAGTCCCCCTGCCCCAAAGTGGCAATCAGCGGATCCCAAAGGCGCGCCGTGTCAGGCACACCATGCACAAAGATGACAGTCATAGGGCAGGATGCGCTGCAAATTATTCTGCGGCAAGTCCTGCTGTGAATTGCAACCGGGCAAGGCGCGCATAAAGCCCGCCTTGGGCCACCAGTTCATCATGGGTGCCGGTAGCCACGATCTGGCCTGCCTCGAACACGATGATCCGGTCCGCCTTTTTCACGGTCGCAAGGCGGTGCGCCACAATCAAAGTGGTGCGATTTTGGGCCAGCGCCTCGACCGCTTTTTGCACGGCAGCCTCGGATTCCGCATCGAGGGCGGAGGTCGCTTCGTCCAACAAAAGCACCGGCGCGTCACGCAGGATCGCGCGGGCAATGGCGATGCGCTGCTTTTGCCCACCCGACAGCATGACACCACGTTCGCCCACATCACTGTCATAGCCGTCTGGCAATGCGGTCAGAAAATCATGGGCGGCCGCGGCTTTGGCGGCGGCAATCACCTCTGCGTCGGTGGCATCGGGGCGGCCAAAGCGGATGTTTTCACGCGCGGTATCTGCAAAGATCACTGGGTCCTGCGGGACCAAAGCGATGTGTTTGCGAAAGGCTGCGCGGTCGAGCGTTTTGAGGTCGATATTATCAAGCTTTATCGCCCCCGATTGCGGATCATAGAAGCGCAGCAAAAGCTGAATGATTGTGGTCTTACCCGCACCAGATGGACCGACAAGGGCGACGGTTTCACCGGGCTTGACCGTCAGCGAAACGCCATCAAGGGCGGCGATGGATGGCCGCGCGGGGTAAGAAAATTTGACGTTTTCAAAGGCAATCTCTCCTGCGACCTGCGCTGGCAGGCTGCTGGGTTGTACAGGATCCTGCACGCTGTCGGCGGCACCTAATAGCTCGACCAAACGCTCTGTCGCGCCAGCGGCGCGTTGGAGTTCACCCCAGATTTCGGTCAGGGCCGCGACAGCGCCCGCGACCATCACGGTGTAGATCAGGAATTGCACCAATTCGCCGACGGTAATCGTGCCAGACCGCACATCATTGGCCCCCATCCAGAGAAAGCCGACGACGCCGGAGAACGCGATAAAGATCACAATCGCCGTCAACACCGCACGGGTTGCGATGCGGCGACGCGCGGCGACAAAGGACTTTTCGGTGACATTTGCGAATTTGCCGCGGCTGAGATCTTCGTGGGTGAACGCCTGCACGGTTTGGGCTGACAAGAGCTGTTCAGAGGCGTCGCCGGAAGAAGCCGCGATCCAATCCTGGTTTTCCTTGGACAGTGCCCGCACGCGACGGCCCAGCACAATGATTGGCAGCAAGATGACCGGGATCGGCCAAAGCACAAGCAGCGACATTTTGACGGAGGTCCAAAGCATCAACCCGATGCCGCCGATGAGGATCAGGCAGTTACGCAATGCGACGGATACAGACGACCCGATGACCGACAGGATCAGCGTGGTATCAGTTGTGATCCGGCTGAGCACCTCACCGGTCATGATTTTTTCGTAGAACGCGGGGCTCATCCCGATCATACGGTCAAAGACAGCAACGCGGATGTCGGCCACCACACGTTCGCCCAATCGGGTGACAAGATAGTAGCGCATAGCGGTGCCCACGGCGAGCAGGGCCGCGATGCCGATGGCGGCCAGAAAGTAGCCTTGCAGCAGGTCCAGTTGGTCGGAATTGAAGTTGTCGACCACCCGGCGCACGGCCAATGGCAAGACCAAGCTGATCATCGCCGTGAGGATCAGGGCAAAGCCCGCAAAAAACAGCATCGGCTTATAAGGCCGCATGAACGGCCAAAGCGCCTGCAACGCGCCGATATCTTTAGACGCCGCGCGTTCGGCTTCCTGCACTTTTGGGGTCTCGGCCATCGTTGTCGTCCTTTGCGGGTCGTCGCTGGTCACATAAAACCGACGACGGCTGTGGACAAGGCAAGAAGAGATGGAGCGGGCGACGGGAATCGAACCCGTATCATCAGCTTGGAAGGCTGAGGTCTTACCATTACACAACGCCCGCGCGCTGATGGGTGATTATGCCAAGCCAATGTGATGGTCAAGAAGTCGCGGGCGTTTAGCCTACCTGATCGCGCAGCTTATCGTCGGACCACCCCAATGATGCCGAGAGCCTCTGCGCGATATGGGTAATGTCCTGGCCGATCTTTTGGCGGAACACAGGTGTAAAGACCCGCACGGAACCTGTCGCGCCAATCGAGAGCGTTGCACCGGGGCCTGTGTCGCCCAGCGCTGCCGCAACGGAGCACATGCCACGTTCAATTTCCTCGACGCATTCGGCGTAGCCGCGGGCGCGGATCACCTCAAATTCTTTTTCCAGATCTTCCACCTTGGTCAGGGTGAATTCGGTATAGGCCTTTAGGCGGCCTTTGACGTCTTGGGTCAATTGCAGGTCTGGCGACACGGCGGCCACGGCCTTGGAACAAGAACAGGCGTGCAAGGGGCGCTTGCCAAGGCCGGGATGAAGGTAGGACACGCCGGTATCGGGGGTTTCGACGTGGATAATCTCAACCGATTTTCCGCGCAGACGCGACACAAAGAACGCAGTGCCATGGGTTGCGGCGGCCTGCTTGAGCACTGGTGCGATCACATCAAGCAGGACGCGATCAGAATGGTCGCGATGCGCGATACGCTTCAACCGCGAGCCGATTACAAACCGCCCCCGCGCAACCGGCTCCAAGAGCCCCGCAGTCACCAGATCCTGCACAAGGCGGTAGGCCGTGGGTTTGGGCAGGTCGGAATGGGCGCAGATATCGGCCACGCTCGCCTCGCCCATCTGGCCGACGGCTTCGAGGATGAAGGTCAAGCGTTCGAGATGCATATTCTCACCTTGCGAAAATTACTATATCAATATACGAGAATCATGATGGAACCGCAAGAGAGGGTCAGACCATGGACGGCGCATGTTGCGGACCGGGATACGCAAGCCCTGCCGAGGCGATCAAGGCGCCGCGTGAAAAGCTGCTGTATACCATCGCGATCTATACGGGCACGGGCATCCAGAAGCCTGATTATCTGGCCACTGTTGATGCTGACCCCGATAGCCCGACCTATAGTCAGGTGATCCACCGGCTTGAGATGCCGGGGATTGGGGATGAATTGCATCACATGGGCTGGAACGCCTGTTCGTCCTGTCATGATGATGCGGGCATGAGCCGCAAGTATCTGTTGCTGCCCGGTGTGCGGTCCAACAACATCCACATTATCGACACCGCCACGGACCCTTTTGCCCCCCGTTTGCACAAGGTGATTGACGGGGCCGAGATCAAGTCAAAGACCAACCTGTCAGGGCCGCATACGGTGCATTGTCTGGGGTCGGAGATCATCATCTCTTTCCTTGGGGATTCGCAAGGTGAAGCGCCGGGGGGGTATCTGCATCTGAACAAGGATTTTGAGATCGTGGGGCGGTGGGAAAACTCCATGGGGGATATCCCGTTTGGGTATGATTTTTGGTATCAGCCGCGCCACAACGTGATGGTCAGTTCCGAGTGGGCCGCGCCGAATACGTTTATGCCGGGGTTCGATCTGGAAGAGGTGGGCCATCTGAAATACGGCCGCCGCCTGCATATCTGGGACTTTGAGAAGCGCGAGCCGGTCGAAACGATGTATCTGGGCGAGGATGGCTTGATCCCGCTTGAGGTGAAGTTTCTGCATGATCCTGACAGTAGTCACGGATTTTGTGGTGCGGCGCTGTCGTCCAATGTGATCCATTTCTGGAAGTCCGAGGCGGGCAAGTGGGCATGGGAAAAGATCATTGACGTGGACAACGAACCGCATCCCGAATGGCCGATACCGGTGCCGGGTGTGATGTCGGCCATTCTGGTGTCGATGGATGACAAATACCTTTACCTGAATAACTGGTTGCATGGGGATATGCGCCAGTATGATATCAGCGATCCGCATAACCCGGTGCTGACCGGGCAGGTCTGGATGGGGGGATTGCTGGGCAAGGCCCCGGTGGTGAACGGGGTTAAGGTTGCTGGTGGGCCGCAGATGTATCAGCTATCGCTGGATGGGACGCGGCTCTATGTCACCACGTCGTTGTTTTCTACTTGGGACAACCAGTTTTATCCAGACATCCGCACCCAAGGCGGCGTGATGCTGATGATTGATTGTGACGTTGAAAACGGCGGCATGAAGATCAACGAAGATTTCATTGTCGATTTCGGCAAGGAGCCGAACGGGCCAAGCCGCTGTCATGAGACGCGTTATCCGGGTGGTGATTGCACCAGCGATATCTGGCTGTGAACGCGGAGCGGACCATCACGCTCGCCAATCGGGGGGGTGCGACCTATCGGGTTGATGCGCGCCGCGCGTTGCTGGATAGCCTGCGCGATCAGGGTGTCGATCTGCCCTATGGCTGCAAATACGGCGGGTGTATCACCTGCGCGGCCAAGCTGACCGCGGGCGAGGTGGACCAACGGCGGCAAGTGGCGCTGAACAATCGGCAGATCAACAACGGTTATGTGCTGCTTTGCGTCGCCCGGCCATTGTCGGATTGCACGGTCGAAATCGGCGTGGAGAGCCACGACAAACTTTATCGCAACCCCTTTCTTGATCCGCTGGAACCACACGAGTTGAAGGCGGATATTGCGACCCCAAAGGAGGCATAGATGCCTGACGCTGACGTTGATCATCTTTATGAATACGCGCCTGAATTTCTGGCGGACATCCTGCGGTCCGTCAAAACGATCGCGATGGTTGGGGCCAGTGCCGACAAGACCAAATTCAGCTATGGCGTGCTGCGGGTCTTGCACGAAACCGGTTATGATATGATCCCGGTCAACCCCAATCCAAAGCTTCGCGAAATCCGCGGGATCCCGGTTTTTCATGCGCTTGAAGAGATTGACCGCCCCGTTGACATGGTCGAGGTCTTTCGCCCGAAAGAAGAGCTGTATCAGATCACGGAACAAGCGATTGCGATTGGTGCGAAAGTGATATGGGGACAGATCGGCGTTTACGATGACCGTGCTGCGCGCTTGGCAGAAGAGGCCGGATTGAAAGTCGTCATGAATCGCTGCCCCAAGATTGAGCTATTCCGCCCGTTCTGGAAGCCGCGGCTTGATCTGGCGATTTGACGTGGGCGCTCGACGGACAGAAAACAACGGTAGGCCCCCGAAGATAGCTCAGGACATCTTAAATAGCACCGTGGATATTGTGACGCCGGCCCTGCCATCGGTCCCTGCCCTGCCGGCAGACGAAGCACTGGCATTGGTCAGTTCGCCCGGCTCTGTTTTTGTCGATCCGCGCGACGGCGCCGAACAGGCAAAGAACGGCCGTGTCCCCGGCGCAAATGCATCGTCACGTGGGACGTTGGCGTTTCACATCGACCCCGAAAGTCCTGCGTGCAATCCGGCGTTTAATCGGGACAAGATTTATGTATTCTATTGCGCATCAGGCGGGCGTTCAGACGGGGCGAGGACGCTGGCGATTGATAAGGATATTCCCCGGTTGTGAACCTGACGGGGGCGTTGCGGCATATAAAGTGGGCCGGGGCGCATTGAAGCAATTTTGAGGGGCAGGATGGACAAAGCCGTGAACACTGAACCGTTGATCCGCAAGGATGTGGAAGGCGTGGCGGTCCTGACCCTGAACGCCGCAAAGTCGATGAATGCCCTGTCGGAGACGGTTCTGGCGGCCCTTTCCGAAGCCTTCGATCAGATTGCCACGGATCGCAGCATCAAAGCCGTCATTTTGCGCAGTGGCGGTGACCACTTTTGCGCAGGCCACAACCTTAAGGAAATGACCGCTAGACGCACGGATGCTGACGGCGGGTTCCAATATTTTCAGGACCTGTTTGCGACCTGTTCAGCCATGATGATGCGGATTGTCCGATTGCCACAGCCGGTGATTGCTGAAGTGAAGGGGATTGCGACGGCGGCGGGCTGCCAGCTTGTGGCGTCCTGCGATCTGGCTGTCGCGTCAGAGGATGCAAGGTTTGCCACGTCTGGCGTGAACATTGGGCTTTTCTGTTCGACCCCGATGGTCGCGCTAAGCCGGAATGTCCCGCGCAAACAGGCGATGGAGATGTTGTTGCTGGGCGAGTTCTTACCCGCAGCACGCGCGGCGGAAATGGGGCTGATCAACCGCGTTGTCCCAGCGAGCGCGTTGGAAGAGACCGCGATGGAGATTGCGCGGATTATCGCAAACAAGTCGCCATCGGCGGTCAAAATCGGCAAACGCGCGTTTTATGAACAGGCCGAAATGCCGCTGGAAGAAGCCTATGCTTATGCCGGTCGGGTCATGGCAGACAACATGATGGCACGCGACGCGACCGCGGGCATTGGCGCGTTCACCCGCAAAGAACCGATGCCGGACTGGACCGGCGAATAGCCGGATCCGCCACCTAAGGCGTTGATATTCAGTCCTTATCGATTCCCGTCAGCCGCTGGCCTCTTCGGGTTTCTTGGCCGCCGCTTCGGCGTCCTCTTCGGCAACCAATTCCTTTAGACGCTCGACCAAAGCTTCGCGCCGGTCAGCTGAAAGGGTATGGATGTCCAATACAGCATTACCATCTTTGTGTTTTTGCAAGGCTTCTGGCTGAATCGTGGCAACAGAGGTGTAGCCGTTGGACAGGGCCGCAATCAGATCTTCGTTGGCCGTTGGGCTATCTTCGCTGCGCAAGACCGCGATACGCAGCCGCCAGTAGGCATCAAAGAAGACGCTGGCCATGCGGCCTGGCTGCACGAATGAAACGATCCCGACAATCACGGTCGAAATCACACCAAGCCCCTGAGATCCGATATTGAAGAACCCGACCGTTACATCTGCGGCGATCATCGCACCGATCACCACCCCTGCGACACCCAGAATGATGTGGAGATACAGCAGCAGGTGATAGTAGAGTTTCCAATACCACAGGCTGTAGTCGGCTTCTTGTCGGACGATGTCGCTCATCATGATCCCTCAAATCAATTTGTTTCAATGCGCAGAGTTTAATGAGCGAACTGCATAAGTCAAAACCGCCCCCAGCCCGTCAATCTTTGGACGTTGCCGCAAAGATCTGCCAATTCGCGGCGGAATTTTGCCATAACTTCGCCTGATTTAGCCGTCAGAACCCTTGGCGTAACTGTACTTCGGTCTTGGACGGTATGAGGATGATGAACATGAAACGCTCGATGATGGCGCTTGGATTTGCTGCGACAACAGCGGCATCGGTATTTGCGGGTTCGGTTTCCGCGCAAAGTATGTCCGATTGCCTTGGTCGTCTTGGAGGGCCACAAACCCACACGATTATGGTTGTCGAAGCTGGTTTTTTCCCGACTGTCACCTACGTGTGCCCCGACGATGTTATCATGTTTGTGAACGGTCACACGAACTGGGCGCATTTTAACATTGACTGGGGTTCGTCAAAACAATGGAGCGGTTGGCAATCGCCGGGGGCAAACTACAACGGTTTGACCTTTACCGTTGCCGACACGATGGCTGATGTTTCATTCACTGATGTGAATGCCCACCCCTACTACCCAAACGGATACGCCGGCTACATCGAATTTGGCATCGCACCACGTGACCTGGACGACCTTTAATCAGGGGCCAAGATTGGGTCCAGTAATGCGGGACCAGTCGCGCGATTTGAATTGACGGCAGTGCTGACGCGCTGCAGCACAAGCGCATCTTCGGGTGCGCTTTTCATCAATGTGGCGGCCCCCTTGCCGACTTCGCCCAGCCAAAGCGGCCAGTCGACGGGGTCAAGGATGACCGGCAATCGGTGATGGATCGGAGACATGGCGGCATTTGCGCCTGTGGTCACAATCGCGCATGTCGTGAGGGTTTCACCTTCTTGTTCCCAATCTTGCCAAATCCCGGCCATGGCCATCGGCGCGCCATCTGAACGTGCCACCCACCACGGCAGCGGCGTTTCACCGGGCACCCGTTTCCATTCGTAGAACCCATCCGCCACAACCAAGCAGCGCCGTTCGCGGCAAGCCGCGCGGAACGCCGGTTTTTCCGCAATCGTTTCGGAACGTGCATTGATCAGCAAAGGGCCACCGCCGGGCTTCTTGTACCACCGCGGGATAAAGCCCCAACGCATCGGACGCAGCCGCCGGGTATCGCCATCAGAGGTCACTGTATGGACTTGCACGGTGGGGCAGACATTGTAATTGGGCACGTCGGGCAGGTCATTTGACGCGACCGCATCAAAGACCTGTGTCATCGCCTCATGAGGCAGGGTGATCGCCATGCGTCCGCACATGACGTCAGTCTAGATCAGAAATCGGTTGGCGCGCCACCTTCGGACTTGCGGCGGTCAACAAAGGCGGTGAGTTCTTCTTTGACCGCGACATCCATGGGCGGTTCTTCGAATGTTGCGATGATGTCCTTGAAGACACGGTGGGCCCGCGCGGCTGTCCATTCGCCACCAGCGACTTCCCAAGCCTCAAAATTGCGCCAGTCCGAGACAAATGGTTGATAGAACGCGTCTTCATAGCGGTCCTGGGTGTGCTGGATTCCGAAGAAATGGCCGTTCGGGCCAACCTCTTTGATCGCATCAAGAGCGATATCGTCCGGCCCGGTGGCCGTGACCTGCGGTTCCATATAGCGTTGGATCATCTGAAGCACTTCGCAGTCCATGACGAATTTTTCCGGTGATGCGATCAGCCCACCTTCCAGCCAGCCAGCCGCGTGATAGACCACGTTTGTGCCCGATTGGACCGCTGACCACAGCGAGTTTGAGGTTTCCCACATCGCTTGCCCGTCTGGCACGTTGGCAGCACACACACCGCTGGCGCGCATCGGCAAGCCGTAGAATCGTGCCATTTGGCCAGTCATTTGCGTGGCGCGCATGTATTCTGGCGTGCCAAAGGCGGGCGCGCCGGATTTCATGTCCACGTTGCTGGTGAACGTGCCGATGACGCAGGGAGCGCCGGGGCGGACGTATTGGAACAAGGCTATGGCGCTGAGCGCTTCGGCAATCGACAAAGTGACCGCGCCGGACATCGTGACCGGTGCCATTGCACCCGCCAAAGTGAATGGTGTGACCACCACCGCCTGCCCGCGTCGCACACAGCGCAGGCAGCCATCGATCATCGGCACGTCGTGTTTCAGCGGCGACGTGGAATTGATGTTGGTATACATGCGCGGTTTGGCCTGAAATTCCTCTTCCGTCAGGCGGCCCGCAATCTTGACCATTTCCATGACATCTTCGACACGCTCTTTGCCGAGGCTGTAGGCATGAGCGACCTTGTCGGTCAGTACCATCTTGTCATGTACCACGTCCAAATGTCGGACGGAGGCGTGAACATCGACGGGTTCGACGGGATAGCCACCGGCAAAGTGGATGCAGTTGAAATACTGGGTCAGGCGCAGCAGATCGGCACATTGCTTGCGAGAACCAGAGACTTTTTTGCCAATCTCAAGATCAAAATAGTTGGGCGGAGAAGACACATTGCCGAATAGGATATGCTTGCCGCCGATCGTGATCTCTTTGTCCGGGTTGCGGGGGGTGATTGTGAACTGGCTGGGGGCCTGGGCCAGCATTTCCATGACCCAGTCGCGTCCCATTTTGACGTTGGTGCCGTCGACCTTGCACCCGGCCTGTTTAAAGATCTCTAGCGCTTCTTCGTTGAGGAACTCGATCCCGATCTCTTCAAGGATGCGCATGGCCCCATCGTGGATCGCTTGCACCCCTTCGGGCGGCAAAGGTTCTGTTGGGCGGTCAGTGTTGACCGGGATCCGCCACGGCATCTGGTCGATGCTTGCTTGACCGCGCCGGGCGGCATTGCCTGCGCGACCCCCGCCGCGGCGTCTGGGTGTGTCTGCCATGTCTGAACCCTTTCAATTGGGTTCAGATTGGCAAATGGGACGGGGCGGCGTTGAGGCTTTTGCGACAAAATCCGTCGCTAATCGTTGATCACCGCGATCCAAGCAGGCAATTCTGCGATTGAAGGCAAGACGACATCGGCCAACGGCGCGAGCTCTTCCGCTGGCGCAGGGCCGGTCAGAACACCAACCGTGCGCATGCCCGCAGCCTGCCCGGCTCGCAGGTCATGCAAGCTGTCGCCAACCATGACGCAGTGATCAGGGGTCAGGCCGGTTGCCTCGCAAAATCCTTGCAATTGACCGGGTGCGGGCTTTCCGCCGAAGCCGCTGTCGTATCCGGCGACAAAGGCAAAGGCATCGAGGATGCCTGCACGTTCCAGATGTTGCCGCGCCGGTGCTTCGCTATCGTTGGTGGCAATACCTAGCGTCAGGCCCATTTTGCGCAGCCTTGCCATCAAAGGAGGCAGGTCTGCGGCAGAGACCTGACCGACGCCCGCAGCTTTTGTGTTCATACGTTCCAGCAACGCTGCACGGTCCCCCGGAACGACGGTTAAGATGAGATCGGCGAGTTCCCCAGCGGTACTGGCGATGACGAGACTGCCGGGATGAAAGATCTTGTTTTCAAGGTCATAGCCTAAGACATCTGCCAATTTTGCCGTCAAAGCAGCATCGCCGCCTGCCTCATGCGCGATCATGCCAGCCGACCACGCACCCCACGTGGCGTTGAAATCAAAAAGCGTGCCGTCCTTGTCGAAAATGATGCCTTGGATCATCGCGCCCTCGCTTGACATATCCGCCCCTGAACGCGACGATCCGTTGGACATGCCAAAGCTCCGCTCTTACCGCAACCGCCCCTTTCATCTTGGACCATTCCCGCTGGAGAAACTCGCGAGGGCCGAAACGGTCGACCTGCGCGGATTGCAACCGATGACGGGGCTGACATTCCGCCGCGCGGACGATCCCACGAGCATCGTGAACGCGATGCAAGAATATCAGGCCATGTTGGATGCCACACGTGATGGGCTGATCAAATCTGAAATTGCCGAGATCCCCGAAGACCTGCAGGAGCGGACCAACCACCTGAAATCATTCGGGTATTACTGCGATGCAAGTATGGTCGGCGCCTGCACCATTCCACCCGAAGCGCGTCTTGAAACCGCGGTGGTGAATCCTGACGTCGACCGTTTGGCCGACAAACTGCGCACAATGCAACCCAAGTCGCTTGCCGCCGGGATCGATGTGATCATGGCAGGCCTGCGCGAAAACATGGCCCGCCCACCCGCCGATTGCGACCATCACACACATGCGTTGGTGTTCTTATATGACATGCCACGCGACCCGGAACCCGAAGAACCTGGGGCAGGATGGATTGTCGGGGCCCAAGATCAGCGCGCCTGTTTGCGCGGCATGGAAACGGCTGTCACGCTGGCAAGCTATATCCGCACCTTGGGCTACGAAGCCCGCGCGCATTCTATGGCGGCAAGCGACGTCCACCTGGAAGCGCTGGGGCTGAACGCAGGGTTGCTTATGCGCGGCCGCCTGAGTTCCAACCCGTTCACCGGCGCGCGATACGGTCTGGCCGCGATAACGACTACCCTGCCCTTTGCCACCGATAAGCCGCTGTCATCGGACGCAAAACCGCCAAAGACCTATGCCTTTGGCCTTGGGTCCCACGCCAAATCGGCCCGCACTCGCGATCCTTTTGAGCAGCGCCGATATGTTGACGGGCCACATCCGTTTGAGACGCTCAAGCGCGTTGACAATCCCACGACATATATCGACCGACCCAACGTCGCCCGCGTCCCGAAGCGCGCAAATATGTTTGCCCGTGGCCTGTTCGGAGACATGGGTAAATCGGTTCAGCAAGCAACGACGAACGGCAATTATGTGCGCAAATCTGCCGCGGCGTTTGCGTTTCGCCCGTCGCTTGGGGCCTTTGTACTGCTACAGGATGGAGAGGCGGGTCCGGTGCACCCGTCGACCAATAACGCAACCGACAATGCCGCGAATATCAAGGCGGCGCTCTATTTTCTGGGCGTTGATGCCGTCGGTCTTTCGGCCTGCCCTGACTGGACGTACTACAGCCACGACGCAACGGGCGAACCCATTGTTCCGTATCACGAAAATGCGATTTCGATGATCGTAGATCAGGGGCACGAAACGATGGAGGGTGCCTCTGGCGATGATTGGATCGCCTGCGCCCAGTCAATGCGGGCCTATCTGCGGTTTTCCTTGTTAGGTGGTGTTTTGGCCCAGCATTTGCGCAACCTGGGATACACCGCCCGTGTGCATACCGTCATGGATGATGAGGTTTTGCACCCACCGCTTTTGCTGCTCTCGGGCTTGGGGGAGGTTTCGCGCATCGGCGAGGTGATCTTGAACCCGTTCCTTGGCCCGCGCCTGAAGTCCGGTGTGGTGACGACCAACATGCCGATGGCGCACGACAAGCCTATCGACTTTGGGCTGCAAAAATTTTGCGAGGCCTGCAACAAATGCGCCCGCGAATGTCCGTCTGGTGCGATTACGGCAGGACCGAAGTTGATGTTCAATGGCTATGAAATCTGGAAGTCAGACAGCCAGAAATGCACAACCTACCGCGTATCCCAAAAGAACGGTGCGATGTGCGGAAGATGCATGAAGACCTGTCCCTGGAATCTGGAAGGTCTGTTTGCCGAAGCGCCGTTTCGCAAACTTGCAATGACCGCGCCTGCCTCTGCTAAGGCATTGGCAAAACTGGATGATATGGTGGGAAAGGGGCGGATCAATCCGGTCAAGAAGTGGTGGTGGGATCTTGAGATGGAAGATGATGGGGCCTATCGGCCCTCGACCCATCCGGTCAATCAAAGAGAGTTGCAAACCGATTTGGACTTGAAGTTTGAGGACCAGACGCTCGCGGTCTATCCTGCCCCCCTCGCCCCGCCACCGCACCCCTGGCCCGCACCAATGGACCGCGAAGCCGGGATCGAGGCCTACCGCGCCATGATTTCCGCGGAAGAACATCAGCGTCGGCGAGCAGAGGGCCAACCACCGGAACATGTCTACTCTGCCGATACGACGCCAAGCCCCGTGATCCCGGTTGTCATTGATGCGGTTGATCAAATGTCGCCGGATGTCACACTCTATACGTTTCGGAGGGCCGATGGGTCTGACCTACCGGCAGCAACGGCCGGTGGGCACATTGATGTCTTGATAGCGCCCGAGTTTTTCCGGCAATACTCGCTTTGTTCAGATCCAGCGGATCGATCCTGCTACCAGATCGCTGTGCTGCGAGAGGATAAAGGCCGCGGTGGATCCAAATTGATGCACCGCATCTTTACAAAAGGCCGCAAGATCTTTGTCAGTCACCCGATCAATCACTTCCCACTTGCTAAGGGTGCATCTCATAATTTCTTGATGGGCGGCGGGATCGGCATCACGCCGATGATTGCAATGGCGCATGAGCTTCATCACGAAAGTGCAAGTTTTGAGGTCCATTACAGCATCAAATCCCGCGAGCAAGCCGGATTTTTGCAAGTGTTGAAAGATGTGCCGTGGGCCGACAAAGTGCATGTCCACTGCTCTGCTGACGGAACCCGCGCGGAATTGGCGGACATCCTAAAATACCAATCAGACGGCCACGTTTATACCTGCGGACCTGACGTCTACATGGAGTCCGTCTTGCAGGCCGCCGAGGCGAACGGTTTCCCGGAAGAAGCGCGACACCTTGAATATTTCGCCGTGCCAGACACCCCTGACTACGAAAACCACCCCTTTTGGCTAGAGCTGAACGATGGTCGTAAGATCGAGGTTTCGGCAGAAGAAGCTGCGAGCGATGCGCTACTTCGCAATGGTGTCCACGTGGATATCAAGTGCAGTGACGGGCTATGTGGTGTGTGCAAATGCGGGGTTAAGTCAGGGGTTGTCGAGCATCGTGACTTTGTCCTTTCAAAGGATCAGCGCGCGGGGTCCATGATCTTGTGTCAAAGCCGCGCAGCAAAGCCAGGCGATACGCTTAAGGTTGATCTTTGAGGCGTCAAAATCTGACGTCCGTTTGTTGCCTGATCCAAACGGTTTAGGTGCCGAAGAAGCCGCAAACACCCTAGGTCCAATGAACCTGCTCTGCCCCCGGCAATGCATAACGCGCCAGTAACGGTTCTTGATAATTCAACCCTAACGTGTCACAAAATGCGACCACCCATGCGTCATCCATGGTTAAGAATTCCAACACCGAAGCTTGAAAATCAGGGTCTGCGGCGCGATCCCGCAAATCATCCACGGATGTACCTGTCGCCCCCATAAACGTTGGGCAAAGCTCTTCGTTGCTGACCAGCCAACCCAGGGCCTGAAGTGCGATTGTTTGGGCGGTTTCTGGCGACATTTGGAATCCTTTATCAAAGTGAAACACATTCTTAACCAATACACACCAATGTGGCGAGTGAAGGATAAATCGATTCAGAAGGATCCGACATGTCTGGCAGAATTTTGATCATTGACCCGGTCGCGACGAACCGGATCGTTCTCAAAGTCAAAATGATCGCGGCGCAATATGTTGTCGACACCTGCACGAGTTGTGCCGAGGCGCTTGACGTGATCTCAAAAACGCTTCCCGATCTTGTCCTGATCAACCTGCTCGACCAAGCTGAAGACGGATTTGCGTTCTGTAGGCGCCTGCGTGAAAGCCGGGCGACACGGGACATTGCAATCGTATCCACTGGCGTTGCGGAAACGGCAAAGGCACGGTTTCGCGCTTTGGATGCCGGGGCAGATGATGTTCTGCCGCGCCCCATCAATGATGCCATGCTGCTGTCACGCGTGCGTAATCTGCTGCGCCGCCGCAACGCGAGCCACGATCTGGCGCAGCGCGACGGCGCGGGGCATGCGCTCGGGTTTGAAGAGGATCTTGCGCCACGTCTGACCCCAGCCAAGGTTTCGGTGGTGTGCTACAATGCAGTTGTGGGAATTCCACTGATGAATACGTTACAGGACGGTCTACATCAGTCGGTCCAGATCGTATCCGGCGCACGGCAATTTGTTTCGATGCTGGAACGCGGCACGCCGGATGTGTTGGTTGTGCATGGCGCGGATGGCCTTATTGAGCAGACTGCGCTGTTGCAGATGGTGTGTGATTTCCGGACCCGGTCACAAACGCGGCATGCAGCACAGTTGGTGATTGTGCCGGAGGGCGCAGAGGATCTTGCGGCCATGGTGCTGGATTTAGGTGCATCGGACGTTATTTTTGCCAACATGCCTGAAGAAGAATTCGTGTTGCGCACCCGGCGTCTTATTCAGGCGAAGATGACCGAAGATCAGTTGCGCGACCGCGTCCGAAGGGGATTGCAAGCTGCCGTAACTGACCCACTGACGGGTCTCTTTAATCGCCGCTATGCAGAAGTCCAATTGCAGCGTTTGTCAAAGCAATCCTCCAAAACAGGGCAGCCTTATACGGTTGTTATGCTGGATCTTGATCACTTCAAATCGATCAACGACCGGTTTGGCCATGCTGCTGGTGATCTTGTTTTGGTCGAACTTGCCAAGCGGCTTCAATCGGCCATGCATGATGGCGATTTTGTCGCACGGATCGGGGGGGAAGAATTCCTGATCGCCCTGCCCGACACCGACATCACGGCCGCCGAAATGACAGGAGAGCGCTTGCGCAAGCTGATCGGCGGCACACCCTTCAATATCGGCAAGGGGCACGATCCATTGACCGTCACCGCGTCTGTTGGAATCGCGGTCCATTCCGAAAAACTGGACCGCGCCACCGACGATACAGCACTTGGCCATGTGTTCGAACGCGCAGACGCCGCACTTTATAGTGCCAAATCGGCTGGCCGGGATGCAGTCAGCGTCTGGTCTTCAGCGGCTTAGTTACGCCGCTTCCCGGCGTCTTGCAGCCGCGTTGCGAATGCTTCGCGTTCCGCATCTGTCATCTGCGAAATCTGCGAAACGACAGCCGCCCTGACCGCGTCACGGATCTTGACCTGACGCGTCTCTGGAATTTGCAGCGCATCAGCAAAGACCGCAGGATCGAAAGGATCAGCCTGAAGCGCCGCTACCATTTCCGGCAGGCCAACCAGGCGATAGCCACCACGTTTTGGCCGCAGATCACGATTCTTCCGAAGCTCACTTGCAATCGCACGACGATCATCGGGCTGAAGCGCCTGCCCAATGGGACCAAGTGAAAATTCCATTCCGCGTGGTGGCCCCTCTTTACCACCGCGCAAGGCAAAGCCCGCAACGATGCCAACAACGGCAATGTTCAGCGCAAGCGAAACAACCAAAAGGATGCGCCAGAAACGGCGGGGGCGTGGTGTTGCAGGATCAGCCATCGATCAACCCATCCTCTGCCAGAATGTCGATCCCGTCCCACAACGTCACAGTTTCTGTCGTGCCAAAAAATGTAGCCGCCACATCCTCGACCGACGCAGGCGGCGCCACGCCAACCCACAGGCCGGCAACGCCAGCGATGGCCAACCCGCCCATCGCAGGCCATCCGCCGATGACCTCACCCAATTGCGCGAAAATCCCCCGCGCAGGTGGGGGAACCGGAATCGATGGTGCACGGGCGGCATCCGCCGAGACCCTTGCCATTAACCCGGCGTCCGGTTCTCGCGATATCTTGGCTACGTCCTGCAACAACGCGTCAATCATGGCATCGTCTTTATCGGTCTTACGCATCGTCATATCCCAACTCTGCACGTCGCCCAGCCAATTGATCGGCCAAAGCGCGTTTTCCCCGTGCCGTCAGACTTTCCACTGACCGCACACTAATGTCCATTATCTCGGCAATTTCGGGGTTGGACAGCCCCTCGAGGTGGCGCAAAGCAACCGCCTGTGCCTGACGTTCTGGCAAATGTGCCAATGCTGCGGACAGCGCCGAAAGGCGCGCGCGTGTTTGCAGTTGATCGGCAGCACTTTCACGCGGATCGGCAGGATCAGCGACAGCGTCCAGCGGCACATTGCGTTTGCGCTTGCGCAGGTCATCAATGCACAAGTTCGACACGACCCGATAAAGCCAAGTGCTCACCTGTGCTTCACCGTCCCGCCAAATTGGCGCCTGGCGCCAAAGACGCATCAGCGCATCTTGCGCCACATCCTCGGCCGCGGCCCGATCCGCAAGCATCCGCGTCGCTTGCGCCAGTGCGCCGGGCAAAAGCCTGCGGGCCAACTCCTCTGCCGCCGCGCCCGTGCCATTGGCATAAGCGCGCAAAAGATCGGCATCCGTCATGTCGGTCAGGGGCACTGTCATCATCACCAGACGTAACGGCATCACGGCCGCACGGCAACGGGCAGAGGGCCAGCACCCCCCGCCCGCTACAAAGGCTGAATTAGCCGCGGCCACCATGCCCGCGACCACCATCTTTGCCGCCACGCTTACCGCCACCGCGTTTGCCCATCCGGTCCTGAACCGCTTCAAATTCCTCTTCGCTGATTGTGCCGTTTTCATCGGCATCTACCCGTTCGAACATGCGCTCCGCCCGGTCACCACCGCGACGATTTTCAAGCTCTGCCTGCTGCAATACACCGTCCTCGTTTTCGTCCAGACGCGAAATCATCCGCTCAACACCGCGTTGCGCGCGCTCTGACATCTGCGCTGTCAGCTCTTCGGCTGACAAGGCGCCGTCGCCGTTTGTATCTGCTTCTGCGAAACGTGCCGCACCCTGTGCCTGCATTTCCTCTAAGGTCAGGGCGCCGTCACCATTGCCATCCAATGTTGCAAAGTCCGGGCGGTCACCGCCCCGGCCTTCTGCGGAAACCGAAACTGCGGTCAAGCTCAGACCAGCGGCGATTGCGATCATCAACATTTGCGTTTTCATCTGTCATTCCTTCTTGATTGAGGCATCTTGCCTGTCGATGCATGTCAAACGGGCCACCCCCAAGGTTCCGTCGCAATTTTTTGCCTGCCCCGGCGTCAATTGCGAAGATTCTGAACCGACCCCCTTTCTTTTTGACAAGATCGGGCGCATCACCATCGCAACAAAAAGGGTCGTGAAGATGATTGACACTGCACCTCTGGACGTTGACCGCCCAATGAAGCCCGCCATGTGGAATGGGTTGCGTTGTCGCTGCCCCAATTGCGGCGAGGGCAGGTTGTTTGCCGGGTACCTGAAGGTCACGGATCGCTGTGCCCATTGCAGCACTGATCTGCACCACCACCGGGCCGACGATGGCCCTGCCTATCTGACGATCCTCGTTGTGGGGCACATCATGGGATTTGTGATGCACCTGATGTGGACCCAGTTAAGGCCGGAGCCCTGGGTCATGGCGACGACACTCACCTTGTTTGCGGTTGTCCTTTCGCTGTTTCTGTTACCGCGGCTCAAAGGTCTCATTGTTGCAATCCAATGGGCGAAACGCATGCATGGATTTGGCGGCACGGCATGACGCCGATCCGCGATGCCGCAACGCTGATTGTGTTGCGCCAAGACGCGGTCTTGATGGGGCAGCGCGGATCGTCTGCTGCGTTTATGCCGGACAAATTCGTTTTCCCCGGCGGCGCTGTTGATGCGGTCGATGCAAATGTGCCGATGACCCCGTTACCACAAACCGTTGCGGATCAGCTTGCCGATGGATCTGATCTTTCCCCTGCCGCGTTGGCAGCCGCTGCAATCCGCGAACTTTGGGAAGAAACCGGCCAATGCCTAGGTCACCCCGGTCAGTGGTCCGACCCACCCCAAGGTTGGCGCGGATTTGCCGCCACCGGGCACATCCCGCACGCCACACCAATGAAATTCTTTTTCCGCGCCGTCACGCCCAAGGGTCGCCCGCGTCGCTTTGATGCGCGGTTCTTTCTGGCCGATGCCGCCGACCTCGTCACAAACCCAGATGATTTCACAGGCGCAGAGGACGAACTGCGCCACCTGCAATGGGTGCCCTTAAAGGACGCGCGGAAATTCGACCTGCCCTTCATAACACAGGTCGTTTTGGCGGAACTTGTCGCCCACATCGCGGCCCCCAAACCGCTGACAGAGATCCCGTTCTTCAAAAACGATGATGAGGCGCACCTCGTCTCCCGCCTTGATGGCCGTCCAATTCTATAGCTTCTTTTGGCCGAAAATATCCCAGGGAGGATGAGGGACAGCGTCCCTCATGGCGCGTGCGGCCCCGCACAAATAAATCATGTGCGGCCTTGGCCGCTCCTTCTTGGACAGATTTACACCACGAAGACCAGCATCAGGATAGAGCACAGGATCAACCCCAATCCCTGCCACTCCCGGCGGCTGATCACCTCACCAAAAACCAACCATCCTGCCAGCAAGGACAACAGCAGTTCGGCTTGACCCACGGCCTTCACCAGCGCCACGGTCTGCATCGTAAAGGCCACAAACCAGCCAATGGACCCCAGCATCGAGGTCAGACCGACCAGACCAGCGACCCGCCATGCAGCCAGCACGCGCCCGATCTCTCCCTTCTCGCGCCAGACCAGCCAGACCGCCATGATCACGGTCTGAAATGCGGTGACACATGACAACGTCACGATGGCCCGCAGAAACGTATCGCCACTCTCCAACCCGGTAGACGCCCCGCGATAGGCCACCCCTGAAACCGCAAATAGGGCGCCCGACAAAAGCCCAAGCCCCGCAGCCCTGTTGAAGATCCGCTCGTACCACGCGCCGACCGCATCAGGCGGATCACTGAGCAATAACACACCGGCAAGACCGATCAGAATTGCAATCAAGGCCCAAAGTGTGACGCCTTCGCCCAGCACCAACAAACCGATAGCCGCCGCCAAGAGCACTTCGGTCTTCTTGAAGGTGATCCCCACAGCAAAATTGCGCTGCGTAAAGATCGCGACAACACACATTGTGGCAATGATTTGGGATATACCGCCGACGATCGCATAGCCCCAAAAACCCGCATCAAAGCTGGGCCGCGCCTGCCCGGTGGCCTGCGCATAGGCCACCGCAATCACCAAAACCAAGGGTGAAGAATAGATAAATCGGGCAAAGGTCGACCCTGCGGTTGACAGGGTCGCCGTCCGCAGCATCTTTTGCAGCATAAAGCGCAGCATCTGCGCTGATGCCGCCCCAAGCGTGACAAATATCCAAGGTTCCATCAGGGCTTGGGATCGGGGTTTTCCGTATGCCCGTCAACCGCAATCACCTGCCCGCTGACCCTTCGGGCTGCATCCGACCCCAAAAACACGGCCATATCCGCAATGTCCCGCGCCGCAACAAAGGTTCGCATCGACGTCCCCGCCGCATAGCCCTGATAGACCTGATCGCGCGTCGTGCCCTTGGCTGCCGCTTCGCGCTCCAGCACACCTTCCATCCGTGGGCCTTCGACCGCCCCCGGACAAATCGCATTGGCGCGTACGCCAAAGGGGCCCAGCTCCATCGCTGTCGTTTTCATCAGGCCGATAATTCCCCATTTTGCGGCCGCATAGGGCGCGCGATTGGGATAGCCATAAATCCCTGCCGTCGATGAAGTGTATATGATCGCACCGCTGCCATGGGCCTTCATGATGGGGGCTGCGTGTTTTGTCGCTAGAAATGCGCCTTCAAGGTTGACCGAAACGCAGCGCTGCCAATCCGACAGCGCGACATCCTCGACCGCCGCAGTCGGCCCTGCAATTCCAGCATTGGCGCAAAGCACGTCAAGCCCGCCCCATTGGGTTTTGATATCACTGAATAATGCGCGCACCGCACCTTCGTCACCCGCGTCCGCATGGGTCCTGTTCCATGCGCCTGGACAAGTATCCAATGCACCCAAATCAATATCCGTGACCCAGACGTCATGCCCCGCAGCGGCAAAGCCTTCGGCCATGGCGAACCCGATCCCGGACCCACCGGCAGTAACCAGAACCCGGCTCATCGCTTGCCCACGGCCGCACCAGCGCCCTCAGGCAGGGCAAGTCCACGATGTGCGTCGGCAATCCGCGCAAGCGGCACGGCAACCCGGTCATCCGGCACACTGGCCTTGCGGGTCGCAAGGCTCACGTGGATCAGCATATGCTCGCCCGTGGCAAGCAGCCGGTCGCCATCAAACATCCAATGAAACAGGTGAAGCTTTTTGCCTTCACCTTCAATAACTTGTGTATCGACCCTGATGCGGGTTCCGGCATGAACCTCATCCAAATGACGGATGTGGGTCTCGGCCGTGAAATAGCTGCCACCGCTTGCGATATAGTCCGCATCGCAGCCGACTAGCGCCATCAATTTGTCGGTCGCATCGCCAAAGGCCTGCAAATACCGTGCCTCGTTCATGTGGCCATTGTAGTCGGTCCAATCGAGCGGCACAGCCCGCGCCACAGTGGTCACGGGGGCAGCCAAATTCGTAATTTCATCAAGGGCTTGAGGAAGGCTGTTCACGCGCTTGTCCTGCGCATTCAGCAGCTTACCAGCCCCCCAGTTCTGCGCCTTTAGCCCGCGCAGAATGGTCACCAAATTGTTGTCACGCGCGCGTTCCAACTCACGAATACTGAGATGCCCTGACTGTGCGTCAGACTGATCCGCGATCGCGTCGATCAGCTCATCCGTCAGCTCTGGCACATCCATCAGTTTGGTCCACGGCCATTCCAGACAGGGGCCAAACTGTTCAATGAAATGGCGCATTCCCGCCTCTCCGCCTGCCACGCGGTAGGTTTCAAACAGTCCCATCTGCGCCCAGCGCAGGCCAAAGCCATAGCGGATCGCGTCGTCAATCTCTTCCGTGGTCGCGATCCCATCCTTGATCAACCAAAGCGCCTCGCGCCAGACAGCCTCAAGGAACCGATCTGCGATATGTGCGTCAATTTCGGCACGCACGCGTAATGGATGCATCCCGACGCCTGTCAGGATGCCTGCGGCCTTCTCAATAAATTCCGGCGTGTTCTTGTCGGTCGCCACAAGCTCTACCAATGGCAGCAAATAGACCGGGTTAAACGGATGAGTGACGACAATTTGCTCAGGCCGCGTCGCGCAATCCTGCAGCTCGCTTGGCTTAAAGCCAGAGGTCGACGAACCGATGACGGCTGTAGGATCGCAGGCCGCCTGCAAGGCCTGATAGACCTTGCGCTTTAGGTCCAGCCGCTCTGGCACGCTTTCCTGAATCCAGACTGCACCCGCAACGGCGCCTGACATCGTGTCATGAAACGTCAACGCGCCTTCAGTAGGCAGATCGACATCCGACAATCCCGGCAAAGATCGTCGCGCGTTGTCCAACACCTCGGTGATCTTGCGTTCCGCTTCTGGGTCCGGGTCGAATACCCGCACATCCCAGCCCATCAACAAGAACCGCGCAGCCCATCCGCCGCCGATCACGCCACCGCCGATAATCGCTGCGATCATCCCTGCACCTCTACCAAACGGGTCAAATCATACCCATTGAAATCAAGTACTTCCCGTGCGGCCTTCAACCGATCTTCGGGAATTTGCGGCGCCCGATTGAGGATCCATCCAGAGCGCCCATTGGGTGCACCTACAACCGCAGTGCGATATGTTTCATCAGTCCACAACACCCAGTAGTCCGCAGCGCCAAACGGCACACTGGGAAAAGACACCTTCAGCCGTCCCGGACCAACAACTTCGGCCGAGCCTTCGATCACGGATCGTACCGCACCATCGGCCCCCCGGCAGGTATTCTTGACCGAGATCCGACCATCTAGCAGCGCGCCGTATTCGGCTGTTACACCCCGGCAGCCGGCTTCAAATGGCACTGGGTACCGGGCAACTTCATACCACGTCCCCAGATATTTTTCGGGTTCAAACAAAGCTTTTGATGCAATCGGCACACCGGTGTCGCGGTAGACTTCAAAAAGTCCGCCCACCTCCTCACCCGGTTCTGCCCCGCAGGCCGCCAGCAGCAGCAATGCAGCAAGGCGCTTCATTGCGGTGCCTGTTTCGTCAGGCCCAACTTCTTGCGGACCTCTTCGGGCCCAATGACCCGCGCGCCTAGGTTTTCAATGATGTCAACGGCACGTTCCACCAACTGCGCATTGGTCGCCAGCACACCGCGATCGAGCATCAGGTTGTCCTCTAACCCGACGCGCACATTGCCCCCGGCCAAAACAGAGGCGGCAACGTAAGGCATCTGGCTGCGGCCAAGCCCAAAGGCGCTAAACGTCCAGTCATCCGGCACGTTATTCACCATCGCCATGAAGGTGTTCAGATCATCCGGTGCGCCCCACGGCACCCCCATACAAAGCTGCACAAGCGCACCGGGTTCCAGGACGCCATCCTTGACCAACTGTTTGGCGTACCACAGGTGCCCGGTGTCAAAGGCCTCAATTTCGGGCTTCACGCCGAGCTCGGTCATCATCCGGCCCATGGCTGTCAGCATACCGGGTGTATTGGTCATGACATAGTCGGCTTCGGCAAAGTTCATCGTGCCGCAATCAAGCGTGCAGATCTCGGGTCGGCATTCAGCCACATGGGCCACCCGTTCGGTTGCCCCGATCATGTCGGTGCCCGCAATCGTTGGCAGCGGCGTTTCAACCCCGCCAAAAACCATGTCGCCGCCCATGCCAGCGGTCAGGTTCAAGACCACGTCAACCTCCGCGTCGCGAATGCGGTCTGTGACCTCGCGGTAAAGATCCAGACGCCGCGACGGTGCGCCGCTTTCAGGGTCGCGTACGTGGCAATGCACAACCGCGGCGCCCGCCTTGGCCGCATCAATCGCGCTTTCGGCAATCTGCTGCGGGCTGCGCGGCACGTGTGGACTGCGATCCTGCGTGCTGCCCGATCCGGTCACAGCGCAGGTCACAAAGACCTCTTTGTTCATTTCCAATGGCATCTCGACCCTCCCCTGTTCTCGCGAACCTGTGCGATTCCCACAGGCCTGACAAGCCATGTTGACAGGGTGGTATCACTTGGGCGACAAACTCCGCATGAAACGTAGATCATCCATCGCGACCCGTTATTTTACCCAGCCTCATTAGGCGGTGGGTTCTGATGCATGTGACGTGACCCAAGCCGCCCAAGGGCGGCTTTTTTAATGGGCGGCCTTGGGCCCAACCCAAGGACAAAGCAATGACTGTAATCTTCCCTGCCCGCCCAGCCGACTTGCCGGACATTTTGCGGCTGATCCGTGCCCTGTCGGCCTTTCACGGCGATACCGCCGAGGTGACGCTGGAACAGTTGCAGTCATTCTATTTCGACCCCGCAGCGCCTGCCTCAGCTCTTTTGGCGCGGGATCAGGATGACGTCATCGGTTACGCGGGTCTATTGCCACACATCCGTCTGCATTCAGGCGGCAAAACGATCGATATTCAGCACCTCTATGTCGTCGAAACCCACCGCGGACGCGGTGTTGGTCGCGCGCTCATTGCAGCCGCCCGCGCACAAGCCGAGGCAATGGGATGCTTTCGCCTCACCATTGGGACGGATCCAAATAATGCTGCAGCCCAAGCGGCCTATCGCGCTATGGGATGGGACGAAATCACGGGCGGCGGACCACGATTTCAAGTACTGCTTTAGCCCTAGTGACAATGCCCTCGCACGCGTCAAGACGGTCTCCCCCGTGGATTTTTTCAGCCAAAAGAAGTCCCCGCGTCCCTCGCTTCTTTTGGCCCTAAATATCCCCGCCGGAGGCACATCGTCCTTGCCGCCACCGCGTTGCGTCGGTGCGAAAAGGTTGACCGGCACAAGCATGTCGTGCGCCAAAGGCGCGCAATTTAGAAGGGCATGGGATTGGCGCGGTGGGCGGCATCAATCTCTGCTACGACCGCGTCAGACAACTCCAATGTCGCACCCGCCAGCAAATGCGCCAATTGTTCCTGAGTCGTCGTTCCAAAGATCGCGGAAATCGGGAAAGGCCGTGTCCGTTGCCAGGCCATCGCCATATGCGCGGGGTCCAGCCCGTGCTTTTGCGCGATATCCACATAGACCTGCGTCACCGGCAAGGTGCGCGGCGTCATCCGCCCGCCCAGTTCCGGTCCGATTGACATCCGGCTACCCGCAGGCACTGCACCCCCCTGATATTTTCCGGTCAACAGCCCACAGGCTAAAGGCGAAAAAGACAAGAGCGTGATATCCTCGTTCACCGCCATCTCCGCCATATCGGTGTCATAAAGCCTGCACAGCAGCGAATATTCATTCTGGACAGAGGCCATGCGCGGCAGCCCCATCTCCTCAGCGATCCGGCACCATTGCGTCATGCCCCAAGCGGATTCATTCGACATGCCAATGGCGCGGATCTTGCCCGCCTTCACTGCATCGCCCAGCGCACCCAGCACCTCGGCCATGTGATCCATCGTCTTGGCTCGGTTCTGCTTGCTTGGGTCATAGGTCCAGTTCTGCCGGAACATGTAAGACCCGCGCATCGGCCAATGCATCTGGTAAAGGTCAATGTAGTCGGTCTTGAGCTTTTTGAGAGAGAAATCAATTGCTTCGGGAATGACTTTACCGTCGTACCCGGCACCGCCACGCACCCACCCGGGGTTATCACCGCTAACCTTGGTGGCGATCACCACCTCATCGCGGCGGCCCGTTTTGGCGAGCCATTCGCCAATCACCCGCTCAGAATTACCCGCCGTCTCGGCGCTGACAGGGTTCACCGGATACATCTCTGCGGTGTCAAGAAAGTTGATGCCAGCATCTAGCGCCATATCGATTTGGCGGTGCGCGTCGGCCTGATCAGTCTGGTTGCCAAATGTCATCGTGCCAAGGCACCAGTCGCTGACAGAGATATCGCTGCGTCCAAGGGGGATCATTTTCATGCGTTTTGGTCCTTTTTTGCCGGATGGCAGACAGTAATCCCTGCGGCTGCCATGACAAGGGCACAAATGGTGGTCGCGTAGAATGGCCCTGGCAGAACCGCCGTGCTACGGGTCGGCGCAACATTACTTGCGCTTGCGGCTATGCGGCACTGAGCCCGACGAAAATCGACCACTTGAAGTCGAATAAGTGCTAGCATCTCGATCCGCACAGGCGCATGACTTCAATATGCGTATGCTCGTTTCATTTGCGGCCCTTTTTCTCTCAGCAGGCCTTTTGCAGTTCTCATCAGGCGGCGTTGGCCCGCTGGATGCCCTGACGGGCCTGGGTTTGGGGTTTTCCACTGAGCAGGTGGGTTTCTTGGGGTCGGCGCACTTCTTTGGTTTCTTTATCGGCTGTTGGTGGGTGCCGCGCCTGATGGGGACCGTTGGCCATAGTCGCGCCTATGCGATCTGCACCGCGATGGGAGCAATTGGCCTCGCGGCTCATATCGTCCTGACCGGCCCCTACTGGTGGGCGCTGTTTCGGGTGCTGTCGGGCATCTGTATCGCAGGTTGCTACACGGTGATCGAGGCTTGGTTGCAGGCTAAGGTCACCAATGAAACGCGCGGTCGCGCCATGGGCAGCTACCGGGTCGTCGACATCACATCGAGCCTGATTGCGCAATTCATGATTGGCTTTCTGGCGACGCTGGAAAGTGCGGTTGCCTATAACTTGCTGACGATCATCTGCTGCGCCTCGCTCTTGCCGCTCGCCCTGACCCGCGCAAGCCAACCGGTGACACCTGCGGCAACGAAATTGCGGCCTGCTCTGGCATGGTCGATCTCTCCACTTGCAGTCGCCGGTGTTTTGGTCGCCGCACTGTCGAGCGCATCTTTTCGGATGGTCGGACCAATCTATGGGCAAGAGGTCGGGTTGGCCGCATCCCAGATCGGTTATTTTCTGGCGGCATTCGTCGCGGGCGGCGCCGTCGCGCAATGGCCTGCGGGGTGGTTGGCTGACCGGTATGACCGGCGCTATGTTCTGATCGCATTTTCAGTCGCGTCAGCAGTGTCGAGCGCTGTGACCATCGCTCTTGCCACCACGGGTACGACTGGCGTCATGTTGTCAGCCGCGATCTTTGGGCTCACGTCCTTCCCAATCTATTCCATCAGCGCCGCACATGCCCATGACCACGCAGACAATGAACAACGGGTCGAATTATCCGCAGCGCTAATGTTCTTTTATGCCGTGGGCGCGATTGCGGCACCTTACAGCGCGTCGCTACTGATCAGCCTCTTTGGCCCCGCGTCCCTTTTTGTTCTATTGGCCGCATCGCACCTGATCCTCGTCGGATGGAGCTTGCTGCGGATGCGCGCCCGCGCGGCCCCGACAGATCGGACCAACTACGTGTATTCACCACGCACGTCCTTTGGCATTGGTCGGCTTCTGGGCAAAAGCCGCACTCCGCACAACGACGACTAGGCGCATCACCTCAAGGGAACACTGGCATCCTACGAACGGCGGCGTTAGAACACGGCCAAGTTCAAAGGACATCACATGGCCCGGCACCTCATCACCTCTGCGATCCCATATATCAATGGGATCAAACACCTTGGAAATCTGATCGGCAGCCAGTTGCCCGCAGATCTGTATGCACGCTATTTGCGCAGCACCGGGCACGAAGTTTTGTTTCTTTGCGCCACGGATGAACACGGCACGCCTGCCGAATTGGCCGCCGCAAAGGCGGGACAACCCGTTGCTGAATATTGCGCCGAAATGCATCAGGTTCAGGCCCGTATCGCCGACGGATTTGGTCTCTCGTTTGATCATTTCGGCCGCTCATCTTCGCCCCAGAACCACGCGTTGACGCAGGCCTTCGCGGGCCGGTTGAATGAGGTCGGCCTGATCCGGGAAGTAACCGAAGAGCAGGTCTATTCCGTCACCGATGGCCGTTTTCTGCCGGATCGTTATATCGAAGGCACCTGCCCCAATTGCGGCTTTGATTCCGCCCGTGGAGACCAATGCGACAATTGCACCAAGCAGTTGGACCCGACTGATCTGATCGAACCCCATTCGACCATTTCCGGGGCAACTGATCTGGAGGTGCGCGCAACCAAGCATCTGTATCTGATGCAATCCAACCTGCGCGACACGCTTCAGGAATGGATCAATTCAAAGACCGACTGGCCGATCCTGACCACCTCCATCGCCAACAAATGGCTTAACGACGGCGACGGGTTGCAGGATCGCGGCATCACCCGTGATCTGGATTGGGGCGTCGCGGTCAAGGATGGTGACCGCGACTGGCCCGGCATGGAAGGCAAGGTGTTCTACGTCTGGTTTGACGCACCGATTGAATATATCGCCTGCGCGCAAGAATGGCAGGATGCCGGTAAGGGCGCAGATTGGGAACGCTGGTGGCGGACCGACAAAGGTGCCGACGACGTGACCTACACACAGTTTATGGGCAAAGATAACGTGCCGTTTCACACGCTATCCTTTCCTGCGACCATTCTGGGGTCGGATCAACCGTGGAAGCTGGTGGATTACATCAAATCCTTCAACTACCTCAACTACGACGGTGGCCAGTTCAGCACGTCGCGCGGACGTGGCGTTTTCATGGATCAAGCGCTGGACATCCTGCCTGCCGACGTCTGGCGCTGGTGGCTCTTGTCCCACGCGCCCGAAAGCTCTGACGCGGAATTCACGTGGGAGGCGTTCCAGACCGACGTTAACAAGGACCTCGCCGATGTGCTTGGCAACTTTGTCAGCCGGATTACCAAGTTCTGCCGTTCCAAGTTTTCCGACGCCGTTCCTGATGGCGCATACGGCCCAGCCGAAGACGCGTTGATCGCAGATTTGACCGAAAAAGTCGCCGCATATCAGGCGCATATGGACGCTATTGAGGTCCGCAAAGCAGCAGCCGCTTTGCGCGCCATTTGGGTTGCAGGGAACGAATACCTTCAGGCAGAGGCCCCATGGACCACCATCAAGGAAGATGAAGCAAAGGCCGCCGCACAGGTCCGTCTCGGACTCAACCTGATCCGGCTTTACGGCGTCCTGTCAGCGCCCTTTATCCCAACGATGTCAAAAACCATGTTAGAATCCATGAACACCGACGACGCTTGGCCAACTGATATCGCGGCTGCGTTGGACACGCTGAAACCGGGGCACGCGTTTACGGTGCCGGAAAACCTGTTCTCTAAGATCACCGACGATCAGCGGGTCGAATGGGCAGAACGGTTTGCAGGCGGGCGGGACTAAGTGCTGACGATGGCGCAGACCTGTTTCATTTACACCCCGCATCGGTAACGATCGTTGTCCTTAAATCGCAATTCAGGGTTGATATTGGATAGCAGGCATTCCGTGGTAATGTCCGACCAACATTATGCAAACACGAGTATCTGACATGTCCCGAACGCTTTCTATTCTTGCCTTTTTGACCACACTAGCCGCCCCTACCGTCCATGCAGCCGGATGCATCACCGACAAAGCCAGTTTTGGAGCATATAAGAACGCGCTGGCCCAAGACGCAGCGAATGCCGGTGTTGGGGGGGCAGGTATGCAGGCGCTGTCTTCGGCAGGACTTTCAGACATTACCTGGCGGTTTGAATCTCGGCCCTCCTCCCAGACCGGGGTCAGCTACGGCGACCCGGCAGAATTTCTTGCCAAACGCACACAATCCACTGCAAACGCCTTTGTGCAGCAGGCGCGGCGCAAGATGACCCAAAACCAAAACGTCTTTGACGCATTGGAACGGCAATATGGTGTGCCCGGATCGATCCTGGTGACGATCTGGGGGTTGGAAACAAGCTGGGGGGGATACCTTGGCAATTCACCTGTCGTCGGATCCGCTGTGACGCTAGCGTCCTACTGCCGCCGCCACCCCCGTTTTGAAACCCATGCCATCGCCGCCATGCAACTTGTCGACCGCGGCGTGATCACAGCGAACACGCGCGGCGGGCCCTCGGGCGAGCTTGGGCATATGCAGTTTCTGGCAGGCAATTGGTCGCGCTTTGGCGTGGACGCAACTGGCGATGGCCGCGCAGATCCCTACAACGCCGTCGACGCGCTCGCCTCTGCCGCCAATATGCTGCGGGCCAACGGCTGGCAGGCGGGCCAACCCTTCGGGCAAGGCAGTCGTAACTTCAACGTGCTGTCCGCATGGAACGACAGCGGCAACTATCAACGCGCTATCGCCTACTCTGCCGGTGCCATTGACGGCTAAGCTGCTTGGCGTTGGTCAGGTAAGCCTGCGTTTGGTCTATGCGTCGACCCGCCAAGTGGTGCCCCCGGCCGGACTCGAACCGGCACGGGCTTACGCCCAAGAGATTTTAAGTCTCCAGTGTCTACCATTCCACCACGGGGGCACGCGCGTATTCCTATGACGCAGCACACCGCAGGGCAACAGCAGAAAATGTCAAATGTCGGTGCCGGGATCGTCGGTGATCAAGGCCCTTTCATTCAGCCATGGGTTCAGCGCAACGGCGGCCTTAAGCTGAACCTGCGCCTCTTCACTGCGCCCTAACCCCATCAGCGTCAGCCCACGTCCAGCCATCGCCGCGACATGGTTTGGCGTGATCTCTAAGGCGCGATCAAGGTCGATCAATGCGGCGGCGAAATCTTGTTGGAGGTAACTGGCAAAGGCTCTTTGATTGTAACCTTCTGCATAGTTGGGGCAGTAGTCGACCAATTGATCAAGCGTTTCATAAGAACGCGATAACTGGCCACCTGCCAACTGGCGCATTCCGCTGTCCAGAAGCCGCTGCGCTTTGGCATCTGGCGCATCTGTCCACAGCGCCCACAACTGGTCGCTCAGGACGCGCGCTTCACCGGTCCCGCGGGAAAGCTTCAGTTCCGCAACAATTTCGCCCAACCGCACACGATGGTCCGGTGCGTCCGGGCATGTTTCCGCAAACACGGGCGAGGCGAGCAGGCCGACAAGAACGATATATCTCATACCCCATCATCTGGCCCAGCGGCCCGTTTGGTCAAGTCACCCGCCAGAGCTAGGCGAGACGGGGGAAATACCTTCTTCTTTTACGGCCTGCATCGCCATGTAAGTTGAGGTATGCGAGACATGCGGCAGGGTCGAAATCTTATCCGCCAACACCGCACGATACCCCGTCATCCCAGACGTTCGCACCTTCAGCAGATAGTCAAATGAACCTGCGATAAGATGACATTGCTCAATTTGGGCAATCTGCATGACGGCGGCATTAAACTGCGCCAGGGCACTTTCGCGGGTGTCGCTCAGCTTGACCTCAACAAAGGCCACGTGATCCCGACCCAAGCGGATCGCATCAAACAAGGCCCGGTATCCACGAATGACTCCGTCTTCTTCAAGCCTGCGCAATCGCGCCTGCGTCGGCGACTTTGATAGACCGATGCGCTGCGCCAACGCGGTGACGCTGATGCGTCCGTCAACGGCCAGAACGTCGAGGATCTTTCGGTCAAAAACATCCAATCCGTCAATCTTTTCAGCCATGCGAATCCCCTCAATTTAGTGTTATCGACCGCAAATTGGCGACATACCGGGCGAAACGCCTTTGCGCAATCCGATAACGTCAAAATGTGACCATCACGAGGATTCGCCATGCCCAGAGATAGCCAAAGCGCTCTACGTTCCCAGATTGATGCCGCGATGTACGCGCCAGAAATGGCTGTCATCGAAGCTTTGGTCAATCAGGCCGCACTTTCCAGCGCCGATCGCGCACGTATCCATACGGCTGCGACGGGCCTTGTTAACCAGATCCGCGAGACATCGGATCCCGGTTTGATGGAAGTGTTTTTGGCCGAATACGGCCTGTCCACAGACGAAGGCATCGCCTTGATGTGTCTGGCTGAGGCGTTGTTGCGTGTCCCTGATGCCGAGACTATGGACGATCTGATCGAAGACAAGATCGCCCCGTCAAATTGGGGTAAGCATTTGGGGCGTTCAGCGTCTAGCCTTGTGAATGCGTCAACTTGGGCATTGATGCTGACGGGCCGCGTTCTCGACGATGAAACCACTGGCATCACACGCAGCTTGCGCGGCGCGGTCAAGCGCCTGGGCGAGCCGGTCATCAGGACTGCGGTGGCCCGCGCAATGCGCGAGATGGGGCGGCAGTTTGTGCTGGGTGAGACGATCACCAAAGCCATGAAACGCGCCGACGGAATGCAGGCCAAGGGCTTTACCTATAGCTACGACATGCTGGGAGAAGCCGCCCGGACAGACGCGGATGCCAAGCAGTACCACCTGTCCTATTCGCGTGCGATCTCTGCCATCGCAGAGCATTGCCGTTATGAAACCGTGGCCGAAAATCCGGGCATTTCGGTCAAACTGTCCGCCCTTCATCCTCGCTACGAAGTCGCACAAGCCGATCGCGTGATGACGGAACTGGTGCCGCGCGTCCGTGCCCTCGCGATCCTCGCAAAGTCTGCCGGCATGGGTTTCAACATCGATGCAGAGGAGGCAGACAGGCTTGCCCTGTCGCTTGACGTGATCGAAGCGGTGCTTTCAGAACCTGCGCTTTCTGGCTGGGACGGTTTTGGCGTTGTTGTGCAAGCCTATGGCAAGCGGTGCGGCCTTGTGATCGACACCCTGCACGATATGGCCTCACGGCTGGATCGAAAGATCATGATCCGCTTGGTAAAAGGCGCGTATTGGGACGCGGAAATTAAGCGCGCGCAGGTGCAGGGCCTCGCTGATTTTCCCGTTTTCACGGCAAAAGCCCATACCGACATCAGCTATATCTCGAATGCGCGTAAGCTGTTGGCGATGACTGACCGCATCTACCCCCAATTTGCGACCCACAATGCCCATACTGTTGCTGCGATCCTTGATCTTGCGCGCACCATGGGACAACCAGCAACGGCTTATGAATTCCAGCGGCTTCACGGCATGGGTGAGGTGCTGCATACGCATGTTCTGCAAAGCGAAGGCACACGTTGCCGCATCTACGCGCCCGTCGGTGCACACGAAGACTTGCTGGCATATCTCGTGCGGCGCTTGTTGGAAAACGGTGCGAATTCTTCCTTCGTCAACCAGATTGTCGATGAAGAGGTTCCGGCATCAACTGTCGCCGCAGACCCGTTCGACGCAATGGGTGAAATGCCCGGTCTGACCGCGCCGCATGACCTGTTCAAACCAGAGCGTCCGAATTCCATTGGCTTTGACCTCACCCACAACCCTGCACTCGCCGCCATCGACAAGGACCGCGCACCGCACCGAGCGACACAATGGAACGCGACCCCATTGATCGCGGCAAGTGGCGCTAAGTCCGACGCGCCAGCGAAATCAGTGATCAACCCGGCGAGTCCGGGCGACACCGTTGGTCACGTAACCCCGACCGCGCCCGCTGACATCGCGACTGCAATCGACGCAGCGCAGGTCTGGGATGCCCCAGTGTCGATCCGTGCCGCAGCCCTGAATGCCGCCGCAGACGCATATGAGGCCCATGCGGGAGAGATCTTCGCGATCCTCGCACGCGAAGCAGGCAAGGCGCTGCCGGATGCGGTCGCAGAGTTGCGCGAAGCGGTCGACTTCCTGCGGTATTACGCGGCACAAATTCAAGACGGCACGGCGCCGCGCGGCATTTGGACCTGCATCAGCCCTTGGAATTTTCCACTTGCGATCTTCTCGGGCCAAATTGCTGCTGCCTTGGCCGCCGGCAACGCGGTCCTTGCCAAACCGGCAGAGCAGACACCGCTGATCGCGCATTTCGCCGTCAAATTGCTGCATAACTCGGGCGTTCCGACCCAAACGCTGCAATTGCTTCCCGGCGACGGGATGGTTGGCGCGGCTCTGACAAGCGACGCGCGGATCAACGGTGTTGCCTTCACAGGCTCTACTGCCACCGCGCAAAAGATCGCCGCAAGTATGGCAACCCATTGTGCCCCCGGCACGCCCTTGATCGCGGAGACCGGCGGCCTGAACGCGATGATAGTCGATAGTACTGCGCTGCCAGAACATGCCGTTCGCGACATTCTTTTGGCCTCGTTCCGGTCTGCCGGGCAGAGATGCTCTGCCCTGCGTTGCCTTTACGTGCAAGAGGATGTGGCGCCAAAGCTTCTTAAGATGCTTTATGGTGGGATGGATGCGCTGACGCTTGGCGATCCTTGGGCATTGTCCACTGACGTTGGTCCAGTCATCGACGATGCCGCGCGGCAAATCATCATCGATCACATCGAAACCGCGCGCGCAGACGGGCGCATTATGCACGAAACACCTGCCCCGGCCACCGGGCACTTTGTGGCGCCGACCGTCATCCGCGTGGACGGCATCGCCCAAATGACGCGCGAGATTTTTGGCCCCGTCCTGCATGTGGCGACATTCAAAGCGACCGAGCTTGATGACGTGATCGCGGCGATCAACAATACGGGCTATGGGCTGACTTTTGGCCTTCATACTCGGATCGATGATCGGGTTGAGACGATTACAACCCAAATCAACGCAGGCAATCTTTATGTCAATCGCGACCAGATTGGCGCGATTGTTGGCAGCCAACCCTTTGGTGGTGAAGGGCTTTCCGGCACTGGCCCCAAGGCAGGCGGACCACACTACCTGCCACGCTTCACGGCTCCGGCGGCTGCCCTCCGTGCAGAGGCGTTTAACAAGCCACAAGACATTGGCGAGCTATCGAAGCGCCTCAATTCCGCCAAGGCCCCGGCACCTCAACCTGTGTTGGACCTGCCCGGCCCGACAGGCGAATCAAACCGCTTGCACGCGATGCCGCGCGGGCCTGTCCTGTGCCTTGGCCCCGGTGAGGCGGCCGCAAAAGCGCAAGCTGAGGCCGTGGGCGCCTTGGGTGGCTGCGCGGTCACCGCAACAGGCGCAGTCCCGGCGACGGCTCTTGAAACCCTGCCCTTTGCAACTGTCATCTGGTGGGGCGACACAGATACTGCGGCCCAATATGCCCAGGCACTGACGCGACGCGAAGGCCCCATTACGGCGCTTGTGACAGCCATGCCGGATGCGGCCCATGTTTTGCATGAACGCCATGTCTGCATTGATACGACCGCTGCGGGTGGCAACGCCGCCCTGCTTGCAGAAATGGGATAGGATCCAGCGTTTGACGGGCGTCTTGCGTATCGCTTGACGCCCGCGCAGCAATCCCCCACCGTTGCGCCATGTTTCCAATTCGCGACCACAACCCGTCAACGCGCACGCCTTACGTGACCTATGCGCTGATGGCGCTGAACATTGTGATTTGGCTCTATGGTGCGGCCTTCATCACGACCAACGCCGAGATTAACGCGCTCTATCTCAACTACGCGATGATCCCCGCGCGGATATCCGCAGGCGAGGGCTATTTGACCCTTGTCACCTCAGTATTCCTGCACGCTGGCTTCATGCATCTCGCCGGTAACATGCTGTTTTTGTTCATTTTCGGCGATAACCTCGAAGATGAAATGGGGCATGCCCCCTTTCTGGCCTTTTATCTGGCGTCTGGTGCCGGTGCCGCGCTGGCACAGTGGGCCGTGGCCCCCGGCAGCCCGGTCCCAACGGTAGGTGCATCCGGTGCAATCGCTGGGGTCATGGGGGGCTATCTACTGCTCTTCCCAAAGGCCAAAGTGGACGTTTTCATCTTCTTCATCATCATTTTCCGCATCATTCCGATCCCGGCGTGGATCATGCTGGGCATCTGGTTCGCACTTCAGCTTTTCAACGGCATCGGCGACACTGGCACGGGCGGGGGCGTTGCCTATTGGGCCCATGCTGGTGGCTTCATTGTTGGCCTGGTGCTGACCCTTCCGCTATGGCTGCGTCTTGGAGCCATGACATTCTGGGACCGGACCGAAGGCCACCCGCCTCACCCAGAGGCCAAATATCCCTTTCGCACCACAAGCATTCCCAAGGTCCCACGCCGATGAAGCGCACCCTGTCCTGCCACTGCGGTGCAGTTGAACTGACATTCACCCCAAGTGAACCCTTGTCAGAGGCCGCGCGCTGCGATTGTTCTTTTTGTCGCCGCCGCGCGGCTGCGACCGTGGCTGTGCCAGAGGCGGACATCGCGATAACTAAAGGCGCGGATAACCTGACGCTTTATCAATGGAACACCGGCACCGCCGAACATTATTTTTGCAAGACCTGCGGGATCTACACCCATCACCGACGGCGGTCGAACCCGCGCGAATTTGGGGTGAACCTTGGCGCAATTCATGGCGTCACTGTCGCCGAACTACGCGACCCCGGCTGGAACGATGGCGTGAACCACCCTGCTGATGCCTAGTTGCGGATGACCTTGGCGAAGGCTTCAAAAATATCGTTGTTGGCGCAGATTATCTCGCCGTCGGTCAGAATATCGCCTTTGGGGTTCAGCGGTTCCACAATGGCACCCGCCTCTTTGGCGATTACGATTCCAGCGGCGATATCCCATGCGTGCAAGCGCCGTTCCCAGAAACCGTCATAGCGACCCGCAGCCACATAAGCCAAATCGAGCGCTGCCGCCCCAAACCGTCGCACACCCGAACAAGCGGGCAGGATGCGGGCAAGGTCTTGCAATGTTTCTGGCAGGTCGGCACGGCCCGAAAACGGCAGCCCAGTTGAAAACAACGCGTCAGACATCTTGCTGCGGCCTGAGACCCTGATCCGCGCCTCGTTCACAAAGGCACCAAAGCCCTTTTCAGCGTAAAACATCTCATCCTTGACCGGGTCATAAATGACGCCTGCGACAATCGCGCCTTTATGTTCCAGCGCAATGGAAACGGCCCAGTGGCCAAGACCGTGCAGAAAGTTGGTGGTGCCATCCAGCGGATCAACGATCCAGCGGCGTGTGGGATCCTCGCCTTCAATCTCGGCACCCTCTTCCCCCAGAAAACCATAAGTCGGACGCGCCGCCATCAGCTCCTCGCGGATGGTTTCTTCGGCCATCTTGTCGGCACGGGTGACAAAGTCACCGGGACCCTTGCGGCTAACCTGTAGCTGCTCGACTTCGCCGAAATCCTTGACCAGCTGACGACCTGCCTTGCGGGCGGTCTTCATCATGACATTCAGGTTAGCACTACCAGCCATATCTGGGGTCTCCGGTCTAAGGGTCAGAGCGGGCGTATAGGCCCAATAATCCCGCACCGCAAGCACGGCTTAGCCCGGCCCAAAGACCCAACACCGTTCCTTGCAGGATGATTACTTTGGCGCTTCGCTTTGCAATTTGACCGCCTCTTGTTTCGCGAGCCGGATCAGGTGCGCCATAAACGGCAAGGCCGTATCCTCGGCCCGCGTTGCGGCATATAGCCTGCGGGTCACCCCATCCTTGGTGAGGGGCCGTGTGACGTAATCCGAATTGTATCGCACCTGGCGCACGACCCAATCGGGCAGCACCGCGACGCCACGGTTAGACGCAACCAACAATAGGATCACCGCCGTCAATTCGACCTGCCGCACATTTGCCGGTTGCACCCTTGCGGGCGTCAACAATTGGCTAAAGACGTCCAGCCGCGATTGTTCCACCGGGTAGGTTATCAGCGTCTGATCAGCGAAATCCGTCGCCTCCACGAATGGCTTGTCTGCCAGCGGGTGATTGGCGGACGCAACAAACACCGGATCATAGTCAAAGATGGGGGTAAAATCGGTGCCTGCCATCTCCTCTGGGTCGGATGAGACCACCAAGTCCACCTCTTCGCGCCGCAGTGCGGGCAGCGCGTCAAAGGCCAATCCGGGCCGAATATCAACGTCCACGTCGGGCCAGGCCTTGCGGAACGCCTCCAGCACTGGAAACAGCCATTCAAAGCAAGCGTGGCATTCAATCGCAATATGCAGCCGCCCCGATTTACCCGCGATCAATCCCTCAAATTCAGCCTCCAAGGCACTGACGCGAGGCAGGATTTCTTCCGCTGCGGCCAGCAGCTTCATCCCCGCCGAAGACAACCGCAGCGGCTTGGTTCGCCGCACGAACAACTCCACTCCCGCCTGATCCTCGATTCCCTTGATCTGGTGGGACAGCGCAGACTGAGTAATGTTCAGCAAATCCGCCGCACGCCCCAGGCCCCCGGTGTCATGGATTGCCTTGATCGTGCGCAGGTGGCGAAACTCAATATGCATGCGATCCTCATAATCTTTCTGAGCTTTATGAATTTGCCTCATATGCCAGCCTGTGAGAATTTGGGCAAGTTCCAAAAGGATTGCCCCATGCCCCGCCTGAGTTTTGAATTCTTCCCCCCCAAGTCCCTGACAGCATCATTCCGACTGTGGGATTGCGTCAACACGCTTGCCCCTTTGGCCCCCGACTTTGTCTCTGTCACCTATGGTGCGGGCGGCACGACCCGGCAGTTAACCCATGAAGCCGTCAGCACCCTCAACACCACAACCGACCTGACCGTGGCCGCCCACCTCACCTGCATTAACGCCACCTGCGCCGAAACGCTTGCCATTGCGGATCAATATGCAAAGGCCGGAATTACCGACATCGTGGCCCTCCGCGGCGATGCGCCCAAAGGCAGCAATGGTTTCATTGCCCACCCCGACGGTTTCGCCTCCTCCGTCGACCTGATCGCAGCACTGGCTGACACGGAGCAGTTCAACATCCGCGTCGGCGCCTACCCTGAAAAACACCCTGAGGCCGCCGACCAAGCCGCCGACATCGCCTTCCTCAAACGTAAAATCGACGCTGGTGCGACCTCCACGATTACACAGTTCTTCTTTGAAGCCGATACCTTCTTTCGGTTCCGCGACGCTTGTGTGAAAGCAGGTATTGACGCCCCCATCATCCCCGGCATCTTGCCGGTTGAAAACTGGGCGGGAGTGCAGAAATTCAGCGCCCAATGCGGCACCACAATTCCGCCGGTCGTCGCTCAAGCCTTTGAAAATGCAACCCGTGATGGCACGACTGACCTGCTGGCCACCGCGCTGGCGACAGAGCTTTGCGATGACCTGCTGACCGGCGGCGTGGACCACCTGCATTTCTACACGCTCAACAAACCGGGGCTGACCTATGACGTGGCCCGCGCGCTTGGCATCACGCCCAAGCACCGCTTGCAAAACGTCGCCTGACGCGCCAGCCTCTGGCCAAATCAGCCGGAGGCATCATGCACTACGCCCAATCCTTTGCCGACCTGCCCGACCGGGATAAGATCACGTCGATGTCCGGCCTCGAATTTATGCAAGGCATCCTCTCCGGCGACATCCCGCACCCCCCGATTTCGCGCCTCCTGAACTACCAGCTCGATAGGGTTGAAAAAGGCAAGGTTGCCTTTCGGGGCACACCGGAATTTGACCACTATAACCCCACCGGGACCGTGCACGGCGGCTGGTATGGAACGATCCTCGACAGCTGCATGGCCTGTGCGGTGATGACCTGCGTGCCCAAAGGCTCCGTCTACACAACCCTTGAATACAAAGTGAACCTGACCCGAGCGATACCGCAAGGTGCCACGGTGCTGGCGACCGGCACGATTGACCACGCCGGACGCTCCACCGGGGTTGCAACGGGCCAGATCACAGACGCCGAAACCGGCAAGCTCTACGCCACGGGATCAACGACCTGCATTATCATGGCCGTCACTTAGGCTTTCTTTGGTTCTGCAAATATCCCCGCCGGAGGCCCCCGCCCGCCAAGCGCGCCACATCCGCGATCGGCCAAGAATTTTCGTCGAAAATTCTAGTCAGCTACACTGTGATGCAGCCGCTCAGAAGGATCCGCGCCAACGATGCGCTTGCGGCGCGTGACAAAAATCTTGCCCCAGCCTCGCCAGGTCCCAACCGAAGGGGCTGCGGCATCCTGCACAAACCGGTCTCGCCACCCGTCAGGCAATGGCAGCTCGCACTCCTCCAACCGCTCCAGCATCCAAACCAGCGGAATATTAGCCAAGGGCCTCGCGGGTTCATAGCCGTTCAACTGCCCGCCGATATCGCCGTGCGTGCCACGGAACCAAACCTGTTCCAGATGACCGTGCCAATTTGGATCCGTTGCCCACATCACCGGCTTATAAGCGACGCGCGTTTCATTCAGCGCCAACGCGTGAAACCCGTGCCGCACAACATGGCCCAGCCGATGGTTGTGAAACGCGTGGCGGGCAGCACTCAACCGCCACAACACCGGCGCGACCATACCCAGTGACTTGACGGTATCCCAGACGCCCACCGCCTCAATCGCGATCTCAGGGTGGCAATATTCCTTCCAGAACGCGGCCGCTGCGTCTGACGTGGCCCCAGCCTCGTAGTGCCGATATGCGGTTTGCACGGCGCGTTCTGTCGCATGATCCGATTTGACCAAACCGACCATGTCAACCACCCCAGCAAGGGATCTGACCGCATAGGCCCCGCGTGAATAACCCATCAGAATGATCTTGTCGCCCGGATGGTACCGACTGGCCAGCACACCATAGGCGCGTCTAATCTGCCGATTGATGCCGCGCCCGGCTGCCACATCGGGTGTCTGCCGCCAATCTCGCCACTGTACCCCGGCTTCGTAATAGACGGTCAGGTTCGCGCCATGCCCCACCTCATTCAGCAGCTTGTAGGCCAGCCCGGCATGTGTCTCAAACCCGCGTCTGAGCGATGACATCGTCCCATCCAGAATGATCACATGGGTTGCCGGGCCGCGAATGTCGCGCGGCTGGCCTGTTTCGGTGCGCGGCTTGCGCCCGAAAAGGCCAAACAACCAATCACGTAACGGCACGTTCGCCCTTGGCCTCTTCCATCCATTGCCAGACCCTGTGCGGTGTGAATGGCATTTCCACATCCTTCACACCGACCTCAGACAGCGCGTCCAACATGGCATTTGTGATGGCCGCAAGGGCCCCGACGGTGCCTGCCTCTCCACAGCCCTTCATCCCCATCGGATTATAAAGACTGGGTGTGCCGCGTGTCTTAAAGGTGATCATCGGCATGTCATCGGCGCGTGGCATCCCATAATCCATAAAGGTCGCTGTCAGTAATTGCGCATCCTCGTCAAAGACGACGCGTTCCGTGAGGGCCTGACCAAGCCCTTGTGCGACACCACCATGGACCTGCCCCGCCACAAGCATCGGATTGATCAGATTGCCGAAATCATCAACCACCGTATATCGCGCCACTTCCGTGACACCGGTGTCTTGCTCAACTTCAACTTCCGCAATGTGACACCCATTTGGAAAGCTACGGTTCTGCAACTTGATCTTGGCTGTGTGACGCAGCAGATCAACGCGGCCCGCGTCTCGCGCCAGATCCGCAACCTCAAGCATCGTGGGCGACAGGTTAGAGCCCGCAACGCGAAACCGCTCATCATCAAAATGAACGTCGTCGGCGCTGACGCCCTCGGCCTCTGCCAAAAAGGCACCAAAGGCGCTGACCATCACCTCAACCGCCGCAAGCGTTGCGGTGTTTTGCACCGTGACCGACCGTGACCCTCCGGTCCCGCCGCCCTTAGCGATGCGGTCACTGTCGCCTTGAACAATTTCGATTTTGTCTGCGGGTATGCCCGTCTGATCGGACATAAACTGCGCATAGACCGTTTCGTGACCCTGACCATTGGACTGCGTCCCAACAAACATCACGGCGCCGTCGGTGGTGAACTCAACAGTCGTCGTTTCGCTTGGGTCACCCAGAATGCTTTCAATGTAGTAACAGATCCCAACACCGCGCAATTTACCGGCTTTGGCGCTGGCGGCCCGACGGGCGTCAAACCCCGCCACGTCGGCGGCTGCGCCTGCGCGATCCATCAACGCCGCAAATTCGCCAACATCATAGGTCACGCCGGTCGGCGTCGTGTAGGGAAACTGATCCGGTCTGATAAAGTTCCGACGGCGTAACTCTGCGGCCGTGACGCCCAGTTCTTTTGCCGCCTGATCGATCACGCGTTCCAGCACAAAAATCGCCTCTGGCCGACCCGCGCCGCGGTAGGCGTCTACCGGGGTGGTGTTCGTGTAGATCCCTTGCACCCGCATATAGGCCGCTGGAATGTGATAGGTTCCCGTCAGGACCTTGCTGAACAATTCCGTCTGAATATTCTGGGCGAATCCCGAATTGTATGCGCCCATATTTGCAATAGTATCAAGAGAATATCCGGTGATCTTAAGGTCGCGATCAAAAGCGATCGTCGCCTGTGTCACCAGATCTCGACCTGCATTGTCGGTCAGCATCGCTTCTGTCCGCTCTGACATCCAGCGCACGGGGCGGCCCAATGCTCTGGCCGCAAAGGCCACGGCAAACGTCTCTGGGTAGTTGAATGCCTTCATGCCAAAACCGCCACCAACGTCGGGGTTGGTGACCCGCAGATCGTCGGTATCCATTACCAGCGCTTTGGCCACATCCTTCTTAGTGCTCCAAACGCCCTGCCCGTTCACAGCAACATGCAGGCGACCCTCTTGCATCTCGGCATAGCAGCCGCGCGGTTCAATGCTGTTGGGGATGATCCGGTTATCAGGCACATTCACCCGCACCACATGCGCTGCATTCTCAATTGCATCTTGCGCCGCATCCGCGTCGCCAAGCCCCCAGTCAAACGCCCGATTGTCCGCGGCTTCCTGATGAAGCGCCTCGCCCCCAATCGCCAGGTCGACCTTTGCAGGCCGATCTTCAATCTCCAGCCAAACGGACTCTGCCGCGTCCTTTGCATGGGCGAGCGTATCGGCAACAATCATCGCCACAGCTTCCCCAACATGGCGGACCCTGCCCTGTGCCAGAATAGGTCGTACGGGTTTGGCCCCCTTTGACCCATCGCGATTGGTCACAACCGAGCCGCCGATATCAATGCGCACACCCGCGGCGATCAGATCCTCGACCGCAATCGCCATGGCAACACCCGGCATCTCGCGCACCTCCGCCAGATCGACTGGAGTCAGATCACCATGGCCCTGGCTCGACCGCACGAAAAAAGCAAACAAAGCACCCTCGGGCACAATATCATCAACGTAGCGGCCCTCTCCGGTCAGAAACCGCAAATCCTCAACCCGTTTGACCGATTGACTCCGCCCGAATTTTTTCATCTTTGCCTCCCGCGTGCTTGCGCTGAACTTGGTCGGCAACGGCCATCTTGTCCAGCCGTCCCTTGTGATCTTACGCAAAATCCGCAACCCTCAGGCAATGCTAAGACGCAAAGGGCCTGCACCGATGGACCAAGTGAAATTCACCGCAATGAGAGACGGCGACAAGGAAGACTATGATTTTCTGACCGCCCACGAGATTCACCACACCAAAGGCACCGCAGACCGATTGCTCGCCGCCCTTGTTGCATTGGACGAAGGTCTATCGGGATATCAGATCACCCGGTTGGGTCATTCGTTGCAGGCCGCAACCCGCGCAGAGCGCGACGGCGCAGATACCGACTGGATTGTCGCGGCCTTGCTTCATGATATCGGCGACATTTATGCCCCCTATAATCATGACGAATACGCCGCGAGCATTCTTCGCCCCTTTGTCCGAGAGCAGGTCACATGGGTCGTTGAAAAGCATGGCGACTTTCAGCTTGTCTACTACGGAGAACACGTCGGCGCAGATCCGCAAAAGCGTGCCGCTTACGCGGGCCACGCCTACTTCGACGATTGCGCGACATTCTGCGAACGCTGGGACCAAAACTCTTTTGATCCGGCCTACGACACGCTTCCCCTATCGCATTTTGCAGAACGCGTCCGCGCCGTTTTTGCACGCGAACCATATGACCCCAAAGTCATCCGCGCCGGGGAACGGGTGCCACTAACCTCCCCCGCCTAAGCGTCGCTACGACCTATTTGCGGCCCATAATCACCGCGTAGTTACCCAATCGCGCCGCAAGTTCGGGGGCCTTGCGGTCCAATGCATCAAATAATGACCAAAGAGATTTACCCACCCCGGACAGCTCGGAGACCGATTGGTTGAACTTGGTCGAAGCAATGCCTCCGCTAACCATCTCGATCTGCGTCAGACCAGAAATCTGCCTTTTGTACCAAGAAAGGCGCATTGGTTTGTAAGGTATCGGCGATGGCCCCTTCAGCTTGCGCGCCAAAGTGTTCAAGCCGGGGGTATCTGCAACCACCCGCGTTATGAACCTTGCGGGGAAAAGTACCGGACGCGGGTTTGCGATACTCAAGATGAGGCTGCCACCCGGTTTCAACACACGCATCATTTCTCGGATAGCGGCGGCTTGCGCCGCGCTGTCTGCGATGTGGTAAAGCATATGGGCGGAATACACAGTCTCGAAACGGTCGTCATCAAACGGGAGAGCGACAGCGTCGGTTTCGAAAAATGCAACGCGCCCTTCAAATTGGGCCAATTGCTGCTTGGCAACCCCTAACCCCTAACCCCTAACCCCTAACCCCTAACCCCTCGGATGAAAAATCCGCGCCGACGTAGTTGTCAAAGGTCTCAAGCAGGCGCAGCTCTGGGGATCCGCCGCAGCCCACTTCAAGCACTTCTGATCCCGCTTGTGGCCCCAAGTAAGCTTCAATCCGCGACCACATCCGTTCAAACATGGCGCGGCGTAACGGCCCATCTTCTTTCACACCGAACAAATCGACGTCGAGCGTGGTCCCGGAATCGACGGTCTTCCATCCTTGGGAATTGTAGAATTCCTTGGTCCGCCTAGTTCCTTTGACATCCATCAGGATTTCTCACTGCCTCATAATCCGCTCAAAAAGGATTAGCGCCCGCCTTCGTCAGAAGCTAGGCAATTCTTGGAAGGTCGCAGGAATGCCGAAAATATGTGCGAAACTGTCGGCCACGTTCTATTCTCATGGCTAGCTTCAGTGGCCCTAAGGTCGCGACGTTCTCAGCCGGCCTACTCACCCAACAACCAATCATTCGCCGCCATGGACCGCGAACATGTCCAGGCTGGCGTCGCGCTGCTCGATAATGCGAAACGATTCCCGCACGCCGGCGTCGGTCAATTCGCGGGCGACTGTCAAAAGCGTATTGGCCTCGTGTTCTTCGCACATTTCAAGCATCTGGTTGATTTCCTCTGTCGCCGCTGGCAACGCCGCCTCAAGCGATGGTGCGCCGTAAACGGTGACAAAATGCTGCGCGAGGCTTTGGGTCAGCGCGGTCACTTCGTCGGGTTCGACTTGTGTCACGGCGACAAAGGTCACACGACCGAATGTCTCGACCCCTAACCAGCCATTGGAAAATGCCTGCCGAGCCTTTCCCGTCAGATCCCCTTCGGACCAGTTTGAAAATTCAAAGCCGCCGGATATGCACCATTCTCCCGTGCGACCCGGAGAATGAAAGACGTTCATGTCGCTTTCGTCGAAATGGATCGCGCGGGCGAGCTTCATGTTATGCCTCCAAAAGCTGCGAAAGGGGGATCAGTTGAGTGCCATCTTCGGTGCGCAGCAACATACCAAAATCTTCGTCAACACCAAGCAGCTTGCCCGTCTGCGCCCCGAACGTGACCGGCTCTCCGATCCCGTGAGCAAGGCCAGTCCATTCCTTGTGGACAGGCAACGCGCCTTCATCGCTCCAGCGATTGACCCAGACCAACGTGTGCCGCACCCAGGCTTCCAGCAGATCATGCGCGTCCACTTCCGCGCAGCCCTCAGACAGCAGCGCTGTTTCATCCGGCGTCTGCCCGGTCTCTTCATCTTCGGGCCAAATCCGCAGTTCCAACCCGATCACCAGCCAGTCCGGCACGCAATCGTCATCAACCGTGGCGCTGGCCGCGCGCAACTTGCCGCAGCGGGCGCCGTTCAGACGAATGGCACCGTCCCAATCCAGATGAACGCCAACCTCGGGCGGGGCCAAAGCGCCCAGCGCGTTCTGAAAACCGATCCCGCAGACCGGCAACACGGCCATCGCGGCCCGCAGCGGCACCTCTGGCGCGAAAACAATAGCGGCCCGCATCATGTCGCTGGCCAGTCGGTAGGTCACCAGCCCCGCGTCGCACCCTTTTGTCGCCTCCGCGCGGGCGGCATCAAACGGGTCATCATCGACGGCAAGCGCCGAAAACAACGGTGGCAGTTGAACCTCCCTCACGCCTTGCCAGCCTCGATCAAAGCTTTGGCCACGTTCCGAAACCCTTGTGCCTGCGCGGAATCCGGCTTGGACAGCACAATCGGTGCGCCCCCATCTGCCGCCAACCGGATATCAAGGTGCAATGGAATTTCCGCCAAAAGCGGGACACCCAGCTTTTCAGCCTCTGCTGCGACACCACCATGCCCAAAGACATGCTCCTCGTGGCCGCAATTGGAACAGACATGTGTGCTCATGTTTTCGATCATGCCGATGATCGGCGTGTTCATTTGCTGGAACATATCGATCCCCTTGCGGGCATCCATCAAAGCCACATCCTGCGGGGTCGAGACGATGATCGCCCCATCCAGATGTGCCTTCTGCGCCAGCGTCATCTGAACATCACCTGTTCCGGGTGGCAGGTCCACAATCAACACATCAAGCGCGCCCCATTGGACCTGCGTCAGCATCTGCTGCAAGGCACCCATCAGCATCGGGCCCCGCCACACGACGGCCTGGTCATCATTAGTCATCAACCCGATCGACATCATCGTGACGCCGAAATTTCGCAGCGGGAGAATCAACTTACCATCAGGGCTTTGCGGTCGGCCCGACACGCCCAGCATTCTTGGCTGGGAAGGGCCGTAAACATCCGCATCAAGCATACCGACGCGTCGCCCCTCTGCGGCAAGCGCACAGGCCAGGTTGGCCGCCACGGTCGATTTTCCAACACCACCTTTGCCCGATGCCACTGCAATAATCCGGTCAATCCCGGCAATCTTTTCGGGGCCCTTCGCCTCTGCCTTGCGACCCGGTTTCAGGTCGGGCGGGGCTGCGGGCTTTGAATGGGCCGTCATCACAATCGAAACAGAGGCGGCCCCCAGCGCTGAAAGCTTTTCTTCGGCTTCGGCCTTTACCGGCAAATAAGGTTCCGGGCTTGCGACTTCCATGACAAACCGCACAGCGCCTTCATCCACATTCAACGCCCGCACAAGTCCGGCCGCTACAATATCAGTGCCCGAGGGGTCGGTGATTTCTTTCAGGCAATCAAGTACCTGCTCTCTGGTGACTGTCACTTATGCGCCTTCGATTTTGCCTGTGACCACATGCTCGAGGTCAATGTCATTGATAGTCAAGACGATCTTTGCGTCAAAGGTCTTGCCGCTGGTATCACCGGCTTTGCGCATCGCTTCTTCGATCGCCTGCTGCGAGGTGACACCCACTTGCTTTAGAAATTTGCGCATCGACATGTTGAAATCTTCACTCATGCCCTAACCCTCCCTGGTGTGTTGACGCACCGACCCTAGCGACCCTAGGCTAATGCGCAAGCCAACCGCGCAAGGAGCGGCTGAAATGTTGAAAAAACTTTTGCTCTACATGGTCTTAGCAGCAACGTCCGCTGCCGCTCAGGACAAATCCTTTTCGCTTCAAAGTCCAGCGGCCCTAACCGACACTGGAATCCTCCAACACCTGCTGCCCCGATTTTCGCTAAAAACAGGAATCAGGATCACCCTTTCTGAGGGGGCCAGCGACGCCGCCTTCGGCACGACCGGCAACCCCGTCTTTCGGCAGGATGATGCAATCTGGCACTTTGAAGATAACGGCGACCCAGATAGCGCGGCGTTTTATGAATGGCTGATTTCAGACGTCGGAAAGCGCACCATCGAAGGCTTTGCACCCGATGGGTCAGCCGCGTTCAGCACCGACGTGCGCGTCCAGACGACCGCAGGCGTCGTTACCTTAACGGGCGATGCGGCCTTGGGTGAAGACGTCAGCCTGACGCGGTGCGGTCGTTGCCATGTCGTAAATGACAGCAATCGCATGAACGCAATCGGCTCCACCCCATCGTTTGCCTTGATGCGCAATTTCGCTGATTGGGAAGGGCGCTTTCAGACCTTCTTTTTGCTGCGCCCGCATCCCGCCTTCACGCAAGTCGCTGACGTGACGGATCCGTTTCCAGACAACCTGCCTTCGCCCATCGCCCCGATCGAGGTAACCTTGGACGAGATAGACGCCATCGTTGCCTTTGTGGCGACGATTGAGCCTGCCGATCTTGGCGCGCCTGTTCAGTCTCAGTGATCCTTGCGCTTGGACAGATAGTCCTCGGTCGTGCGCGGACGGGGACGTTCACCGCCTTGGAAGGGGTTATTCGTCGAATGATACTGCGCCTGAATACGACAATTGTCGCACATCTGAATCATCTTGGCGGCATCGCTGGTGGCAAACATCGTGTGATTCCCAGCCAGCTTTTCGGTGATCTTCTCAACCGTTGACTTCACGCCAAACAGCGCGCCGCATTCGATGCAGGCAAAGGGCTCTTCTTCGTGGACAACCACTTGGGTCAGGGCCTTGGTCGTCAGATCAAGCTGCGGCTGCAATGTGATCGCTTTTTCGGGGCAGATGTTGCTGCACAATCCGCACTGTAGACAGGCGTCCTCCTGAAACCGCAATTGCGGCATATCGGGGTTGTCACCCAAAGCACCCGAGGGGCAAAGCGACACGCAGGATAAGCACAGCGTGCAGGCCTCTTTATCGACCACCACAGCACCATAGGGCGCGCCTTCGGGCAGCGCGATTGTCTCTGCCTCAGGGCGCAAAGCCTTTGCCGCTAACCGGGCCACTTGCCGACGGCTACCAAGCGGCAAGATCGGGTCACAACTGACCCCCTCTACATCATCCGCAAGCGCATCCAGCATCGCGTCAGGATCCGCCGGTGAAAGAAGCGACACCGCGTCCTCACCCGCTACAGCTTGGACGAAAGTGATCTGAGAGGCCAAAACCTCAACTTCGGTCTTTGGCGATGTCAGGATATCAACATGTCCAAACCCGCTCGCCAATGCCGCCAGTATCTCAGCATGCCCAAATCCCGACAAGGCATCTGTCTCAAACGGGATCACATCCGCGGGCAGCCCAGCGCCAAATCGCGCTGCCAGTGAAATCATCTCGCGGCCATGACCCGCGTCATGCACCAGCAACCGTGGCGTGCCGCCCCCGGCGTTGCGATAGGTCGCAGCAAGCACCGATACGCGCTGGAAGATGCTGTCTACAGCAGGCGCGTCATAGGCAATCGCCCCCGACGGGCAAACGGCTGCACAAGACCCGCAACCGGCGCAGATCATCGGATCAATAGCAACATGTTCACCAGCAGACGTAATCGCACCAGTGGGGCACACATTCAGGCAATTTGAACACGCCGGTTGCTCGGCCCGACTATGGGCACACATCGACGTTTCAAGCTTGACGTAGAGCGGCTTTTCAAACGTGCCGACCATCTGCGATGCCGCAAAAACCGCCTTTGCAACTGATCGCGCGTGACCCGGCTCTGCGCGCAGATAACCCTCGCGCTTTTCATGTGCGGGGAACAGCGGCGCGCCACCCGTCAGATCCAGCAAGATATCGCAACGCGACACCGCACCATTTTGCGCATCCGTCAAAGCGAACGCACCGCGCCCACCCGGCACAAGCTGCTGAAAATTATCAATTTTGACGTCAAACTGCCCCAGCGCACCATTGGCTTGTCGCAAGCGTCCGACGACACAATCAAACCGACGATCGGCAGGGATATCCTCTGCATTGTCCAGCAACACCGTCACGGCCAAAACGTCGCACAAATCACCAGCCGCCGCGATTGCCGCGGCACCTCCGATGATCAGACATGTGCCTTCCGAAATGACATCAATCGACTTGCCAATTGACAGCGTCAATGCCGCCTCCGCAGCCAAGGCCGCCATCTTTGGACCTGCCGGCCCCTGACCCCAACCCGCGCGGTCCCGCAGATCAACAAATCCAGCGACCTCGGCGTCGATCTCCATCGCAAGCTCTTCAAAGACCTGCCGCTCTTGCTGGCAGGCCACGATCACCTCGCCCGCCTTTATTTCTTCCGCCGCCGCACCCAGCTGATCGGTGCACAAAGCAGTATGGACTTTGGAACAGGCAAGCCCGCTTTGCGCAGAGATGACATCGGCATCAATCGCCTGACTGCCAAGACAGTCGCAAAGTAGAAGTTTCTTCGTCATCTCACCCTCAGTCTTCGTGATCCGCGCTCCGCGACGCCAGACCACAGGCTAGACGTGATTCTGTGCTGTCGTAAACCTCATTTCCACGACGCGGCACATGCGGTCGCGATTGCTGCATTTGCACGGTCACCGCCGTCGCCACATCTCCGGCCACCGCCAACGCCCTCTATTTCTGCGCGATCATGACGCTGGGGCAACCTTCCACTTCATGCGGCAGCGCAGCACCAGACCCCAAGCCCTGATATTCGCAAGAAAATACTTTGTGATCGCACCAATTTAAGGCACCATCCCGGCAGCCACGGGACACACAAACTTGACAACACCTGCAGCCACATCAATTTCTCTCCCATTGGGAGTCGTCGTAAGACGCATGCCCGGTGTGACCCGTTGGGCGAAACATGTCTGGAAAGCTGTCGCCGTTCTGCCCGGCGCCCCTGTCGCAAACTGGAAAGAAATGCGGCGCGACGGCGATGCTGTCGAATACCACGCAGCGACACCAAAACTTGAGCTTTTCCGCACCGATACCGAAAGCTATCTGCACGGCCTCTCCGCCAAGACACCCTCTGTCTATGTGGTGATGCGCGAAAGCGATGGCAGCAACCCGCTTGATGTTACGCTTGTCACCGCCTCCCCCTACGAGGCGCAGGATTACGCAGACACAGGCGAGGAATTGGTCGAAAAGGTGCCAATGCCCGACGGCCTTGTTGCATGGATCCGCGCTTTCGTTGACGAACACCACGAAGATGAAGTCTTTATCAAACGTCGCCGCGACAAGTCGCGTGTTGATCAGGTGCAAGACGGTATTGGCGATGCCCGCATCCGCCAGACAGCGGACGTCTACCGCGCACCCGCCACCCGCAAGGGGGCAGTGCATTGAACAAGCCAACCGATTTCTGGTCGCGCCGGCGCAACGCCGTCACTGCTGAAAGTGACGCGGAAAAAGCGGCCCTTGCGGCTGAACAACAGTCCCAGGAACACGCCGCGCTCGAGGATCTGCCAGAGGCAGAGGTGCTTGCGAAGCTCGATCTGCCGAACCCCGACACCTTGCAGCCCGGCGATGATTTCACCGCCTTCATGGCCAAAGCCGTCCCCGAAGCGATCCGCCGCCGCGCCCTGCGCACACTTTGGCGGTCAAACCCCGTTCTCGCGAATGTGGATATGTTGGTCGACTATGGTGAGGACTTCACCGACAGCGCCATGGTCGTCGAAAACATGCAAACCGCCTATCAGGTCGGCAAAGGCATGTTGAAACATATCGAAGAAATGGCCCGACAAGCCGCAGAAAAAGAAAACCCGCCCGAGCTGGCGCAAGACGAAGAAGACCTCGTCACTCAGGAAGAGACCGAGGACACGGTCACAGCAGACGTGCAGACCGAACCCGCGACTGCCTCGCCAGACTTGGACATCGAAGCCGCTGAGATGGACGTCACACCAACCCCGCGTCGTATGACCTTTCAGATTGAGGAACCCGCGTGAACGCAGCCGTCGACATCGCCGTCAACCCAGAAGACCGCATGCGCGCGGACCTTTACAATTTTCTGGGCCTGATCCTTTCGGGTCCACCCGACGAATTGCTGCTCAGCCAATGCGCGGGTCTGACGGGGGATGATTCCGACCTTGGCGCCGCCATCGCAAACTTTGCTCGCGTGGCAAAAGTTTCCAAACCCGCCCGCGTCCAGTCAGAGTTCAACGCACTCTTTGTGGGGTTGGGGCGTGGCGAATTGCTCCCCTATGCCAGCTACTACCTGACCGGGTTCCTGAACGAAAAACCTCTCGCGGTTTTGCGCGCGGACATGATGGCCCAGGGCATGACGCGCGCCGAAAACGTGTTCGAGCCCGAAGATAACATCGCGTCTTTGATGGAAATGATGGCCGGAATGATCGTGGGTCGGTTCCGCGAACCCGCCTCGCTTGAAACGCAAAAGACGTTTTTCAACAAACACATCGCCCCTTGGGCCGGCCACTTCTTTGCCGATCTCGAAGCGGCCAAGAACTCTGTGCTTTACGCCTCCGTCGGCAGCATGGGCAAAGCTTTTATCGAGATTGAGCGCGAGGCGTTCAGAATGACCGCAGGGTAGCGCCCTGCCACAAACCGGTGGGGATGCCCGCCACAATAAGAAAGGGGAGACATCCCATGACAACGAAAAACGAAGGCGCAAGCCGCCGAGATTTTCTGAAACTGGCGGGAACGACAGCGCCCGCAGCTGCAATTGCGTTGACGGCAACACAGGCCGAGGCAGCGCCCGTGGATCTGACATCCGAAAAGATGCAGGACACCGCGCATACCCGCGCGTACCTCGAAAGCACCAAGTTCTAAGGCTGCGACGCACAACCGGCGCAACTGGCCAAGGCCGCGTCAAAAAATAAGACCCGCCTGTCCCAACAGGCACCTAGGGAGGAAAAAAGATGCTAAGGAAAAAGACCAACGGGGTTGCAAGACGGACCCAGCGGACCGGTATCCTGTCAGAAGTGGCAGAAAAATCCGTAGACCGCCGCGCGTTCTTGCGTGGATCCGGCCTTGCCATTGGTGGCCTGACCGCGATTGCCGCAACAGGTGGTTCTGTCACCCCCGCAGCCGCACAAACCTCGGCAACTGTTGTTGAGACCGTCAAATCCGTCTGCACCCACTGTTCAGTGGGTTGCACGGTGATTGCAGAAGTCTCCAACGGTGTCTGGACAGGTCAGGAACCCGGCTGGGACAGCCCCTTCAACCTTGGCGCACACTGCGCCAAAGGTGCCGCGGTGCGTGAACACGCTCACGGTGAACGCCGCCTCAAGTATCCGATGAAAAAGGAAAACGGCGAGTGGGTCCGCATCAGCTGGGAACAGGCGATCGACGAGATCGGCGACGGCATGATGAACATCCGCGAAGAAAGCGGGCCGGACTCAGTCTACTGGCTCGGCTCTGCCAAGCACAACAACGAACAGGCCTACCTGTTCCGCAAGTTCGCGGCCTATTGGGGCACGAACAACGTCGATCACCAGGCGCGGATCTGTCACTCCACGACGGTGGCCGGTGTGGCGAATACATGGGGCTACGGCGCCATGACCAACAGCTACAATGACATCCATAACTCCAAGGCGATCTTTGTCATCGGCGGCAACCCGGCAGAGGCGCACCCCGTCTCCCTGCTACACTTGCTCCGCGCGAAAGAGCAGAACAATGCGCCCCTGATTGTCTGCGACCCACGTTTCACCCGCACAGCGGCCCATGCTGATGAGTATGTGCGCTTCCGTCCCGGTACAGATGTGGCGCTGGTCTGGGGTATCCTGTGGCACATCTTTGAGAATGGCTGGGAAGATCAAGAATTCATCCGCACCCGCGTTTGGGGCATGGACCAGATCAAAGAAGAAGTCGCCCGCTGGACCCCTGAAGAGGTCGAGCGTGTCACCGGCACACCCGGTTCGCAATTGCGCCGCGTGGCCCGCACAATGGCCAACAACCGCCCCGGCACCGTGATCTGGTGCATGGGTGGCACGCAGCACACCAACGGCAACAACAACACCCGCGCTTACTGCGTGTTGCAGCTGGCCCTTGGCAACATGGGCACATCTGGCGGCGGCACGAACATCTTCCGCGGCCACGACAACGTGCAAGGTGCCACCGACCTTGGTGTTCTCTCGCACACCCTGCCCGGCTATTACGGCCTGGCCCCAGGTGCATGGGCACACTGGGCCCGCGTCTGGGAAGAAGACCCCGATTGGCTCAAAGCACAGTTCGCCGCCGGTGAAAAAGACGCCGATGGCAACGACACATCGCTTCAGAACCTGACCGGCATTCCCGTCAGCCGCTGGATCGACGGCGTGCTCGAAGACCCTGAAAACATGGACAACCCCAACAAGGTGCGCGCCATGGTGCTTTGGGGCCATGCGCCGAACTCTCAGACCCGGCAAAAGGAAATGAAAACCGCGATGGAGCAGCTCGATATGCTGGTCGTCGTGGATCCATACCCAACCGTGTCTGCCGTGCTGCATGACCGGACCGATGGCGTCTACCTGCTGCCGGCCTGTACCCAGTTCGAAACACGTGGCTCTGTCACGGCGTCGAACCGGTCCTTCCAATGGCGCGATAAAGTGGTTGAGCCACTGTTTGAATCGCTCCCCGATGAAGTCATCATGGCCAAATTCGCCAACAAGTTCGGCTGGGCAGACCGCCTCTTCCGCAACATCGAGATGGAAGACGATGAAACACCTGTCGTCGAAAGCATCACGCGCGAATTCAACAGAGGCATGTGGACGATCGGCTATACCGGGCAAGACCCTGACCGCATCAAGATGCACATGGCCAATCAGCACACCTTTGACCGCACCACGCTTCAGGCCATTGGTGGCCCTGCGGATGGCGACTACTACGGTCTGCCGTGGCCAAGCTGGGGCACTGCCGAGATGAACCACCCTGGCACACCCAACCTTTACGACATGTCCAAGCGTGTCTCTGAGGGTGGCCTGACCTTCCGCGCCCGCTTTGGTGTGGAACGTGATGGTGATAATCTGCTCGCCGAAGGCGTTGCATCGCTGGATTCGGATATTCAGGACGGATACCCAGAATTCACCATGCAGATGCTGATGGATCTGGGCTGGGATAGCGAACTGACGGCAGAAGAACGCGCCGTCATTGACGGGATCGCCGGACCAAAGACCAACTGGAAAACCGACCTTTCAGGCGGCATCCAGCGGGTCGCAATTGCGCATGAAATGGCCCCCTTCGGGAACGCCAAGGCCCGCGCAGTTGTCTGGACCTTCCCGGATCCCGTGCCGGTTCACCGTGAACCGCTTTACACCAACCGTCGGGACTTGGTCGAAGACTACCCAACATACGAGGACCGCAAGTTCTACCGCTTGCCGACCATGTATGCTTCGATCCAAAAGCAGGACTTCAGCGAAGAATATCCCATCGTGCTGACCTCTGGTCGTCTGGTGGAATACGAGGGCGGCGGCGACGAAAGCCGGTCCAACCCGTGGCTTGCCGAACTTCAGCAGGACATGTTCGTTGAAATCAACACCCGTGACGCCAATAACCTTGGTGTGCGGGACGGCACACAGGTCTGGGTCGAAGGCCCAGAAGGTGCCAAGGTCAAAGTCATGGCCATGATCACCGAACGGGTCGGCGAAGGCGTGGCCTTCATGCCCTTCCACTTCGGCGGGCACCTCGAAGGCGAAGACCTGCGGGGCAAATACCCCGACGGTGCGGATCCATACGTTTTGGGCGAAAGCACAAACACCGCACAGACCTACGGCTACGATTCAGTGACCCAGATGCAAGAGACGAAAGCCACTCTTTGCAAAATCTGGTCAGCATAAGGGAGAATGAGAGATGGCAAGAGCTAAGTTTCTCGTAGACGCTGAACGCTGCATCGAATGCAACGCCTGTGTCACCGCTTGTAAGAACGAGCATGAAGTGCCTTGGGGCATCAACCGCCGAAAGGTCGTCACCATCAATGACGGTTCTCCGGGTGAACGGTCGATCTCGGTGGCCTGTATGCACTGCTCGGACGCGCCATGTATGGCCGTCTGCCCGGTGGATTGCTTCTACCAAAACGAAGAAGGCGTGGTGCTCCACTCCAAGGATCTTTGTATCGGTTGTGGCTACTGCTTTTATGCCTGCCCCTTTGGAGCGCCTCAGTACCCGCAGGCTGGCAACTTTGGATCACGCGGCAAGATGGACAAATGTACCTTCTGCGCCGGTGGCCCAGAGGAGACACATTCCACCGCCGAATTCGCCAAATATGGCCGCAACCGGATCGCGGAAGGCAAACTGCCCATCTGCGCCGAAATGTGCGCCACCAAGGCCCTGCTTGCCGGTGACGGCGATGTGGTCTCTGGCATCTACCGCGAACGTGTCGTCGCGCGCGGCTTTGGTTCCGGTGCTTGGGGCTGGGGCACGGCCTACGATCAAAAGGGTGGTTAACCCCCGCTCTTTCGACGTGCAATAATGATGAAGGGCGGTCCATTGGGTCGCCCTCATTCACTTCTCACTTTCCAAGGAACTTACAATGCTGCGCGCACTGCTCATCACGATGCTCACCGTTTTGTTCACGTCATCCGCGACCGCGCAAGAAGCGGCTGAACCGGATCGTTCTGCAACAGGCGGGGCGCAAACGCTCGAAGATATCCTTGCCCGCCAACGCGGTGAAACCATTGACGACAGTTTCCGATCTGATGATGTCGGTAACCCCGATAGCGCCGCCGCGATCACCAACCAGCTTGGCACCTTGGGGGGTGCCTCTGATCCCGAACTCTGGCGCGCGCTGCGTTATGGATCTGCCGACATCACCGCCTCTAACAAAGGACCTGCGGCGACAGTACTTGTGCAGGATGGCGGGATGCGCTGGCTGACATTCCGCGAAGGCCCGCTTGTGACCTACGGCGGCTATTTGCTGCTTGGCACCCTTGCTTTGCTGGTCTTGTTCTACTTCATCCGTGGCCGCATCATGATCCACGGCGAAAAAACCGGGCGCACGGTGGAGCGTTTCAAATGGATCGAACGCTTTGGCCACTGGCTGCTGGCGGGGTCCTTTATCCTTTTGGGGCTGACCGGGCTGATATCGCTGATGGGGCGCAAATTCCTGATCCCCGCATTTGGGCATGAGGCTTTCGCCTTTATCGCGGTGGGGTCAAAGTGGGTTCACAACAACGTTTCCTGGGCCTTCATGCTAGCCCTTGTGATGATCTTCGTGATGTGGGTCGTCCATAACCTGCCACATCCAACCGACCTCAAATGGCTGGCCAAAGGCGGCGGCATTTTCACCAAGACCCATGTCCCCGCCAAGAAATTCAATGCCGGGCAAAAGCTGATCTTCTGGGCCGTCATCGTCCTTGGCACATCCATTTCGGTCAGCGGTCTGGCGCTTTTGTTCCCGTTCGAGATCAACATGTTCGCCGCCACTTTTGCGAAAATGAACAGCCTCGGGATATCGGGCGCGCTTGGTTTGGGCGAATTGCCCACCGTCCTTGCCCCGCACGAGGAAATGCAATTCGCCCAGCTTTGGCACGCCATCGTCAGCTTCGTGCTGATGGCGATCATCCTTGCGCATATCTACATCGGCTCGGTCGGCATGGAGGGCGCATTTGACGCGATGGATTCAGGCGATGTCGAAGAACAATGGGCGCACGAGCACCACTCGATCTGGATGGAAGAAGTGAAGGCAAAGGAAGGCGCCGCGCCCAAAGGTGCCTCGCCCGCTGAATAGATGCGCGGGGCGCTGCCGCTCGTTTTCCTCCTTGCCGCTCCGGTGCAGGCACAGGACTTCTTTACGTTGCAGGGGCACGGCGGCCCAATCATGGACATCGCCGTGTCGCCCTCAGGGCAAATCGCAACCGCAAGTTTCGACAACGCGGTCGGCGTCTGGGATGGCACGACCCCACTCTGGTACGACGGTCACAAGGCCGCCGTAAACGTCGCCGCCTTCTGGACCGAAGAGATCCTCGTCTCTGCCGGGGACGACTTTGACGTCCTGATCTGGACGGACCCGCAATCGCCCCAGCGCCTTGGCCAGCACCAGGGCAAGGTCATCGCCCTCTCTGTTTCGCAATCCGCCCGGCGCGTGGCCTCTGCCAGTTGGGATGGCACCATTGGGCTTTGGCCCTTATCCCCGGACGGTGCCGGGTTGGACAATGCCACCCCGATGCTTCTGACCGGGCACAAACAGGGCGTCAATGATGTGGTGTTCTCGGACGACGGTCAGCGCCTCTACTCCGCCTCAACAGATGGCACGATCAGGGTATGGGACGTCAGCAGCGGGGCGGAATCGCAATTGCTCGTCAGCCACGGGTTTGGCGTCAACGAACTGATCCTCAACGAAGCGGACGGCTGGCTGGCTTACGGCGCCGTCGACGGCAGCACCCGATTTGTTGACCTGCAAACGGGCGGCCTGATCCGTGACTTCACCCTCAAACGGCGGCCGATCCTGTCACTGGCCTTCGACCCGACCTCTGGCCAATTGGCGGTCGGCGACGGCGACGGCTACATCATGATTGTGGACACCCGTCAGATGAAAATCACCCGCGACTTTCGGGCCGCCGCGCGTGGCCCGATTTGGGCGCTCGCGTTTTCCCCTGATGGGCTGAACATCCACGCCGGCGGGATTGAGAACACGATGTATTCCTGGCCCGTCGACACCATGACCGAACATGGCCAAATGAGCGCGCAAACCCGCAGCTTTCTCGAAAATCCCGATCTGCTTGAAAACGGCGAACGCCAGTTCAAACGCAAGTGTTCGATCTGCCATACGCTCACCGCAAGCAGCGCCCGCCGCGCAGGCCCCACCCTGCACAACCTCTTTGGACGGCAAGCCGGGACCGTGGCCGATTATACCTATTCCCAGACCCTGATTGGGTCAGATATTGTCTGGTCAGCCGCCACGATAAATGCTTTGTTCGACCAAGGCCCAGACCACTACATTCCCGGCACGAAAATGCCGATGCAGCGGATCGCAGGGCAACAGGATCGCGATGATCTGATTGACTATTTGCGGCGTGCAACCGCGACAGAGGAGGGACAGGAATGAAAGCAAGAATGACCGCATTTGTGGCCATTGCCGTCATCGCTGTCGGCGCGAATTTCATCTTGGGCAACGCCGGTTTTTCCAGTCAGGAACGCAGCGCTGGCCCTTCGGTGCGCCTTGACAACTAAGCGCTTGCGACAGGCGGGACACTGACGTCATGAACGATATCTGGGCCGGTCTCGCGTCGGCGTTTTGGCTCATTGTGACCCTTGATCCCGATCTGGTCGAGATTACGCTGCGCTCGCTCCGCGTCAGCCTCTCGGCGCTTTTGATTGCCGCTCTGATCGCCCTGCCGTTTGGCACTTGGCTTGCCGTCAGACGCTTCCGGTTTCGCCGCGCGACCATTGCCGTGCTGAATGCCCTCATGGGCCTGCCCCCCGTCGTTGTCGGCCTTATCGTCTACCTTCTACTATCCCGCTCTGGCCCGTTTGGCGTCTTGGGCCTGCTCTTTACGCCAACCGCGATGATCATTGCCCAGGTTATCATCATTACCCCGCTTATCGCCTCCATCACCCATCAAGCGATGAGAGAGCTTTGGGCCGAATATCATGACCTTCTGATCTCTTTGAACACCAGCAATTGGCAGCGGATCCGCACTCTGATCTTCGATGGCCGTCGGGCGCTATTGACGGCCGCACTCGCAGGTTTTGGCCGTGCCATCGGTGAGGTTGGCGCGATCATGATCGTTGGCGGCAACATCGACCACGCCACCCGCGTGCTAACAACCGCCATCGCGTTGGAGACCGGGAAGGGCGACTTTGCCCTCGCGCTTGGGCTTGGCTTTGTACTGATCGCGCTGGCCCTGTTGGTGAATTTCGCGATCCACGTCCTGTCCCGCACCGAACGAGAGGGGCGCTGGTAATGCAGATGACAGCCACACTCGACGGGGCCAGCGTCAAACGGCGGGGCAAGACCATTCTGGGGCCGATCACCCATGACCTCGCACCGGGTGGCATCACCATCGTGCTTGGTCCTAACGGTGCGGGAAAAACCACCTTTCTCAAGGTCTTGCACGGTGTTGAACGGCTGTCAGCAGGACAGGTCGCATGGTCCGTTCCCGCCGCAGAGGCGCAGAAATCGCAATCCTACGTCTTTCAAAGCCCGATCATGCTGCGGCGCACGGTGGCGCAAAACCTCGCCTATCCACTTCAACTGACCGGGACCCCCAAGGCGCAGATCCAGACAAAGGTTCAAAGCTGGGCTGCCAAAATCGGTCTTGCCGATGCGCTCGACACCTCCGCCCCCCGGCTGTCAGGCGGCGAAAAACAAAAACTCGCATTGGGCCGCGCCCTGATCCGGGACCCCAAGGTTGTGTTTCTGGATGAACCCTGTGCCAACCTCGATGGCCGGTCGACCAAGGAGTTTGAGGCGCTCTTGATCACCGCCAAATCCGCAGGCACCCGCATCATCATGACCACGCATGATCTTGGGCAAGCCAAGCGGCTGGCAGAGGATGTCATCTTTCTTTTGGGCGGCCAAATCGTAGAGGCAGGCCCCGCCCCTGCCTTCTTTGCCGACCCGCAAACCGCCCAGGCCCGCGCCTTTCTAAAAGGGGATATCGTCGAATGATCCGCGCCCTCGTTCTCATCTTCGGTCTTGTCACACATGCCGCGCAGGCCGACACGCTCAGACTGGCGGTCACGACAAGCTTTCATAACTCCGGCCTGTCGGATGTGCTCTTGCCTGCGATCAAAGCTGACATCGACCTCGATGTGCAGCTTTTGGTCGTTGGAACCGGGCAGGCACTGCGGCTGGGCGAGGCTGGTGACGTCGATGCGATCCTTGTGCACTCCAAATCCGCGGAAGAGGCTTTTGTCGCCGCAGGCTATGGCACGCACCGGCGCGAGATCATGTATAATGATTTCGTCATTCTCGGCCCCGACACCGATCCCGCCAAAATCGAAGACCAATCCACAGCAGAGGGTTCATTGCGCGCCATCGCCGCTGTGCAGGCCATATTCATCAGCCGTGGTGACAATAGCGGCACCCATAAAAAGGAACGCGCTTTGTGGCAAAACGCAGGGCTCGATCCCGCGACCCATGGTGATTGGTACAAAGAGGTCGGCGCAGGCATGGGCGCCAGCCTGAACACCGCCTCTGGCCTGAACGGCTATATCCTGTCCGACCGCGCCAGTTGGCTCAACTTTGGTAACCCCGGCCAGCTTGCGATCCTCTTTGCCGGCGATCCCGAATTGTTCAACCAATATGCCTACATCCCGGTTGATGCCGCCCGTCATCCACACATCAATGCAGATGCCGCCGCGAGGCTAGAGGCTTGGCTGACAAGCCCCGCCGCCCAAACCCTGATTGACGGCTATATGATCGCAGGCCAAACGCTCTTTACCTTTAACGCTTCGCCGACCTCCCCTTGAATTTGGGCGTTTCCTAACAACTTTCCGTTGCCTGCAGCCGCGCCAGCTCAGCGGGGTCAATACGTTCTGCCCCGCGAATTTCAAGCCTTTCATGCGTCATCACCTGCCCCGCCCGACCGGCAAAACAGGCACAATCCACCCCTTCAAGGTTGGTGCTGCAATATGAAAATTCCTGTGCTGCGATCTCTGCAAGCTCTGCTTGCGGCACCGGCCCCTCTCCACGCGGAATGACGGGCGTAAACGTCGACCCCACCGCCAGGGCCAAAATGACGCAAAGCGCCAAACCAATGGAAATGCCATATTCACCAAACATGAAACTCTCCCTCAAGGCAGCGCCCCTTCCGACAGATGCACGGCACGCGGCGCGATTTCCGCCACATATGAATGCCGGATCTTCATCAACAATTGCTTAATCTGGCCCCAGAATTCCCTGCCACCCCCGTCAAGCAGGATCAGACACGCCCACCCATCATCCCCACCACGCACGATCATTGTTCTCGACCTTGGCGCACACCCTTTTCCTTCCCCGCGCCCTCGGCTATCTGACAATCAACCAATTAGGACAGACACCATGCCGATGGAAAAGACATTCGACGCCGCCACCCGCGAGCCACAGATCTACGCCGACTGGGAAAACAGTGGCGCGTTCAAGGCCGGGGCCAATGCCTCCCGTGATGACACCTTCTGCATCATGCTGCCCCCGCCCAACGTCACCGGCCATTTGCACGTCGGCCACGCCTTCAACCACACGCTGATGGACATCCTGACGCGCTGGAAACGAATGCAGGGCTTTGACACTCTCTGGCAGCCCGGCCTCGACCACGCCGGCATCGCGACCCAGTTGATGGTGGAAAAGGAACTGGCCGAAACCCAACAGCCCAAACGCACGGAACTGGGCCGCGAAGCCTTCCTGAAAAAGGTCTGGGACTGGAAGGCCGACAAGGGCGGTGTGATCGAACAGCAGGCCCGCCGTCTGGGTGACAGCATGGACTGGTCCCGCTCCGCCTTCACCATGTCCGGCGCGTCCTCCGCCCCCGCCACCGAAAAGCCCGGCAACTTCCACGACGCCGTGCTCAAGGTCTTCGTCGACATGTACAACAAGGGCCTGATCTATCGCGGCAAACGCCTCGTGAACTGGGACCCGCACTTTGAAACCGCGATCTCTGACCTCGAGGTGGAAAACATCGAAGTCGACGGCCACATGTGGCACTTCAAATACCCGCTCGCGGGCGGTGAAACCTATGAATACGTCGAGAAAGACGAAGACGGCAACGTCACCCTGCGCGAGACCCGCGATTACATTTCCATCGCCACCACCCGCCCGGAAACCATGCTCGGCGACGGTGCCGTAGCCGTCCACAAGGATGACGAACGCTACGCCCCCATCGTCGGCAAGCTCTGCGAAATCCCCGTCGGCCCCAAAGAACAGCGCCGCCTGATCCCGATCATCACCGACCCCTACCCCGATATGAATTTCGGCTCTGGCGCGGTGAAAATCACCGGCGCGCATGACTTCAACGACTACGAAGTCGCCAAGCGCGGCGGCATCCCGATGTACAACCTGATGGACACCAAGGGCGCGATGCGTGCCGACGGCAAACCCTACGCCGAAGAAGCCGCCACCGCCCAAGCCATCGCCAACGGCGAACAGGACTTTGACGAAGCCATGATCGCCGCCATGAACATGGTCCCCGAAGCCTACCGCGGGCTGGACCGGTTCGAGGCCCGCGCCCGCGTCGTCGCCGACATCACCGCCGAAGGCAACGCGGTGATGATCGAAAACCTGGACTATGACCCCGACGCAGAAGTAGGGCGGGCTTCAGACCGCCAAATCCCCTACGTCGAGAACAAAAAAATCATGCAACCCTTCGGCGACCGCTCCAAGGTCGTCATCGAGCCGATGCTCACCGACCAATGGTTCGTCGACACCGCCAAAATCGTCGGCCCCGCTTTGGACGCCGTGAAGAACGGCGAGGTCAAGATTATGCCGGAAAGCGGCGAAAAGGTCTTCTACCACTGGCTGGAAAACATCGAACCCTGGTGCATCTCCCGCCAACTCTGGTGGGGCCACCAGATCCCGGTTTGGTATGGGCCAAGAGTAATCGAAAGACCTGTCCCAGATAACGCTGGGTCTATCACGATTTACGACTACGACGATCCAATTCACTTTTGTGCTGCCACCGAGTCGGAGCTGATCGAATTAGCCTCATCCTACTATTCGGACAAAAGAGGCTATGGCGAGGGGAATGCGCTGAATGGTGGTCTCAACTTTGTCGACGATCAGGCCACTGCAAAGGCCCATCATTCTGATGTTGATGGTGCCGGGGCGTATTACGTTCAGATGTGGCGCGACCCCGACGTCCTCGACACATGGTTCTCCTCCGGCCTCTGGCCCTTTGGCACCCTCGGCTGGCCCGAACAGACCGAAGAACTGCAAAAATACTTCCCCGGCGATGTGCTGATCACCGGGCAGGACATCCTGTTCTTCTGGGTCGCCCGGATGATGATGATGTCTCAGGCGGTGGAGCAGAAAAACCCCTTCCACACCGTTTACCTGCACCAACTGGTCCGCGACGCGAAGGGCCAGAAGATGTCGAAAACCACCGGCAACGTCATCGACCCGCTGGACATGATCGACCAATACGGCGCCGACGCCCTGCGCATGTCCAACGCGGCGATGGCCGCGATCGGTGGTGTATTGAAAATTTCAGAAGACCGCATCAAGGGCTACCGCAACTTCGGAACAAAGCTCTGGAACGCCTGCCGTTTTGCCGAAATGAACGGCGTATTTGATGCGCCCACTTTGTGTATAGGTTCTGCACAGGATGTGCATGGTTTGTGTACCGTTAACGCTTGGATCATCGGCGAAACCGCCCGCACCCGCGAAATCGTCGATCAGGCCCTGACCGAATACCGCTTCAACGACGCCGCCAACGCGCTCTACGCCTTTGTCTGGGGCAAGGTCTGCGACTGGTATGTGGAATTGTCCAAGCCGCTGCTGCTCGATGGCTCGGACGCAGAAAAGCTGGAAACACAAGCGGTTATGGCATGGGTCCTCGACCAATGCGTAATCCTGCTGCACCCGATCATGCCCTTCGTGACCGAAGACCTCTGGGGCATCATGGGCAAACGAGATAAGCCTCTGGTCCACACCGACTGGCCCACATACACCGCCGCCGACCTCGTTAACCCTGCTGCCGACGCCGAAATGAACTGGACGATCTCTTTGATCGAAGGCATCCGTTCGGCCCGCGCGCAAATGAACGTCCCCGCAGGCCTGAAAATCCCGGTTATTCAAACAGATAGCGATGATGCCTCTGACGCGGCGCTGGCCAACAACATGGCGATGATCCAGAAACTCGCCCGGATTACGGGCGTGACCAAAGACGCGGCCCCCAAGGGGTCGATCACAGTTGCGACAACAGGGGCCACCTTCGCCCTGCCACTGGCCGATATCATCGACGTGGACGCGGAAAAGGAACGGCTTTCCAAGGCCTTGACCAAGATCGAAAAAGAGGCTGGCGGATTGCGCGGACGTCTGAACAACCCCAAGTTCGTGGCTTCCGCCCCGCCAGAGGTAGTCGCAGAAGCGCAACACAATCTTTCACTCAGGGACGGCGAAATCGCGCAATTATCCACCGCACTGCAAAAGCTGGCTGAAATCGACTAAGTCTTTCTTTGGTTTACAAATATCCCCGCCGGAGGCTCCAACACCTCCGGCAACACAAACGCGTCTTCGGGCAAAAAACGCGTGCAAATTGCACCAGAATGTCGTGCGGGCCTTTGGCCCGCCCCGCTGGATCAAGCTTGGTTAACGCGCCCACCATCACGGCCGCTTAACGAACAACCCGTTCCACCGCCCGCAAACCACCCAGCGCCTTGTCATACACAAGCGTCAAAATCCGCCGTTCCTTCGCCAAAACAGGCACAAACCGCGCCACAGTCGCAGCACCCGTTGCTGCCAAAAACCCACGTCTGCTCAACATCTCAAGGCTCCTTTTTTATTGACCGGACAGCACCTTAGCGCATTCAAACGTTGCGCAAGAGGGGCCAAAATGCTGATCTTTCCCCATGTCACAGGATCCACGCCTCACCCCGCTCGCCGCCAGCCTCCCCGCCACCGTCCCCTTCGTCGGACCGGAGGCGCAAGAACGCCAACGAAATCAAAGATTTAACGCCCGTCTTGGCGCCAACGAAAATGGATTTGGTCCCTCCCCATTGGCCATCCGCGCGCTGCAGGACGCCGCCTCAGAGACTTGGATGTACGCGGATCCCGAAAACCACGATCTCCGCCAAGCCCTTGCAAAACATCACGGAATCGATGCCGCCCATATCATGATCGACGCGGGCATAGACACCTTGTTGGGCCTTCTCGTCCGCCTCACCATCGACCCCGGCGATTCGGTTGTCACTTCCGCCGGGGCCTACCCGACCTTCAACTACCACGTCGCCGGATTCGGAGGAGATTTACATTCCGTTCCCTATGCGGGCGATTACGAAGACCCTGACCGTTTGATCGCCAAGGCACGGGAAACAAACGCAAAACTGATCTACATTGCCAACCCCGACAACCCCATGGGCAGCCATCACGACGCCACAACGATGGCCCGGATGATCGCTGCCGTCCCCCAAAACTGCCTGCTGATTCTTGATGAGGCCTATGTCGAACTCGCCCCCGATGGCACCTCCCCCGCGGTCAGCCCCGATGACCCACGCGTCATCCGTTTGCGCACATTTTCAAAGGCTTACGGCCTCGCCGGCGCCCGAATTGGATACGCTATGGCGTCCAAACCGCTGATCATGGCCTTCAACAAAGTTCGCAACCATTTCGGCATGTCCCGCCCTTCCCAAGCCGCTGCGCTCGCAGCACTGAAAGATGAAGATTGGCTGAACGAAGTGATCACCCAAGTCGCACATTGTCGTGACAGGATCAGCGCGATTGCCCTAGAGAACGGGCTGACGCCCTTGCCGTCGGCGACGAATTTCGTGGCGATTGACTGCGGGCTGGATGGCGACTTCGCCCGTAACGTGCTGAAAAGTCTAATAGAACAGGGAATCTTTGTGCGCATGCCATTCGTGGCACCACAAGATCGTTGCATCCGGATCAGCTGCGGACCTGTCGCCGAAATTGCGGCCTTTGCCGCAGCTCTTCCGCAGGCTTTGGCCGATGCCCGTCAGGCGACGTGATTTGTAAATCTTTTGCGCTATGCTGATCAAATCGGAGGCCCCATGCGCAACACCAAACATCCCGGTCGGGTAGAAGATTACACGGATGCCTTTCTTGGCACCGTCGCGGTGATCTTGTTCATGGGCTTTTGGATCATCGCCGCGACGTTTGGATTTATCTGGGTCATCATTACCACCGCAATCATCGACCTTGGGATCAAGCGGATCACGGGTCAGCGCTAGGCGGTCGCAATCACATCCGCCGCCGCGTCAACCGCGCCGCGACCATGCGGGATATCAAGCGCGGTCAATCCAGCCTCAATCGTGCCCACAACGGCCATCATCATCTGGCCATTCACATGCCCCATATGACCGACACGGAACCAGGCATCCGCCGGGTCGCGGCCAAGGCCTATCCCCAATGTCAGCCCCGCTTTGCTTTCGCACCATTGCCGCAAAAGATCGCCGTTGCCCGGCCCGATCCCGACAGAGGTCACAGCACATGACCGCTTGGCCGGATCCGCGATATTGAGGTGCATTGGCCCGCCCTGCCCCCAAACATCGACAGCAGCCCACAACGCCTGCGCAAGCTTGGCGTGACGGTCCCAGACGGCTTGCAATCCTTCCGCCTTGATTAGATCCATTGCCGCGCGCAGGCCATAAATATGATGGGTCGGCGCCGTGCCGTCAAAATACTGCCAATACCCTTCGGGTGCCGTGCGCGGGATCCAATCCCAATAATGACTGACCGGATCGCCCTGTGCGGCTTCTGCCTTGGGCCCAAAGAAGACAAAGCTGACGCCCGCCGGGGTCATCAGTCCCTTCTGACAGGCGGTGACCATCACATCGACGCCCCATGCGTCCATCTCGAACGGGTCACAGCCCAAAGAGGCGATGCAGTCGGCAAACAACAGTGCGGGATGGTTTTCCGCATCCAAAACGGCCCGCAATCCTGCAATATCGTTCCGTACGGACGTCGAGGTGTCGACATGCACGGCCATCACTGCCTTGATCCGGTGCTGCGGATCGGCACGCAACGCTTCTGCAACCCGACCAAGGTCGACGTCGGACCGCATACCGTAGTCGATGGTTTGGACATTGACGCCCAGCTTTGCTGCCATCTCGCCCCAGCTGATGCAAAACCGCCCCGTGGCCAGCACCAAAACTGTATCGCCGCGCGACAGCGTATTGGTCAGCGCGGCCTCCCATGCGGCGTGGCCATTGCCAATGTAGATCGCAACCTTATGCCGCGTGCGTGCGACAGCACAAAGATCCGGGATCAGGCTGCGCGTCAGATCGTGCAGCTCGCCTTCGTAGATATTGGGCGAGGCGCGGTGCATCGCCTGCAAAACCGCGTCCGGCATGACCGAGGGGCCGGGGATCGCAAGATAGGGACGGCCCTGTGACAATGTCATTGTGTTGATTTCCCGCGTTTCGCTTTGCCGGGAACCTAGCGGGTCGCTGGCCACGGTCAACACCCGGTCACACTTGAGAAACTTGCCCCCGACCCCCATTTGCGCATAGACCATTTCAACCCTGCCCCGCGTTCCGGAACCCCGTCCATGATCCGCAAAATCATAAAGTCCAAGACGGACCCCGATGGCCGCTATGGCCGCGATATCGTGGACCCGGTCGAGCGCGCGCGATCCTATCACTATCTGAAGTGGAAAGATCACGGGATCCTGCGCAAATACTGGACCAATTTCGGAGAGGTCGCACCGGGTGTCTACCGTTCGAACCATCCGTCACCCGAGCGCCTGCGCGCCTATAAGGACCGCGGTATCAAGGGCATACTGAACCTGCGTGGTGAAGGCTTGCACGCGCCCTATCTGTTTGAAGTAGAAAGCTGCGCAGAGCTGGGGCTGGAATTGATATCCATTGATCTTCAAGCCCGTAAACCGCCCCCCATCGACAGCCTGAACCAACTGTTTGATGCGTTTGACCGGATCCCCCGACCCTTTGTGATGCATTGCCGGTCTGGTGCCGATCGCGCCGGGCTAGGATCGGCGCTATATGTATTGGATCAGGGCGGCAGTGTCGCGCAGGCGCGGCGCGAACTGTCCTTGCGATACTTGCATTTGCGTTTCACCAAGACTGGGGTGCAGGATCATATGCTGGATCTATATGAGGCGCGAAACGCGCAAAACCCGATCAGCATTCGCGACTGGGTGCGCCATGAATATGACCCCGCTGTGCTTGCAGAAAGCTTTGCCAACAAAATGATCCTTCCGGTATGAACGAGCGCAGTGGCACCCTGTTTCGCTGGCTTTGGCGTGATTACCTGCGGCCCCACCGCGTGACCTTAGGCTTTGCGATCATCCTGATGATGATCGAGGGGTCGATGCTTGGCCTGCTGAGCCGGATGATCCAGCCGATGTTTGACACGGTGTTTCTGGCCGGGGATCAGGATGCACTTTGGTGGGTTGGTCTTGGGATCCTTGCCATCTTCTGCACCCGCGCGATCAGCTCGGCAGGGCAGCGGATCTTGCTGATGCGGGTCAATCAAAACGCCGCGGCCGACATGCGCAACGTGATGCTGCGGCATCTGATGCGGCTGGATTCGGGCTATCATCAGGTCAATCCTCCCGGTGCCTTGATCGAGCGGGTGCAGGGCGACGTGACCTTGATCAACACCACCTGGGCCAGCCTGCTGACGGCTGTGGGACGCGACCTGATCGCCGTCGTTGTGCTGTTTTCCGTGGCGCTTTGGGTGGATTGGCGCTGGACCGCTGTGGCGCTGATCGGCATCCCCTTTATGGTGCTGCCGTCACTGCTGGCACAGGCCTATGTGCGGCGCAGATCCGCCATCGCTCGGGATCTTGCCGGGCGTATGTCGACGCGGCTGGATGAGGTATTTCACGGCATCAACCCGATCAAACTGAACGCGCTGGAGGCCTATCAGGCCACGCGTTATGACACGTTGTCGCAACAGCGGGTCACGTCAGAGGTCAAGGCCGCCACTGGGCAGGCCACGGTGCCAGCGCTGGTGGATATCATGTCAGGCGTCGGTTTTCTTGGCGTTATGATCTACGGCGGTGGAGAGATCATTGACGGCACCAAGACCGTGGGCCAGTTCATGTCGTTCTTCACCGCCATCAGCCTTGCGTTTGAGCCGCTCCGCCGCTTGGGCATGATGAGCGGCAAATGGCAAATCGCTGCTGCCAGCATGGGACGGGTGCGGAGTGTTTTGGCCGTTGAGCCCACGTTGACCTCGCCCGCGAGCCCCTTGCCAGCGCCATCACAAGCGCCCGACATCCGCTTTGACGATGTGCATTTGACCTACGGCGAACTGCCGGTTCTGAACGGCACGACATTTACGGCGGCCGCAGGCAAGACCACCGCATTGGTCGGGGCCTCTGGGGCTGGAAAATCAACCATCTTCAACGTGTTGACCCGGCTGGTTGATCCTGCGAAAGGCACGGTCCAGATTGCCGACACAAACGTCCGCGACATGGATCTGGCGGGCCTGCGGGCGCTGTTCTCTGTCGTGGCCCAGGACGCGGCCTTGTTTGACGACAGTCTGCGCGACAACATCCTTTTGGGCCGCGACGACGTTCGCGATGACGCCTTACGCGATGTGCTGGACGCCGCCCATGTCAGCGACTTTCTGGGGCAGCTTGAGGCCGGACTGGACAGCCCCGCTGGCCCGCGTGGGTCCAACCTGTCGGGCGGGCAACGTCAGCGGGTGGCCATTGCACGCGCCTTGCTGCGCAACACGCCGATCCTGCTGCTGGATGAGGCGACAAGCGCCCTAGATACCAAGTCAGAGGCCATCGTGCAGGCCGCACTTGAACGGCTCTCAGCGGGGCGGACAACGCTTGTCATTGCACATCGCCTGTCGACCGTGCGCAATGCCGACAAGATCGTGGTGATGGACAAGGGCCGCGTTGTTGACGAAGGCACGCATGATACGCTGATTGCCCGCGAAGGGCTTTATGCTGACCTGCACCGGTTGCAATTTTCTGAAAGGGCACAGGATGTCTGACCGCATTGTTTTGGCGTTGACCGGGACCGACCGGGTCGCATTCTTGCAAGGGCTGATCACGAATGACGTCACCCGCGCTGATGGCGGCATCGTCTATGCCGCACTGCTGACTCCACAGGGCAAATTCATCGCAGATTTCTTTGTTGTCGGACAGGATGATCGCCTTTTGATTGACGTGGCAAGCTCTGCCGCCCCTGCCCTGTTTCAGCGCCTGAATATGTATCGCCTGCGTGCGGATGTGCAGATCGCAGAGACCGATATCATTGTGTCTCGCGGCACCAGCACTGCGCCGGACGGTGCGTTGCCTGATCCGCGGCACCCGGATTTGGGTTGGCGCAGCTACGGGCCGGTGGATCAAAGCGACGCGACCGATTGGTCGGCACTCCGGGTGGCATTAATGGTGCCGGAAACGGGCGTCGAACTCACGCCTGAAAGCTACATCCTTGAAATGGGGTTTGAGCGGTTGAACGGTGTCGACTTCCGCAAGGGCTGCTATGTCGGGCAAGAGATCGTGGCCCGCATGAAGCACAAGACGGAACTGCGCAAAGGCCTTGCCCGCGTCACGCTGGAAGGTCCCGCCATCGCCGGGGCAGAGATCACGGCAAGCGGCAAAGCAGCAGGCACATTGCACACTGTCGCGGGCGACACCGCGCTGGCCTATTTGCGGTTTGATCGCGCCAGTGGAGAGATGGATGCAGATGGCACGCCGCTGCGCCGTGCCGACTGAAACCCGCAAACGGGCCGTTTAGTTACCATTTGTTAACGCTTTGGGCGCAATGATGGCGACGTGCACGCTGATCCAGACACTTAGGACAGCCGCGCGACATCGCACGCAGACGGACGACCCCCTATGCAGACCACTCGCGACACCCCAGAGGATCCAAGCAGCACACGGCTTGGGTCCTCACTCCATTGTTTGTCTGAATTAGGCGCGTTCGACGTATTCAAACAGCTCGGTCGAAACGACGATATCTTCGTCCGTCCCCACGAATGGCGGGATCATGACGCGGACGCCGTTATCAAGGATCGCAGGTTTGAAACTGTTGGCCGCGGTCTGACCCTTCACAACCGGCTCCGTCTCGATGACTTTGCAGGTCACGCGCGCTGGCAGCGTCACGTTTAGCGCTTCTTCGCCGTAGTATTCGATATGAACGATCATTCCATCCTGCAGAAATGGCCGCCGATCCCCAAGGATATCCGCAGGCAATGCAATTTGGTCAAAGGTCACACTGTCCATAAAGGTCAGCATGTCATCCGCCTCAAACAAGAACTGCTGGTCCTTTTGGTCAAGGCGCACACGCTCGACCTTGTCGGCAGAGCGAAAGCGTTCGTTCAGCTTGCGGCCGTCGCGCAGGTTTTTCAGTTCAACCTGTGCAAAAGCGCCGCCTTTGCCGGGCTTGACGTGGTCCACTTTGACTGCGGCCCAAAGGCCACCATCATGTTCCAGCACGTTACCGGGGCGAATCTCATTTCCGTTGATTTTTGGCATGTGTCACTTCGTGGCAGAATTATGGCGAAAGGTTGATCGAATGGTGTCGCAGCCTATATCTGGCGGGGAGGAACCTGGCAAGACGACTAAATAGGCGATGGGTTGCCGATGAGCTATGCACCTGACGCATAGCAGGCATTCCAAAACTATCCCCCCGAATCGATCCGATTAGGGCATATTGGCCATCACGCCGGGACTACAAGGGCAAAAGCAAAGGAATACTGATGAAAGATTTCGTCGACGGCACAGCGTTCAATAACGAACAAGGCAACCGCGCCCGCAAACTTTTTGCAGCAGTGGTTCTTGCAGCCTTGGACGACGCGATTGCTGATGACAAGAAGTACGGCAACGGCCCCGAACAGATTGCCCGCTGGGCACGTTCGCGCGACGGCCGTGAAGTTTTGTCTTGCGCAGGTATCGACCCAAACGAACGTGTGGTCTCTGGCCTGATGGAATTTGTTGGCAAGGGCGTGCGGACATCCGTGGCCCTGTCACGCGAAGAAAGCGAACGCCGCAACGCGGCAGAGCAAGAAGCGCGCGCTGCATAGACACCGTCTGGTCTGCGGACCGACATTCAAAAAACGCGGTCCTCTGCTCGGGCCGCGTTTTTTTATGCGCCTAGCTGATGAAGCGAACGACGGTTGCGATTGCTGCCGCCGTTTGCAGCGCCAGAAGCAGACCGATTAAACCCCGCATCCATCTGCCGGTAAATCGGATCATCAACCAGACGCACACCGCGATGGCGGTCGCGATTTCAATCGGGCTGACGATATGGCCAAAATACTGATCATCCCAATAGCTGACGGGGCTTAAGAACTTCCAATCAGTAATTGGCCAGAAATGCGCGCGGGCATCATCGTTGTGCAGCGGAAAATCAAGCAGCAGATGTAGCATCGCCGCACCGCAGAGGGCAAAGGCGACCTTTGATTTCAGCATGATCGCAACAATCAGCGCGATCCCCCAAAGAACGATCGAATTGTCGATCCGGAAAATCGCTTGCCAGCTATCGGAGTAATACAACTCCCCAAAAACGATCTGCGGCGGCGTGTCCAAGATGAACAAATGCGTCCCAGCCATTGCATAAAGCGATGCGTCGGGAATGAATGATCCAAGCAAAGCGGCAGCTGTGATCCGTGCGTTACCGGGCTTGCCAAAAGCCGCAATGCCAAAAATCAGATGGGTTTGTGACATCATTGGCTTTTCCCCGCGTCCGCCTGCCCGTATGACCTAGCGCAGGGGGGCGCGATGACCAAGGCGATCATGATCCAAGGGGCCGGATCCAACGTCGGAAAATCGATGTTGGTTGCAGGTTTGGCACGCGCCGCTGTGCAGCGCGGGTTGCGCGTCGCGCCGTTCAAGCCGCAGAACATGTCAAACAACGCAGCCGTCACCGTCGACGGTGGCGAGATTGGGCGCGCGCAGGCCCTACAGGCCCTCGCTTGTGGGCGCGACGCCGTTGTCGACATGAACCCGGTGCTGCTGAAGCCCGAAAGCGAAATTGGCGCGCAGGTGATCGTGCAGGGGCAACGTCTGACCACCGTGAAGGCGCGGGACTACAGCGCGTTGAAACCGACATTGCTCCCCCGTGTTTTGGAAAGCTTTCATCGGCTATGCGCCGATGTTGATCTGGTCATCATCGAAGGCGCTGGCAGCCCGGCAGAGGTCAACCTGCGCGCGGGCGACATTGCTAACATGGGTTTTGCGGCGGCCGCTGGTGTGCCCGTTGTCTTGGTGGGGGATATTGATCGCGGTGGCGTGATCGCCCAGTTGGTCGGCACCCATACCGTTTTACCCGCCGACGACAATGCGTTGATCAAAGCCTTTGCGATCAACAAGTTCCGTGGTGATCCCAGCTTGTTCTCCGACGGCATGGACGTGATTGCGGACAGCACGGGCTGGCAGGCATTGGGCATTGTGCCATGGTTTGCAGATGCCTGGAAACTGCCCGCAGAGGATGTTATGGACATCGCCAGCAGCAAGGGCGGGCCGATCAAGGTGGCCGTGCCGCATTTGAACCGGATTGCAAATTTTGATGATCTGGATCCCTTGTCGGCCACACCCGAAGTCAGCGTGGAAATGGTCCGCGCAGGCCAACCCCTGCCCGGCAATGCGGATCTGGTGCTTATCCCCGGATCAAAGTCGACCATCGCGGATCTGGCGCATTTTCGCGCGCAGGGCTGGGACATTGATCTGGCCGCACATATACGACGCGGCGGGCATGTGCTGGGGGTTTGCGGCGGCTATCAGATGCTGGGACAAAAGATTATTGACGCGGACGGGATCGAAGGGCCGCCGGGCGAGGTGGATGGCTTGGGTCATCTCAACGTCACGACTGTGATGAAGCCGCAAAAACGACTGGCGCTGTCAACGGCCACATTTGTTGAAACGGGCGATGCCGTAACCGGTTACGAGATCCACATCGGCGAGACGTCAGGCCCCGATACAGCGCGCGCGTGGCTCGACCTTGATGGCCGTCCTGCTGGGGCTGCGACACCGGATGGCCGTGTTCTTGGCTGCTACCTGCACGGGCTATTCGCCGCAGATGCGTTTCGTGCGGCCTATCTGGCGCGCTTTGGCGCTGTAACGGACATGACCTACAGCGCGAATGTCGACGCCACGCTTGACGCATTGGCCCAGCACCTCGAAACGCATCTGGATGTCACAAAACTGCTGTCACTGGCAGAGGACGTGCGCCCCTAGTCGAGGTCTTGCGCGTTTAAGACGCGCATGATCTCGCGGCGCACAAGCTTGCGCACGTTGCGGGTAATCCGCTCGCCCAGCTTGCCGTTCAGCTCTTGCCGGACGATATCCAGCACCATTTGCCGCAGCGCATCGTCTTCGATGGTAACCGTCTGTTCATTATCAGATGGGGCAGCGCCGCCCACCAGATCGTTGTGCGGATCGACAACTTCACGGTTCAGGTGGCGGAACGCCACGCTGGCATCATCTGCCGATGTCGGCGTTGCGACCTCTGACGCCTCTTGAGGCATCGGCTGTTCGGCCAGGTCTTGAACGACCTCAGCCTCGGCCTGTTCAACATCTGGCTTCGGTTCCTTGACGCGCTTTGACGCCCAAGCATCACGATCGGGATCGTGGCTCGGGCGGCCCATTGCGGCGGACAATGTTGTGCCCACTTCTTGGGTTGTCGCATCCGCTACGGCCTCTTCAACCGCCTGAAACAACGTGCGGTCCCAGTTTGGCTTATATTCAACTTCGCTGCCGTCAGGCTCCCACTCGTCCGGCTGGGCCGTCACTGCGGCCTCAAGCTCTGCGATGGTGGCTTCCAGATCGGCACGATCCGAGGGTGAGGGTTCAACCTCTTCCGCTTCGGCATCGGCTTCGACCTCGGCAACAGGCGATTCGGACAAGACAAGAAAATCGTCCTGCGCGATGTCTTCACCCGCGCCTTGGGTCCCGTCGACCTCATCCATGGTCGGTTCATCAACGCGCAAAGCTGGCGTCAGCACCAGTTTTTCAGGCGTTGGCGCAGGTGTTTGCGCCCGTGCAGGTGCCGCCGCACGCGGTTTATCCCCCTCGGACACAAGCCGCCTGATGGATGACAACACATCCTCGATCTCTACATTCGTTACCGGGTCGGACATTCTGGGTTCCTGCTTTGGCCTCGGGCAGAACTTAACCCGAGATCACAATCCAAACAACAGATGCGACCGCATTTGAAATGATTGAATTTGACCTACTTGCCCAAGGCCCGCAACACACGGTCCAGCGCCTGCCCTTGTTCGGACGTCACAGTGGGCGCGTCTTTGACAAGGTTGTAGTAGGCGGCGGGGTCATATTGTTGCACCGGCAGCCGCAGATGCTCTGCCGTCAAAAGGCCCATGGCAGACAAGACGGCATAGGATGCCACGACTTCATCGGCTTGGGCCGAAATGGTATTGGCCCGCGCGTCCAGCAGTTCTTGTTCGGCATTCAACACATCGAGCGTCGTGCGTGCACCCAAAGTCGCCTCTTCGCGCACACCGCGAAACGCCTCAGACGACGCGCGGGATTGTTCATCCGACGCCTGACGCGAAGCCCGTGCCACCTGAAGCGACGCAAAGGCATTGCCAACGCCTTGCTGAATGTTGTGGTTGGTGATGTGCAGGCTGGCCCGTGCTGCATCGCGACGTGCCATGAACTGCCGCACCTGCGCCGACAACCGCCCGCCCTGATAAATCGGTCCAGAGAATGTCAGCCCCAATTGGCGTCCCGCATCCAGATCCTGATTAACGCCAATTTGCGCGTTCGCAGACAAGCTGGGACCGAAAGCAGTTTCAGCACGCCGAATGTTCAATTCTGCGGCTGTCACACTATGGCGCGCTTCAAGCACGTTGGGGTGATTACGGATGGCAAAGGCCTTGGCATCTGCAATCGTCCGCGACACCGGGGCCGGGCTGACCGGGCGCAACGCACCGGGTGCGCGGCCGACCGCGACGCGAAATTCTTCATTAGACCGCGCAAGGTTTCCTTCTGATGACGCCAAAAGGCTGCGCGCGGAGGCAAGCCGGGCCTCGGCCAGGGAAACATCGGTGCGGGTCACTTCACCCACTTCAAACCGGTCTTCAGCTGCGCGCAATTCCTGCGTGATCAAGCGCACATTGTTTTGTCGCAGGGCCACAAACTCTGAATCGCGCCGCACATCCATATAGGCCTGAATGGCCCGCAACAGCACTTGCTGTTCGACATTACGAAGCGACTGGCGCGTGCCCAGCACCAATTCCTTTTGCGCCTCGATCGCGAGCTGGTTGGCTCCGCCATCATAAAGCGTCAGAGACCCCGAAATAGACGCATTCATTGCAATCAAATCGGCACCGGGCGAACGCGGGGCTTGGCTGGTCGCAGTCACCGTCCAATTGATCACCGGCATCGTGGCCGCAACAGAAATTGCCACATCTTCGTCAGCGGCCCGCAAAAGCGCGCGGTTCTGCTGCAACAAACCTGAATGCTCATAGGCATGCACCAGCGCATCGTTCAACGTCTCGGCGCTTGCAGGGGCGGCAAAGGCGAGGCTGAGCATCGTGGCCAGCGAAGTCATCGTTTTGCGCAAAGTCATATCCGTCCCCAAAATCCTGCCGTGTCGTCTATAAGTGGTGCGTTTACATTAAAATCAAAGTGCAAATGCCCGTGTTGCCTTGAAATCTTCCAAGATTGGCGCACCCGCGTTGAAGCAAAAGCGCCAATTGATCTGGCCCTCGACCCTATGACCGATCCGCACAACACCCAAAGCGCCTTCAGCAAAGATCGCGCCAATATGGCCGCCCTCGCGCAGTTGATCCGTGATCGCCGCGGGCACTTGTTCGACCGCACCCTGGATCATAATCGTGTCATAAGGCCCTGATTTTGCGGCACCTTCAGCAAGCGGGCCAGACATCACTGCGGCATTGTCAACGTCGTGCGCCGATAGGATCGCCTGCGCTTCATCTGCGGTGGCTTCGTCATCTTCGACGCCCACGACAAATTCCGCCAAACGTGCAGCCAAAGCGGTCGAATAGCCAAGCCCACACCCAAGATCGAGCACGACATGATCCGGCTGAATATTCAGTGCATCCAAAAGCTTTGCCAGCGTGCGTGGATCAAGCATAGTGCGACCACCCGGCAACGTCAGGTTTTCACCCACATATGCCGCTTCGCGCAGCGCGTCGGGCACATAGGCCTCGCGCGGGATTTCGAGCATCGCATCGATGATCGGGAATTTGGTCACATCTGACGGGCGCACCTGTGTGTCGACCATCATTGTCCGGCGGGTTGTGTAGTCTGCCACGATCTAAACTCTTTCGTTCACATCCGATGAAAGTGTGATGCCACAAAGCGCTAGGGGCGGCAACGCTGGAATCAGGTCGCAAGGTGAAATGGGCGCCTATGTCATGCTTGCGCGTCCCAATGGCTTGGTATATCCGGTGCGTCGCGGCGAGTGGGCAGGTAGGTTATGCAGCGGATTGCAAATCCGTCTAGACCGGTTCGATTCCGGTACTCGCCTCCATCGACCTTCTGACAATGCATGTAGCACAGCCGGGCTAGGGCAGGACGATAGTTCCGTCCTGCTACCTGTTTAGTGGTCCAGCTTGACCCAAGCCGCATCGCTGGCAGAAGAGGACACGCAGGCTGACACGAACTGCACCCCCTTCAGCCCATCCCGCACCGTTGGGTAGATGACATCGCCATCTGGCAGTGATCCCGTTCGGGCCGCGACGATGGCGTCAGCTGCTTCGCGATAGATATTGGCAAACCCTTCCAGATACCCTTCTGGGTGACCGGGCGGGATGCGGCTAAGACGACCGGCGGCATTCCCTGACCCGGCACCGTTGCGTGTGATCAAGCGCTTGGGTTCGCCGAAGGGCGTAAACCACAGATAGTTGGGATCCTCTTGCGCCCATTCCAGACCGCCCTTGTCGCCGTATATCCGCAGTCGCAGCGTGTTTTCGTTACCCGGGGCGACTTGGGATGACCACAGCATCCCCCGCGCGCCGCCTGCGAACCGCAGCATGACGTGCGCGTTATCGTCCACCTGCCGTCCCGGCACAAAGGCCTGAATGTCGGCGGCCAGACTGTCCACCTCTAGCCCGGTCACAAAGCACGCAAGGTTAAAGGCATGGGTGCCAATATCGCCAGTCGAACCACCGGCACCCGATTGCGCTGGATCCGTCCGCCATGCGGCTTGCTTAAAGTCCTGTTCGACCGTCAGCCAATCCTGCGCATATTCGACCTGCACCACGCGGATGTTGCCGACCTCACCGCCCGCGATCATCTCGCGGGCATGCCGTATCATCGGGTAGCCAGTGTAGTTGTGGGTCAGAATGAACAAGGCATCTGACGCCTCTGCTGCTGCGACCAAGCGCTTGGCATCTTCAAGCGTCGAGGTCAGCGGCTTGTCGCAGATCACATGAATGCCGACGTCCAGAAATGCCTTGGCCGCGGCATAATGGACGTGATTTGGCGTCACGATCGAAACCGCTTCGATCCCGTCATCGCGCCCCGCTTCTGCCTGCGCCATCGCCTGAAAGTCGCTGTAGATCCGCGCAAGGCCAAGCGCCTCGCCGCTGTCCTGTGCCTTTTGCGGTGTCGCACTGAGCGCGCCTGCGACCAATTCGAACCGATCATCAATACGCGATGCAATCCGGTGGACATCGCCAATGAATGCATCCTTCCCGCCGCCGACCATGCCCAAACGGACACGGCCTGTGGCAACCTCTGCGCGTCCTTTCACCATCAGTTGATCCCCAGCATCTTGCGGTTTGCTGCATCATCCGTGCCGCCATCGGCAAAGTCATCAAAGGCGCGTTCGGTCACGCGGATGATGTGATCCTTGACGAATTGCGCGCCTTCGCGCGCGCCGTCCTCGGGGTGCTTGAGCGCGCATTCCCATTCGACCACGGCCCAGCCGTCAAAGTCATTGGCCGCCATCTTGGAGAAGATCGCCGCGAAATCGACCTGCCCGTCGCCCAGACTGCGGAAGCGGCCCGCGCGGTCGACCCAAGATTGGAACCCGCCATAGACGCCCTGACGCCCGGTTGGATTGAATTCTGCGTCCTTGACGTGGAACATGCGGATCCGGTCTTTGTAGATGTCGATATTATCAAGGTAATCAAGGCATTGCAGCACGTAGTGGCTGGGGTCATACAGCATGTTGGCGCGGGCATGATTGCCGGTGCGGTCCAGAAACATCTCGAACGTCACGCCGTCGTGCAGGTCTTCACCGGGGTGAATTTCATAGCAGACATCGACGCCGCAATCCTCTGCATGGTTGAGGATCGGCAGCCAGCGCGCCGCAAGTTCGTCAAACGCGGTTTCCACCAGACCGGCGGGGCGCTGCGGCCACGGGTAGACGTAGGGCCATGCCAGCGCACCGGAAAAGGTTGCATGGGCGTTGATGCCAAGGTGCTGCGACGCCGTCAGCGCCATCTTGACCTGATCCACCGCCCAAGCCTGTCGAGCCGCAGGATTGCCGCGCACCTCTGGTGCCGCAAAGCCGTCAAAAGCCGCGTCATAGGCCGGGTGCACCGCGACCAACTGCCCTTGCAGATGGGTCGACAATTCCGTGACCTCAACCCCGTTTTCGCGGGCAACGCCTTGAAAATCCTCGCAATAGGATTTTGACGCGGCAGCCTGCGAGAGGTCAATCAAGCGGCTGTCCCAGCTTGGCACCTGAACGCCGCGATAACCGCAATCGGCGGCCCATTTTGTGATGGCGTCCCAGCTGTTGAATGGCGCTTCTTCACCGGCAAACTGGGCCAGAAAAAGCGCAGGACCTTTCATCGTCTTCATAACATCAATCCTCAAAGTTAAATGGTGGCGAGGCAATGCAAACCCCGCCACCGGGAGGCCCCGTTCGGTCGAATTAGAACGGAGAATCTGGGAAGTAGAAGGACGCAGCGTTGCTGCTGTCGATCAAGGTGGCACCCAGAATATAGCGCCCGGCAACCGGGCCGTTCGATGTGAAGGCATTCACTGTCACGTCCATCGCCGTGGCGATCATTGACGGCGGATAAAGCACATCAACAGGGACCAGTTCATTGCCATCCATGATGCCTTTGATGGTCTCTTTCATACCGGCACCACCAACGACGAACATGCCGTCACCTGTGCGGCCCGCCTCTTCCAATGCGGCGACAACCCCGATGGCGATATCGTCATCCTGTGCCCAGACGGCGTCGATGTCGGGGAAGCGCGACAGGAAATCCTGCATCACTTCGTAGCCGTCATCGCGGTTCCAGTTGGCATGGGCCGAATCCAGCACGTTGATGCCTGACCCTTCGATGGTTTCCATGAAAGCATCAAAACGCTCATTGTCGATCAGCGTGGGGATACCGCGCAGCACAACAATGTTGTCGCCGTCACCAAGGCGGGTCATCATATATTCCGCGCTAACCCGGCCAAGTTCTGGGTTGTTGCCGGCGACATAAATGTCCTCGATCCCCGGCTGGCTCAGGCCGCGATCAACAACCGTGATCAGCGCGCCTGTGCTTTTGACCTGCAAAACAGGATCGGTCAGCGGCTCGGACTCGAAGGGCAAAACGACCAGCGCGTCAATGTTGTGGACTGACACAAGGTCTTCCAAGGCGCTGGCCTGGGATGCCGGATCGGGCGAGTTGATCAGGATCAGGTCCACATTCGGGTGCAATTCTTCCAGCCGCTTTTCCGCCTGCTCTGCATGCCAGTTCATGCCCGACGCCCAGGCGTGCGTTGGTGTGGGATAGCTGACGCCGATCTTGATGGTATCCTGAGCTTGCGCGGCACCAGCCATGCCGATCAGCAAGGCAGCACTGACTTTTGTGATAAACTTCATGTCGTTTCCTCCGTTGAATTTGGACACATCTTCTCTGTTCGGACGCGTCCGTCATTTCACCCAAGCCCATCAGGCGCGGTGTGAATCTCTTGGTTATGTTTGGCTTGACGCCGGTTTTTGCCATGGGCCACGTTGCAGCCACACAGCGATGATGATGATCAGACCCTGCATCGTGCCGTTCAGATAATTCGACACAAGGTCAGTCAGGTTCAGGATGTTTCCGATTGTTGTCAGGATCAGCGCGCCAATCACCGTGCCGCCGATCCGCCCATAACCGCCTTTCAGGACCGTGCCACCGATGATCACGGCAGCGATGGCTTCAAGCTCCCACAGCACCCCGGTTGAAGCCGACGCCGACCCAAGCCGCGGCACATAGATGATCGTGGCAAGTGACACGCAAAGACCTTGAATGACGTAAGTCATGGTCTTGATCCGGTCGACATTCACGGCCGAATATTTTGCGACACCTTCGTTCGATCCGATAGCGGTGCAATAGCGGCCAAATGTCGTGCGGTTCAGCAAGAACCATCCCACCAATGCCACACAGATAAAGACCCAGATCGGGATCGGCAGCCCCAGAAAGTCACCATAATAGACCGGGCGATAGACGCTGCGGATCCCGAAATCGAGCGCCAGCGTGCCGCCATCTGCAAAATAAGTGACCAGCGATCGGAAAATACCCATCGTGCCAAGGGTGACAATGAAGGCCTCGATCTTGCCTTTGGTCGTCAGCAATCCATTGATCATGCCCGCCCCGAGGCCAAGGATGATCGAACAACCGCACCCCAGTAGAACCGTGGTCAGACCAGGGCCAAACGTGTCAATCGCGCTGTTCATGGTGATAATCATGACGCCAGAAATCACGGCCGCCATCGACCCCACGGACAGATCAATGCCGCCTGCGGTAATCACGAATGTGGCCCCCACGGCGATGATCCCGATAAAGGCAGAGCGGGTCAGAATGTTGGTCAGATTGCCTTCGCTGGCAAAGGCAGGGTTCAGAACATAACCAAGGATGCACAGCAGCAGCAATGCAATCATCGGACCGACCGATTTGATGTCAATCCGAAAGCCGTGTCTGGCGCCCCCGGAATCTGCTTGTGCCTCGCTCATGCTTCGCTCCCGTTCTTGAGGCCCGCGGCGTAGCGCATGATCTCTTGTTCTGAAATTTCGTCGCCGCTGAGGGTGCCGGCGATCTTACCTTCGCGCATCACGACGACCCGATGCGACATGCCGATGATTTCCGGCATCTCGGACGAGATCACCACAATCGACACGCCCTCAAGCGCAAGTGCGGCAAGGAAGTGATAGATCTGTTGTTTGGTGCCAACATCGATGCCGCGCGTCGGCTCATCCACAATCAGCACCTGAGGATCAGCCTCCATCACCTTGGCAAGCAACAGCTTTTGCTGATTGCCACCAGAGAGGTTACCAACCAGCGTTTCATTGGTCTTGGCCCGAATATCAAACCGCCGCGTCGCCCGCGTCATCGCTGCGCCCTCGGCCTTCCGATCAACCCCCAAGGGGCCTGAAAACTTGCTAAGCGCCAAAAGCGTGAGGTTTGGCGCCATCTGCTGGCCCAGCAACAGCCCCTTCTCTTTGCGGTCTTTGGTCAGATAGACGATCCCCGCATCACGTGCTTTGGCGACGGATGTCGGGCGAAACGACTGACCGTTATACGTAATCTGCCCGGCGGTCGACGGATTAAGGCCCACGAGCGCTTGAAACAACGCGCTACGGCCTGATCCCACGAGACCAGAAAAGCCAAGGATCTCTCCCTTTCGCAACGAAAAGCTGATCCCGTCGCAGCCCGGAGCTGTCAGATCATCCACCTTAAGAACAGCGGGTGCGTCAACGTCGACCTCATTCATCGGCGGATATAGGTCCGACAATTCCCGTCCGACCATCAGTTGCGCCATCGACTCTGTCGTCAGATCCGTCGCAGTTGCCGTTGTGATCCAATGCCCGTCGCGCAGCACCGTTATGCGGTCTGCAATCGCCTCAACCTCGGCGAGCTTGTGAGAGACAAACATGATGCTGACCCCTCGCGCCTTAAGCTGATTGACCTGATCAAAGAACATCTGCGTTTCGACTTCTGTCAGCACCGCTGTTGGTTCGTCCATGATCAGAACCCGCGCGTCGCGGCTGATGGCTTTCACGATTTCGACCATCTGTTTTTCGGCCATCGACAGATCTGAAACGCGGTCTGTTGGGCTGATCGACAGGCCGACCTGATCAAGATAGCGCTGCACCGCCCGCCGCATCGACACGCGGTCCAGAACGCCAAACCGCGACATTTCCCGCCCCAGAAAGACGTTTTCTTCGACCGTCATCTGCTCTGCAAGGTTAAGCTCTTGGTGGATCAGAACGACGCCAAGTGCCTCTGCCTCGCCATTTGGTGGCAAAGCGATTTCGCGACCATCAAGCTTGATCCGCCCTTTGGTGGGTTGATGAAACCCCGCCAGAACTTTCATGAATGTCGATTTGCCAGCGCCGTTCTCACCGATCAATGCGTGCACCTCGCCGGGACGCAAATCCATCGACAAGCTGAACAGGACCGGGACCGAGCCAAACGATTTACTAATGTTTGCAGCTTCCAGAACAGGTGCCTGGGCGCCAGTTTGGTCTAGCATGTTCCCCTCCCCGGAAGCAGCTGATCTGCGGGCTACGCAAATTTGATGTAAACCTTTTCATAACTTGTGTAAACCTTTTCATATTGCGATGTAAACCTTTTCTCGAAAGCAAATGCCGGATATGATCTGCTAAGTCGATCAAAAGTAGGCGCTTTTTGGCAGCCTCTGAAAAGCGAGCAGAATGACGAACGAGGTACCTAAGCAGGCGACAATTGAAGACGTGGCAAAACTTGCCGGCGTCTCTATTGCGACGGTCAGCCGCGCGATTCGAAAGCCAGAAAAGGTGGCCGAAAGCACTCGCAAAAAGGTCACCGCCGCCATCGCGCGCACCGGCTATACCGCCAACGCAATGGCCCAAAACCTGCGGATGCGCCGGTCGCAGATGGTTCTGGTTCTCACCGGCTCTATCGCTGATCCAAATTTCGCGGGCGTTCTGACAGGGATGGAAAAAATCGCCAACGCTCGTGGCTATGGCGTGCTGATCGGGAGCACAGAGGGCAATATCCCAATTGAAGAAAAATACATGGGGTTTCTGTCGACCGGTATGGTCGACGGGCTTTTGCTGACAACGGGGCATCTGCCAGTCGCCGGTTGGCCCAAACTGCCGATGCAATCGTTGCCGCCCGTCGTTGCCGTCGGCCGCCCGGTGGAAAGCGATGACGTTTGTTATGTGGGCGTCGATGACGTAACCGCGGCCAAGGTTGCGACCGAATATCTGGTGTCGCTGGGGCACCGGAAAATCGCCTATATCTCTGGCGGCACGCCCGACATCCTCAGCGATATGCGCCACGAAGGCTACAGACTTGGCCTTAGTGAGGCCTCGGCCAAGTTGCAGGACTGGCGCATCGAATCCGATGGGACAAGCGAGGGGGGGCGTTCCGCTGTGGAGCGATTGTTCATCAAAGACACCCTGCCCACGGCATTCTTTTGCTTTAACGACAACACGGCGATCGGCGTCATCTCTGCCTTGCAATTGCGGGGCTACAACGTGCCGCGCGACTTTTCGGTAGTTGGTTTTGATGACATCCTGTTTTCAAAGGACATCACCCCTGCCCTGACAACGATCCGTCAACCGCGCGCCAAAATCGGCGAAGACGCCATGACCAAGCTGCTTGATCTGATCGCGGACCGGCAATCGCCACAAAGCGACAGGTTGTTCCACGGGGATCTGATGGTGCGCGAAAGCTGTGCGCCCAGCCAATCCTGATCGTAGCGCTTAGCCCGCGCCGTATCCGCCGCCGCCGGGCGATTTGAGGATAAAGATGTCGCCGGAGGCCATCTCGACTTCATCATTGCCGCGCAGCGCGATTGTCTGCCCGTCGTGTCGTAACACACTGTTTTCGCCGGTCATTCCGGGCGCACCTCCTAGAACACCATGCGGTGCCGTGTCGCGATGGGACGTGAGGACCGTGACGGTCATGGGGTCAAGAAAGCGCAATTTGCGCACAATACCGTCGCCGCCGACGTGGCGACCTGCGCCGCCCGATCCGCGACGAATTGAGAATTCTTCAACCCGCACCGGAAAACGGGTCTCAAGCACTTCGGGGTCGGTCATCCGGGTGTTGGTCATGTGACTGTGCACAGCCGAGGTGCCATCAAAATCAGGACCCGCACCAGTGCCGCCGCAGATGGTTTCGTAGTTTTGATATTGGTCGTTGCCATAGACGAAATTGTTCATCGTGCCCTGGCTGCCCGCGATGACGCCAAGCGCGCCATAAAGCGTGTCTGCGATGGCCTGACTGACCTCAGTATTGCCGGAAATCACGGCCGCGGGATAGGCCGGGTTAATCATCGAACCTTCTGGAATCACAAGGTTTAATGGCTTGAGGCACCCCTCGTTCATCGGGATGTCGGCACCCACCAAAGTGCGGAACACGTAAAGCACCACGGCGCGGCAAATCGCGCGGGGTGCGTTGTAGTTCAAGCGGTCTTGGGGGGAAGTGCCGGTAAAGTCGATTGTGGCTTCGCGGGCGGTCTTGTCGACGGTGATCGCGACCTGAATTTGCGCCCCACTATCAAGGGGATAGGTGAATTCGCTGTCACGCAAAACGTCCAAGACACGGCGCACCGATTCCTCGGCATTGTCTTGCACATGCGACATATAGGCGTGAACCGTCTCTAGCCCGAATTGTTCTGTAATTTTAAGGAGTTCGCGGACACCGGTGGCATTTGCCGCGATCTGGGCCGCAAGATCGGCCATGTTTTCTGGGATGTTCCGGCATGGGTATTTCGCACCCGCCAGCAAAGCGCGAGTTTCGGCGTCGCGCAGGGTGCCTTGGTCAACCAGCAGGAAATTGTCGATCAGCACGCCTTCTTCGTCGATATGGGTGCTGTCGGGCGGGGCGGAACCGGGGGTTTTGCCGCCGATATCGGCGTGGTGGCCACGGCTGGCGACGGTGTAGATGATGTTTTGACCGGCGGCGTCAAAAACCGGGGTGATAACAGTGACGTCCGGCAGATGCGTGCCCCCGTTATAGGGGTTGTTCATCATGAAAACGTCACCAGGCCGCACGGTGCCCGCGTTTTCGCGCAACACGGTGCGGACGCTTTCGGACATCGACCCAAGATGCACGGGAACATGCGGTGCATTGGCCACCAGATCACCGTTCTGATCAAAGATCGCGCAGGAAAAATCGTATCTTTCCTTGATGTTAACGGAATAGGCGGTGTTGGCGAGGGTCGCTCCCATCTGATCGGCGATCGACATGAAGAGGTTGTTGAAAACCTCGAGCATGACAGGATCAACGGAGGTGCCGATGGCCTCTTGCCGCTTCAAGGCGACGGCGCGGCGCAGGATCAGGTTACCGCCAGAGGTGCATTCGGCAGCCCAACCGGGTTCGATGACATTGGTGCCGGTGGGTTCAGTAACGATCGCCGGACCCGTAATTTTATCGCCATTTTTCAAGGCATTACGATCAACAAGCGGGACATCGCGCCAGTCGCCATTGGTAAACATACGGACGGTTTGATCGTCGCGGGTGGCACTTGCCACATCGGTCAGGGTGACGGTGCCACCGGTGGACCCGACAGCCTCTGCCGTCAAAAGATCAATGATCAGATGGTCAAAAACCGGTGCAAAACCAAAGCGTTGGCTATGCGCCTTTGCAAAGGCCAGTGTCATGGCGTCAACTGTGTCAAAAGGGATTTCAAGCGTCTGATGAGCGCCATTTGTGCGGATATGCGCAGTTTGATGAATGGTGATGGCGTCCGCCGCGATGCCTTGGCCCGCGACCTCTGCAATGGCCAGATCTGCGAGCGATTTCAGCGCCATTTCAGCGTCAGCGATCGCATCAATCGGCTGGCCGAACTGGTGCTCGCGAATAGCACGGATATCGGCCAACCCCATGCCAAAGGCAGACAGAACGCCCGCGAAGGGATGGATGAAAATCGTAGACATTCCAAGGGCATCGGCCACAAGGCAGGCGTGCTGTCCCCCTGCCCCGCCAAAGCAGTTCAGGGTGTATTTGGTGACGTCATAGCCGCGCTGAACAGAGATCTTTTTGATCGCATTTGCCATATTCTCGACCGCGATACGCAAGAACCCTTCGGCTATTTTTTCAATTTTTTGGTCCCCGCCAATCGTGGCGTTAAGTGTCTTAAATGCATCATGCACAACTGATGCACATAGTGGCTGCATCCCGTCCGCACCAAATACCGCAGGGAAGAAATCGGGCTGAACCTTACCCAAAAGCACGTTGCAATCAGTGACTGTTAACGGTCCACCCCGGCCATAGGCGGCAGGTCCGGGATTCGCACCTGCACTTTCGGGACCGACCTGCATTCGGCCATCACGGAAGGTCAGGATCGACCCGCCACCCGCGGCTACCGTGTGGATCGACATCATCGGCGCACGCATCCGCACGCCTGCAACCTCGGTTTCAAAGCTGCGTTCGTATTCTCCGGCAAAATGGCAGACGTCAGTGCTGGTGCCGCCCATGTCAAAACCGATGATCTTGTCAAAGCCGTGTTCGTCCGCCGTGCGGACCATGCCGACGACGCCACCGGCCGGGCCAGAGAGGATCGCGTCCTTGCCCTGGAATAGCCGCGCGTCGGTGAGGCCGCCATTGGATTGCATGAACATCAGGTTCGGCGCTTTGCCTGTGCTGTCGTTCAGCGCACCCGCCACCTGTTCCACGTAGCGGCGCAGGATAGGCGAAAGGTAGGCGTCCACGACTGTGGTGTCCCCACGCGAGACCAGTTTGATCAGCGGGCTGACCTGATGGGACAATGAGATTTGGGGAAAGCCGATCTTTGCCGCGATCTCACCCAGCTGCTTTTCGTGGTCAGGAAAGCGATAGGCGTGCATCAGCGCGATGGCGACGGAGCGGGTGCCCGCGTCATAAGCCGCTTGCAGGGCGGTGCGGGCGGCGTCTTCGTCCAGTGGGGTGATAACCTCGCCCGTGGCAGAGAGGCGTTCGGTGACCTCGACCGCTTCGGCATAAAGCAGTTCGGGCAGCACGATATGCAGGTCAAAAAGCCGGGGGCGGTTTTGGTAGCCGATGCGTAGCAGGTCGCGCTGGCCCTGGGTGATCAGCAAGAGCGTGCGTTCGCCCTTGCGTTCCAAAAGCGCGTTGGTGGCGACGGTAGTACCCATTTTGACAGCGCCGATGTGACCGGGCGGAATGGGGTCGTCTGGGCCAAGGCCAAGAAGGGTGCGGATGCCGTGCACGGCGGCATCAGCGTAGCTTTCGGGATTTTCAGAGAGCAGCTTGTGCGTGCGCAGATCACCGTCAGGGGTGCGCGCCACAATATCGGTGAACGTGCCGCCGCGATCTACCCAGAATTGCCACATGTGGTGTCCCCCGTTCTGTCCTTGCTACAGGCCAGAACGGGGGCAAATGGTCAAGCTTTCACAGCTTCCATAAAGCGGTGTTTGATCACCACAGGATCCATGGTGATGACAGGCAGTTTGATGTTGCCGCTGTCGCATTTCACCACAATCACGGTCATCTTCTTGCTGTCGATGGCCGCTTGCAGGGTTTTGCCAGTGTCGACGTCCTGACAGACAACGACGTTTTCACAGCCGCAAGCCTCTGCCACGCGTTCAAGCTTTGTCTTCTTGCCCGCATATGTCGGTTGGTCCCCGGTGGAGCCATAGGACCCGTTGTCGATGATCATCAGGATGTAGTTGTCGGCCACATTGTTGGCAATCGTGGGCAGCGTGCCAAGATTGGTCAAGACAGAGCCATCACCGTCAATGGAAATGACGGTTTTGGGTTGAGAAAGTGCAAGGCCAAGCCCGATGGAGGACGACAGACCCATGGTGCCCAACATGTAGAAGTTGGTGGGTTGATCGTCGATCATGTGCAGCTCTTGGCTGGGCAGACCGATGTTGCAGACGACCAGTTGGTCACGGAGGATTGGCGCGATCTCGCGCAGGATTTCAGAACGGATCATTGGTCGCCGTAGCCTCCCCAAAAGTTCGCATCCGTGAGGATCGCGACGGGTTTGTTGCACATGAAGGTGTATTTGAGGATGTTGTCGAATTCCTCGACATCTTTCTGCCAGTGGAAGTGGTAGGTCGGGATGTTCAGCTGCGCCAGAAGCGCCTTGGTGTGAACGGCCATCTCAACCTGGCAGGCGACAGGCTCGCGCAGCTCACCGCGGTAGCTGATGATCATTGGCAGCGGCATCCGGTAGAACTGTGTCAGGGTGGCCAGCGTGTTGATCGTCACACCGATCGCGGTGTTCTGCATGATGATCGCAGGGCGCTTACCGCCCATGTGGGCACCGGCACACAGGCCCATGCCCTCGTCTTCTTTGTTGGAGGGGATGTGGAAGATCCCCTCGCGGGCCTCAACCTCGTCAATGACGCCGGCGAGCTGTTTGCAAGGGACGGTGGTGACGAATGACACGTCATTGGCCACAAGGTCGTCCACGATTTTCTTGTCGATGTTCAAGGGTCTCTCCTAGGGTTGGGAGGGTTTAGCTATCAGCGGAAAGGTCGAAATTTACGCCCGGGAAATATTTGGCAAGGCGAACGTCTGCGGCGCGTGCATGGCCTTCCATGCCTTCAAGGCGGGAAATGCGGGCGGTCGCCTCTGCCACATCGCGCGAACCTTCGCGGGTGGCACGCTGCCATGTGACCATTTTCATGAACTTATGGACAGACAAGCCGCCGGTGTAGCTGGCAGCGCCAGAAGTCGGCAGCACGTGGTTGGTGCCGGAGGCCTTGTCGCCGTAGGACACGGTGGTTTCTTCACCAAGGAACAGCGAGCCATAGCAGGTCAGGCGGTTCAGCCACCAATCAAGGTCTTCAGCCTGCACCGTCAGGTGTTCGGGTGCGTAGTCGTCAGAGACAGTCGCCATTTCCTCGCGGTCGGCGCAGAGGATGACTTCGGCGTAGTCGCGCCACGCGGCGAAGGCGTTGTCGCGGTTCACCTCTGGCAGGTCGTCGATCAGAGCGGGGACGCGGTTCATCACGTCGGTCGCCAATGCCTTGTCATCGGTGACCAGCCAGACAGGTGAGTTGTAGCCATGCTCTGCCTGAGACACGAGGTCAGTGGCGACGATATGCGGATCAGCAGAGGCGTCGGCGAGGATCAGGCTGTCGGTCGGGCCCGCGATCATGTCGATGCCGACGCGGCCAAAGAGGATGCGCTTGGCTTCGGCCACGAACTGGTTGCCGGGGCCGACGAGGATTTTGGCTTTGGGCTGACCAAACAGGCCGAATGTCATCGCAGCCACACCCTGCACACCGCCGATGGCCATGATTGTGTCAGCGCCACAGATGTGGGCGGCATAGATGATGGCGGGGTTCACACCCACGCCGGGACGCGGCGGCGAGCAGGCCATGATATGGTCGCAACCGGCAACTTTTGCGGTGGTCACGGTCATGATGGCAGAGGCGATGTGGCTGTAGCGGCCACCGGGGACGTAGCAGCCTGCCGCATCGACGGGGATCGCCTTTTGACCGGCGATCAGGCCGGGCACGACCTCGACTTCGATATCTTTCACGGTGCTTTTTTGCGCTTCGGCAAAACGGCGCACGTTGTCGGCAGCAAAGCGGATATCCGCCTTGAGCCGTTCGGGCACAAGCGCAGAAGCCGCATCAATTTCGGCCTGCGACAGGACAATGCTGCCATCATATTTGTCAAATTTGGCGGCATATTCCAACGCTTTGGCGTCCCCGCCTTCTTCGATGTCATTGAGAATGTTCTGCACGATCTCATTGACGTCGGAAGCGTCAGAGGTTGACGTCAGCGTTGCTTTCTTCAGATAGGTCGGGGCCATCGGGTGCGTATCCTCTTGCTGCGGGATGAGGCAAAGACGGCATAAATCTAGCCGCTGCAAGCAATGGTATAGCCAGCGGCACGATTCTATGCAAGCGCTTACATAAACCCAGCGACCCAATAAAAAACGCCCCGATCAATTGACCGGGGCGTTGAACGTAAACCTTTGAAAAGGCTTATTTCATCATGATGCGGCCATCGGTGTAGGGCTGATAGTCGCCCTGCTCTGCGATATAATCTGCCACGACGTCGGCCAGATCTGGACCAAAGTCATAGGCGTCCGCGGCGTTGACGAACATCTTATAGCCATCGCCACCGTTGCGCACGTAGTTGTTGGACACCATGCCATAGGTGGCAGTTGGGTCGAGCGCTTCGCCGCCAACCATGACGTCAGACACGCGGCTGCCCGGCTCTGCGGCAGGATCGACCGTCATTGTCAAACCTGCAACCTGCGGGAAGCGGCCTGCGCCTTCTTCAATTTCGGACACACCGTTTTCCAGCGCCGCCAGAAGGACATCGCCAGAGACAGAGAATGTCGACAGCGTGTTCTGGAATGGCAGCACGGTCAGCACTTCGCCCTTGGTGACTTCGCCTGCGTCGATTGACGCACGGATGCCACCAGCGTTGGCGATCGCGACCTGGACACCCTGATCCGCAACGCGGGCCAGCATGGCGTCAGCCACAAGGTTACCGCCCGAACATTCCATGGCGCGGCAAACATCACGGTTGCCTTCGATGGCTTCTGCTGTGTTACCGACGACCTGATTGCGCAGCGCCTCGAGTGGCTCAGCCAGTTCGCCGATACGGGCCACGACGGCCGCGTCTTCGACCACGGCACCGTCGATGATGATCGGCTCACCCACAGCTTCGGTGATGACACCTGCGTCGTCAAAGGTCACGTTCAACTCGCCCAGGAATTTGCCGTAGGCATAGGCCTGCACGATGGCCACGCCATTGACCATTGTCGGGTATGGGCCAGCGGCACGGTCAGAGGTGTTCGACAAGAGCGTGTTTGAGTGGCCACCGACGATCACGTCAACGCCAGTCGTGTTGGCCGCAACCTCTTGGTCAGTGCCATAGCCAGAGTGGGACAGAACGATGATCTTGTTCACGCCCATTTCGGTCAGCTTGTCGACCTCACCCTGCACCGCGTCAGAGGGATCAGTGAAGATCACGTTCGGGCCGGGGCTGGCGAGTTCATCGGTATCTTCAGGTGTCAGGCCGATCAGGCCAATCTTTTCGCCACCGCGTTCAATCACCACGGATTTCGCAATCTTGTCCGCGATTAGCGGCTCACCCGAGATATCGGCATTGGACATCAGGATCGGAAATTCGACCGCATCTGTGAAAGCCGAAAGCACTTCGGGGCCATCGTCGAATTCATGGTTGCCGACGGTCATCGCGTCATAACCCAGAAGGTTCATGAATTCTGCTGTCATGGTGCCTTTGTATTGGGTGTAGAACAGCGTGCCCTGGAATTGGTCGCCGCCATCCACAAGGATAGAATTGTTGGAACGCGAGCGCGCCTCGGCCACGGCGGTCACAAGACGGGCGGTGCCACCAAAGCATTCGCCGGCTGCGTTATCTTCAGCAGAGCAAGGGCCATCGAATCGGCTGATCGGCTCGTGCCGGTCATGGAAGTCGTTGGTATGCAGAATTGTCAGGCTGTAGTCGGCCATCGCAGTGCTGGCCGCGAGGGCGAGCGCTGCAGTTGTCGTCAGGATACGGAATGTCATGGTTTTTGGTTCCCCCAAATTGGAATAGCAGTAGCTTGGCGTTGGCCCTGCACAGAGTCAAACAGACAAGCGCATGATTGGGGTAAAGCGCCCCTACGTCAGTTCTGTGACAGGCGGACTTGATTATTTGGCAGGCACACGCCAGACAGCGCCTATGCTGATTTACAAGATATTCCGCGCGCCAGAGCTGTTGGTGCTTCTCGAAACTGGCGAAACAACCGGGGCGCCGATTGATGTGGCGGATGGGTATGTGCACATGTCCTCCGGGGATCAGGTGGCCACAACGCTGACCAAACACTTTGCTGGCGAATCTGACCTGTCAATTCTCGCGATTGAGGCGGATCGGCTTGGGGATGATCTAAGATGGGAAGTCTCGCGCGGCGGGTCGCTGTTCCCACATCTTTATCGTCCTCTACGGACGGGCGACGTGGTTTGGCACAAACCCCTTGAAGCGGCTGATCATCCATCCGGATATGTGCCGATTTGGGTATGAGTATGTTCGAACAAGCCGGGCTTCGCGCGCTGCGGTTATTTGACCCCGAGCGCGCGCATGGACTGGCACTGACGGCCTTGAACACAGGTCTGGGGCCCAAGGGCGGACCGGTCACATCGGACCGGTTGAAGGTGACATTGGCGGGATTGGCATTGCCGAACCCAATTGGGCTGGCTGCGGGGTTTGACAAAAACGCGACCGCATTGGCCGCATTGGCGCAGACGGGTTTCGGATTTCTGGAGGTTGGCGCGGCAACGCCCCTGCCCCAGCCCGGCAACCCCAAGCCGCGGCTTTTTCGCCTGAGCGAGGATCAAGCCGCGATCAACCGCTTTGGGTTCAACAATGACGGGATGGACGTGATTGGCGAGCGGCTGAAGGGGCATCGCGGGATTGTGGGGTTAAACCTTGGGGCCAACAAGACCAGCACCGACCGCGCAGGCGACTTCGCCCGCGTCATCGCCCATTGCGGGCCACACGTTGAATTCGCAACGGTGAACGTATCATCCCCCAACACCGAAAAACTGCGGGATTTGCAGGGGAAAGCTGCACTTGCTGCGCTGCTGTCAGGCGTGATGTCGGCCAATGCGACGGATGTTCCCGTTTTTTTGAAAATCGCGCCGGATCTGTCACCGGATGAATTGGCCGATGTGGCGGAGGTTGCAAATGCATCGGGGATCGCTGGGCTGATCGCCACCAATACCACGCTGGATCGCGATGGTTTGAACGGGCCCCATAGGGATGAGATGGGAGGGCTGTCTGGCCAGCCCTTGTTTGAAAAATCGACCCGCGTGCTGGCGGCATTGGCGGGTATGACGGACCTGCCCATTATTGGCGTGGGCGGCGTTGGATCAGCGGAACAAGCCTATCAGAAGATCCGCGCAGGCGCCTCAGCGGTGCAACTATACACAGCACTCGTTTATCACGGCATTTCATTGGCCGGAGAGATCGCTAAGGGGTTGGACGAATTGCTGGCGCGCGACGGGTTTGCATCGGTGAGCGAAGCTGTCGGCACGGGGCGCGGCGACTGGGTCTAGGCCTGCGGGTCGTCAGTTGTTGTGATCTTGCCTGCCGTTGCATCCCATGCCCTGGTCACGCTGCCGCCCTTTCCAATCCGGGGTATTTCCAACCCAGGGTGATCCCGCGCACGATAAAGCTGAACAATAGCCCCAGCCAAAGGCCGTGATTGCCAAAGGCTGCCATCAGCGGAATCACAGCCGCGAAATAGGCGATGGTCGAGACAATCATCATATTGCGCATATCCGTGGTCCGCGTGGCCCCGATGAAGACACCGTCAAACATCCAAGCGGCGACACCCACCAAGGGGGCCGCGACCATATAAGGCAAGAAGGTTCGCGCGGCATCCTGAACCTCTGCATTCTTGGCCATGATCGCCACGATGGCAGGCCCAAAGACCCCAAAGACCAAGGCGAGGGCAACGCAAATCGCAGTGGCCCAGATGAATGTCAGCACCACAGCGCGGCGCAAACGCGGCGCTGCCCGCGCACCCAAGGCTTGGCCTACCAGCGCCTCTGCCGCGAAGGCGAAACCGTCCATCGCGTAGGACGTCACATAGAGGAACTGCATCAGGATATGATTGGCCGCCAGTTGCACATCGCCAAAGCGGGCACCAAAGAACAGGAAGCTGACAAAGATGGCCTGAAGCAGCACAGAGCGGATCAGGATATCTGTATTAACGACGGCCATATTGGCCAAACGCGCGCGATCAAAGATGCGCGACCAGTCGCGCCATGCAGGCACGCCAAAGGCCGCGCGGCACAACCAAAGCCCTAACAAAAGCCCTGACCATTCCGCGATAAAGGTGGCCCATGCGACGCCCGCAACGCCAAACCCAAGGCCAAGCACAAACACGACGTCGAGGACGATATTGATGCCGTTCATCACGACTTGCAACGCGAGCACGGCCCGCGTGCGTTCCTGCGCCACCAGCCAGCCCGTAATGCCATAAAGCGCAATGACGGCGGGGGCAGACCAGACCCGGATCGACATATAGATGCGCGCCAGCCCCTCGACCTCTGGGCTGGCGGGAGAGATCTTGAAGGCCCCGGCGAACAGCCAAATCTGGGTGAGGATGATCGCGATGCCGGCCACACCACCAATCAGCAGGACGCGCGTCAGAAGTGCTGCCACCTCGGCCGGTTGTCCGGCACCGGCCGCCTGCGCGGTCAGACCGGTTGTGCCCATCCGCAAAAAGCCAAAGATCCAGTAGATCGCCGTGAGGATGATGGCACCCATGCCGACGGCACCAATTGGTGCGGCCTCGCCCAATTGGCCAACAACGCCGGTGTCCACGACACCCAGGATCGGCACTGTCGCATTTGACAACACAATCGGCAGAGCGATGTTCAAGACGCGACGATGCGTCAGATCAGGCACCTTAGCCATCGTCTGAAGGCATCAGAAAATGCCCGGTCGCCTGCGCAAACAAGCGGCTGCGGTTGTCTTGCCATGCCTCGACGTGGACACTTGCGTAGCGCCGACCAAATCGGTTCACGCGGGCGCGGGTATAGGCATCGCGCGGCAGACCCGCGCGCAGATAATCAACGGTGAAGTCGATGGTCTTGGGCAAAGGCCGTTTGCCCACATCGGCGGCACCTGCTTCGAGATCGGACCACATCGCGACCCAGCTGAGCTCGATAATCGCGGTCACTTCGAGGAACGCAGCTGTTACACCGCCGTGGATCGCGGGGATCATCGGGTTTCCGATATGGGTGTCCGCAAATGGCAAGACCCCGGTAAGTTCATCGCCGCGGCGATCAAACCGGATGCCCAGAAACTGAATGTAAGGCACGCCGCTGACCAGTTGATCCAAGGCTGCATCACGACGGGATTTGACGACCTGTACCGGCTCTGGTCTGCGGATCATCCCTTGCCTCCTTCGATCGTAAAGGCACCGGTGGCCGTGGCGACGGGGCGCGATGTGTCCTCGTCCATCGCCGTCGCCCGCACGAAGGCGACCGAGCGTGTGACGTGATAACAGGTGGCCTTTGCGGTGATCCGCTGACCGGGCGTGGCCGGGCGCATGTAGTCGATGCGCAAATCCAATGTCGCTGTGCCAGCCGGTGCGGAAGGGTGCGACATCACCGCCGCACCGCCACAGGTATCCATCAACGCCGAAACCGCACCGCCATGGATTACCCCGGTTTCGGGGTCACCAACAAAGCGCGGATCATAGTCCATGCCGATTGTCGCTTCGCCATCGCTGACCTCGGCCAGCTCCATGCCAAGCGCAAGAGAATGCGGCAGTGCACCGATGAATTGGCGCACAATCGCGTTTCTGTCAGAGGGTAGGTTCTTTGCCACGACGCTTCTTCCTTTATGCGCAAACTTGTCCGTAGCCTGCGCGGGGGCAAGCCCTTTCTTTGTGCCGACCCATCGCACGCCCACGTTCGCCCTGCTTTTTTGATCCCAAGCGCGTTGCTCTGACACCGTCGAGAGGTTAAGATTTTCGCACTGGAGACCTCAATGCCTGCAACCCGCCTGTCATTCAAAGAAATGTGCGCCAAATTCGACGTGACGCCGCGCACCCTGCGATACTACGAATATATCGAACTCTTGCAGCCCGACAAAGAAGGCCGGTCCCGGTTTTATGGCCCCAAAGAACTCGCACGGATGACGCTGATCCTGCGCGGGCGCCGATTTGGGTTTTCGCTTGAGGATATCCGGCAATGGCTGCTGATTTACGAAAACGAAGGCACCAAGGCGCAGATGCAGCAGTGGATCGAACTGGCGGATCGGCAAATGACCGAGTTGGAAGAACAGCGCCGTCAGCTTGACGACACCATGGCAGAGCTCAAGCGGCTTCGCGATGATACGGCCAAGACCCTTGGCTAACGGGCATCCGCCCAACGATATCCCCGCAATAATTTTGATCACCGGTGCCAATGGCGCCGGGAAATCATACCTCGCCCGCTGTATTGCCGCAGACAGGCCGGTCACGCATTATGATGCCTTACGCTTGACCAAGAACTGGGCCCGCAGACCTAAGGAAGAATACATGCGGTTGCTAGCACAGGCCGCAATTGACCCCCGCTGGGTGATCGAAGGCGGATCGAGCATGTTGAGGACTACGTTGCCTCGTGCGGATCTTGTCATCTGGTTGCAGCCACCGATTTGGCAACGGGCATGGCAATTGCTGAAAAGGAGCCTGCGCTATCACGGCCGCACCCGTCCAGAATTGCCGCCAGACAACACCGATCAGTTTTGGCCCCAGATCCAGTTTGGCTGGCGCAGCTTGCGCAAACAGGCCGCTTTTGACCGCGAAGTTTCAGATGCAATGGCGGACCACCCAGCGATCAATCTACAGGTTTGCCGGTCGCGCGCGGACATCTCGCGACTGCGATCCGCGCTTTCAAGTTCCGAATAATACGCCCAACGGGGAAATCAGAACCGATCGTCACCGTTAAAATGTTGCCCGTGACCCTGGGTCACTTTGCCTGACCTTTCGTCAGCTTTGAAATGACGCCACGTTCCGTTTACGTCAACGTCAACTTTCCTTGTAAGAAGGGACAACACCTCGCATCTGCCGGTGCATGACACACTGGTATGAATGGAATGAATCATGACAACGGATACATTAAATATACGACAGATGTGCGAGGCCTTCGAGGTGACCCCGCGCACATTGCGTTTTTACGAAGCCAAGGAATTGCTGTTCCCAATCCGTGATGGCCAAAAGCGGCTGTTCACCAAACGGGACCGCGCCCGTCTTAAACTGATCCTGCGCGGTAAACGCTTCGGCTTCTCTTTGGAAGAAATTCGCCAGCTTCTGGACCTTTATCACATGGATGACGGCCAGCTGACGCAGCTGAGCAAATCCTACGAACTCGCCAAGACCCATCTGGCCGACATGGAAGCCCAGAAGGCAGAGCTTGAAGAAGCGATTGCCGAGCTGAAGGACCAGATGATCTGGGGCGAAGCGAAACTGGCAGAGATTGCCAAAGAAAAAACCGCAGCGGCCTAAGCGCCGCTGCACTGATCTGACCGGAGACTCCACATGCCCAGCTACACCGCCCCCGTTAAAGACCTGCAGTTTGTCTTGCATGACCTGCTGAAAGTCAGCGAACAGGATATTCCCGGCTTTGCCGATCTTGATGCCGACTTTACCGGCGCGGTGCTGGAAGAGGCGGGCAAAGTGGCCTCTGAGGTGTTGGCCCCGCTCAACGTGGTGGGTGACACCGAAGGTTGTGTGCTTGAAAACGGCATTGTCCGCACGCCAAAGGGTTTCAAAGAGGCGTTCCAGCAGCTCAAGGATGGTGGCTGGACCTCGATGGATTGTGACGAGGCCCACGGCGGTCAGGGCCTGCCATACGTGATGCACACCGCAGCACAGGAATTGCTGGTCTCGGCCAACATGGCGCTGCAGATGTATCCCGGCCTGACCCACGGTGCCTATTCGGCGATCCGCGAACACGGGTCAGAAGATCAAAAGGCGATGTATCTGCCCAAGCTTGCATCCTGCGAGTGGACCGGCACCATGAACCTGACAGAGCCGCATTGCGGCACTGATCTGGGCCTGATGCGCACCAAGGCAGAACCACAGGATGACGGCAGCTATGCTGTGACCGGACAGAAGATCTTTATCTCTGCCGGTGAGCACGACATGTCCGACAACATCATCCATCTGGTGCTGGCCAAGATCCCCGGCGGACCAGAGGGCATCAAGGGCGTATCCCTGTTTATCGTGCCCAAGTTTCTGGTGAACGAAGACGGCAGCCTTGGCGCGCGCAACGGTGTCGCTGTTGGCAACATCGAAGAAAAGATGGGCATCCACGGCAATTCGACCTGCGTGATGAATTATGACGGGGCCAAGGGCTATCTGATTGGCGAGATGCACAAAGGTATGCGTGCTATGTTCGTGATGATGAACGAGGCGCGTCTGGGCGTGGGCCTGCAAGGCTATGCGCAAGCCGAGGCCGCGTATCAGAACGCCGTGGCCTATGCCAACGACCGCCTGCAAGGGCGTGCGGTGACGGGCGACGAAAACCCCGATGGCCCTGCGGATCCGCTGATCGTGCATCCCGATATCCGCCGCAACCTGATGGACCAGAAATCCTTTATCGAGGGTGCGCGGGCCTTCACCTATTGGGGCGCTTACCTGATCGACCGGGCGCATAAGAACAAAGACGACGACGCCGATGGCCTGATTTCGCTCATGACACCTGTGATCAAAGGGTTCCAGACCGACAAGGGTTTTGAATATGCAGTCGCCGCACAGCAAGTTTACGGCGGTCACGGTTACATCGAAGAATGGGGCATGTCCCAATTCGCCCGCGATGCGCGGATTGCGATGATCTATGAAGGTGCCAACGGCGTTCAAGCGCTTGATCTGGTGGGCCGCAAGCTGGCGCAAGATGGCGGCAAGCATGTGATGGCCTTCTTTGAAATGGTGAAGACTTTCATCAAGGAAAACGAAGGCAACGAGGCACTGAAGGCAGATTTTCTTGATCCGTTGAAAGCGGCATCGAAAGACCTGCAAGCCGCAGGGATGTATTTCATGCAAAATGGCATGAAAAGTCCCAACAACGCGCTCGCCGGGTCCTATGACTTTATGCACATGATGGGTCATGTCTGCCTTGGCCTGATGTGGGCGCGCATGGGCAAAGCGGCGATGGAAGCGTTGGAGGCTGGTGCATCCGATACTGCGTTCTATGAGACCAAGATCGCGACCGGGCGCTACTATATGGCGCGGCAATTGCCCGCGACGGCCATGCACCTTGCGCGGATTAACACCGGGGCTGAAACGGTGATGGCGCTGGAGGCTGCGAATTTCTAAGGTGAAGGCGGGGTAACCCCCGCCCGACCCCAAAAAGGACTAATAGCCCGATGCCCAAACGCCTCCGCCTGACCCGCCGTTTCCCCGTCGCCATGACAGAGGATGGCTATCGCAGGCTACGGCGGTTCAGCAAGGACACCGGGTTGGAAGAAGGCGAGGCGCTGTCGTTTCTGTTCGAAAACTTCGACAGCGTGATTGACGAAGATACCTTTGGCCACCGCCTGAGGAATTTTCAAAGTGAGTTGGAGGCGCGCAAGAAATGATCCGGACCGGCCTGACAGCGCTTTTGCTTTTGCTGCCCCTTGCAGCGTCCGGCCAAGGTATTGCGGATGCCCCACGTGCGGTTCAGATGTTTGCGCCGGTTCAAGGCTATGCTGATTTGACAGAAGATCGCTTTGGCACGCCCGCGGCACCGTTTTCGACAGAGCTGGGGTTGGTGCTGGTCAGCCGCATGTTCCGCAACACCTGCTTGGGCATTGAACGTGGCGAGGCGCTGGATGACGCCATGCCGCCGGGTTTTGCGGCCTATGAATCCAATGCATTTTTTATGGGGCTTGAACCAACCGGTGACATGGATCGCATGGCGCTTTCGGCCTCTGGCGATATTGATACGGTTGACGCCAACGGGCACCCAATCATCGAACTTTCGGCCCATGCGACAGGCATGTCCTGCCGGTTGGAGTGGCAGATGAAGGAGCCTCCGGCGGCGGATCGTCAAGACGGCATGGCCGTTTACATGGAACATTGGCTGCCGTTCGAATTTGCGCTGGTTCGGGTGGAACGCCCGTCGATGTCTGCCACACCGCAGATCACAAGTTTCGCCGAGTGGGACCGCCCCTGCGGCACGCGCTGGTGCAAGATGACCGCGATCCACAACATGTCGCGCGGCGAGGTCATCTTGGAAACAACACTGAACATCACGTCCATTGGGGGGACCACACCATGAAACTGCATTGCTTTGGCGAAAGCGGAAACAGCTATAAGGCAGCCCTTGCGCTGGAACTGGCGGGCGTCGACTGGGAACCGGTCTATGTGGACTTTTTCAAGGGTGCAGCCCGCACACCTGAATGGCGCGAAATCAACGGCATGGGCGAAGCCCCGGTGTTGATTGATGGCGAGGTCACGCTGAGCCAATCAGGCGCGATCCAGCAATATATTACTGATAAGACAGGGTTATTCGGCGGGCCAAAGGCTGCCAAATACGAAGTCCTGCGTTGGGTGCTTTGGGACAATCACAAGCTCAGCTCTGTCGCGGGGATGCTGCGCTTCTTGATGAACTTCTTGCCCGAAGACAAGCGCCCCGCCGAGGCGATCGCCTTTAGTCAAGGACGGCTGAACGCCGCATTTGCAGTGCTAGAAGCCCATTTGGACGGGCGCGATTGGATCGTGGGCGACAGCATTACCAACGCTGACATCTCTTGCTGTGGTTATCTTTATTACCCTGAACCTTTTGGTTTTGACCGCGCCGATTACCCAAACATCAACCGCTGGCTGGACAACATTGCCGCCGTGCCCGGTTGGAAACATCCCTATGATCTGATGCCCCGGGCGCTGCCCGGCACCGCTTAACAGGAGACGACAATGACCGACGCCTATATCTATGACACCGTGCGCACGCCGCGCGGCAAGGGCCGCAAAGATGGCAGCCTGCACGAGGTCACATCCGCGCGCCTGTCCGCCGGCGTGCTGAACGCGCTGAAGGACCGCAACGGGCTGGAAGGCCACGCCGTTGAGGACGTGATCTGGGGCAACGTCACCCAAGTCGGTGAACAAGGCGGGTGTCTCGCGCGGACGGCCGTGCTCGCCTCTGATCTTGACGAAAGCATCCCCGGCCTTGCGATCAACCGCTTTTGCGCCTCAGGCATGGAGGCCGTGAATTTGGCGGCCAACCAAGTGAAAGGCGGGGCTGGTCAGGCCTATATCGCCGGTGGCGTTGAAATGATGGGACGCGTGGCGATGGGCAGTGATGGTGCGGCGATTGCCGTTGATCCGTCGATTGCGATGGACACCTACTTTGTCCCGCAAGGGATCTCTGCCGATATTATCGCGACCGAATATGGCTTTAGCCGCGATGACGCCGACCAACTGGCCGTCGAAAGCCAAAAGCGTGCCAAGGCGGCGTGGGATGACGGGCGTTTTGACAAATCCATCGTCACTGTGCGCGATATCAACGGCCTGCCGATACTGGCGCATGACGAATACATGCGCCCCGGCACCGACATGCAATCGCTTGGAGGTCTTAACCCGGCGTTCCAAGCGATGGGTGAGGTTATGCCAGGCTTTGATAAGGTCGCGCTGATGAAATACCCGCACCTTGAGCGGATCAACCACATCCACCATGCGGGCAACTCCTCTGGCATCGTGGACGGTGCTGCCGGTGTGCTTGTGGCGTCAAAAGAATGGGGCGAGGCGATGGGCATCAAGCCACGCGCCGTGATCCGCGCCACCGCCAAGATCGGCACTGACCCCACCATCATGCTGACCGGACCGGTGCCTGTCACCGAAAAGATCATGGCCGATTCAGGCATGTCGATCAGCGACATTGACCTGTTCGAGGTCAACGAGGCCTTCGCATCGGTTGTGCTGCGCTTCATGCAAGCCTTTGACGTCGATAACAGCAAGGTCAACGTCAACGGCGGATCTATCGCGATGGGCCACCCGTTGGGTGCCACGGGTGCGATCATCATTGGCACACTGCTGGATGAGCTTGAAAGAACAGGCAAAGGCACAGGTCTTGCTACGCTTTGCATCGCATCCGGCATGGGTGCGGCCACCATTATCGAGCGTGTCTAAATCCATGTCGGCAGCGTTGAAGACAGCCAAAGACGTCTCTGAACACTTGCTACGCATCACAGCCAAAGCCCTGATGCAGCGGGATTTTGAGTTGTTTGCGACCTGTTTTTTCCTGCCGCAAACAATGAACACCATGGGGCGCCGTATCGTGGCAGAAACAAGGTTCGATCTGCGGCGCGCCTTTGAAAGCAACTGCGACCATCTTGAAAGCATCGGGGTGACAGAGCTTCGCCGCGAATGCGTGGCAGCAATCTTTCACGGTGAAAATCGGGTGGAGGCGACGCATCTGAGCACGTTGATTGCAAACGGTGAAGAAGTGGTTCCGCCCTACCCTGTGTTTTCCGTCCTCGAAAAGGTCGACGGGTCTTGGGTCATCATGTCATCCGAATATGCGCTTGATGATCAAAGTGGCGGGGCCAAGGCCCTGCATGCTGCCGAAGAAGGCGACGCGGAGGCGGAAGAGATCTATCAGGTCCATCTGGACCGATTGTCGGACGCACTTATCCAGGGTGACTTTGACACCTTCAAAGACAGAATCAGCCTGCCACATCAAATCACCACAGAAACGGACGTTATCAGGGTCGCAACTGAAGCAGAGATGAAGGACCTCTTTGATCGGTTCGCAATCATGTACGCCAATCAGGGGCTGACCGATTTCGTCCGTACTGTGCGCGAAGCGCAATTCATTACGCCCGACGAAATTATTGGCACTCATATCAGTCACCAAATGCGTCATGGGCAACGCATTATGCCACCATACCCTAACCGCGTCCGCCTTGTGCGGGACGCCGATGGCCAATGGAGAGAAACCCATTGCGCCAATGCCATCCTCAACAATTTCGAGAATTTCAAACTTTGGACGCGGCTGGCCGATGACCCTTGCCTGCCAGAGTTTGATCAACCCACCAAAGGAACCAAATCATGACCGATTTTACGATGGAAAAAGACGCCGATGGCGTCGCCGTGATCACCTGGGACGTGAAGTCCAAGTCAATGAACGTCATGAGCCGCGACAGCATGGTTGTGCTGGATGGGCTGATAGACGACGCGCTTGGCGACGCAGCCGTAAAAGGCATCGTGATCACCTCTGGCAAGGACAGCTTTGCCGGGGGCATGGATTTGAATGTGCTGGGCACCATCCGCGAAGAATACAAAGATAACCCCGCAGAGGGGCTGTTTGAATTCACCATGAACGGCCACAAGATGCTGCGCAAAATCGAACGCGCGGGCATGGACCCCAAAACCTTGAAGGGTGGCAAACCGATCGCAGCCGCCCTGCCCGGCACAGCGCTAGGCATCGGTCTTGAACTGCCACTCGCCTGTCACCGCATCTTTGCCGCAGACAATCCCAAGGCCAAGATCGGCCTGCCAGAGATCATGGTCGGCATCTTCCCCGGTGCTGGCGGCACGACACGTTTGGTGCGCAAGATGGGCGCGATTGCGGCTTCTCCCTTGTTGCTTGAGGGCAAATTGAACAACCCAGCCAAGGCAAAATCTGCGGGTGTCATTGATGAGGTCGTGGCCGCAGAAGAACTGCTGTCATCCGCGAAGGCTTGGGTGCTGAACGCCACGGACGCCGACATCGTCAAGCCATGGGACCAGAAGGGCTACAAGATGCCCGGCGGCGCACCTTACCACCCCGCGGGTTTCATGAATTTCGTCGGCGCCTCTGCCATGGTCAACGGTAAGACGATGGGCGTTTATCCCGCCGCCAAGGCGTTGCTGTCGGCGGTCTACGAAGGTGCGCTGGTGCCGTTTGACACAGCTCTTCAGATTGAAGCGCGCTGGTTTACGCATGTGCTGATGAACCCTTCATCAAGCGCCATGATCCGCAGCCTCTTCATCAACAAGGAAGCGCTGGAAAAGGGAGCCAACCGCCCCGCCGTGGATGACCAAAAGGTCAAAAAGGTCGGTGTCATCGGCGCAGGCATGATGGGCGCTGGCATTGCACTGGTATCAGCGCTCGCCGGCATTCAGGTCGTGCTGATCGACGCCAAGCAGGAGGCCGCAGACAAGGGCAAATCCTACACCGCCGACTATATGGACAAGGGCATTTCCCGGAAGAAAGCCACGCCCGAAAAGAAAGAGGCGGTGCTGGGCCTTATCAATGCCACAACGGACTACGCGGCCCTCGCTGGCTGTGACCTGATCGTGGAAGCGGTGTTTGAAGATGTGGGGGTCAAGGCAGAAGTGACGGCCAAGGTGCAGGCAGCTTGCCCCGACGCGGTCTTTGCCACCAACACCTCAACCCTGCCGATCACCGAATTGGCGAAGGCCAGTAACGACGCCGAGAACTTCATCGGCATCCACTTCTTCAGCCCCGTCGACAAGATGATGCTGGTTGAGATCATCAAGGGTCAAAAGACCGGCCCGGTGGCCGTGGCCAAAGCGCTCGACTTTGTGCGCCAGATCCGCAAGACGCCGATTGTCGTCAATGACGAGCGGTTCTTCTACGCCAACCGTTGCATCATTCCCTACATCAACGAAGGCATTCGGATGGTGAAGGAAGGGGTCGAACCCGCGTTGATCGAAAACGCAGCCAAACTGGTGGGCATGCCACTGGGTCCGTTGCAATTGACGGATGAAACCTCAATCGATCTTGGCGTGAAAATCGCCAAAGCGACCAAAGCCGCGATGGGCGATGCCTATGACGACGCGCAGGATGAAGTGCTGTTCTGGATGTTCGACGAGGGCCGTTTGGGCCGCAAATCCAACAGCGGGTTCTATGCCTACGACGACAAGGGCAAGCGTCAGGGACTTTGGGACGGTCTGGCCGCGAAATATCCTGTGGCAGATGAACAGCCTGATCTAACGACGGTGCAGCATCGCCTGCTCTTTGCCCAAGTGCTTGAAGCAGTCCGCGCGCTGGAGGAAGGCGTCTTGGAAGACATCCGCGAAGGCGACGTGGGCGCGATCCTTGGATGGGGCTTTGCGCCGTGGTCCGGGGGCCCGTTCAGCTGGCTCGACATCATCGGTGCGCCCTATGCAGCGGAACGCTGTGACCAACTGACCGCCGAATTTGGAGAGCGTTTCACGACACCTGCCCTGCTGCGCGAAATGGCCGACAAGACACAGTCGTTCTATGGCCGTTTTGGGAAAAAGGCTGACGCGGCCTAGATTGTCAAAAAAATCACGAGGGGCGCGGCCTGCAAGAGCTGCGCCCTTTTTTATGCTTCAGGATCAAAGCGATAACCGCTCCGCTGGATGTCCGCTTTGCACAACTTTCCAACCAGCGCCGCATCATCGTCCGTATAAAACCCACGCCAATCCCGCGCCCGGTCAGAGGCATTGGCATGGGGCAAATCAACCTCAAACCCAAGATGGTCAGCAAAAGGCGCGAGGTCATCGCGCCAATGTTCCAGCCGGGCAAATAGTGCGTCATGTTCGCGGCCCGCACCATCGGTGACGTAGTGAGCGTAAGGATTGGCAGCTAGGCTCGCCTGTGTATGCGGGTGGTTTAGAAACGATTTGAAATCAAGCGCTTGCGCAAGTTTGACGGCTTGATGGTTGAACCGCTGTGCCTGTAGCCAATGGTAATAGCTGACGATCCGGTCCCACGGATTGCGCACCAAGGTCACGACCATGAAATCGCTCATTTCGGATCGCGAGATCAGCCCTTCTGCATCGGCGAGTGTGCTGTGCTTCCATAACCGTCCTGCCGTTTTTGCGTCCTTGAGCCGCCCGCGCCTGCGCAACGCTTTGGGTGTATCACCAACCAGAATGTCATCCTTCATCGCGCGGCTTTCCAACGCCAACGCCATCGCGGTGCCACCCGTTTTGGGAATATGCACAAAGATATAGCGCCGCCCGCGCGAGATGATCATGCCCCGTCCCTTTGACTGCGGATGGCAATGACGATCCCGGCCATTGCGATCAACGCCATACCAAGCAACCCTAATGCAGGCACGGTCTGCCCCCAAAGGATATAGGCCCAGAAGCTGGCGAAAATCAGCAAGGAATACTCAAAGACCGCGACGAAACTCGCCTCGCCCAATTGGTAGCCGCGAAAGATCAACACGATCCCAATCAACGCACCGATGGCTTGTGCCACATACCATCCAATCAGCGTGGGGGTCAGCGGCATCCAGCCCCGCAGCGGAAATCCAGCAGGGTCTCCGCCGTTGCCCGCAGGTAAAACCAGCACACCCACGGCCCCAAAGAGCGTCAGCAGGCCAAAGAACCAAACCGTCAAGGTTGCTGTCCCCTCCCCCTCGCACCATGCACGGGTCGCGACGGCACCGATGGCATAAAGAAGGCCTGCGCAAACCGGCAAAAACGCCACCAGATCAAGCGCAGCAGGGTCAGGCCGGATCACCAGAAGCGCACCAACAAAGCCCACCACAACCGCCATCCAGCGCATCGGCCCCACCCGTTTGCCCTGAAACAGGACAGAGATCAGCACGACAAAGAGTGGTGCGGTAAAAAGGCCAGCAACGACAACACCGATGGGCAGCAAGGCCAGACAACCGAAATAGATGACCATCGCGCCCGCTGTGAAAAGACTGCGACCTAGCACCGCCATCGGGTTTTGCGGCCAAAGCGCGCCCACCCCAAAGCGGGCCGCAATCACAAGCGCAGCAATCACCATGCCACCGCGGATGAGGTGAAACTGTGACAGTGAACTGTCGGGCGTGACAAACGGCACAAAGTTGTCCGTCAGCCCCAGCGTCATCATTCCCGCAAGGATCATAAGTGCCGCGCGGCCCGGTTGGACGGTTTGAGTGGACATTTGCGTGATTGCCTTGATGTTTTCGCCATTGGCAAAGTCACATAAGCGCAGCAATACTCAAGCCTGAAAACGACATCACGGTTTGGGAGGACAAGATGGGCTGGATGCGGGATGAGACCGGGCTGGAAAAATGCGCCGCCAACCATGTGCCGCTGACGCCGCTGAGCCATCTGGCGCGGGCGCGCCGCGTCTACCCGGACCGCACTGCGCTGATCTACGGCGACATGGCACTCAGCTACGCCGCTTACCACGCTCGGGTCAGTCGGCTGGCAAGTGCGCTGACCAAGGCAGGTGTTGCCCCCGGCGACGTTGTTGCGACCATTCTGCCCAACATCCCCGCCCAATCAGAGGCGTCCTTTGGTATCCCCGCCTGCGGTGCGGTGCTCAACACCATCAACACCCGGCTCGACGCTGATACCATTGGGTATATCTTTGATCATGGAGAGGCCAAGATCGCACTGGTCGACAGCCAATTTATGCCGGTGGTCGACGACGCCATCAGCCGGATGGAGGGACAAGCCCCCAAGATCATCGAGGTGCCGGACCCGGTGGCTGGCATCCTCGCCACTGGCCAGCACCAGACCTATGAGGAATTCATCAGCACCGGCGACCCTGACGCTGCCTGGATCATGCCAACGGATGAATGGGAAAGCCTCGCGCTGAACTACACATCCGGCACCACTGGGCGGCCCAAGGGCGTCGTCTATCATCATCGCGGTGCCTACCTGATGACTATGGGCACGCCGATCAGCTGGCGGATGACACTGTTTCCCACGCTTTTGCAAATTGTGCCGCTGTTTCACTGCAATGGGTGGAACCACACGTGGATGTTGCCCGCTTTGGGCGGCACTGCTGTTTGCTGCCGCGATATCACGGCTAAGGCGATCTATGATGCCATCGCCGATCATGGCGTGACGCATTTTGGCGGCGCACCTATTGTCCTGAACCTCATCGTGAACGCACCAGAGCTTGAGCGTCGTCCCTTTGACCATATCGTCGAAGTCTTCACCGCAGGCGCCCCCCCGGCCCCTGCAACACTTGCTGCGGTTGGCAAGCTGGGGTTCAACGTCACGCAGGTTTATGGGCTGACGGAAACTTATGGCCACGTTACGGAATGCGTTTGGAACGCTGAATGGGATGCGCTGCCAGGCGATGATCAGGCGGCCATCAAAGCCCGCCAAGGCGTGGCTTTTCCAATGATGGAGGACGTCACGGTCGTGGACGACACCATGGGCCAGGTCAAGACCGACGGCAGCACGCAAGGCGAGATTGTCATGCGTGGCAATGCGGTGATGAAAGGCTACCTCAAGAACCCCGACGCAACGGCCAAGGCCTTTGCTGGTGGCTACTTCCATTCCGAAGACCTCGCGATCCAGCACCCTGACGGCTATATTCAGATCAGCGACCGCCTGAAGGACATCATCATTTCGGGCGGCGAAAACATCTCGTCGGTCGAAGTTGAGAGCGTATTAATGTCTCACCCTGCCGTTTCGCTTTGTGCGGTTGTTGCCAAACCGGACGATAAATGGGGCGAAGTGCCTTGCGCCTTTGTGGAACTCAAGGATGGGCAAACAGCGGATGAGGCAGAGGTCATCGCCTTTACACGCAGCAAACTGGCCGGGTTCAAATGCCCCAAGCACGTGGTTTTTCAGGAATTGCCCAAAACCTCGACCGGGAAGATCCAGAAATTTGAACTGCGCGGCGTTGCCAAAGCGCTCTGACCATTTGTAGCAGTTGTCGCCCGCCCCGCCGCCGCGTTAAGGTGGCAAAAAAGGGCAATTGAGCAGATGACAGCACTCAAGGAATACGAGCGCCTTGAAAGCGGCGGGCTGTGGCGTGCGAATGCCGATGCCCAGCGCCGTGATGTGGTGGTGTCCTTTGGCAATGCAACGCTCGTAATCTCTGACGGTGCGGGGCGACCGCTGACCCATTGGTCACTGGCCGCTGTAACCCGGCAGAATCCGGGCAAGCGCCCAGCCATCTTTGCCCCGGATATGGACACCGACGAAACGCTCGAGGTGGAAGACACCCTGATGGTCGATGCCATCGAAAAGGTCCGCAAAACGGTGGCAAAGGCCCGACCTCGCAAAGGAAAATTGCGCGGACTTGGCACGTTGGCGCTGTTGGGCGGGTTGGTGGCCTTGGGCGTATTCTGGCTGCCAGACGCGATGCGTCAACAGGCCCTCGGCGTCGTCCCCGCCTCCAAACGGGTTGAGATCGGAGCTGTGCTGCTGAACAATTTGCAGGGGCTCACCGGCCCCGTCTGTCGTGGCAGCTTGGGGCGCGCGGCACTTGACCGGTTTCAGGCCCGCATTCTGGGGCGCGATGGTATGGGGCAAATCGTGGTCATGCCGCTTGGCCAACAGACCGCGATCCCCTTGCCCGGCAAGATCATTGCCCTTGACCGCACCCTGATCGAGCGGTTCGACGACCCCGCCCTGGCGGCTGGTTTTGTCCTTGCCGCTCAGCAGTCGCGCAAGCTGCAGGATCCGCTTTTGCCGATCCTCGAACGCGCGGGCTTTACCAACACGATGCGACTTTTGGCGACGGGCGATTTGCCCAGCGACGTCCTAAGCGATTATGCCGCAACCATCATCGGGGATCAGGCCCCGAACCTGCCGGAAAGCAACTTGCTGGCGGCGTTCGAACAGGCCCGCGTGCCAAGCACACCCTACGGAAAATACATCCAGCAGGTTGGCCAGCCGATGACAGATCTGATTGTGAACGATCCTATGACGGCCCAAGACAGCATCGACGTCTTTCCCGACGACGATTGGGTCAGCCTGCAAGGCATTTGCGATTAAGTGACGGCACCCAAAAAGACCCTGCGATCGTTTGCAGGGCCTTTTCGGGGAGAAACCTTAGTTCCGGGTATAGGCGTCGGCAAAGCCCATGCCGCGCACCGCTTGTAGCGCACGCGCGAGATCCGTAGGCGTGTTGAACGGACCCGCCGCAATAATCTTGAGACTGCCGGACTTGGCAGAGGCAACAGGGTATCCTATAGCGCCCAAGCGCTGAATCATCCGCGCGGCATTGGCAGGATCACCGAATGTCCCGACCTGCACATAACGGTGGGTCATGGTTGCAGCTGCTGCTGGTGCCCGAACAGCCGCAGGCGCCGCTGACCGGGTCGACACGCGGGGTGCTGCTTGTGCCACTTGCCCGCGCTGGGGATTGATCCGGCCGTCTGTCCAGACTTGCTCATACCCTGCGACAGGACGCGGTGCCGTGCGCGTTGCCACCACTGGGTTAGAGGCAGGTACGGGCTGATTTAGACCAAGGAAACTTGACGTGCTCACCGTCGCTGTCCCACCGCCCTGCGACACCATGGTGTAAGGCTTTTGTGTTTGCGGACCGCAGCGCATCGGCAGGTTGGGGTCGCCGCGCAGGTTGGGATTGCCTGGACAGGTCGAGCCAACAACCGTTGGCGCAACAACCGGCGTCGCAACGGGTACCGGGACAGATGCTGTGGCAATCACCACCGGTGCCGGCGCGGGTGCCTCACAGATGATCGGGGATCCGTCAGGCCGCACGAAACGCGTACCGCTTACCGCAACTTCGGCACAGACTTCGGCCAATGTCATCCGCAGCGGCTCTGGCGCGGCGACTGGTGCTGGCGCGCTCGCGACCTGTGCTTGTGGTTCAGGACCACAGTCAATCGGATCGCCCGTGCGCGCGCTGACAAATCCAGGCTGGATACCAAATCGACCTTCGCAGGCCTCAGCGAATGTCACGCGTGGCGGCTCCACAACGGGTGGTGGGGTGATGATCTGCGGCGTTGCGGCTGGGGTTGGCGCGACTGCGGGGCGCACTGCCGGAATCGACGCGACCGTCGGGATCGGAGCGCCGACATCACGCGTGCGTGCGGGTGCGGCGGCAACAGCGGCAGCAGGTGGCGTGATTTCGATTATCGGCGCATCAAGCGGCGCGACGCGACCCGTGGGCGCAGGACCCGCTGTTCCAGTCGCAAAGGTCGGCTGAAAATTGCACAATGGCTGCCGCTGACGTGACACCCGCGGCACCCAATTGGTTGCCCCGCTGATGCCCGCGCGGATGAACGCACAGCCATTGCTGTCGACGTATTGGTTGCCGTTAAAATCCGCAGGCGGAAACTCTGCCGGAACGTCCGTTTGGGCCACGGCTGCGCCTGCTGAAACTGTCAGGGCCAGAACGGCCGCACCAAAATGTCTGATCGTCGACATCGCATCCCCCACAAAATGTTGTGTAAAGATGCCCGACAATCCCTATTTTGTAAAGCGATTGTTCCCTTATTTAGTACCAAACATGCGGTCGCCCGCATCCCCTAGCCCAGGGACAATATATCCATCGCCATTCAAGTGACTATCCACTGCTGCCGTAACAATCGGGACATCGGGATGCGCCTCCTTCATGCGTGCGATACCCTCGGGGGCGGCCAATAGGCACAAGAATCGGATGTTCTTGGCCCCTGCCTTTTTAAGAAGATCAATCGCCGCAACCGATGAATTGCCCGTCGCCAGCATCGGATCCACCGCGATAACCAGTCGGTCCTCTAGCTCTGTTGGGACCTTAAAATAATACTGCACGGGCTTGAGCGTCTCTTCATCCCGGTAAAGTCCGACAAAACCAACCCGGGCCGAGGGGATCAGCTCCAGAATGCCATCCAGCAGCCCGTTGCCTGCCCGCAAGATCGACACCAACGCCAGCTTTTTGCCGTCCAGAACAGGTGCATCCATCGGCTCTAACGGAGTATCAATCCTGCGCGTCGTCATCGGTAATTCGCGCGTCACCTCATAGGCCAAAAGCTGACTAATCTCGCGCAGCAACTGCCGAAACACCGCCGTTGACGTATCGGTCTTCCGCATCAGCGTCAGCTTATGCTGAACCAACGGGTGGGTCACATGGGTCAGATGGTCGTTCATGCCTGTTCCAATCGTTTCAGAATGTCCGCGCGGGTCGCTTCATCGCAAAAGGCCGCGTTGATAGCAACTTTGTTCAGGTCCAGAAAATCATCGGCGCCCCAGCCAAAGGTCTTGCTCAGCGCATCGTATTCGGCCGTCATCGTGGTGTGAAAGAATGGCGGGTCGTCGGTCGAAATCGTGACCGGCACGCCTGCATCACGCAGTTTCGCGATCGGGTGACTGGCCCAGCCATCCACGGCCTTCAAGACGACATTAGATCCCGGGCACACCTCGAGCACGATACCTTCATCTGCGAGGCGTTTGACCAAATCCGCATCCCTGTGCGCGTTGATCCCGTGCCCGATCCGCGCCACTTTCAACGCATCAAGCGTTTCTGTCACCATGTCCGGCCCGCCCCATTCGCCCGCATGGCAGGTCAGGGACAACCCGGCCTCGCGCGCCATGTCAAAGCTATAGGCAAAATCGGCGGGGCGATGCATCATCTCGGCCCCAGCCATCCCATAGCCCGTCAGGAAATCGCCCATCGTCTCAACCGCGCATTTGGCCGCACGTTTGGCCTGTTCCGGTCCTTCGTGGCGAATGCAGGTGACGATACCTTTCAAGGTGATCCCATGCGATGTCTCGCAATCCTTGGCCGCCTGCGCCATGGCATCCAGATAGTCGCGCCATGCCGCCACATCGCCGCCGCCGCAAAAATCAGGAGAGATAAATGTCTCTGCATAGATCACGCCGTGGCTCGCGGTTTCTTCCAGAACCGCGGTCGTCAGACGATAGAAATCCTCTGCCGATTTGAGCGGTTCGCACGCCGCCTCATAGACCGACAGAAAATGTTCAAAATTGCGAAAGACATAGCCGCCATCCTCATCAAAGATACCTGATAGGTCGATGTTCTTTTCCCGTGCCAGCCCGCGAATGAACGCGGGGGGTGCTGCACCTTCGAGGTGCAGGTGCAATTCAACCTTTGGCAAATCCCGGAGTGTCATAGAAAGCTCTTTCCCTGTCCTGAAAACGGCACATCCAAATGTGCCGCAACCGATGCACCAACATCACAAAATGCGATCTGCCCCAATGGTTTGGCACCGATCCCATGCACCAGAACAGGAACCCGTTCGCGGGTGTGATCGGTGCCACCCCAGCTGGGGTCATTGCCATGGTCGGCTGTGATTATCAACAGATCATCAGCCGCCAGTTTTGGCAGGATCTTGGCCAGTTCTGCGTCAAACCATTCCAAGTGTCGCGCGTAACCTGCAACATCACGGCGGTGGCCATACTCGCTGTCGAACTCAACGAAATTCGCGAAGGTGAATGATCCCGGCAAAGCCTCCTCAACCAGATCATGCAGGTGTCCCATCAGGGCCTCATCACGCCCCTTGCGGACCTCATCAATACCGCGCATCGAAAAGATGTCCCCGATCTTGCCCACGGCGTAGACGCGCCGCCCGGCGGCCTGCACGTCGTCGCAAATCGTCTTGTCCGGCGGCGCAATCGCAAAGTCCTTGCGGTTTGATGTCCGTGTGAACCCGGCCTCCGGCGAGCCGATAAAGGGGCGCGCAATCACCCGGCCCACCTTCATTGCATGAACTGTCGGGGCAATCTCGGCACATAAAGACAACAGACGGTCCAAGCCAAATGTCTCTTCGTGGGCAGCGATCTGCACCACGGAATCAACAGAGGTGTAGACGATGGGCCAGCCGGTTTGCATGTGCCGCGCGCCCTCTTCGTCCAACACCCGCGTGCCAGAGGCATAGCGGTTGCCAAGCAGGCCCCCTGTTCCGGCGGCCTGACAGATCTTGGTCACCAGATCATCAGGAAATGCAGGGTTTTCATCTGGAAATGTATGCCAATCCCACGGCACCGGGACGCCAGCGAGCTCCCAATGGCCCGATGGCGTATCCTTGCCCATCGACACTTCGGTCGCAGCACCCCAAGCGCCCGTCGGGCGGGCGTATAGCCCCGGCGCGCTATCGTTTGACGCCAGCGTAATCGCCTTGCCTAAGCCCAGTGCATCCAGCGTCGGCACCGCAAGCGGACCGCTGCGCCCGATATCAGCATGACCATCGGCACAAATCTGCGCGATATGCGCCGCTGTATTGGCGCCCGTGTCAGGCTTTAGCCCGTTGTAGAAACGGTCTGCATCTGGCGCACCGCCAATCCCGACACTGTCCATGACGACCAAAAACGCACGTCCCATCAGCTTATCCTTTCCCGGATCAAATCAGGCACCTCAGGCACGTCGCCGATCTGCACTGCGGCAAGGACCGCGTGCGCCGCTGCCTCTGCGCTGTCTTCATCCGCGGCATGAATGACGCCAAGCGGTTGCCCCCGCGTGATTTTCTGCCCCAGCGTGACCACATCCGTCAGCCCGACCGCCGGGTCAATCTGGTCGGTTTCCACCCGCCTGCCGCCGCCAAGGCCGACAACAGCAAGGCCAAGCGCCTCTCCGTCGATGGCCGCAATATATCCGGTTTCGCGCGCGGGCACCTCGCCCACAACGGGGGCTTTGGGCAAATGTGTTTGCCAATCTTCGGCCATATCGGGTGGGCCGCCAAGGGCCGCGACCATGCCTGCGAACTTTTCCATCGCGGCCCCGGAGGACAGCGCCTTTTCAAGCTTGCGTTGGGCGACTTCGGCTTTCATTCCGGTTTGGACAAGCAGAGTGCTTCCCAATGCAATCGACAGCTCTGTCAAGCGCGGCGCTGCCTCTGTCTGACCCGACAACACTTCCATGCAGGTGCCCACTTCGACGGCGTTGCCAAGGCTTGGGGCAAGCGGCTGATCCATATCCGTGATCAGCGCCGCTGTCTTGCACCCGGCCCCGTTGGCCGCATCCACCAGCGCCCGCGCAAGTGCGCGCGCCTCGTCCTCGGTCTTCATAAAGGCACCGCTGCCAACTTTGACATCCATGACCAGCGCCTCTAGTCCCGCTGCCAATTTCTTGGACAGGATAGAGGCTGTGATCAGCTCTATGCTTTCAACCGTGGCGGTGACGTCACGCACCGCATAGAGGCGCTTATCAGCAGGCGCGATATTGCCCGTGGCGCTGACAATGGCGCAGCCGACATCGCCCACAATCTGGCGCAGCTTCGCCTCGCTGACGCTCGTTGACAGACCGGGGATCGCCTCAAGTTTATCAAGCGTGCCGCCGGTATGCCCCAGCCCACGCCCCGAAATCATCGGAACGGCAACATCGCAGGCGGCCAGCATCGGCGCCAGCACCAGCGATACACAATCGCCCACGCCCCCGGTTGAATGCTTGTCAATCACAGGACGGTCCAGATCCCAACGCAGCACATCCCCGCTGTCGCGCATCGCCTCTGTCAGCGCCGTGCGGCCTGTGGCGGTTAATCCGTTCAGACAGACCGCCATCGCAAAGGCCCCCGCCTGCGCGTCGCTGACAGCGCCATCTGCCAACCCTTTGGCAAACCAAGTCAATTCCGCCTGATCTGGTGTCTGTTGCCTGCGCACCTTGGCTATGATCGCGCGGGCATCCATCAACTGCTCCGCGACATGTATTCTTGATCAAACGCACCGGGCAAAAGCGCACCAACCGTGGTGGAAAGGGTCACCCCGTCAGTCGTGGCCAAGGTCACCGCAACATCGCCTTCCGCAAACTCTGCCAGCTTCTGCCGGCATCCGCCGCATGGGCTAACGGGCTGCGGACTGTCGGCAATGACCGCCACTTCGGCGATCCTTGTCTCACCGGCGGCGACCATTGCAGCGATTGCACCAGCTTCCGCACAGGTGCCTTCCGGGTAGGCCACATTTTCGACGTTGCAGCCGCGATAGACCGCGCCGGATTCCGTGCGGATGGCCGCCCCCACCTTGAAATTCGAATAGGGCGCATGGGCATTCAGACGCACAGCGCGCGCGTCATCAATCAGGGACATTTGGCAGCTCCGGTTTTCTTGAAAATCCAGAGTGCGGGCAGAAAGTTCGGGATGCAAGGCCTGACGCGGGGAACAAAACACCGACTTTCGCGTTGATCCATATAATCCGAGGGGTTTGGGACACTATGCAATTACGATTAGTTCAACCGATCAATGATTTACGGTCCGACAATGCGGGGATGACAGACGATGTTGCTGGCATGTTGTCTGCGCTGTGTCAGGCAACCGGGAAATCATTTGATCCAAAATTGACACTTGGCGCCGCGCTAGCGCAGATCAATGACCTGCGCGACAAGCTGGACTTTCAATCGCTCACGCGCTCTGGCGTTGCGGCGAATTTGCCCGGTAAAGTCACCTCCAATAACGCGATGTCGTCTGACGGCGACCCGTAGCGCACCGGCATACCCGGCGGCACAACAAAGGCGTCACCGGGGTGCAGGTCATAAGGATCCCTGCCTTCACCTTCCAAGGTCATGGATCCTTCCATCACAAAGCAGAAATAGATGTCGGCGTCATGGCTGGCCCATACCGGGTCGCCAGCGCCGCGCCTGATGACTTTGACCCCTGCAACATTGCCCGTGTTATCGGCGATCGTCGTGTCACGCGCGTCATACCCCGTCATTTGATGAGGCCGCCACATACCGTCCTGGCCTCGGTTGTGCACAAACCGCTGCCCCGACCAAACACGATCAGGCCGGTGGAGCGGCGTTGGCAGCGTCATGTCATGGTCAATCTCGGTGATATGTTCGGCCGGGACGCCAATCTCAATCACCTCTATTCCTTCGGAGGCTTCCAGCACACGGTGGCGGATCTCGGGCGGTTGAATAAAGCAATCACCGGCATGTAGCCGGATCGGACCGCCCTGATCCTCATAAACCACGTCGACCCAGCCGCGATAGCAGTAGATCAACTGAAACCCGACGCGATGGAAATGCACCATATCCGGCACAGGTCCGCCATCGGGAATGCGGATATGACTGGCAATGATCGACCCACCCAGCCTGTCAGGGATCAGGTCGCGGTAGTGCATCCCCGCACGCCCAATCACCCATGGGGCCTGATCGGCAAGGCGGCGAACAACAAAGCTGTGTTGCGTTTGCGGCAGTTCCAGCGACGGGTTCAGGGCGGTGATCTGCACGCGCGTCCCACCGGGGGACGTCAGCACCTCTGGCGCGCGATCATCGCTTGCAATCACGATCTGTCCGGGCGCGCTGTCGCCCCTTTCGAGCTGCACCCGCAGCCCATGACCGCTGAAAACAGCTGTCGCGGGATCGTCTGCCGGATAAATCATATCCATCCGCATCCCCAAGACGCGACCAAAGAATCCGATGTCGCCGGTCAGATCTTGCGTGGCCAGAACAACACGGGCCTGGGTTTCGGTGGTTTCGGTCATTTTGACAGGGTGCGACCCCCTTGAAGGATTTGCAAGACAGGCATTTCAGTGTTTACTGGTGCGACATTCTTTCCCTCCCGGAAAGACACATAGTTTAACACTAAACAATCTGGCGGACTGTGATAATGTCGAAAACCGAAAACGAAAGCCTCCGCAAAGCTGCCCTCGACTATCACCAGTTTCCAAAGCCCGGAAAACTCGAAATCCGCGCGACCAAACCGCTGGCGAATGGCCGGGACTTGGCGCGGGCCTACTCCCCCGGTGTGGCCGAGGCTTGTATTGAGATCAAGGCAGACCCCGACACCGCACGCGACTATACCGCACGCGGCAACCTTGTGGCTGTCGTCTCTAACGGTTCTGCCGTGCTGGGGCTGGGTAACATCGGCGGTCTGGCCTCTAAGCCGGTGATGGAAGGCAAGGCCGTTCTGTTCAAGAAATTCGCCAATATTGACTGCTTCGACATTGAGCTGGACGAACCCGACCCCCACAAGCTGGCTGACATCGTTTGCGCGCTAGAGCCCACCTTCGGGGCCATCAACCTTGAAGACATCAAGGCCCCCGACTGTTTTATCGTCGAGGATGCCTGCCGCGCCCGTATGAACATCCCAGTCTTTCATGACGACCAGCATGGCACGGCCATCGTCGTTGGCGCGGCCGCGACCAACGCGCTGCGCGTTGCAGGCAAAAAGTTCGAGGATATCAAGATCGTCAGCACTGGGGGCGGTGCGGCAGGCATTGCCTGCCTTAACATGCTGCTGAAACTGGGCGTCAAGCGTGAAAACGTCTGGCTCTGCGATATCGAAGGCCTTGTCTACAAGGGCCGCGAAACCGACATGACCCCGCAAAAGGCCGCCTATGCCCAAGGCGACAGTGCCGCAACGCTGGGCGACGTCATTGACGGCGCGGACCTGTTTCTTGGCCTTTCCGGCCCCGGGGTTCTCAAGCCGGAAATGGTCGCCAAGATGGCGGATACCCCTATCATCTTTGCGCTTGCCAATCCGAACCCCGAAATTGACCCCGCCGCCGCGCGCGCGGTGAACCCCAAGGCCATCATCGCCACCGGGCGCAGCGATTTCCCCAATCAAGTCAACAACGTGCTGTGTTTTCCGTTCATCTTTCGCGGCGCACTCGACGTTGGTGCCACCGACATCAACGATGAGATGAAGATCGCCTGCGTCGAAGGTATCGCCGCCCTCGCCCGCGCCACCACCAGCGCCGAGGCCGCAGCCGCTTACAAAAGCGAGCAACTGACCTTTGGCCCCGACTACCTGATCCCCAAACCCTTTGACCCGCGCCTGATGGGCGTCGTTGCCAGCGCTGTCGCCGGGGCGGCCTGCAAGACCGGCGTGGCCAAGCGCCCAATTGAGGACATGGAGGCCTATAAGGCGAACCTTGACGGCTCTGTCTTCCGTTCCGCAATGCTGATGCGCCCCGTGTTCGAGGCCGCACGGACCGCCGAACGCAACATTGTCTTTGCCGAAGGCGAAGACGAACGCGTGCTGCGCGCCTCTCAGGCGATCATGGAAGAAACCACCGATCATCCGATCCTCATTGGTCGACCAGAGGTGATTGCGGCGCGTTGCGAACGTGCTGGTCTGACGATCCGCCCCGGGATCGACTTCAAAATCGTAAACCCAGAAAACGACCCGCGTTATCGCGATTATTGGAACAGCTACCACGATCTGATGGCCCGAAACGGCGTCACACCTGATCTGGCCAAGGCCATCATGCGCACCAACACCACCGCCATCGGCGCTGTCATGGTGCATCGGGGCGAGGCTGACAGCCTGATCTGCGGCACCTTTGGCCAATACCTGTGGCACCTCAACTACGTGCAGCAAATCTTAGGCCACGGCGGGCTACACCCCGTCGGCGCGCTGTCGATGATGATCCTCGAAGACGGCCCGATCTTCTTCGCGGATACCCAGGTTCACGCAGAACCTACGCCGGAACAGATCGCCGAAACAGTCATAGGTGCTGCACGCCACGTCCGCCGCTTTGGCCTTTCGCCCAATATCGCCCTGTGTTCGCACAGCCAGTTTGGCAACCTCGATTGCGACACCGGTCGCCGGATGCGCGCCGCTATGGAAATCCTCGACAGCGCCCCGCGTGATTTCGCCTACGAGGGCGAAATGCATATCGACAGCGCTCTTGATCCCGAATTGCGCGCCCGTGTCTTTCCTGCGGCCCACATGGAAGGCGCTGCCAACTGTCTTGTCTTCGCCAATACCGACGCCGCCTCTGGTGTCCGTAACATCATGAAGATGAAGGGTGGCGCGCTCGAAGTCGGCCCGATCCTGATGGGTATGGGCAACAAGGCACATATCGTGACATCTTCGATCACGGCACGCGGCTTGCTGAATATGTCCGCCATCGCGGGCACGCCGGTCGCCCACTACAGCTAAGCCTTCAGGGCTGTCAAAAAGTTGACAGCCCAGGACTACATACGACTCAAACCACCTTGTTCCCACCAGACCTTGGGCCTATCCCTTGTGCAAACGGTCTTGGGGGGAGGACACCATGGGATACGCTGACGTCTATGAGGCCTGGAAGAACGATCCAGAGGGCTATTGGCTGGATCAGGCGCAAGCCATTGACTGGGTCACGCCACCGACCAAGGCACTTGATGACAGCAAGGCCCCGCTTTACCGCTGGTTCACCGATGCCACCGTCAACACCTGCTACAACGCCGTTGACCGCCATGTGGAAAACGGACGCGGCGATCAGGCGGCGATCATCTATGACAGCCCCATCACCGACACCAAATCCACCATCACCTACGCCGAACTGCAAACGCGCGTTGCCTCTCTTGCCGGGGCGCTGGCCGCCAAAGGTGTGACCAAAGGCGACCGCGTCATCATCTACATGCCGATGGTCCCCGAAGCGTTAGAGGCGATGCTCGCCTGCGCCCGCCTTGGTGCGATCCACTCTGTGGTTTTCGGTGGATTCGCCGCCAATGAGCTGGCCGTGCGGATCGACGATGCTACCCCCAAGGCCATCATCGCCGGGTCCTGCGGGATCGAACCGGGCCGCGTTGTGGCCTACAAACCCCTGCTCGACGGCGCGATCGACCTTGCCACGCACAAGCCCGACTTCTGCGTGATTTTCCAGCGCGAACAAGCGCTTGCAGACCTTACGCCGGACCGCGATGTTGACTGGCACGCCTTCCAAGAAGGTGTCACCCCTGCCGATTGCGTCCCCGTTGCGGGCGACCATCCCGCCTATATCCTCTATACCTCCGGCACCACCGGCGCGCCCAAGGGCGTCGTCCGCCCCACCGCCGGGCATCTGGTCGCACTCAATTGGACGATGAAGAATATCTATCAGGTCGACCCCGGTGATGTTTTCTGGGCCGCCTCTGATGTCGGATGGGTCGTCGGTCACAGCTACATCTGCTACGCGCCGCTGATCCACGGCAACACCACCGTTGTGTTTGAAGGCAAGCCCATCGGCACCCCGGACGCCGGCACCTTCTGGCGCGTGATCGCGGAACACAATGTGCGCAGCTTCTTCACCGCCCCCACCGCCTTCCGCGCCATCAAGCGCGAGGATCCCAAGGGCGAAGAGATCAAGAAATACGATATTTCTGGCCTGCGCGCGCTGTATCTGGCCGGTGAGCGCGCCGACCCCGACACGATCAAATGGGCGCAGGACATTATGGGCGTGCCCGTCTATGACCACTGGTGGCAGACTGAGACCGGCTACACCATCGCGGGAAATCCCGCGGGGATAGAGGCGCTGCCGGTCAAAATCGGCTCCCCGACTGTGGCGATGCCCGGCTATGACGTGCAAATCCTCGATGACGCGGGCCACCCCGTGAAACCCGGAGAGCTTGGCGCGATTGCCATCAAACTCCCCCTGCCCCCCGGCACCCTGCCGACCCTTTGGAACGCCGAAGATCGGTTCAAGAAAAGCTACCTCAACACCTTCCCCGGCTACTACGAAACCGGCGACGCAGGCATGATCGACGAAGACGGCTACCTTTACATCATGGCCCGCACCGATGACGTGATTAACGTGGCGGGCCATAGACTTAGCACCGGCGCGATGGAAGAAGTCCTCGCCAACCACCCCGACGTGGCCGAATGCGCCGTCATCGGTGTGACGGATCAGCTAAAGGGGCAGTTGCCGCTTGGCTTTGTCTGCACCAACAAAGGCACAGACAAATCCGACGCCGATATCATGGCTGAATGCGTCAAGATGATGCGCGACACCATTGGCCCCGTCGCCGCCTTCAAACTGATCGCCGTGGTCGACCGCCTGCCCAAGACCCGCTCTGGCAAAATTCTGCGCGGCACCATGGTCAAAATCGCCGACGGTGAGGATTTCAAAATGCCCGCCACAATCGACGACCCGGCGATCCTGGACGAAATCAAAACAGCGCTACAGCCTTTGGGTTATGCGGGCGGGTAGGCATAAGTGACGCCGACTTGAATCCAATGCACGGGCTATTGGCCATGCTGCTCATTTACGGTTCCCCAAGGAAGGGAGCCGCGAGGCGAGTTTGGTCATAGCTGCCCGCGATTGAGATCACGCTTTTCCTATTCGCCTGATCTTCAAAACGCGGAAATGACCACTTTTACGAAGTTTTCTCGTTGCAGACGATCTGTTACCGCTTGGCTCCCCCATTCCCAATGCGCCCGCCCCGCGTTATAGCGCAGGACATGACCCAGAACCCCCCATCGCTCCGCCCAGATCTCGCGCCTGCCGCCAAAATCACCGATGCCCCGCGCCCCGGCCAGCCGACAATCGGCATGGTCAGCCTTGGCTGCCCCAAGGCGCTGGTCGATAGTGAGCGCATCCTGACGCGCCTGCGCGCCGAAGGTTATGCCATCAGCCCCGATTACGCAGGTGCCGAGGCGGTCATCGTCAACACCTGCGGGTTTCTGGACAGCGCCAAGGCCGAAAGCCTTGATGCCATTGGCGAGGCTTTGCAGGAAAACGGCAAAGTCATCGTCACGGGATGTCTGGGAGCAGAGCCTGATTACATCCGCGAACATCACCCGCAGATCCTCGCCGTAACGGGCCCGCACCAATACGAACAGGTCTTGGACGCGGTGCACGAGGCTGTCCCGCCCAGCCCCGACCCCTTTGTCGATCTGTTGCCTGCGAGCGGGGTCAGCCTCACGCCGCGCCACTACAGCTATCTGAAGATCTCTGAAGGCTGCAATCACAAGTGCAAGTTCTGCATCATCCCCGACATGCGCGGGAAACTCAGCTCTCGCCCCGCCCATGCGGTGCTGCGCGAGGCGGAAAAGCTGGTGGATGCGGGCGTGAAGGAACTGCTGGTGATCAGCCAGGACACCTCTGCCTACGGCCTTGATCGCAAGTATGACCTGAACCCGTGGAAAGACGGCGAGGTGCGCAGCCACATCACCGATCTCGCCCGCGAGCTGGGCACATTGGGCGCCTGGGTGCGGCTGCACTACGTCTACCCCTACCCCCATGTGCGCGATCTGATCCCGCTGATGGCCGACCCGGCCTCGGGCGTGTTGCCCTACCTCGATATCCCGTTCCAGCACGCCCATCCCGACGTGCTGCGCCGTATGGCACGGCCTGCCGCCGCCGCGCGGACACTGGATGAGATCGCCGCATGGCGCGCGACCTGCCCCGACCTGACCCTGCGTTCGACGTTTATCGTGGGCTATCCCGGAGAGACCGAGGCCGAATTCCAGCACCTGCTGGATTGGCTGGACGAGGCGCAACTGGACCGCGTGGGTTGCTTTCAATACGAAAACGTCGCCGGTGCCCGTTCCGCCGCCCTGCCCGACCACGTGGCTGATGAGGTCAAACAAGACCGCTGGGATCGTTTCATGGCCAAGTCACAAGCGATATCCGAGGCGAAACTGGCCGCGAAAGTCGGGTCCGTGGTCGAGGTCATCGTGGACGACATCGACGAAGACGGCATCGCCACCTGCCGGACATGGGCAGACGCGCCCGAGATCGACGGGAATCTGTTTATTGACGAAGGTGCCGAGGGGCTATCGGTCGGTGATGTTGTGAAAGTGGAAGTCGAGGAAGCGGGGGAGTATGATTTGTGGGGAAATCAAATCAGAGTGAGATAGAACGAGTTGTTTGATGTGCAGGCAAACGAAACTGATGTGAGAGAGGAGCTAATCGTTCCGTTCTTAATGGAACTTGGATACCAACGTGGATCTTCCAACAACATCTCGAGAGAGTTCTCGATCAAATATTCAAAGATGCAACTTGGTAGAGAAAAGGTAAATGACCCCGTACTAAGAGGGATTCCTGATTACGTTCTATCTGTCACTGGATCAGGCCGTTGGGTCTTGGAGGTTAAAAGACCAAATTGCTCACTAGATGGCCAAGTCGTTGGGCAGGCCTTGAGTTATGCCAAGCACCCAGAAGTATCGGCTTGTTACGCGGTGATTACCAACGGCATTAGATTAAAAGTATTTGCCGCTCACCAAGTTGTAGATGACGACCCGATACTCGAGTGCGCAATTACAGATCCCCAACAGTTAGCGATGTCCACAACTGGATATTTGTCACCATCAGCAATTCGCCGAAAATGCAAACTTCCACCAGTTGCAGCTGGGGATCCGATTGCAGAAGGCTTTGCCAACTATGTAAATGTCAGAGGGGGTTCAGCACTATATCAGAAAAGTAGTTTTGCGGTCAGCGAAACCCTTCCACCAGAAATCGCGAAGGAAATTGCGACCGAACTAGATCGCCGAACAAGTTTTTTGAATGGACATAGAGCAAACATTCTTAGTGGAACTGTGAAGCGCGATGACAACTCACGTATTGTCGCTAAGCTTGAATTTGGAACGGATCGAGATGAACTCAAAAAATTCGCTTTGCAAAAAGGTTTCTTGGACGTCGATTATGTGTGTCTAGACAATTTCATTTCAACAGACTCGGACTCGCCAAGCACATTCGATATCGTTGGTGGGTTTGATATAGAGATGGGTGAAGTCGTTTATGATGTTGTCCAGCGCCAAACAATGGAGATGGGTTTCCCACAAACGACACGTTATTCTGGTTCGGCTTCCGGTTTCCTCAGCGGTGACGCATTTTCGGGGCAGTTTTCGATTTCCTATGAAATCATTATGACAGCTCCGTTTGGGGTTATTGAGTACTGGATTCATTCAGAAGGCTCATTTTCTGTTGTGTTTGAATAGCCCGGCCCCGCCGGGCAGCGCCCGGACCTCCCCCACGGGGAGGGCGCTTCTTGCAACGGATCAAGAAATGAATCGTTAGCTATCGTGTCAGGTCTCTCTCTGCGGACGGCCTCCCCGAGGTCCGGGCACTGCCCTGATGGTGTGGGTCTTAATCGGGTTGGCGCGGGAAACCTCGTGCAGCGGTCTAAACCCCACCCTACCCCTCAAACCAAACCCGCACCGCATCCTGCACACGCCGAAACCGGTCGCCGCCCGGCTTCGTGCCGCCAAACCAACGGGTCACCACGACGATCTCGCCCAGACGCCCTTCACGCTCCAACATTCGCAGGATCACCATGCCGGCACCGCTTTCGCCGTCGTCGTTCTTGACCGGGGTGCCGTCCGGCAGGATTACGGCCCATGTGTTGTGCGTCGCCTTGGCGAATTTCTTCTTCCGGCACAGCGCCTTCACAAAGGCCTTCGCCTCGGCCTCTGACGCGACAGCCCCGCCCGACACGGCATATTTGGATCCCCGATCCGACAGAGCGTTCTCGATGACTTTCATGGGCGCGATGCTGACCACCGTGCCCCGCGCGCGTCAATGGGAATAGGTGACGCCCGTGGCAATCGCGTTTGCCAAGGACGTCTCAGCCCATGTGCCGCGCCCGCCTAGCATCCGGATCTCTGTCAGGTCGGCCATGGCCAGATCCATCCGCCCCTGATCGACATAGGCCTGCCCGCGATAGGACCGGGCCAGCATGTTGCCGGGATCCACGGCGAGGGCCTGCGCATAAAACGCAAGCCCCGCATCCAGATCGCCCGCCTTTCGGGTCGCGAAACCATAATAAGTCAGCACCATAGGGTCAGCCTGATCCGGCATCAGCGCCAGCACCGCCAGCGCGTCGGCATAGCGGCCATCGTGCGACAAAGACCGGATGTCATCCATCATCGCGCTGTCGTCATTGGTGCTTGTTTCCGGCGTCATGCAGCTTTGCGTCGCCAGATCAAAGACCAGCCCTTCGGCGCATTGTTCCACCGTTTCGGTGGCTTTTGGGGCCGATGAACTCCCGGAACCGGCAGCAAGGGCAAGGCCGGGGGCCAGGGTCAGGGCGAGGATGGCAAAGCGCATGGTGTGTCTCCTGTTTGGATCAAGTGAAGAGGTATTGCGCAAAGCCACGCGGGCAAGCGGTGTAAAGTTTCACCAGATCAGCCCGCAGATCACACAAATCCATGCCACGCCCACGCCCACCGCCGTCACGGCCACCGCCGCAGATCCGCAATCCTTCGCCTGCCCTGCCAATTCACGCTGTTCGGTGCCGATGTCATCCACCACCCGCTCAATCGCGGTGTTCAGGCATTCGGCCGCCAGCACCATGATTCCGCCCATCAACAGCATGCCGCGTTCGCCCGCTGACAGCGGTAACGCAAAGGCCAGCACGCCAAAGATCGCATTCGCCACAAGCCATTGGGCAAGCGACCCTTCTGTGCGGGCGACATGGATAAAGCCCTGCCATGACCAGATCGCCCTTTGCCGGACACGTAAAATTTGACCCATTAACGCACGTAGCATGCATCACTCCTTCATGGTTTTGCCAAAGGATGCCGGGACCCGCAGCGCTTGTCACATGCAATTTACCTTCCGCAGGGTCATGATTGCCTTGTCGCGCCAAGCGCTTAACCTTTTTGTTATGCGAGAGGCTCTTGTTATGTACCCCGCCTACGACCGCTCTGAACGGATCGCGGATGGCGCCATGCACACCCTGGGTGTGATCGGTGCCTGCGCTGGGGCTGTGCTGCTGCTGATCTGGGCTGCGTTGCATTTGGATGGTGGCTATGTCGCATCGCTCGTGGTCTACGCCAGCGCCTTGATCGCGACGTTTTGTGCATCCGCTTTTTATCACATGACCCCTTGGGAACACCTGCGGCCCATGTTGCGTCGGATCGACCACGCGGCGATTTATCTGAAGATTGCAGGCACCTATACACCGCTGGTCGTGCTGATTGGGTCCGGCTTTGCCTATGCGCTTTTGGCGCTGGTCTGGGCGCTGGCGCTGTTTGGGATGATACGCAAGCTGTTCTACTGGACGACGCCGGGCAAATCTGGACCGCTCTTGTATCTCGCCATGGGCTGGATGGGCGTCGCTGTTATTTGGACGGCACTTCCGATCCTGCCACCCTCGGCCACGGCCCTGATCGCCGCAGGCGGGCTGCTTTATACGCTGGGTGTTGTGTTTTTCAGTTGGGAAAGCCTGCGCTATTCTCTCGCGATCTGGCACGGCTTTGTGGTCGCCGCCTCTGCCTGCCTGTTTGCTGCAATTGCCTTGGGCGTGACGGCCACCACCTAAAACTTCGCCGCCAGACACGCAGTCCAGCGCCCAAAAGTTGCCCATGGGTAAGGGAAACCTGACCCCTGATTTGATCAAAGTCTGGATTGCCTGACCTGACGTCCACCCTGCCCTGCGTCACATTCGACCCAACCGAAGACACACCGGATTGGGAGACGGGAAAATGGACAGCACATTGGACGCAATCAGACCAGAGATCTATGACGCCATCGGCGTCGCGGGCTTTGCGCTTTATGTGTTGAACTACGGCCTATTGACGGTGCAACGCGATTGGTCGGCGCATGTCACCTATTTCGTGATCAATTGGCTCGCGGCGAGCCTTGTTCTTGTGGGGCTCATGGCGTCTTTCAACCTCGCCTCTGCCATGATCCAGATCTTTTGGATCGTGATTTCAACAGTTGGTATCATCATCCGGCTGCGTCGCCGTCGCAAACCGCAGTTTCAAAGCATCCGCAACCGTGGATTTACCCCGACCTAAGCGCCCTGCGCGACGGCTTGCACGACCCTGAAACGGTCCGCGTTTTGCGGGTGGGTGCCCAGAAAGCGATTGCCCGGATCAGGAATGCGGAAAAAGAACTCTGCCCCGCGCAGCGGATCGTAGCCCGCGCGCAATGCGATACGCGCGCCGAGTTCATCAGCCTCAAGCTCAAATTCCTTGGAATAGGTCCGCGCACCCAGTGCCGCGCCGAACTGCTGTGCGTTTTCAACCGCTTGCGGATCATTGCTCAGGCTTGCAAGGTTGCCAAATATCGTGGCCCCGATGATCGCAGCGCGGCGCTGTCGCGCCAGATGACCGGCAATATGATGGGCCGCTTCATGGCTTAAAACAAAGGCCAGCTCGTCTACATTCCGCGCCTCGGCGATCAGGGGCAAGGTAAAGATAATCACAGGGCGACCGTCATCATCGACCTTTTGAAAGGCATTCATAGGCGCGCGCGGATTGGCATCGTAAACGATCAGAAAATCGCAGTTCAAATGCGGTGCCTGCACCCGGCAAACCTCTTCTGCGACAGGCTCAATCGTTTCGATCACCTCGATGAAATTTCGCACCGCCGTGCGCGACGGCACCCGTGCAGGAGGCGGCGCGCTCCGCTCTGGCGGGGCCGCTTTTGGCCCCTTATCCACCGGGGTTGGCGTTGCGGCACAGGCCGACAGGGCTGCGAATAGCAAAACAGAGATCAGGCGCATGTCATTGGGTCCGCTATCGTTCCGCCCGTAACCTATCCCTCTGCCCCGTCGGGTCCAGCCCCCAAAGCTGACATTTGCGAGAGTATGCCAGCACTTGCACGCCCCACCCGGATGTTTAGGCTAGCGCCATGTTTACCATCGAACACGACTTTGACGCCACCGTTGTGACCCTTGTGGACGAGGGCGACGCCCCGCTGCAAGAAGACCTCGTGATCAATGCATTTGAGGATTGCGTGACCATCGAACAATGGGACCCGCGCCTGAATGAAGTGCGAAAGCTGACATTCTCGCTGGGCCAGTTGCGCGACCTGCAAGCAGCCCTGGATTTGCCCGAAGGGATCTATCAATTGCGCCCCACAGGCGGTTGATGCCTGAGCCTCCGGCGGGGATATTTCTGGCCAAAAGAAGCAGGGGACAGCGCCATTGCTTGTGCGACAGCACTTCAACACATACCTGTTGCAGCGTGATTGTTTCGGAGCCGCCAATGCCCACGCCAAACCCTGCCGCCCTTGATTTCCTGCTGACGCGCCGGTCCCGCCCCGCCAAAACCCTGACCACCCCGGTGCCAGATCGCGCAACGCTCGAAACCCTGTTGCAGGCCGCGGCCCGCACACCCGATCACGGCAAGCTTGAACCTTGGCGGTTTATCGTGCTGGAAAAGGTAGCGCTGTCGCGATTGGCCAAAGCGATCCCCGCGCGGGGCGACGCGCTTGCCATCGACCCCGACAAGGTGGCAAAGGCGGTGGCGCAATATGGCAACGCGGATCTGGCCGTGGCCGTGGTGGCCAGCCCCAAGCCAAGCGAAAAGATCCCTGCGATCGAACAGGTCTATTCTGCCGGTGCGGTCTGTCTTGCACTGCTGAATGCGGCACTGGCCAGCGGCTGGGGTGCGAATTGGCTTTCTGGCTGGGCCAGTCATGATCGGGATTTCATCCGCGACAACCTTGGACTGCAAGATCATGAAACCATCGCTGGTTTCATTCACCTTGGCACCGAAACGAACCCGCCGCCAGAACGCCCGCGCCCGGATGTGTCGGCGATCACCACCTGGGTCGCTGCATGATCTTTCAGGACTTTCTCAAGGCCGTCGGCCAGTTGCCGGATCCACGCTTTCGCCGGGTTTTGCTGCTGGGGCTCGGCCTGACCATTGCGCTTTTGGTCGGTGCCTATGCGGTCATTCTGGGCCTGATCAACATTTTCACAGGCGACACCACGGTCCTGCCCGGCGGGTACGAGGTGACATGGGTCGGCGACCTGCTTTCGCTTGGCTCGCTGGTCTTGATGCTCGTGCTGTCGGTCTTTTTGATGATCCCTGTCGCCAGCGCGATGACCTCGCTTTTCCTTGATGACGTGGCCGCCGCAGTCGAGGATGTGCACTACCCGACTTTGCCGCGCATCGGCCGTGTGCCGTTCTGGGACGGGCTGCGGGATTCTGTGAACTTCCTTGGCGTGATCGTTGGCGCGAACCTTTTGGCGCTGCTGCTTTATATCCCGCTGTTTTTCATCCCCTTTGCGCCGCTGGTGCTGTTTTACGCGCTCAACGGCTACCTGCTTGGGCGGGAATATTTCACCGTTGCGGCCATGCGCCGCGAAGGCCGTGCAGGCGCTGCCGATATGCGCAAAGCCAACAGGGGCGAGGTGTTTTTGGCAGGCTGCCTGATGGCCGTGCCGCTGACGGTGCCGCTGCTGAACCTCTTTGTTCCGATCATCGGGGCGGCGACGTTTACCCACCTTTATCATCGGCTGGCGCGTCAGGACTGACCCAGATCGGGCGTCGACATGCGGTTGAACCAATCGATGTCACGCACCGAAATCGCCCCCGACCAGATCACACCTGCGATGATCGCCCAAATGCCAAAGGCCCAGACCGTGGTGATCTTGGCCTTGCGCCCGATCTGCGCATTGGCTGGCGCGGATTTATGGGTGCCCGGCACGACCTCGCCCGCGTCGCCCTGACTGACCATCCGCAGCGGCAGCACGACGAAAAACACCATCGCCCAGACGACGGCGAAAAGAACCAGACCAGAGACGGGACCCATCAGACTTGCTCCAATTCGATCAGGCAGCCGTTAAAGTCCTTGGGGTGCAAAAAGATCACCGGTTTGCCATGGGCACCAATCTTGGGCGCGCCCAAAACCCGCGCGCCTTCGGCCACAAGCCGGTTGCTGGCCGCCGTGATGTCATCGACCTCATAGCAAATGTGATGGATGCCGCCCGCCGGGTTCTTATCCAGAAATCCCTGGATCGGAGAATTTTCTCCCAGTGGATAAAGCAGCTCAATCTTGGTGTTGGGCAGGGTGATGAAAACCACGGTGACGCCGTGATCCGGTTCGTCCTGTGCGGGGCCCACATCCGCCCCAAGTGCGGTGCGATACTGGGCGCTCGCGGCCTCTAGGTCGGGCACGGCAATGGCAACATGGTTCAAACGGCCAATCATGTGGATGCTCCTGCATTTGTTGTGGCGGTTATGACTGCTGATCGGAAAATCGGCAAGACGGCGGGGCAATCTGCCGCGCGTTAAGAGACGATTCACCTTGTCGTGGTTTGGTCGGGTTTGAACCCGATGATGGAGGTGACGATGGAAGGCTTGGATGACTTCACTGCGATGCGGCAGGCGACAGCACTGCGACCGCTTTTGGGCCTGACGGTCCTGCTTGTCGAAGACAGCCGTTTCGCTTGTGAAGCGGTGCGGATGCTGTGCCTGCGCTCTGGCGCGCGCATTCGACGGGCTGACAGCCTGCAATCGGCGCGAAAACACCTGAATGTCTATCGCCCCTCCGTCGTGATCGTGGATGTCGGGCTGCCTGATGGATCTGGCCTGCCGCTGATCTCTGATCTGTCGCGTGCCTCGCCACGGATTGACGTGATCCTTGGCACCAGTGGCGATCTGGATGCAGAGGGGGAGGTGCTGGCCGCGGGCGCCGATGGCTTCATGGCCAAACCGATTGCCAGTCTTGCCTCGTTTCAGTCCAGCATTCTGGCGCACCTCCCCGCCGACCGACAACCGCCCGGCCCCCGGCTGGTGACGGACGAGGTTGTGGAACCTGATCGCGTCGCATTCCATGATGACCTCTCTCACGTGGTCGAGGTTTTGCGCACGCCCGCAACAGACGGCTCAATCGATTATGTCACGCAATTCTTGGGTGGCGTGGCACATAGTGTCGATGACGCCGATCTCAGCGATGCAGTCAGCCGCTTGAAATCGCTACGCAAAAAAGGCGCGCCGCTTCAGAAAGGCCTGTCGCAACTGACCGATCTGGTGCAAAGCAGGCTGGCGGCCAGCGGCCCGATCTAAACGGTTGAATCGCGGCGAAACAGATGCGGCGCTGTAAGGGTGGATAGCGAAACCCTCTGCTTGCCATCCGCATCAAAATTTGACGCCGACAGCCATGCGTCGTGGGCCGGTCCGATGGCTTTCCAATCCGTATCCGTCATGGCCAGCCATGCGGTATCGCGGTTGCGGCCCTTGACCACCAGATGCTGTCGAAACACGCCTTCAAAGCTGAACCCAAGCCGCTCTGCCGCCCGCCTGGACGGCGCATTCAGCGCATTGCATTTCCATTCCACCCGGCGATAGCCGTTGGCAAAGGCCCAGCCGATCATCAGTGAAAACGCCTCTGTCGCGGCGGCAGTGCCTTGCAGGCTGGGCGAAAAGTTCACGTTCCCAATTTCAATATTCCCGCTGTCCCGCACCACGGTGTAGAATGTCAGATAGCCAATCGGTGCCATAGAGCCGGCCTTGCGCACGACATAGGCCGGGCTTTGCTTACGGGCCGCGACACCTTTGATGATGTTTTCAAATGCTGCGAAATCTGCGGGTGCCGGTTCATAAAGATAATCCCAAACCCAATCCGCCCCGCGAAAGGCCTCCCACAGCGGTGCTGCGTCTTCGGGCGTCATCGGGCGCAAATCCGCAAATGCCCCGGTCAAATGCAGGTCTGACGGGTCAGCAGCAGGGGTCCAACCCGGAACTTCCGGGCCAAGCGGACGATCAATCATTCAGTTATCCTTTCACCGCCCCATCCCAGGGGTCAAAGCAACAGCCCCGGATTTTCGCCAAGATCCAGACCGGGAAAGACCGTATTTTCAATCTCGGACGCGCTCGTGCCAAACATACCCCGGATCACCCATCCCGCCAGACTGCGCACATCCGATGTCGGCATCACATCGCGGCGGTCATATAATTGTGCCTCTGCCAGCCCAGGCCAGGCCCCGCGCACCGCACCGCCGCGCATCGCACCGCCAGCATAAAGCATCGCCCCCCCGGTGCCGTGATCGGTGCCGCGTGTGCCATTTTCAAACGCCGTGCGTCCAAATTCAGTCAGACATAGCACCGCTGTCTTGTCCCAGACCGGCCCAAGTTGCGCGCGCAACGTCAGGATCGTATCCGCCAGACGGCCCAGCACGCGGGTCAGGACAAAATGCTGATTTTGGTGCGTATCCCACCCCCCCAAGGAAAAGCTTGCGATCCGTGTGGCGCCGCGCAACCGCGCGGCTGCAAATTCTGCCACATTAACGTGAACACCGTCAGATTGCACCGCCTCCATCATCGCCATCGTGTCGGGGGTCTCCAGATCAGTCTCTTCCGCTTCCTTCACAAGCGCTGCGATTTCAATGGCTTGTGATGCCGCATCGCGGAAAAGCGGGTCGTCATGATAGACAATTTCCAGCAATCGCTGGGCCTGCCCCGACAGGCGCAAATTCGCATCCGGTGACCAGCGCGACGCCGCAGCAGGCCCGGACAGGATAGACATCTGCTCGCGGCCAATGGCATAGGCCGTCTCTGCCGCCGCCCCCGGCATCGTCGTCAGCAAGCGGTTCAGCCAGCCGGTCGCACCGCCCCCCGGTTGCAGCACACCGGCTTCCAAAATGTCTTGCCCATCAAAATGGCTGCGCTTGTCGCGATAAGGGGTAGAGGTGGCGTGCACCGCGCCCACCTCTCCGTTTTGCCACATCGAAAGAAGCGGCTTAAGCGCAGGATGCAGCCCCCAAAACCCGTCCAGATCCGTGTGCTTGCCGTCATTCAACTGCGGCCGCAGCGCTGCATATGCCGGGTCGCCCAAGGGGCGCAGCGCATCAATCCCATCCATCGCGCCGCGCAGGATAATCACCACCAGCCGGCTTTCGCCCGGTGCCTCGGCAAACGCCACCGGCGTCAAAAGCGGGCTCGCCGCCGCCGAACACCCCAGCGCTGCACTGCGCAGCAAAAATGATCGCCGGTCCATCCCCTACCTCCGCTGGAAAGCGGCAGAGGCCAAGATGACCCCAACGCCTTCGGCTTTGTTTTCCGCAGCCCCGGCGGCGAAAATGACATCTTCGGTGGCCAGCGACCCAAGTGCCGCATCCACAAAATCGCGCGGATCTGGCAGGTCCGCCAGCATATAGCGCGGCGCCTGCATGGCCCAGGTGATCCGGCCCGCCATCGCCTGCGGGATGATCCAGCTTTCCGCATCTTCAGGCCAGCCATCGGGCCCGCCGGGGCTTTCCCAAGGCTGCCCCATGATCTGCAAAGGCCGACCCAGCAAGCGGTTGTATCCCCCGCGATCAATGCTTGTCACGGCCTCTCCGGTGATGCCCAGCGCACGGCATCCTGCGGTGATAAACTGCTGCGGTGTCCGCACCTTGGTGCGTTCCGGCACCCAAGCCCCGTCGTGGCGCAGCATCGCCGCTGTCATCGCCATCAAATCGCCCCCGGCCCCAAAGGCCGTTGCCATCGCCGCCACCATGGCCGGGTCTGGCGTTTCACTGACAAAATGAACCGCCATCTTGTGCGCCAGATGTGCCGCCGTTTGTGGCAATGCCGCCAGTTCATCCATCGCGGCCAAGACCGTTTCCAGCGTCGGGTCCGCCCCAAATCGCAGGCCAAGCACCGTCTCTTGCCCCGGTTCCGCCCGCCGCGCATCGTAAAAAAATCCGCGCCGTTCCGAATAGCTAAGTCCGGTCAGCAGTTCAGCCAACTCGCGCACGTCGGTTTGGCTATAGCTTCCATCAACCCCCAGCAGATGTAGTTCCAGTAGCTCGCGCGCGAGGTTTTCATTCAGCCCGAAATTGCGCCGCTGTCCAACTTCTGATCCGGGGCCAACCGACCGAAACCCTTCCAGATAAATCAGCATCATCGGATGTGTCACCACCGCCCGCAGCATCTGCGCAAAGGATCCCGTCACATGGGGCCTGATCGCGTCTTCGACAAAAGACGTCACCAGATGTGCGGTTTCAAACGGACGCCGGATCACGGTGAAATGGTCGGCCCAAAACGCCACAAGTCGTTCGCGCAGCCCCATCGGGGCCTCGACCGCGCGGGCCACCGTCGCCAGATGGTGCTGCTGGCGGATCACGCGGACCTCACCACGCAACAGATTGCGGGCCTGCATTGCGGCGGGCTCATCGGGGGTATCAACAGCGTCCTTCGCGGCCCGATTAACCCAAGCCAGGGCCGCATGACTGGGTTTCGTGTCCACGAACCCGGTGATCGGGAATTGCGCGGCCATCTCGTCATCTTCACCAAGATCAAAGAGAATCGAATCGATCCCGACAGGGCGTGCAAAGCGCGGGGACAGCCCAGTGCCAAACCGGATCATCGCAAGGGTCGGGTCAAACATCGTCAATACTCACCATTTGTGACTGATATAACGCGCCACCGCGTCGATTCCGACGCCCAATTTCAACACTTCCGCCAAAATCCGCTGACCCACGCAGAATTGAAAGGATTCTTACGGACCTCTGCCCCGCTTTTATGCAATATCATGTCCGACCGCCCATCTGCCGGGCGACCGACCTGAAGGAGAGACCCCATGTTAACTCGTCGCCATTTTTTGGCCAGCGCTGCCGCAATGACGGCCACCCCGACCTTGGCGGATGGCCATTGGTCGCTTGCCACGCTGCCTGACACCTTGGCCCCGCGCGTTGTGATCCTCAACAATCCGCTGCCTGCCGGTCAGATCCATGTCGTCCCTGACGATTATTCGCTGTATTGGACCCTGCCCGGTGGTCGCGCGATACGCTACTTTGTCGGCGTCGGCAAAGACGCGCTGTATGAACCCGGCATCTACGTCATCAAGGCCAAGAAAGAATGGCCAAGCTGGCGTCCCACGGACGAGATGATGGAACGCACCCCCGCCTATCGCGAATGGGAAGACGGCATGGAAGGCGGCCCGACCAACCCGCTGGGTGCCCGCGCGCTGTATCTCTTCCAAGGTAACCGCGACACCTTCCTGCGCCTGCACGGCACCCACCTACCCAACACCATCGGCAAGGATGTGTCCAACGGCTGCGCCCGCCTGATCAACCGCCAAATGGTTGATCTGTACAACCGGGTGCCAATGCAAACCGTTGTTTACATGTATGAAAAAGACATCCTGCCCCCCGTCGTGGCAGAGGGCGGCGATAGCGCCTAAGTCTGACCTTGGTGAAGGCCGCAGCCTGCGGCCTTCCAGCAGGCTACCGAAACGTCACAAGATAGACGCCTGCGACGACAAGGACCGCGCCCAGCGCCTTGCCCCATGTCATCGCCGACGCGGGCATACCAAAAAACCCCAAATAGCCAAAAATCATCGCCGCCAGCACCTGTCCGGAAACGATCAGCACAAAAAACGCGCCGATGCCGATCCTCGGGACCAGATAGCTTGACCCGATGATCATGCCCGCGCTCATCACACCCGCCGTCAATAGCCACAACGGTAAGGTGCTGATCTTCTGAAACTGCGCCGCGCGTGCGCCCGTCGCCATTGCAATCACCACCGACGACACCAGCGCGATGGCAAAGAACGGCACGTTCGCCATCGGACCAGAGCCCAGCAATTGCGCGGTGCGCGAAATCATCGGTAAATAGATCGACATGATCGCGCCCATCAAAAGCGCGAGAAAAACCAAATGAATTGCCATTATTGTCCCCTAAAAGTTTCCCTAGGGGCAGGCTAGCACCGTTTCGTCAGATCAAGGAAGCGGCCAGCCCATTGAGGCGGCCGCCCTTGCCTTAGCTTTCGGGCGGCAGCACGCGCAAACGCAACTCGCGCATCTGCTCGTTCTGTGGCTCGCTGGGCGCATCCATCATCAGGTCTTCGGCACGCTGGTTCATCGGGAACATGATGACCTCGCGGATGTTCGCCTCATCCGCCAGCAGCATCACGATCCGGTCGATCCCAGCCGCACAACCACCGTGGGGTGGCGCGCCATATTGGAACGCATTGACCATGCCGCCAAAGCGCTTTTCGACCTCGTCCTTGCCATATCCGGCAATCTCGAACGCCTTGAACATGATCTCGGGCCGGTGGTTCCGAATGGCCCCCGACACCAGCTCATACCCGTTGCAGGCAAGGTCATACTGATAGCCCAGCACATCCTCGGGGTCGCCCTCAAGCGCCGCCATCCCGCCCTGCGGCATCGAAAACGGGTTGTGCTCAAAATCGATCTTGCCAGTCTCGGCGTCCCGCTCATAAATCGGGAAATCCACGATCCATGCAAAGGCAAAGCGGTTCTGATCCGTCAGCCCCAGCTCTTCGCCGATAACATTCCGGGCACGGCCCGCGACCGCTTCAAACGCCTTGGGCTTGCCGCCCAAAAAGAACGCCGCATCCCCCAGACCAAGGCCCAACTGCTGCCGGATCGCCTCTGTCCGCTCTGGCCCAATGTTCTTGGCCAGCGGTCCCGCCGCTTCCATGCCGCCCTCAACCTCGCCTGATTTCAGCTTGGCTTGGGCTTCCTTGACCGTGATGCCCAATTCTTGCGCCACCGCATCCGCGGTCTTTTCCCGCCAGAAGATATAGCCCATGCCGGGCAGCCCTTCCTTCTGGGCAAAGGCGTTCATCCGGTCACAGAACTTGCGGCTGCCACCCGTGGGGGCCGGGATCGCGCGGACCTCGGTGCCTTCGTTCTCCAGCAACTTGGCAAAGATAGCAAAACCGGAGCCTGCGAAATGCTCGCTGACAACCTGCATCTTGATCGGGTTGCGCAGGTCCGGCTTGTCGGACCCGTACCACAAGGCCGCATCACGATAGGAAATCTGCTCCCACGTCTGGTCCACTTTGCGACCGCCGCCGAATTCCTCAAAAATCCCCGTGATCACCGGCTGGATCGTATCAAACACGTCCTGCTGCTCGACAAAGGACATCTCCAAATCCAACTGATAGAAATCCGTGGGCGACCGGTCGGCGCGCGGATCTTCGTCGCGGAAACAGGGTGCGATCTGGAAATACTTGTCATAGCCCGACACCATGATCAGTTGCTTGAACTGCTGTGGGGCCTGCGGCAACGCATAGAACTTGCCGGGGTGCAGGCGTGACGGCACCAGAAAGTCGCGCGCGCCTTCGGGGCTGGATGCGGTGATAATCGGCGTCTGATACTCGCGGAACCCGCTGTCCCACATCCGCCGCCGCATAGATGCAACGACATCCGACCGCAGCTTCATGTTCTCCTGCATCGCTTCGCGGCGCAGGTCCAGATAGCGATACTTCAACCTTGTCTCTTCAGGATATTCCTGATCGCCAAAGACCATCAGCGGCAGCTCTTTCGCCGCCCCCAACACTTCAATCTCGCGCACAAAAACCTCGACCTCGCCGGTGGGCAGCTTGCTGTTGACCAATTCAGGGGCACGCGCCTTCACCTCGCCGTCGATGCGAATGCACCACTCGCTGCGGACTTTTTCAACTTCTGCAAAGGCCGCCGAGTCCGGGTCACACAGCACCTGCGTGATGCCATAATGGTCGCGCAGGTCGATAAACAGAATGCCGCCATGGTCGCGCACGCGGTGCACCCAACCCGAAAGCCGCACATTATCACCGACGTTGGCCGCGGTCAGGTCAACACAGGTATGAGAGCGATAAGCGTGCATGGGTCAGGTCCTTTGGGTCCATAAATATCGGCCCGATACACCCCTTTGCACGCCATAAGTCAAGCATCCCGCCCGTCCAGCTTCTTTTGGCCAGAAATATCCCCGCCGGAGGCCTCGATTTTTCGTCGAAAAATCGGTTGCACCTGCCCCGCCCATCCCTATAACGCAGGACAATTTGCACATCGGGGGATGCCATGCCAAAACGTGATGATATCAAGTCGATCATGATTATCGGTGCGGGTCCAATTGTGATTGGGCAAGCCTGCGAGTTTGACTACTCCGGCGCACAGGCCTGCAAGGCCCTGCGTGAAGAGGGGTACCGCGTCATTCTGGTCAACTCCAACCCCGCCACGATCATGACCGACCCCGAATTGGCCGATGCCACCTACATCGAACCCATCACCCCCGAAATTGTCGCCAAGATCATCGCCAAGGAACGCCCCGACGCGCTCTTGCCCACCATGGGCGGGCAGACCGGGCTCAACACCTCTCTGGCGCTGGAAGAAATGGGCGTGCTCGACAAATACAATGTTGAGATGATCGGCGCCAAGCGCGACGCGATTGAAATGGCCGAAGACCGCAAGCTTTTCCGCGAGGCGATGGACCGCCTGGGCATCGAAAACCCCAAGGCCACCATCATCACCGCCCCCAAAGATGAGAGCGGCAAGTTCGACATCAAGGCTGGCCTGCAACTGGCCATCGACGCCATCGAATACGTGGGCCTGCCCGCGATCATCCGCCCCGCCTTCACCCTTGGCGGCACCGGCGGCGGTGTGGCCTACAACCGCGACCAATACGAACACTTCTGCCGGACCGGCATGGAAGCCTCCCCCGTCGCGCAGATCTTGGTCGATGAATCGCTGCTCGGCTGGAAAGAGTTCGAGATGGAAGTCGTGCGCGACCGCGCCGACAACGCCATCATCGTCTGCGCCATCGAAAACGTAGACCCGATGGGCGTCCACACCGGCGACAGCATCACGGTGGCCCCCGCACTGACGCTAACGGACAAAGAATACCAGATCATGCGCACGCATAGCATCAACGTGCTGCGCGAAATTGGCGTGGAAACCGGCGGATCCAACGTGCAATGGGCCGTGAACCCCGCCGATGGCCGCATGGTCGTGATCGAGATGAACCCCCGCGTCTCCCGCTCTTCCGCGCTGGCCTCCAAGGCCACCGGTTTCCCGATTGCCAAGATCGCCGCAAAACTCGCCGTGGGTTACACGCTGGACGAGCTTGACAACGACATTACCGGCGTGACGCCCGCTTCGTTCGAGCCGACAATCGACTACGTCGTCACCAAGATCCCGCGTTTCGCGTTCGAGAAATTCGCAGGCTCCGAACCTTACCTGACCACCGCGATGAAATCCGTGGGCGAGGCGATGGCGATTGGCCGCACCTTCCACGAGAGCATGCAAAAGGCGCTCGCCTCGATGGAAACCGGCCTCACCGGCTTTGACGACATCGACATCCCCGGCGCACCTGACGCATCCGCCATCACCAAGGCACTCGCCGCCCAAACCCCCGACCGAATCCGCGTGATCGCGCAGGCCATGCGGCACGGGCTGTCGGACGATGACATCCACGCCGTCACCAAATTCGACCCTTGGTTCCTCGCCCGCATCCGCGAAATCATCGACGCCGAAGAGGGCCTGAAAACCAATGGCCTTCCCACCGACGAGGACGGGTTGCGCGCCATCAAAATGCTCGGCTTCTCGGATGCCCGCCTTGCCACCCTCACCGGCCGGGACGAGGCCAACGTCCGCCGCGCCCGCCTCAACCTTGGCGTCAAAGCCCAGTTCAAGCGCATCGACACCTGCGCCGCCGAATTCGAGGCCCAGACCCCCTACATGTATTCCACCTATGAAACGCCCGTCATGGGCGAGGCAGAATGCGAGGCCCGCCCCTCTGACCGCAAAAAGGTCGTGATCCTTGGCGGTGGCCCCAACCGCATCGGGCAAGGGATTGAGTTCGATTATTGCTGCTGTCACGCCTGTTTCGCCCTGACCGATCAGGGCTATGAGACGATCATGATCAACTGCAACCCAGAGACCGTGTCGACCGACTACGACACCTCTGATCGCCTGTATTTTGAACCGCTCACCTTTGAACACGTCATGGAAATCCTGCGCGTGGAACAGGACAGCGGCACCCTGCACGGCGTCATCGTGCAGTTCGGCGGCCAGACCCCGCTCAAGCTCGCCAATGCGCTGGAAGAGGCGGGTATCCCGATCCTCGGCACCTCGCCTGACGCCATTGATCTGGCCGAAGACCGCGAGCGTTTTCAGGATCTCGTCAATCGTCTTGGCCTCAAGCAGCCGGTCAACGGCATCGCCTCGACTGATGCGCAAGCCCTTGAAATCGCGTCTGATATCGGCTTCCCACTGGTGATCCGCCCCTCCTTTGTCTTGGGTGGCCGGGCAATGGAAATCGTGCGCGATATGGACCAGCTCGAACGCTATATCACAGAAGCCGTGAAGGTTTCAGGCGACAGCCCCGTGCTGCTTGACAGCTACCTCTCCGGCGCGGTCGAGGTTGACGTCGATTGCCTCTCTGACGGCACCAACACCCATGTCGCAGGCATCATGCAGCACATCGAAGAGGCGGGCGTCCACTCCGGCGACAGCGCCTGCTCCCTGCCGCCGCACTCCCTGTCGGACGCGATGATCGCCGAAATCCGCCGCCAGACCCATGAACTGGCCATCGCACTCAACGTCGTCGGCCTGATGAACGTGCAATTCGCCGTCAAAGACGAAGAAGTTTACCTGATCGAGGTCAACCCCCGCGCATCCCGCACCGTGCCATTCGTGGCCAAAGCGACGGATTCCGCGATCGCCTCCATCGCCGCGCGCCTCATGGCAGGGGAGCCGCTGACGAACTTCCCTGCCCGCGCGCCCTACCCCGCCAACGCCGACCCGATGGACGTGCTGCCCCTGGGCGACGCCTTCACGCTGGCCGACCCCAAAACGCCGTGGTTCTCGGTGAAAGAGGCCGTCTTGCCCTTCGCCCGCTTCCCCGGCGTCGATACGATCCTTGGCCCGGAAATGCGCTCTACCGGTGAAGTCATGGGCTGGGACCGCAACTTTGCCCGCGCCTTCCTCAAGGCGCAGATGGGTGCGGGCACTGACCTGCCGACCACGGGCCTTGTGTTCCTGTCAATCCGCGACGCTGACAAGACCCCCGATATGCGCGACGCCGCGCAAACCCTTGTCGACATGGGTTTTTCCCTGATCGCGACCCGCGGCACAGCCGCCTTCCTGACTGACGCGGGCATGACTGTTGAGACCGTCAACAAAGGCTACGAGGGCGGTTTGACCATCCTCGACCGGCTCAAAGACGGCCACGTCGCGCTGGTTTTCAACACCACCGAAGGCGCCGCCGCGGTCGAGGATTCACGCTCCATGCGCGCCGTGACGCTCAACGACAAAATCCCCTATTTCACCACCGCCGCCGCCGCTCAAGCTGCTGTGCTGGCGATGAAAGAACGCGAAATGGGCGACGTCGACGTGCGGGCGTTGCAGGGGTAACAACCCACCGACCTCAACGAAAAACGGCACCCAACCGGGTGCCGTTCTCGCATCAGATCGACAAAGTGTTTCAGGCCTTGCGACGCTTCAACAATGCAGCCCCACCCAATGCAGCAAGCATCAAAGGCAGCGACGCAGGAAGCGGAACCTGTGGCGGTGGCGGTGGCGGCGGAACAACCGGCTTGGCCGACGTCACGACCGTCATCGTCCAGTTGATCCCCGGAAAGACAACGCCCGCAGATAACTGAAAATCCCAAATCGCACCGTCTGTTGTCGTGCTCAACGGTCCCGTCTCTGGTCCGAAACTATCAAAGAACGACGCCGAAATCGACGACGGGCTCGAGATCGTGTTGAAGCTATCATCAAAAAGATTGGCGTCAGAGTTAAACAACGCCGCAGTCAAGAACTGCCCAATGTTCGCGGTATCCCACGCGCCGCTAAAGCTGAGCGTGATACTGTCGACAATCAACCCCGCCGTCTGGACGAACTTGAACCGATCTGAATCGTTCATATTGCCCGTTTCGGGAATGAACCCACTGATTTCATTCGACCCAAGCGTCAGATTGACAGAGGTAGATCCGATTGGATCAAGGTCTCCTGAAACGGCTTCGTCATACAGGACCGCCGCCGACGCCGTACTTCCAAAAGCCAATAGTGCGGTTGTTGTGGCAACTCTCGCTAATACAATCATTGGTTTATTTCCGGTTATAATGCAAACGTCACAGTTGCACCCGTGAGATCAGCTTGTCAAGCTCGCGGCCGGGTCTCGTGTTTTGCCGTTTTGGCGGATACATCAAGGATATGATCAGTGCATGTGTCTCATCCGACGCCGTACAGAGCGCGAGCTACCGGTCTTCCAACTTCTCCACCACCGCCCGCAACTTATCCATATCCCGGAAATCCGCGCGGTCTTCTGGCCCCGCCACAAGCCCCGCCAGCCGGTCGTGCATGAACGCCCGCAGCACGCGGTTCATGCGCGGCTGATAGCCCTTGCCCATGCTGCGAAAAAACCGCACCACATCGGCGTCCAATTGCAGCGTCACCCGCACCCGCTTTTCATCGCGCCGGTCGCGTTCGCGCCAGATCTCATGCCAGCCGTCCGGGATTTGGGCGGGCAGGAAATCTTCGTTGATCCGGGCGTGCATTTCTTCGGAATAGCTAAGGTGCTGGCGTTGGGTTTTGGTGTCGGCCATCGGGCTCTCCTGCGGTTTTCCGCGTCAGAATGCCTCAGCCGTGTTAATATCCATTAAGACTTGCGTGCGCATGGTATGTTGCCACTATGTGTATGGTTTCTGTATGGTTTGTGCCCCCCTGTTTTTGACCGCACGATGACCGCAAAGGATTATTCATGAAATATTTCGCTCCATTGATCTTGATCGCTGCCTGCACACCCGCTGTTGCCCCCGAACCGCTGCCGCTTTTTGGCGACGGCTATCGCGCTGATGGCGACCAATGCCGCCGGGTTGGTGAAAATGCCGCGACAAACGCGTTCCTCGATGATGCCGCAGACTTGGTTGCCTGCCCGGAAGACATGGAAAACCTTGGTGTTTTTGCCATCGACACCGGCGGGGTAGAGGTGGCACGATTGCAGGGTTATGTCCTCTATTCGGTGCCGACACGATGAATGAATTTCGCATCCCTCTGATCGCCGCGTTTTTGGCCGTCGTGGCCGTTGTCGCGCTGTTGTTTGGCAACCCTTTCCCCTCGACCCCGGCGCCGGAACAGGCTGGGCCTGAACGTCATGGCGGGGCGGCATCTGAAGGATCAGAACCCCCCATCGCCGAAATGGAACCTCCCGCAGAAAGTGTTTCAGAACAAGAGGTTGCCTCCGCAGAGGAAGGTGAAGTCGCCGCTGCGGTTCCGCTTGAGGAACGCGCCGTCGAAGAGATCATGCCAGAGCCTGTCATCGTCGAAGAAGCAGTCGAAATGCCCGCCCCCTTCGAAGAAAACGAGACCCACCGCGATGTGCCGATTTTCTTTGCGACCAATCGTGGTTTGAACCCCGAACCGGATCTGGATGACCCTTCCAGCAACTTTACCGATGATTATGACGTGCTGCGTTATGGCACCGGCATCGTCTCAATCCCGCGGGTGCATGAGATGGGACAGCTGGAAAGTCAGGGCTGGTTCGCGTCCCTGATGTTTGAGCCGAACGAAGAAAAACACGTTGTTTTACAAGACCTTACCGCCTGGACTGAAGAAGAGGTCATGCAGATGGTCGCCGGCGATCTGGCCGAATCCGAGAACGCCATTTTGATGTATGTCCACGGGTTCAACACCTCGCTGGACAAGGCCGCGCGCCGCGCGGGGCAATTGACCTATGATTTGGCCTGGGATGGCCCGTCGTTCCTGTTCAGCTGGCCCAGCCGAGGCCGCGCCATCAACTATCTGTCCGACAGCACCATGGCGCAGCGATCTGTCCCCGACCTCAAGGAAGTGCTGCGCGATCTGGCCGCACAGGATCCCGACCGGATCATCATCATCGCCCACTCCATGGGCACCCGGATTATCAGCGAAGCCATGGCCGAATTGGTCGCCGAAAATGACCCCGCCGTGGAAGAGATCACAACCATTGTTCTGGCCGCTCCTGACATCGACGAAGTTGTGTTCCGCACCCGACTTTTCCCACGTTTTCAAGAGGCTACGACGACCCATTTCACGCTTTATGCCTCGGCAGAAGACTCCGCCCTCAAGGCCTCAAAAGAGGCGAACGGCTTCCGGCGCATCGGCGACACCACAGACGGTGTGCCGCGGTTGCCGGGCATTGATGTGATCGACGCCACCGGCGTTGTGTCTGATTTCTTTGGCCACACCTATTTTGGCGACAACACCTCAATCCTGTCGGACATCTACGAGATGGTGCACAATCAGCGCTCTGTCGATCAGCGTGCGATGCTGGCCCCGGTGCCGCCCGAACCGCCCACGCCAGAAGCGATCACGCATTGGCGGATTAACCTGCCGAACTAAGCGTCACGCTCGACTTCCCCTTGCGGTCTGGTAGGCTCTTTTCACGACTTGAGGAGGGCATCCATGCACGGCGTCGCGATCACCGGAACCGGGGTTTTCACCCCTGAAAATGTCATCACCAATGATGAACTTGTGGCAGCGTTCAACGCCTTTGCCGACCTGTGGAATGCCGAAAATGCCGATGCGATTGCCGCGGGTGAGGTTGAGGCCAAAACCCATTCTTCTTCAGACTTCATTGTCGCGGCATCCGGGATTGAGCGGCGCTATGTCCTTGATAAGGAGGGCATCCTTGATCCAACGCGGATGTATCCTCGCCTTGCACCGCGCAGTGATGACGACCCCTCCGTCATGGCCGAAATCGCGGTCGATGCCGCCCGAAAGGCCTTGGGCAATGTCGATCCCGCAAGCGTTGATCTGGTGATTTGCGCCGCCTCCAACATGGAACGCGCCTACCCCGCCGTCGCCGTCGAGGTGCAGCAACTTTTGGGCGCGGGCGGCTTTGCCTTTGATATGAACGTGGCCTGTTCGTCGGCCACTTTTGGCATCCAGACAGCGGCTGACATGATCCGCACTGGCAACGTCAAAACCGCGCTTGTGGTGAACCCGGAAATTTGCAGCGCCCATCTGGAATGGCGCGACCGGGATTGTCATTTCATCTTTGGCGATGTGGCGACCGCAACGCTTTTGCAGCGCGACGAAGGGCTGACCGGACCCCATTTCAAGGTAAAGTCAACGCGGTGTGCCACGCAATTTTCCAACAATATCCGCAACAACAATGGCTATTTGCGCCGTGCCCATGACCAGATGGAAGACCGCCGCGACATGCAATTCATGCAGAACGGGCGCAAGGTTTTCAAAGAGGTGCTGCCACTGGTCAGCCGCCACATCGCGGGCCACATGGCGGATGAAGGCATCGCCGCGGATGATCTCAAACGGCTTTGGCTGCATCAGGCCAACAAGACGATGAACGACTACATTGGTAAAAAAGTGCTAGGCCGCGACCCGGAACCGGGCGAGCAGCCCAACATCCTGCAAGATTATGCCAATACGTCATCCGCCGGATCGATCATCGCGTTCAGCAAACACTCTGCTGATATGGCACCGGGTGATGTCGGGCTGATCTGCTCGTTCGGCGCTGGCTATTCGGTCGGGTCGGTGATCGTAGAGCGGGCCTGAACAGGGTAGATCCCGGCCCATCGCTCCCTAATACTGCATCACGCGCAAATTGCGCCGGAGCAAGTGAGTTCGAGATTGGCACAAGTTTGGGCGGCCCAAGGGAGCGGTCGACCGAAACTTCGAGATACCGCGATAGCAACCAGCGAGGCCGCGCTTAGCTGTCATCGGTGTGTAGAATTTGACCAAAGAAGGTTCGCAACCGCAGAGAATGGCTGGCTAGAGCCAAAGCGGACGATAAATTTTTGCCTATGTCAGCTGTGTGCCTTGCAAATGCTACCTTTAGAAATCGCCGAATGAACAAAGCCCACGCGCCATGCCCTAGCCTAATTTGCTTTGGCTGTGACGACCTGCGAAACCTCCTTAAGTTCTCCTGATTCCTGTCCTTTGGTAGGCCAGCAGGCGTGAACCTGGCATAAGCGCGCATTAGGTCAATTGATGTTGGCTCTATCATATTTATTTCCTCAAACACGATCTGTACAAACTTACTACCCATATTTATGAGATCATGCTAAACAACAAAAATGATCTAATGATATTTGAGGTATCATATTGAGCTTTGATTGGAAGACGCTGCCTTCGCTGTCGTCGCTTAGGGCGTTTGAGTTAACAGCGCGCAGTGGAAACTTCGCCTCTGCAGCGCGAGAGCTTAATGTAACTCATGCTGCGATTGCGCAGCGCGTTCGCTCACTGGAGGCTGATCTGGGCGTTTCTCTGGCCCGGCGATCCGGCAGAAGCATGATGATCACAGAGGAGGGAACTCGGCTCGCCAGATATCTATCGGAGGGTTTTGGAACCATTGCTGACGGCATAAATGAGGCTAAAGCAAAACAAAGTGCGAAGCCGGTTCAGATTACCACCACAGTCTTTTTCTCCCAGAACGTCATTCTCCCCAGGCTCCATGAGTTTTTTGGCTTACATCCCAAGATCCGTGTTTCGGTGATGCCGTCCACAGAAGTTGTCGACATCGCAAACTCGGGTATCGATCTTGCGATCAGAGCATCGGTGGATGAACCGAACTGGCCAGGACTAAACACTATACCAATCGTTCAAAGCGAAGTCATCGCTGTCGGTGGCCCTTCTATTGTTAAGGAAAAGATGCCGCCCCTCGAAGATCTCCCTTGGATATGGACCGCAGGTGAAAGGCATGAAACCGCGATGCTTGAAGCGATTGGGCTTGACCCAGATAGCTTAGAAAATGCTGATGTTGGCGTTCCTTCTTACCATTTTTCGTTGGCGCGCCAAGGAGCGGGCCTCACCACAACACCTGAAATCCTTGTTCGGGAAGACTTGGCATCAGGCGTGCTGCGCCGGGTCCCTGTTCCCTCGCCGTTTTCGGTCACCTACTACGCTGTTACTCCAACAGGACCAATGCGACCGCAAGTAGGAGCCGTTTTAAATTGGCTAAGGGATACATTTTCCGAGCAGGATTGAACGACGGCTTCGTCCCGCGAAGCGGGCCTTGCCCCTTTTCCGCCAACCGTTTCTCAATCGCGTCCAGTTTGGCCATGACTTCATCCCGGTGCGCATCGGTGGCGGCGACGTTGGAAGATCACCAACCTTGCCAATGCAAGAAGTGGAACGTAGCTTCTTTGGAACAATGGGTAAGCCGCAAGCGCGACTGCGCTGATTTTCAAGATGAGCTTGGTTCCGGTATTTGGAGCGAGTTCTCAAAACAGAATATGGGAGGATACGATGAAACTATTCGGAGCCATCGCAATAACTTTGACCTTGCTGGGTGGGACGACAGCAACGGCAAGAGATCTGAGCCTTTCTTATTTCATGGGGCCGAAGCACCCTATGAACGGTGCCGTCTTCACCCCGTTTGCTGAAAAACTGGCAGAGGTATCCGGCGGCAAACTCACGGTTACTCAGTTTCCGGGTGGTGCGCTGAATTCCGCCCCTCCCAAACAATATTCGATCCTGTTGGATGGCGTTGCCGACGTGGCCTTCCATCTTCCCGGATATACCACCCAGCTCTTTCCGATTACGACTGCGGTGACGACGCCCAACATGTGCGACACGGCAGTCGAATGCACTGAAGCATTATGGCGGGCCTTTGACGTCGTGGAACAAGAGTTCGACGCGAAAGTTCTCGCCCTTTGGGCCAACAGTCCGCAGGTTCTGTTTTCTAAGGACTTTCCGATTAGGACGCTCGAAGATGTGCAAGGGAAAATCATCCGTGTGACGAGCGGGCAGGATATCCCCTTTGCAGAGGCTCTTGGCGCATCCGCCGTGTCGCAACCCGTGAGTGTCATCAACCAAAACCTGACCAATGGTGTCATCGACGCGATTTCCATTGATCCTTCGGCGGCTCTTTCCTTTAGCCTTCACGAACCAGCGAACTATATCACGATCGGTGTCCCCGGCGCGGGCTCGGCTTTCGTTCTTTTGATGAACAAAGGTGTCTACAATTCGCTTTCTGACGAAGAAAAGGGTTGGGTTGAAGAAGCTTCGGGCAAATGGATTTCGATGCAAGCTGCAGAGACTTATGATGCGGTCAGTGCGCGTGCGTTGGAAGTTTCTGCCCAAAACGGCGTTGAGATTATCAATCTGTCTGCCGAAGAATCCGCGCGCTGGGATGATGCTATTCAACCTGCAATGGAGACATGGCTTGCGTCTGACGTGGGGCAAGGTTTGACCGGTGCCGATGTCGTCAAACTGATGAAGGGCGAGTAGTCATTTGGGTGACAAGACCCCCGCGGGCCTTAGAATGCTGGACAAAGGCCTTGGCATGCTTGCCGGGGTCTTTGCCGTTGCAGGCGGTCTGGCGCTCTTAGCGCTTACGCTCGTGACGGGCGTGTCGGTTTTCTATCGCTACGTCCTGCGCACCCCGATCTTTGGCACCGAAGATGTCTCCACCATGATCCTGACCGTCATCGTGGCGGCATCCATCGCTTGGGCGGCCGTTCAGAACGGGCATGTCTCAGTCAATATCATTTCATTGTCAGCAGGCCGAAAGGTGACACGCTTCACCGACTTGCTTGCGCGCACAGTGTCGTTTTGCGTCCTGTCCTTTGCATCTTACGCGCTGTTTGTGAAAGGCAGTTGCGGCATGCCTTGCGGCGCGATGACATCGAGCGTCGGAATCATACACACGCCGTTTTATTACATTCTCGGACTTGGGATGGGGTTCTACGCATTGTTGATTCTGACCCACCTGCTGATTGGGCTTGTCTATTGGCAGGACGAAGATCCAAACGAAGTGGCAGATTAATGGATCGTGAAACCATCACAGCTGCTGGGTTCGCGGCACTTTTTGTCTTGCTGTTTATTCGGGTTCCAGTTGGCCTGGCGATGCTGATTGCAGGGGCGCTTGGCATTTACTTGATCCGTCCACCAGCCGCGCTTCCGGTGGTCGCAGGCGAGATCTTTGGTGAGGCTTCAAACTATCCGCTGACTATTCTGCCCCTGTTCATCCTGATGGGAAATCTTGCTGGTGTCTCGGGTATGAGCAGGGATCTTTATGATGCAGCCCATAGCTGGTTTGGTCATTTGAAGGGTGGATTGGCCTCGGCGACAATCGTCGGATGCGCCGGCTTTTCAGCATTGTCAGGCTCATCCCTCGCTGCTGCATTGACCATGGGGCGGGTCAGCCTCCCTGAAATGCAACGCTACAAGTATGACGACGGCTTAGCCACTGGCGCGGTCGCGGCAGGCGGCACACTTGGCATTTTGATCCCTCCATCTGCTGGCTTCGTGGTCTACGCAATTTTGACCGAAGAAAGCATCGGGCGGCTTTTTATGGCCGGGGTTCTTCCAGGGCTGTTGTTGACTTGTATGTTCATTCTCGCGATTTGGATTGTTGTCACACTCAAGCCCGAAAAAGCCCCCGTTGCCGCGCAACGCGAAAGCTTTGAGACACGGATCAAAAGGCTTGGTCGCGCGGGTTGGATCGTCGGAATTATCTTCATCACAATTGGGGGCATCTATGCCGGTGTGTTTTCAGCCATTGAGGCTGCGGGCATGGGGGCGATTATGGCCCTTGGCGTCACGATCCTGCGCCGGGCGCTGACTTGGAACAACATCAAGGACGTGACGAATTCGACACTCAAGTCCACGGGCACGGTGTTTCTGATCTTATTCGGGGCCTTTGTTTTTAAGACCTTTGTCGGGTTCACAGGGCTACCCGTTAAGATGACTGCATGGGTCGACGCCCAAGGCTTCACCGGCTTTCAGGTCGTGATCGCAATCTTGGTTCTATTCATCATCCTGGGCACATTCCTCGAAGGCTTCGCGATCCTGGTTTTGGCGGTCCCGTTGGTGCAACCGATCCTTGAGAGCTTGGGCGTGGATATGATTTGGTTCGGCGTCTTGATGGTCATCGTGCTGGAAATGGCGCTTATCTCACCGCCGGTTGGTATCAACGTCTTTGTGGTCAAAGGCATCGCGCCTACGGTCCCTCTTGGGACGATTTTCAGAGGCATCTGGCCGTTCTGGATCGCTATGGCCGTTGTGGTTGCCGCGGTCCTGGCATTCCCCGGAATCGCACTGCTGTTGCCAAACTCAATGTTTGGATAGCCTCGCGTAATTGAATTCCCACGCGTTTTCGACAGGACCCTACTAAACCGGCCCAATAGACCGCTCTGCAAACACCGGCAGCCCAAAGAACCCAGCTAAGAAACAACGGAAAAGCTCGCGTCAATCAACGTGCAATGGTTCGTGATGCAGTCGTTCGAACGAAGAGCTTCAGCGGCAGCAATTCCCGCAGAACCACCCCGCCTAAATCTTGCTGACGCGCTCATGCACCTTGGCCGCATCCTCGACCCGTTCCGAGTAACGATCCGTCAGCACCGCCACCCGCGCGCGGGTCATGTAGGTAAAGCGCACCAGTTCTTCCATCACGTCCACGATCCGGTCGTAATGCGAGCCTGCGATCATGCGCCCGTCTTTGAACCGGTTCCACGCCGCAGGGACAGAGGATTGGTTCGGGATTGTCAGCATCCGCATCCAACGCCCCAGAATGCGCATCTGGTTGACCGTGTTAAACGATTGCGACCCGCCGCAGACCTGCATCAGGGCCAGCGTCTTGCCTTGCGTCGGGCGGATCCCGCCGATGGCAGACAAGGGGATCCAGTCGATCTGCGCCTTCATCACGGCCGTCATCGCGCCATGCCGTTCGGGGCTGCACCACACCATGCCTTCGGACCAAAGTGCCAGATCGCGCAGCTCTGCCACCTTGGGGTGGGACGCATCCGCGCCGTCATCGGGCAAGGGCAAACCATGCGGATCAAAGAACCGCGTCTCGCACCCCAAGCTGCGCAAGATGCGCGCCGCCTCTTCTGCCGCCGCGCGGGAATAGCTGACGTCGCGTAAAGACCCATAAAGCAGCAGGATCCGTGGGGCATGGCCCGGATCATCGCTCGGCGCTAGTGACGCCACGTCAATATCATGAAGCTGCCCAGCGACAATGTTGGGCAGATCCGAGGTGTCAGCCAATGACGTCACCTTCAAGGTGTAGTTTCATCCGCAGCAACACCTTTTGCAGGCCGGTGGTTTCATTCAACAGACGCTTTGCTTCGTTGATCGAAATAGTCCCGTCCTGAATGCTCTCGTGATACTCTGCCATCAACGCGGCAAACCGCTGGCTGAGGGCGACAACTTCGTTGTTCACACCGCCTTCGGACTTTTCGTCATTTTCGCCCAAAGACATTGTAATCCCACGCAAATCGGCCAATGCCGATGTGACATGCGGATAGCTTGCAGCCGCCTCAAGTGCGGCCACCGTGTCGATCGGCATGAACCGGTCTGCGTGTTCCACTTTGTCTGAGTAGTATCGGCCCAACGTGGCCTTCGATTTACCGGTCAATTCACACGCGGCTGCTATGCCTACGTCCTTCACCAAAGCCTCGGTGTGACGTTTCAGATATGTGTCTGGCGTCGCCATTTGTTGTGTCCCCATTTTCCCCCACCACCCCGTGGGGAAACTCTCTCCAGTATTCCCATTAAATTGGTTGCGGGGAATTGTCATGTTCTAATCACACGATACGGCAGAACCGTTGCCTAGTTTCCCCGCTGCCGGGGGTGTTCAATGTTACTTTGTTCGCATCGTGAGGCCATGCTCCGTGTTGCCCCAATCGACGGGGGTCTGGCTGCCACTCACGTCTAAACCGGGCGCGCTTGCAAAGGCGTGCCCGGCACGCGTATCAGACGGTATGGCCAAGCTTTATTTCAATTACTCCACCATGAACGCGGGCAAATCGACTGTGCTTTTACAGGCGAGCCACAATTACATCGAACGCGGGATGCAGACCTATCTGATCACCGCCAAGTTCGATAATCGCGCGGGCGAAGGCCTGATCGCCAGCCGGATCGGGATCGACCAAAAGGCCGATACCTTTGCCGCCGGAGAGGATTTGTTTGCCAAGATCAAAGCGCGCCTAGAAGCCGCGCCCTGCGCCTGCATCTTCATTGACGAGGCCCAGTTTCTGGAACGCGAACAGGTCTGGCAACTGGCCCGCGCGGTCGATGATCTGGGCGTGCCGATCATGTGCTTTGGGCTGCGGGTCGATTTTCAGGGCAACCTGTTTCCCGGCTCTGCCGCCCTGCTGGCACTGGCCGATGAAATGCGCGAGGTCCGCACGATCTGCTTTTGCGGCAAGAAGGCCACGATGGTGGTGCGCAAGGATGATCAGGGCCGCGTGCTGCGCGACGGCGATCAGGTCAGTATCGGCGGCAACGAACGCTACGTCAGCCTGTGCCGCCGTCACTGGCGCGAAGCGGTCGGCGACTAGACCGGGTTCAGCAACGGCTGCCCGTTTTCCCAGGCGATGATGTTATCCAGCGCCATCTGCCCCATCGCCTCGCGCACTTCCAGTGCCGCTGTGCCCAGATGCGGCAAGAGCACCACATTCTCGAGCGCCCGCAGCGGCTCTGGCACCTGCGGTTCCTTTTCGTAGACATCAAGGCCCGCACGGATCCGCCCTGTAGCTAATTCCGCGATCAAGGCCACCTCATCCATCACATCGCCGCGCGCAACGTTCACCAGAACCGCGCCATCTTGCATCTGTGCCAATGCCTCTGCGTTGATCAGATGCGTATTCCCGCCCGGCACTGTGATCACGATGATATCGGACTGGCTCATCAAACTATGCAGGTCCAGCACTTGGCGTGATGGCACATCCACCGATTTTTCAGAGCGGTTGTAGAAAATCACAGGCATCCCAAATCCGTAATGCGCCCGTTGCGCCACCGCCTGTCCGATCCGGCCCATGCCAATGATCCCCAGGCGCTTGCCGGTCACATGCGCGCCCAACATCTGCGTTGGCGTCCAACCGTCCCAGTCGCCGCGACGGACCAAGCGTTCGCCCTCGCCCGCACGGCGACAGGTCATCAAGATCAGCGTCATCGCAATGTCGGCTGTAGCGTCGGTGACAACGTCTGGTGTGTTGGACACCTGCACCCCGGCGGCGCGGGCCGCGCTGGTGTCGATATGATTATACCCGACGCCAAAGTTGGCGATCATCTGGCAGCGCCGGTCCGCCTGGGCAAATGCCGCCGCATCAAATTGATCCCCGATGGAACACAGAATGGCGTCGTATTCGCGCATTGCCTCTGCCGCTTCTTTGGGCGTCAATGGCGCGTCAACCTCGCGTGTGGTCACCGCATAGCGCGCGGCCGCAGCCTGAACGGTGGCAATCGGAAACGTCCGTGTCAGCAAGACCCGTTTCAATGCAAACGCCCCCCGACCGGAACCGGGATGTCCGGGCCAACCAATACAACCTCGCCATCTTCGTCCGGCATACCAAGCACCAGAACCTCTGACATGAATTTGCCAATCTGGCGCGGCGGGAAATTCACCACCGCCAGCACCAGCTTGCCCACCAATTTTTCGGAGTCATAATGCGCGGTCACCTGCGCGCTGGTCTTTTTCTCACCCAGCTCTGCGCCGAAATCGATCCACATCTTGATCGCTGGTTTGCGTGCCTCTGGATAGGGCTCCGCGCGCAGAATGCGCCCCACCCGCACATCCACCTTCATGAAATCATCAAAGCCAATCTCAGCCACGGCCCAACTCCTTTGATCTGTCAGCCGCCGCTTTCACCGCCCGCCGCAGCAAAGCCGGAAAACCATCAGTTTCCGACATCAATACTTCAAGCGCGGCCTGCGTCGTCCCATTGGGGGACGTCACATTGACCCGCAGCTGCCCGGGGTCCTCCTCCGCATCCTCGGCCAGCTGCCCCGCACCACCGACCGTGGCCTTGGCCAGCGCCATCGCCAATTCAGGCGGCAAACCTTCGTCCACGCCAGCTGCCGCCAGCGTCTCAATCAGGTGAAAAACATATGCAGGACCAGAGCCCGACACCGCTGTCACCGCATCCATCTGCCCTTCATTCTGCAATCGCACCACCTGCCCGACGGCCTGCAACAAACCCTCGGCCAAGGCCATGTGTTCGGCCGTCGATTGATCATTTCCGATCAGCGCCGTGATCCCACGCCCCACGGCGGCAGGCGTATTCGGCATCGCCCTGATGATCGGCGTCTGCGCGCCCAATGCCGCCTCAAATGCCGCGATCGGCGTGCCTGCCGCAACAGAGACAAACAGCGTATCGCCATTGCCCAACGCGGCCATCTTGGGCAGCGCGTCGCCCATCATCTGCGGCTTGACCGCCACCAGAGCGATGGCCGGGTTCTTCGGCAATTCCACGTTCACGTGGACGCCCTGCGCCTTGACCCAGTCAGAGGGATAGGGATCCAGAACCCAAACCGCACCCGGCGGCAGACCGCCTTTCAACCAACCAGCAAGCATCGCCGACCCCATCTTGCCGCATCCCAGCAAGACAAGCCCGCGTGCCGCTACCTCCGTCATATCCATCGCACACCCCCGCTTTCCCTCGTGTTTAGGACCCAGCCCGCCCAACAACAACGCCCTTTTTGACCAACTTCTTTTGGCCAAAAATATCCCGGGGGAGTCAGCTTGCTGACGGGGGCTGGCCCCCTCTTACCGTTCCATCCAATGCAAACGTCAAAGGGGCAGCCCGCGCCAGCGGGCTGCCCCCTCGCGACGCGCAACCGCGCGGCGCAAAACCTTGCTCAGGCCCGGCCGTAAGCCTCAGTCATCGCCACCTGCAGGGCCTCTGCCGGTGTCCGCTCTGCCCAGGTCACCAGTTGGATCGCCGGATAATAGCGTTCGCAACTCATCACGGCCGCATTAATCATGGTATCAATCTGCTCTGGCCCTGCGGCTTGTTCGCCCGCCAAAACCAGACCATAGCGATATACCATCATCTGTTGATCACCCCACCAGGTGAATGCCCCCGCCCAACACTGATCGTTGATCGCATTTAGCGCTTCATATAGCGCCGGCACCCGTTCTGACGGGGGTTCCATCTCAAACGTGCAGATCAGGCGCAGCGTCTCGTCATAGCCCGACCAGGCCAGTGTAATCGAATAGGTCCGCCACTGGCCTTCGACGGCCATCGCGATCTGATCATCGTGAATCCGGTCAAATTGCCAGTCGTGATGCTCGGCCACATGTTCAACCATATCGATAGGATGAACTTCATCGACGTCCAAATAATGCTCTGAAAGTGCCATGCCTGCAGCCCCTTGGTCTATGGCCCTTGGGGAATTGGCAGCCCCAATGGCTGTGCCTCTGCTCAATGGACGGTGTTATATGTTCTTCCGTCCTACGACATATGGTGGGCTACCATAGGCCCTCCTGTAAAGCACTTTCTTGGGGATAAGTGACTGCGCCTACGACATTTGTCCGCTTGCACCTGCGCCAAAGTGGATCATGATAGCCGCACCCCGTCACCAGAAAGGAACGCCCCCGATGAACCTTGCCCTGCTCAAGACCCTTTGCGAGACCCCCGGCGTGCCGGGCAATGAACATCGTGTGCGCGACCTGATCAGATCCGAAATCGACGGCCTGTTTGATGCAGTCGAAACCGATGCGATGGGGTCACTTTTGTGCAGGCGCGATGCCAAGACCAAGGACGCGCCCAAGGTCATGCTGCTGTGTCACATGGATGAAATCGGGTTCCTTGTCAGCCACATCGACAAAGGCGGCTACCTCTACCTGCAACCGGTCGGCGGCTTTGACCCGCGCAACCTGTTTTCGCGCCGGGTACGGGTCTGCACCGATGATGGCGACTTTCTGGGCGTGATGAATCCCGGCGGCAAGCCGATCCACATCTCCTCGCCCGAAGATCGCAAGAAGATCCCGCAGGTCGGTGAATTCTTCGTTGACCTCGGCATGGGCGAGGCGACACATGACCATATCAAGGTCGGCGATTTTGTGGTGATGGAAGAACCGTTCATTGAAATCGGCGACAAGATCGTCAGCAAAGCGCTGGACAACCGCATCGCCTGCTGGCTGGGGATCGAGGCGATCCGTGCGCTTGGCAAAAAGAGCCGCGGTGCAGAGGTCCATGTCGTCTTTACCACGCAGGAAGAGGTCGGGTTGCGCGGTGCGCGCACCTCAGCCTTCAAAATTCAGCCTGATATTGGGATCGGCATCGACACCACGCTGGCCTGCGACACGCCCGGCATCCCCGAAAAAGATGCCACCACGACGCAGGGCAAAGGTTTTGGCCTGCACGTCCGCGACAGCAGCTTTATCGCCGACCGGGATCTCGTGCGCGATATCGCCGCCTTGGCCGACGCCAAAAAGATCCCCTACCAGCGCACCATGTTGGCCGCGGGCGGTCAAGACGGGGCCGCCGCCCAACAAGCCGCCGCCGGTGCCCGCGCCGTCGGCATCGTCGTCGGCACCCGCTACATCCACACGGTGACCGAGATGATCCACAAAGATGATCTACAGGCCGCCCTCGACATCCTCGTGGCGTACTTGTCAGAATTCTAGAGGCTAGCCCTTTGCCTCAAGGGCTGCGATCCGGGCCTCGAGGGCTGCGTTTTCTTCGCGGGCTTTCTGGGCCATCGCACGCACCGCGTCGAATTCCTCGCGGGTGACAAAGTCGCGGTCGGCCAGCCAGCGGTCCATCATCGACTTCATCGCCGTGTTGGCTTCGTCTTTGGCCCCCTGGGCCACGCCCATGGCGTTGGTCATCAATTGGCTCAGGTCGTCGAAGATCTTGTTTCTCGGCTCCATCGCGCCCTCCGGTTTTGCTATGACCTCCATATGGGGCGCGGTGGGCCAAAGCGCAACTGCGACCGGTTGACTTCGCCCGCCCAGCGCCACAGGAATAGCGCCATGTTTGCTGCCATCCCCTTCCCCGAAATTGACCCGGTGATCTTTCAGATCGGGCCTGTGGCGATCCGTTGGTATGCCCTGGCCTATGTCGTCGGCATTGCGATTGGCTGGCAGATCATCGCCTTTGCCCTGCGGCGTCCGCGACTGTGGTTCAATGACACCGCTATTATGGCCCCTGCAAAGCTTGAGGATCTGCTGACCTACATCGCCATCGGCGTGATCGCTGGCGGGCGGCTTGGCTATGTGCTGTTTTACAGACCCGGCTACTACCTTGAAAATCCTATCGAAATTCCGATGATTTGGACTGGCGGCCTGTCGTTTCACGGCGGTTTTTTGGGTGTGGTTGTGGCGGTCTGGCTCTTTTCCAAACGTCATAGCATCGCCCTGCCCGCACTGTCCGACGCCATTGCCATGGCCGCGACACCGGCCGTGCTGCTGGTCCGGTTGGCCAATTTCATCAACGCAGAGCTTTGGGGCCGCCCGACGGATTTGCCCTGGGCCGTGATCTTTCCGGGACCAGAGGCGCAGGACTGCCCCGCAGTCGTCGGCGCCTGCGCCCGCCACCCCAGCCAACTCTACGAGGCGGGCCTTGAGGGCCTGCTGCTGGGCGCAATCCTGCTGACGCTCGCCTTTGGATTTGGCGCGCTGAAACGTGGCTGGCTGCTGACAGGGATCTTCTTTGCGGGCTACGGGCTGTCGCGCTTTGCCGTCGAATTCGTGCGCCAGCCGGATGCGTTTTTCCAATCACCCGACAACCCCCTGGGCTGGCGGCTCGACTTTGGAGAATGGGGCCTGACGATGGGGCAAATCCTCTCGTTGCCAATGATTATTGTGGGTGCGGCGCTGATCGTGCTTGCCCTACGCAAGCGATGAACCAACTTGCGCAGCAACTGGCCGCGCAGATTGCGGCCACCGGCCCGATGACGCTGGCGGACTATATGACCGCCTGCCTGTTTGACCCCGCGCATGGCTATTATACCACCCGCGATCCGTTTGGCGCGGGCGGCGATTTCATTACCGCCCCCGAAATCAGCCAGATGTTTGGCGAAATGATCGGCCTCGCGCTGGCGCAGGCCTGGCTGGACCAAGGCGCCCCCGCCCCCGTCACACTGGCAGAGCTTGGGCCGGGTCGCGGCACCTTGATGGCCGATATCCTGCGCGCAACGGCCGGGGTTCCGGGGTTTCACGCGGCCCTGCAGGTCCATTTAATCGAAGCCTCACCGCGTCTGCGCAAGGTGCAATCCGCCGCCGTGCCCAACGCCGCCTTCTGCGAAACCGTCGACGCCCTGCCCGACACGCCGCTTTTGTTGGTGGCCAATGAATTCTTTGACGCGTTGCCCATTCGGCAGTTCACCCGGCAAGGCGACGGCTGGTCCGAGACGATGGTCGGACAGGCAGATGGCCAGCTTCGGTTGGGTCGGTCTGACCCTTCGCCACGCGCGTTTTTGACCGCGCGGCTGGCAGATACGCGGGATGGCGATATCGTCGAAACCTGCCCCGCCCTGCCCGGAACCGTGAACGCCATCGCCAAACGCATCGCGGACCACGGCGGTGCGGCGCTGATCATCGACTATGGCGATTGGACCAGCCAGGGCGACACATTTCAAGCCATGCGCCAGCATGGTGCGGCTGCAGTGCTTGATGCCCCAGGAGAGGTCGATCTGACCGCCCACGTGGATTTCGCAATGATTGCAGCGGCTTGCGGCAACACGACCAACTCTCGCTTGACCCCGCAGGGCGTGTTCCTTGAACGTCTGGGGATCACCACCCGCGCAAAGGCCCTGGCCGACCGCCTGCAAGGCGCGGCACTGGATCAGCATATTGCCGCGCATCGCCGCTTGACCCATCCGGGTGAAATGGGCGACCTCTTTAAGGTCATGGGGCTGTGGCCAAAGCACGCCCCACCAATTCCGGGACTGATGCCATGACGTTGGAGATTATCACCGACGCGGCCCTAGACGGCACGCAGCACGGGTTTTTCACACGCAGGGGCGGCGCGTCCTCGGGCGTTTTTGCCGGTCTCAATTGCGGATATGGCAGCGCCGATCAGCACGATATCGTCGCGATCAACCGGGCCCGCGTGGCCGACGCGATGCATGTCGCCCCAGATGCGCTGGTTGGCGTGCATCAATATCATTCGGCGGCGGTCCATGTGGTGACTGGCCCCACCGCCGACCGCCCAAAGGCGGACGCCATGGTCACCGATGTTCCCGGTGTCGCCTTGTCGATCTTGACGGCGGATTGCCAGCCGGTGCTATTTGCCGATCAGACCCAAGGGGTAATCGGCGCGGCCCATGCCGGATGGCAAGGTGCGCTTGACGGAGTGCTTGAAAACATAATCGCCGCGATGGAAACCTTGGGTGCGTCCCGCCAGAACATTCATGCCGTCATCGGCCCCAGCATCAGCCAGCGCAATTATGAGGTTGGACCGGAATTTCTGGATCAGTTCATGGCCGTCGATCCCGCTGCAGCACAGTTTTTCGCAAACGGCACAGGCGACCGGCTGCAATTTGATCTGCCCGGCTTTGGACTTCACTGTTTGCGACAGGCGGGCGTTGGTCTTGCGACATGGACGCGACACTGCACCTATGCCGATCCGGACCGGTTCTTCAGCTACCGCAGATCCGTTCACGCGAAAGAGGCCGACTACGGCCGCCTGATTGCAACGATCCGGCTTTGACTTGGGCGTGATTGGGGCAAAGGCGCGCCCCGCGATTGCCACAAATTGCGAAACAATTCCGCGCTAATTTGCTGATATCACGTCAATCAAGCAACAAACCCGTTAGGAATAAGGGCGCCGACGATGCGGGCCGCCTTGCCAAAATTGCCGCCCTTGGGTCGCTCAAAATTTTCCGAAAATTTTTGCGATTGCCAAACTCCCGCCCAAAGCAAGGGACAGACTGTTCCCGAATTCGCAACAAACGATCTGCATCGGCAGGCCAAAAAATTCGGAGAGTTACCATGAAAAAGTCACCACGTTGGATCAAATCCACCCGCCAAGAAGCACAGTCCTGCGACACCAAGATGCCTTGGGAGCGTGGCGCACGCCGTCAAGCGATGATCGCGCAGCGTCTGGAAGCCAGCGAAAGCACCGCCAAGATCACGCTGCCACCAATGCCAGAGGGTGTCTTCCTCGCAGCCTCTGCCTAAGCCGTTCGCAGGTAGTCCGGCATCGTGGCCTGATGTGTCGCGATATGCGCGGCAATACCGTCGGCGGTGAGTGGTCGGCCCAAGAGATAGCCCTGTGCCAAAATCGGTTGAAAGGCTTGCAAATAGTCCATTTCCTGAGGCTTTTCGATGCCTTCTGCGGTGACATTCATGTTCAGCGCATGGGCCAGATCTGCAACGCCTTTTGTAATCGCGGCATTCACCGGGTTCTCGTGCAGATCCTTCACAAAGCTGCGGTCGATCTTAAGCCGCCGGAACGGATAGGCTGTCAAAAGCGACAGACTCGACGTGCCTGTGCCAAAATCGTCCAGCGCGATATGCACGCCGGCCTCAATCAACTCGTTCATAAGTCTGCGCGCGCGGGGTTCGTCGGCCAGTAGCGAATCTTCGGTCAGTTCGACTTCAAACATGTTGCAGGGACGGTTGTGCTGTTCCAGCACACGCAGAATGCGGGTCACCAGATGCGGATCTGAAAACTGCGATGGGGTGACATTGAAACTGAGCATCATGTCTTCCGGCCAATGGCTGGCAACGGCGCAGGCCTTTTCGAGCAGTTGATCTGACAGGCGGTCAATAAGGCCCAGCTTATCGGCCAGTTTGATGAACCGTTCTGGCGGGATATGCCCCAAGGCCGGATGTTCCCAGCGCGCCAAAACCTCTGCCCCGACCAGCCGGTTGTCGGCCACGTCGTAATAGGGCTGATAGACACAATAGAGCCCGTCCCCCATCACAGCCTCGATCAGATCGGCCTGAAGCAAGGCGTCTTCGCGCAACATCAGGCCAATTTCCGCATCAAAAAACCGATATTGCGCGCGTCCGCCTGCCTTTGCAGCGCGCAGCGCCTGGTCTGCCCGCAGCAGCAGATCGGAAATCGACACGTCGGGTGACCAGTAGGCAATGCCAATGCTTACCGTGACAGAAATCGTGAAATTCCCCACCGTGATAGGGTCCGTCATAGCCGCGGTGAGATCTGATGCCAGTTGTTCAACCGCGCCATGATCAGACGGTGTGCGCAGCAGAACCGAGAATTTATCCCCGCCCGTCCGCCCAAGCGTCGCCCCCGGCGGGCTAACCTGCCGCACGCGTTTGGCAATTTCGATCAAGACCTGATCGCCCACATCCCGCCCACGCAAATCGTTGACCGGTTTGAAGTGGTCGATATCAATGAGAAACAACACCAACCCCGCGCGCGAATTGGCGGATTTTTTGTTGTTTTCCAACACTTCGTGCATAAACAATCGGTTGCACAATCCCGTCAACGGATCATGGCGGGCAGCATAATGGCCCTGCGCTTCGATCACCTGACGCTGCCGGTTAAGCCTGCGGATATGCGCGGTGCGGTGAATGGCAAAAATCGGAAAGGCAACAGCCAGCACTGCAATAAAGCTGAGCACAATATTGGGGACCAACGGCGTTGTCCCGTTGACCGCTTGTGCGAAACGCACAGCCAGATCGAACCACACCCCAAGCCCAAAGGCCGCGCTTGCGACACAGAGCAGCAACACGTTGAATGAACGGTGCTGAGTAAGGGGGGATCTACGCGCAGTCATGATCCCGACTGCTTAGGATCTTTAGCTTAATGAATCGTCACCGGTTTTGATTCGACCGCCACAGGACCCGCCCAAATCGCAGAATGTGGCGGGATCGGATACGGATTGGCGACAATAACCGGCCAGAACGATGGATTGATCGCCAATTTCGCGCGATTGGCAAAACTTTTTGACACAACCCGACCCAATTCGCCACATTCTATCCAACAGCAACGCTCCTCAGATGTTGTCGGTGGGGGCCGGCATTTGTGACGAACCGTAAGGTAAGACACATGAAGACGACCCCTCCTTATGCCGCAGGCCTCGCGGCACGTAATCAGTCCCCGGTATCCTCAGGCCGGTTTGCTCGTCAAGATGGGCGCCCTCAGCGCTCGAAGCCTCTTATGCGCAAGTATGAGGTCGCCCATCTGACACCTTCCCAAGAAATCGTTGACGTCACGCGGCTGGCCCCGGCGCTGCCCGCGTTCGAAGACGCCTTTGCCGCGATTGGCCGTGGCGCCATTGTGCAGACCAGTTTTGGCCCCTGCGCGGTTGAGGATTTATTGCCTGGTGACAAGGTCTTAACCGAAAGTCACGGCACCCAGACACTGCTGTGGCGGGGGTCGATGACCATCGTGCCCGGCGCCCAGAATGCCCGCCCGGAAATGGGCACCATGACCCGCGTAACAGCCGATGCACTTGGGTTGGGGCGCCCGTCTCCTGATCTGGTGCTTGGCCCAGCCGCCCGGATGATCCACCGTGCGCCCGGTGTGCGGACATTGACCGGATCGGATGCGGCTTTTGTCCCGGTGCGCGACTTTATCGACCAAAGCCAGATCATCGAGCTGACGCCCATTGCGCCAGTGCATTGTTATCAAATGGGTTTTGCCCAGCATTGCCGGGTCAACGTCAACGGGATCGAAATCGAAAGCCTGCACCCCGGCGCGGCCCATACGCTGGGCCTGAAAGGTGAGATGCTGTCGCTGTTCCTGTCAATGTTCCCGCATGTTGAAAGCCTGCAGGACTTTGGATCAATGCTGTACCCCCGTATCGGGCTGCGCGATCTGGATTTGTTTGACGTCGCCTAAAGACCACGCGCGGCGGAACATGAAAGCGCGTTAACGCAAAACCGCATATGCACATTGCATACACATACCACGCATGCCGAAAACATGCAAAAATCGCGCCATGTGAGTCCAAACCTTGTGTATCAAGGCCATCGGACCCCCAAATGTAAGACCGTATGATCGGAAGCTCTGCCCTGCGGCCAAGCTTCAGGATTCATTTGGCCGGTTTCGGGCCGGTTTGTCCAGAGATTAGCAAGAACACACAGCGTGTTTTGTAAGCCGGATTAACGCGATTTTTTGCTCTGAGGGGCCTATTTTGTTGAAAAACTCTTCCTTGCTCGGGTTCCTCTTCACTGATTCAATCGCCCTATTGATTGGGGGATTTGGCGATGATGGGTCCAAGGCAGGAAGCACAGGCGGCACTGTTTTATGAGTTCTCGCTGGAAGACCAAGTTCCGCAAGATCACCTGCTGCGCTCGATAGATCGGTTTGTCGATCTGAAAGACATCCGCCAGTATTTGGCGGAGTTCTACAGCCACACCGGGCGTCCATCAGTCGATCCCGAGTTACTGATCCGGATGCTTTTGGTTGGCTACTGCTTTGGGATCAGGTCTGAACGGCGGCTCTGTGAAGAGGTTCATCTGAACCTCGCCTATCGCTGGTTCTGCCGCCTTGATCTGAACGACTGCGTTCCTGACCACTCTACCTTCTCGAAGAACCGGCATGGCCGTTTCCGTGACAGCGAACTGCTCCGTCATCTGTTCGAGACGACGGTGGCGCGGTGCATCGCCGAAGGCCTCGTCAGCGGCCAGCGTATGGCCATCGATGCCAGCCTGATCGAGGCGGATGCCAACAAGCAGAACTCAACGCCAAAGGAAGAGTGGGACACGGCCCGCATTGATCCAACAGGTGCACCCCGCGCGGTTCGCGAGTATCTCGACACTCTGGACGAGGCGGCATTCGGCGCGGCGAGTGAGGTGCAGCCCAAGTTCACCTCTCATTCAGACCCGGCCAACCAATGGACGGCGGCGCGCAAAGGGCCTGCATTCTTTAGCTATTCTGACAACTATCTGATCGACACGGACCACGGGG